>NZ_CP158375.1:1200000-2400000 GCF_041021955.1 Caulobacter sp. 73W
GCCCGCCGAGCCGGAGCGCGCGTCCGCGTCCGTGGTGTAGCGCAGGCCGCCCTGGGCCGCCGCCTTGGCGTGGGCCCGCTGCGGATCACCGTACATCCAATCGACGATGAACTCGTCCCAGGCGCCGACCCCCACCCCATAGGCGTCGGACAGATCGACCTGGCCGTCGACCAGGTTCAGGCGCGGGGCCGGGTAATCCATGACCGAGAACCGGCCCTGGGTGCTGGCTGAGAAGTTGTGCGCGAAGCCCAGGGAGTGGCCGACCTCGTGGGCCGACAGCTGGCGCATGCGGGCCAGGGCCGCGACCACCGGATCGTTCGGCGTGCCGTTCCCAACCTTGTCCGCCCCCACCAGGGCCTCGAAGATCATCATGTCCTGGCGCACCCGCAGGGAGCCCAGCAGCACCGAGCCCTTGATGATCTCGCCCGTGCGCGGGTCGGTCACCGCCTGGCCGTAGGACCAGCCGCGCGTCGCCCGGTTGGTCCAGTTGACCACGTTGTAGCGGACGTCCAGCGGATCGGCGCCTTCCGGCAGGATCTCGACCTTGTAGGCGTCGATATAGCCGGCCTCCTCGAACGCCTTGGCCCACCAGGCCGCGCCTTCCTTCAGGGCGGTGCGGATCGGCTCGGGCGCGGCGCGGTCGATATAGAAGACGATGGGCTTCTTCACCCGCGACTTGGGCGCTGACGGGTCCAGCTTCTCCAGGCGGAAGCGCGACACCAGCTGGCGCACGATCGGGTCGCCCAGCGGGGCGGCGTAGTCGTTGACGATATTGCCGAAGCCGCCGCTGCGCTGGTCCCACCAGCGCCGCTCGAAGCCCGGCTCCGGCGGGCGGATCAGCGAGTGGCGCACGGCCAGGGTGATCAGCTTGGCGTCCGGCGCGATGTTGCGCACCTCCGCCCCCGGGGTGTCGGAGCCGAAGGTCAGGCGCGCCTCCAGCTCCACATTGTCAGGGAACACCTTGGTGGCGTTCGCCTCGACCAGGGACAGGTCGGCCACCTGCTTGAAGCCGCCTTCGCCGCCCTGCTTCAGGGAGTTGGCGATGCCCATCACGTCGCGGGTCAGGAAGCTGGAGACATCGACCACCAGGCGGCCGTCGGCCTCCTCCCGCTCGATCTTGCCGGCCCAGACCGTGGAATAGGCGAAGCTGTCGCGGGCGGCGGCCTGTTCGTCAGGCCCGGCCCCCTCGGCGCGGAACTTGGGGTTCTCGTACTCGGCCACCACCTTGGCGCCCACGCGGCGGAACACCAGCAGGCGCCCCTCGCCCAGGGCGGCCTTGTCCAGGCCGATGGGCGCCGAGCCCAGGCCGGTCTTCAGGGCGGCGATGTAGATATAGCGGCCGGCCACCCCGTCCTTGTCCGGCTTGGCCAGGGACAGCAGCACCTTGCCCTGCTGGGCGTCGACCAGGACAGGCAGCAGCCCCTCCTTGCGCTCGACGCTGGACGCCGCGGCGGACTTGGCCCCCTGCGCCAGAGCGATCTGCGGCGACGCCGCCAAAAGAGCCGTCGCGGCCGCGGCCGCCAGCAGGAAACGCTTGCCCATGGAACTCCCCCGAACTTTTGAACGCAAAGGGATAGGCACAGTTTCGGCGACCGTCGAGACATAGCAGCGGTCATTGCGATGAACGCCGCCTCTTGCCCGATCCGCGGGCGTCGCCAATAACCGCGCATGGTTGCGTTCCGGCCCCTTCTTAACCGTCTGCCCAGGCTCCGCCCGGAAAGCGACGACTTCCTGCACCTGGACGCCCTGCGCTTCCTGGCCTCGGCGGGCATCGTCTTCTTCCATCTGATGGGCGAGCTGCGCCTGCCGGACTTCGGCGAAGCGATGATCAAGCGCGCCGGCCCGCTGAACCTGCTGGTCGACCTGTTCTTCGTCATCTCAGGCATGATGATCGCCCACGCCTATGCCGGCCGGCTGAAGTCGCCGGAGGACTACGGCCGCTTCATGCAGAAGCGTTTCGCCCGCCTGGCGCCGCTGCACTGGCTGACCCTTCTGGCCTTCCTGCCGCTGATGAGCTGGCTGATGCCCGGCCGCTTCGCCCGCATTGACGTGGGCTGCCTGGCGCCCACGGCCCTGTTCCTGCACGCCATCCCCAACTGCGGCGGCCTGCGGTTCAACTTCCCCAGCTGGTCCATCGGGGCAGAGATGATGATGTACGTCGCCCTGCCGGCGTTCCTCATTCTCTATCGCCGGGCCTGGACCCTGTTCCTGGCCGCCGCCGTGGTGCTGGTTTTCCTCTACGGCGTCGGCCGCGCCGGGCCGATCAACCGCCCCTGGTGGGAGTGGACCTTCGACTGGGGCGTCATGCGCGCCCTGCCGGCCTTCATGATCGGGCTTGGCCTCTACGCCATCCGCGACAAGCTGCGCCTGCTGCCCGCGCCCAAGCTGCTGCTGGCGGCGACCACCGTCGCCTATCTGGCGGGAATGTACTTCCGCGTGCCCAAGTCGATCCTGGTGCTGATCGTCTATGCGATCGCCGCCTCGGCCCTGGCCGCCGATCTCAGCGGCAAGGTCGACGCCCTGACGCGCAAGCTCGCACCGCTGGGGCAGCTGACCTACTCGCTCTACATGTGGCACGCCTTCGCCCTGCTGTTCTTCGTACAGCAGCTGCCCCGCCGCACCGGCATCGGCCATGATGTCTGGATCGTCCTGTCCGTGCCGATCCTGCTGGTCGTCTCCTACGTCTCGCTGGTCGCTTTCGAGCGTCCAATGCGCTCATGGATCGCCGGCCTGCCGATCTTTCCCCGCAAGAGGCGTGACGATGCCGCCTCTTCTCTGGTATCAGCCGGCGATGACCTTTCTTCGGCTCATTCCGCGAATTACGCGCCCGGCGTGACGCCGCCTGTCGAGGCCGCGCGCGCGCCGGGATCGCCGATCACCGCCCCCTCCGCTCCCCGTAGCGGCGAAGCCGTCTGACGACGGCGCCCGATTTTTCGAGACGACATGACCATGGCCGACGACGCCAACCAGACCCCGGGCCGCGACTATCGCGAGACCGTCTTCCTGCCCGAGACCCCGTTCCCCATGCGCGGGGGCCTTCCTCAGAAGGAACCGCAGATCCTCGCCGACTGGGGCGATCTGTACTCCGCCATGCGCAAGGCGCGGCAGGACGCCAAGTCCCCGCTGTTCGTGCTGCATGACGGCCCGCCCTATGCGAACGGCCCGATCCACATCGGCCACTCGCTGAACAAGATCCTCAAGGACTTCGTCGTCCGCTCGCGCTTTGCCCTGGGCTTCGACGTCGATTACGTGCCGGGCTGGGACTGCCACGGCCTGCCGATCGAGTGGAAGATCGAGGAAGAGTTCCGCGCCAAGGGCCGCCGCAAGGACGAGATCCCCGCCGCCGAATTCCGCTCGCGCTGCCGCGAATACGCCGCCGAATGGATCGACGCCCAGCGCGACGAGTTCAAGCGCCTCGGCGTCCTGGGCGACTGGGAAGGACGATACGCCACGATGGACTTCACCACCGAGGCGAAGATCACCAGCGAGTTCCACAAGTTCCTGATGAGCGGCCAGCTCTACCGCGGCTCCAAGCCGGTGATGTGGAGCCCGGTCGAGCGCACCGCCCTGGCCGACGCCGAGGTCGAGTACCACGACCACGTCTCGCCCATGGTCTGGGTGAAATTCCCGGTGGTCGAAGGTTCCGACGTGGCCCGCAGCGCCAAGCTGGTGATCTGGACCACCACGCCCTGGACCATCCCGGCCAACCGCGCCGTCAGCTACAACCCCGACATCGCCTATGCGGCGTTCGAGGTGGAGACGCTGGAGACCGGCCTCGACTTCGAGCCCTGGGCCAAGCCGGGCGACCGCCTGATCGTCGCCGAGAAGCTGGCCGAGGACGTGTTCAAGGCCGCCAAGATCGCCTCGTGGAAGAAGGTCGAGGCCATCGACTGCGAAGGCATGGTCCTGGCCCACCCGCTGGCCGACCTGGACAGCCACTATGGCTTCGCCGTGCCGCTGCTGGCCGGCGACCACGTCACCGACGACGCCGGTACGGGCTTCGTCCACACCGCCCCCGGCCACGGCCAGGAAGACTATCAGGTCTGGCTGGCCCACGGGCACCGCGAGATCCCCGAGACCGTCGATCCGGACGGCGCCTACTATCCGTCCGTCGCCCTGTTCTCCGGCCTGAAGGTGCTGGAGACCGAAGGCAAGAAGGCCGGCAAGTTCGGCCCCGCCAACGGCGCGGTCATTGAAAAGCTGATCGAGGCGGGCAACCTGCTGGCCCGCGGCCGGCTGGAGCACTCCTATCCGCACAGCTGGCGCTCCAAGGCGCCGGTGATCTATCGCAACACCCCCCAATGGTTCATCCGCATGGACCACGAGGGCGAGGACGGAACCCTGCGCGACAAGGCCCTGGCGGCCATCGACGCCACCACCTTCCACCCCGCCCAGGGCCGCAACCGCATCCGCGGCATGGTCGAGACGCGCCCGGACTGGCTGATCAGCCGCCAGCGCAACTGGGGCACGCCGCTCGCCATGTTCGTCGACAAGGAGACGGGCGAACCGCTGCACGACCCCGAGGTCAACCAGCGAATCATCGACGCGATGAAGGCCGAGGGCGCCGACGCCTGGTTCACCCGCCCGGTGACCGACTTCCTCGGCGCGCACGATCCGGCTCGCTACGAGAAGATCGAGGACATCCTCGACGTCTGGTTCGACAGCGGCTGCACCCACGCCTTCACCATCGAGGGCCGCGCCGACTCCAAGTGGCCCGCCGACCTCTATCTGGAAGGCTCGGACCAGCATCGCGGCTGGTTCCAGTCGTCCCTGCTGGAGGGCTGCGGCACCCGCGGCCGCGCGCCGTATGACGCTGTCCTGACCCACGGCTTCACGCTCGACGAGAACGGCGAGAAGATGTCGAAGTCCAAGGGCAACACGGTCGCCCCGCAGGCGGTCATCAAGGAAAGCGGCGCCGAGATCCTGCGCCTGTGGGTCGCCTCGGTGGACTACGCCGACGACCAGCGCATCGGAAAGCAGATCCTGCAGGGCGTCGCCGACGCCTATCGCAAGCTGCGCAACACCGTCCGCTACCTGCTGGGCGCCCTGGCCGGCTTCGACGACGCCGAGCGCCTGCCGCTGGCCGAAATGCCGCCGCTGGAAAGCTACATCCTGCACCGCCTGCACGAGCTGGACGGCCAGGTGCGCGCCGCCTACGCCGAGTACCGGTTCAGCGACGTCCTGCGCCCGATCGCCGAGTTCTGCGCCCAGGACCTGTCGGCCTTCTACTTCGACATCCGCAAGGACGCGCTCTACTGCGACGCGCCCGACAGCGTCCGCCGCCGCGCCTGCCGCACGGTGATGGACCTGGTGTTCGAGCGCCTGACCATCTGGCTGGCCCCACTGACGCCGTTCACGATGGAAGAAGCCTGGACCACCCGCTTCCCCGACGCCGGCTCCAACTGCCTGCGCGTCATCCCGGCCACCCCGGCCGAGTGGAAGAACGACGCCGAGGCCGCCCGCTGGGCCAAGGTCGAGCTGGTCACCCGCGCCGTCACCGGCGCCCTGGAGATCGAGCGCCGTGAAAAGCGCATCGGTTCGGCCCTGGAAGCCGCGCCGGTCGTCCACGTCGCCGACCCCGAGCTGCTGGCCGCCTTCGAAGGCCTGGACGCCGCGGAGATCTTCCGCACCAGCCAGGCGACCCTGGTCGCGGGCGAAGGTCCGGCTGACGCCTTCCGCTCGGAAGACGTGAAGGCCGTGGCGGTCGAACCGATCCTGGCGCAGGGCGCCAAGTGCGCCCGCTCCTGGCGCGTCCTGCCGGAAGTCGGCACGGACTCGCGCTACCCCGACCTTTCGCTGCGGGACGCTGACGCGGTCGCCGCCTGGGACGCCAAGAAGGGCGATGCTTCGCATGGCTAAGCTGCACATCACCCGCATGGGCTGGACCGCCTACGCCATCGCGGCGGGGGTCATCGTCGCCGACCAGGCGGTGAAGCACTGGATCCTCAACATCTTCGACCTGCCCCTGCGTGGGTCGGTGCCGGTGGCGGGTCCCTTCCACCTCACCATGGTGTGGAATCAGGGCGTCAGCTTCGGCCTGCTGCAGGCCGGGCACGACCTGGCCCGCTGGGCCCTGGCCGGCTTCTCCCTGGCGGTGGCCTTCTTCCTGGCCGGCTGGGCGCGCAAGACCGAGCGTCCGCTGCTGGCCACGGCGCTCGGCCTGGTCATCGGCGGGGCCCTGGGCAACCTGATAGACCGCGTGCGCTTCGCCGCGGTCGCCGACTTCCTGGACTTCTCGCGGCTCTATTTCCCGTGGGTGTTCAACATCGCCGACGCCGGCATCACCGTGGGGGTGATCCTGCTGCTGGCCGACAGTCTCTTCGGCGATTCCGCACGCAAATAGTGCGTGCTTCGAGACGCGCTTCGCGCTCCTCAGCATGACGGGCTTGGATTGCTTCTGAATCCGTCATGCTGAGGAGGCCGACAGGCCGTCTCGAAGGACGCAAAAACCTCTTCGCAAAATTGTCCGAAACATTTCAACGCTGCAATCGTATCTGGTATACGATCGTCTAACAAAGCTGCGACGATCAAGGTGAGGCGAAGCCGTTTACGCCTCCCCTCCAAATGCGGTATCTGCGACGTCCGTATGTAGGCCGGGGGCGGCCTCTGGAGCATGGATTTCATGAGTTTGAACCGCGTCGTCGCCACCTTCGCCATCCTGGGAGCCGCTACCCTCGGCGCCGGCCTGGCCGGCTGCCAGAGCGCCTCCAAGGCCCTGGGCATGTCGAAGGTCACCCCCGATGAGTTCCGCGTCGTCACCAAGGCGCCGCTGGTCCTTCCGCCCGACTTCTCCCTGCGTCCGCCCGCACCGGGCCAACCGCGCGCCGCCGAACTGGCGCCGGACAGCGCCGCCCGCGCCCAGCTTCAGGGCCAGGCCGCCGCGGCTGACCGCTCGCAGGGCGAGAACATCCTCGTGGCCCGCGCCGGCGGCGGCACGGCCGACCCGCTGATCCGCTTCGTCGTCGACGACGAGAACGGCGAGATCGCTCACAAGGACAAGGGCTTCGCCGACCGCGTCATGTTCTGGCGCAAGGACAAGCCGGCCGGGGGCGACGCCGCCACCGCCGGCCAGTCCGCGCCGGTCGTCGACGCAGAAGCTGAAGAGCAACGCCTGAAAGCCCTCACGGGCGGCAAGGCGGTGGTGATCTCCCGCGGCAAGGGCGGGATCAAGCTGCCGGGCCTGTAAGTCGGAGCCCTGGGCGGCCCCGCGGCCGCCCAGTCCCTGACGGCGCGTTGCTGACAACTCTCTGAACGACCGGCGGGACAACCGTCGGCGGTCGCATCAACGCCAGAAGGGACTGAAACTGACTATGCGCCGAACCACGCTTACCGCCCTCGCCACCATCCTGATGCTCGGGGCGGCCTCGACCGCCGTCGCCCAGGACAAGCCGGAAGCCAAGGCTGAAAAGCCTGCCGCCGCTTCCGAAGGCTGGGTGAAGGCCTCCGCCGAAGAGCGGACCGCCTCGATCTTCAACACCATCAACGTCGGCGGCAAGGCCCTGCGCTACAAGGCCACGGCCGGCACGCTGACCGTGCGCAACGACGACGGCAAGCCGACCGGCAGCCTGTTCTACGTGGCCTATACCGCTGGCGATAAGCCGGATCCCAAGCGCCCCGTCACCTTCCTGTTCAACGGCGGCCCGGGCTCGTCCTCGCTGTGGCTGCACATGGGCTCGTTCGGCCCGCAGTGGATCAAGCCGGGCGATCCGGAAGTGATGAAGCCGGGCCCGTTCTCGCTCGAGGCCAACCCCTACAACCTGATGGGTGAAAGCGACCTGGTGTTCATCGACATGATGAACGCCGGCTATTCGCGTCCCCTGGGCGACACCCCGGCCAAGGCCTTCTACGGCGTCGATCAGGACGTGGACGCCTTCTCGCGCGCCATCCAGCGCTATGTGACGATCAACGGCCGCTGGTCCTCCCCGAAGTTCATCTTCGGCGAAAGCTACGGCACGCTGCGCGCCGGCGCCCTGGCCAACAAGCTGCAGGAAAGCGGCATGGCCCTGAACGGCGTCATCCTGCTGTCCTCGATCATGAACTACGGCGTGCGTCAGCCGGGCTACGATCAGAACCACCTGACCTTGTTCCCGACCTACGCGGCGACGGCCTGGTATCACAACCGCGTCCAGAACCGCCCGGCCGACCTGGCGACCTTCGTCCAGCAGGCCCGCGAGTTCACCAGCGGCCGCTACGCCGCCGCCCTGGCCAAGGGCGACACCATCTCCGCCGAGGAGAAGACCGCCGTCGCCAACGAGATGTCGAAGTTCATCGGCATCTCGCCGCAGTTCATCCTGAACAGCAACCTGCGCGTCGATCTGGGCCGCTTCCGCAAGGAGCTGCTGCGTGACCAACGCCTGACGGTCGGCCGCCTCGACAGCCGCTATCGCGGCGTGGACGTGGACGCCGGCGGCGCCGCTCCCGAGGGCGACATCGCCAACGACGCCATCACCGGCGCCTACGGCGGCATGGTGCGCGACTACGTCAACAACACCATCGGCTACAAGACCGACCTCGACTACCGCCTGTCGGCGCGTGACGCGGGCGGCTTCGACTGGGACTGGAAGCACCGCGCTCCGGGTCAGGGCTTCGGCCCCCAGACCACCCCGAACACCGCCGTCGATCTGTCGCTGGCCATGCGCAGCAACCCGCACCTGAAGGTGCTGGCGCTGAACGGCTATTACGACATGGCCACGCCGTTCTACGGCCTGGAGTACGACGTCTCGCACATGATGCTGGAGCCGGCTCAGCGTAAGAACGTCGAGCTGACCTACTACCCGTCGGGTCACATGATCTATCTGAACCCAGAAGCCATGAAGACCATGCATGACGACGTCGTGCGCTGGTACCGCCAGACGGCCCGCTAAGAGCCCAGGACCGTCTGTGACTGACGCCCGGCTGGCCCTCCAGCCGGGCGTTTTTCGTTGAAGAAGCGGCGCGCCGGAATCGACCTATATTCTGTCGGCCATGCCCATCCGCCGCCTCCCGCCCGAGACCGTCAACCGCATCGCCGCCGGCGAGGTGGTCGAACGCCCGGCCAGCGCCATCAAGGAGCTGGTCGAGAACGCCCTGGACGCCGGCTCCACCCGCGTGGAGATCGAGGCCCACGGCGGCGGCCTGACCCGCATCCTGGTGGCCGACGACGGCTGCGGCCTGTCGCCTGACGAACTGCTGCTGGCGGTGGAGCGTCACGCCACCTCCAAGCTGTCGCCGCAGGAAGACGGCACCTGGGACCTGCTGCGCATCGCCACCCTGGGCTTCCGGGGCGAGGCCCTGCCTTCCATCGGCTCGGTCGCCCGCCTGTCGATCTCGTCGCGGGCCAAGGGAGCGTCCGACGCCCACAGCCTGCTGGTCGAGGGCGGCGCCATGGGCGCCGTCTCCCCCGCCGCCTTCCCTGGCCCGCACGGCGCCCGGGTGGAAGTCCGCGACCTGTTCTACGCCACCCCCGCCCGACTGAAGTTCATGAAGTCCGAGCGGGCCGAGGCCATGGCGATCGCCGAGGAGATCAAGCGCCAGGCCATGGCGCACGAGGCGGTCGGCTTCACCCTCGACCTGGACGGAAAGCGCGTCCTGCGTCTGTCGGCCGAGCATCCGGGGCCGGACGGCCGCTTGGCCCGCCTCGCCGCCGTCCTGGGCCGCGACTTCCAGGACAACGCCATCCTGATCGACCAGGAACGCGAGGGCGTGCGCCTGACGGGCTTCGCCGGCCTGCCCACCTATTCGCGCGGCAACGCCGCCCACCAGTACCTGTTCGTCAACGGCCGCCCGGTGCGTGACCGCCTGCTGCAAGGGGCTTTGCGGGCAGCCTATGCCGACTACCTGGCCCGCGATCGCCACCCGACGGCGGCGCTCTATCTGGAGCTCGACCCGACCCAGGTCGACGTCAACGTCCACCCGGCCAAGGCCGAGGTGCGCTTCCGTGACCCGGCGCTCGTCCGGGGCCTACTGATCGGCGCCCTACGTCACAGCCTGGCCGCCGCCGGCCACCGCGCCTCGACCACCGTGGCCGCCGCCGCGCTCGGCGGCTTCCGCCCGCAGAGCGGCCCGCCGTCCTATGCGCCCTCGCCCGCCGGCTTCTCAGCCTGGGGCGCGGGCGGCTGGACGCCGTCGCCGCAGCCGACCGCTCAGATCCTGCCCGGCCTGACCCAGGTCTCGGCCCGCGTGGAGACCAGCTTCGGCGAGGTGCTGAAGCAAGCGGTCGCCTATGCCGACCAGCCGGCCCCGCCCTCGCAGCCAGGCCATGTCGATCTGATCGACCACCCCCTCGGCGCCGCCCGCGCCCAGCTGCACGAGACCTATGTGGTCGCCCAGACCCGCGACGGCATCGTCATCGTCGATCAGCACGCCGCCCACGAGCGCCTGGTCTATGAGCGCATGAAGGTCGAGATGGCCGGCGGCGGCGTCACCCGCCAGGCCCTGCTCCTGCCCGAGGTGGTGGAGCTCGACCCCGCCGAAGCCGAACGCGTGGTCGCCAAGGCCGACGAGCTGGCCGAGATGGGCCTGATCGTCGAGGGCTTCGGCCCCGGCGCCGTGCTGGTCCGCGAGACCCCCGCCCTGCTGGGCGAGACCGACGCCGGCGCCCTGATCCGCGACATCGCCGACGACCTGTCCGAGAACGGCCAGGCCCTGGCCCTGAAGGAGCGCATGGCCGAGGTCTGCGGCACCATGGCCTGCCACGGCTCCATCCGCGCCGGCCGCCGCCTCACCGGCGAGGAGATGAACGCCCTCCTGCGCCAGATGGAAGCCACCCCCCACTCGGGCCAGTGCAACCACGGCCGCCCGACCTATGTCGAACTGAAGCTGGCGGATATCGAGCGGCTGTTCGGGCGGCGGTGAGCTGAATCTAATCCTCCCCCTCCGGGGGAGGTGGCCCAGAGGGCCGGAGGGGTTCTTCGGGCTCCACAATCCCCCTCCACCGCTTCGCGGTCCCCCTCCTCCGGTGGGGGAGGATCTTTGCGCCTCTACAGCCGCGCCTCCGCGTACCCCGCCATCGCCGCGCCCATGTACTCCGTCAGGCCCGGCGCCAGCGCCTCGTAGCGGGCGGTGAAGTCGGGGTGCTCGGCGTACATCCGGCCCAGGCTGATGAGCGCCTCTCGGGTCGGCGGCTGGGGCCAGGTGCGAGCAACCATGGCGTGGTGTCGCTCCATCAACGCCAGGACCGCCGCGCTGTCCGCCGGCAGACCACTCCGCAGCGCGTCGACCATGGCGGTCTCGATGCTGGCGATCTCGGCCTGCAGGCTGGCGTAGTCGTCCTTGCCCCACCGGCTCATCTTCACCCGCGCGCCGTCGATCAGCGCGCCCGCCGCTTCGTAACGGTCCGTAAGCCAGGCCTCATGCTCGGCCTGCTTCTCGGGCGCGAAGCCCATATACAGCTGCTTGTCGTCCATATCCGTCTCTCCTTCGATGGAGGCGATGGTCTCGTCCAGCGTGCGAAGGAGACGGCCGTACCGCTCGGCCTTGGCGGCCAGGGCGGCGCGCTGGGCCTTCAGGGTCGCAGCACGGTCGAGCTCGGCGGCGTCGAGCAGACGGCCTATGGCCTCCAGCGGCATCTCCAGCTCCCGGTGCAGCAGAATCTGCTGCAGGCGCAGCAACTCCTCCCGCCCGTACCAGCGATAACCATTCTCTCCCACGCGCGCGGGCTTGAGCAGGCCGATCTGGTCATAGTGGTGCAGCGTGCGGACCGAGACGCCCGACATCCTCGCCACCTGCTTGACCGTGTGCTCGCCCATGACCTTCTCGCCGTGTTGACGGATGAGGTCATCAGCCCTCACGCCGCGTGAGGGTCAAGCGCCGGCAACCGCCTTCCGACGACCTGCGTTCTTCGGCGAAGCGAAGGAGGCGACCATGGAAATGCGCCGCGGCCGATTGATCGACCATGTCCAGCTTCGAACCAGTGACCTCGCCGCCTCCAAGCGGTTCTACGGCGCCCTGATGGAGGTGCTGGGCGTCGAGATCGTCGAGGACGACCGCTACTTCTTCTTCGACGAGGTCTGGGTCGACGAGGGCAAGCCCGAGGAGATCACCCACGTCCACCTGGCCTTCCAGGCCGCCGACCGCGAGACGGTGGACCGCTTTCACGCGGCCGGCCTGAAGGGCGGCGGCAAGGACAACGGCGCCCCGGGCGAGCGGGAGTATCACCCAGGCTACTACGCCGCCTTCCTGCTCGACCCGGACGGCAACAACATCGAGGCCGTCTATCACGGCCCGCACGAGCGCTCGGCCGACGCCATCGTGCTGACCTGGGACGACTGATCTGCTAAGCTGCCTTCTCCAAACGAGGATGCCTATGTCTTCCGCCCAAGAGGCCCGGGCTTAGGGATCGTCCGCCGAAAGGCCTGACGGTCCCGCGAGCCCCCTGACCGCCCCGCCGCTGACGTCTCAGCGGCGCGAACCGTCATGCCTCTTCGGAAGACCTCAATTGAACATCTCCAAGCCGCAGCAAAGAACGCTGCACGCGCTCGCCCAGGGCGGGCGCATCCAACTCGTGCGCGACGACCGTGGCGCGATCATCGACGCCGAATGCCTCAGCCATGAAGGCTGGCGCCTGGGCGACTGCAACCTCGCGGTGTTCAAGACCCTGAAGAAGCGGGGCCTGATCTCCAGCCAGGACGGCCGGCCCTACCGCATCACGCGGGAGGGCCTGCACCGGCTGAGATCGCAGCTCGACAACCGCGTCTCGGCCAAGCGCTGGTGACGCAAGGCCCGCCGGCGATGCAACCTGCCCGCGGGCGACGCGCTTTGGCGTCTGGTCCCTAAGGAGCGCCCCATGCAGCAACAGGTCGCCGTCATCACCCTCGGCGTCGCCGATCTCGCGCGTTCACGCCGGTTCTATTGCGACGGCTTCGGCTGGAGCCCGGCGTTCGAGAACGAGGAGATCGTCTTCTACCAGATGAACGGCTTCGTCCTGGGGACCTGGCTGAAGTCGGCGCTGGAGCTGGACATGCAGCGACGCTGCAACTCCGCCTCCGCCCCTATCGCCCTGGCGCACAATGTCGGCTCGGAGGCCGAGGTGCAGCCGCTGCTCGACCAGCTGGTCGCCCATGGCGGCCTGATGCTGCGGCCCGGCGACGCCCCGCCTCATGGCGGCTTTCGAGGCTATGTCCAAGATCCGGACGGCCACGCCTGGGAAATCGCCTGGAACCCCGCCTGGCCGATCAGCCCGGAGGGGTATGTGACCTTCAAGGCCTAAACCGCTCTCAGGAAGAACACCTTCGCCGCGCCGTACTTGCGCTCGTCCAGCACCTCGAAGCCGTCCACGGCGGGGGCGGCCTCGTCGTCGCCCTTCTCCACCATGACCACCGCGCCGGGGGCCAGCCAGCCGCCGGACAACAGGCCCGCCAACGCCTTCTCGCCCAGTCCCTTGCGATAGGGCGGGTCGAGGAAGGCCAGCTCGAACGGCGCGCCGGCGCTGGCCGGGCGCTGGCCCAGATCCGTGGCGTCGCGGCGGTGGATGCGGGTGTTTCCGAACAGGCCGAAGGCGTCTACGTTCTCGCGGATCGCGCCCCGCGCCGCCTCGTCCGTCTCCACGAACAGGCAGAAGGCGGCCCCGCGCGAGATCGCCTCGAAGCCAAGCGCCCCCGATCCGGCGAACACGTCGATCACCCGCAGGTCCCTCAGGCCCGGCGACCAGTCGGCGTGCTCCAGGATGTTGAATACAGCCTGCCGCGCGCGGTCGGAGGTCGGCCGCGTGGCCGAACCCTCCGGCGCGGCGATGGCCTTGCCGCGGAATGATCCCGAAACGATGCGCATCAGGCGGTCTTGGTCAGGCGGCGCTGGATGGCGTTCGACCCGACCAGCAGCAGGACCGCGAGGCCGTAGCCCCACACCGCGCCGCCCGCCAGACTGAACAGCAGCAGGGCGCAGATCAGTCCGGGCAGCAGCCCGCTGGAGAACAGCACGTACACGCGGGCCGGCAGGCGGATGGCCGGATCGACCAGCTTGCCGATGAAGGCCGCATAGGCCCAGCCGATCGCGTGGGCCACGCCAATGGCCGCCACCAGCCCGATATAGAGCAGGCTCGAAGAGGCGCTGGGCTTCTCCCACAGCAGCACCGTGCCCAGCGGCAGCAGGCCGAGCAGACCCAGCATCATCAGATTCAGCACATCCAGCACGCCGTCGGCGCGCAGCAGCCGCCCGAACGAGCGGCGGTGCGCGATCCAGTACACCCCGATCACCGCGAAGCTCACCGCATAGGCCGTCAGCTTGTGGCCCATCAGGCCGAAGAACTCGGCGATCCCGCCATGCCACTCTTCCGGCGGATGGATCTCGATCGCCAGCAAGGTGATGGCGATGGCGAAGACCGCGTCCGAAAACAGGATCAGTCGGTGAAGATGCTTGTCGTCTCTCGCTTGGCTGCTCATTCCACCCCCTCAGGTCAGAGCTTCGGTCCCTTGGAACCCGGTTTCTTCGGGCCACCGGCCTTGGGCGGGTGGCTCGGCTTCTTCTTCGGCTTGGCCCAGCCGGCCTTGTAGACCGGCTTGTCGGACGCGGGCTCGGCGCCGGCCGCCTTCGGGCGCGGCTTGCGGGCCTTGTCGGCGCGGCGCGGGTCGCTGGTGTCGAGGCCCGGCGCGCGGAACGGCTTCTTCGGCCCGCCCGGACGGCCCGGGCCGCGCGGACGCTCGTCCTCGTCACGGGGGCGGCGCGGCGGGAAGTCCCGGCCGCCGGGGCCGGCCTTGCGCGGACGGTCGTCGCGACGCCCTTCGGCCTTGTCGTCACGCGGCGCGCGGCGATCGAACTTGCCGCCGCCACGGCGCGGCGCGGGGCCGTCGCCCTCGACCGGAGCGGAAACGCCGCCGCGATAGGCCGGACGGTCGCCCAGGGGCATAGAGCCGGCGGTGATGTGCTCGGCCAACTGCTCGCGGATCACCCGGGGGCCGACCTCCTCCACCTCGCCCGGCGCCAGGGTCCCCAGGGAGAACGGGCCGTAAGACAGGCGGATCAGGCGGTTGACCTTCAGGTCCAGGGCTTCCAGCACCCGGCGCACTTCGCGGTTCTTGCCCTCCGCCAGGGTGACCGTGATCCACACGTTGCGGCCGAAGTTGTCCGGCCCCTTAGCCTTGTCCAGCTTGGCCTCGATGGCGCCGTACTTCACGCCCTCGATGGTGATGCCGTTCTTCAGGCGATCGAGCTTCTCCTGGGTGGCGTGACCGAAGGCGCGGGCGCGGTACACGCGCGACCAGCCGTTGGACGGCAGCTCCAGCACCCGGGTCAGGCCGCCGTCATTGGTCAGCAGCAGCAGGCCTTCGGAATTCAGATCCAGCCGCCCGACCGAGATCACCCGCCCGATCTCCTTGGGCAGGGCCTGGAACACCGTCGGCCGCCCCTTGGGGTCGTTGTGGGTGGTCACCAGGCCGACGGGCTTGTGATAGCGGAACACGCGGGTGGGCTCGGCCGAGCCGACCACTACCCCGTCGACGGTCAGGATGTCGCCCTCGGCCACCTTGACCGCCGGATGGGTCAGGACCTTGCCGTTCAGGGCCACGCGGCCGCTTTCGATCAGGCGCTCCACCTCGCGGCGCGAGGCCACGCCCGCGCGGGCCAGGGCCTTGGCGATACGCTCGCCGCCGGAGTTGCCGCCTTGACCGGCGCCGGCCTCATCCTTCAGGTGGGGGTCGTAAGTCTTCTTGTTCATGTCGCGTCCTGCTTCGGGCCGGGCGCATCTCACGATGGGCCGTGGCTGCTAATGCGCATCGAACCGAACGATGATCAAGCCATCGGGGCGCCGCAAGCCGGCGCCGGCGGGGTGCGCATGCTGCTGCGGGCCGAGGGGCTGGCGGTCTTCGCCCTGTCCCTGGCGCTCTACGCGCAAACCGACGCGGGGTGGCTGCTGTTCATCCTGCTGTTCTTCGCACCCGACCTGTCCTTCCTCGGCTACCTGGTCGGATCGCGCGTCGGGGCGGCGCTCTACAACGCCGCGCACAGCTATGTGGGACCGGCCGTCCTGGCGGCGGCGGGGATGCTGGGAGGCCCGCCGGACCTGCTGGCCTGGGCGCTCATCTGGGCGGCGCACATCGGCCTGGACCGGGCCATGGGCTACGGCCTGAAGTACGCGCGGGGCTTTAGCTTCACCCATCTGGGCCGTATCGGCCGGGCGACGGCCGCATGACCGACGAGGAAGCCATGATCCTCGCCCTCGACCACGCCCGCGCGGCGGCGGATCGGGGCGAGACCCCGGTGGGCGCGGTGATCCTCGATCCCGCCACCGGCGAGGTGGTCGCCACCGGCGGCAACGGCCCCATCGGCGCCCACGACCCCACCGCCCATGCTGAGATCGTCGCCCTGCGAGCGGCGGCGGAAAAGCTCGGCAACTACCGCCTCACCGACCTGACCCTGGTGGTGACGCTGGAGCCTTGCGCCATGTGCGCCGGCGCCATCAGCCACGCCCGCATCGGCCGGGTCGTGTACGGCGCCGACGATCCCAAGGGCGGCGCGGTGGCCCATGGCCCCAGGTTCTTCGACCAGCCCACCTGCCACTGGCGTCCGGCGGTGACCGCCGGGATCATGGCCGAGGAAAGCGCCGACCTGCTGCGCGGCTTCTTCCGCGCCCGGCGCAAGCCGAAGGGAGACGCCGCATGATCGCCCTCGCCCTCGTCCTGCTGCTGGCCGGCGCGCCGACCGTTCAGCCGGTGCAGGAAATGTCCTGGCTAGCGGGGAGCTGGATGGAGAAGACGCCGGAGCGCGAGGTCCTGGAGACCTGGCTCCTGCCGGTGGACGGCGCCATGCGCGGCGTCAGCGTCACCAAGCGCGCGGGCCGTCCGGAGTTAATCGAGACCATGACGATCACCGCCGAGCCCGCCGGCCCGACCTTCACCGCCACCATTCCGGGCCAAGCGCCGACCGCCTTCGTCCGCCTGCCCGGCCCGCCGGGAGAGGCCGTGTTCGAGAACAAGGCCCACGACTTCCCGCAACGGGTCTTCTACCGCCCCTGCGGCGAAGACCTCTGCGCGGCGATCGAGGGCATGGTCAAAGGCGAGCTGAAACGCACGGAATGGCGCTACCAGCGGGCGCGGTAGGCGCCTTGCGTGCTTCGAGACGCGCTTACGCGCTCCTCAGCATGACGAATTCAGTTGCAACAAAGCTCGTCATCCTGAGGAGGCCGCAGGCCGTCTCGAAGGACGCACTTGGCTAAACGAAATCCTCGCTCAGGCGGAAGTCCAGGCGCTGCTTGATGCCCGGCCAGTCGTAGTCGGTGATCGAGAACACCGCCGTGTCGCGCACGTGGCCGGTCCAGGTGATCTTGTGGTTGCGCAGCACGCCTTCCTTGATGGCGCCCAGCTTCAGCACCGCCGCCTGGCTGCGGGCGTTGCGCACGTCTACCATGAACTCCACGCGGATGGCCCCGGCCTCGAAGGCGTGGGTCAGCATCAGGCGCTTCACCTCCGGGTTCACCGGACCCGAGCGGGCGTCGGGGTGCAGGAAGGTGGAGCCGATCTCCAGCCCCGAATGGGCCGGCCGCATGTTCAGGTAGCTGGACGTGCCGACCACCTTGCCGTCCTCCAGCCGCCGGATGGCGTAGGCGACGCGTTCGCCCCGGGCCGTCTCGGCCTCCAGCGCGCCCCACCAGTCGTCGAAGCCTTCACCGCAGCCGTTGGTCGACATGATCTCCCAGGCTTCGGGGTCGCAATCGACGGCCCCGCGCAGCTCGTCGCGCAGTTCCGGGGTGACGGGTTCCAGCCGCACATAGCGGCCGTCGAGAGGGATGGCTCTGAGATGCATGGGTGCAATCTGCCGTCGCGCCCGAGTCTGGGCAAGGTCAGACGGGCTAGGCGCTTGCCGCGCGCGTCAACTCGTGCAAAATGCGCTCAAACAAGCGTTTGAACGACAAGGGACGGACCGCCGCCATGGATTTCGACATCTCCCCCAAGCAACGGATGTTCCTTGATCGCGTGGTCGCATTCATGGACGAGCACATCCGCCCGGCCGTGGCGGAGTACGAGCGCGAGATGGACGTCCTGGGCGCTGAGCGCTGGAAGGTCGTCCAGGTGGTCGAGGAGCTGAAGAAGAAGGCCAAGGCCGCCGGCCTGTGGAACTTCTTCATGCCGCCGCACAGCGGCCAGACCCATGTGGACGACACCTTCGAGTTCGAGGGCGTCCAACTGACCAACCTGGAATACAGCCTGATCGCCGAACAGCTGGGCAAGATCGGCTTCGCCTCCGAGGTGTTCAACTGCTCGGCCCCCGACACCGGCAACATGGAAGTGCTGATGCGCTACGGCACGCTGCATCAGAAGGAGCGCTGGCTGCGCCCGCTGATGAACGGCGAGATCCGCAGCGCCTTCCTGATGACCGAGCCGGAGGTCGCGTCTTCGGACGCCACCAACATCGAGACCCGCATCGAGCGCGACGGCGACCACTACGTGATCAACGGCCGCAAGTGGTGGTCCTCGGGCGTGGGCGATCCGCGCTGCAAGGTCGCCATCGTCATGGGCAAGACCGATCCCGACAACCCCAGCCGCCACCAGCAGCAGAGCCAGGTGCTGGTTCCGCTCGAACTCGCCGGGCATCGAGATCGTCCGCATGCTGCCGGTGTTCGGCTATGACGACGCCCCGCACGGCCACGCCGAGGTCATCCTCAAGAACGTCCGCGTGCCGATCGAAGAAGCCCTGATCCTTGGCGAGGGTCGCGGCTTCGAGATCGCCCAGGGGCGCCTTGGCCCGGGCCGCATCCACCACTGCATGCGCACCATCGGCACGGCGGAAGTCGCCCTGGAAAAGATGTGCAAGCGCCTGATGAGCCGCAAAGCCTTCGGCAAGTACATCGCCGACCAGTCGGTCTGGGAAGAGCGCATCGCCGACGCCCGCATCGACATCGAGATGTGCCGCCTGCTGTGCCTCAAGGCCGCCGACATGATGGACAAGGCCGGCAACAAGTCGGCCCGCCTGGAGATCGCCATGATCAAGGTCGCCGGCCCGCGCCTGGCGCTGAAGATCATCGACGACGCCATCCAGGCCCACGGCGGCGGCGGCGTGACCACCGACTTCGGCCTGGCCAAGGCCTATGCCGGCATCCGCACCCTGCGCCTGGCCGACGGCCCGGACGAGGTCCACCAGCGCACCATCGCCCGCATGGAGTACGCCAAGTACGGCGACCTGGCCGCCAAGAAGCGCGCCGACGCCGAAGCGGCCCTGCACGTGCCGGGGATTCGGTAGGCTGAAAACTCTCCTCCCCTGCGAAGCGGGGGAGGGGGACCACGAAGTGGTGGAAGGGGCGTCCGCAAGCTCGGAGCTGCGCCCACTCCGTCTCGTCGCTATCGCGACGATCCACCTCCCCCGTACGCTTCGCTACAGGGGAGGAGAAGAAGACCTCAAACCATCCAGCCCCGCGCCAGCAGCGCGCGGCCGTAGCTCCAGAACGGCGAGCCCAGGCTGGCGGCCATCAATAGCGCCAGCAGCACGCCGCCCTGCCGCGCGCCCTTTCCGTTGAGCAGGCTGGACGCCGCGCCGCCGAACCACAGGGCGGCCGCGGCCAAGGACAGAGCAGAGCCGGCCAGGGGCGAATAGCCCAGCATCGCCGCGGTGATCGCATGCGCGCCCACCAGGGCCCCGCCCACGGCCCGCGCCTGGGCCAGGCCGTTTTCCTCGGCCTCGGTCGTCAGGCCGAGCCGCTTCATGGCCGCATCCGGGCTGGCCAGCAGGAAGCCGCCGATAGCGCCGCCGATCATGCAGGCGACGATGGCGAGAAGGATCGAAACCGTGTGGGATGCCATGACTTAAGCTTACTCCGGCGCGTGGCGGACCGTCTCGATATTGTGGCCGCCCGAGTCCAGCGCAAACGCCTTCGACGCGAACCTCGCCGCACGGCCTTACAATCGGCGCCCCTGGATCATAGATGGTCGCGGGTTGCCGTCACCTCGCTGACGCACGGCAAGCTTAGAACCGATCGCAGGCGACGTCTTGACTCCCCTGGCCGCCCAACCTACCTCCCGCGCACCGTTGGCACTCAGGGTGGGCGACTGCTAACAGCCCCGCTCGCCGACGATCAGAAAACCAACCCGTAACGCTACGGAGAGCCTCAAGATGAAGTTTCGTCCTCTTGGCGACCGCGTGCTCGTGAAGCGCGTCGAAGAAGAAGAGAAGACCAAGGGCGGGATCATCATCCCGGACACCGCCAAGGAAAAGCCTCAGGAAGGCGAAGTCGTCGCCGTCGGTCCGGGCGCCCGCAACGACAAGGGCGACGTCGTCGCTCTGGACGTGAAGGCCGGTGATCGCATCCTGTTCGGCAAGTGGTCGGGCACGGAAGTGAAGGTCGACGGTGAAGACCTGCTGATCATGAAGGAAAGCGACGTCCTGGGCGTGGTCGAGCGCTAAGCGCCGACGCCTTCGACGATCCCCCCTCAACCCCATTTGAAAGAGAGAGCCCGAAATGGCCGCTAAAGACGTCTATTTCTCTTCCGACGCGCGCGACAAGATGCTGCGCGGCGTCAATATCCTCGCCAACGCGGTGAAGGTTACCCTCGGCCCGAAGGGCCGCAACGTCGTGATCGAAAAGTCCTTCGGCGCCCCGCGCTCGACCAAGGACGGCGTCTCGGTCGCCAAGGAAATCGAACTGGCTGACCGCTTCGAGAACCTCGGCGCCCAGCTGATCCGCGAAGTCGCCTCCAAGACCAACGACAAGGCCGGCGACGGCACCACCACCGCCACCGTGCTGGCCCAGGCCATCGCCGTGGAAGGCCTCAAGTCGGTCGCGGCCGGCATGAACCCGATGGACCTGAAGCGCGGCGTGGACAAGGCCGTCGCGGCCGTCATCGCCGAGATCAAGGCGTCGGCCAAGAAGGTCACGACCAACCAGGAAATCGCTCAGGTCGGCACCATCTCGGCCAACGGCGACAAGGAAGTGGGCGAGATGATCGCTCACGCCATGGAAAAGGTCGGCAACGAAGGCGTCATCACGGTTGAAGAAGCCAAGTCGCTGGAAACCGAACTCGACGTCGTCGAAGGCATGCAGTTCGACCGCGGCTACCTGTCGCCGTACTTCGTGACCAACGCCGACAAGATGGAAGTGCAGCTCGAAGAGCCGCTCATCCTGCTGTTCGAAAAGAAGCTGTCCTCGCTGCAGCCGCTGCTGCCGGTGCTGGAAGCCGTCGTCCAGTCGGGCCGTCCCCTGCTGATCATCGCTGAAGACGTCGAAGGCGAAGCCCTGGCGACCCTGGTCGTCAACAAGCTGCGTGGCGGCCTGCGCGTCGCCGCCGTCAAGGCTCCGGGCTTCGGCGACCGCCGCAAGGCCATGCTGGAAGACATCGCCATCCTGACGGGCGGCCAGGTCATCTCCGAAGACCTGGGCATCAAGCTGGAGAGCGTCACGCTCGAAATGCTGGGCCGCGCCAAGAAGGTCACCATCACCAAGGACGACACCACGGTCGTGGACGGCCTGGGCGAAAAGGGCGGCATCGAAGCCCGCATCGGCCAGATCAAGAAGCAGATCGAGGACACCACCTCGGACTACGACAAGGAAAAGCTGCAAGAGCGTCTGGCCAAGCTGGCCGGCGGCGTTGCGGTGATCCGCGTCGGCGGCGCCACCGAAGTCGAAGTGAAGGAGCGTAAGGACCGCGTCGACGACGCCCTGAACGCCACCCGCGCCGCGGTTGAAGAAGGCATCGTCCCGGGCGGCGGCATCGCCCTGCTCAAGGCTTCGAAGGCTCTGGAAGGCCTGACCGGCGACAACGCCGACCAGACCGCCGGCATCGCCATCGTCCGCCGCGCCCTGCAGGCTCCGATCCGTCAGATCTCGGAAAACGCCGGCGTGGAAGGTTCGATCGTCGTCGGCAAGGTGCTCGAGAACAACTCGGCCACCTTCGGCTTCAACGCCCAGACCGAACAGTACGTCGATCTGGTCGCCGACGGCGTCATCGACCCGGCCAAGGTTGTCCGCACGGCCCTGCAAGACGCCGCCTCGGTGTCCAGCCTGCTGATCACCACCGAAGCCGCCATCGTCGAAGCCCCCAAGAAGGCTTCCCCCGCTCCGGCCATGCCGGGCGGCGGCATGGGCGACATGGACTTCTAAGAAGTCCAAAAGCTCACTGAGATTGAGGGCGGAGCCGCAAGGCTCCGCCCTTTTCTTTGGCTCCGCACCAAATCCTCCCCTCTGGGGGAGGTGGCCCAGAGGGCCGGAGGGGGTTTCTGAGTCAGCAGCCCCCTCCACCACTTCGTGGTCCCTCTCCCCCGAGGGGGAGGAGTTACGGGGACTTATCCCCCTCTTCCCAACCTCCCGTAACCTTCGCTCATCTACCCGCACGGGAGGGCGCGTGGCCACGTGCTGTCGTTGCGGGAAGAGCGGGCTCCCCCTGGAGGCCGACCGACGCCGGGTTTCCTGTCTCATCGAAGGCCTCGATCGCAGCGTTCACGACAAGGACCCGCGCGGAGCGCCGGACGATCTTCCCTGTCCACTCCAACCCAGATCGAGAGCCGTCCGTCGCTCCGCCGCCCTTCCAACCTTCGCAGCAACCGCGCGAGGCGGCGACGTCGTGCGTCCCTCGAGCGGCTCAGGATGACGAACTCAGAGCCAAACCACCCTCGTCATGCTGAGCGGTCGCGAAGCGGCCAGTCGAAGCACGCACCACGCCATCCGCAGCGCCCAAACTACGCACCCCGCTAGGCGCCGGCCGCTGGACCGCCTATCTCGGAAGGCATGAACGCCATCACCTCCGCCCCCTCCCTGCTGGACGCCGCCGGCGTCGATCCCAAGGCCGCCGAGCGCATCCTCGGCGAGGCGCTGCACGGCGCCGATGACGGGGAGCTGTTCCTGGAGCGGTCGGAGAGTGAAAGCTTCGTCTTCGACGACGGCCGGCTGAAGACCGCCGCCTATGACGCCGGCGAGGGTTTCGGCCTGCGCGTGGTGGCGGGTGAGACCGCCGGCTACGCCCATTCCTCGGAAATCTCCGAAGCCGCCATCCGCCGCGCCGCCGACAGCGCCCAGCTGGCCCGCCGCGGCTACAGCGGCGTCTCGGCCGAAGGTCCCCGCGCCACCAACACCAAGCTCTATGGCGAGGACGATCCGGTCTCCAAGCCGGACTTCTCCGACAAGGTCGCCCTGCTGCAGGAGATCGACGCCTTCGCCCGCCAGCGCGACCCGCGCGTGGTGCAGGTCATGGCCAGCCTGGCCGGCGAGCGTCGGGTGGTCGAGATCCTGCGCGCCGACGGCCGCCTGATCCGCGACATCCGCCCCCTGGTCCGCGTCAACGTCCAGCTCACCGTCGAGAAGGACGGCCGCCGCGAGACGGGCTCCTCCGGCGCCGGCGGCCGCGCCGGGTTCGAGGCCTGGATCAGCCCCGACAAGTGGCAGGGCCAGGTGGACGAGGCCCTGCGCCAGGCCCTGGTCAATCTGGACGCCGTCGCCTGCCCGGCCGGCGAGATGGACGTGGTCCTCGGCCCAGGCTGGAACGGCGTGCTGCTGCACGAGGCCGTCGGCCACGGGCTGGAGGGCGACTTCAACCGCAAGGGCATCTCGGCCTTCTCGGGCCGCATCGGCGAACGCGTGGCCGCCAAGGGCGTCACCGTCTTCGACGACGGCTCCATCCAGGGCCGCCGCGGCTCCCTGACCGTGGACGACGAGGGCACCCCGACCGAGCGCACCATCCTAATCGAGGACGGCATCCTGGTGGGCTACATGCACGACCGCATGAGCGCCCGGCTGATGGGCATGCAGGCGACCGGCAACGGCCGCCGCCAGTCCTACGCCCACATGCCCATGCCGCGCATGACCAACACCGGCATGCTGTCCGGCTCGCACAAGCAGGAAGAGATGATCGCCTCGATGAAGCGCGGCCTCTACTGCGCCAACTTCGGCGGCGGCCAGGTGGACATCACCAACGGCAAGTTCGTCTTCCAGTGCACCGAGGCCTATCTGGTAGAGGACGGCAAGATCACCGCCCCGGTGAAGGGCGCCACCCTGATCGGCGACGGCCCCAGCGCCCTGACCCGCGTGACCATGATCGGCGACGACTTCGACTTCGATCCCGGCATCGGCGTCTGCGGCAAGGCGGGACAGGGCGTGCCGGTCGGCGTCGGCCAGCCGTCCCTGAAGATCACCGGCCTGACGGTGGGCGGCACCGGCGTCTGACGCCCGCCAGGCCACACCTGAATCTTGGGTAGAGGCATCCGACACCACTTTCGGATGCAACCTGTCAGAGATTTAATCTACCTTTCCGCCTTGTAATTGGTCTTGGCGAGCGGCGTTCGCCATCCCTTTCGCATCAGTGAGGGGAGTGAACGTCCATGGCCATCGCGCCGATCATCGCCATCCTGGCCGCCGGCCAGCCCGAGGCCGCAGCGGCCGTACAGCCCGCGCCACAGCCCGCCGCCCAAACCGCGACCCAAGGCGTCATCTCCTACCCGGCCAGCTTCTTCGCCGCGGCCCAGCCGAACACGGCCATGGACATGATCGACCGCCTGCCGGGCTTCTCGTTCAATGGCGGCGACTCGGTGCGCGGCTTCGCCGGCGGGGCCGGCAACGTGCTGATCGACGGTCAGCGCCCCACCGCCAAGAACGACAGCCTGGGCAATATCCTGCGCCGCGTGCCGGCCACCCAGATCGAGCGCATCGACCTGATCCGCGGCAGCGCCCCCGGCATCGACATGCAGGGCCAGACCATCCTGGCCAACATCGTCCGCAAGGGCGGGGTGCAAAGCACCGGCGTTTTCGCCGTCGCCGGCAACTTCATGCACGACGACCGCGAGGTCTACGCCATGCGGATCGAGGGCTCGCGCCGCAACAACGGCCGCATCCTGGAAGGCGGCCTGTTCATGGGCGGCTTCGTGGACGACGGGGCTGGCGACGGCACGATCACCCGCCGCGACGCCCAGGGCCGGATCGTCAGCCAGGACCGCATCGACACCGAGGGCGACGGCCAGGACACCATCCTCACCGGCGCCTTCGAGACGCCCCTGGCCGGCGGCAAGTTCAAGATCAACGGCCAGCTGCACAACAACCGCTTCTATTACGACGAGAGCCTGCCCGGCGTTCAGGGCGTCCAGCGCGACCACGACGAGCAGAACCGCGGCGAGCTGGGCCTGCGCTACGACCGTCCGCTGACCAGCAGCCTGACGCTGGAAGCCCTGCTGCTGCAGCAGCTCAAGAGCTTCGACTACACCTCGCTCTACAAGGAGCCGGGCTCGGTCACCGTCTATGAGAACGAGCGCACCACCGGCGAGAGCATCGGCCGGGCCGTGCTGCGGTGGAACAAGTCCTCCACCCTGTCCTTCGAGGCCGGCGTCGAGGGCGCCTACAACTGGCTGGACGGCGAGTCCGCCTATTCGGAGAACGACACCGCGATCGAGCTTCCCGCCGCCAATGTGAAGGTCAACGAGAAGCGCGGCGAGATCTTCGCCAACACCACCTACAAGCCGTGGAATCCGCTGACCCTAGAGGCCGGGGTGCGCATGGAGGGCTCGCGCCTGGAATCCAGCGGCGACGTGGAGCTGGAGAAGACCTTCACCTTCATCAAGCCGCGCGCCGTGGCCACCTGGTCGCCCAACAGCCTCAACCAGGTCCGCCTGCGGGTGGAGCGTCAGGTCGGGCAGCTGAACTTCAATGACTTCACCGCCTCCTCGTCCCTGTCGACGGGGGTGATCTCGACCGGCAACCCGAACCTGGAGCCGGAACACGCCTGGGTCTTCGAGGCCGCCTATGAGCGCCGCTTCTGGGGCAACGGGGCCATCGTCTTCACCGCCCGCCATTTCGAGGTGACCGACGCCATCGACCGCGCGCCGATCTTCACCGCCACCGGCGCCTTCGACAGCCCGGCCAATATCGGCGACGGGACCAAGGACGAGTTCGAGGCCCGCCTGACCCTGCCCCTGCAGAAGCTGGGTGTCACCGGCGGTCTGCTGAAGGGCAAGCTGACCTATCGCGACAGCCAGGTCGTCGACCCCACCACCGGCCAGGAGCGCGAGCTGTCCGACTACCGTCCGGTGGAGTACGAGCTGAACTTCACCCAGGACCTGTCGAAGTACAAAGTGAACTGGGGCGTCAACGTCTTCAGCCAGTGGCGCGAGAGCTACTACCGCTTCAACCAGATCCAGACCTACAAGCTGAAGACCTGGGTCCACCCGTTCCTGGAATACCGGCCCAAGCCCGACTTCTCGATCCGCTTCGAGATCCCCAACGCCACGGCGCGCGGCTTCAAGCAGATCCGCCAGGTCTATGCCGGCCCGCGCAACACCAGCCCGCTGTCCTTCGAGGAAGTCCGCGATCTGGAGTTCGGCCGCAGCTTCTACGTCCGCCTGCGCAAGACCTGGGGCTGAGCCCTCTGTCTTGGGCAAAGGCAATGAAAAAGGCCCCGGATCGCTCCGGGGCCTTCGTCATTCTCGGCCTCGGCCGTCGTCGCCTTACGGCATCGACTGGCGGTCGGCGTCCACATCCGCGTGCGGATGGTTCTGGGCGTCGTTCACCCCATGCGACCACTTCTTGAGGAAGGGCGAGGCGACCAGGAAGGCGACGCCGAAGCCCACGCCCCACCAGCCGATGGTGTTGAACACGCCGACCGAAGTCTCCAGCGCCTTGGCCGGGTCGAGGACCTGACCGCCGACGGTCTCGGTGCCCGCCAGGCTGGCGATGAAGCCGCCCACGTACTGGGCGATGGAGCTGGCCAGGAACCAGACGGCCATCATGAAGGCCACCACCGTGCTGACCGACAGCTTGGTGATCTCCGACAGGCCGACCGGCGACAGGAACAGCTCACCTGTGGTGTGCAGCAGGTACATGATGCCCAGGAAGATCAGCGGCAGGCGATAGTCGTCGCCGGCGTAGCTCGCCCCCCAGACCAGCACCAGGAAGCCGAGGCCGACCTGCATCAGGCCCAGGCCGAACTTGACCATCGGGCCGATATCCATGTTGCGGGCGCCCATATAGCTCCACGCCCAGGCGAAGATCGGGGCGAAGATCAGGATGAAGCCCGCGTTGAACGACTGGGTCTGCGAAGCCGCCAGGCCGGTGTTCACCCAGAAGGTCGAGGCCGGGTCGATGCCCGCCGCGGCCAGCTGCTGGGCGTTGCCCAGGGTCACGGCTCCGTTGAACCAAACCAGCGGCTGGCTGACGATGGTCAGGTCGACGTTGCGGTCGGCGAACAGGTTGAGCGACGAGCCCGCCTGTTCGAACAGGGTGAAGAACACCACCGAACCCAGGATCAGGATCAGGGCCAGGCCCATCCGCTCACGCTGGATCTTGTTGCACTGGGTGACCATGAACCAGCCGATATAGGCCAGCGACGCGGCGGTGCCGGCGGTCAGGGCGATGCCCACCCAGCTGTAGCGCTGGACCAGCACCCAGACGACAGCCACGCCCGCCAGCGAGGCGAGGTAGATCAGGGTCTCGCGGTTGATCGGACCGACGACCTTCTCGGCCAGCTTGGCCGGAGCCGGCGGCTCGCCCTTGCCTTGCAGCAGCGGCTTGCCGAGCACGAAGACGATGAAGCCGAGCAGCATGCCGATCCCGGCCAGGCCGAAGCCCGCCCACCAGCCGACGTTTTGACCCAGCCATCCGCACATCAGCGCCGCCCAGAACGAGCCGAGGTTGATGCCGTAGTAGTAGAGGGTGAAGCCGGAATCCCGGCGCGGATCGCCCTGCGGATAGAGCTGGCCGACGATGGCCGAGATGTTCGGCTTCAGGAAGCCCACGCCCATGATGATCAGGGCCAGGGCCAGGTAGAAGATGTTGACGTAGGTCTGGTCGCGACCGGCGACCTCCATGGAGTACGAGCCCTTGGCCAGCACCGCCGGCAGCGGCGCGTCGGCGGGCAGGTTCTGGATGGCGAGGCCGCCGTCGGCCGTGGCCGTCCAGTCATAGGCGTTCTCGCCCACCTGCAGCTTGACCTCGCGGTCGCCGCCGGCGCCCTCCACCTGGAAGACATACTGCGCGCCCTGATAGTTCAGGACCTGCTGGGCGGACTTGCCCTCGACGGCCATGGTCAGGTGGCCGGCCACCAGCAGCAGGGCGCCGAACGCAACCGCCTTGCGGGTGCCCAGATACTTGTCGGCGAGGAAGCCGCCGATCAGCGGCAGCAGGTAGACCAGCGAGGTGTAGGACCCGTACTGGGCGTTCGAGAACTTGTCGTCGAAGAGGAAATGCTGGGTCAGATAGAAGATCAGGATGGCCCGCATGCCGTAGTAGGAGAACCGCTCCCACATCTCGGCGAAGAACAGGATGATCAGCCCGCGCGGATGGTTTCGCAGCAGCTGGATCAGCACCGGAATGCCGGTGGCGAGCGTCACGAGGAGCCCGATAAACAGAACGATATTCATACAGAAATCCCGACCAAACGGCGGACGCGGGGTCCCCCAAGACCGAACCGCGACCACCCCATTTGGCGGGGAGAAAATCATGCGTGTGACAGTTACACAAGCAACGGCTTGGCGAATGGACCCGGCTTAAGGGGTCATGCGTTTCGTCCCTCAAGCGAGGAGACCGCCATGGAAACGACTGCGAACAACGACCATCCCCTTCGCCTGCAACGGAAGAGCGGCCGCGTGCAGGTGCTGTTCGAGGGCCATCTGATCGCCGACAGCGGCGACGTCCTGGTGCTGAACGAAGCCGACCTGACTCCGGTCTTCTATTTCCCGCGCCAGGACGTGGAGATGGAGAAGCTGGTCCAGAACGACATCGTCACCCACTGCCCCTACAAGGGCGATGCCCGGCACTTCACCGTGCTGCGCGACGGGGTGATGATCGAGCGCTTCGCCTGGTCATATGACCGGCCGAACGCCGAAGCGTCAGGCCTGGCCGAGCGCATCGCCTTCTATCCCGAGCATGTAGACTTCCACGAAATCGCCGCCGCCCCTGGCGAGCAGCGCGCCGTCGGCGCCGACGCCGATCCGCGCGTGGACGAGGTGGTCCAGCATACCGACTCAGGATCGGGCGCCAGCCAGAAGGATCACTGGGAGCCGAACGTCGGCGAGCCGGAGCTGCGCGACGACGAAGACCCCGACGGCCCGCCCGATCGCGGTGTTGGGTCGATCTAGCGCGGTGCGTCCTTCGACTTGTCCGCTGCGCGGACGCTCAGGATGACGAATTCAGCAACAAGTCGCGGTATGCTGAGCGGCGCGAAGCGCCAGTCGAAGCACGCAAGGCCTAGTAAGCGTCTTCAGCAAACACCCGCGTCACATCACCGCTCCAGGGGCCGTGATACTTTTCCAGCAGCCGTTCGGCGGGGGTGATCCCGCTGTCGGCGATGGCTTCGAGCTCGCCCAGATAGGTCGTCTCGTCGATGAAGCCGCCGTCCAGGCGGTTGCGGTTCTTCAGGCCCTGGCGGGCGATCGCCACTAGCTCCTTGGCCACGTCCTGGCTGGTGCGGCCGCCGACCTTTGCCTTCAGACCCAGGCGCGGGGTGTCGTTGCGCAGCGTCTCGCGGTCTTCACGGCTCCAGCCCTTGGCCAGGTCCCAGGCCGCCTCCAGCGCCGCGTCGTCGTAGAGGATGCCGGTCCACAGGGCCGGCAGGGCGCACAGGCGGCTCCACGGGCCGCCGTCGGCGCCGCGCATCTCCAGATAGGTCTTCAGACGCACTTCCGGGAAGATGGTCGTGGTGTGGTCGGCCCAGTCCTTGATCGTCGCGCGCTCGCCCGGAACCGCGTCCAGCTTGCCGTCGATGAAGTCGCCGAACCGCTTGCCGGACACGTCGATGTACTTGTCGTCGCGCTTGACGAAATACATCGGCACGTCGAGCGCGTAGCGGGCGTAGGCCTCAAAGCCGAAGCCGTCCTGGAACACGAAGTCCAGCATGCCGGTGCGGTCGGCGTCGGTGTCGGTCCAGACGTTGGCGCGGGCCGACAGGAAGCCGTTAGGCTTGCCCTCGGTGAAGGGCGAATTGGCGAACAGGGCCGTGGCGATGGGCTGCAGGGCCAGGCTGGTCCTGAACTTCTTGATCATGTCGGCTTCGCTGGCGAAGTCGAGATTGGCCTGCACGGTGCAGGTGCGGAACATCATGTCCAGGCCGAGCTTGCCGACCTTGGGCATGTAGTTGCGCATGATCACGTAGCGGCCCTTGGGCATCACCGGCGACTGCTCGCGGGTGATCGTGGGGTGGAAGCCCAGGCCCAGGAAGCCGAGGCCCAGCTCGTCGGCCACGGTCCTGACCTCTTCCAGGTGACCGCCGGTCTCGCTGCAGATGTCGTGCATGGTCTCCAGCGGGGCGCCGGAAAGCTCGAACTGGCCGCCCGGCTCCAGGCTGACATTGGCGCCGTTGCGCTCCAGCCCGATCAGGGTCTCGCCTTCATAGACGCCCTTCCAGCCGAACCGCATCAGGCCGGTCAGCAGGGCGTGGATGCCGTCGGGGCCGTCATAGACCGGGGGCGTGTTGTCCTTCAGGCGGAAGCCGAACTTCTCGTGTTCGGCGCCGACACGGAAAGCCGACTTCGGCTTTTCGCCCTTGGCGAAATAGGCCGTCAGGTCGTCCAGCGAGAGGGGACGATCGTCCTGCATGCCGTCAGCCATTCCTATCGACTCCCCAGCCGTACTTCATTGTCGCCACGCCCGTTGCGATTGACGACCTTCGCGCAAGTGGGCGCTTCGGGGGCCAAGCTCAAGAGCAAAACGCTCAAGAACGCCAATCGCCCGCCGCGGCTTGCCAAAGGGTCAACGCCGAGATGGCCGCCGTGTCGGCCCGCAGGATGCGCGGACCCAGGGAAACGGGGGTGACAAAGTCCAGTCCGCGCAGGCGTTCGCGCTCCTCCGGGGCGAAGCCGCCCTCGGGTCCGATCAGCACCGCGGCGGCGTCCTGGGGCTTCAACGCCGCCAGCGCCGGCCTCGCGTCGCCGCCCTCGTCGCAGAACACCAGGGCGCGGCCGGCGTCCCAGCCGTCCAGCATCCGGTCGAGCTTCTCGGGCGCGACCACCTCGGGCACGTCCAGGCGGCCGGTCTGCTCGGCGGCCTCCGTGGCGATGGCTTGCAGGCGGGCGACATTGGTGTGGTCGGCGTTGGTCCGGCGGGTGGTCACCAGGCGCACCCGGCGGGCGCCCAGCTCGGCCGCCTTCTCGACGATGGTCTCCAGCCGATTGCGCTTCACCAAGGCGATGACCAGGTCCAGGTCAGGGCCGATGTGCTGCGGCCGGGTCTGTTCCTCGGCGATGAGTTTCGCGCCCTTCTTGGACACCTCGCTCAGCACCGCCCGCCACTCGCCGTCGCGGCCGTTGAACAGCAGCACCGCATCACCCAGGCCCAGGCGCATGACGCTGGTCAGATAGCGGGCCTGGTCCGGCGACGGCGAAACCTGGCCGCCGGCCTTCAGGTCATCGGGAATGAACAGTCGGATCATGCCCGCTTCTACAACGCCCGCCGCCTGTCTGGACAGCGGTTCGACCCCACGGCACACAAGGACATGGCCAAGGGCTACGACCTTTCCGCACGCGAGGCGCGGCGCATGGCGCTGACGGCCCAGGGGTTCGCCGGGACGGCGCGCAAGGGCTCGCCCGCCCAGGTGCGCGGGGTGGCCGAGCGGCTGGGCGCGATCCAGATCAACTCCGTCAATGTCCTGACCCGCACCCACTACCTACCCGCCTTCTCGCGGCTGGACGGCTATGAGCGGACCAGCCTGGAGAAGATCGCCTGGAGCAAGCGGCGGACCCTGTTCGAGTACTGGGGCCACGAGGCGTCGCTGATGCCCATGGAGATGCAGCCCCTGTTCCGCTGGCGCATGGCGCGGGCGGCGGCGGGCGAGGGCATCTGGAAGGGCATCGCCCGCTTCGCCCGCGAGCGGCGGGACTATGTCGACAATGTCCGCGACCGGATCGAACGAGGCGGCCCGGTGACCGGCGGCGACTTCGCGGACGGCCCCAAGAAGGCGCCCGGCTGGTGGGAGTGGAGCGAGGGCAAACGCGCCCTGGAATGGCTGTTCTGGACGGGGGAGATCACCACCCTGACCCGGCGCGGGTTCGAGCGGGTCTATGACCTGACCGAGCGCGCCCTGCCCGCCGCCAGCGCCCTGCCGACACCGTCGGACGAGGACGCCCAGCGCGAACTGGTCCGCATCGCCGCCCGCGCCATGGGCGTGGCGACCGAGGCCGACCTGAGGGACTATTTCCGCCTGCCCCTGGCCGACGCCCGGGCGCGGGTGGCGGAGCTGGCCGAGGCGGGCGAGCTGACACGGGTGCAGGTGCAGGGCTGGGACAAGCCGGCCTATCTGCACGCCGCGGCCAAGGCCCGCCGCGGGTCGCGCAACGTGCTGCTGTCGCCGTTCGACAACCTGATCTGGTTCCGCGACCGGACAGAGCGGATCTTCGATGTGAAGGTGCGGCTGGAGATCTACACCCCGGCCGACAAGCGGACCCACGGCTACTACGTCCTGCCCTTCCTGGAGGGCGAGACGGTCACCGCCCGCGTGGACCTGAAGTCCGACCGCCAAACCGGCGCCCTGCTGGTGCAGGCGGCGCACGCCGAGCCCTGGGCGACCAAGGACACCCCCGCCCTGCTGAAAGCGGAGCTGGAAAGGATGGCCGCCTGGCTGGGGCTGGAGCGGGTGGTCATCGTCGGCAAGGGCGACCTCGCGCCAAGGCTTGCGGCGCTCTGATCCACGGGCCTAGGCTGGGCCCATGAAAGACGACGCCTATCAGGAGCAGCTGGAGGCCCTTCAGGTCCTCCTCGTCCATTTCCAGCAGGACGCGATCCGCGACGGCGACCGGGTGGTCATCGTCTTGGAAGGCCGCGACAGCGCCGGCAAGGACGGGACGATCAAGCGGGTCACCGCCCACATGTCGGCCCGCAACACGCGCGTCGTCGCCCTGCCCAAACCCACGGAGCGCGAGCGGGGCCAGTGGTTTTTCCAGCGCTATGCCGAGCACCTGCCGACGGCGGGGGAAGTCGTGCTGTTCAACCGCTCCTGGTACAACCGGGCGGGGGTCGAGCCGGTGATGGGCTTCTGCACCCCGGCCGAGCATGAGGCGTTCCTGGAGGACGCCCCGCATTTCGAGCGGATGCTGATCGACGGCGGCATCAAGCTGGTGAAGATCTGGCTCGACATCAGCAAGGACGAGCAGGCCGAGCGCCTGGACGCCCGGCGCAGCGACCCGCTGAAGGCCCTGAAGGTCAGCGACCTGGACGCCGAGGCGCAGAAGCGCTGGGACGCCTATTCCGCCGCCCGCAACCAGATGCTGATCCGCACCCACAGCATCCACGCTCCCTGGGTCTGCGTGCGCGCCGACAAGAAGAAGAAGGCCCGGCTGGCGGTGATCCGCCATCTGCTGACCGCATTGGCCTCCAAGGATATCGCCGCCAAGGCCGGGGAGCCGGACCCTGAGGTCCTGTTCCCCTTCACCCAGGCCGCGATCGAAGACGGACGACTGGCCCGCTAGGAGCCCCATGACCGAACGCAGGAATATCGCCGTCGGACGGCTGCTGATCGGGCTGGCGCAGGGGGTGACCCTGTTCGGCCTGCATCACGCCGAGCAGGAGAAGCTCTGGCCGGCGGGCATGGCCGCGCTCTATGGGGCGCTCATCCTGACGGCCGGCTTCGCCCCCGCCGTGCTGCTGGCGGGGATCGGCGCCCTGCGCCGCCGGACCTTGATCCTGACCTTCGCCGGGGCGGCGCTCTTCACCCTGTTCATGGGCGGCTACGGGGTCTGGCGAAACCCCATGGACTACAGCACGCCCCGCCTGTTCCCGGGGCCGGAGTTCACCCTGACCGCGGCGGTGGCTCTGTTCGTCGCCTATCACCTGGTGGAGCCCGCCGACGCCGCGCGGCGCCGGATCGCGCCCTATGCGGCCTATTTCGAGACCGCCTGGAAGCGCGGCGTGCAGCTGGCCCTGTCGGTCGGCTTCACCGGCGTGTTCTGGGCCCTGCTGTTCCTGGGCGCCTCGCTGTTCGAGGTGATCGGCATCCGGTTCTTCATCGAGACCATCCGCACGGCCGAGTTCGCCTACACGGTGACGCCGGTGGTCTTCGCGGCGGCGGTGCACCTGGCCGACGTGCGGGGCGCCATGATCCAGGGGGTGCGGACGATGGTCCTGACCCTGCTGGCCTGGCTGCTGCCGCTGCTGACCCTGATCGTGGCGGGCTTCCTGGCAAGCCTGCCGTTCACGGGGGTCAATTCCCTGTGGAGCACGCGCAGCGCGGGCGGGCTGATGCTGGCGGCGGCGGCCAACCTGATCATCCTGATCAACGCCGCCTGGCAGGACGGTGAAGAAGCCCCCCACCGCATCCTGGGCGTCGCCGTGCGCGTGGCGTCCTTCCTGCTGGCGCCGCTGGCCGGGCTGGCGGCCTGGGCGCTGGCTTTGCGGATCGGACAGTACGGCCTGAGCCCGGAGCGGATCATCGCCGCCGCCTGCACGCTGATCGCCTCGGGCTACGCCGTGGGCTACATCGCCGCCGTGGCGCGCAGGACGGCCGGACTGACGGGTCTGGGCCGGACCAACATCGCCATGGCCTTCGTCCTGCTCGGCCTGATCGCGGCGCTGTTCAGCCCTATCGCCGATCCCATGCGGCTGTCGGTCAACGACCAGCTTCATCGCCTGCACAAGGGCAAGATCAGCGCCGAGGCGTTCGACTACGACTTCCTGCGCTTCCAGTCGGGACGGTTCGGGAGGAAGGCGCTGGAAGGTCTGGCACGGGGTGATGACGCCACCGTGGCCGCCTGGGCCAAGGCCGCGCTCCAGCGCAAGACCCCGCTGACTAAAGCCCCCATTCCCTTCCCCAGGAGCTCGAAGCTCAACATCCTGCCGGAAGGCCGCAGCCTACCGATCGGCTTCCCGCCGGGAGCGATCAGCTGCATCGGCGACAAGCCGTGCGACGTGCTGCTGCATGACGTGAACGGCGATGGCCGCGAAGATGTCCTGGCCTTCGAGGGCGGCAGCGCCGTTGCCTATCTGGCGGCGCCGGAGGGGGGCTGGCCCCGTGCCGGAAAGTTCATCAGCCTGTGCGCCTGGGAGCGCGAACCTTCCCTGGCCGATCTGGTCGAACAGGGTCGGATCCAGTCCGTCGACCGGACGGTGAAAGACCTGTTGGTGGACGGTCGCCGCATGCGCTTCGACCCCGAAAGCACGAACTGCCCGACGCGGTAGGGGCGTCTCTCTCCTCCCCTGTAGCGAAGCGTACGGGGGAGGTGGATCGGCGAAGCCGAGACGGAGGGGGCGTCCGCGCGCTCCGAGCCCAGTCTGCGCCCCCTCCACCACTTCGTGGTCCCCCTCCCCCGCTTCGCAGGGGAGGAGAGAGCGCCCCCTAGGCCGTCCCCTCGGCCACCGCGTTGAGGCGGGCGTAGATGCCGCCCTGGGCCTTGAGCTGGGCGTGCTTGCCCTCCTCGACCACGCGGCCGTTCTCGAACACCAGGATGCGGTCGGCGTCGCGGATGGTGGACAGGCGGTGGGCGATGACGATGGTCGTGCGGCCGGCCATCAGCGCCTCGGTGGCGGCCTGGACCAGCAGCTCGGTCTCCACGTCCAGGGACGAGGTCGCCTCGTCCAGCACCAGGATCGGGGCGTTCGCCAGGAAGGCGCGGGCGATGGCCACGCGCTGGCGCTCGCCGCCCGACAGCTTGACGCCCCGCTCGCCCACCAAGGTGTCGTAGCCCAGGGGCAGGCGGCTGATGAAGTCGTGGGCGCGGGCGCGCTTGGCGGCGGCGATCACATCCTCCAGCGGCGCGTCAGGACGGGCGTAGGCGATGTTCTCGGCGATGGAGCGGTGGAACAGGGCCGGGTCCTGCGGGACCAGGGCGATGGCCTGACGCAGGGAGCCTTGGGTCACCTTGGACACGTCCTGGCCGTCGATCAGGATGCGGCCGCCGTGCAGATCGTAGAGACGCTGGACCAGCTTGACGAAGGTCGACTTGCCGGCCCCCGTGGTGCCGACCAGGGCGACCCGTTCGCCCGGCGCAATGACCAGGGAGAAGTCGTCGTACAGGGGCCGCTCGGCGCCCTTGTAGCCGAAGGTGACGTGGTCGAAGGCGATCATGCCGCGCTCGGGAACGAAGGCGGCGGCGCCGGCGGCGTCGGGCACCTGGGCCTGGTCGCGGGCGTAGGCGGCCACGTCCTGGGCGTCGTCCAGGCCCTTCTGCATCATGCGGACGTTCTCGCCCACATTGCGCAGATAGCCGCTCATCAGCATGAAGGCGGTGATGGCGAAGGCCACGTCGCCGGGGGTGGCGCGGCCCTGGCTCCACAGCCAGACCATCAGGCCCGACAGGCCGGCCTGCAGCGCCACCAGCATCATGCTGTGGATCAGCCAGACATCGACGAAGCGGTTCCAGGTGATGACCACCGCCTTGGCCCAGGCGCTGGTGATCTCGCCCAGGCGGGCCTGCTCGCGCGCTTCGGCGCCGAAGCTCTTCACCGTGGGGTTGGCCGAGACCGCGTCGGCCAGGGCCGCGCCGATCTTGGAATCGAGGGCGGTGGAGCGCAGGTTCGCCGGGCGCACGTACCAGGTGGCGAAGGTCAGGTTGGAGATCAGGTAGAGCGTCACCACCACGAAGGAGAACACGCCCACGATCGGCCAGCGCAGGCCCATCATCACCGACAACCCGACCAGTACGATCACCGCCGGGCCGAGGGTCAGGACCACCGCGTCCGAGGCGCTGTCATAGCCCCACATGGCGCGGGTCAGGCGGCGCACCGTGGCGCCGGCGAAGTTGTCGGCGTGCCAGTCGGCGGAGAAGGACTGGACCCGGCCGAACGCCTCGTCCGTCAGCTCGCGCATGTTGCCGGCGGCCATGACGTTCCAGAACCGGAACGACAGGATGCGGATCAGGGTGAAGCTCAGATAGATGCCGACGAAGAACGCCCAGGCGCGCCAGGCGCCGTCGGCCTGACCGGCCGGGCTCGAAACCGAGTCGACCAGACGGCCCGCCGCCCAGGGAAGGGACAAATCCAGCCCGACGGCGATCAGCATCAGGGTCAGGGCCGAGAAGAACAGCCGCTTGCGACGCAGCCAGAAGCCGCCGACGAAGCCAAGGACCTGCCGGTTGCTCAGGACGCGGCGCGAGCCGTCGTCTTCGTGGTCTTCGATATCGTCGCTCATGGTCGGCGACAGATAGGCGCGCCGTGTGACGGCGTCACGGGGCCGTCGTCACGCCGGCCGGTTTACCGGTCAGCTGTGGTCGAGATGCAACCTGATCAGGCCCTTGGCGGTGCGGGCGACGGAGCGCACCGGGCCGTCGCCGCCCAGGGTGACCCGCGCGCTGCACGAGCCTTCCATCAGCAGCAGCAGACCGTCGGCCAGATCCTCGTCCTTGGCGCCGGCGGCGGCGCACAGCTCGATCAGGCGGCGGTGCATCTCGCGCTTGAAGTTGACGCTGATGACCTGGGCCGGGTGGTCCTTCTCGTGCAGCTCGATGGCGGCGTTGGCCAGGGGGCAACCATGGACGTCCTTTTCGGCGGCCTTGGCCTCGAAAGCGTCGAACAGGGCTTCGAGCTTGTAACGGGCGCAGTCGGGGCAACCGTCGAGGACGGCGTCCCACCAGATCCAGTAGTCCCGCTCCTGCTCGCGCATCACCTCGGCGATCAGGTCGTCCTTGGACGGGAAGTTTCGGTAGAGGGTCATCTTGGTGGCGTCCGCCTCGGCGGCGATGGACTCCACCCCCACGGCGCGGATACCGCGCTCATAGAACATCTCACGAGCGGTCTCGAAGATGCGGTCGCGGGCGGGCCGCTTCGACACGACGTCCACGATCTTTTCCCCCTCAGAAATTCTCGAACCCATTTTTGTGGCCTCATCTTGACGTGAGAGTGACCGGTCAGTATCTCTCGTAACGAGGATACCGAACGGTATCGTCACATAACGTACATCGGCTCTTGTTCGACCAAGGTCAAGCACAGCCGCTGCGACAATTCCACCGCCGCCCTCCGCACAGCCCAGGTCGGAACCAGACAAAACCAGCCCGGACGGACCAATCCGCCGGGAGCGAACCCTTGCACTCTCTCGCCAACGACAAACGCAGGACCTCCCCCATGCGTAACAAGCTGATCTTCAACTCTTTCGCCGTGCTTGCCGCCACGGCCGTACTCGCCGCATGCGGGGCCAAGGCCCAGCAGGAGGCCGCGCCTCCGCCGCCCCAGGTCTCGGTGACCGATGTCGCCTTCAAGAACCTGCGCCAGTGGGACGACTTCACCGGACGCCTCGAAGCCGTCGAGAGCGTCGACATCAACCCGCGCGTCGGCGGCTACATCAACAGCATCGGCTTCCAAGAGGGCGCGCGCGTCCGCAAGGGCCAGGTGCTGTTCCAGATCGACCCGCGCCCGTTCCAGGCCGACGCCAACCGCGCCGCCGCCGAGGTGGACCGCGGCCGCGCCCAACTGGAGCTGGCCACCGCCAACAAGGAACGCGGCCGCCGCCTGCTGGACCAGAACGCCGTCGCCCAGAGCGAATTCGAGCGCCTGGAGGCCGAGGAGAAATCCGCCCGCGCCAATCTGGCCGCCGCCCAGGCCGCCTTGCAGTCGGCCCGCCTGAACCTGGAGTTCACCCGCGTGGTGTCCCCCATCGACGGGCGCGTCTCCAAGGCGCTGATCACCCGGGGCAACCTGGTCACGCAGACCAGCCTGCTGACCACCGTGGTGTCGGACACGCCGATCTACGCGACGTTCAACGCCGACGAGCAGACCTTCCTGAAGTACGCCGCCGCCGAGCGCGGCAAGCAGAGCCCGGTCTATCTGGGCCTGATGACCGAGGACGGTTACCCCCACCAGGGCCGGCTGCAGTTCATCGACAACGCCATCGACGCCAAGAGCGGCACGATCAACGGTCGGGCGATCTTCGCCAACGCCGACGGCCGGTTCACGCCAGGCCTGTTCGCCCGCATCCGCATGGTCAGCGAGGCGTCCGAGAACGTCGCCCTGGTGCCTGATCGCGCCATCGCGACGGACCTGGGCAAGCGCTACGTCATGGTGGTCGGGGCCGACAACAAGGCCCAGTACCGTCCCGTGGTGCTCGGCCCGCTGGCCGGCAACCTGCGCATCGTCCGCCAGGGCCTGAAGCCCGGCGACAAGGTGATCACCGCCGGCCTTCAGAAGGTCCGCCCGGGCGACGCGGTGAAGGCCGTCAAAGCCCCCGCGCCCGACTTCGCCGGCGACCTCGCCCAGATCGAGACGACCGCACGCCAGGTGGCCCAGGCCACCCAGGCCGGCGGCCAGAACTAGAACCCCGCGAGCCTAAGGGGCTTTCTCCATGAACTTCTCAAAGTTCTTCGTGACCAGGCCGCGGTTCGCCGCGGTCCTGTCGATCATCATCTTCATCGCGGGCCTGGTGTCGCTGCCGGCCCTGCCGATCAGCGAATATCCGGAAGTGGTGCCGCCGACGGTCGTCGTGCGCGCCGTCTATCCGGGCGCCAACCCGTCGGTCATCGGCCAGACGGTGGCCGCCCCCCTCGAACAGTCGATCAACGGCGTCGAGGGCATGCTCTACCAGTCGTCCCAGTCGGCGGCGGACGGGGTGATGACCTTGACCGTGACCTTCGCCCTGGGCACCGACCTGGACCAGGCCCAGGTGCAGGTCCAGAACAAGGTTGCGCAGGCCCTGCCCAAGCTGCCCCAGGAGGTGCAGCGCATCGGCGTGACCACCACCAAGGCGTCGCCCGACCTGACGCTGGTGGTCCACCTGACCTCGCCCGACAATCGCTATGACACGCTGTATCTGAGCAACTACGCCCAGCTGAACATCAAGGATCGCCTGGCCCGGATCGAGGGCGTGGGCGACGTGCAGATCTTCGGCTCGGGCGCGTATTCCATGCGCGTCTGGCTGGACCCGGATCGCCTGGCCGCCCTGAACCTGACGGCGGGCGACGTGGTGCGCTCCCTGCGCGAGCAGAACGTCCAGGTGGCCGCCGGCCAGCTCGGCGCCCCGCCGACCCCCGGCATGTCGGACTTCCAGCTGTCGGTGAACGCCCCCGGGCGTCTGCAGGACGAGCAGGAGTTCGGCGAAGTCATCGTGCGCGCCGGCGCCGACGGCCAGATCACGCGCCTGCGCGACGTGGCCCGCATCGAGCTGGGCTCCAACACCTATGCGCTGCGCGCGCTGCTGGACAACAAGCAGGCCGCGGCCATGCCCGTCTTCCAGCGCCCGGGCTCCAACGCCCTGGAGATGGCTGGCGAGGTCAAGAAGGCCATGGAGGAGCTCTCCAAGGAGTTCCCCGAGGGCGTGAAGTACGAGATCGTCTACGACACCACCGCCTTCGTGCAGGAGTCGATCGACTCGGTGGTCCACACCCTGATCGAAGCGCTGGTCCTGGTGGTCATCGTGGTCGTGGTCTTCCTGCAGAGCTGGCGCGCGTCGATCATCCCGCTGCTGGCGGTGCCGGTGTCGCTGATCGGCACCTTCGCGATCATGCTGATGCTGGGCTTCGGCCTGAACGCCCTGACCCTGTTCGGTCTGGTGCTGGCCATCGGCATCGTGGTCGATGACGCCATCGTCGTGGTCGAGAACGTGGAGCGGCACATCGCCGACGGGCTCAGCCCGCCGGAGGCCACCCGCAAGGCCATGGCCGAAGTGACCGGGCCGATCATCGCGGTCGCCCTGGTGCTGTGCGCCGTGTTCGTCCCCGCCGCCTTCATCAGCGGCCTGACCGGAGAGTTCTATCGCCAGTTCGCCCTGACCATCGCCATCTCGACGGTGATCTCGGCCATCAACTCCCTGACCCTGTCGCCGGCCCTGGCCGCCGTCCTGCTCCAACCGCACGGCGCGGAGAAAGACCGCTTCCAGAAGCTGATCGACCGGGCGCTGGGCTGGTTCTTCGGACCGTTCAACCACTACTTCGGCCGCGCCTCGAACGGCTATGTGCGGACGGTGTCGCGGGTGCTGGGCAAGTCCAGCGTCGCCATCGTCGTCTATGGCGGGCTGATCCTGCTGACGGTGTTCGCCTTCGCCAAGACGCCTGGCGGCTTCGTGCCGCAACAGGACAAGGCCTATGTCGTCTCGATGATCCAGCTGCCCGACGCGGCGTCGCTGGACCGCACCGAGAAGGTCGTCCGCGAGGTGACCGATATCGGCATGAAGATCCCCGGCGTCGCCCACGCCGTGGCCTTCCCCGGCCTGTCGATCAACGGCTTCATCAACAGCCCGAACTCCGCCGTCGTGTTCTTCCCGTTGGAGGACTTCAAGTCCCGCCGCGGGCACGACAAGTCGATGGAGACCATCGTCGGCGAGCTGAACGCCAAGCTTAGCCAGATTCCCGACGCCCAGATCGCCAGCTTCCCGCCCCCGTCCGTCCAGGGCCTGGGCACCATCGGCGGCTTCCGCATGCAGATCGTCGACAAGGCGGGCCTGGGTTCGGACGAACTGTACAAGGAAACCCAGAACCTGATCGCCAAGGCGCAGAAGGATCCGGCCCTGGCCGGGGTGTTCTCCAGCTATCAGGTGGGCGTGCCCAAGATCGAGGCCGATATCGACCGCGAGAAGGCGCGTGCTTCGGGCGTGTCCCTGACCGACCTGTTCGAGACGATGCAGGTCTATCTGGGCTCGCTGTACGTCAACGACTTCAACCGCTTTGGCCGCACCTACGAGGTCAACGTCCAGGCCGACCAGCGCTTCCGCCTGCAGCCCGAGCAGATGCTCCGACTCCAGACCCGGAACGCCGACGGCCAGATGATCCCGCTGGGGTCGTTCGTGACCTTCAAGGAGGGCACGGGTCCTGACCGCGAGATGCACTACAACGGCCTGCTGACCGCCGAGATCAACGGCGGCCCGGCGCCCGGCTACTCCACCGGCCAGGCCCAGGCGGCGCTCGAGAAACTGGCCGCCGAGGAACTGCCGAACGGCATGGGCTTCGAGTGGACCGAGCTGACCTACCAGCAGATCCTGGCGGGCAACACGGCGGTGTTCATCTTCCCGCTGTGCGTGCTGCTGGCCTTCCTGGTGCTGGTCGCCCAGTACGAGAGCTGGAGCCTGCCGCTGGTCGTCATCCTGATCGTGCCGATGACCCTGCTGTCGGCCCTGGGCGGGGTGTTCCTGACCCAAGGCGACAACAACATCTTCACCCAGATCGGGCTGATCGTGCTGGTCGGGTTGGCGTGCAAGAACGCCATCCTCATCGTCGAGTTCGCCCGCGAGCGGGAGATGCACGGCGACAGCCCGCTTCAGGCGGTGCTGGAAGCCTGCCGCCTGCGCCTGCGTCCGATCCTGATGACCTCGATCGCCTTCATCATGGGGGTCTACCCCCTGGTGGTGTCGCACGGGGCCGGGGCGGAGATGCGCCAGGCCATGGGCGTGGCGGTGTTCAGCGGCATGATCGGGGTGACCTTCTTCGGCCTGCTGCTGACGCCCGTCTTCTACTACGTCATCCGCCGCTTCACGGCCCGCAAGGCCGTCCTCCCCGCCCCGGCGGTCGAGGCCGAAGCGCAAGCCTCGCACTAGGTCGGGAGAGACCTCATGACCTTGCTACGCACCCTGCTCATCGCCGGCGCCAGCCTGACGGCCGTCGCCTGCGCGGTGGGCCCTGACTACAAGGCGCCGGCCGTCGCGCCGGTCGCCTACCAGAACGCCGAGACCTTCGTCACCACGGCCAACCCCGAGGTGGAATGGTGGAAAGGCTTCGAGGACCCGATCCTCGACCAGCTCGTCATTCAGGCGCTGGGCGACAACCTGGACCTGCGCGTCGCCATCGCCCGCGTGGCCGAGGCGCGGGCCCTGTTCACAGACACCAAGCTGGACCAGCTGCCGCGGGTCACCACCCGCGGCGCCTATTCGCTGACCGACCAGCAGTTCCCGGCCGGCAATCCCCGGATCGAGATCGAGGCGTTCCAGGCCGGCTTCGACGCCGGCTGGGAGCTGGACCTGTTCGGCCGCGTGCGCCGGGGCGTGGAGGCGGCGCGCGCCGACCTCGGCGCCACGGAGGCCGACCTGCGCGACGCCCAGGTGACGGTCGCCGCCGAGGTGGCCCGCAACTACTTCGAACTGCGCGGGGCGCAGGAGCGGCTGGCCGTGGCCCGCCGCAACCTGGAGACCCAGCGCGAGACGGTGCGCCTGACCCAGGTGCGCTTCGACGTGGGTCGCGGCGACGCCATCGACGTGGCCAGCGCCACGGCGCGGATGAAGGCCACGGAAGCGGCCATCCCGGTTCTGGTCACGGCCGAGACGCGGGCGAACTACCGCCTCGCGGTCCTGACCGGCCAGCGTCCGGGCGCGCTCGACACCCTGCTGGCGCCGCGCGCCGAGGGGCTGCGACCGCTGATCAAGGCCCTGGCCATCGGCGACGCCGGCGACCTGCTGCGCCGGAGGCCTGACGTGCAGGCGGCCGAGCGCCGCCTGGCCGGACAGACCGCCCGGGTCGGGGTGGCGACGGCCGACCTGTTCCCGCGCGTCAGCGTCACCGGCTTCGTCGGCTTCCTGTCGGGGGACCTGTCGTCCTTCGGGAACGCCAGCAGCCGGGCATGGAGCGTGGCGCCGACCGTGACCTGGCCGGGCCTGGACTTCATCGGCGCCCGGGCGCGGCTGAAGGCGCAGGAGGCCCGCGAGGAGGCCAGCCTGGCGACCTATGACCAGACCGTGCTGCGGGCCATCGAGGACCTGGAGAACGCCCTGGTCGCCTATCGCCAGCAGCAGGCGCAACTGGCAAGCCTGACCGAGCAGGCCAGCGCCTCGCGCCGGGCGGCGGAGCTGGCGCGGGTGCAGTATCGCGAGGGCGGGATCGACTTCCTTGTCCTGCTCGACGCGGAGCGCACCCTGCTGGCGGCGGAGGACGCGCTGAGCGTCGCGGAAACCGGCGTGAACACCAATGTGGTGGCCATCTACAAGGCATTGGGCGGGGGCTGGACTCCGGCCTGATAAAGTCTGCGCGGGCGTTCGTCCCCAGCCACGCCCGCGCAGGCCCCTTTCATCATGACGGTTCGATGACTAGCTTCACCTGATGATCGAAGCTCTCCTCAAGCAGCAGATCAAGGTCGGCGACCTGACCCTGCGCCTTCCCGGCGGCAGGACGATCAGGGCCGGCGACGGGACCGGAACGCCGGTCACGGTCCGCCTCAACAGCCGGGGCGTCAGACGCATCGCCGCCAAGCCGACCCTGGGTCTTGGCGAGGCCTTCATGGACGAGGACCTGGTCTTCGAGCAGGGCCGCATGTGGGACCTGCTGGAGATCGTCGGCCGCAGCGGCTCGCGCATCCCCAAGGGACGCGGCGGGGTGCTGACCCGGCTGAAGCGGGCCATCAAGCGGCGCATCCAGCAGGCCAACGGACGGGTCGCCTCCCGCCGAAATGTGCACCACCACTACGACATCTCCAACGACCTCTACCGGCGGTTCCTGGACGCCGACATGCAGTACTCCTGCGCCTACTTTCCGCGCGAGGGGATAAGCCTGGAGGAGGCCCAGGCCGCCAAGAAGGCGCACATCGGCGCCAAACTGCGGATCGAACCGGGCGACGAGGTCCTGGACATCGGTTCGGGCTGGGGCGGCATGGCCATGACCCTGGCGCGCGACTTCGGCGCCGACGTCACCGGCGTGACCCTGTCCACCGAGCAGCTGGAGCTGGCCCGTGAACGGGCGGCCAAGGCGGGGCTGGCGGATCGAGCGAGGTTCGAGCTGACCGACTATCGCGACATCACGCGCACCTTCGACCGCATCGTCTCGGTCGGCATGCTGGAACATGTGGGGGCGCCGAACTTCCGGGGCTATTTCGAGACCGTCCGCCGGCTGCTGGATGAGGACGGCGTGGCCGTCATCCACTCCATCGGCCGCATGGAAGGCCCGCGCACCACCAACCTCTTCACCAACAAGTACATCTTCCCCGGCGGCTATGTGCCGGCCCTGTCGGAGATCGTCTCGGCGGCCGAGGACGCGGGCCTTTGGGTCACCGACGTGGAGATCCTGCGCATCCACTACGCCGAGACCCTGCGCCACTGGCGCGAGCGGTTCCTGGCCGATCCGGAGATCCCGTCGCTGTATGACGCGCGGTTCCTGCGCATGTGGGAGTATTATCTGGCCTCGGCCGAGGTGGGCTTCCGCTACGGCGGGCACATGGTCTTCCAGATCCAGCTGACCCGGAAGCTCGACACCCTGCCGATCACCCGCGACTACCTGGCGGGGAGCTGACCTTCTCCTCCCCTGTAGCGAAGCGTACGGGGGAGGGGGACCGCCCCCGGGCTCGACCGAACCCGAGGACAGGCTCCGCGGTGGAGGGGGCATGACTGGGCTCAGAGCAGGCGGTCGCCCCCTCCACCACCCTTCGGGCGGTCCCCCTCCCCCGCTTCGCAGGGGAGGAGAAAGGGGCAGGCCCTTAGTTCTGCAGCAACGCCACCGTCCCCTGGCCGCCGTCGGCGCAGATGCTGACGATGGCGCGGGAGCCCTTGGGCCGGCTGGCCAGTTCCTTGACCGCCTGGGACAGGATGCGGGCGCCCGTGGCGCCGAAGGGGTGGCCCAGCGCCAGGCTGCCGCCGTTGGGGTTCACCCGGTCCTTGGGGAACGGGCCGAAGGTGTGGGGCAGACCCACCTTGGTCTTGAGGAAGGTCTTGTCCTCCAGCGCCTTGATGTGGGCGGCGACCTGGGCGGCGAAGGCCTCGTGGATCTCCCACAGGTCGATGTCGGCGTACTTCAGGCCGTGGCGGGCGAGCAGCGTGGGGATGGCGTAGGCGGGGGCCATCAGCAGGCCCTCGGTCTTGAGGTCCACCGAGGCGACCTCGAAGTCCACCAGCTTCACGCGCGGCGTGTCGGCGGGCAGGCGCTTTAGCCCCTCCTCCGAGGCGACCCAGATGGCCGCCGCGCCATCGGTCAGCGGCGAGGAGTTGCCGGCGGTCAGGGTCCCCCGGCCGCTGGTGCGGTCGAAGGCCGGCGGCAGCTTGGCCAACTTCTCCAGCGAGGTGTCCTTGCGCGGGATCGTGTCCTTCTTCACCCCGCCCAGGGGCGCGACCAAGCTGTCGAAGAAGCCGCGATCCCAGGCGGCCACGGCGTTGACGTGGCTGGCCAGGGCGATGACGTCCTGCTCCTCGCGGGTCAGGGCCCAGTCCTTGGCGGTGATCTCGGTGTGCTCGCCCATGCTCATGCCCGTGGTGCGGTTCACCACCTTGGGAATCCACAGCTTGAGATTGGCGGGGTTGAGGGTCTTCAGGTGGGCCAGCTTCTTGCCCGTGGTCTTGGCGCCCTGGAACTTGCGGATCCAGTCGGACAGGCCCTGGGTCAGGCCGATCTGCACGCGGCTCATGGCCTCGACCCCGCCGACCAGGGCGAGGTTGCGGGCCGCGCCGTCGATCATGCCGGCGGCCTGGAAGGCGCCCATCATGCTGGTCGAGCAGGCCATGACTGTGGAATAGGCCGGGATGGTCGGGCCGACGCCGCTGTCGATCAGCACCTCGCGGGCGATGTTGCTGAAGGTCAGACTGGGGATCACCGTGCCCCAGACGGCGAAGTCGGGCGGGCCGCCTTTCAGTTGGGCGGCCATGGCCTGGACTACCGGGACCGACATGCTGATGGCGTCATAGCCGCCGAGGGGAGCGTCGACCTTGGTGAAGGGGGTGCGCAGGCCGGCGGCGAGCCAGACCTGGGGTTTCGCATGAGCGGATCTGGTGGCGGTCTTCTTCGGGGCGGCGGCCATGGATGTCTCCCAATCAGGGCTGACAGCTTAGCTAGGCATCGCGACGCCGGATTGAAGATTTCAGCGGCGCTTCTTCTTCGAGAACGGCTTCCAGCGCAGGAAGCCGCGGATGGCCGGGCCGATCACCGGAGTGCGCAGGATCGGCTTCACCGCGCTGGGCCGGGTCTTCACGAAGCACATCACCGCGCCGATCCAGAAGATCGTGGTCGGCATGCCGGGGATGAAGATGTTGGCCGTGCCGATGGCGAACAGCGTCCCGCCCACGGCGTCGAGCGTCCAGCGGTAGACGCGGGATCGGGGACGGCGGGCGGAGGGCTTCATCGGGCGGGACAATGGCGCCGTTTTACGCGAATGGCTCGCAATATCGTTGATCGAGATCAGTGGGGGAAGATGGGGCCGCCCTCCCTGGGGGAGAGATGGGAGGGCGGCCAGGGCCTCTGCTCCGCGGCGATGGGAGCGGGAGAGGCCGTCGGGGTGAGAACAACCTCGGCTTACCCCTGCCAGAAATCCAATTGATTGTTTTTCTCGATCCGATTGGAAGGTTCTATGGCGCGTCCGCCCAAGCGTCGCGGTAAGCCAAGGGCCATGACCACGCCCCTTCCCGACGCCGCGCCCGCCAACTGGGTGGACCGGCTGGCTCCCCCCGCCCTGCGTCCCTGGCTGCGGCTGGGCCGCTTCGACCGGCCGGCGGGAATCTGGCTGCTGATGCTGCCCGGCTGGCAGGGGATCGCCCTGGCCTCGGCGGCGCGGGAGCAGCTGCCCAGCCCCTGGCTGCTGCTGGCCTTCTTCCTCGGCGCGGCGCTGATGCGGGCGGCGGGCTGCGCCTATAACGACATCGTCGATCGCGACTTCGACGCCCAGGTGGCGCGCACCGCCCTGCGGCCGATCCCGGCGGGAGAGATCAGCGTCAAGCAGGCCTGGGCCTTCGTGGTCGGCTGCTCGCTGGTCTCGCTGCTGATCCTGCTGAGCCTGGGGACCACGGCCATCGTCCTGGGCGTGCTGTCGCTGGGCCTGGTGGCCGGCTATCCGTTCATGAAGCGGATCACCTGGTGGCCGCAGGCGTGGCTGGGCCTGACCTTCAACTGGGGGGCGCCGCTGGGCTATGCGGCGGTGACGGGCATGGTCGAGCCGCCTGCCCTGCTGCTGTACGCGGCGGGCGTCTTCTGGACCCTGGGCTACGACACCATCTACGCCCTGCAGGACATCGAGGACGACGCCCTGGCTGGGGTGAAGTCGTCCGCCCGCCGCCTGGGCAAGGGGGTGCGCAAGGGGGTGTTCGGCTTCTACGTCCTGACCGCCCTGCTGGCGGCGGCGGCGGCGTGGTCGTCGGCCTTGGGGCCGATCGCCTTCACCCCGATCTGGGCGGTGTTCGCGGCGCATCTGCTGGCGCAGGTGGTGCTGCTGAAGCCGGACCAGCCGCAGCACGCGCTGAAGCTGTTCAAGTCCAACGCCTGGGCGGGGCTGATCCTGTTCGTCGCCCTGGCCGCCGGGATGTTCAACAACAGCTGACCCCGCGTCACGCTTGGCGCGCCAGCCCCGTGGTGAGATGATCCCGCCATGGCCGCCGCAGCCCGCGTCAACCCGAAGGACTTCTTCACGCCCGAGGAATGGGCGCCGCTGTCCGCGCGCTCATCGTGGAAGGGGCTGGCCCTGGTCGCCCATGCCTGGATCGTCATCGCGGCGGCGGGGGCGATGTTCGTGGTCTGGCCGAACCCGCTGACCTTCGTCCTAATGGTGATGATCACCGGCACGCGGCAGCTGGGCCTGGCGATCCTGATGCACGACGCGGCCCATGGCTGCCTGCACAGGAACCTGAAGGTCAACGACTGGGTCGGCCAGTGGCTGTGCGCCGCGCCGGTGGGCGGAAACCTGGTCGGCTATCGCACCTATCACCTGACCCATCACAAGTTCGCCCAGCAGGCGGAGGATCCGGACCTGGTCCTGTCCGCCCCCTTCCCCACCACCCGCGCCAGCCTGCGCCGCAAGATCGTCCGCGACCTGACGGGGCAGACCTTCTTCAAGCAGCGGTTCGGGCCGCTGCTGGCGCGGCTTAAGAAGCGCGAGCACGGGCAGCCGGCGGGCGCGATTTTCGCCACCGAGGCGGCGCGGTCGGCGGTGTTCCTGCTGTGGAATCTCGGCCTGTTCGCGGTGCTGGCGGCGACGGGATACTGGTGGGCCTATTTCGTCTGCTGGCTGCTGCCGCTGGCGACGTGGTTCCCGCTGGTCACGCGCCTGCGCAACATCGCCGAGCATGCCCTGGTGGCCAAGGACGAGGCCGATGCCCTGCGCCACGCCCGCACCACCAAGGCCAACTGGATCGAACGCGCCCTGATCGCCCCCTACTGGGTGAACTTCCATGGGGAGCACCACATGTTCATGCACCTGCCCTGCTGGAGCCTGCCGCGCGCCAACCGGGTGCTGGAGAAGAAGGGCGTGACCCAGGGGATGCTCACCGCGCCGGGCTATCTGACCGTGCTGAAGGCGGCCTCCGCCGCGTGATCGTCCCAACCCTGGAAGGCCGCCGCGCCTTCATCCTGGAAAACACGCGCCTGCAAGCGCCGCCGCACGCGCTCGAACTGGTCCTGCATCTGGCGGACGAGATCACGCCCCTGTGGCGGATGACCGAGGAAGCGCTGGAGGAAATCGGCCTGCCGCCGCCGTTCTGGGCCTTCGCCTGGGCGGGCGGGCAGGCCCTGGCGCGCTATGTGCTGGATCATCCGGAGCTGGTGCGCGGCAAGACGGTGGTCGACTTCGCCACCGGCTCGGGCCTGGTGGCCATCGCCGCCATGAAGGCAGGCGCGGCGCGGGTCATCGCCACCGACATCGACGTGTTCTGCGAGGCGGCGGTGAGCCTGAACGCCGAAGCCAACAGGGTCGTGGTGGACTTCACCGACCGCAACCTGCTGGACGACGCGCCGCCGCAGGCCGAGGTCTTCCTGGCGGGGGACGTGGCCTATGAGAAGCCCATGGCCGAGAAGGTCCTGGCCTGGCTGGGGACGGCGCGGGACGGCGGGGCGAAGGTGCTGATCGGCGATCCGGGGCGGACCTATTTCCCCAAGAGCGGCCTGGAGAAGCTGGCCGAGTATCAGGTGCCCACAACGCGGGAGCTGGAGGACCTGGCGGTGAAGAAGACGTCCGTCTGGACTCTGCCTTGAGCGGCGACTAGAACATTTGAAGAACATTTTCGGAGGAACGAGCAATGCGTGAAGACGGCAAGATCGACTATGTGGAGCTGCCGGGCGGCGCGCTGCCGGCGACCAAGGACTTCTACGGCAAGGCCTTCGGCTGGACCTTCACCGACTACGGCCCAGAGTACGCCGCCTTCGACCAGGGCGTGGACGGCGGCTTCGACGCTCAGAAGGAAGCCGTGACCCAGCCGCTGGTGATCCTGTTCGCCCATGACCTGGAGGCCATGGCCGACAAGGTGACGGCGGCCGGCGGGACCATCGTGCAGCCGATCTTCAGCTTTCCCGGCGGGCGGCGCTTCCACTTCCGCGACCCGGCCGGCAACGCGCTTGGAGTGTGGTCGGACAAGTAGCCGCAGCCACCTCTTAACCGCACTTCCGTATCGACAAGACTTCCCCCGCGTGGCTAGGCTGTTAACCGGCCGGAAATGATTCCGGGTGACCGCGCGGGGCGCGCGAATCACACTGATCGATGCGCCGCGGGCTGCGGCGGGGGACTGGAATGCGACTGCTTTCAAAGTCTGCGCGTGGCGGCAAGAACGTCACGCGTATCGAGGCTGGCCTGGATCGTGAACCGGAGGCCGACGGCTCCGACCGCCTGGTCGAAGCCACCCAGGCCATCGGCCTGCGCTATGAATCCATTCATGGCGGGCTGGACGGCATCGAGCGGGTCATGGAGCACCTGCGCGCCATCGAGCCGCTGCTGGCCGAAGTCCGCAAGCCGGTCACCGAAGAATTCGAGGCGCGCCGCGCCGAACACGCCGAGCTGCTGAGCCTGCGCACCGCGCACGACGCCGCGCTCGACAACATCGACGACCTGCAGGGCCGCGAGCGCGACCTGTCGGCCCGTCTGGCCGGCTCCGAAGCCAACTTCGGCGAATCCGAAGCCATCCGCCAATCTCAGGAATCGCAGCTCGAGGAAAACGCCCTCGAGCTGGACCGCCTGCGCAACCAGCTGCTGCAGACCGAACTGCGCGCCGGCTCGCTGGACGCGTCCCTGCGCGACGTCTCGGCCCGCGCCGAGCACCTCGACCAGGACTGCGCCGCCCTGCGCAACCAGGCCCAGGAAAGCGAAGCCCGCCGCAACGAGGCGGAAAACGCGCTGGCCCGCGCCACCCAGGACTTCAGCCTCGCCAGCGAGGAGAACGGCGTCCTGAAGAAGCGTCTGGACTACGCCAATGGCGAAGTCTCGCGCCTGGCCCGCGTCGAAGCCGAGCTGGAGACCCAGATCGCTTCGGAACGCGCCCGCAGCCTGGCCGACCAGACCGAAGCCACCCGCAACATCCGCGCCCTGGAAGGCCAGGTCGAAGCCGCCCGCTCCGACGCCGCCGCCCTGCAGGCGCGCTTCGAGACCGCCGTCGTCCGCGCCGACAAGCTGGAGGAACTGAACACCCAGCTGTCGCAACGCCTCGGCGAGATCGGCGCCGCCCACCAGACCGCCGAACGTCGCGCCAGCGAGCTGCAGGTGGCCGTGGACCGCGCCCAGGAACGCATCCGCAGCCTGGAAGAAGAGGCCGACGCCTTGCGTCACCGCCACGCTTCGCTCGACACCGCCCGCGCGGCGGCCATCGAGCGGGCCGACCAGCTGGCCAAGACCGTCCAGGCTCAGGAAAAGGCGCTCAAGCGCGGCGAGGAACGCGCCGCTCAACTGCGCGCCCGCTTCGAGACCCTGCAAGCCGCTCAGGACCAGGCGCAACGCGATCACGCCGAGCGCGCCACCGAAATGCAGTCGGAGCTGGAGCGCATCCGCGCCGAGGCCGCCGTCAACAGCGGCGCGCTGGAATCGGCTCGCCGCGACCGCGCCCGCCTGCAGATGGCCCTGCTGGGCGGCGGCGACCAGGACGACGACCGCGCAGCCGGCTGATTTCCGGCGGCCTGAAGCCGCATGATCGACCGCCGCACATGGTTGTGGATCGCCGTCGCCGCGACGGTTCTCCTGGCCATTGCGGCGGTCTTTTCACGTCGGCAGACCACCTTCGAAGAGGCCGAGGTCCTGGCCCGGCGCTACGCCGCCAGCGCGGCCAACACCTGCTCGCAGGACCGCCTCGGCGGCCGGTTCAAGATCGGCAAGCCCGACTACACGGCCATGGCCGGCGGCTGGATCTTCGACTTCCCCATCGGACGCGGCCATGTGGGCGTCGTGGTCTTCGAGACCCGGCGCGCGCAGTACGTTGGCGTGGATTGCGGGGAGCGGGTCTAACTTTGAAAGCCCGCTCACCCCGGCGAAGGCCGGGCCCCAGGTGAAACCCTGCTGAGGCTCTGGATGAATCTGGTTCCCGGCCTTCGCCGGGATGAGCGGTTGAGAGGTTGAGCGCAGTCAGCGCCCCCTCCGTCTCGTCGCTGCGCGCCGATCCACCTCCCCGGTTTCACGGGGCAGGAGAAGAGATTTTAAGCCGCCTCGAAGCTCAGGGGGCCACCCCAGAAGCTTTCGACGAGGGCGTTCTGAGGGCCGGGCTTGCCGGTGGTCAGGAAGCGGCGGTGGCTGCTGGAGCCGGGGTTCAGCTCCGGATGGCGGGCGAGGTAGCGTTCAAGCGCATCGGCCGTGGCGATCGGCTGGTGGATCAGCGGCGTGCCCGGCGGCAGGGCCGCGCGGAACAGGTCGGCGACGATCTCGTAGTGGGTGCAGCCCAGGATCGCCCGGTCCGGCGCGCGGCCGATACGGCGGGTCAGGGCGGCGACGCGCTCCTCGATCTCCTTGGCCAGCTCGACCACCCCGGCATTGCCCTCGATCAGGGGCACCAGGTTGGGACAGGCCTCGGAGAACACCGCCACGTCCTGGCGGCGCTTGTCGATCTCGATCTCGTACACCCGGCTGTTGGTGGTGCCCTGGGTAGAGAAGACGCCGAGGATGTCGAGCTTCTCGATCTTTTCCCCGCGCCGCTCGGCCTCGTGCTCCCACGGCAAGCCGGTGGCGGCCTCGATGGTCGGGACGATGATGCCCAGCACGTTCAGCGGCTTGCCCTTGGACTTGCGGTAGCCGGGCAGCCAGGTCTGCTGCAGGCGGCGAAGGGCGATGGCGCTGGCGGTGTTGCAGGCCAGGACCACCAGGTCCGCGCCGGCGTCGAACAGGCGCTCGCACCCGGCGCGCGTCAGGTCGACGATCTCCTCGCCCGCGCGGCCGCCATAGGGGGCGTTCGCCTGGTCGGCAAGATAGATGAAGTCGGCGGCCGGAAGCCGCTCCACGAGGGCGCGATGGACCGTCAGGCCGCCTACGCCGGAATCGAACACGCCGATGGTCATGAGACGGATTTAGACCCGCCCCGAGGCGCCGTCCATGCGCGGTTTAGAGCGACCGATGTTTCATTACAGGTGCGTAATATGACACGGCCCTCAAGAGGTCTAAGGTCCGCTCCATCGAAATCTGGAGACCCGACCTTGCAGCGTCGAACCTTCCTGGCGGCCACCGCCGCCACCGGCCTCGCGGCCGCCATGGCCCCCACCCTGTCCATGGCCCAGACCAACCCCTTGACCCAGAAATGGACCGGCCCGTACGGCGGCGTCCCCGCCTTCGACAAGGCCAAGGTCTCGGACGTGAAGGCCGCCCTCGAAATCGGCATGGCCGAGAACCTGAAGGAGATCGACGCGATCACGGCCCAGACCGCCGCGCCGACCTTCGACAACACCATCGTCCCGCTTGAGGACGCCGGCCGCACCCTGAGCGACGTCTTCACCTACTGGGGTATCTGGGGCGGCAACATGAGCACGCCGGAATTCCGCGCCGTGCAGCAGGAGATGAGCCCGGTCCTGGCCGCGTTCAACGACAAGATCAACCAGAACCCGGCGCTCTTCAAACGCGTCGAGGCGGTCTACAACTCGCCCGCCAAGGCCAAGCTGACGCCCGAGCAGCAGCGCGTGACCTGGCTGTACTACACCAACTTCGTGCGCTCCGGCGCCAAGCTGGACCAGGCCGCCAAGACCCGCATCGGCGAGATCAACAAGCGCCTGGCGAGCCTGTTTTCGACCTTCAGCAACAACCTGCTGGCGGACGAGGAGACCTATATCGAGCTGACCCAGGCCGACCTGGCCGGCCTGCCCGACAGCCTGAAGGCCGGCGCCGCCGCCTCGGCCAAGGATCGCGGCCTCGACGGCAAGTGGGTGATCGTCAACACCCGCTCCAGCGTCGATCCGTACCTGACCAACGCCACCAACCGCGCCATGCGCGAGAAGATCTGGCGCGCCTTCGTCAACCGCGGCGACAACGGCGACGCGCACGACAACAACAAGATCATCACCGAGATCCTGAAGCTGCGCGTCGAGCGCGCCAAGCTGCTGGGCTACAAGACCCACGCCCACTGGCGCGTGGAGAACAGCATGGCCAAGACCCCCGAGGCGGCCATGGAGCTGATGGAGGCGGTGTGGAAGCCGGCCATCGCCCAGGTGGCCATCGACGTGGCCGCCATGCAGCAGATCGTCGACGCCGAGAAGGGCGGCTTCAAGATCGAGCCGTGGGACTACCGCTTCTACGAAGAGAAGGTCCGCAAGGCGAAGTACGACCTCGATATGAACGAGGTGAAGCCGTACATGCAGATGGAGAAGCTGCGCGAGGGCATGTTCTGGGCCGCCGGCCAGCTCTACGGCTTCGAGTTCAAGCAGATCACCAACGTGCCGGTCTATCACCCCGACGTCCGCGTCTGGGAGGTGAACCGCGGCGGCAAGCTGGTCGGCCTGTGGTACTTCGATCCCTATGCCCGCCAGGGCAAGCGCTCGGGCGCCTGGATGAACGCCTATCGCGGCCAGGAGAAGTTCAAGGGCGACATCAAGACGATCGTCTCGAACAACTCCAACTTCATCAAGGGCGCACCCGGCGAGCCGGTGCTCATCTCGTGGGATGACGCCACCACCATGTTCCACGAGTTCGGTCACGCCTTGCACGGCCTGAACTCCGACGTGGTCTATCCGAGCGTGGCCGGCACCTCGGTGGCCCGCGACTATGTGGAGTTCCCCAGCCAGCTGAACGAACACTGGCTGCCGACCAAGGAAGTGCTGAGCAAGTTCGCCGTCCACTACCAGACCGGCGAGCCGATCCCGCAGGCCCTGGTCGACAAGATCAAGGCCGCCGACAAGTTCGGCCAGGGCTTCGCGACGACCGAGTATCTGGCCTCGGCCCTGATCGACATGAAGCTGCACCTGGCCGGCGACGTGACCATCGATCCGGACGCCTTCGAGCGTGACGAGTTGGCCAAGCTGAAGATGCCGACCGAGCTGGTCATGCGTCACCGCACCCCGCAGTTCGGCCACGTCTTCTCGTCCGACGGCTATTCGGCCGGCTACTACAGCTATCTGTGGGCCGACACTATCACCGCCGACGTGGGCGAGGCGTTTCAAGAGGCGCCGGGCGGCTACTACGACAAGGGCGTCGCCAAGAAGCTGCACGACGACATCATGTCGAAGGGCAACTCCATCGATCCGGCCCAGCAGTTCCGCAACTTCCGCGGCCGCGATCCAAAGATCGGCGCCCTGATGCGCGACCGGGGCTTCCCCGTTCCGCCGGGCGCGTAAGAGAGCCTCTGAGACAAGAACGGCCGGGGAGCGATCCCCGGCCGTTTTCAGTTCTGAGCGCCGATCCGCCTAGGCCTGCGCCACGGCCGGCGCCTTCCAGTTGCGGGCCAGGGCGAGGAAGACCGCCCCGGCGAAGAAGAAGAAGCCGAGTATCACGCTGGGCGGGCCGACCATGTAGAGGCCCATCATCAGCTGTTTCGAGGCCGCCGAACCGGACAGGTAGAGGTAGAGCACCGTGGTCATGCAGATGACCCCGATGTTGGTGAAGACGTAGTTGGCCGCCGCCAGCCAGTTGGGCGTGCGACGCCCCATCACCGCGTAGAACAGCCCCATAAGGGCCTGGCTGACCCAGCCGATCAGGTTGAGGTGGGCGTGGGCGCTGTAGGTCTCGTGATGGTGGGTCAGGCTCATGGCCATGCCCCACAGCACCCCGATCAGGATGTAGACGGTCGCCGTGGCGAAGAAGACGTAGGGCCAGCGGTTCATGCGGCGGCTCCCTGCATCTCGGCGGCGCGCTGGGCGAGCCAGGCGTTGAACGGCGCGTAGGCCGGGGCGAAGCCCGGGCGGGCGCGCATGCGCTGCATCCAGGCGGCGACGTTGGGCCAGGGCGACAGGTCGAAGCCGCCCGCCTCGCCAAAGCTGACGAAGGTCGCGCCCAGATAGTCGGCGATGGTGATCTGGTCGCCGCATACGAAGTCCCGGTCGGCCAGCATGGTGTCGTTCAGCACCGTCATCCAGCGGGCGGAACGCGTGCGGCCGTAGGTGACCAGGGCCTCGACGCCGGCGGGGTCGAGCCCTTCCGGCGGCATGACGGCGACATAGACGCCGAACACGCACAGGTCCTTGTGCAGGTTGGTGGCGAACCAATCCATGGTCTCGTTGATCCGGGCGCGGGCCTGGATCTCGACCGGATAGGCCGGCGAGGCGGCGCGGTCGGCCAGGTACTTGAGGATCGCCGAGCTTTCGCCCAGGCCGAAGTCGCCATCGACCAGATACGGCACGATGCCGTTCGGATTGACCCGCAGATAGTCGGGATGCTGGGCGCCGCCCGACATCATGTCGATGTGGACGATTTCGAGGTTGATCCCGGCCTCGGCGGCGAAATGCAGCACCGGCCGCGAAGTGGTGGAGATCGGATCGCTATAGAGTTTCATGATGTGCCCCTGACAGGCGGGGCGAAATAACGGCGCCCGTCGAACGCCGCAATGTCAGCTGTTGCATGGCTGTTATGCGTTTGTGCAGAATAGCGCACATGGACTGGAACGACCTGCGCGTCTTCCTGGCCGTGGCGCGGCAGGGCAGCGCGCTGGGGGCGGCCGCCGAACTTCAGGTGAACCAGACGACGGTGGGGCGTCGGCTGGATGCGCTGGAGCGCGCCCTGGGCCTGAAGCTAATCGAGCGCAGCCAGACCGGCAGCCGCCTGACCGCCGCGGGCGAAAAGCTGCTGCCCAAGGCCGAGAAGATCGAGGCGGAGTTCGCCGCGCTGTCGCAGCAGGTCAGCGCGTTCCAACGCGACCTGTCGGGCACCCTGCGCCTGACCCTGTCGGACCTGTCGGCCAACATGATGATGCCGGCCCTGGCGGACTTTCGGACGCTCTATCCCGAGATCACCGTCGAGCTGATCATCACCGACCGCTTCTTGGACATCGCCGCGGGCGAGGCCGACATCGCCATGCGCGGCACCGACCGGCTGGAGGACTCCGACCTGGTGGCGCGCAAGCTGGCCCAGTTCGAATTCGCCATCTGCTGCAGCCGCGCCTACGCCGCGCGGCATGGGGTCCCGAGCCGCCCCGAGGACCTGAAGAACCACATCCTGATCGGCGGCGAGCAGGACCTGGCGAACCTGCCGGTCCTGAAGTGGATGTTCGACCAGGCGCCTGACGCCGAGGTGCGCTGCCGGTCCAACAGCCTGGGCAACCTGATCATGGCGGTGCGCAACGGCCTGGGCGTAGGGCCCGCGCCGCTGCTGATGCTGGTGGACCACCCGGAGCTGGTCCTGTGCCTGACGCCCGAGCCGCCGATCATGGGCGGCAGCTGGCTGGTCACGCGGCAGGACATGAAGAACACGCCGCGGGTGCGCGCCTTCATCGACTTCTTCGTCCCCTATTTCGAGGGCGAGCTGCGCAAGGCGATGGACGCCTACGAGGCGGCCCAGGCCAAGCCCTACTAGAGCCGTTCGATGATGATCGCCGGAGCCATGCCGCCGGCGGCGCACATAGTCACCAGGCCGCGCTTCAGGTCCCGCCGCTCCAGCTCGTCGAGGATGGTCCCTATCAGGATGGAGCCGGTGGCGCCGATGGGGTGACCCAGCGCCATGGCCCCTCCGTTCACATTGACCTTGTCGCGGTCGAGCTCGAGGTCGCGGATGAACTTCTCAGCCACCACGGCGAAGGCCTCGTTGATCTCCCAAAGGTCGATGTCGTCCGGGGTCAGGCCAGCTTTGTTCAGCGCCTTCAGCGCGGCGGGCACGGGGGCGTTCAGCATCAGGGTCGGGCTGTCGCCGACATTGGCCGTGACCAGCACCCGGGCGCGGGCCTTCAGCGCATTGCGGGCGGCGTAGTCGGGCGAGGCCAGCAGCACGGCCGCCGCGCCGTCGACCACGCCGGAGGAGTTGCCCGCATGGTGGACGTGGCGGATCTTCAGGTCCGGATAGATCTGATGGATCAGGCCGGCGTAGGTGGTCCCCGCCTCGTCCAGGGGGACGTTGGCCATCCCCTCGAACGCCGCCTTCAGGTCGGCCAGGCCCTCGCGCGTGGTCTGGGGGCGGGGAAACTCCTCGCGGTCCAGGGCCAGGGTCCCGTCCTCGCGATAGATCGGGATCAGGGCGCGGTCGAAATGGCCGTTGCGGATGGCGTGGTCGGCGCGCTGCTGGCTGACCAGGGCCAGGTCGTCGAGGGCCTCGCGCTCGATCCCCTCCAGCGTGGCGATGGCGTCGGCGCAGACGCCCTGATGGCTCTGCGGATGACGGGCGCGCAGGCGCAGGTTGCCGGCGTCCATCATCGGCGGCGCGGTGCGGTCGGCGGTGGCGGCGGTGTAGCTCATCATCTCCGTGCCGCCGGCGATGACCAGGTCCTCCATGCCCGACATGATCTGGGCGGCGGCCAGGTTCACCGTGGTGATGCCCGAGCCGCAGAAGCGGTCGAGGGTCACGCCGCTGGCGCGGATGTCGTAACCGGCGTCGAGGGCGGCCATGCGGGCGAGGTCCCCGCCCTGCTTGCCGCGCTGGGTGCTGGTGCCCCAGATGATGTCGTCCACCTGGGCGGTGTTCAGGTTGTTGCGCTCGGCGATCGCCTTGAGCACGGCGGCGGCCAGGTGCTGGGGATGGAAGTCGGCCAGCGCCCCCTTCCCCACTTTGCCGACGCCGCGCGGCGTGCGGCAGGCGTCGATGATCAAGGCTTCCGGCATGGCGCTTCTCCTGGGCGAAGGCGGGTTCCTTCGTCGTCGGGAGAAGCTTCGGCGGGTTGGCCCTACGTCAGTCCAGCCCCTTATTTCACCGGCTGCCGTAGCCGCCGATCACCGGCAGGATCTCGCCGGTGATGTAGCTGGAGGTGTGGGGCGAGGCGAGGAAGACGTAGGAGGGCGCCAGCTCCTCCGGCTGGGCCGGGCGGCCCATGGGGGTATCCTCGCCGAAATGGGCGACCACCTCGGCCGGCTTGTCGCTGGGGTTCAGGGGCGTCCAGACCGGACCCGGGGCCACGGCGTTCACCCGGATGCCCTTGGGGATCAGGTGGCTGGCCAGGGACCTGGTGAAGGCGTGGATGCCGCCCTTGGTGGCCGAGTAGTCGAGCAGGTCCTTATTGCCCATCAGGCCGGTGACCGAGCCGGACATGACGATGGCCGAGCCGGGTTTCATGTGCGGCACCGCCGCCTGGGCCATGAAGAAGTAGCCGTAGAGGTTGGTCTTCAAGGTGGCGTCGAAGTGTTCCTCGGTCAGCTCTTCCAGCGAGGGGGCGTGGACCTGGAAGGCGGCGTTGTTGACCAGGACGTCCAGCTTGCCCAGCTCCTTCACCGTCTGCTCGACGGCGGCCTGGCAGAAGTCGCGGCTGCGCACGTCGCCCTTGATGACGATGGCGCGGCGGCCTTCTTTCTCGACGGCCTTCTTTGTGGCCTCGGCGTCCTCGTCCTCGTCCAGGTGCAGGATGGCGATGTCGGCCCCCTCGCGGGCGAACAGCACCGCCACCGAACGGCCGATGCCGCTGTCGCCGCCGGTGATGATCGCCACCTTGTCGAGCAGCTTTTCCGACCCCTTGTAGAACGGCGCGTCGTACATGGGGGCCAGGTCGAGGTCGGCCTCCGAGCCCGGCTTGGCCTGATGCTGGGCCGGCAGGGGCGGGACGGGATATTCCCGCGCCCCGGCCTGCATGGCGAAGGAGCGCTCCTCACCTGCCGCCTTGTCGGCCTGTTCGACCTGATCCTGCACCTTGCGCTGCTGGTCGGCGGCGCGTTCGGCCTGGGCGTGGGGGTCGGTCATGGGGAGGCTCCGGGTTCTGGGGTCGTGGTCAGAACGCGGGGGGGCGGGAGGGGTTCGCGGTTTGCTCGGTTGGAGGCAGCGTGGGTGCGTGCTTCGACTGGTCGCTAAAGCTCCCGCTCAGCATGACGAGGATGGAAAGCGCTACTGAGTTCGTCATCCTGAGCTTGTCGAAGGACGCAATGCGCCTCCCGATCAGGCTCCAAAAACTCTCAAAACTTGCTTTTGACAGCCTTCTCGCTCATAAGGCCCGCTTTCCGGCGCAGCATCAGCCAGCGCCCTCCACCGCCACGACCCCGGCCTGGGAGACCAGGACACCATCCGGACGAGGGCGGCGAGGACCCCCGTCGACGTGATCGTCCACGGGGGCTGGCTGCGTTGCGCTCATGGGTGAGCTGAATGTTCGACGGCCTTACAGAGCGACTTTCCGGCGTATTCGACCGGCTTGGCGGGCGCGGCGTCCTTTCGGAAAAGGACGTCGAGGAAGCGCTGCGCGAAGTTCGCGTCGCGCTGTTGGAGGCCGACGTCGCCCTGCCGGTGGTGAAGGACTTCATCTCCAAGGCCAAGGAAAGCGCCACGGGCGAGGCGGTGATCCGCGCCGTCCGTCCCGCCGACCAGGTAGTCAAGATCGTCTATGACGGCCTGATCGAGATGCTGGGCGGCGAGGAGCCGGAGCCCCTGCGCCTGGCCACCAACCCGCCGACGGTCATCCTGATGGCCGGTCTGCAAGGTTCGGGTAAGACCACCACCTCGGCCAAGCTGGCCCTGCGCCTGAGCAAGACCGAGCGCAAGAAGGTCCTGCTGGCCTCGCTGGACACCCGTCGTCCGGCCGCCATGGAGCAGCTGGCCGCTCTCGGAACCCAGATCGGCGTCGAGACCCTGCCGATCGTCGCCGGCCAGTCGGCCCCCGACATCGCCAAGCGCGCCCTGAGCGCCGGCAAGCTGGGCGGCTACGACGTCGTCATCCTCGACACCGCCGGCCGCACGACCCTGGACGAGGCGATGATGAGCGAGGCGGCGGAGATCGCCAAGCTCGCCAATCCCGTCGAGACCCTGCTGGTCGCCGACAGCCTGACCGGCCAGGACGCGGTGCGCACCGCCACCGCCTTCCACGACCGCCTGCCGCTCACCGGCCTGATCCTGACCCGCGCCGACGGCGACGGCCGCGGCGGCGCCATGCTGTCCATGCGGGCGGTTACCGGCCTACCGATCAAGTTCCTGGGCGCCGGCGAGAAGGTCGACGAACTCGACGCCTTCGACGCCCGCCGCGTGGCCGGCCGCATCCTGGGCCAGGGCGACGTCGTGGCCCTGGTGGAGAAGGCCGCGGCCGAACTGGACCAGGCCCAGGCCGAGCGCATGGCCAAGAAGCTGGCCAAGGGCCAGTTCGACCTCGACGACCTCGCCAGCCAGCTCGCCCAGATGCAGAAGATGGGCGGGATGCAGGGCATCATGGGCCTGCTGCCCGGCGTCCAGAAGGTCAAGAAGCAGATCGAGGAAGCCAATATCGACGACAGCGTCTTCCGTCGTCAGCAGGCCATCATCAGCTCCATGACCAAGCAGGAGCGCAAGAAGCCCGACATCCTGCAGGCCTCGCGCAAGCGCCGCATCGCGGCCGGCGCCGGGGTCGACGTGGCCGAGGTCAACCGCCTGCTCAAGCAACACCGCCAGATGGCCGACATGTTCAAGTCGATCAGCAAGGACGGCGGCAAGGGCATGATGAAGATGGCTCAGGCCATGGGCCTGGGCGGCGGCGGGGCCAACCCGCTCAAGAACCTCGGCGGCGGCAAGATGCCCTCCGAAGCAGAGATCGAAGCCGCCGCGGCCAAGCTGCAGCAGCAGGGCGGCCTTTCGGGCCTGCCCGGCCTCGGCGGTGGAAAACTACCTGGCCTGGGCGCCCTGCCGCCCGGCTTCAACCCGTTCAAGAAATAACCTGAACTAGACTCCAAGGAACTGAAAATGCTGAAGATTCGTCTCGCCCGCGGCGGCACCAAGAAGCGCCCGTACTACTCGATCGTCGTGGCCGACAGCCACTCGCCGCGCGACGGCCGCTTCATCGAGAAGGTCGGCACCTACAACCCGCTCCTCAAGAAGGACGATCCGACCCGCGTCACCCTGAAGCTGGAATCCATTCAGGGCTGGCTGGCCAAGGGCGCTCAGCCGACCGACCGCGTCGCGCGCTTCCTGTCGAAGGAAGGCCTCGTGAAGTGGGAAGCCGGCAACAACCCGAACAAGGCTCAGCCGGGCAAGAAGGCGCAAGAGCGCACCGCCGAACGCGCCCAGCGCGAAGAAGACCGTAAGGCCGCCGAAGTCGCCGCCGCTGAAGAAGCCGCCGCCGCCAAGGCCGCCGCCGCTGAAGCCGCTGCCGCCGCCGCCGCCGCCGCCGCCGCCCCGGCTCCGGAACCGGAAGCTGCTCCGGCTGAAGAAGCCCCGGCTGCTGAAGAGGCTCCGGCCGCTGAAGCCGCTGCTGAAGAAGCTCCGGCCGCCGAAGAAACCACCGAAGCCTAAGGTCTTCACATGTCGGACGCCCTCATTCTGGTTGGCCGCGTGGCCGGGGCGTTCGGCGTGCGGGGCGAGGTCCGGATCAGCACCTATACGGCCGATCCCCTCGCCCTCGCGCAGTACAAGTCTCTGGTGCGTGAGGACGGCTCGCCCGCCCTCACCATCACGAGCGCCCGCGTGGTCAAGGACGGGATCATCGCCCGCTCCCCCCAGATCGCCTCCAAGGAAGACGCCGACGCCCTGCGCGGCCTGAAGCTTCACGTTCTGCGCTCGGACCTGCCCGAGCCGGAGGAGGACGAGTTCTATCTTACCGACCTGGTCGGTCTGGCCGCCGTCACGCCGCAGGGCGAGACCTTGGGCCGCATCAAGGCCGTGCAGGACTTCGGCGCCGGCGATCTGCTCGAGATCACGCCCGCCGCCGGGGGGCAGACCTGGTTTCTGGCCTTCACCCGCGAGAACGCCCCGGTCGTCGACATCGCCGGCGGCAAGGTCGTGGTCATCCGCCCCGACGAGGTGGGCGAGAGCGAGCCGACCAACCAGGACTAGCCGGGTTTACGGACCCGCATCAGGCATTCCTGAGCGACAGAGGCGACCAGGGTTCCGTCCTTGGCGTACATCTGGCCGCGCACCAGCCCACGCCCTTGCGAGGCGGACGGGCTGTCCTGCGAGAACAGCACCCATTCGTTGAAGTCGAACGGCCGGTGGAACCACATGGCGTGGTCCAGGCTGGCCGCCTGCAGGCCGGGGGTGCTCCAGATCAGGGCGTGCGGCCGCATGGCCGTCTCCATGAAGGCCATGTCCGAGGCGTAGGCCAGGGCCGCGTGCTGCATGCGGATGTCGTCGCCGATCGGCGCCTTGGCCCGCATCCAGACGTCCTTCAGCGGCGACATCTTCTGCGGGTCGAGAAGGGACTGAGGGTCGGGCCAGCGCACGTCGATGGGGCGCGGCTTCTCGAACTGACGGATCAGGCCGCGCGGAGCCTTGTCGCCGAGGGTCAGCAGGCGGTCCAGCTCGGTCGGCACGGTCAGGGGCTCGGGCGCCTCCGGCATGTCGAACTGGTGCTCGTAGCCGTCCTCGATCGACTGGAACGAGGCGGCGAGATTGAAGATCTGCTCGCCGTTCTGGATGGCGGTCACCCGGCGGGTGGTGAAGCTGCCGCCGTCGCGGGCGAAGTCGACCTCGTAGACCACCGGGATCTTCACGTCGCCGGGACGGATGAAATAGGCGTGCAGCGAGTGGCAGATGCGCTCGGGCACCGTCTCGTAGGCGGCCAGCAGGGCCTGGGCGATGACGAGGCCGCCGAAGATGCGCGGGAAGCCGTCGTCGGGGGACACGCCCCGAAACAAATTCTTCTCGATGCGTTCGAGCTTGAGGACGGCGGCGAGGTCTTCGGTGGTCTCCATGCCGTTTCGCTTAGGAGCATCGGCGGGGCGCGGCAACCTTGACTTTGCGGGGCCTATGGCCGCATCGCCGTCCCGGAACAAGGATACGGGTGCGCCCATGACGCTCTTCTCCGGCCTCAGCGCCTTTCCCATCACGCCCGCCGACGCGGACGGCCGCGTGGATGTCGCGGGCGTGCAGAAGGTGGTCGGCCGCCTGGTCGAGGCCAAGGTCGATTCCATCGGCCTGCTGGGCAGCACGGGGACCTACGCCTACCTGACGCGGGACGAGCGCCGCCGCGCGGTGGAAGCCGCCGTGGAGCGGGTGCAGGGCGAAGTTCCCCTGATGGTCGGCATCGGCGCCACCTCGACCGCCGAGGTGATCCGACTGGGCCAGGACGCGGCCAAGGCCGGGGCGGACGCCGTGCTGCTGGCGCCGGTGTCGTACCTGCCCCTGTCGGACGAGGAGGTCGCCCAGCACTACGCGGCCGTGGCGGCGGCGGTGGGCCTGCCCCTGTGCATCTACAACAACCCCACGGTGACCCGCTTCACCTTCAGCCCCGAACTGATCGGACGGCTGAGCCAGGTCGAGGGGATCGCGGCGGTGAAGACCTCCGGCGCCGATACGCCGCAGGAGGCCCAGGCCCTGATCGCCGGCCTGCGAGCCCAGGTCGCGCCGGGCTTCTCCATCGGCTGCGCCGCCGACTGGATGGTGACCGAGGCGATGATCGCCGGGGCGCAGGCCTGGTACAGCGTGCTGGGCGGGCTGTTCCCCGCCCCGATCCAGACCATCGTGCGGGCCGTCCGCGCCGGGGACGCCGACGCCGCCCGGGGCGAGAACGCGCGGCTGAAGCCCCTATGGGACCTGTTCAAGGAACTGAGCAGCTTCCGCATCGTCTATGCGGCCAACAACCTGCTGGGCCTGACCGACGCCCAGCCGCCCCGCCCGATCCTGGGCCTGTCGGAGACCGATCGCCGCAGGGTGGCGCAGGTCATCGACGACCTGCAGCTGGCCTGACCCGCACGGACATTTGGTGTAAAGGCCCGCCCATGCCGTTCACCGCCACCGTCCTGACCATGTTTCCCGAGGCCTTTCCGGGCCCGCTCGGCGTTTCGCTGATCGGGACGGCGTGGCGCGAGCAGGACCTTTGGCGCTTGGAAACGCTGGACATTCGGGGCTTTTCCGCAGATAAGCGCGGCTTCCTCGACGACACCCCCGCGGGTGGCGGTCTGGGACAAGTGCTTAAAGCGGACGTCATAGCCGCCGCGCTAGATAGCGTGGAGCGGGATGGGCGGCCGCTTTTGTACATGAGCGCCAGGGGTCGTCCCCTCACCCAGGCGCGCGTGCGTGAGTGGAGCAAGGCCCCCGGGATCATCGTCCTGTGCGGCCGCTTCGAGGGGGTGGACCAGCGGGTGCTCGACAGCCGCGGGTTCGAGGAGGTCTCCGTCGGAGACGCGGTTCTCGCCGGTGGCGAGGCGGCGGCGATGGTGGCGATCGAGGCGTGCGTCCGACTGATCCCCGGCGTTCTTGGGGATATCGGCAGCACGAGTGAAGAAAGCTTCGAGGACGGTCTCCTCGAGCATCCGCAGTACACGCGACCGCGGACGTTCGAAGGGCTCGACATCCCCGAGGTGCTGCTGTCCGGCCATCACAAGAAGGTCGGCGAGTGGCGAAAGCTTATGCGTGAAGAAACAACCCGCGAGCGGCGTCCAGATCTCTGGGCAGCGCATCTCGCCAATCAACAGGCAAAGGGCGGCCCTTCTCGCAAGGGGTAAGCCCAGTAGGAGAATTTAAGATGGCTGCGAACATCATCAAGCAACTGGAGCAGGAAGAAGCCCAGCGCCTGCTCGACGCCCGCAAGGTTCCGGAATTCCAACCGGGCGACACCCTGCGCGTCAACGTGAAGATCAAGGAAGGCGACCGCGAGCGCATCCAGGCGTACGAAGGCGTCTGCATCGCCCGTCAAGGCGGCGGCATCCATGAGAGCTTCACCGTCCGTAAGATTTCGTTCGGCGAAGGCGTGGAGCGTCTGTTCCCGCTGCTGTCGCCGAACATCGACAGCATCGAAGTGAAGCGTCGCGGCGTCGTGCGTCGCGCCAAGCTGTACTACCTGCGCGACCGTCGCGGTAAGTCGGCCCGTATCGCCGAGCGTCAGATGAGCAACAGCAAGGAAACGACCGAAGCCTAAGGCTTCGTCGAGACCTGAAGTTCGAAGGGCCCCGGAGCGATCCGGGGCCCTTTTTCTGTTCCGGCTATTCGGCGGGCGCGGTGCTGATGCCGGCGTTGCGGCGGGCGCGGGTCAGGCGAGCGCGGATCTGGGCGTCGCGGACGAAGGCGCCGGGGATCTCGGTCAGGTGGCGCAGGCCGGCCACGGGCGACATGTTGCGCACTACCTGGCGGGCCTGGGACAGGACCTCGGCCCGCATGCGGCGACTGTCGATCTCGCCCTGCTCTCGCACCAGGCTGAGACGGTGAAGCGAATAGAGGCCCAAGATCGCCGCGATCAGGAAGAAGAAGTCCCAGTTGGACAGGCGCAGGGCGCGCACCACCAGCAGGCCGTCGGGGCTGGTCCAGCGCAGGGCGATCTCCAGGGCGCGGACCGAGAAGAAGTCGGCGAACAGACCGCCCAGCACCGGGGCGAGGCCGGCGGCGGCGGACGAGACCATGGCGCTGGCGGCCACATAGGCGGTGGCCGAGCCGCGTGGCGACAGCTTCAGGGCGATGTTGGCGGTGGCCAGGGTGACGCCGGCCGAGGCCAAGCCCATCAGCAGATGCAGGCCGACCAGATAGGCCGCCGCCCAGTTGCGGTCGGCGATCTGCGAGGCGCCGACCATGCCGGCGATGCACAGGATGAAGATCGGCGTGGCGAAGGCCAGGACCGACTTGTTGGAGAACCTGTCCGACAGCAGGCCCCAGGAGCGCAGAGCCACCAAGTTGGCCAACTGACTGGCCACGCTGAGCAGCACCACGAAGGTCATGGAGAAGCCCAGCTGGCGCACGAAGAACACCGTGAAGAACGGCGTCGCCAGGTTGGCCGCGAACTGCCAGCTGGCGAGATATGCGATCAGGCGGCGGAAGTTCACGTCCCGGAACGGGGCGCGCAGCAGGGCGAAGAAGTCGACCTTCTCATGCAGGGCGGGCATGGCCGGCTCGGGCATGCGGGCGACGATCAGGGCGCTGATCATGCCGAACACGCAGCCGACGATGTAGAGGCCGAAGAACGCCCAGCCGCGCAGGGGCGAACCGGGTGCGGCGGCGTCCAGGGCGAAGGCGGCGGCGAGGCCGGCGGCCATGCTGACCAGGGTGGACCAGATGTTGCGCTTGGCGACGATCTCGCCCAGCCGCTGTTCGGGCGCCAGGTCGCGGATCCAGGCGTTCCAGGCGCAGCCTCCCACCGCCCCGGCGGCGCAGTAGACCAGCTGGGCGGCCAGCAGCGCGCCCAGCGACGGCCCGCCGGGGAAGAAGGCCAGCACCGCCATGCCCACCAGCATGGCGCGGCCCAGGACGCTGGAGACCACGGCGATCCGCTTGCGCGTCCGCATCCGCTCGATCAGCACCACGCTGGGCGCCTGGAGGAGCTGGGTCCAGAACGGCAGGGCGGCCAGCAGGCCGATCACCGAGTTGGGCGCCCCCAGATAGAGGGCGAAGGCGGTCAGGATGACGCCGGACGTCATCGCCCCGGTGGTGTTCGAGAAGGCGGACTCGATCACCATCTGGCGGACGCCGCGCTCGCGCGCCTCGTCGGACAGGCTGTCTACGGGGGCCAGGAACATCAAACCGCAGTCTGGTGAGGGAATACGGCCTGAAGAAGCCCCGCCGGGGACGGTTTGTTCCGACAGCCCCGACCAGCACGGCCCTGAGGGGCAAAATGTTGCGCGAAAGCCGCGTCACGACGCCGCTCGACGAAAGATGATGCTCAGGGAACTGGACGAGGCCGCTCCACGGGCCTAAATCGCCGCCATGTCCGGCAAAACCCTCTACGACAAGATCTGGGATGCTCACGTGGTCGCCGAGGACGGCGGCGAGGCCATCCTTTACATCGACCTGCACCTCATCCACGAGGTGACGACGCCCCAGGCCTTCGCCGGCCTTCGCAGCGCCGGCCGCGGCGTGCGCCGCCCCGACCGCACCCTCGCGGTCGCCGATCACAACATCCCGACTGAGGGCCAGGACCTGGGCACCGCCGGGATCACCGATCCGGAAGCCAAGCTGCAGCTGGAGACGCTGGGCGCCAACACCAAGGCCGCCGGGATCGAGTATTTCGGCATGGGCGACATCCGCAACGGCATCGTCCACGTGGTCGGCCCCGAGCAGGGCCGCACCCAGCCGGGCATGACCATCGTCTGCGGCGACAGCCACACCTCGACCCACGGCGCCTTCGGGGCGCTGGCGCACGGCATCGGCACGTCGGAGGTCGAGCACGTCCTGGCGACCCAGAACTCTGCGCCAGAAGAAGTCGAAGAACATGCGGGTGACCTTCACCGGCGCGCCTGCGCCCGGCGTCGGCGCCAAGGACTACGCCCTGGCCATGATCGGCGAGATCGGCACCGGCGGCGGCACCGGCTACGTCATCGAGTATGCGGGCGAGGCCATCGAGACCCTGTCGATGGAGGGCCGCATGACCCTCTGCAACATGACCATCGAGGGCGGCGCCCGCGCCGGCCTGGTGGCGCCCGACCAGATCACCATCGACTATCTGCGCGGCCGCCCGGCGACGCCCAAGGGCGCGGCCTTCGACATGGCCGCCTCCTACTGGAAGACCTTCTTCACCGACGCGGACGCCAGGTTCGACCGCGAGGTGGTGATCGACGTGTCCAAGCTGGTCCCGACCGTGACCTGGGGCACCAGCCCCGAGGACGTCATCGCGGTGACCGACGTGGTGCCCGATCCGGCCACGATTTCCGACGAGACCCGCCGCCTGTCGGCCCAGAAGGCCCTGGACTATATGGGCCTGACCGCCGGCCAGAAGATCACCGAGGCCAAGGTCGACGTGGTGTTCATCGGCTCGTGCACCAACAGCCGCATCGAGGACCTGCGCGAGGCCGCCGGCGTGGTCCAGCACGCCTTCGTCAACGGCCGCATGGTGGCGCCCCACGTGCGGGCCATGGTGGTGCCGGGCTCGGGCCTGGTGCGCGAGCAGGCCGAGGCCGAGGGGCTGGACGCCATGTTCAAGGCCGCCGGCTTTGAATGGCGCGAGCCGGGCTGCTCAATGTGCCTGGGCATGAACCCGGACAAGCTGACCCCGGGCCAGCGCTGCGCCTCGACCTCCAACCGCAACTTCGAGGGCCGCCAGGGCCCCGGCGGGCGCACCCACCTGATGAGCCCGGCCATGGCCGCGGCGGCCGCCATCGCCGGCCATATCGCCGACGTGCGGGAGTTCCTGTGATGCAAGCCTTCACCCGCCTCGACAGCCGCGCCGCGCCGCTGAACCAGACCAACATCGACACCGACCAGATCATCCCCGCCCGCTTCCTGAAGACGGTAGAGCGCGAGGGCCTGGGCAAGGGCCTGTTCCACGCCTTCCGCTATGACGAGACCGGGGCGGAGCGTAGCGACTTCGTGCTGAACCGGCCGGAGTACAAGGGCACGTCGATCCTGGTGGCTGGCGACAATTTCGGCTGCGGGTCGAGCCGCGAACACGCCCCCTGGGCGCTGATGGATTTCGGCATCCGCTGCGTGATCGCGCCCAGCTTCGCCGACATCTTCAACAACAACTGCTTCAACAACGGCCTGCTGCCGATCGTCCTGCCGGTCGATCAGGTGAACGCGCTGATGGACGAGGCCAAGGGCGGCAACCACGTCTTCACCGTGGACCTGGAGGCCCAGACCGTCACCGCGCCGTCGGGCAAGTCCTATGGCTTCGATATCGATCCGGGCCGCAAGGAAAAGCTGCTGAAGGGCCTGGACGCCATCGGCGAGACCCTGCAGCACGCCGGCGACATCGACGTGTTCGAGACCAAGCGCGCCATCGGCCAGCCCTGGCTGGAACAGGCGTAAAGCCGCCTCGCCTCCCCTTCCTTCCTGTTTTCAGCGTTCCCGAGGACCTCTCATGGCCACCCTTCTTCTGCTTCCCGGCGACGGCATCGGCCCCGAGGTCTGCGCGCAGGTGCGCCGCGTGGCGGAGAAGCTGACCCCCGACCTGACCGTCGAGGAGAAGATCTATGGCGGCGTCAGCTATGACGCCCACGGCACGCCGCTGACCGACGACACCCTGAACGCCGCCCTGGCCGCCGACGCGGTGCTGATGGGCGCGGTGGGCGGGCCGCAATGGGCCGACGCCCCGCGCGACAAGCGCCCGGAAGCGGGCCTGCTGGCCTTGCGCAAGGCGATGAACGTCTACGCCAACCTGCGCCCGGCCTATTGCTTCGAGGCGCTGGCCGACGCGTCCAGCCTGAAGTCTGAGCTGGTCTCGGGCCTGGACCTGATCTTCGTGCGCGAATTGGTGGGCGGCGTCTATTTCGGCCAGCCCCGAGGCATCGAGGACCTGGGCGACGGCCAGAAGCGCGGCTTCGACACCCAGACCTACACCACCGCCGAGATCGAGCGCGCCGGGCGCGTCGCCTTCGAGCTGGCGCGCGGCCGCCGCAACAAGGTCCACTCGGCCGAGAAGTCGAACGTGATGGAGAGCGGCCTGCTGTGGAAGCAGGTCATCACCGACCTGCACAAGCGCGAATACGCCGACGTCGAGCTGGAGCACATCCTGGCCGACAACTGCGCCATGCAGCTGGTCCGCGCGCCCAAGCAGTTCGACGTGATCGTCACCGACAACCTGTTCGGCGACATCCTGTCGGACGCCGCCGCCATGCTGACCGGCTCGCTAGGCATGCTGCCGTCGGCGGCGCTGGGCGATCCGGACAAGCCGGGCCTGTACGAGCCGATCCACGGCTCGGCCCCGGATATCGCGGGCAAGGGTCTGGCCAATCCGCTGGCGGCGATCCTGTCCTTCGAGATGGCCCTGCGCTGGTCCCTGAACCGCACGGCGGAGGCCGACCGTCTGACGGCGGCGGTCAACGCCGCCCTGAACGGCGGTGCCCGCACCCGCGACCTGGGCGGCGCCCTGACCACCGCCCAGATGGGCGACGCGGTTCTGGCCGCGCTGTAAAACGACATCAGCCCGCCGTCACCCGTTCCGGATGGCGGCGGCCCGACTGATTAGTCCTGCGTCTCGCCCGACAGCGGCGTGGCGCGCATGGACGGGCGCTCTACAAACCCTTCGAACCAGGCGCTGAGGCGCGGCCGTCCTGGCCTGAAGTCGGGCAGGTCGCGGAAGATCAGCCAGTCGAGGGTCGTGGCGAGCGCGATGTGGCCCACATGCACGCCGGCGTCGGCGTCCAGGGTCTGCTCCAGCCAGTCATAGGTCTCGATCAGCTTTTGGGCGTTGCCCTCCGCCAGCGGCGGATAACGCAGCGCCTCCGGGCGGCGGACAGTCTCCCAGCGCAGGGCGATCCCGGCGTCGGCCATGCCCTGGGCGGCAGCCTGCTGGCGCAGGGCGTTCCAGCGGCCCTCACCGGTCTGAGGAATGAGGCTCCGCCCCTGATGCAGGCCGTCCAGATACTCGCAGATCACGCTGGAATCGAAGATCGGCTCCAGGTCCGGGCGCAGCAGCACCGGCACCTTGCCGAGCGGGTTGCGGGGGAAGACCTCGGCGTTGCGGCGGGTGGGGCTGGTCTCGTGATGCTCGACCGTGATGCGGTCGGCCAGGCCGGCCTCGTGCGCGAAGACCAGGACCTTGCGGGCGTAGGGGGAGTGGGTTTGGTAGAGCAGCTTCATCAACAACAGCCTTTGGTCTGCGCGGCGGGCGACGGCCGCGGCGGCGCCGGAAGAGGTAGGGGACGAGCCACGCGGTTTTGCGGCGTTGTGGGTCGCGTCAGCAGGTTTTTTTGGCAAGGTTTGCGGTCTAGGACGGCGGCATGGAGCTAGATCGTTTCGACCGCCAGTTGCTGAACCTGATCCAGGAGGACGCGGGGCAGACCGCCGACCAGCTGGCCGGGCGCGTGGCGCTGTCCAGCTCGGCGATCCAGCGTCGCCTGCGGCGGCTGCGGGCCGAGGGGGTGATCGTCCGCGAGACGGCCATCCTCGATCCCAAGGCGGTGGGGCGGCCGACCTTCTTCGTCGTCAACCTGCAGGTCGAACGCGAGCGGCCGGAGCTGCTGACCCAGCTTCGCCAATGGCTGAGCGCCGAGGAGCATATCCAGCAGGTCTTCTACGTGACAGGCGAGGCCGACTTCATCCTTGTGGTCAGCGCGCCCGACACCGAGACCTATGACGCGCTGATGGTCCGGCTGATGAGCGAAAACGCCAACGTCAAACGCTTCACCACCAGCGTGGCCCTGAGCGTGGTCAAGCGGGGGCTGACCATTCCGGTGCCCCTGCACCCGACGCCCTAATCAAGGGCGTTCGCGGGCGCGAAGGCTGACCGAGGCGCCGTTTTTCGGCGTGAAGCCTCCGTGGTTCGCCGTCGTTCGACGGAGGCGGCCGTCATGCTTGCGGCATGAACACGCACACCCACGACTTCACCTCCAGCCTCGCGGCCGAGATCGCGGCGGTCTGGGGCGACCTTCAACCCACGCCGCTAGTCCTGCTCGACCCGCTGGCGGAGCGCGCCGGGGTCGGCGTGGTCCTCGCCAAGCTGGAGGGCGAGCGGCCGCTGGGCAGCTTCAAGTCGCTGGGCGGCATGCTGGCCGGCCTTCGCGCCCTGGCGCGCTGCCTGGACCTGCCCGACGTGCAGGCCCTGCTGGCGACGGCCGGAGCAGCGGCGGCGCAGCGGCTGGTCTGCGCCAGCGACGGCAATCACGGACTGTCGGTGGCCGCCGCCGCCCGGCGTGTCGGGGCCTCGGCCACGATCTATCTGCCGGCCTCAGTCGATCCTGTCCGGGCGGAGCGCATCACCGCCATGGGCGGACAGGTCGTCCTGGTCGAGGGGACCTATGACGATGCGGTGGCGCAGGCGGAGCACGCGGCGGCGCGGGGCGAAGGGCTGCTGATCTCCGACACCGCCAGCGATCCGGACAGCCGGGTGGTGCGCGACGTGATGGACGGCTACGGCCTGATCACCGAGGAATTGAATGCGCAGATGGCCGGCGCGCGGCCCACCCACGTCTTCGTCCAGGCGGGGGTCGGCGGACTGGCCGCCGCCCTGGCTAGCGGCTTGCTGGGCGACGGCCGCCTGATCGTGGTCGAGCCCGCCTCCGCCGCCTGTGTCGGCCTGGCCCTGCGTGAGGGACGGCCCATGCCGGTCGAAGGCGGGCTGGAGACGGCGGCGGAGATGCTCTCCTGCGGCCTGGCCTCCGCCCCAGCCCTGCGGCGGCTGCTGGACCACGGGGCGACGGGCGTCGCCGTGGATGAGGCGCAACTGGCGTTGGGCGTTCGGATGTTGCGGGCGGCAGGCGGCCCGGCCGCCACCGCGTCAGGCGCCGCCGGGATCGCCGGCCTGCTGAAGGCCGCCGACGATCCACGGCTTCGCGCCGAACATGGGCTTAGCGGAGACAGCGTGGTGCTGGTGGTGGTCACCGAAGGCGCGCTGACGACGGAGGCCGGCCGATGATCCGCCTTCGCGACACGCTCACCTTCACCGGGCTGCTGGCCCTGCTGATGCTGCTCATTCTCGGCTCGCGGGCGCCATCGCCAGTGAGCTGCGACGAGCAACGCTGGAGCGAGGGATGGATGGCCGCTCCATCCCGATGACGCCCTAACGTTCGCTGTCGAGGTGGGCCATCAGGGCGGGCGCATAGCGCTCGCCGGCCGCCGCGCCCTTCGGCGCCGCGCGTTCCAGGGCGGCCAGGTCCTCGGCCGTCAGAACGACGTCGAGCGCGCCCAGGGCTTCGGACAGGCGATCCCGGCGGCGGGCGCCGATCAGAGGGATGATGTCGTTCCCCTGGGCCGCCACCCAGGCGATGGCGATCTGGGCGACGCTGACGCCCTTGGCGTCGGCCACCGCGCGGATGGCGTCGACCAGGGCCAGGTTGTGGTCGAGGTTCTCGCCCTGGAAGCGGGGCGCCAGGGCGCGGAAGTCGCGGCCCATGTCGCGGTCCTTGGACCAGTGGCCGCTGATCAGGCCCCGCGACAGCACGCCATAGGCGGTCATGTCGATACCCAGTTCGCGCAGGGTCGGCAGGATCCGGTCCTCCAGCCCGCGCGAGATCAGCGAATACTCGATCTGCAGGTCGGTGATCGGGTGGACGGCGGCGGCGCGGCGGATGGTTTCGGCGCCGACCTCGGACAGGCCGATGTGGCGGATGTAGCCGGCCTGGACCATCTCGCTGAGCGCGCCGATGGAGTCCTCGATCGGCACGTCCGGATCGAGGCGCGAGGGGCGATAGACATCGATGTAGTCCACCTGCAGGCGCTTGAGGCTGTAGGCGAGGAAGTTCTTCAGGGCGGCGGGGCGGGAGTCGTAGCCGGCGAAACCGCCAGCCGGATCGCGCAGGGCGCCGGTCTTGACGCTGAGCACGTAGCGGTCGCGGGCGACGCCCTTCAGCGCCTCGGCGATCAGCATCTCGTTGTGGCCCATGCCGTAGAAGTCGCCGGTGTCGATCAGGTTGATCCCGGCGTCGAGGGCGGCGTGGATGGTGGCGATGCTCTCGGCCCGGTCGGTCGGACCGTACATGTCGGACATGCCCATGGCCCCGAGGCCGAAGGCGGAAACTTGCGGGCCGGTGCGGCCGAGGGTGCGGGTCTGCATGGGGAGGCTCCTTGGTGGATGAGCCGACTATGCGCCGCGACCTTTCGTGCGATAATCCGGGTCAGTTTGCACAACCCGTTCGAAATTTCGCACAATGAATGATGTTGATCTCGCCGATCTCGACGCCTTCGCGGCGGTGGCCCGGGCTCGCAGCTTCCGGGGTGCAGCGACCCTGCGCGGGGTGTCCGCCTCCAGCCTGAGCGAGGCGGTGCGGCGGCTGGAGGCGCGACTGGACGTGCGCCTGCTGAACCGCACCACCCGCAGCGTGACGCCGACCGAGGCGGGAGAGCGGCTGCTGACCCGGCTGCGCCCGGCCCTGGGCGAGGTGGCCGGGGCGCTGGAGGAGCTGGGCGCCCTGCGCGCGGAGGGGCCGTCGGGGACCTTGCGGCTGAACGCGCCGACGGTGGTGGCGCGCTTCATCCTGCCGCCCATCGCCTTGCGCTTCATGGCCGCCTATCCCGGCGTGCGGCTGGAGATCATCGGCCAGGACGAGTTCATCGACGTGCTGGCCGCCGGCTATGACGCGGGCATCCGCTATGACGAGCGGCTGGAGAAGGACATGATCGCTCTGCCCATCGGGCCGCGCGAACAGAGGTTCGCCGTCGTCGCGTCTCCCGCCTATCTGGCCGCCCACGGGACGCCGCGCCATCCGCGCGAGCTGCTGGACCACGCCTGCATCCGCCACCGGTTCCTGAGCGGGCTGTCGCCGGCCTGGGAGTTCTCCAACGGCAAGGAGATGTTCCGCGTCGCGCCGCAGGGGCCGCTGGTCACCAACAGTCCGGAGATGCACCTGGCCGCCGTCGAGGCAGGCCTGGGGCTGTCCTATCTGTTCGCCGAGATGGTCGCGCCGCGGATCGCCTCGGGCGCCCTGGTGGAGATCCTGCCGGAGTGGTCGGAGCGGTTCACCGGGCCGCGCCTGTACTACCAGTCGCGCCGGCACATGCCGCCGGCCCTGCGGGCGTTCATCGACTTCCTCCGCGCCGAGCGGTGAGCTTTTCGAATCCGGCGATCAGGGTTAAGAACAGAGCATGAACTTCGCCATCCCCTTCGCCGCCGCCGTCGTGCTCGCCCTCGCCTTCCTCGCCTGGGCGCTGATGGAGCGGATGCGGGCCGGGCGCGCCGACGACCGCGCCTTCGCCTATCAGGAGCGCGTGGCCGAGGCGGAAGCCCGCGCCCGGCTGCTGGAGGATCAGGCGGCGACGCAGGGCGAGCTGCTGCGCGCCCAGGCCGCCCAGAGCGCCAGCGTTGTGGCCGAGGAGCTGCTGAAGCGCAGCGACGAGACCTTCCGCAATCGCGAGCTTCTGGCCCAGCAACGGCTCGAGGCCCAGCTGAAGCCGGTGGCCGAAACGCTGGCCAAGTTCGAGGCCCAGGTTCAGGCCTCCGAAAAGGCGCGGGCCGAGGAGACGGGCGGCCTTCGGGTGCAGCTCAGCGCGCTGATGGAAGCCTCGCGCGCCACCCAGGCCGAGGCGCAGAAGCTGTCCGCCGCTCTTCGCCGCGGGGCGGGCGTCCAGGGCCGATGGGGCGAGCAGATGCTGCGCAACGTGCTGGAGATGGCTGGGCTGAAGCACGGCTTCGACTTTACGGAGCAGGCGCAACTGGACTCCGGCCGCCTGCGCCCGGACGTCGTCGTCCGCATGCCGCGCAACGCCGCCTTCGTCATCGACGCCAAGTGCTCGCTGACCGCCTATCTGGAAGGCCAGGACGCGGTGGACGACGCCGGCCGCGAAGCCGCCTTCATCCGCCACGCCCAGAGCGTCCGCACCCACATCCAGCAGCTTTCCGCCAAAGCCTATTGGGACGCCATGGACGTCTCGCCCGACTTCGTCGCCATGTTCGTGCCGGGGGACGGAATCCTGGCCACGGCCCTGGAACGGGCGCCGGACCTGATGACCGAGGCGATGGACAAGCGGGTCATCCTGGTGACGCCCTCGACCCTCTTCGCGCTCTGCAAGGCGGTGGCTTACGGCTGGCGGGTCGAGGAGCAGGCCAAGAACGCGGTCGAAGTCGCCGCGGCCGGCCGCGAACTCTACAAGCGCATCGCCGACATGGGGTCGCATGTGGCTGGCGTGGGCCAGTCGCTGTCGCGGGCCGTGGACAAGTACAACTCGCTGGTCGGATCACTGGAGAGCCGGGTGCTGCCCAAGGCGCGCGAGTTCGAGAAGCTGAAGGTCGATGGCGGCGGCAAGCAGATCGAGGCCTTGGCGCCCGTGGAACTGGGCGTTCGCCCCGTCACCAAGCTGGACTCCCCTGCGGCGGAATAGTCCGGAAAACCCCGGAAATCTTGACCTTCGGCCATATCGCGCCTACCTCCCGCCCATGGCTATCCGACGCATCCTTACCGTGGACAACGCCGCCGACACGGCGGTTCTCAAGCAGGTCTCCACCCCCGTCGAGGGCGTGGACGATGAACTGCGCGCCCTGATGGATGACATGCTGGAGACCATGTACGACGCCCCGGGCATCGGCTTGGCCGCCGTGCAGATCGGCGTGCCCAAGCGCGTCATCGTCATGGACCTGGGCTCGGGCGAGGAGAAGGCTCCGCGTTACTACGTGAACCCGGAGATCCTAACCAAGTCGGAAGAGACCCTTCCCTACGAGGAAGGCTGCCTGTCGATCCCGGAATATTTCGACGAGGTCGAACGCCCGGCGAAGGTCACGCTGCGCTACCTGAACTATCAGGGCGAGCAGGTCGAGGAAGAGGCCGAGGGCTTGTTCGCGGTCTGCATCCAACACGAGATGGACCACCTGGAAGGCGTGCTGTTCATCGATCACCTGTCGCGCCTGCGCCGCGACCGGGCCATCACCAAGGTCAAGAAGGTGATGCGCGCCGCCTGAGGCCGCGCGCACCCCAAGCCATAATGAACCTTTACGCCCTCGCCGTTCCGACCTTCAGCCAGATGCTGCGCGCCCTGGCCGGACAACTCGACAAGGGCGCAAGCTTCGGCGGCGACGCCTTGGCCGGCGCGCGACTGGCGCCGGACATGTTCCCGCTGTCTGATCAGGTTCGCTACGCCTGCTATCAGGCCGCCGACGCGGTCGCGCGCCTAAGCGGCCCGACGCCGGCCCCGCGGGTCGAGATCGAACCGACCTTCGACGCCCTGAAGGCCCGGGTCGCGGAAACCCTCGCCCTGCTGGCGGCGACGCCGGAGCAGGCCTTCGACGGCGCGGACGACCGCGCCATCGAACTGGTCCTGCCCAATGGCATGATCCTGGACATTACCGGTGAGCAGTACCTGCGCGACTGGGCCCTGCCGCAGTTCTATTTCCACCTGAACTCCGCATACGCCGTCATGCGGCAGGCGGGCGTCACCCTGGGCAAGGCGGACTATGTCCCGCACGCCCTGGCCTATGTGCGGCCAGGAACGCTGCCGGACGCCTGAGCCCTAGCGGGGCTTGGTCTCTTCGCGACCATCCGTGGCGCGCTGAAGATCGCGCGCGCCCTCGTTGGTCTCACGCTTGATGTCGGAGCCCAGCTCCTTGCCTTCGCGCTTGGCGTCGGCGGCGGCGTTCTCAAGGGCGTCGCCGGCCTCGGAAGCCGTTTCCCTCAAGGCCTGACCGCTGTCCTTGGCGGCTTCGCGGATCGCATTGCCCGCATCCTTGACGTCGGTGTCGTTCTTGATGTCGCTGGCGGCTTCCCGGACTTCCGAGGCCGCGCTGTCGGCGCCTTCCTTGATCTCGGAGCGTTGCTCCTGCGAGCAGGCGGCGACGGACAGGGCGGCGATCGCCGTGGCGGCGAGAAGGATGGAACGCATGGCTAAGCTCTCCTCTGTTGCGGCATCAAACGTAGGCATGGCGAGGACGGTTCCGGACCGCTAAACCACGCCCATGCGTCTTGCTTTCCTCGGCACCCCCGAATTCGCGGTCCAGAGCCTGGCCGAACTGGTCTCGGCCGGCCATGAGATCGTCTGCGTCTATTCCCAGCCGCCGCGTCCGCGCGGCCGGGGCCAGGCGCTGAAACCCTCGCCCGTCCATGCCTTCGCCGAAACCCTGGGCCTGGAGGTTCGCACCCCCGCCAGCATGAAGACCCCGGAGGAGATCGAGGCGTTCCAGGCCCTGGACCTCGACGCCGCCGTGGTGGTCGCCTACGGCCAGATCCTGCTGCGCGAGGTGCTGGAGGCGCCGCGCCTGGGCTGCTTCAACGTCCACGCCTCCCTGCTGCCGCGATGGCGCGGGGCCGCCCCGATCCAGCGGGCGATCATGGCCGGGGATGCGCTCACCGGCGTGCAGGTCATGCGCATGAGCGAAGGCCTGGACGAGGGGCCGGTGCTGCTGTCGGAGACGGTGCGCATCGACGCCCTGGACACCGCCGCCACCCTGTCCGAACGCCTGGCCCAGGTCGGCGCCTCGCTGCTGCCCCGCGCCCTGGCCGCCATCGAGCGCGGCGGCGCGGCCGGCACGCCGCAGGGCGAAGAGGGCGTCACCTACGCCAAGAAGATCAAGTCGGATGAGGCGCGCATCGACTGGACGCGCCCGGCCGCCGAGATCGACCGTCATATCCGGGGCCTGTCCCCCTTCCCCGGCGCCTGGTTCGAAGGACCGGGCGGCGTGCGGGTGAAGGCCCTGCTGTCGCGGCTGGAGGATGGCGAGGGCGCGCCGGGCGTGACCCTGGACGACCGCCTGCTGATCGCCTGCGGCGAGGGCGCGGTGCGCCTGCTGACCGTCCAGCGCGAGGGCAAGGGCGCCCAGAACGCCGACGTCTTCCTCAACGGCTATCCGGTGCCGGCCGGCGCGCAGGTCGGCTGATGCCCCGCTACCGCCTTCTCGTCGAGTATGACGGCCGCCCCTATCGCGGCCTGCAGGCCCAGGGCGACCTGCCGTCGGTGCAGGGCTCCATCGAGCGGGCGGTGAAGGCCTTCTGCGGCGAGGACGTGCGCCTGCAGGCCGCCGGCCGCACCGACACCGGCGTCCACGCCACCGGCCAGGTGGTCCATATCGACCTGGAGAAGGATTGGAAGCCGGAGGTCGTCCGCGACGCCCTAAACGCCCACCTGGTTCCCGAGCCGGTGGCCATCGTCGAGGCGGAGCTGGCGATCGGCGACTGGCACGCCCGCTTCTCGGCGACCGAGCGGCGCTATCAGTACCGCATCCTCAACCGCAAGGCGCCGCCGGCCCTGGACCAGGGGCGCGTGTGGCTGGTGAAGAAGCCCATCGACGCGGCGGCCATGCACGCCGCCGGCCAGGCGCTGGTCGGGCATCACGACTTCACCACCTTCCGCGACATGCAGTGCCAGGCCAAGTCGCCGATGAAGACCCTGGACCTGGTGAAGGTCTATCGCGAGGGCGAGGTGGTTCTGGCCGAGTTCGCCTCCCGCTCGTTCCTGCATCGCCAGGTGCGGTCGATGGTCGGCACCCTGGTCGAGGTCGGCGTCGGCCGCTGGACCGCCGAGGACCTGAAGGCCGCCCTCGAAGCCAAGGACCGCCGCGCCTGCGGCCCCGTGGCCCCGGCGGACGGGCTGTACTTCACAGGCGTGGGTTACGAATCGAACGCCGTGAAATAACGCGCGATCAGGCGCTCGTAGACTTTCGTCAGGGCCTCGATCTCGCTGACCGGGGCGCGTTCGTCGATCTGGTGCATGGTCGTGCCGACCAGGCCCATCTCCACCACCGGGCACAGGCTGCGGATGAAGCGGGCGTCGGAGGTGCCGCCGCTGGTGGAGCGTTCCGGCGCGTGGCCGGTGACATCCTCGAAGGCGCCGGCGGCCACGTCCACGAAGGGGCCGGGTTCGGTCAGGAAGGCCTCGCCGCTGACCATGGGGTCGAGGGTCAACGTCCCCTTGAAGCCCTCGCCCGCCGCGGCGCATTCGGCCTGCAGCCACTCGGTCAGCGACGCGCCGGTGTGGTTGGGGTTGAAGCGGATGTTCAGCCGCGCCTTGGCGGTAGCCGGGATCACGTTCGTCGCCGGATTGCCGACGTCTATGGTGGTGACCTCCAGGTTCGAGGGCTGGAAGTCCTGGTATCCCTCATCCAGCACGCGGGCCTGGAGTTTTGCCAGCAGGTCGACCAGCACAGGGATCGGGTTGGCCGAGCGGTGTGGATAGGCCACGTGGCCCTGAATCCCCTCCACCGTGATCCAGGCGTTGATGCTGCCCCGGCGGCCGACCTTGATCATGTCGCCGAAGACCGTGGCGCTGGTGGGTTCGCCCACCACGCAGTGATCGACGGGCTCGCCCTCGGCGATCAGGGCCTCGACCACCTTCTTGGTGCCGTCGAGGGCCACGCCCTCCTCGTCGCCGGTGATCAGGAAGCTGATGGAGCCGGCGGGCTCGGGGCTGTTGGAGACGGCGGCGACGAAGGCGGCGATGGCGCTCTTCATGTCTACCGCGCCGCGGCCGATCAGCTTGCCGTCGACGATGGGGGCCTCGAAGGGATCCTGGCTCCAGGCGGCGAGATCGCCCGTGGGCACCACGTCGGTGTGGCCGGCGAAGCAGAGGTTCGGCGAGGCGGTCCCGCGACGGGCGTAGAGGTTCTCGATCTCGCCGTACTTCATGCGGCGGCAGGAAAAGCCCAGGGCCTCCAGCTTGCGCTGAAGCACGTCCATGGCGCCCGCGTCGGCGGGGGTGACGGACGGGCGGCGGATGAGTTCCTGCGCGAAGGCGACGGGATCGATGGCGGCGGTCATGGCGCCGGTTTAGGCTCCGCGTCCGTTTGGTGCAAATCAGAGTTCCCCGTGCCCAAGATCGATCTCGCCTCCACGCCCGTCATGGCGGGCACTGGCTATCCGCCGCCCTACCACCTGCAGTGCATCGGCCGGGAGCGCCAGGCGCTGGGCGACGCGGCGGGGCTGAACCAGTTCGGGGTGAACCTGATGCGCCTGCCGCCCGATCAGTGGAGCAGCCAGCGGCACTGGCACATGGCCGAGGACGAGTTCGTGTGGGTGCTGGAGGGCGAGGTGGTGCTGGTCGAGGACGGGACCGAGACCATCCTGCGGGCCGGCGAATGCGCGGGCTTTCCAGCCGGCGCGCCCAACGGCCATCACCTGCAAAACCGGAGCGGCCGGGACGCCCTGCTGCTGGAGGTGGGCGGACGCCGGCCCGAGGCCGACGTCTGCACCTATCCCGATGTGGACATCCATCTGCCGCTGGGCGGCGAGGAATACGAGACGAAGGCCGGGGTCCCCTACGGACCGATCGTCCGCCGGACCGAGCCCTAGTCGCGCAGCAGCTCGTTGATGCCGGTCTTGGAGCGCGTCTGGGCGTCCACCGTCTTGACGATGACGGCGCAATACAGGCCCGGACCACCGTCCTTGCCCGGCAGGGAGCCCGGCACGACGACGCTGTAGGGCGGCACCTTGCCCATGTGGATCTGGCCCGTGGCGCGGTCGACGATCTTGGTCGAGGCCGACAGGAACACGCCCATGGACAGCACCGCGCCCTGGCCGACGATCACGCCTTCGGCCACTTCCGAGCGGGCGCCGATGAAGCAGTCGTCCTCGATGATGGTCGGGTTGGCCTGCAGGGGCTCCAGCACGCCGCCGATGCCGGCGCCGCCGCTGATGTGGACGCGCTTGCCGATCTGGGCGCAGGAGCCGACTGTGGCCCAGGTGTCGACCATGGTGCTGTCATCGACATAGGCGCCGATGTTGACGAAGGACGGCATCAGGACCACGCCCTTGCCGATGAACGAGCCGCGACGGGCGACCGCGCCCGGCACCACGCGGAAACCAGCGGCCTGGAAATCGGCGTCGGTCCAGTCGTCGAACTTCAGCGGCACCTTGTCGAAATAGGGGCTGGGCGAACCCGTGCCCGCGCCGCCGAACAGCGGGGCCGAGGCCATGACGCGGTTGGGGTTCAGGCGGAAGGACAGCAGGACCGCCTTCTTGAGCCACTGATGGGTGACCCACTCGCCGTCGATCTTCTCGGCCACGCGGGCCTCGCCGGCGTCCAGCTGAGCCAGGGCCTGGTCGACCGCCGTGCGCACGCCGCCGCGGGTGTCGGTGTTGAGGGTGTCGCGGACCTCCCAGGCGGCTTCGATTTCGGTTTGAAGCTCATGGTTCATCGGGCGGTCTCCTTGATGCTGGCCCCAGCGAGGAAGCCGGCCAGGTCGGTGGTCTTGTGATGGACGAAATCGGCGGTCGAGGTCGGCGCGTCGTCGCCGACCAGAACGGTGGTCATGCCGATCAGGGCGGCCGGGGCGAGGTTCTTCTCGCTGTCCTCGAAGAAGGCGGCGCCGCGCGGATCGACGCCATGGCGCTTGGTCATGCGGTCGAAGGTCCCCGGCGCGGGCTTGGGGATGTAGTCGGCCGCCTCGATGTGGAAGGTGTCCTCGAACAGGTCGTCCAGCCGCAGGTGCGCCAGGACCCGTTCGGCGTGGGCGGCCGAGCCGTTGGTGAAGATCAGCCGGCGGCCGGGGAGACGCTCCACCGCCGCGCGCAGCAGCGGATCGGGCGCCAGGCGGTCGAGAGCCACGTCATGGACCTCGTTGAGGAAGTCGGTCGGGTCGATGCCGTGGTGGGCCATCAGGCCCGCCAGGGTCGTGCCGTGCTCCATCCAGTAGCGCTTCTGCAGCGCGCGGGCCTCGTCGCGCGGCAGGCCGGTCGCCCGCGCCACGAAGTCGGTCATCCGAACCTCGATCAGACCCATGAACTCGGTCGAGGCCGGGTACAGGGTGTTGTCGAGGTCGAACAGCCAGACGTCGATGTGGGCGAGGTCAGCGGTCATGCGCGGATGAGCGTGCCCGCCCCGTGCTCGCTGAACAGCTCCACCAGCATGGCGTGCGGGCGGCGGCCGTCGAGGATGACGACGGCTTCCACGCCCGATTCCACGGCGGCGATGGCGGTCTCCAGCTTGGGGATCATGCCGCCGGTGGCGACGCCCGAAGCGATCAGGCCGCGCAACTCGGCGACGGTGAGCTCGCGGATGAGCTCCTTGTTCTCGTCCAGCACGCCGGCCACGTCGGTCAGCAGCAGCATGCGCTTGGCGCGCAGGGCGCCGGCCAGGGCGCCGGCCACGGTGTCGGCGTTGATGTTGTAGGTCTCGCCCTGCTCGGACACGCCGATCGGCGCGACGACGGGGATGTAGTCCTGCTCGGAGGTGATCAGGGCCTCGATCAGCTGGGGATCGACGCGGGTCGGCTCGCCCACGAAGCCGAGATCGACGACCTGCTCGATGTTGCTGTCCGGGTCCTTGCGGGTACGGGCAGCCTTCTCGACGGTGATCAGGCGGGCGTCCTTGCCCGACAGGCCCACGCCCCGCACGTCCGCCTCGCGGCCGGCCAGGGTGATCCAGTTGGCGATCTCCTTGTTGATCGCGCCGGACAGGACCATCTCGGCCACTTCCATGGTGGCTTCGTCGGTGACGCGCAGGCCGTCGATGAAGGTCGACTTCACCCCGGCGCGGTCGAGCATGCGGCTGATCTGCGGGCCGCCGCCGTGGACGACCACGGGGTGCACGCCCAGCAGCTTCAGCAGCACGGCGTCGGCGGCGAAGCGCTTGGCGCTTTCGCTCTCGCCCATGGCGTGGCCGCCGTACTTGATGACCACGGTCTCGCGGTCATAGATCTGGATGTAGGGCAGAGCCTCTGCGAGGGTCTTGGCGCCGGCCCAGTCGGGGGTCACGGAACTGTCGGTCATTTCGGCGCTCTCCGCCCAATCGAAAGGCGCGCTTCGATAGCGGACCTTGCCCCCCCTGTCACGTTCGCCATGGGCCTAGGCGCCGGACGTTTTGGCCCATAGCGTCCTGACCTGGTGTTTTCTAGGGGGACGTCCATGAAGCGTATGATGACGGCGGCTGTGCTCGCGGCGGCTCTGGCGGGTTCGGCCGAGGCCGAAACGGTGGCCGTGACCGCCGACCGGCTGCTGGACGTGGCGACGGGCCGTTACGTGGAAAAGCCCCTGGTGGTGATCACCGACGGACGCGTGACCTCGGTCGGGAACCTGGCCTCCACCACCCTGCCCGCCGCAACCAAGACCATCGACCTGGGCGCGACGACCCTGCTGCCCGGCCTGATCGACATGCACACGCACCTGGAAGGCGCGCCCGAACTGGGCGGCTATACCGGCCTGCAGTACACCGACAGCTTCCACACCTTCACCGCGCCGCGGAATGCGAAGGACACCCTGGAGGCGGGCTTCACCACCGTTCGTTCGCTGGGCACGTCGCCCTATGTGGATGTGGGCCTGAAGCAGGCCATCGACATGGGCTATCTGGTCGGGCCGCGGGTGATCCCGGCGGGCTCCAGCTTCGGCGCCACGGGCGGGCACTGCGACAGCACCTTTTTCCCGCCCTCCATGAAGCAGGCCAGCGAGTTCAACGCCGACAGTCCCGAAGAGGGCCGCAAGGTGGTCCGCACCCTTCGCAAGTACGGGGCCGAGGTGATCAAGATCTGCGCCACGGGCGGGGTCTTCTCGCGCAACACCGAACCGGGCCAGCAACAGCTGTCCCTGGCCGACATGACCGCCATCGTCGACGAGGCGCACATGTGGGGCCTGAAGGTCGCCGCCCACGCCCATGGCGCGGCCGGGATCAAGGACGCCATTCGCGCCGGTGTCGACACCATCGAGCACGTCAGCCTGGTCGACGATGAGGGCATCCGCCTGGCCAAGGCCAAGGGCGCCTGGTTCTCGATGGACATCTACAACACCGAGTACACCCAGGCCGAGGGCGCCAAGAACGGCGTGCTGGAGGACAACCTGCGCAAGGACCGCGAGATCGCCGAGATCCAGCGCAACAACTTCCGCAAGGCGCACGCGGCTGGGGTGAAGATGGTCTACGGGACCGACACCGGCGTCTATCCGCACAAGGACAGCGGCAAGCAGTTCGCGATCATGGTGCGTTATGGAATGACGCCCCTGGAGGCGATCCGCACCGCCACCCTCAACGCCTCGGAGGCGCTGGCTCGCCCTGACGTGGGCCAGATCAAGGACGGCGCCTGGGGCGACATGATCGCGGTCTTGGGCGATCCGCTGAAGGACGTGACGGTGCTGGAAAAGCCCGTGGCGGTGATCAAGGGCGGGGTTGTGGTCAAGGGGCCGAACTGATCCGCGCTTGACCCGGATCAAGGCCTAGACGGGCCCTATCGACTAGACGGACCACCATGAAGACCACAGCCTGCGCCTTGGCCGCCCTCGGCCTGCTCTTCGCCACACCCGCCCTGGCGACCACGGCCGACGCCGTCGCCGCCGAGCGCATGGCCCTGTGCGCCCGCTCGGTCGAGCTGGCGGGCCTGCAGGAGGACATGGAGGACAAGATCACCGCCATCGTCAATCAGGTGGCCGAGCGGATCACCCCCTTCGCCGACAGCGAGGACAGCATCGAGGCCTACAAGACCGCCCTGAAGCTGTCCCTGGACAGCGGCAAGGCGGTGGTGGTCCAGCGGGTGATCGAGACCTGCGCCACCACCTTCACGACCGAAGAGCTGAACGGCATCAACGCCTTCTACGTCTCCCCCGCCGGCAAGGCCTGGCTGGAGAAGGGCCGCAAGATCATGGGCCCGGCCATGGAAAGCGCCATCGCGGAAGTTCAGCCCCAGATCGAGGCCGAGATGCAGGCCCGCTTCTGCGCCGCCATCGGCGGCTGCGCCGCGCCCGAGACGGAACAGCGAATCCCGGGAAAGAAGACCTGATCGAGCCTTACGGCCGGACGCCGCAGACGGTCATGATCTCGGCGCGCAGTTCGGGAATGCCGACGCCCTTTTCGGACGAGGTGGCCAGGACGCGCGGGAAGGCGGCGGGACGCTTGGCGATCGCCTTGAGGGTCTTTTCGGCCACGGCCTCGACCTCGGTCGGCTTCAGCTTGTCGGCCTTGGTCAGGATGATCTGGTAGGAGACCGCCGCCTTGTCGAGGGCGTCCATGGGCTCGTTGTCCACCGACTTCAGGCCATGGCGGCTGTCGATCAGCAGATAGACCCGCTTCAGCGCCGGACGGCCGCGCAGATAGTCGCGGCCGAGGTTCTGGAATTTCTTCACCTCGGTCTTGGCCGCGCGGGCCCAGCCGTAGCCGGGCAGGTCGACCAGGTGAAGCTTCTCGTCGGTGACGAAGAAGTTCAGCTCGCGCGTGCGGCCCGGCTCGTTCGAGGCGCGGGCCAGGTACTTCTGGCCGACGACGGCGTTGATCAGGCTGGACTTGCCCACGTTGGAGCGGCCCGCGAAGGCCACTTCCGGCAGCAGGTCCGGCGGCAGGCCGTCCATGCTGACGGCGCCCATCATGAACACCGAGGGACGGGCGAACAGCAGCCGCCCGGCCTCCAGGTCATCGTCGGTGAAGAGCGGGTCGCTCAAGATCAGGCCGCCTTGGGTTTCTTGCCGGACAGTCGGCCGAGGATCTGGTCGATCGGGTTGTCCACCTTGTAGCGGCGGAAGATCACGTACTGCTGGGCGATCGTGAGCAGGTTCGACCACGTGTAGTAGATGATCAGGCCGACCGCGAACTGCGACAGCATGAAGGTGAAGATGATCGGCATGTAGGCGAAGATCTTGCGCTGGACCGGGTCGGCCGGCGGCGGGTTCATCGCCTGGCTCAGCCACATGGACACGCCATAGGCGATGCCCCAGACGCCCAGGTGCAGCGGGCCGTTCAGCAGGCCGCCGACCAGCGGCACGACCGCCGGGTCATACGGGATGACGCCGAACAGGTTCCAGATCGTCGACGGATCGCGCGAGGACAGGTCCTTGATCCAGCCGAAGAACGGCGCATGGCGCATTTCGATGGTGACGGTCAGCACCTTGAACAGGGCGTAGAAGACCGGGATCTGCACCAGCATCGGCAGGCAGCCCATGAACGGGTTGACCTTCTCGCGCTGGTAGAGGGCCATCATCTCCTGCTGCTGCTTGGCGGGATCGTCCTTGAAGCGAGCCCGCAGATCCTCGACCTGAGGCTGGACCTTCTTCATCTTGGCCAGGAACTCGTAGCTCTTGTCCGCCAGCGGATAGAACAGCAGCTTCACCAGAACGGTCAGGGCAAGGATGGCGAGACCGAAGTTGCCGACTTGCTTGAAGACGAATTCCAGCACCAGGAAGATGGGGCGGGTGAAGAACCAGAAGTTGCCCCAATCGACGGCCATGTCGAAGCGGGGAACGCCCAGCTTGTCTTCGTACTCGCGCAGGACCGGCACGGTCTTGGCGCCGGCGAACAGGCGGCTGGTCTCGGTGATCGAGCCGCCCGGCTGCACGGTGCGGGCCGAGCCGAGCCAGTTGGCGTCATAGATGTCGGAGCCGCCGACCGGGGTCACCCGGAACTGACCCTTGATGGTCTCGGTCTGGGACGGGATCAGAGCCGCCAGCCAGTACTTGTCGTTGATGCCGATCCAGCCGCCCTTGGAGGCGAAGGACTGTTCCGGCTCTTTCTTCCACTTCTTGTACTTGGCTTCGTGCAGGTCGGGCTTGTCCGTGCCCAGCATGGCGATGCCGCCCTCGTGGACGATCTGGTTGGTGCCCAGGTGCTGCGGCACGCCCTGGCGCTGGACCGAGGCGTACGGGGTCAGGCTGACCGGAGCGCCGCCCGCGTTGCGCACGGTGTCGCTCACCGTGAACATGAACTTGTCGTCCACCTCAATGCGGCGGCTGAACTGCAGGCCCTGGCCGTTGTCATAGGTCAGGACCAGCGGACGGCCCGGCGCCAGCTTGTCGCCCTGGGCCACGGTCCACACCGTGTTTGGACCCGGCAGGCCGGGCAGGTTCTGACCGACCCAGCCGAAGTCGGCGAAATAGGCGTGCTCCGCGCCCTCGGGGCGGAACAGCTCGACCGGCGGCGAATTGCGGGTCACCGCCTCGCGATACTGGGTCAGGTAGAGGTCGTCGATGCGGGCGCCCTTCAGGGCCACCGAGCCCTTGAGGGCCGGGGTGTCGATGGCGACGCGCGGGCTGGCCGAGGCGGCCTGGGCGCGGTTCACGCGCTGGGCCGGGGCCGAGGCGTTCGGCCCCAGGGGGCCGGCGTTGGAGCCCTTCTGCGACTGCTCGACTGCCGCGCGCGCGCGCTGCTCCGCCTGGCGCTTCTTGGTCGCCGGCTCCAGCACGAAGAACTGGTAGGCGATGAAGATGACGGCCGCGCACACGACGAAGACGATCGTATTGCGGGAGGAGTTGTTGTTCATGCGGGGCCTTGGAAGCGGGAAGGGAGCCGGTGGCTCATCATATAGGGGCGTCTTGGCCCTTTGCGGGCGCGCGTTCGGCCGCGAGGCTTATCAGCGCGCTTTTCACGTCGTCAAGCAAACGCGGCCAGGACCGCGTCGCCGTGCCGCCTCTGGCGACGAACACATAGTCGCACCCCGGCTTGCCAAGCTCGGGCAGCAGAAGGCGCGCGGCCTCGCGCAGGCGGCGCTTGCAGCGGTTGCGGACCACGGCCCCGCCGACCTTGCGGGTGGCGGTGAAACCGGCGTGGACGACCGGATCCCCGTCGTTGCGGGCCAGCATCTGGACCATCACCGCGCCCCGAGCCAGGTACGGGCCCTTGGCCGCCGCCAGGAACTGGGGCCGCACGGTCATGCGCTGGATGGTCAGGGACTGGTTCATGGGTCCTGAAACGACAATCGCCCCGCCGACAGGATCGACGGGGCGAAAGATGTCTTCAAGTTCCAAGTCGGCCATGCGGCCAGACGTGGATTAGGCCGTCAGGCGCTTGCGGCCCTTGGCGCGGCGACGCGCGACGACCTTTTGACCATTCTTGGTGGCCATGCGCGCGCGGTAGCCGTGACGGCGCTTGCGCACGAGTTGGGACGGCTGGAAGGTCCGCTTCACGATGTGGCTCCGAAATTGAGTTTCACGCCGGGAGAAGCCCCGTCGCGAGTGAGCGGCGGTGGATAAGGGAAGGCCGCCGGCCTGTCAACTTGAGTCTGGCCCGCCGGGCCGGGTTTCGGCCCCCCGACGGGCGGCGGGATCCCTATCGCTTCTTGCCGAGTTCGGCGGCGATGTCCTTGGTCAGGCGGCCGACCTTGCGGTGCGCGGCGGTGATCTGGTCGCGGGTCACGCCCCAGCGTTTCATCCAGTATTCCACGGCCTGGCGCTCCGACAGGTCCAGGCGCTCCTTGTCGATAAAGCCGCGCTTGTCTTTCAGTCCCGCCATTCTCGGCCTCCCGCGCCCCTGGCGAAGCGCCGACGCAGCCGCAAGATAGGCGCAAGCCCGCCGCGAGCCTAGAGATCGGGGCGAATGACCGCCTTGCCCACCACCTGGCGGTCGGCCAGCAGGTCGAAGGCCTCGCGCCAACGGTCCAGGGGCAGCTCGGCATGGACGCGGGGGCGGATTCGCCCCTCGTCGGCCAGGCGCCAGACCGATTCCCTGTCCTGCGCCCCGCGCTCGGGGAACTGGCGTCCATATTCCCCGGCCCGCACGCCCATCACGGAGAATCCCTTGATGAGCGGGATGTTGGCGTCGACGGTGGGGATGCGGCCGGAGGTGAAGCCCACCACCAGCAGGCGGCCGTCAAAGGCGATGCAGCGGCAGCTCTCGTCGAAGATATCGCCGCCCACGGGATCATAAATGACGTCGGCCCCGCGCCCGCCGGTGATCGCCTTCACCTGCTCGCGAAAGCCGCCCGTGACGTTCACCACCGCGTCAGGGGCGTATTCGGACTGGAGAATCGCCAGCTTCTCGTCGGAAGCGGAGGCGGCGATCACCCGAGCGCCCAGCGCCTTGGCCAGATCGACGGCCGCCAGACCCACGCCCCCGGCCGCGCCATGGACCAGAACCCACTCCCCCGGCTCCAGGCGCGCGCGGCGGACCAGGGACACCCAGGCGGTCAGATAGGCCGCGCCATAGGCGGCGGCCTGGGCGAAGGACAGGCCTTGCGGCTTGGGCTTCAGACCGGCGGCCGACAGGACGGCGTACTGGGCGAATCCCCCCAGGCGCGCACCGCCGACAACCGCGTCGCCGACCTCGAACGAATCGACGCCCTCGCCCAGGGCCGCCACCTCGCCCGCCAGGTCGAGGCCGGGGGTGAACGGCAGGGGCGGCTTCAGCTGGTACTCGCCGCGCGTCATCAGTAGGTCGGGGAAATTGACGCTGGCGGCGCGGACGCGGACCAGCACCTCGCCCGGACCGGGTTTCGGCGTCGGGACCTCGCGCACCGCGCAGCCGGCGTAGTCGGGGCCCAGGCTTTCGACGACCAGGGCGCGCACGGCTAGGTCGGCTGGCCGTCGTAGGCCTGGCGGATCAGGTCGGCGATCTCGCGGCAGGCGGCGTCGGCGGCGGGCACCGCCCCGGTGAAGGCGGTGAAGCCATGGGCCAGGCTGTCATAGCAGCGATAGACCGTCGGCGTACCAGACGCCTTTAACGCCTTGGCGTAGGCCTCGCCCTGGTCGACCAGGGGGTCGAAGCCGGCGGTGATCACCACCGCCGGCGCCAGGCGCGACAGGTCCTTGGTCACGTTGGGCGACAGGCGCGGATCGGCGGGGCCGGCGTCGGGGCCGATATAGTGCCCCATGAACCAGTCCATGATCGGCCGCGACAGGGGATAGGCGTCGGCGTAGGTGGTCATGGACTGCGTCTCGCTGGCCACGTCCACGGCGGGATAGATCAGAAGCTGCAGGGCGGGCTGAGGCTCGCCGGCGCGCTTCATGTCCTGGGCGATGATGGCGGCGAAGTTGCCGCCTATGGAATCGCCGCCGATGGCCGCGGTCCCCGTCGGCGCGCCGAAGCGGTCGGCGTTGTCGCGGGCCCAGCGATAGGCGGCCAGCACATCCTCCAGTCCCGTGGGGAAGCGATGGTCGGGCGCCAGGCGGTAGTCCACCGAAATCACCGCGCAGCGCACGCGCCTGGCGATGATCGAGCAGAAGGCGTTGCAGGTCTCCAGGTCGCCGATCACCCCGCCGCCGAAATGGGCGAAGACCATGATCGGGGCTGAGGGGTCCTGGTTTTCCGGCCGATAGGCCCGCAGGGGGATCGCCCCCGCCGGCCCGTCGATGGACAGGTTCTCGACCCGCACGCCCGGCTCGACCGGGCCGGAGACCACGGCCAGGGCGCGGGCGCTGCCGGCGCGGGCCTCCTCCGGCGACAGGGTGGTCATGGAGGGCAGCTTGCGCGCCGCGTGGGCGAAGAACTGGAAGCGGGGATCGAGGGTGCGCCCGCCCCGCCAGACCACGCCGCCGCCCGACATAGCCCGTAGCAGCGGGGTCGGCAGGGACAGGATGGTCTTCAGAACCAGCTTCTGGACGGCGGTGTCGGCCATGGTCGACCTCTAGTCGGCGTAAAGGCGCGGGAGAGCGGCGACGCCGCCCAGGATCAGCGCCACGGCGAAATCGGCGGCGGCGCGAGTGTCGATGGGGCGGCGCTGCAGCATCTTCTCGCCGATCTCGCGGGAGACGGCGATACAGGCCACGGCCAGGTAGTCGGGATCGACGCGTGGGGCGTCGCCGCGCTCCATCACCTCGGCCAGGGCGTCGCGGATCTCGTCGAACACCGCGGCCATCTCGGGCGTCTGGACCTGGGTGTGGGGCTGGCGCTCGCCCGCCGGACGGCGGGCCTGCCAGTTCTCGTGCTCGTCGGCCAGGAAGTCGAAATAGGCCTGGATCGCGCCCCGAACATAGGTCTCGAAGCCGTCGGCGTTGTCGTAGGCGGCGCGAAGCAGCGGGCGGAAGCGGCGGGCGCCGTCATCGGCCAGGGCCTCGAACACCTCCTCCTTGGACCGGTAGTAGTTGTAGAAGGCCCCTACCGACAGACCCGTGCGGCGGATGATGTCGCGCACCGTGGCGCTTTCGTAGCCCAGCTCGCCAAACACCTCGCGGGCGGCGTCCAGTATGGATCGGCGGTTGGCCGCCTTGGTCTGTTCACGCTTGCCGACGGGCAGGTAGGCGACTTGTGACATCGTGCGCTTCAAGCGCGGCTCGAATCTGACGCCGCGTCACGATCAGAGCCTCAATCGGTCGCGCCGCGCAAGCGTTCAGCGTCCGGGGCGCACCGAGGAGACGCGGCCGCGCAGGACGCCGAGATTGCGCACCTCGCCCTCCACGGTCTGGCAGCGGCTGCCGTAGTTGTCGTCCTCGCAGATGCTCCACAGGCCGACTGCGCGGGCGCTCATGGCCTTGTCGTTGAAGGACTGCTTGGCCAGAGGGCCCGACTTGGCGGTCAACTCGACGGCCTCGCCCTGGAAGTCCGGCAGCGAATAGAGTGTCAGGACCGGCGCGACCTTGGCCGGCTTGGGCTGGCCCGAACCGCGCACGAAGGCGGCGGACGACAGGGCCGGCAGGCCGGCGGCGGCCAGATCAGGGATGTCGGCGGAAACCACCTCGCACTTGCCGCGCAGGCGGGAGTCCTCGCACAGGCGCCACTGGCCGACGATCCGGGCGCTCTTGGCGCGGTCGTTCATGTGCAGGCGGGTCAGGTTGCTTTCGGCGGTGCGGATGGTCACCGCGCGGCCGGTATAGTGCGGCCCCTCGAACAGGACGAGGCGGCGCTCTTCCTTCTGCGGGAACAGGCGGCCGGGGATGGCGCCGATGTCCGGCAGGTTCGGCTTGGGCAGGGCGTGGGCGGACGGGGCGGCCAGGGCCAGCAGACCGGCGGCGAGGATCAGACGCTTCATCGGCGCGCTCCTGAGAAATTACGCGGGGCGCTGACAGATGCGCCGTCGCCGGTCTGTCGCGCCGAACAGACCGGCGGTCAAGCGCAGCTTATCGGCCCAGCGGGCGGGCCGAGGTGATCAGCCGGTTCATGCCGAGAATGCCCAGGTCGCCGAAATCACCGGCCAGCATCTCGCAGCGGCGGCCGAAATCGCGGTCCTCGCAGACCTGCCAGCGGCCGATGGCCCGGGCGCTCATGGCCCGGTCGTTGAAGCCGCGGCTGGACAGGTTGCCGACCGTATCGAACACCTCGACCCGCTGGCCGCGGAAGTTCGGCTCGCTGAACAGGATCAGCATCGGCGGATCGCCGGGGCGAGGGCCGCCGCCGGGGAAGCCGGGACCGCCAGGGCCCGGACCGGGGCCATTGCCGGGACCGGGACGGCCGTTCTCGACCCAGGCGGCGGAGGAGACCCTGCGGTCCATGCCGAACGCGCCGAGGTTGGCCACGTCGCGGTCCACCACCTCGCAGCGGCTGCGATAGTCGCGATCCTCGCAAAGACGCCAGACGCCGCTGACCCGCGCGCTGCCGGCCCGATCGTTGAAACCGGTGTCGGCCAGGTTGCGAACGCTGCCCGTGAAGGTGATGGAGCGGCCCCGGAAGTTCGGGCGCTCGAACAGGGTCAGGCTCGGCCGCTCCCAGCGGTCGGGGCGGTCAGGACGGCCCGGCCGCCACTGGGCCGCCGCCGGCAGGGCCACGGCCATGGCGGCCGCGACAAGGATGAGACGGTTCATGGCTTTCATTCGTGTCGAGCTCTCAATCCAGCGCCTTGATCAGGGCTTGTGCAGCGGCGGGCGCGCGCACCTTTCCTTCGTGGATGAAGAACGCGAACACGTCCCTCGGTTCCCGTGAAGCTTCTTCAGGCGATACGAGGTGCAGGTCGTCGGGCGCGCCGCCGCTGGCGTAGGTCTCGAACCGTTCGGCCCAGCGCTTGATCTCCGCCGGCTTGTAGGCGGTCGGAACCTCGTCCACGCCGGTCATTAGGCGGGCGTAGACAAGGCTGGACGTCACGTCCGGGATCATCGGGAAGGTCTCGTGATCGGCCAGGCAGATGGCGACGTCGTGCTTGCGGCACAGGGCGACGAACTCGGGGCTGGAGAAGCTGTCGTGGCGCACCTCCATCACATGGCGCAGGGCCAGGCCGTCCTGCTTGCGCGGCAGGAGTTGCAGGAAGGCGCCGAAATCGTCCGGGTCGAACTTCTTGGTGGCCATGAACTGCCAGACGATCGGCCCCAGGCGGTCGCCCAGCTCGGTGATGCCCTGGGTGACGAACTTCTCGATGGACTCGCCTGCCTCGGCCAGGACCCGGCGGTTGGTGCAGTAGCGCGACGCCTTGGCCGAAAAGACGAAGCCTTCGGGCGTATCATCCCGCCACTTGGCGAAGGTGGCCGGCTTCTGGCTGGAATAGTAGGTGGAGTTGATCTCGATCGCCGTCAGGTGGCGGCTGGCGTAGGACAGCTCGTCCTTCTGCTTCAGGTCGTCGGGGTAAAAGACCCCGCGCCACGGCTCGAAAATCCAGCCGCCGATGCCGGCGCGAACCTTACCCTTGGACATGGCGACCTCCATACGCAGGCCGCCAATTCAGCATTCCACACGCCGCTTCGCCAGCCCTGTGCGCTCAGTACTTCACAGACACCCGAAGGCCGGGATTCTTGAACTGCGGCCGCACCTCGACCGGGCCGACGTTGCGGACCGTCGCCAGGACAGTCGGGCTCCAGCTCAGGCGATAGCGGACGAGGTAGCCATCGTGGTCCGAAAGCCGCCCCTTCAGCCCGTCCATGCCGAACAGGGTCTCGATGCGGATCGGGCGGACATCGACCGGTCCCTTGCTGACGAAGGCTTGCAGGTCCTGGGACTTCAGCCACGGCTCGGCGGCGGTCCCCTGCCCTTCGCAGATGGTCTGGCTGCAGAACTCGCTGACCACCTGATAGGGACGGACCGAGGCGCGCCAGCCATAGCGGTCGGGGGCGTTCTTGACGTTGAAGTCGCCGCCGACCAGCAGCGGGCGCTCGGCGGTCCAGTGGGTCTTGATGAAGCCCAGCAGCTCGTCCGTCTGCAGGCGGTGGGCCTGCAAGGAGCGCTCGGTCGGCACCTTGGCCGCCTTGCGGGAGTTCATGTGGGTGTTGACGATGTCGATCTCCCCCGGCCCGCCGGGCAGGGAAAGGCGCACCATCATCACGCCCTTGTTGGCCAGGCAGTCGAAGCCGGCGCAGTAGCGATAGGGCGCGTTGCGAACCTCCAGGATCGGCAGGTCGCTGAGCACGTGCAGGCCGGCGCCGGTGAACTTGCCCCAGCCCTCGCCCGACCGCAGGTAGCGGATGGGCCGGAACAGCTTGCCCTCCTCCGGCGCGGGACCGGCGGCTCGTTCGGACCGGCCCGGACCACGGGCCCAATGGGCGTAACCGCTGGCGGCGACCAGGTCCTCGACCTCGTCGCGGAAGCCTTCCTGGATCAGGACGACATCGGGCTGCCGCCCCTCGCGGCGCAGCAGCGCCAGTTCCTCGCCGATCTCGCGCAGGGCGTCGGCCCGGCCCTTGGCGATCGGCCAAGGCAGTCCCTTCACATTGTAGGTGAGCAAGCTGATCTCGGTGCTCTGCAGATCAGCCTTCGCCGTCAGTTCCGCTGCGGGCGTGACGGGGGCGGTGAGAATGGAAGGTGTTTCATTGGGGATCGCCGCGGAGGCGGCCGTCAAGGCCGCCGCCAGGGTCGCAGTCGCCAGATAAGCCATAAGCCGCTCCTAGACGTGCGAGCCGCGATGCTTGACCGCCTAGAGTTCAGAAGGCGATCGCGGTCCGCGTTGTTCAGACGCAGCCGGATGTCTGTTGATCTATTCCCGGCGTGGCTTCTCTCTCCTGCTTCGATGACGTCGTTATGAAGAGGCGGCGAAAGTTCCGTGGGGGTTTGTGACGCTCACCGTCACAAACCCCCACGACGGGACCTAGTCGTCGAGGCGCTCGCGGACGATCTTGCCGGCGGCGTCCACGTCCAGCTCCATGCGGCGGCCGTCGCTGGCGACGGCTTCGACGTCGAAGCCGCTGCGGTCGCGGTCCATCTCCAGGATGGTGTAGCCTTGGGCCTCGACGCGTTCGGCGGCGACGGAGAACTTGCCGTCATGAGCCGGAGCCGCCGTCTGGGCGATGGCCACGGCGCCGCCGGCGACGAGGACGGCCGCGCCGGCGGCCAGGATGATGTTGCGGGTCTTGAAGGTCATGGGTTCGCCTTTCGTGATTGAACCCCGCCAGCCTGCGCCCCTCGCCCTGACGTCTCGCCGGTCTTGGCCGTCAGCCGCGCGTCAGGTTTGATGGGGCAGAGCTTTCCCATGCGCGTCACACGCCTTCCCCTTCTGGCCCTCCTGGCCGCCCTCAGCCTCGGCTCCCCCGCCCTGGCCGGCGACGCTGACCACCAGCGCGCCCGCAAGGCCGTGGCCAAGGGCGAGGCCCTGCCGCTCGACGTCATGCTGCAGCGCCTGGCCAAGGTCGCGCCCGGCGAGGTCATCGACATAGAGTTCGAGCGCGAACGCGGGCGCTGGGTCTATGAGTTCAAGGTCCTGCAACCCGACGGGGCGATCCGCGAGGTGGAGATGGACGCCAAGACCGCCCAGGTGCTGGAAATCGAGATCGAGCGGCCATGAGGGTCTTGGTCGTCGAGGATGACGCCGTCCTGCGCGCCGACTTGGCCGAGGCCCTGACCGCCAGCGGCTTCGCCGTGGAGACCGTCGAAGATGGCGAGTCGGCCTGGTTCCTGGGTGATACCGAGACCTTCGACGCCGTGGTGCTGGACCTGGGCCTGCCGTTCCGCGACGGACTCAGCGTGCTGAAGCTGTGGCGCGGGGCGGGCAACCGCATGCCGGTCATCGTGCTGAGCGCCCGGGGCTCGTGGATGGAGCGGGTCGAGGGCATCGACGCCGGCGCTGACGACTATCTGGCCAAGCCCTTCGAGATGGTGGAGCTGGTCTCGCGCCTGCGCGCCCTCACTCGCCGCGCGGCGGGACAGGCCGCGGCGGTGCTGACCTGCGGGCCGCTGGTGATCGACACGCGCCGCATGTCGGCGGCGGTGAACGGTCGGGCGCTGGAGCTGTCGCCGCTGGAATACCGGCTGCTGCACTACCTGGCGCATCACGGCGAGCGCATCGTGCCCCCGGCGGAACTGGCCGAGCACGTCTATGGCGACGCCGACGCCCGCGATCCCAATGCGCTGGAAGCCTTGATCGCCCGCTTGCGCCGAAAGACCGGACCGAAGGTGATCGAGACCCGGCGGGGTTTCGGCTACGGCCTGGCGGCGGGCGCATGAAGAGCGGGTCCTTGCGCCTGCGGCTGTTGGCCACGGCCGGCGCGGCCATCGCCACGGCCCTGTTCGTGGCCTTCATCGCCCTGTCGGCCATGTTCGAACGGCATGTGGAGCGCCGCTATGGCGAGCAGTTGGACATGCACGTCCAGAGCCTGGCCGCTCGGCTGACTCTGACGCCTGAGCTCCAGTTGGCCCTTTCCCGTCCGCTCAGCGACACGCGGTTCAACCAGCCCCTCAGCGGGGTCTACTGGGCGGTGACCAACCCGGCGGACGGGACGCAGTTTCATTCCCGCTCGCTGTGGGACCGGCAACTGCCGCCGCCGGGCGTCGAGACCGAGACTGGTCGTCCCCGTCGAGAAGCCGGGCTTTTGGTCGCCGAGCGGCGGGTGCGCCTGATCCGGGGCGGAGAGCCCTATCCCGCCGTCCTGCAGGCGGCGATGGACGACACCGCCGTGGCCGACGCGCGCCATGAGTTCAACCAGGATCTGGCTCTGTCGCTGATCGTCGTGGGCATCGCCCTGTCGCTCGCCGCCTGGTTCCAGGTGGAGGTCGGCCTGAGACCCCTGGAGCGCCTGCGCAGCGCGGCGGACCGGCTGGACGACGATCCGCAGGCCCGCCTGCCCGAGCGCCATTCCACCGAAGTCCTGCCCCTGGTCGCCGCCATCAACCGTCTGCTCGACGCCCGCGCCGCCTCCATCCAGGCCGCCCAGGCCCGGGCCGGCGACCTGGCCCATGGGCTGAAGACGCCGCTATCGGCCCTGCGCAACCAGGCGGGCCGCCTGTCCGCCGACGGGCACGAGGATGCGGCGGCCGCCCTGAAAGCCGCCGTGACCGCCATGGAGCGGCAGGTGGACCGTGAACTGACCCGGGTGCGCGCCGCCGCCGCCGCCGAGGCGCCGCGCCAGGCCTGCCGCCTGCATACGGTCGCCAGCCAGCTGATCCGGGTGGTCTCGCGCACCACCGACGGCGAAGGCCTTACCTGGCGCAATGAGGTTCCCGAGGACGCGGTCGGGCCGATCAGCCATGCCGATCTGGCCGAGGCCCTGGGCGCCATTCTGGACAACGCCGCGCGACACGCCCGCGGCCAGGTGCGGGTGAGCGTCGAGGACGGCGCGCTGGTGGTCGAGGATGACGGACCGGGTATGGACGAAAACCAGCGCCAAACAGCTCTGCGCCGCGGCGTGCGGTTGGATGAACGCGGCGGCGCGGGTTTGGGCCTGGCCATCGCCTCGGAGGTGCTGGCCGCCTATGACTGGTCGCTAAATCTGGAAAAAAGCCCGCTCGGCGGCCTGCTGGCGCGGCTTTCTCCGAAAATCTGACATCACCGCGTCATCGACGTCAGCCGAACGTCAGGTTCGTGCGTTCAAGCTTCAGCACCGAACGCCAACCCATCGACAGGGAGACGTCATGACCCAGATTTCAGAGTTGCTGCAGGACGCGGCCACGGTCCTGTCCATGCCGCCGGAGCGCAACGGCGACCGCTATCGCAAGATCATCCTGGAACTGCGCCGCTCGGCCGGCAGCTTTGAGGCCGGTTACGACGACTATGTCCGCAGCGAGGTCTATCGCCGGGCGCTGAGCACCCGGCTGAGCCGCGCCGCCCGGGCGTCCTGAGCGGTCAGCATTCCACGCGGTTGACCGCCAGGCCGACCGCCAGCCCCCCGAGCGAGGTCTCCTTGTAGATCTCGCTCATGTCGTCGCCCGTGCGCTTCATGGTGGCGATGACCTTGTCCAGGCTGACCGAATGCTGGCCGTCGCCCAGCAGCGCCAGGCGCGCGGCGTCGATGGCCTTGATCGCGCCCATGGCGTTGCGCTCGATACAGGGGATCTGCACCAGCCCGCCGATGGGATCGCAGGTCAGGCCCAGATTGTGCTCCATGCCGATCTCGGCGGCGTTCTCGATCTGGGCGTTGGTGGCGCCCAGGGCCGCGGCCAGTCCGGCGGCGGCCATGGAGCAGGCCACGCCCACCTCGCCCTGACAGCCCACCTCGGCCCCGCTGATCGAGGCGTTGCGCTTGTACAGCGCGCCGATGGCGGCGGCGGTCAGCAGGAAGGTGTGGATCTGCTCGGGCGTGCCCTTGTGGAAGCGCACGAAGAACCGCAGCACCGCCGGGATCAGGCCCGCCGCGCCGTTGGTCGGGGCGGTGACCACGCGGCCGCCGGCGGCGTTCTCCTCGTTCACGGCCAGAGCCCAGAGGTTCACGAAATCCATGGCGGCCAGCGGGTCGCTGATCTGGCGCTCCATGCGGTCGCGGACCTTGTCATGAACCTGCTTGGCGCGGCGCTTGACGTTCAGGCCGCCGGGCAAGGCGCCCTCCTGGCGCAAGCCCCGGTCGATGCAGGCCTCCATGGCCCCGAACACCGCGTCCAGCCCCGCCAGCACGTCCGCCTTCGGACGCACGGCGGTTTCGTTCTGCAGCATCAGCTCGGCGATGGTCAGGCCCGCCGCCTCGGCCCGGGCCAATAGATCAGCGCCGGACTCGAAGGGGTGTGGAACTTCGGGGCCGGCTTCGTCCCGGTCGTTGGAGCCCATCTCCTCCTCGTCGCGGACGAAGCCGCCGCCGATGGAGAACCAGGTCCGCTGGTCCAGCACCTCCCCCGCCGCGTCGAAGGCGGTGAAGGTCAGGGCGTTGGGGTGCTGCGGCAGGCGCTCGTGTCCGGCCCAGACGATGTCCCGCGCCTCGTCGAAGGCGATGTCGACCTCGCCCGCCAGCTTCAGATGTTGTTCGGCGCGAACCGTCGCCAGGACGCGGTCGCCCTCGTCCGGATCAAGGGTGGCGGGCGCGAAGCCGGCCAGTCCCAGGATCGTGGCGGTGTCGGTGGCGTGTCCCCGGCCGGTGAGGGCGAGGGAGGCGTAGAGCTTCACCTCCACGCGGGCGATGCGAGGCAGCAGCCCCGCCTCGCGAAGGCGCGCGCAGAAACGGGCGGCGGCGGTCATCGGCCCCATGGTATGGGAGCTCGAGGGACCGACGCCGAGCTTGAACAGGTCGAAGACGCTGGCGGTCATGGCGAGACGGCCGCCCGGACATGAGCCCGGGCGGCGCGATCCTTACTTGCGTTCGGACTTAGACGCGTCGCGGGCGGCCTTGAACTCCTGGCCGTCAGCCCATTCCGGCCAACGGTTGGAGTCCGCCAGGGCGCGGCCCGTGTCGTAGAGCAGGCCCAGGTCGGCGGCCATGCCGGTGAACGGCCAGCTTTCCTCGAACTCGTCCGCCGGCTGGTGATAGCGGTCGCGGCCGTAGGTTTCGCCCCAGGCCTTGGACGCCTCGCGGCCGCCCACCACCATGTCGCGGCCCGAGCCGAAGGACAGGGCCGGCACGCCGCGCTTGGCGAACGGGAAGTGGTCCGAACGGTAGAAGCCGCCCGACTGCTGGTTGGGATCGCGGATGAAGGTGCGGTTCTGCTTGGCGCCCTCGGCGATCAGATCGTCCAGCAGGCCGAACTCGGCCGAGCCGCTGATCGTGAAGTCCTTGGCCGGGCCCTGCGGGCTGATGGAGTCCATGTTGATGACGCCGGCGGTCTTGGCCAGCGGGTACAGCGGATTGGCGGCGTAGAACTCCGAGCCCAGCAGGCCCTTTTCTTCCGCCGTCACGGCCATGAACACCACGGTGCGTGCCGTGCGCGGGGCCTTGGCGTAGGCGCGGCCCAGCTCCAGCAGGCCGGCGATGCCCGTCGCGTTGTCGATGGCGCCGTTGTAGATCGTGTCGCCCTTGGCGTCCGCCAGGCCGACGCCCAGGTGGTCCCAGTGACCGCTGTAGATCACGGTCTCGTCGGGGCGCGTCTTGCCGGTCAGCTTGCCGACCACGTTCTTGGAGACGATCGTCTCCTGCTTGACGTCGTACTCGGTCGAAAAGGTCACGCCGTTCAGGACCACCGGCTTGAAGGTACGGCTCTGGGCCGACTTCTTCAGGGCCTCGAAGTCCAGGCCGGCCTGCTTGAACAGGTCCACGGTCAGGTCGCGCTGGATCCAGCCCTCGACCGGCGCGTGGGTGTCGCCCGGGTTCTTACGCACCACGTCGAACATGGTGTTGGTGTTGGAGTTCTTGACCGTGTTCCAGCCGTACGAAGCGGGGGCGGTCTCATGGATGACGATGAAGCCGACGGCGCCCTGGCGCGCGGCCTCTTCGTACTTGTAGGTCCAGCGGCCGTAATAGGTCATGGCCTTGCCGCCGAAGTCGCCCTGCCCCGTTTCGAAGTCCGGGTCGTTGACCAGCACCAGGGCGATCTTGCCCTTCAGGTCCATGCCCTTGAAGTCGTCCCAGTTCTTCTCGGGCGCCTTCACGCCATAGCCGACGAACACCACCGGGGCGTCCTTGACCGACACGTGGGTTTCGCCGCGCATGTTGGCGCGCAGGGCCACGTCGTCGCCCTGGCGCAGGGGCTTGGACAGCCCGCCGATCGTCAGGCTGATGCTGGGCGTGCCGACGATGTCGGACTTGGCCAGCGGCACATCCTGGGTCCAGGCGCGCTTGCCGCCCTTCAGGTCGCCGCCCGGCTCCAGGCCCGCGGCCTTCATCTGGGCGGAGATGTATTCGACGGTCTTGACCTCGCCCGCCGTGGCGGGGCCGCGGCCCTCGAACGCATCGGAGGACAGGGTCTTCACATCAGCCTTGAGGCGGGCCGTATCCAGCGGCGGCGCGGCGAATGCCACGGCCGGCAGCGCGGCGAAGACGGTGCAGAACAGGAGCTTTTTCATGGACGTTTCCAGACGGCCTTATCTTTGAGGCGCGGACCCTAGCGCCGCCTTTGCGCCGCCGCTAGGGCCGTCCGAAAGACCATCGGTCGCGGTACCGGTCACGTCGCAAACTTGAGCTTATGGCGCCGCGATCAGAGCATCATCCGCATCTTCGGATGGGTCTTTGGCGACCCTAGAGACTCGAACGATCGTTTGAAGCGACGAGCGCTTTGCGCCTAATCTCCGGCCAAACACGCCGTCGTCGGCAAGGGAGCCATCTGATGTCATCGCCCAGCTTCGCACAGGGTCTGCAGCTGCATTCCAAGATCACCTCCGGCGGCGAGCTGGAGCTGAGCCTGGCCATGGTCCCGACGCCCAAGCCCGGCGAGAACGATATCGTGGTGCGGGTCGAGGCGGCGCCGATCAACCCCTCCGATCTCGGCCTGCTGATCGGCCCCGCCGACATCTCCGCCGCCGCCTCCGGCGCCGGCGAGCATGGTCCCGTCGTCCGTGCGCCGGTGCCGCAGGGCGCGCTGAAAGGCCTGAAGGCGCGCCTGGATCAGGCGATGGAAGTCGGCAACGAAGGCGCCGGCGTCGTGGTCGCCGCCGGGTCGGGCGCGGCGGCGCAGGCCCTGATCGGCAAGCGCGTCGCCCTGGCCGGCGGCGCCATGTACAGCCAGTTCCGGGTGACCGACGCGCGTCAGGCCTTCGTACTGCCGGACCATATTACGTCGGAACAGGGCGCCTCGGCCTTCGTCAATCCGCTGACCGCCTTGGGCATGGTCGAGACCATGCGGATGGAAGGCCATACGGCCCTGGTCCACACGGCCGCCGCCTCGAACCTGGGCCAGATGCTCAACCGCCTGTGCCTTTCCGAGGGCGTGGGCCTGGTCAACGTGGTCCGCAGCCCGGCCCAGGCGAAGATCCTGCGCGATCAGGGCGCCAGGCATGTGGTCGATTCCAGCGCCGACAGCTTCATCGCCGACCTGACCGCGGCGATCACCGAGACGGGCGCGACCCTGGCGTTCGACGCCGTGGGCGGCGGCCCCCTGGTCGGCCAGATCCTGAGCGCCATGGAGGCGGGCGCGGTGGCGAGGATGTCTGAATACAGCCGCTATGGCTCCAACACCTTCAAGCAGGCCTACATCTATGGAGCGCTCGACACCCGCCCGACCGAGCTGTCGCGGGCCTTCGGCTTCTCCTGGGCCATCGGCGCCTGGCTGCTGACGCCGTTCCTGCAGAAGATCGGGATGGAGGGCGTCATGCGCCTGCGGGCCAAGGTCGCCGCCGAGCTGACCACCACCTTCGCCAGCCGCTATCAGCGCACCCTGTCGCTGAGCGAGACCTTGGACCTGGCCAACATCGCCGCCTACGCCCGCCGCGCCACCGGCGAGAAGTACCTGATCAACCCCAGCCGCTAGGCGGTCAGCCGAACCTGCGTAAGCCCTTGGCGAAGCAGCAGGTTCGGCATAGACCGACGTTCAGGGACATACGGGGCTTTCATGCGGAAACTGTTGTTGGCGGCGGGAGCCGCCTTTGTTGCGCTGGCCGGTGAAGCGAGCGCGCAAGAGGCTTTCGTCGGCGTCTTCGGCCACGACGTGACGTTCATCGGCAAGGCGCTGGGCGTCGGCGCGGCCGGCAAGGAAGACGGCGTCGACATCATGATCGGCGTGCGGTCCAACCGCTGGGAACGCGCCGCCTGGCTGGGCAAGCCGAAGTTCTACGCCCAGGCCAGCGCCAACACCTCGGGCGACACCAGTTTCGTCTCCGGCGGCCTGGTCTGGCCGATCGATTTCGGGGCCGAGGACTGCTTCTACTTCCAGCCTGGGCTCGGCCTCGCCTATCAGGACGGCTATTCCAAGTTTCCTGATTTCCGCGAACCGGGCCTGACGCCGCAGGAGCTGCAGCGCCGCATCGACCTGCGCAGCGAGCGCGTCGAGTTCGGGTCCAAGGTGCTGTTCCAGCCGGAGCTGACCCTGGGCTACCGCTTCAACGAGAAGATCGCGGCCGAGCTGTCTTGGGTCCACCTCAGCCACGGCCAGATTCTGGCCAGCGGCAAGAACGAGGGCCTTGACGATGTCGGCGTGCGGCTGGTTTACAGCTTCTGACTTTCGGGCGGCCCTCCCGCCGCCCTCCTGACAGCTGAGAAAACGCCCCCTGCCGAGACCTGTCGAAGGGCTTGGGGCGCCGCCGGGCAGGACGAGAAAGCGTATCCGAAATGGCCAACGTCACCGTGATCGGCGCCCAATGGGGCGACGAGGGCAAAGGCAAGATCGTCGACTGGCTGAGCAACCGCGCCGACGTGGTCGTGCGGTTCCAGGGCGGTCACAACGCCGGCCACACCCTGGTGGTGGACGGCAAGGTCTATAAGCTGGCCCTGCTGCCGTCGGGCGTGGTGCAAGGCAAGCTGTCGGTTATCGGCAACGGCGTGGTGGTCGATCCCTGGCACCTGCTGGACGAGATCGGCCGCATCGCCGACCAGGGCGTGGCGATCACGCCGGACGTGCTGGTCGTGGCCGACAACGCCTGCCTGATCCTGCCGCTGCATAAGGACCTGGACCAGGCGCGCGAGGCCGCTTCCTCGCAGAAGATCGGCACCACCGGGCGGGGCATCGGCCCGGCCTATGAGGACAAGGTGGGCCGCCGCGCCATCCGCGTCGCCGACCTGGCCGACCCGGAAGCTCTGAAGCCCAAGATCGAGCGCCTGCTGAGCCACCATGGCGCCCTGCGCCGGGGTCTGGGCCTGCCGGAGGCCGACGGCGACGCGCTGCTGGCCCAGCTGCTGGAGATCGCGCCGAAGATCCTGGCCTACGCCAAGCCGGCCTGGCGCCTGCTGGACAAGGCCGCCAAGGACGGCCGCCGCATCCTGTTCGAAGGCGCGCAAGGCGCCCTGCTGGACGTGGACCACGGCACCTATCCGTTCGTCACCTCGTCCAACACCGTAGCCGGCCAGGCCGCGGCGGGTTCGGGCATGGGTCCGCGCGGCCCCGGCTATGTGCTGGGCATCGTGAAGGCCTACACCACCCGCGTCGGCGAAGGCCCCTTCGCCGCCGAACTGGATGACGAGGTCGGCAAGCACCTTGCCACGGTGGGCCGCGAGGTCGGCGTCAACACCGGCCGCGCCCGCCGCTGCGGCTGGTTCGACGCGGTTCTGGTGCGCCAGTCGGTGGCCCTGAACGGCATCGACGGCGTGGCCCTGACCAAGCTGGACGTGCTGGACGGCCTGAAGACCCTGAAGATCTGCGTCGGCTACAAGATCGGCGACCGCACGGTCGACTACCTGCCCGCCGGGATGCGTGATCAGGCCGCCGCCGTTCCGATCTACGAGGAAATGGAAGGGTGGGACGAAAGCACGCAGGGCGCTCGCTCGACCAAGGACCTGCCCGCCAACGCGGTCAAATATGTCCGTAGAATCGAGGAGTTGATCGAAGCGCCGGTCGCATTGCTCTCGACCAGCCCCGAACGCGACGATACCATCCTGATGCGTGACCCCTTCCAGGGGTGAAGCGGATGTGGTTAGCCAAGCTCAACCACCCGCGACGTGGTGGGGCTTTTGGCTACGGGGGAGGCGAGACTTTTGTCCGCCCTTGGGAAATTCGGATCCGGCGGCGGTGACCGCTCGGCGCGCGGTCTGCGCGCCTTGCAAAAGACCGCATCGACCAGCCGTGTCCTGAATCTGCCCGCCGTCGAGGCCCAGAGCGGGACCCGTCCCGAATATCTGGAATCGCCGCTGTTCCGCAGCCGGGTGCTCAACACCGCGTTGATCATCAAGCATCGGCTGCGGCCCGACGATTCCTATCTGTTCGACGACGCCCGCGCGACGGCCACCAAGATCATCATCCCGTTCGAGCGCACCGACCTGGGCCTGGGCGGCCAGTCGGTGTTCGTCGGGCAGCGAGGCTGGACCGACATCCTTCGTGAAGCCTGCCGCGACGTGCCCGACCTCAGCGGCGACTTGCGCGTGCTGCGGGTGATCGACGCCCTGCCGTCGCTGGATCCATTCCTGCTTCGGGAGAACCTCCGCCGTCACGGCCATCGGGTGGCGCCCTGCTACTTCGCCATCTCGCAGGCGGACATGGAGCAGATGCAGAGCTTCGTGGGCGGCCAGATCTCCGAGCTGACGCGCCTGGCCTATGACGGCAAGACCAGCTCCAACGAGACCGGCAGCCTGGTGAAGGCCCTGCTGTCGACCGACGTCGACGAGCGGCTGGAGCCCTTGCGCCGCACCCTGGTGCTGGAAGGCGAGAGCTTCCGCGAAGGCGTCTTCAGCTGGAAGGGCGTCCTCTACTACAAGTGGATGTTCAGCGTTCTGGAGCCGCAGCTGCGAATGGTCGTGCGCGAGTTGGGCGAACTGGTCGCCAGCCGCGTGCCGGATCCCGACACGGCCAACCACATCGACACGATCCGCAAGCGCCTGCAACGGGCCATCCTGCTGCAGAAGCGGGACGTCCAACGCACCCTGGAAGTCTACAATGACGCGTTCCGCGATCTGACCATCAACGGCAAGGCCCACGCCTTCCGCGCCTTCCTGCTGTCGGCGCCGGAACTGTTCCTGTCGCTGGGCGAGAAGATCGGCGCGATCTCCCACATCAGCAGCTTCTGGCGCTACCGCTTCCCGGCCGGCCGCCCGCCGGTGGCGCCGGTGGACGAGGTGTACGACATCCTCAACGACTTCGAGGCCAGCCTGCAGCGGCAGGAGTCCTAAGCCCCGCATGTCGATCGACCCCAAGCTGAGCCGCGCCGTCGCCGAGCGGGTGGCCCGCGTCCTGATCATCAACCCGCAGGCCCCGGCCGCCCGCATGCTGGCGACCCAGTTGCGCGACCTGGCGCCGAGCGAGGCGACGATCATCGCCGACGCCGCCACGGCGTTGAAGGCGGTCAACGATCTGAATCCGACCCTGATCTTCGTCGAACACGTGCCCGGCGAGATCGACGGCCTGGAGTTCACCCGCCGCCTGCGGCGCAGCATGACCCCCGCGCGCGGCACGCCGGTGATCCTGACCACCGCCGAGGCCACGGCCGCCGTCCTGTTCGGGGCGCGCGACGCGGGGGTTCATGAGTTCCTGCGCAAGCCGTTCAACCTGGGGGACCTGGCCAAGCGGGTCGTGGCGGTAATCGCGCCGCGCCCCTGGATCCAGGCCGAAAGCTATATCGGCCCTGACCGCCGGCGGTTCAATTCCGGCGACTACAAGGGCCCGCCCAAGCGCCTGAGCGACAAGCGCGCCCGCGACGCGGTCGCTGTGCAGAAGACGGTTGTAGCCCTGCTGCGCAACGCCGATGCGGCGCTCGACGTGAGCCCCGACGAAGTGATCAGCGCGCTGAAGGCCCGGGCCGACACGCTTTATCCCGCCTTCGAACCGGTTCCCGGCGGCGGCCCGCTGGCGGTCGAGCTGACGGCTTGGCTGGAGCTGCCGCTCAACACCACCCCGGCGGCCCGTGCTCAGCTGCGCGAGAAGATCCGCGCCCTGCTGGCGCTCCTCCCCCCAAGCTAGGCCTTGGGTGCGTCACGCTGGCGCACCAACTGTTAACAGTCACAATTGTACGACAGTCGGACCCGTGGAGGTTCGCGTCGTTGAACACACCCGCCCTGCTCTTGAACGACCCGGTCGTGCTGATCGTCGAGCCGCATGTGCATACCGCGCGCATGCTGGCCAGCCTGCTCAACAGCCTGACCCGGTGCGACATCCATTTCGCGTTTGATGTGACCCAGGCGACCGAACTGGCGGCGGACAAGACGCCTGACCTGCTGTTCATCGCCCATGCCCCGGATCAGGTGGACGGCCTGGACTTCACTCGCAACCTGCGCGCCAGCGATTGGGGATGCCGCGAGGCCCCCGTGATCCTGACCAGCGCCGAACCGACGACGGCCTTGATCAACGGGCTTAAGGAAGCCGGCGTGCAGGAGTTCCTGCGCCGCCCCTATACCATGGGCGGACTGGCCCAGCGGCTGGAAGCCGCCTCCGCCCGCATGCAGCGGGCCGAGGCGAGCGCGCCCGCCCCTGTGGTTGAGGAACGTGAGGAAACCCTGGAGGAAATCCAAGAGCGCATCGACCGGATCACCGAGACGATGAAGCTGCTTCACCAGGGGCTGAAGCTGTTCGACACCGACGAGGCCGAGGCCTGCCGCGTCCTGTTGGCTCAGGCCGAGGTCTTGAGAACCTTCAATATCCCCGGCCTGCCGTACGCCGCCGGGGACTTGAAGGATTACATCACCATCAGCGGCGAGTTGCTGGAGCAACGGCGGCTGAAGGCCGCCATCAACGCCGTGATCACCGTCATCGCCGACGGGGTGAAGTCGGCCGCCTAGGCTTCGACCAGGTTGCGCTCGCGCGCGGCGGTCTGCATCGACTTCTGCAGCTTCTCAAAGGCGCGGACCTCGATCTGACGCACGCGCTCGCGGCTGACGCCGTATTGCGACGCCAGTTCCTCGAGCGTGGTCGGATCGTCCTTCAGGCGCCGCTCGGTCAGGATGTGACGCTCGCGGTCCGAAAGCTCGGTCATGGCTTCTTCGAGCAGGCCCATGCGCAGGGACTTCTCTTCCGTCTCGGCGACGGCGTCTTCCTGGCTGACCTGGTTGTCGTCCGCCAGCCAGTCCTGCCACTCGCTTTCGCTGTCCGAGCGCAGGGGCGCGTTCAGCGAGGCGTCCGGACCCGACAGGCGCCGGTTCATGGAGATCACTTCGCTGTCCAGCACGCCCAGCTTGGTGGCGATGGCGCTGACCTGGTCAGGGTGCAGGTCGCCTTCCTGGAAGGCGGCGATCTGGCTCTTGGCCTTGCGCAGGTTGAAGAACAGCTTCTTCTGCGCGGCGGTCGTGCCCATCTTCACCAGCGACCACGAACGCAGGATGTATTCCTGGATCGAGGCGCGGATCCACCACATGGCGTAGGTCGCCAGGCGGAAGCCTTTGTCGGGCTCGAACTTCTTGACCGCCTGCATCAGGCCGACATTGCCTTCGGAGATCACTTCCCCGATCGGCAGGCCGTAGCCGCGGTAGCCCATGGCGATCTTGGCCACGAGGCGCAGGTGGCTGGTGACCATCTTGTGCGCGGCGGCGGGGTCCTGGTGTTCTTTCCAGGCCTGGGCGAGCATGAACTCCTCATCCCGGGCCAGCATCGGAAACTTGCGGATTTCCGAGAGATACCGCGAGAGGCCGCCTTCCGGCGACATGACGGCGAGTGCGTTTGCAGCAGCCATTGCGATGATCCCCTTTTCTTATTCGGAGCTGTCCGCGCGGCGATCCGCGCGACGTCCCAGCCCCCTTGAAGGCATCAGATAGGAATGCGTTGCGGCTAAGGTAAGGCCGATAACGCATTTGTAATGTCCGAGCGCCGGACTAGGACATTCTAGCCCCTGATAACGCGCCCGGACAACCTGTCCCTGGGATTAGAGCAGTGTTGTGCGACGGTTTGCGACGTGCCCGCCGCGACTTGATCACTTGCGCTGCGGCAGCGGCACCTCGACGTGCGGCGCCTTGTAGATGCGGCCGTCCTCCAGCATCAGCCGGCCGTTGACGAAGGCGGTCTTCACTTTGCGCAGGGCGGTGAGGTCCTGGTCGGGATTGCCGTCGACGACGATGATGTCGGCCAGCTTGCCCGGCTCGATGGTGCCCAGGCGGTCGCCCATGTGCATGATCTCGGCGCCGGTCTTGGTCGCCGCCACCAGCGCCTCGGTCCTGGTGAAGCCGATGCGGGTGAACGCCTCCAGCTCGTCGATGTAGGAGCCGGGCAGATAGCCTGTGCCGGCCAAGGCCACCACGTCCAGGCCGATGCCCATCTTCACCCCGGCCTTGCGCATCTTGGCGGCCATGGCCTCGATGGTCGTCTCGTTCAGTTCGAACCGGCGCGAGGTGGAGCCGAAATAGCCTCCGCTGCCGCGCTGGATGATGCGGTAGGCGATCATGGTCGGCACCGAGGCGATGCCGCGCTTGGCCATCAGGGCGACCGCCGCGTCGCTGCGCGGCAGGGGGTGCTCGATGGAGTCGACGCCGGCCTTGATCGCCATGTCGATGTACTGGGTCTCCGCATCGACCGTCACCGGCAGGCCGAGGGAGTGCGCCTCATCGACCGCGGCGGTGATCTCCTCCTGGGAATACTCGCTGGCGAGCTTGATGAGATCGGCGCCCTTGGCGAATTGGATGCGCACGGCCTCGCGCCAGCCGTCGGGGCCGGAGGCGATATGGGCCATGCCGTTGGGATTGCCGTTGGCCACCTCGGGCCAGCCGGGGCCGAAGGTGTGGATCGCCGCGTGGCCGCCCGTCTGGGTGATCAGCTGTCCGGCCGTGAAGACGCGCGGTCCCGGCAGATCGCCCGACGCCTGCAGCCGCTTGAGGACGAACGGCGCATCGCCGTGGGAGGCCACGTCGCGAACGCTGGTGACGCCGGATTCCAGATAGATCGACATGCGCTTCACCCCGCGCATGACTGATTCCGCGCCGCTCAGATTGGCGCTGGAATAGACGCTGGAAGCGTCGGCGCGCTCCATGAAGGTCAGGTGGGTGTGCAGGTCGATCAGGCCTGGCATCACCGTCTTGCCGGTCACGTCATGGATCACGGCGTCCGCGGGCCAGTTGCGGTCCGATGGGTCGAGCACCGCCGTGATGGTCTTGCCGGTGACCACAACCGTCGCCGGGCGCGCCGCCTTGCCCGTGCCGTCGAACAGCCGCCCGCCGACCAGGACGAAGGAGCCCTTGGGCGCGTTGTGCTCGGCCGGCGTCGGGACACGCAGGACGTCGTCGGACGTGGGGACCGAGTGCGGCAGCCACTGATCGCGGTTGTAGAGCGGACGCGCCTGGGGACCGCCGTCCTGGGCGAAGGCCGCCGTGGCCGACAGCAGGGAGACGGCGAGCAAAGCGCCAGAAATCTTGCCGGTTATCGTCATCTCAAAATCCGCCAAAGCCGTACGCTCTTGATCGGTCAGTGTCCGACATGGCGGGCCGCGCGCAACGGAGGAAACTTGCGGGCGAGACTGAGAAACCCTTGCCCTGAAAAGCGGCTGTTGCGCGCAAACCCGCAGAGCGCGGTAGCGCGGCTCTGACTCTTCATCGCAAACTGCCGCCAGCCCGCGTCGGCCTTCACGGCCGGGCCAGTCGCTTTCTAGGGGGATGGGATGTTCAGAAAGACTTTGATGACCGCCGGCGCGGTCGCGCTTCTCGCCACGGGCGCGGTCGCCCAGGAGCAGGGAGCCAAGCCCGCCGTCCGCGCGCCGAAGGCCATGGCCTCGTCCGGTCATCCGCTGGTCACCCAGGCGATGCTGGAGGTCCTGAAGAACGGCGGCAACGCCATGGACGCCGCGCTGACCGGCGCCATCCTTCAGAACGTGGTCGAGCCGCAGATGGTGTCCCTGGCCGGGGCCCTGACCGCCCTCTACTACGACGCCAAGACCAAGCAGTACTATTACCTCGACGCCGACCTGGACCACACGGCCAAGGGCGCGCCGACGGTTCCCGGATGGGCGCAGGTCACGGGCGGTCCGCTGCCGACGGAGCCGACGTCCGGCAAGCTCGTCGCCGTGCCGGGCGCGGTCGCCGGCCTGAAGGCGGCGGCGGACCGGTTCGGGACCCTGAAGTGGAGCCAGTACTTCCAACCGGCGATCAAGACCGCCGACCAGGGCTTCCCCATGTACTCGTTCCTGTACGGCGAGATGGCCGACGCGGCGCTGGGCCGTCTGTCGGCCTATCCGTCCGGCCGCGAGGAGTTCCTGCCCAACGGCTATGTCCCGCCTGTCGGGTCCAAGATCGTTCGGCCCCGCCTGGCCGCCACCATGCGCCGTCTGGCCAATGAGGGGACCGACTACTTCTACACCGGCGATTTCGGCCGAAAGTTCGTGTCGGAAGTCCAGAAGACCGGCGGCTCGCTCTCCATGGAGGACATGGCCCGCTACAAGGTCCGCTGGATCGAGCCGCTGCGCTTCACCTACAAGGACCACGAGATCATCTCCGCGCCGCCGCCCGGCACGGCCGGCGCGCTGATGGCCATCGCCATGAACATCGTCGAGCCCTTCGATCTGAAGGCCGGCGGCCACTACACGACCTCGGCGGAGTCGCTGTACCGGATCCGCAGCGCCTTCGGCTTCGCCGAGGACATGACCGACGGGTTCATCCAGGACCCCGAGGCCTACAACGTGCCCACCTCGGTGCTGACCTCCAAGGCCTTCGCCGCGCATCTGAGCGCGCTGATCGACGGGTCGATGCCCAAGGTGAAGCCGGTCGCCAAGGCCGAAGCGGCCGACGGCATGGCGCTGGCCGGCGGCTTTGACCATTCGGATGTCCACGCCTCTGACACCGACCACATCGTGGTCGCCGACGCGCAGGGCAACATCGTCTCCCTGACCCACAGCGTGATGGGGGCGACCTTCGCCACCGGCCTCGTCGTCGACGGCGTGGTGGTCAACGGCGGCAACTACTTCCCCGGCCGCAACCAGGCGCCCGGTCGCCGGGTGGTCAGCGGCTTCGCCCCGACCATGATCGCCGAGAAGGGCGAGCCGGTGATGTCCATCGGCTCGCCGGGCCTGACCTCACGCGCCATCGCCCTGACCCTGATCAACCATCTGGGCTACGGCATGCCGCTGGAGCAGGCGGTGGACGCGCCGCGCTTCCAGGGGTCAATCAAGGGCCGCGCCATGTCGATCGAGGGCCGCATCACCGACGAGGTGCGAGCCCAGATGACCGACACCTACGGCGTCACCGTGAAGATCACCACGCCCTACAACTGGCACTACGGCTCGATCCACGCGGTCGCCAAACAGCCCGACGGATCGTGGCTGGGCATCGCTGATCCCCGCCGGGGCGGCCACGCGGCGGGCTACTGAACAGGAAAATGGCCGGAGGCGACGCCCCCGGCCATTCGTCTGTTCGGTCTTGGGACTAAGCGGTCAGGCCGCTTGGCGCACGGCCGAGACGTGAGACGCGGAAGCCGTCTGGCCCTCGATCTTGAAGCGGTCGACCAGGTCGCCCAGCGTCCCGGTCTCGCCGCGCAAGGACTGGGTCGCGGCGGTGGCTTCCTCGACCATGGCGGCGTTCTGCTGAACCACCTGGTCCATCTGGTTGATGGCCGAGTTGACCTGGTGCAGGCCAGTGGCCTGTTCCTGGGCCGAGGCGGCGATCTCGCGGATACGCTCGTCGATGCTGACCACCTGATCGACGATCCGGCGCAGGGCGGCGCCGGTCTGGCCGACGAGATCGACGCCTGCCGACACCTGCTGTTCGGAGGCAGTGATCAGGGCCTTGATCTCCTTGGCCGCTTCGGCCGAGCGCTGGGCCAGGGCCCGCACTTCGGAGGCGACTACGGCGAAGCCCTTGCCGGCTTCACCAGCCCGCGCGGCTTCAACGCCGGCGTTCAGAGCCAGCAGGTTGGTCTGGAAGGCGATCTCGTCGATCACCCCGATGATCAGGGAGATCTCGCGTGAGGAGGTCTCGATCTGACCCATGGCGCCGACCGCCTGGTCGACGACCTTGGCCGAGCGATCCGCGTCGGCGCGGGCGTCTGCTACAGAGCCGGAGGCGGTCTTCGCGCCCTCGGCGGTGCGGCGCACCGTGGCCGTGATCTGGTCGAGGGCGGCGGCCGTCTCTTCCAGGGCGGCGGCCTGCTGTTCCGTGCGGCGCGACAGGTCGGTGGAGGCGTGGGCGATCTCGTCCGAGCTGGAGCGCACGCTGCTGGTGCTGATGTTGATGGCGCGCATGGCGCCCATCAGTTCGTTCATGGCGCGGTTGAAGTCGTCCTTCAGGCTTTGCGAGCGCGGGGCGAACTCGGCCGTGATGCGGTGGGTCAGATCGCCGTCCGCAAGGCGGCTGAGGGCCTGGCCCAGGGATTCGACGGCCACGGCGTCTTCCTTGGCCTGACGGGCCTTGTCGGCCTCGCGGGCGGCGCGCTCGGTCTCTGACAGATTGCGGTCGGCCTCGCTGCGGGTCTCCAGGGCGATCTTCTCGAGCGCCGCTTCCTTGAACGACAGGACGGCGGCGGCCATGTCGCCCAGTTCGTCCTTGCGGCCCATGGCCGGGATCTCGACGGCGTTATCGCCGCTAGCCAGACGACGCATGGTCTGGGTCATGGCGGCCACCGGGGCGGCGACGGCGCCCGACAGAAGCCAGTTCATCAGGCCCGCAATGACGACGGCGGCGACAGCCGCGCCCCCAAGGGTGGTGACCATCGTGCTGGCCGCGGCCGCCTGGGCGGCATTGCGGCTTTTCACCTCGGCGTTGGCCGCATCGAGGATTTCGCCGTGCAGCTTGCGAAGGCCGCCGAGCGACTTCTTGCCGACCAGGGCGGTGGCCGTCTCGCGGCCGGTGGTCGGATCGCTCATGGCGGAAACAGCAGGATCGCCCACCTCGGCGCGCCAAGTCGCCATGGCTTCACGCATCTGCTCGGCGCGAGCCTTCTGCGCCGGCAGGCGGGTGGTGTTCTCGAAGTCGTTCAGAGCGGCGTCGAAGGCGGCCTTCTCTTCGTTGTAGGTATCGAGGAAGGCCGTGTCGGCCAGCAGCACATAACCGCGCACAGCGTTCTGTTGCTCCAGAACACCCTTCAGCAGCACCTCGCCCTTGCCGGCGACCAACTGGCCACGCAGGGCCGAACTCGAGGCGGCGTCCAGCTGCGCCAGGCTGCTGAGGATCAGGCCGGTCGCCACCAGGAATGCGGCGATGACGGCGCCAAAAGCGACGATGAGCTTGGCTCGAATACGGAAATTGTTGAACGACATGCTGCGCCCCGAAGCAGAAACTATCGAAGCTCAGCCGTAGTGGTCGGGATACAATCCAAGGTTAACCGAGAGGAACCATTGCGCCCGAACCGCGCGGCATGCTGACGCATCGGGTGTTCGGCGACCATGGTTCGTCAAATTACCTGAGCGCCGCTGCGCCCTTTTCGGCCTCCACGGGCACGCCCCCACATTTACCCAGCGCTCGGACCCTATTGCAGGCGGCGACAACACCGGCTGGCAGGCGAACCTGATAGCCGCCGTCGAACCGGGCGTCCGGCCGCATGTAGTCGGTGGATACGTATTGCGCGCCGCTGGCGAAGGCGGCCTCGCGGCGGCGCGGGTCGTTGGATCGCGCTTCCCAGGTGTCGGCGTCAGCGCGGGTGCGCACCACGAAGCCGGCCTTCACGGCGGCCTGGATACGGGCCTGCTGGGCCACCGGGTCATTGAGGGTCAGATAGGCGGCGGCGGGCGAAGCTTCGTCCGTGTTGACGAACATGGCCCGGCCTTCCAGCGACCCGCGCGCGCCGCGATAGACGGCGACCTTTTCCGGGCTCTCGTCGAGGGCGAAGAACACCTTGCCCCGCGCCGCGGCCAGGGTCGGCCAACCGCCGGCCAGGACAGCCTCGCGCAGGGTCGACTTCGCGCCCTGCACCTGGTCCGGGGTGACCATCTCGGCGTCCGCAAACACCGAGCGGATCTCCGCGTCCAGCGTGTCGAACGCCTTGGCGTTATAGGCCGGCGCGACCACGCCGCCGGGCAGGTTGGGGCCGCCTTCCTTGGCGTTGATCAGGATCAGGATCGGCGCGTGGGTCGGATTGGCCTTCGACCAGGACCGCACCTCGCCCAGGCAGGCGACGAAGGTCAGGCAGGTGGAGCGGAAGTCCACGTCCTGCATATGCAGGACCTTGTATCCCGGCTTGGCCATGACGGCCGCCGTCTCGACCGACATCCGCTCGCCCTTGCCCAGAGCGGTCTTCGGCGTGGCGTAGAGCCCGCCTGCCGGATCCTGGGCGACGTCGATCTCCAGCTGGCGCGCGCCATCGTCCAGCTGTCGCGCCAAGGGGTGGTGACCGTAGTCGATGCCGAGCGCGCGCTGGCCGCCCGCGGCGACCATGGCGGCCAGTTCGTCGGCCGGCAGGTGCTGCTTGTAGCTGTTGTGGGTGCCCACCGCGACGAGGTCGTTGAGCTTCAGGACGCAGGCGTCCTCCGTCGAGGACGGCGCGCAGGCGATGGCCGACGCTGCGGATGCGGCGAGAAGGAAAGCAAGCATGGGCGCCCCGAGTTTTGCGGCAGCCCTACCTCGCTTTCACGACGGCTTCGCGTCAGCGGCCGCCGGCGTAGGCGAGCAGACGTTCGTGGACTTCCTGCAGCGGACGCGGGGCCTGCGCCTTCTCCAGGGTGAAGCGCTCGACCATGGAGGTCAGGCCCACGGCCTGCTGGTCCAGGGCGCGGGTGGCGGCGGCGCTCTGTTCGACCATGGCGGCGTTCTGCTGGATGACCTGATCCATCTGGTTCATGGCCTTGTTGACCTGTTCCAGGGCCGTGGACTGCTCCACCGCCGAATGGGCGATCTCCTGAACCAGGCTGGAGATCTCGCCCACCTTGCCGACGATGGCGGCCAGGGCCTCGCCGGTCTGGCCGACCAGGGCGACGCCATTGTCCACCTGCTGGCCAGAGCCCCCGACCAGGGCCTTGATCTCCTTGGCCGCCTCGGCCGAGCGCTGAGCCAGGGCCCGCACTTCGGAGGCGACGACCGCGAAGCCCTTGCCGGCGTCGCCGGCCCGGGCGGCTTCCACGCCGGCGTTCAGGGCCAGCAGATTGGTCTGGAAGGCGATCTCGTCGATGACGCCGATGATCTGCCCGATCTCCTGCGAGGACTCGGCGATCAGACCCATGGCGGCCACGGCGCGCTTGACCACCTGGCCGCTGCGCTCGGCGTCCTCGCGGGCCTGGACGACCACGCCGGTGACCTGTTCCGCGCCCGAGGCGGTGCGGCTGACCGTGGCGGTGATCTGGTCTAGGGCGGCGGCGGTTTCCTCCAGCGTCGCGGCCTGATGCTCGGTGCGGCGCGACAGGTCGTCGGAGGCCTGGGCGATTTCCTGCGAGCCGGTGCGCACGGCGCCGGCGGCCCCCGCCAGGCCGCGGATGGTGGTTTCAAGCTGGGCGACCGCCGCGTTGAAGTCGTCCTTCAGTTCGCGGTACTCGGCGGCCACGTCGTCGGTCAGGCGCACGGACAGGTCGCCCTCGGCCAGCTTGGCCAGTTCGCCGGCCATGGCGTCGACCAGCTTCTTCTGTTCACGACCAGCGGCCTCGAAGGCGGCTTCGGTCTCGCGCAGGCGGCGGTCCACGTCGCGGTGCGTTTCCGCCGCCTGAGCTTCCAGGCGCGAGCGGGCCAGGCCGTTCTCGCGGAAGACCTCGACGCTGCGGGCCATCTCGCCGATCTCGTCGCGACGGCCGGCGCCGGGAATGGTGACGTCGAACTCGCCAGCGGCCAGGCGACGCATGGTCGCCGACATGGCGCCCATGGCGGAGATGACCAGGCGCTCGAAATAGATCGCGCCGAGGATGACGCCGACCACGGCGCCCACGCCCACGGCGATGCTGACCCCGTCGGCGATGCGCAGGATGTCCGCCGCCCGGTCGCCGGCGTCGGCCACCATGTGCAGCAAGGTGACGTTCAGGGCCGCCAGGGCAAGCATGGCCGCCATCCCGATGAACCAGGAAACGCGCATCCGGGACTTGATCGTCATCAGCATGAGAAGCCTCGTTCTGAACCGAAGCTTCACCGCTACGACTGAGTCGTTTTCGCCGCCTTGATCTGGATCAGTGTTTCGCCGCGATTTAGCGCCGCGCCTCAAAGGCCATGCGCACGGCCAGCCCGCCCAGAACCGTGCCCATGATCCAGCGCTGCACCTTTGCCCAGGTCGGGCGTGCGGCCAGGAAGGCGGCCACGCCCCCGGCCGCGAACACCACCAGCCCGTTCACCGTCACGCTGATGACGATTTGGGTCGATCCCAGAAGCAGGCTCTGCCCCAGCACGTTCCCATGCTCCGGCCGGATGAACTGGGGCAGGAGCGACATGTAGAGGACGGCCAGTTTCGGATTGAGAAGGCTGGTCGCGAGGCCCATTCCGAACAGCCGCGCGGGTCGATGGGCCGGCAGATGGCGCACCTGGAACGGCGAGACCGCGCCGGGCTTAAGCGCATTCCACGCCAGCCAGGCCAGATAGGCCGCGCCGCCGAACCGCAGAATGTCATAGGCGACCGGCACGGCCATGATCACCGCCGTGATCCCGGCGGCGGTCAGGGTCATGTAGATGAAGAAGCCCAGCGCGACCCCGCCGAGGGAGATGAAGCCCGCCGCGCGGCCCTGGCTGATGGAGCGGGACAGCAGATAGAGCATGTTCGGGCCGGGGGTGCAGGCCATGCCGAAGGTCAACAGACCAAACGCCGCCCAATTCTTGAACTCGACCATCAGATCCCCCGTAATTCGGCCGAGCCAGGCCGTCGAACAGACACGCGGCAGGAGCGTGCAAACTCGTCGTATTCGCTCACCATCGGCGGCGAGCGGAGATCCTAGGCCGGGCGGCGCGCCCGCAGGGCCTGGGCGATGGTGCCGTCGTCCAGCCAGTCGAGATCACCGCCCACGGGAACGCCGCGCGCTAGGGAGGTGACGCTGGCGCCAGACGGGGCGAGGCGCTCCGCCAGATAGTGGGCCGTGGTCTGGCCGTCGACAGTGGCCGGCAGAGCCAGGATCACCTCCCGCACCGCCCCACCAGTGGAGCGCTCCACCAGTTCACGCACACGCAAGGCCTCGGGGCCGACGCCGTCGAGCGCCGACAGCAGGCCGCCCAGAACGTGATAGCGGCCCCGGAAGGCCCCTGCCCGCTCCATGGCCCACAGGGCGCCGACATCCTCGACCACGCAGATCAGGGTCTGGTCGCGGGCTTGGTCGGCGCAGACGGCGCAAGGGTCGGTGGTGTCCAGCGCCCCGCAGACGCCGCAGGTCTTCACCCGGTCACGGGCGGCCGCCAGGGCGTCGGCCAAGGGGCCGAGCAACTGATCGCGCCGCTTCAGCAAGGCCAGGGTCGCCCGCCGGGCCGAACGCGGTCCCAGCCCCGGCAGCTTTGACAGCAGGGCGATGAGGCGCTCGATCTCGGGTCCGGCGGAAGCGGCCAAATGCTTAGAACTTCAGACCCGGGATGCCGCCCATCATGCCGGCCATGGGGCCGGCGGCGGCGCGCATCATCTCGGCCTGCTGGGCGTCGAGGGTCTTCTTGGCGTTGGCGTGGGCCGCGACGATCAGGTCGGCGACCACCTCGCCCTCGCCCGGCGCCATCAGGCTCTCGTCGATCTTGATGCCGACCAGTTCGCCGCCGCCCTTCAGGGTGACCGTGACCATGCCGCCGCCCGAGGTCCCCTCGGCCGTCAGGTCGGCCATCTTTTCCTGGGCTTCGGCCAGCTTGGCCTGCATCGCCTGGGCCTGCTTCATCAGGCCGCCAAGATCTTTCACGCTCTACTCCTCGTCTTCTTCCGGTTCGGGGGCTGACGCCGCCTCGACGATCTCCGGCGCATTGCCGAAGTGGACAATCTCGGCGCCCGGAAACGCCTGCATGACGGCCCGCACGAACGGGTCCGCCTCGATCTCCGAAAGCAGCTCGCGCTTTTCGCGGCGCTCGCGCTCTCGATCGGTCTCGCCGCCCTTGCCGCCGTCGGTGACGACCAGCCAGGGCTGGCCCGTCCATTCCTTCATTCGGCTGACCAGCCGGCTGGTCAGGTTGTGCGGCGCGCCGGGCGCGGGTTCGAACTGGATGACGCCGGGACGCACGCTGATGGGGCGGACGTACTGCTGCACGTCCCACTTGAGCCCGACGTCGCGCTTGGCCTCGATCAGGCGGACGATGTCCTCGAAGCTGGCGATGACCGGCGCGGCCTGCTGGGCGGCCTGGGGCATGGCCATGCCCTGGGCGACCACGCCGCCGCCACCGCCGGCGGCCATTCCACCGCCGCCGCCGCCGCCCGAAGGACCGCCGCCGATGGGCGAGCCTTCGCGGATGGCCTTCAGCGCCTCTTCGGGGCCCGGCAGTTCGGCGGCGTAGGTCAGGCGGATGATCGCCATCTCGGCGGCCGCCGGCCCGTCGGGCGCGCGGCGCACCTCGTCGTGGGCCTTGAGCAGCATCTGCCACAGGCGCGACAGCACCCCGGCCGAGACATTGGCCCCGATGGCGGCCAGGCGGGCGGCCTGCTCCTTGGGCAGGGACAGGGCGTCCGGGCCAAGCGCCTTGGCGACGGACGAGCCGTGGCAATGCTCCAGCAGGTCGAGCATGACCACCGCCGGATCGGCGCCGAAGCCCCACAGGGTGCGAAACGCCTCCAGCGCGGGGCCGACCTCGCCGCGCATGATGTGTTCGAACAGGGCGATGGTCTGGGCGCGGTCGGCCAGACCCAGCATGTCGCGGACCACGGCGGCGGTGACCGTCTGCCCCCGCTCCGCCTGGACGATGGCCTGGTCGAGCAGGGACAGGCCGTCACGCACCGAACCTTCGGCGGCGCGGGAGATCAGGGCCAGGCCGTCGGCCTCGACCATCGCGCCTTCCTGCTTGGCGATGCGCGAGAAGTGCGCGCTCAGCACGTCCGGCTCGACGCGGCGCAGGTCGAAACGCTGGCAGCGCGACAGGATCGTCACCGGGACCTTGCGGATCTCGGTGGTGGCGAAGATGAACTTGGCGTGGGGCGGCGGCTCCTCAAGCGTCTTCAGCAGGGCGTTGAACGCCGCCGTCGACAGCATGTGGACTTCGTCGATGATGTAGACCTTGTACCGCGCCTCGACCGGGGCGTAGCGGACCCCGTCGAGCAGCTCGCGCATCTCGTCGACCTTGGTGCGCGAGGCGGCGTCAAGCTCCAGCACGTCCATGTGCCGCCCCTCGATGATGGCGCGGCAATGGCGCCCCTCGACGCTCAGATCGACCGAGGGCGCATGAACGGTGTCGCTCTCGAAGTTCAGGGCGCGCGCCAGCAGGCGGGCGGTGGTCGTCTTGCCGACCCCGCGGACGCCGGTCAGCATGAAGGCGTGGGCGATCCGGCCGGTGGCGAAGGCGTTGGCCAGGGTGCGGACCATGGCCTCCTGCCCGATCAGGTCCTCGAAATTGCGCGGGCGGTATTTGCGCGCCAGCACGGTGTAGGCGGCGGACGGCTCCTCCGACACGGCCAGCGGCCCCTGCTCGGCGGCCGGAGCGGGCGCAGCGGCGGGCGCGCCGCCGAAGATGTCGGCGGTGTTCTCGTCGCGCTCGGGAACCTCGTCCGGCTCGAAAGGCGTATCGTCGTCGATCAAAGGGCGTCCTTCGAACTCGGGGAGCAGGCCCGAGGTGCTGTACGAAATGTACAGTCTACGTACAGGCTTCAACACCCGAAAGGGCGCTGGCGTTGGAAGATTTTGGGGAGAAGGTGAAGCCGGCGCGACCCGGAGCGAAACTCGTTGTGGCTGCTGCCTTCCGGCCCTGACCAGATTGGCGAGGCGTCCGCCCGCGCCGACTTCGAGCGCTATATCGCTCCGCCGAGCCGATTTCGCAAGCACGACCGCGCTTGACCGGCCAACGCGGGTCAGCGACGAAAGCCGTCATGCCCCTTCCCGCGCCGATCAACACCTTTGCCGGAAACCCCCTGGACCGCGCCAGCGAACGGCGCGGCGACGAGGCCTGGGTCGCCGAAAAGCTCGCTGACCCGACCTCCCTGGGCCTGGCCCTGTGGAACGGAAAGCCTCTGGTCGAGGACATGGAAGGCGGCAAGGGCGTGCAGATCGCCTATTTCCCCGCCGACCTCGCCAAGGAAATGGCCGGCGGCGACGAACAGCTGCTGTTCATGGGCCTGTGGAAGGAGACCGCCGTCTTCGCCGTGGACCTGGACGGCATCGGCGACCCGGCCAGCAGCAGCGGCCTGACGGGCATCGGCCGGTTCGAGGAGCTGCGCGCGGTCGCTCCGCAACTGCCGGCGGCCGACGCCGGCATCCTGGCCACGGCCAAGGCGATGTTCGAATGGCGCCGCCGCCATCGCTGGTGCTCGGCCTGCGGCCAGCCGTCCAAGGTCGCCGACGGCGGCTGGAAGCGGATCTGCCCAGCCTGCGAGACCGAACACTTCCCGCGCACCGACCCGGTGGTGATCATGCTGGCGGTGCATGGCGACAAGTGTCTACTGGGCCGCCAGTCGGGCTGGCCCAAGGGCATGCACTCGGCCCTGGCCGGCTTCCTGGAGCCCGGCGAGACGATCGAGGAGGCCTGCGCCCGGGAACTGAACGAAGAGGCGGGTCTGAACGCCACGTCCGTGCGCTACCACTCCACCCAGCCGTGGCCCTATCCGTCGTCGCTGATGATCGGCCTGATCGCCGATGTCGACAGCGACCAGGCGGCGCCGGACCAGACGGAGCTGGAATCGGTGCGCTGGTTTACCCGCGCGGAAGCCGCCGCCCTGATCAAGGGCGAGATCGCGGACGCCTTCGCGCCCCCGCCCCTGGCCATCGCCCACCAGCTTCTGAAAGCCTGGTCAGAGGGCTTCTGAACCTCTCGGAATCGCCAGTAGCGGGAACGACCGCGAATCGCCGACCCTGCGGCGACTTGGGGACGATGGACAACATGACGACGAGCGGCGAAGGCGCTGCGGCGAAGGGGCCGCCGGCACGGCACGTGGCCGCCGTGGTCGCGGGCAACGCGCTCGAATTCTATGACTTCCTGACCTACGCCTTCTTCGCCGCCCAGATCGGCCGGACCTTCTTTCCCTCGCACGACCCGGCCAGCAGCCTGCTGGCGTCGCTGGCGACGTTCGGCGCGGGCTTCCTGACGCGGCCCGTGGGCGCCCTGGTCATCGGGCGACTGGCGGATCGGGTCGGACGCAAGCCGGCCATGCTGCTGACCTTCGGCCTGATGGGCGCAGCCATGGCAGGGGTGGCGCTGACGCCGTCCTACGCCGCCATCGGACTGGCCGCCCCGGCCATCGTCATCGTCCTGCGCCTGCTGCAGGGCTTCGCCCTGGGCGGGGAGCTGGGGTCGAGCACCGCCTACTTGGCCGAAGCCGCTCCGGCGCGCCGGCGTGGGCTGTACGTGTCGTTCCAGTACATGGGCCAGGACGTGGCGATCTTGATCGCTGGCTGTCTGGGCGTGGTGCTGTCGAACCTGCTGACGCCCGCCGACCTGGACGCCTGGGGCTGGCGTGTCGCCTTCCTGGCGGGGGCGGTGATCGTGCCCCTGGGCCTGATCCTTCGCCGGTCGCTGGAAGACACCCTGCACCTGCCCGAGCCGCCGCCCCCTGCGACGCGCAACCCGGCCGATCACAGGCGGGTCGCGATCCTGGCCCTGGCGATCCTGTCGGCGGGGACGGTGGCGTCGTACCTGCTGAGCTATCTGACGACCTACGCCAACTCGACCCTGGGCATGCCTGTCAGCCTGGCGTTCGGGGCGACGGTGGCGACCGGCCTGGCGGGGACGGTGTTCGATCCCATAGGCGGCGCCCTGTCGGACCGTTTCGGCCGCAAGCCGGTGATGGTGGTCTCCTGGGGCCTGCTGACCCTGGCGGTGCTGCCGGCCTTCTGGCTGGTGGAGCAGTCTCGCACGCCGCTGGCGCTTTATGGCGGGGCGGCGGTGCTGACCATCGCCTTCGTCACCGGCGCCTCGGCGGCGCTGGTCGGCATCACCGAGGCCCTGCCCAAGCGCTCGCGAGCCGGCAACCTGGCGATCATCTACGCGGTGTCCACGGCGGTGTTCGGCGGCGCGACGCAGGTGTTCGCCGCCTGGCTCACCAGGCTGACGGGCCAGCCCATGGCGCCGGCCTGGCTGATGATGGGCGCGGCGGTGATCGCGCTCGGCGCCGCCCTCGGCCTGCGAGAGACGGCGCCGAACAGGGCCGCCTAGACCAGCTTCAGCACTTCCCGGGCCGTGATCACGATCAGGGCGATGGTCGACAGCGAAAACAGGGCGAAGCGGGCCATCACCAGATTGACCGTGCCCTGCACCAGGCTGTGGGCGACACGCAGGCCCACATAGGCCCAGGCCAGCCCGATGTTCGTCCCGTCGCCCTGGCCTGCCAGGTGCACATAGACCGCCAACGCATAGAAGATCGTCGGCTGCTCCATCAGGTGGTTGTAGTTGTCGGCCACCTGCCGGACGCCGTCGGGCAGCACCGCGAGCGAACCAGGAAACCGGGCGCTCTGCGGCTCGATCCGCGCCTTCTGCATGGCCGGAATGCGCGTGGCGTACATCCACAGCCAGACGACCAGCGACCAGGCCACAAGGGCCAGCACCGGAGTAAGGATCGAGTTCATCGGACGCCCTCCCAAGCGTTGCTTTGGGGCAAGCCTAAGGGAGAACGCCGATCTGTAAAGTTGAGGTCAGACGCGGTCGCGGAACGGGTCGGCCGGGAAGACGCCGAGAATCTCGAACTTCTCGGAGAAGAAGCGCAGCTCCTCGAAGGCCAGGGCCAGGCCGCGATCCTCGGGACGGGCGTCCACCTCGGCGTAGAAGGTCGTGGCGGTGAAGGCCCCGTCCTCCATGTAGCTTTCAAGCTTGGTCATGTTGACGCCGTTGGTCGCAAAGCCGCCCATGGCCTTGTAGAGGGCCGCCGGCAGGTTGCGGACGCGGAATACGAAGCTGGTGATGCAGCGCGTCGTGAACGGCGGCGGGGGCGGCGTCGGATCGGCGGTCATCACCAGGAAGCGCGTGGTGTTGGTGCGCTCGTCCTCGATGTCCTTCATCAGGATGTCGAGGCCATAGATTTCCGCCGCCAGGGCCGGAGCGATGGCCGCGCGGGTCGGGTCCGGGTTCTGCGACAGAGCGCGGGCGGCCCCGGCGGTGTCGCCGAAGCCTTCGGTGGCGACGCCCAGCTTCTTGAGGCTCTTGCGGCACTGGCTGAGGGCGATGGGCATGGAGACCACCGTCTTGATCTCCTCCAGCTTCACGCCCTTGTTGGCCATCAGCTGGAAGCGGATCGGCTTGAAGCGCTCGCCGATGATCTTCAGCCCGGCGGACGGCAGCAGGTGGTGCACGTCGGCGACGCGGCCGGCGATCGAGTTCTCGACCGGGATCATGCCCAGCTCGCAGGCGCCGGACTTGATGGCGTCGAACGCCTCTTCGAAGGTCGCGCAGGGCGCGGCTTCATAGCCCGGAAAATAGGTGCGGCAGGCCTCGTGGCTGTTGGCTCCGGGTTCGCCCTGGAAGGCGATCTTGGGCATCACGCTCATGAGTTTGTCCTGTCAGCGAAAGCTCGGGCCGCGGCCAGGTCGGCCGGGGTGTCGACGGAGATGGGCGCGTCGTCGGCGACGGCGGCCCAGATGGAGAAGCCCAGTTCCAGGGCGCGCAGCTGTTCCAGCTTCTCGCGCTGCTCCAGGGGCGAAGGGGCGGCGGCGTGGAACGCCTTCAGGGCCGCCAGGCGATAGCCGTAGATGCCGATGTGCCGCCAGACCGGCGCGTCGCCATAGAGGGTCGAGCGGGTGAAATAGAGCGCCCGTCCATGCTGGCCGCCGGGGTTCATGGACAGCACCGCCTTGACCACGTCCGGATTGGCGCGGTCGTCGATGGAGGCCTCGGGCGCGACGACGGTGGCGATGTCGCAGGCGGGATGGGTTTCCAGCAGACGCGCGCAGGCCCCGACCACTCCGGGTTCGACGAACGGCATGTCGCCCTGAAGGTTGATCACAACATCGTGGCGGCCTTGGGGATCGAGCTGCGCGAGAGCCGCCAGGATTCGGTCAGAACCCGACGGCAGGGCCGGATCGGTCAGCACCGCACGGCCGCCGGCGGCGTCCACGGCGGCGACGATCTCGGGATCGCCGGCCGCCACGGCCACGGGACCGACGCCCGCCGCCTCGGCCTGGCGCAGCACGCGCACGATCATCGCAAGGCCGCCGATATCGGCCAGCGGCTTGCCCGGAAGCCGGGTGGCGGCGAGGCGAGCGGGGATGAGGACGATGGGATTCATGATCACAGGTCAGCGGCGAAAGGGCGCGAAGTCGTGCTGCGAAAGCCGCTCCGTCTTGCGCATGGGCCGGTAGCGTGTAAGAGACGCCGACGCAATAAGGGGGCGCTTTGCGCCGTGATGACGACCGCGCCCTGCGCGGTTCTGCGAGAGGCTGTAGTAGGCGGGCATGAGCGATTTGACGTTCAACAAGATCGCGGGCGCGGTTCTGGCGACTGGTCTGGCCATCTTCCTTCTGCGCGAGGCGTCGGATGTGGTGTTCCACAAGGAGCACCCGGAAAAGGCCGGTTACGCCATCGCCGTTCAGGAAGAGGCCGAAGGCGGCGCGGCTGCGGCCGAAGTCGCTCCGGATTGGGGCACGGTTCTGCCGGCCGCCAATATCGAAGCCGGTAAGGCGATCACCGCCAAGTGCGCCTCGTGCCACACCTTCGAATCGGGCGGCGCCAACGGCACCGGCCCGAACCTGTTCGGCACCGTCGGCAAGAAGCCCGGCACCCACGGCGGCTTCGCCTATTCGGGCGCCATGGTCGACTACGGCAACGCCAACCCGGTCTGGGACTACGACAAGCTCGACGCCTTCCTGAAGGCTCCCCAGAAGGATATCGCCGGCACGAAGATGACCTTCGTCGGCCTGAAGAAGCAGGAAGACCGCATCGCGGTCATCGCTTACCTGCACAGCCTGGGTTCGGCCCTGCCGATCCCGGCCCCGAAGCCGGCCGCCGCGGCTGACGCTCCGGCCGCCGACGCAGCCCCGACCGAGGGCGCCGCTCCGGCGGGCGAGGCTCCGGTCGCCGAGGCGGGCGCGGCTCAACCGGCCAAGACCGCGACGCCGAACTAAGGCGTCCGGCCAAGTCGAAACGTTTGAAGGCCGTGGGTTCGCAAGACCCACGGCCTTTTTCGTTCCTGCTCACCTCGGCATTTTTACCCGGGCGTATTGATTTCGGAATTACACCCGGATAAAAGCGCGGTCATTGGAGACTTCGCATGCAGCCCCCCGCCCCCCAGCCGCTCTGGCGGACCTTCCTCACCTTCCTCTGGCCGATGATGCTGAGCAATGTGCTGCAGGCGCTGTCGGGCACGCTCAACAACATCTTCCTGGGCCACATGATCGGGGTGAAGGCCCTGGCCGCCGCCTCGGTCGCCTTTCCAGTGGTGTTCTTCTGCATCGCCTCGGTCATGGGGCTGGCCAGCGGGGCGACCGTGCTGATCGGCCAGGCCTTCGGGGCCCGCGATGAGACGCGGTTGAAGGCGGTGGCCGGCGTCGCCTCCGCCGCCACGGCGATCGTCGGCGTGTTCCTGGCTGTGGGCGGCGTCCTGTTCGCGCCCGCCCTGATGCGCCTGCTGGGCGCGCCGGCGGACATCTATGTGGAGGCGGTCGCCTATACCCGCGCCATCGCCTGCGCCATGCCCAGCCTGATCGTCTTCCTACTCTACACCGCCATGCTGCGAGGCGTGGGCGACACCAAGACGCCGCTTTGGGCGCTGACAGTCTCCACCCTTGTCGGGCTGGTGGTCACGCCGCTGCTGATCAAGGGATGGGTCGGCCTGCCGCCGCTTGGCCCCGCCAGCGCCGCCTGGGCGTCGGCGGTGTCCAGCCTGGCGGGCATGACCTGGCTGGCCTGGCATTTGCGGCGGCGTAAGCACCTGCTGGCGCCGGACGAGGCCTTCATCCGCCATATGAAGATCGATCCGGCGATCCTGAAGATAGTCCTGTTCATCGGCATCCCCACGGCCCTGCAGATGGTGGCCATGTCCCTGGCGGAGATCGTTCTGCTGGGCCTGGTCAACGGCTTCGGCTCGGACGCTACGGCGGCCTATGGCGCGGTGAACCAGGTGATGGCCTATGTGCAGTTCCCGGCGCTCTCCATCGCCATCACCGCCTCGATCCTCGGGGCCCAGGCCATCGGGGCGGGGCATAGCGAGCGGCTGCGGCCCATCGTGCGCACGGCGATGATGATGAACCTGATCATCACCGGCGGCGGCGTCCTGCTCTGCTACCTGTTCGCCGAGCCTATCGTGCGGGCGTTCATCAGCCGCGCCGAGGTGGTCGATCTGACCCAGACCCTGCTGCACGTCGTCCTTTGGAGCGCCGTCGTCATGGGCATGGGCTCGATCCTGTCGGCCATGATGCGCGCCAGCGGGGAGGTGTGGATCCCCACCCTGATCAGCATCGCCATCATCCTGGTGGTCGAGGCGCCGACCGGCTGGTTCCTGAGCCGCAGGTTCGGGGTGACCGGGGTGTGGTGGGCCTGGCCCGCCGCCTTCGGCATGATCCTGATGGCGCAGACCGCCTACTACAAGCTGGTCTGGAGCCGGAAGACCATCAAGCGCCTGATCTAGCTCAGGGCGCCAGGTTGACCAGGACCAGGATCGGCCGCTGGTTCGACCATTGCGGCCGGTCGTGCGGCGGCGCGGCCGGCTGGGCCAGCCACGCGGCGAGCAGGGCCGTCAGGCCAAGCCCCGCGACCAGGGCCGAGCCGGCGACCGGCGGCCTCTGAGCGGCGGCCACCTGGGTCACGCGCACCTCCAGCGGATGCGGCGCGTTGGGCGGCCAGGCGCAGCCCAGGGGCGGGGCGGCGGGCGAAAGCTGGGTCTTCAGCAGGGCCTCGGCATAGGCGCGGCGCTGGCGCGGGTACTTGGCCAGGACCGTCGCGTCGCAGGCCAGCTCCTGGTCCAGGCGCATCCGGCGGACGGCCAGGGTGGCGAGCGGGTTGAACCAGGCCAGGCATTGCAGGACCGCCGCCAGGGCCACGGCGCGATGGTCGCCGCGCGCCAGGTGCGCCTGCTCGTGGGCCCGCACCAGCCGGCGCTCTTCGGCGCCATAGCGGTTCTCGTCGGCCGGCATGATGATGCGGGGCAGGAGGACGCCGACCACGGCGGGACCGGCGCGGCCGGCCTTGGCCGCCATGAGAAAGCGGACCTGCATGAGGGTGAAGACCGCCGCCATGACCACCACGCCCGCCAGCCAGACGAAGGTCAGGGTCGGAACCAGGCCGCTGCTTTCCAGCAGGCCGGGCAAGTCGGCGAGGAACGAGCGCTGATCCTTGGGCGCGGCCGTCAGCGGCGGCAGGAGCGCCCCGAGCATGGAGAGCGGCGGCACGACCCAGAGGCCATAGAGGGTCTGCGGGGCCAGACGGCCGCGCGCCAACGGACGGGCCGCCAGCACCAGCAGCACGGCGAGCGATCCGGCCAGGTTGGCGCGGATCAGCGCGGCGAGCAGCTCAGCCATCATCCTCCAGCTCCGCGATCAGGCTCTTGAGGCGGGCGATCTCGTCCGGCGACAGATCGCGATGCTTGGCGAAGTGGGCGACCAGCGGCGACAGCTCGCCGCCGAACAGCCGGTCGAGCAGCCCCTGGCTTTCGACGGTCAGATAGTCGGCCCGGCTGACCAGCGGACGATAGCGGACCCGCCCGTCTGAACGCTCGGACACCAGGGCCTTCTTCTTGAGCAGGCGGTTGATCAACGTCTTCACCGTCGCCTCGCCCCAGTTCTGGGCCTCGCCGGTTTCACGCACGAGCTCTTCGGCGGTCGAGGGACCGTTCGTCCAGAGCGCCTCCATGATGCAGCTCTCTGCCGCGGAGATCTTGATCATGGAGGGAGCTTACGCCCTTGGCTGCCGATGTACAGCCGTAAACCTAGGGCCGCTTGGCCAGCCAGATCATGTGCTTGGCGCCGCGTCCGGTGCGGCTGGCGCGGACGCGGGCTTCCTCGACCTGGAAGCCGGCGCGCTTCAGACGACGGGTGAAGGCGTCGTCGGGGGCCGAAGACCAGACGGCGAGGACGCCGCCAGGGCGCAGGGCCGTCCGCGCGGCGTCGAGGCCAGCGGGGCTGTAGAGGCTGTCATTGGCCTCGCGGGTCAGGCCGTCAGGTCCGTTGTCCACGTCCAGCAGGATGGCGTCCCAGGCGCCCTTCCCGTCATGGATGGGAGCGCCGACATCGCCCACATGGATGCTGACGCGCGGATCGTCGAGGCAGCCGTCGAACACCCCGGCCAACGGTCCCCGCGCCCAGGCCACGACGGAGGGGACCAGTTCGGCCACCGTGATCTTGGCGTCCGCGCCCCAGGCCTGGAGCGCCGCGCGTAGGGTAAAGCCCATGCCCAGGCCGCCGATCAGGATCGTCGGCTTCGCCCTGCCCGCCAGACGCTCGCAGGTCAGGGTGGCCAGCGCCTCCTCCGATCCGCTGAGGCGGCTGTTCATCAGCTCGATCGCCCCGGCCATGATCGAGAACTCGTGACCGCGCTGCATCAGGCGCAGCTCGCCGCCCTGATCGGGGACGATGGCGGTGTCGAGGTGTTTCCACGGGATCATGGGCGACCCATAGCCGAGGCGCGACGCGGGGCCTAGCCGGAGCGTTTTTTGTGGAGGCGACGACTGGCGCCGACGACGATCCGCCATATATGCGGTTACAGTTATCCAGAAGGCGCTCTCTCATGACCCAAGCCCGCACCGTCGCCGTCCTCGTCGGCAGCCTCCGCAAGGCCTCGCTAAGCCGCAAGATCGCGCACAGCCTCGCCGCCCTGGCGCCGGACAACCTGACCCTGAAGATCGTCGAGATTGGCGAGCTGCCGCACTACGACCAGGATCTCGAGGATGAAGGCGCGCCGAAGGCCTGGACGGAGTTCCGCGACGCAGTGCGCGGCGCCGACGCCGTGCTGTTCGTGACGCCGGAGTTCAACCGCTCCGTCCCCGGGGCGCTGAAGAACGCCATCGACGTGGGCTCGCGTCCCTATGGCAAGAGCGTCTTCAGCCGCAAGCCGGCGGCCATCGTCAGCCAGTCGCCCGGCGCCCTGGCCGCGTTCGGCGCCAACCATCACCTGCGCCAGTCGCTGGTGTTCCTGGACATGCCGGTGCTGCAGCAGCCCGAAGCCTATATCGGCGGCTCGGCCAGCCTGTTCGACGAGAGCGGCGAACTGGTGAAGGACGACACCCGCGCCTTCTTCACCAGTTTCATGGCCGCCTTCGGCGCTTGGATCGAGAAGACCGCCTAAGGCCTGCGGAACGCCGTCGGAGCCCCGTAGACAGCGCCGATGCGCGCCAGCGCGTCGGCCAGGGGCTCGATAGTCACGTCCATGAAGTGGGCGTTGGCGTGGATGATGCGGGTCTCGTCCAGCATCATCACCACGTGGCCCTTCCAGAAGACGAGGTCGCCGCGGCGCAACTGATCCTGGGTAATCGGCTCGCCAAGGCTGGCCGCCTGCATGTCCGTGTCGCGCGGACAAGACCGACCGCAAGCGTAGAGCGCCTGCTGGATCAGACCCGAACAGTCGAGCCCGAGACTCTCGCGACCGCCCCACTGATAGGGCGCGCCGATGAAGCGCTCGGCCACGGCGGCGGGGTCGCTGTCGAACTCGCCCAGGGGCGCGAGGTGCGCCTCGATGAACCAGCCGCCGCCGGCCGCCTTGGCGAAGCGGCCTTCCCGCGCTTCCACCGCCACCAGGGCGTTGAGGGAATAGAGGCCGGCCGGCTTGCTCTTGATGTCCGGCTTGCTGAACGCATAGGTCCGGATGGCGCAGACCCGATGGGTCGCCAGTTCGCCGACCGGCGCGAGGGCCGCGCAATCCACGAAGCCGACATAGCCGTCGCGCGCCGCCTGGCCCCAGCAGAAGCCGCCGGCCTCCTCAAGCACGTCGAAGGCCTCGCCGAACAGCAGCTGGTCCCATTGCTCGGCGTCCGACGCCGGCGCCTTGCGCAGGGCGGCGGCGGGGGTGGTGACGACCATGCGGCGCGGCTCGGCGAACAGGTCGGCGCGCACCAGCCCCTCCAGGCCGATGGCGGCCAGGTCGGGACGGGCCAGGGTCAGGCGGGGATCGAAGCTCATGCGTAGCGCCCCTTGAGGACGGCGTAGAGGGCGCGGACCGCCTGGGCGGCGGCGCCCAAGGGATGGCCTGGCCGCGCCTTGGGATTCCAGGCGAAGATGTCGAAGTGGACCCACGACCCAGCCTCCGGCGCGAAGCGCTGCAGGAACAGGGCGGCGGTCACCGAGCCCGCCTGGGCCCAGGCGTCCGGGTCGTTCTTCAGGTCGGCGATGTCGCCATCCAGGGCGTCCTCGTATCCGCTCCACAGCGGCATGCGCCACAGCGGGTCGTCAACCGCTCGGGCGGCGGCGGCGAGGTCGTCCGCCAGATCATCGTCGGCCGTATAGAAGGGGATCACTTGCGGACCGAGGGCGACACGCGCCGCGCCGGTCAGGGTGGCCATGTCGATGGTCAGCACGGGCCCCAGCTCCGACGCACGGGTCAGGGCGTCGGCCAGGATCAGCCGCCCCTCGGCGTCGGTGTTGCCGACCTCCACCGTCAAACCCTTGCGGGTCTGCAGCACGTCGCCCGGACGCATGGCGTCGCCGCTGATGGCGTTCTCGACCACCGGCAGCAGGACGTGGAGCCTAACCTTCAGGCCAGCCGCCATGACCATCCGGCCCAGCGCCAGGGCGTGGGCGGCGCCGCCCATGTCCTTCTTCATCAGGCGCATGCCCGAGGACGGCTTGATGTCGAGACCGCCGGTGTCGAACACCACGCCCTTGCCGACGATGGCGACCACCGGATGGTTGGGGTCCCCCCAGGCCAGCTCGATCATGCGCGGGGCGCGGGCCTCGACCGCCGCGCGGCCGACGGCGTGGACGGCGGGATAGTTCTGGGCCAGCAGGTCGTCGCCGACCACCACGGTCGCCTGGGCGCCGTACTTCTCGGCGATCTCGCGGGCGATGGTCTCGATCTGGCGCGGTCCCATGTCGTTGGCCGGGGTGTTGACCATGTCACGAGCCAGGGCGCAGGCATGAGCCACGGCGTGCAGCTCATCCAGATCGGCGCTGTCGGCCACCAGGCGCGGCCCGGCCTCGCGCGCCTTGCGGTAACGGTCGAAGCGATAGGTCCCGAGCGCGAAGGCCAGGGCCGCCTGCGGGCGATCCAGATCGGACGGCGCGGTCTCGATGCGGTAGTCGCCGGCCGGCAGAGCGGAGCCGAGCGCGCGGAAAGTCGATGCGCCGCCGGTCTCGCCCAGCCCCAGCAGGGCGACCGCCAGGGCGCCGTCCTGGCCTGGCACGACCAGAACCTGCCCGACCTTGGCCTTGAACTCCTTCAGAGCGACGTAGCCGGCCACGAACGGCGGAGCGTCCGACAGGAAGCTTTCCAGCTGCGCGGGGCGCAAGGCGTGGATGGGAAAGGCGGCCCCTTGGGCGACGGCGATCAGGCTCTCGGACATGCGGCTCACACCACGGATTTATGCTTAACGCGTCGTTAAAGCCGGGCGCGCGAAGGACAGAACATCATGTGTCGCTCGCGGGCTTGGCCGCAACCACCCTCGCCACAGACGTGAAATCGCCACGGTGTTGATATTTCGACAGCGCCGCTGAACGAAGCTTCGCCATGTGAATTGTGTCGGGCGTCGGGCAGCGGGCGTCAGGTTGAAACAACCCTGAAATCCCGTTGCAACGTCAGCCCCGCATCAGGAAGCCGATCAGGCTCGCCTGGTTTCCTCCCCGCGTCGCCACAAGCGTCGCACGCTTAACCTACGCTCCAAGGAGCATCGAACTTGTCTGCTACTCGTCCGCGCCATCTCGCTTCCGGCGTCTCCGCCCTGGCACTGATCAGCTTCGCCAGCCCCGTCTGGGCGCAGACGGCTGAAACCTCCGCGCCCGCGCAATCGGCCGCCCCGGCGCAGGCCGCCCATGACGAGTACGCCGACGAGACCGAGGTCGAGGCGCTGGTGGTCACCTCCAGCCGCCAGCAGCCGGGCGCGGTGATTGGCGACATTCCGCCGGAACTGCAGCTGAGCCCGCGCGACATCCGCGCCTACGGCGTCAGCAACGTGTCCGAACTGATCACCGCCCTGTCGCCGCAGACCGCCAGCGGGCGGGGCGGCGGCCGACCGATCATCCTGGTCAACGGCCAGCGCATCTCCAGCTTCACGGAAATCCGCGACCTGCCGACCGAAGCCATCATGCGGGTCGACATCCTGCCCGAGGAGGTGTCGCTGAAGTACGGCTATCGGGCCGACCAACGGGTCATCAATCTGGTGCTGCGCAACCGCTTCCGGGCGATCACCGTGGAAGGCGCGGTCAAGACGCCGACCAAGGGCCAGGGCGAGGTCTTCGAGGCCAAGGCCAACCGGCTGCAGATTCAGCGCGAGCGGCGCCTGATGCTGGACGCCAAGGCGTCCAAGACCAACGACATCCTGGAGAGCGACCGCGACATCGCCAACACCGAGGGCGACGCGAACTATCGCACCCTGCAGCCGGACTCCGAGAGCGTGACCCTGACGGCCGTCCTGTCGCGCCCCCTGAAGGACGGCGTGTCGGCCAGCGTCAACGGCTCGCTGGACGCCAGCCGCAATGTCAGCCTGCTGGGCCTGGCCGACGGCTCCAATCTGAACCCGACCGATCCCTTCGCCCTGGCCGATCCCCAGGCCCTGCGCCGGACGGCGGACGCCTTCGCCCTGCACGCCGGCGGTACGGTCAACGGCAGCATGAAGGGCTGGATGTGGTCGCTGACCGCCAACGCCGATCATAACGACAGCCTCAACAAGACCGACCGCGAGGTGGGCGGCCTGGCCTATCGCGACAAGTCGCGCTCGATCACCCTGTCGGCGGACACCGAGCTGGTGGTCAACGGCGTGCTGGCCGACCTCGACGCCGGCGCTGTCTCGACGACCTTCAAGGCGGGCCTGGCCACCTCCAACTTCAACACCCGCGCCTTGCGGGCGGGCGTGGCGTCGACCGGCGACCTGGGACGCGACACCGGCAGCTTCCAGGCCAATATCGACGTGCCCCTGGCCAGCCGGAACAAGGAAGTTCGCGCGGCGCTGGGCGACCTGTCGGCCAATTTCAACTTCGCCGTCGACGAGCTGTCGGACTTCGGCACCCTGACCGCCATCGGCTATGGCCTGAACTGGTCGCCGATCAAGCCGCTGCGGGTCATCGCCTCGGTCACCGACGAGGAGAACGCGCCTTCCGTCGAGCAACTGGGCGGACCGGTCCTGGTCACCCCCGGCGCGCGGGTCTTCGACTTCGTGCGTGGCGAGACGGTTGAGGTCACGCGGATCGAGGGCGGCGCGCCCGGCCTGGACGCGGCCAACCGCAACGTCATGAAGCTGGGCCTGACGCTGAAGCCTCTGACGGAGACCGACCTGACCCTGACCGCAAACTGGGTGCGGACCGAGACGAAGAACCTGGTCGCCTCATTCCCCTCGGCCAGCAACCAGATCGAGGCCGCCTTCCCCGAGCGCTTCATTCGGGATGCGGACGGCCGGCTGCTGCAGATCGACAGCCGACCGATCAACTTCGACCGCCGCGAGACCGAGGAGCTGCGCTGGGGCTTCACCTGGCGCAAGCCGCTGACCAGCAACCGCGCCGGTGCGACGGGCGCCGGCAATCGCGGCCCAGGCGCCCAGCGCCAGGGGGGCGGCGATCAGGCGCCTCCGCCCGCCGATGGTCCGCGACCGGAGGGCGGCGGCCCTCGCTTCGGCGGCGGTCCCGGCGGACCTGGCGGCGGCTTCGGCGGCTTCGGCCCGCGCGGCGGCGGGGGCGGGAACCTGCAGCTGGGCGTGTTCCACACCCTGCGCCTGCAGGACGAGATCTTCATCCGACCGGGGACGCCGTCCCTGGATCTGCTCGACGGCGACGCCCTGGGCAACAGCGGTGGGCAGCCGCGCCACCAGATCGACCTGCAGGCCAACGCCTCGCGCAACGGCCTGGGCGTGTCGATGAACGCCCGCTGGCAGAGCGGCACGACGGTTGTCGGCTCGCGCCTGGGCGACCTAGAGTTCGACGACCTGTCGACGTTCAACGTCCGCCTCTTCGCCGACCTCGGGGCCCAGCCGTGGGCGCGCCAGAACCCCTGGCTGCGCGGCTCTCGGGTGTCCCTGTCGGTGGACAACGTCTTCGACAGCCGCCAGCAGGTCCGCGCGGCGTCCGGCGAGACGCCGATCAACTTCCAGCCGGACTATCTGGACCCGCTGGGCCGTCAGGTGCGCATCAGCTTCCGCAAGCTGTTCTTCACCCCGCCGCCGCCCGCGCCGCGCCTGCCGAACACGGGCGGTCAGCCGACGCCCCCGACCTGATCAGGCTTGCCAGGGCAGATGATCCAGATCGACGTTGCCGCCGGTGAGAATGACGCCGGCGGCCGCGCCTTTAAGATCAAGCCCGCGCTCCAGAAGCGCGGCGACCGGCACCGCGCTGCTCGGCTCGATAACGATCTTTAGCACTTCCCAGACCAGCCGCATGGCGTCCTTGATGCCGTCCTCGCTGACGGTGACGAAGTCGTCGAGGAGGGCGTTGAGGATCACGAAGCCGCGCTGACCGAGGGTGGTGCGAAGGCCGTCAGCGATGGTGTTGGCCGGATCACCCGCCGTCCATTCCTTGGCCGTCCAGGAGCGCCAGGCGTCGTCCGCTTGCGCCGGCTCGGTGGCGACGATGCGGATCGACGGCTTGATCGCCCGCGCCGCGATGGACGTGCCCGACATCAGTCCGCCGCCGCCGACCGGCGCCAGTATGGCGTCGAGTTCAGGGTGCTCCTCCAGCAGCTCGACGGCCGCCGTCCCCTGCCCCGCGATCACGCGGGAGTTGTCATAGGGATGGACCAACTCGGCGCCGGTCTCGTCCATGATCTTGCGGCAGGCGGCCTCTCGCGCGGCGACCGTGGGCTCGCAAAAGACGATCAGGCCGCCCAGGCGCTTGACCGACTCCACCTTTGCCTTCGGGGCGTTGCTGGGCATGACGATATGCGCCGCGATCCCGCGATTGCGCGCCGCCAGCGCCAGGGCGGCGGCGTGATTGCCCGACGAATGGGTCACCACGCCCCTGGCCGCTTCTGCGTCACTGAGCATGAAGACCGCGTTGTGAGCGCCCCGCGCCTTGAAGGCGCCGATGCGCTGCAGGTTCTCGCACTTGAAGAACACCTGCCCGCCCAGGATCTCGTTCAGCCGCTGCGACCTGAGGACCGGCGTGCGGTGGACGAAAGGCGCGATGCGGCCGGCGGCGGCGCGGATGTCGTCGAACGAGACGGGAAGGTCGGTCATGAAGCGCCCTGGGCGATGATGCATCGCCTAGCTAGCGCTCGTCGCCCCGGCCGTCTCCACAGATTTTGCTCACCCCGCGACCGTGCATGCGCACAGCCCTCTACCCGAACCCATGTTTTGCTGGTTCGATAACAATCCCAGATGCAGAAGGACTTTCCCCCGATGATCCGAGCCGCCTCTTTCGCCCTCGCCGCCGTCTTGATCGCCAGCCCTGCGCTGGCCGCGCCCGACAAGAACCCGGCGGCCGCCCCCACCGGCGACTACAAGCTGGACGCCCGTCACGCGGCCCTCATCGCCCGCGTCGGCCACATGGGCGGCGTGTCCAAGAGCGTCTTCCGCTTTAACACGCTGAGCGGAACCCTGAAGTGGAACGCCCAGGACCCGACCAAGTCGAGCGTCTCGGTCACGATCGATCCGAAGTCCATCACCACCAACGTCCCCGGCTTCGCCGAGGAGCTGAGCGGTGAGAAGTTCATGAAGACGGCCAGTTCCAGACCATCACCTTCGTCTCCAAGTCCATCACCATGGACGACGCCGATGAGGGCAAGGTGACCGGCGACCTGACCTTCATGGGCGTGACCAAGCCCGTGACCCTGGACGTCGATTTCGGCGGTTCGGTGCAGTCGCGCGGCGCGGCCAAGATCGGCTTCGAGGCCGAGACCACCATCAAGCGCAGCGACTTCGGCTTCACCGCCCTGCAGGGTCCGATCGGCGACGAGGTCGAGATCCAGATCGATGTCGAATTCGATCAGATCAAGCCGGCGGCCTGATCAGCGTCGCTTCAATAGCGAGGCCAGGAATGCGGGCTTCTGGGCCGGCGGGGGATCTCGCCGGCTCAGGGTCCAGGCCAGTTGCTCGACGCCCCGCGCCGCCTTCGAGTCCGGCGCGATCTGGCTGACCATCCGGCTGTTGTTGGCTGCATCGCCGAACAGGCGCGGCTCGAACGGCAGGACCAGTGAAGCCTTCATCCCCAAGGCCTCGCAGAAGTCCTTGGTCGGGATTTCCGGACGGCCGGGCATGCCGACCTGATTGAGCACGAGGCGCGGCTGCAAGGCGCGCGGGCGCGACTGCCGCAAGAGATCGACCAGATTCTTGGCGTTGCGCAGGGCGGTCAGGTCCGGCGTGGCCACGACCACCACCTCATCCGCGCCGATCAGGGCCTGACGCTTCCACGCGCTCCAGGCGTTGGGCATGTCCAGGATGATGACGGACGCCTCCGTCCGCACCTTGCCCAGCACGGCGCCGAACGCGGCGGCGTCGATGTCGTAATCCTGGTCAAGGCGAGCCGGGGCGGCGAACAGGGACAGCCGATCCGAACACCGGATGAGCATCTGCTCCAGAGCCGGGGCGTCCAGCTTTTCGGGGGCGGACAGGGCGTCAGCCAGGCTCTGGATCGGGTCCTGGTCGAAATCGAGACCCGCCGTGCCGAACGCCAGGTCGAAGTCGGCCAGCAGCGCGTCGGCCTGCAGTCGCTCGGCCATCACATAGGCGAAGTTGTGCGCCAGGGTGGACGCCCCCACCCCGCCCCTCGCGCCGACGAAGGCCACCTGCCGGCCGGCGGGGGCCTGCGCGCGATCCAGCCGCAGTTCGACGATCGCCTCGACCAGCGCCGAGGGCGCGGCGGGGGTCAGCAGGTAGTCGGCGACACCCTGCCGGGTCAGTTGCCGAAACAGGCCGATGTCGTTGGTCTCGCCCAGGACGATGATCCGGGTCGTGGACCCGCATAGGCGTTGCAGCTCTTCGATCATGCCCGGCAGGCGGTCAGGCGTCTCGCTGCTCTCCACCACGATCAGGGACGGCGGCGCCTGCTCGGCGTAGTGCTCCAGGGCCGCCGCCAGGCCGCCCATCCGGACGTGGGCCGCCAGGCCATGCAGTCGGCGATCCCCCACCGCCGCCTCGACCAGATCGCCGGAGGAGGCGTGCAGGCAGAAGGCGTGAATCGAGACGTCGGGCGCGGCCTCCGGCTCGATCGGCGCGGCCATGACCTGTTCGACGTCGGCGATCAGGTCGCCGACCGGATTGGTCGAGTCATAAGGGTCGAACGCGTCGTCCCAGGATCCAGCGGCCTCGATCTCGGCGTCGGTCGGCGCGGCGTCGAATTCCCAGGCCGCGTCCGCCTCGGCGCTCCAGGCCTCGAGTTCCGGCTCGGTCTCGGCGGCGGCCGGGAACACGTCCTCCAGCCTCGGCGAGGGCGCGCTGGCGGGCGGCGGCGGCGCGCTTTCGGCCTTGTGGTCGAAGGCCTCGTCCCAAGGCGCGGCCGGGGGCGGAACGAACTCGTCGTCGAGCGGATTGGCGTCGGCCGGGCGGGAGGTCATCCGGCGCGTCCTTCCGAGCTCAGGCCCGCGCTGACGGGGTCAGCCGTCGCGAGGGTCATGGTCGGCGCGGAACGCATGATCGGAAGCTCACCCCTTAAGCGGTCAGCCGTCCAACGGCTGCGACCCGGTCGCCGGAAACATCCCGGCCGGGTCGCATCAACCCTTTCGCCATTATCGTTAACGACCTCTGAAGAGCGGCCCTCCACGGCCTGCGCGAAAGGTCGCAGCGCTCATGTCGCCGGGACGACGCGGCCGTTCCGATCGGTGCTCCAGCCTGCTCGCCAGCCCGCCGGACAGTCGCCAAGCAGACGGTAGTGACGCGTCTGTTCGCGCACGATCTCGCCGCCGTCGAGGCTGCGCATCCGCATGTAGACCGAGAAGTCCCGCTGCGGGTCGCCGGCCAGGAAGTTCTCCACCAGCATCGGGCGCTCGTCGGCGATGCAGCGGATATTCACGCGGTTGGGCAGGAACTCCGGCTGGGCGTTCAGGGCGCAGGCCTTGCCCTGGTGCATGGGCACCATGCGCTCGAAGCCGGCGCGGATTTCGGGGCTGGCGCACAGGGTGACCTTGGCGGTCTCCTCGCCGGCCGTCACCACGGCCACGGACCACAGCCGGGGCGGATTGAGCGGTCAGCCTCGCGGCCCAGCCGCTCCATCGCGGTCTCCTGCCGGCAGCCGCCGATCAGGGCAAGGACGCAGGACGTCAGAACCGCAAGCCGCACCATGATCGCTCCCGCCAGGCCACGAACGTAGCCTGGCGGGGTTGATTACGAGTGTAAACTGAAATCAGTCCTTACCCTCGACCTTCTCCTCGTGCCCGGTGATCGAGCCTTCCACGAAGAGGTACTCGCGCAGCTGGGCGTCGAACTCGGCGTCGTTGCGGCGGATCCACTCCAGGGCCATGGCAGCGTGCTCGATCTCCTCGCGCGCGTTGTGGAGGAGGATCTTCTTCAGCTCTTCGTCGTCGGTGTCGTCCGCGCGCTGGCGATACCAGTCGACGGCCTCCAGCTCTTCCATGAGCGAGGCGATGGCGTAGTGCAGATGGATGGTCTTCTTCTGCAGGCTCTCACGGGGAACGTGCAGGTCGGTGGAGTTATCGGGCATCGGGGTCTCCGTCTTGGACCACCTCAACGCCCGACAGGCCTTACGGCTCCGCTTGGACTAGTCCTCTTCGCGGATCGCCCGGGCGCCGACCTTGGCGACCCGCAGGGCGTTGGTGCCGCCCGTGGTGCCGAAGGGCACGCCGGCGACCACCACGATCTCGTCCTGCAGAGCGGCCAAGCCCTGGCGGCGAGCGGTCTCGCAGGCCTGGACAACGGCGTCGGTCATGCGCTCCACCGGCGGAACTTCAACGGCTTCGACGCCCCAGGCCAGGGCCAGGCGGCGGCCGGTGTTGATCATCGGCGAGACGGCGACCACCGGGCGGAGCGGGCGTTCGCGCGAGATACGCAGGGCCGTGCCGCCGCTTTGGGTATAGGCGACGATGGCTGCGGCCTCGATGGCTTCGGCCACCTGGCGGGCGGCGGCGGCGATGGCGTCGCTGGAGTTGCGCTCCGGCCGGGCGCGGCGGCGCTCAGTCAGGGTCCGCCACCCCTCGTCACGCTCGACGCGGGCCAGGATGCGGCTCATGACGCCGACCGCCTCGATGGGAAACTGACCGGCAGCGGTCTCGGCGGACAGCATCACCGCATCGGCGCCGTCGAACACCGCGCCGGCCACGTCGGAGGCCTCGGCGCGGGTCGGGGTCGGGGCGGAGATCATGCTCTCCAGCATCTGGGTGGCGACGATCACCGGCTTGCCCAGACGGGTGGACACCGAAATGATGCGCTTCTGGGCCAGCGGCACCTCTTCCGGGGGCAGCTCCACGCCCAGGTCGCCGCGGGCGACCATGACGCCGTCCGAAAGCTCGACGATGGCTTCGAGGTCGGCGAGGGCCTGGGGCTTTTCGATCTTGGAGACTATCCAGGCGCGGTCGCCGATGATCTCGCGCGCCTCGATCACGTCTCGGGCGCTCTGCACGAAGGACAGGCCCACGAAATCGACGCCAGCCTCCAGGGCGAAGGCTAGGTCGGCGCGGTCCTTCTGGGTCAGGGCGGCGATGTCGAGGGCGACGTCGGGGACGTTGACGCCCTTGCGGTCGGACAGGCGGCCGCCGACGATCACCTCGGTCTGCAGATGGTCGCTGGCCACGCGGGTGACGCGCAGCTGCACCTTCCCGTCATCCAGCAGCAGGCGCATGCCGATCTGGGCGGCGGAGATGATCTCCGGGTGCGGCAGGTTCACCCGGTCCAGGTTGCCCGGGGTCGGATCGAAATCGAGGCGGAACGGGCGGCCGTTGGCCAGCACCACGTGGCCGGCCTGGAAGCGACCGATGCGCAGCTTGGGGCCCTGGATGTCGGCCAGCACGCCGATGGGGCGGCGATAGCGCGCCTCCAGCGCGCGGATCGTCTCCAGCCGGGCGGCGTGGTCGGCATGGTCGCCGTGGCTGAAGTTCAGGCGGAAGACATCGACGCCCGCCTTGAACAGGGTCTCGATCACCTTCGGATCGGCGCTGGCGGGGCCCAAAGTGGCGACGATCTTCGTCCGGCGGTCGCGGGAGATGCGGGGCGAGCGGACGGATCGAGTCATGGGCTCTTGGGCTTTCAGGCGGTGGGAGGCCCGGTTGATCGACCAGCCTTCACGCCACGTCAAGCACGAGACGATGACAGCAATATTCTATTGCAATGCAACATGTTGCCCTAGAGCCCGGCGGCCAGCGCGCCGAACAGCCGATGAGCCGGCAAGGCCGCGCCGTCGAGGCGCGAAATGGCGCGCAGACCGATCAGGCTGTTGGTGATGAAAGCGCCGTCGCAAGCGCGCAGCGCTTCCGGCGTGAAGCGCCCCTCCACCACCTCGATCTTCTGCCTTTTCGCCTGTTCGATCACCCGGGCGCGGGTGATTCCGGCCAGCACGCCGCATTCCAGGGCCGGGGTCACGAGCTTTGCGCCCATGATCCAGAAGATGTTGGCGGCGGCGGCGCAGGCCGGCTCGCCTCGCGTGTTGAGCATCAGGGCCTCTTCCGCGCCGGCGGCCAGCGCCTCGCGCCGGGCCAGGACGTTGTCGAGATAGGCGAGGCTCTTCAGCCGCGAAGCCGGCGAACCCTCGTTGCGGCGCACATGGCTGGTGGCGAGCGTGGCCGGGGCCTGAATCGCATCCGGCGCCGGGGCGACATTGACGAAAACCCGCGCGGTGATCGCCTTGGGCCGGTCCAGCCCGCGCCCGCCAGAGCCGGCGGTCAGGGTCAGGCGCACGACCGCCCGTCCCTTGTTGAGCAGCGCCGTCGCAAGGGCGTTGGTGCAGGCGACCCGCGTCTGGAACTCGTCAGGCAAAGGCAGGGCCAGGGTGGAGCAGCCCGCCGTCATCCGCGCCCAGTGCGCGGCCCAGTGCTCCATGCGGCCGTCCACCGCCAGCAGGGTCTCGAACAGCCCGTCGCCCAGCAGCAGGCCGCGATCGTCCGTGGGGATCAAGCCACGCCTCCCATCAGGGCGCGGCGCAGTGCGGCGATCTTGTCCTCGGTCTCCTGACGCTCGGCGACGGGATCACTGTCGGCGACGATGCCGGCGCCGGCGCGCGCCTCGAAGCTCCAGCCCTCGGCGTCCTCGATAAAGGCCAGGGTGCGGATCAGCACGCTGGAATCCAGGGCCCCGTCGAAGCCGGCCCAGAACATCGACCCGCAATAGGGACCGCGCGGGGCCTCCAGGCCCGAGATCACCTTCATCGCCTGCACCTTGGGCGCGCCAGTGATCGACCCCGGCGGGAAGGCCGCGCGCAGCAGGTCGATGGCGGTGAGCCCAGGCGCCAGACGGCCGGTCACCGTGGACACCAGGTGATGCACGTTGGCGAAGCTCTCGATGCGGAACAGCTCAGGCGCCGCCACCGCGCCGGGCGCGCAGACCCGCGCCAGGTCGTTGCGCATCAGGTCGACGATCATCAGGTTCTCGGCCCGGTCCTTGGCGCTGCCGCGCAGCTCCTCGACCAGCTCTGCATCCTCGCCCGGCGTGCGGCCGCGCGGACGGGTGCCCTTGATGGGCCGGGTCTCGACCCGGTAGCCGCCGGCGCTGGACGCCAGGAAGCGCTCCGGCGAATTGGACACCACCGCCGAGGACGGCAGACGCAGATAGGCGGCGAAGGGAGCCGGGCTGTCGTCGAGCAGGCGGCGGATGACATCGAACGGCCGCGCCCGGGCCGTCAGGCGACCGGCCCAACCCCGGGCGATGTTGGCCTGGAAGAGCTCACCCTCGACGATGCGGCCGACCACCTCGGCCACCGCCCGCTCATAGACCTGCGGCGCGTCCAGCGGATCGAAGGCGGAGGCCAGCGGTCCCTGGACCGGGGGATGCTCGGCGCCGTCCAGCCACCGCGCCGCTTGCTGGGCGCAGGCCTGGGCGCGGGCGTCGTTCTCCCCCCGCCCCACGGCCAGCACGCGTTTGGCGGCGTGGTCGAAAGCCAGCAGCGCCGGATAGCGCCCGACGGTCATGTCCGGCCAATGATCGTGGCGGGCGAGCTCCACCGGCTCGAAGCGCGCGCCGAGCTCGTAGGAGGCGAGCCCCGCGACGCCGCCCTGGAACGGCGGCCCCGAGGGGTCATGCGGCTGGCTGTCGCCGAGCAGTTCGCGTAGCACCACCGATGGATTTTCATCATCCCCGAACCTGACGGTCGCCGTACGGTCAGGCTCACGCAGAACATAGGACCATCGACCTTGCGCGCCGCCGCCTCCCGACAGCAGGCCCATGGCGAACGGCTCCTCGGCGAAGGCGCAGAGCACCGCCGCCGGCTCGCGCCAGGGGAAAGCCAGGATCGAGATCGCCTGCATCGCGCCTTCCATTAAGGTTACCCGCTCAGATCGGTCGCGCACAAAGCTTCGCCTTGAGCGGCGAGGCAAGAGCGATCTTTTGACTGGGATCAAGTTTCACGCGGCGCGCCGCTTCAACGGGCCGCCGCCGCGGATGAAGAAGGTACCCGCCAGTCCGGCGAGCAGCAGCAGGGCGATCGGCATGAAGCCGGCCCGTTGGCTCTGGAAGGCGGCGGTGGCGAACTTCACCAGCATCGAGCCCAGCCACATGGTCACCGTGCCGGACAGGGCGTAGAGGCCGAAGAAGGCCGCCGCCCGCTCCGCCGGCGCTAGGCGCACCATCAGAGTCCTGCTGGAGGCGTAGGAGCCGGTGACGAAGACAGCCACGCCGCAGCCGAGGGCCAGATAGATCACCTCGGGCAGGGAGCGGAACATCGGCCCGTTCCAGACGTCCTGCGAGGTCGGGTCGAACGGCTCGACGAAGAACAGGCGATCCCTCGCCATGCCCAGCTGCGCGGTCAGGCATAGCACCGCGCCGAGGATCTCCACCTGCACCGCCCGCTTGGGGCCGAACAGGGTGTCGAACCAGCCGGCGAGGACCCCGCCCGCCGCGCCGCACAGGCTGAGACAGATACCGAAGGCCAGCATCTCCAGCACGCCCCATTGCATGACGCCGGCCGCATAGACCCCGCCGAACAGCAGCAGGGCCGTCATGCCGTCGGTGTAGATCATGCGCGCGGCCAGGAAGACGGCCGCGTCCCTATGCGCCTTCAGTCCGCGCACCGTGGCGATCACCTCCCGCAGGCTGCTGCGAAGCGCCCGCAGCGGATGGATATCGGTGGCGGCCACGTCGCGCGTGAAAAAGAATAGCGGCAGCGAGGCGACGACCATGAAGACCCCGACCAGCGGCCCGACGATGCGGTCCGGCTCGTGCGCCGCGACGTCCAGGCCGAACAGCGGCGTCGCGGGGATGAAGCTCCAGCCGACGTGGCCCGGTAGGGCGAAGGCCCAGAGCACGAACACCAGCATCGCCACCGAGCAGGCGCTGCCTAGCGCCAGCGCGAGACCCGAGGCATGCGCCGCCTGATGCGGTCCCGCCGCCTGTCCGAGCAGCGCGTTGTGCAGCACCTCGTTCCAGGCGAACAGGACGCCGACGACGATCAGGATCGCCGCGACCCCGGCCATGGGGAGGCCCGAGCCATCGGGGGCCGCAAACCACAGGCAGGCCGTCAGCGGCGCCATCAGTCCGACCATCAGGGCCAGCAGCGGCTTGCGCGCGCCCGACTGGTCGATCGCCACGCCCAGCAGCGGTCCGGTGATCGCCGCGATCAGGCCGTAGGTCATGCCGATATCGGCGACCATGGCCTGCCCCCGCACCGGGTCGCCGACCATCACGTTCGCGAAGTACGGACTGAAGATGTAGATGGTGATGAGGATGACGTACGGGTCGCGCGCGCCCTGGAACAGGGCCCAGCTCAGCGCGCCCCGCGACAATCCACGCTCCTGGTGATCATCCACGGACGATCCCCCCGGCGACGCGCCGCGACTGTCGCTCATGATGTTCCACTCCCCCCGCGCCCCGTCATTGATTGCGGGCCGTCAAGGCGGGGGAAACTGGAGCCAGAACCGTGAAATGTCACTCGCAAAACGCGACTGACCGAGAAAACGCCCTTAGATATCAAAGATCTTTCGGAAGAACTCTCTGCTCCACCGCAAGGGAGGGCTTGCCAGCCCACCGGCTGAAGACACCGATGGCGATTGAGACCAGCGTCACCCAATAGGTCACCTGCAGCGCGGACAGATAGGTCGCCGGCATGACGGCGGACGGGTCCAGAGCGAAACGCAGATGGATCATCAGCGAGACCAGTTGCGCACCGGCCGCCGTTATCAACCAGCGTTGCTGTGTCCGGAATGCGAGCCACGCCAAGAGGGCGAGCATGGCGGCGTCGATCAGGGCGGTGCCGTACTGCGGAGCGCTGAGGTCCGGCCGAGCGACAAGCGTCGACGCTCCCCATGCGGCCAACGACCCAAAGGCCGCCGCCCGCTCCGTGGCCCCGCCACGATGGGCCGCCGCGAGGCAGGCCAGGATTTGCAGGACGATCCAAAGAACCGACAACACCAAAGCGAACATGAAACGACCCCCGGGCGCCCGCCCGAGGGTCACGGTGACTCAAGTCGCCTCGAACGGGAAGTCAGACCGTTTCAGTGGCTGGGGCGACCGCCGGAAACTCCGGCTTGTCGCCGGGGCCATAGGCGACATGCCCAAGGCCGACCTGCCGCTGGGTGGCCTCCAGTTTCTTATGCAGGGTCCACAGCTTGCCGCGCGCCTCTGTCAGCAGCGCGGTGACCTCGCCCGCCGCTTCGAGCAGTTGCTGACCATGGGCGATGCTGAGACCGGCCCGGGCGCGAGTGGCGGGAAAGCGGGACATCACCGCGGCGATGCTGGCGAGAGAATTGTCGAGGGCCTCTTCGCCGGCGAACAGCGCGGCAGCGATTTCCAGGGCGGCGGCTTCACGAACTTCCATGCTCATCTTCGGTCTTTCAAAGCGCGGGCTCATGAAGCCGCGCGTCGTCATGTCTTTCGCGCAGGCCACTCACAGATCGAGGTGGCCACGCACAGGCGATTGAGGATGTCCAAGGCCTTGGTCGTTGCGCCGAACAGCAGCGCAAGCGCGATGGCGACGGCGGCGAGGACACCCAGCTTGACCACGGGGTTCAGGTCATCGGCGCCTCCGGAGCGTCGTCGAGCCCGGCTGCGAAGTCCTGGTCCAAGGCGCTGTGCGCCACGACGAGAATGTTCTGAAGCAGAAGCTCCGGAGTCAGGAACGGCGCCTGCTTGAGCACCGCCGCCAAGGCTCCCCTGACCACCATCTCGTGGACCGGCGTGTGGGTATGGTCGAGCAGCAGCTCCTTCAAGGCTTCCCACTGGAAGACCGGAAGCGGGGGAGCCTGGTCCACCAGGCCGCTCCACTCCTCCCGCAGCCTCTGAAGTTCGCTGCGAAGATACGTCTCCATGGGATTTTCCAGACCCGTCCGATTTGGCATGCGCCCTCACGTCGCCACGGGGCGATGGGGCATGGGTCAGGCCGGGTTGGGCCAGTGCCATCGGGTTGGACTGCAATTCTGTTGCATGATCGGGCGCGCCCTCGGCGGCGGCCAGAAAGCGCGCGGCCTCGAACCTGTCGGCGGCGCCGAGCACCTGCTTGGCGCGCACCAGGCGCTTGTCGATCGTCGACTTGGAAAGGGCGAGGCGGCGGGCGATCTGCTTGGAGCTGTAGTGCTGATAGACCAGCCGCAGACACGCGCGCTCGCCTTCCGTCAGCCGGGCGATCCTGGTCGGATCGGGACGCGGCGGCGTCATCAGCAATCTCCGATTGTTAAGCTTGTTGCCCTCGCTCAAGCAATCACGCCAAACCCCGACTGCCTAGGGAAAAGGCGACCAGGATTTGTCGTAAATGCGACTTGGGTTGACGAACTTGATTTACACATCCTTGACGTGTAATGGCGCTATCCATGGCCGAGATTGCTCCCAAGGATGATCGCACCATCGCCGATCCGGTGGACGGCCACGTCGGGGCGCGTATCCGCCAGGTCCGCCGGGCTCGCGGCGTGAACCAGGAGCAACTGGCCGAGTTCTCGGCCTCACCTACCAGCAGGTGCAGAAGTACGAGCGCGCGGCCAACCGGGTGAGCGCGTCGAAGCTCTACCAGATCGCCCGACTGCTCGAGACGCCGGTCAGCACCTTCTTCGAGGGGCTTGAGACCCCGGGCGGCCAGGCGACGGCCACCCCGCCGCCGCCCGACCTGACGGCTTTCCTCCAGACGGCGGAGAGCAGCGACATCGCGCTGTGGTTCCCGCAGATCCGTACCGCCCGCCAACGCAAGCGCGTGGCCGAACTGATCCGCTCGATGGTCGAGGACGAGCCGGAGCCCCGCGCCTAGAACGCCTTAGCGGAAGGGCGGCTCGTCGAAGGCCCGCAGCTTGCGCGAGTGCAGGTTCGCCCCCTCCGCCTTCAGCAACTCGATGGTCGCCAGGCCGATCTGCAGGTGCTGGCCGATGGCCCGCTCGTAGAAGGCGTTGGCCTGGCCGGGCAGCTTGATCTCGCCATGCAGCGGCTTGTCGGAAACGCACAGCAGCGTCCCGTAGGGCACGCGGAAGCGATAGCCCTGGGCGGCGATGGTGGCCGACTCCATGTCGATGGCGACCGCGCGGCTCTGGTTGAAGCGCAGGGCGCTAAGCGTGTAGCGCAGCTCCCAGTTCCGGTCGTCCGTGGTCACCACCGTGCCCGTGCGCAGGCGGCGCTTCAGATCCGCGCCACTCTCGCCCGTCACCTGCTTGGCCGCATCGTAGAGCGCGCGCTGCACCTCGGCCAGGGCCGGGATCGGCACCTCCGGCGGCAGCACGTCGTCCAGCACATGATCGTCGCGCAGATAGGCGTGAGCCAGGACATAGTCGCCGATGGTCTGGCTCGGCCGCAGGCCGCCGCAGTGGCCGATCATCAGCCAGGCTTCGGGACGCAGCACGGCCAGGTGGTCGGTGATGGTCTTGGCGTTGGACGGGCCGACGCCGATGTTGACCAGCGAGACGCCGCGGCCGTCCTCAGCGATCAGGTGATAGGCCGGCATCTGGTGACGGCGCCAGGCGCTGGCGGCGATCACCTGATCGGGGTCCTTGGTCTCCTTGGTGACATAGACGCCGCCGGCGCCCGACAGGGCGACATAGGGGCTGTCTGGCCGGGCCAGTTCGGCCAGGCCCCAGCGCACGAACTCGTCGACGTAGCGATGGTAGTTCGTGAACAGGATGTAGCGCTGAGTGTGCTCCGGCGGGGCGCCCGTATAGTGCTTCAGGCGCGCTAGGGAAAAGTCGGTCCGCAGGCCGTCGAACAGGGCCAGCGGGCGGGCCTCGTCGAACAGCGGCTCGAACATGCCGTCCACCACTTCGTCGCCGATGAAGGCGAGTTCCGTGGTCGGGAAGTGGCGGGCCAGCGCCTGGGCGGTGACATCCGCCAGGGCCATGTCCGCCGCGCCGTCCAGGACGTAGGGGAACGGGATTTCCTGGGTCGAGCGGGCGACATCGACGGTGACGCCGTAGTCGGCCATCAGCAGGGCCAGCTGCTCGGTCAGGTACTCGGCATAGAGCTCGGGCCGGGTCACCGTCACGGCGTAGGTCCCCGGGCGCGACAGGCGCGCATAGGCGCGGGTCAGGCGGGGATGGGCGCCGGCCTCGCTGTAGGTGATGCGCAGCTCGGGATAGGTGAAGGCGCCGTCGGCGCGCAGCTGGGGATCCGGCGTCTTGCCTTCCCTCAGATAGGCGCGCAGGGCGCCGCGCAGGGCTTCAACCGATTGCTGGTAGGTCTGGGAAAGCCGCTCCACGATGGCGGCTGCGATTTTTTCATGCTCAGTCATGGCGTCTTATAGCGGCGCTGCGCGACACAAGCGAGACGGCCTTGCGCGCCTGCCGGCCGGGGCCACATAACAAGCCATGCGCAACACTCTTCGCACCTTCATGCTCCTGGCGGCGATGACCGCCATCTTCGTGGTCGCCGGCTACATGATCGGCGGCCCGACCGGCATGCTGATCGCCCTGGCGCTCGGCGGGGCCATGAACCTCATCAGCTACTGGAACGCCGACAAGATCGTCCTGCGGATGTACGGCGCGCGGGAGGTCGATGCGCACGACCCCGATCCGATGGTGCGCAACTACGTGCTCGACACCCTGGCCATGGCCGATCAGGCCGGCATGCCGCGTCCCAAGGTCTATGTGATCGCGCAGGAGCAGCCGAACGCCTTCGCCACCGGCCGCAATCCGCAGAACGCCGCCGTGGCCGCCACGGTGGGTCTGCTGCGCCTGCTGGACCGCCGCGAAATTCGCGGGGTGATGGCCCACGAGCTGGCCCATGTGAAGCATCGCGACACCCTGACCATGACGGTCACGGCCACCATCGCCGGCGCCATCTCGGCCCTGGCCAATATCGCCTTCTTCTTCGGCGGCGATCGCGACCGGCCCATGGGCATGATCGGCTCGATCCTGCTGGCCATCCTGGCGCCCATCGCCGCCGCCCTGGTGCAGATGGCGATCAGCCGCGGCCGCGAGTACGAGGCCGACCGTGGCGGCGCCGAGATCAGCGGCGACCCGCAGGCCCTGGCCGACGCCCTGAGCAAGATCGAAGCCTATGCCCGCGGCGGCATGGTCAACGAGACGGCGGAGCGCAATCCGGCCACAGGCCAGATGTTCATCATCAATCCGCTGGCCGGCGAAGGCGCCGACAACCTGTTCTCCACCCACCCGGCGACGCACAACCGCGTGACCGCCCTGATGGAGCTGGCTGGTCGCTCCAGCCCGCCGCGTCGTCCGGCCGCCACGGCGGTTCCCCGGACCTCGGGCACCTCGGGCACCGCCGTTCCGGTGACCCGCAAGGATCCCTGGGGCTCGTAAGACCCTACCAGCGCCGCATTCGGGCGACGCGTTCGGCGAATTCTTCGTGGCTCTCGTAGCCGCCGTCATCGGTCAGCACGACGGCCAGGGACGCTGCCTCCAGCATCCAGCGCCTGGCCAGGACGTAGCGCTCGGTGTCGGCGTGGCGCACGACGTCCCAGATCATGGCGCGCAGCAGCAGGGTGGCGGCGAGCGGATAGCGCCCCTCCAGCGCCCGCGCGCCACGCTCCAGCAACTCCCACTGCGAACCCGACAGGTTGTCGCCGCGCTCCGCCACCAGCCGCGCGGCGAGGTCGAGCCTGGGCCAGTCGAGCAGGAAGGCCAGGGCCGCGTGAACCTCGCGATGGTCCAGCGCCATGTCCATGGCGCGGTCCTCGGCCTCCACGTCGTCGAACTCAGGCAGCCGGCGCAGATAGGCGCGCAGGGCGCCGGGGTTGAGGTCCCGTTCGAAACTGGCCCAGCGCGCGGCCTGAGCCCCTTCGGCGTCGCCCAGGCCTTCCAGCACCTCGATGCGGACCTGGGTCCAGTCCATGGCGCCGGGGTCGCCGACCGAGGCCTTGTCTGGCTTGGAGCGGTCGAGCGCTTTGCGCGCCTCCTCCAGGCGGCCCGCGCCCAGCAGGCGGCGGGCGATCTGGGCGCCGACCGGCGGCAGCACCGCTTCTGTGGGGGAGAACAGGGCGATGAAGCCGTCGGCGTCGCCTTGCGCATCCGCCAGGATCTGGGCCGCCGAGCGCCAGGCGCGCGTCGCGCCCCGGCCTCGCGCCACCGTCTCCAACCGCTTGCGAAGGTCGGCGAGCGCGGTGTCCGTCAGCGCCGGCGCGACCGCGCGAAGCAGCGGCAAGGCCAGCCCGGCTGGAGCATAGTGGACGATCTCGAACAGGCGGTCGGCCAGGATCGCGGCGTCCGCCAGGGCCGCCTTGGGGGCGATCTCGGCGGCGTCTGTCACCGCCTCCGAGAACACCTCGGCCAGTTCGCCCTTAGTGTCCTTGATCCGCGTCGACAGGCTGGCGGACAGACCGACGATCCGCACGATCAGGTCCAGGGCGAGATCGGGATCCAGCTCCGCCAGGCGTCCGGCGACGGCCTGTCGATGCGCGTCCAGGTCGCGGACGAATTCCTTGTACTTTCGCCAGTTGATGCGCGCGCGGCTGTCGTCGATGGCGTCGATGCGGCGGGCGATCTCGGCGGCCAGAATATTCGCCCCCGCCTCGCCGGCCAGCTCCAGCTTCAGGCGCCGCTTGATGGCCGCGCCGCCCTCGGCGACTTCCATCAGCAGAACCGCCAAACGCTCCGGCCCCAGCTTGGCGAGGTTGGCGGCGTTCAACGCCTTGCGCGCGCCCGCCTTCTTCACCGCCGCCGCGGCCTTCTGCGCGTTGCTCAAGCCCATTCCTCGCTATGCATCGCGTCAGCCATAGGCCGCCACGCCGTCTCACAGCAACCCGTCAGCCGCCTTCGCCGGGCCGTCAGGGACCGACGGCTCCTTTGCGAATGAGACATTCGGTCGCAGACGCCATGCAGGCCAAGCTTGTTAACTAAGTTTCATGTTTCAACGCACGACGCTTCTGCTGGCCCTTTGCGGGGTCGCCAGCCTGTTGCTTCTGGGCGCGGGAGGGACGCTGGTTTTCCGGGGTCCGCAGATGTGGATGTTGGCCGCCGGTGTCGGGATGATCATCGTGGGAATGGTCGCCGGCGTCGTGGCGGTGCTCGGCGCCATGGGCGACGAGTAAGCTAGCGCCAGCTGAGGCCCGCCGCCTTGACAGCGCGCGTTCGCGTCAGACGGCCCACGTTCTCTCCATCCACCGAACAGGCCGCGATCACGCCTTCCTCGGCGCGGCGCAGGGTCTTGCAAGTGACGTTGCGGGCGAAGCTGGCGGCCATCAGGTCGCTGCGCGTCTCGGCCCGCTGGGCGCGGGGCAGGCGCACCTGAACCCAGTCGGAGGGATCGGTTCCGCGCGCGACGCACAGGGTCTGGCCGTCGATGACCTGCAGGACGGGGCCGCCAAACTCCGAGCCGACCGCCGGGGCGGCGGCGAGGCACGGCGCGATGATCGACTGGCGGGCCTCCGTGATCGAGACGGCCTGACGCGCGGCGTCATCGACGCTGACCGCGTGCGCCGGAGCGGCGGCGGAAAGACTTGCTGCAAGAAGCCAACTGATCGAGATCATCGCCCCCTCCAGAAGGTCGTGACCCGGATTCAATTCTTAACGCGCCGGATCGATCCATGGTCGCCCATAAAGAGACTGTTAACCTCTGAGCAACCACGCGGCCTCAGTCCAGGCCGCTCAACTGGAAATGGCTTCGCAAGGCTTCGAGCACGGCGGCGGCCATGCCCTTGCGCCCGTCGACGGTGGCGCTGCCCCGATGAGGTTGCAGGACGACGTTATCGAGGGTCAGCAACTCGGCCGGGACGTTCGGCTCGTCCACGAACACATCCAGCCCCGCCCCACCCAACCGCCCGGAGGTGAGCGCGGCGACCAGGGCCGGCTCATCCACCACCGCCCCGCGCGCGATGTTGATCAGCAGCCCCTCGGCGCCCAGGGCCTCCAGCACCGAGGCGTCGACCATGCCCCGGCTGTCCGGCCCGCCGCTGGCGGCGATGAACAGCACCTCGCTCCAGGCGGCGAGGTCGAGCAAGCTGGGCATTGGCTGCTCATCGCGTTCCTGGACCGGCGAGCGGTTGAAATAGCGGACCTCGCCAGCGAACGGCCGGGCGCGATCGGCGATGGCGCGGCCGATGCGGCCAAAGCCCAGCACGCCCACCCGCCGCCCCGAGGCCCGGCGCGACAAGGCGGGAAGCGGACTGGACGGCCAGGCGCCCGCGCGGACATATCGTTCGCTCTCCCCCATCCGTCGCGACGCCGCCAGCCACAGGCCGATGGCGAGGTCGGCGACATCCTCGGTCAGGGCGTCAGGCGTGGTGACGATCTTCACGCCCAGCGCCTCGGCGCGGGCCGGATCGACCTGGTCCAGACCGACCCCATGCACGGCGACAAGCCGCAGGTTCGGCAGGCGTGGCCAGAGCGCATCCGGCACGCCGTAGGAGCCCGTGGTGACCAGGGCGCTCGCGCCCGACGACGCTTCGATCACCCCGTCCGGCGAGGCGGACAGATGCGGCCGCGAGGTGCGGTAGAGGCGGTCGAGCTCGGAGTCGAGATAGGCCGAGCTGGGCCGCAGGACGAGAATCTCTTCGCGCGCCGCCGTCATCGGAGTTCTCCCTTCCGTACCGAAAACAAAGCCCGGCGCGAGCCCCGGGCTTTATCCAGTTTCGCAGGACAGGGCGGGGGTTGTCAGCCCGTCGCGCGATCGCCGACGAACACCCGCAAGCGGCTGCGCGCCTCGGCCACCGGATTGTGTGCGCCCTCATCGGCGCCCCATCCGCCAGCGTCGCCGCTGGTGCGGAACGTGCCGACGAGGCGGGCGAGCTCGCGCGATTCCATGGTCAGATTGCTGGCGGCGGCGGTGGCTTCTTCGACCATGGCGGCGTTCTGCTGGGTGACCTGATCCATCTGGTTCACGGCGGTGTTGACCTGCTGCAGGCCAGTCGCCTGCTCCTGGGCGGAGCGGGCGATTTCCGACAGCAGACCGTCGATCTCGGCGACCTTGCCGACGATGCCCGACAGGGCGTTCCCGGCCTCGCCCACCAGCTTCACCCCGTGTTCGACCTGGTCGGTGGAGGTGTTGATCAGGGCCTTGATCTCCTTGGCCGCTTCGGCGGAGCGCTGGGCCAAGGCCCGCACTTCGGAGGCGACGACGGCGAAGCCCTTGCCGGCTTCACCCGCCCGCGCCGCTTCGACGCCGGCGTTGAGGGCCAACAGGTTTGTCTGGAAGGCGATCTCGTCGATCACGCCGATGATCTGGGCGATCTCACGCGAGGAGCTTTCGATCTGGCCCATGGCGCTGACCGCCTCGCGCACCACCTGGCCCGAGCGCTCGCCGTCGGCGCGGGCGTCGGAGGCGCGGCTGGAGGCCATACGGGCTCCCTCGGCGCTGCGGTTGACGGTGGCGGCGATCTCGTCGAGCGCGGCGGCGGTCTCCTCCAGCGAGGCGGCCTGCTGCTCGGTGCGGCGGGACAGGTCGTCGGAGGCGCGGGAGATTTCGTCGGCGCCGCTGCGCAGTGAGCCGGAGGCGTCGGCGATGGACGCCAGGGTCTGGCGCACGCTTTCCACCGCGCCGTTATAGTCGTCCTTCAGCTTGCGGTAAGAGCCGTTGAATTCGGCGTCGACCGTGGCGGTCAGGTCCCGTTCGGCCAGACGACGCAGGCTGTCGGCCAACACGTCGACCACCTGGGCCTGCTCGGCCTCGGCCTGCTGACGCGCCGCCTCGTTGCGGGCGAAGGTCTGCTCGGCCTCGGTGATGTCCACGGCCAGCTTGATGACCTTGTAGGGACGCCCCTCTTCATCCAGCACCGGGTTGTAGGAGGCCTGGATCCAGATTTCGCGTCCGCCCTTGGCGAAGCGGCGGAACTTAGTAGCCACGAACGAGCCCCGGTTCAGGCTTCGCCAGAATTCGGCGTAGTCGGCCCCCGCCGCCTCGACGCGGTCGACGAACATGCTGTGGTGCCGCCCCTGGATTTCATCGAGACTGTAACCTAGGGCCCCCAGGAAATTCTCGTTGGCGGTGATGATGGTGCCGTCCAGATTGAATTCGATGACAGCCTGGGACCGGCTGATGGCGGCCATGATCCCGGCGAGATTCTGCTCGTTTTTCTTGTCGCCGCTGGCGCTGCGGCTTTTGAACAGATTCATCCGTTCACCCCTCGCAGCTCGGCTTCGGCTTGGCGGCCCCTCGCCGCCAAACACCGTTCCATGACTGCAACTATAGGATGAGCTAGACTTGGTTACACACCCGTTAACCGCGAATTCGTCGGGAAGCCGACACTGCGGAGCGGCAGTTTACACTGAATGGTTGAGCTTCGCGCCCAGCCTTAGAGGCGGGCGCGCTTGCGGGCGGCCGGATCGAGCGCGCTGAACACGGCGACGCCGCCCAGAACAGCAGCAAAGCCGGTGAAGGCGAAGACGACAAGGGCGAGATAAGCGGTTTCGATGACGGACATGACGTTGCTCCAGATGAGGCGTCCAGCCTGACGAAGCCTGGCCTTGGCGACCTTGACGTCGATCAATGGCCGCCGGGCGCGCCTTGCGCCGCATCAAGGCCCGCCCCTGTCCCAGGCTCGAATGTCCCCTCGCCGGCTACGACCGGCCCTCACAGGGGATAAACACAATGAAGACCACCACCCTCCTCCTCGCCGGCCTCGCCGCGGGCGCGCTGGCCGCTCCCGCCGTCGCCCAGGACTTCACGCCGAAGACGGCTGGCACGTTCGTCGTCACCGCCCGAGCCACCGGCGTCATGACCAAGGCCGACGACGCGATCACCACCGCGGCCGGCGCCGCCAGCGGCCTGAACGTCGACGTCAAGGACGACGTCATGCCGACCCTCGGCTTCACCTATTTTTTCACCGACAAGATCGCCGTCGAGGCGATCCTCGGCACGACCCAGCACGAAATCCGCGCCAAGGGCGGCGCCACCGATGTCGAGGTCCACAAGACCTGGGTCCTGCCGCCGGTCGTGACCGTGCAGTACCACCCGATGCCGGCCGCCAAGGTCAGCCCCTATGTAGGCGCCGGGATCAACGCGATGATCTTCTACAGCGGCAAGAACAAGAACGGCTTCGACGTCGATCTGGACAACGGGTTCGGCTGGGCGCTGCAGGCCGGCGCCGACGTGGCCCTGTCGGGCCCCTGGTCGCTGAACCTGGACGCCAAGAAGGTGTTCTTCAACACCGACGCCGACATCAACAACGGCGCGCTGGAGAGCGACGTGAAGCTGGACCCGTGGGTGCTGTCGGCCGGTATCAGCCGCCGCTTCTAAGCCCCTTCGGGATCAAGTGCAGAACCCGGCCGCCGACGCGGCCGGGTTTTATGCCTGGTGTTCCAGGCTCCGCGCGGCGAACAGGACCCGGCCGTCCCCGCCCAGGCCGGTCACCTTCAAGACTTCGGGCGCACAGGGCGAGCGGCGCGGGTCGGTGCGAGACGACGATCAGCCCCTGGCCATTGGCCTCAAGACGGCGATCCAGCCGCTCCAGAACAAGTTCTTCGGTCGCCGCGTCGAGCCCTTCGGTCGGCTCATCGAGCAGCAGCCAGGCCGCCGGCCTCAGCAGGGCCCGCGCCAGGGCCAGGCGGCGACGCTCCCCCCGACAGCTGTCCCGCCCCCTCGCCGAGCCAGGTATCTAGGCCGGACGGCAGTCGGCGGACGCGCTCGTCCAGACCGGCGTCGTTTAGCGCCGACCACAGGGCCGCGTCATCCGCCTTCGGGTCGGCCAGCCGAAGGTTCTCGCGCACCGTGCCGGTCAACAGCATCGGATCCTGGGCGGCGTAGGCGAAGGCCGAACGGGCCGCCTGCGGATCAAGGTCGGCCAGCTCGACGCCGCCCAGCATGACGGCGCCGCGCGGAGGCGCCCGCAGGGCCAGGAGCTGTTCCAGCAGAGTCGTCTTGCCGACGCCGGACGGACCGCTGACGCCGAGGCGCGATCCCGGCTTGAGGCTGATCCCGGCGTCGCTCAGATGCAGGAACGGGTCCAGCCACTGGCGGTTGGGGCTGGATGGGGCATGGCGCAGGACCGGCTCCAGCCGCGCGGCGGCGGCGCGGGCGTCGCTGTCCTGCTCCAGGGATTTCACCAGGGCCTGGACGCCCTCCATCGTCATGGCCGCCGCCAGCACCGCGAGGGCGGCCAGGGGCGCGGGGGCCTGATGGGCGACGATCAGGACGCTGGCCGCGGCCGCGCCGGTCAGCGCGGCCTGGACCAGGGCGGAGGCGCCGAGCAAGCGCGCCAGGCCACGACGGGCCTGGGTCAGATGCTCGTCCTCGACGGCGATACGGTCGGCGGCCCAGCTCTCCAGGCCATAGCAGCGCAACTCCGGCGCCGCGCTCGCTATATGGGCGACCACGTCCTTCAGGCGGCCGACGGCTTCGCGCGATGCGACCGCGGGGCCGGCGCTGGCGCGTCGGCTGGTCCGCACAGCCGCCATCGCGGCCACGGCGGCGAAGAGGATCAGCACCAGCGCCGCCGCCCAACCGGCCAGCGCCGTCAGGGCCACGCCCGCGACCAGACTGGCCGCCGCGGCGACATGCGCCGACTGGCGGATGAACATCCCCTCGATGGCGTCCACGTCCTGGATGAAGCGCGCCGACGCCTCCCCGGCCGAATAGCTAAGCGCTTCCTTGGGGGGGGCCGCCGCCAGACCGGCGAACAGACGCGGACGGATGGCGGCCAGGGCGCCGAGGGCGGCCTGGTGTCCCTGCAGCCGCTCCAGATACCGGAACGCCGTGCGCAAGATGGCCAGCAGTCGGATCATCGCGCTGGGCAGCAGGAAGTTGAACATGTGCGCGGCGGCCAGGCCCGCGACGCCCGCCATGGCCGCGCCGGTGATGAACCAGCCCGACAGGCCCAGCAGCACCACAGCCGCGACCGCCGCGACCACGGCGCTGATCCCGGCGAACCACAGGCGTCCGGCCTGGCGGCGCTTCTCCTGGGCGATCAGTTGGTTGATGGCCTTGGTCACAGCGTCAGCACCTGTTCGGCGACGCGGATCAGGCGCGCATCGTGAGTGGCGATCAGGGTGGTCCGCCCACGCGCCGCCTCGAGGATCAGCGGCGTCAGCGCCTCGGCGCTCGCGTCGTCGAGATTGGCGGTCGGCTCGTCGAGCAGCAGGATCGGCGACGGCTTGAGGAAGGCGCGGGCCAGGGCCAGCTTGCGCCGCTCCCCCCGACAGACCGCCCCCACGTTCGTCCAGCAGGGTGTCGAGGCCTTCCGGTCGGCTGTCGATCAGAACGCCAAGACCCGCCCTCCGCGCGGCGGTCTCGACCTGCGCCCGGCTCGCCTGCGGCCAGGCAAGGCCGATATTCTTGGCCAGGGAGCCGCTGATGATCAGGGGCGACTGCCCGGCCCATGCGGCGGACGCGGCGAGCGACCCGCCCGCGTCCATCGGCCGGCCATCAACCAGGATCTTGCCGCCCGTCAGCGGCGCCAGGCCCAGCAGAAGATGCAGCAGGCTGCTCTTGCCCGCGCCGCTGGGACCAGCGATCGCCACGAGGCCGCCGGCCGGCGCGTCGAGGAACAGGCCGTCGAGCACGGGCCGTTCTTCGCCGGGGTAGCTCAGCGTAACGTCGTGCAGGCTGATGGCGGGCGCGTGCTGCACGATCGGCGAGACGGCGCGGGGCGCGGCGGCCGGCGCCAGACGCGCGACGGCGGGCATGGCCGCCTCGGCCGCCTGACGGTCGTGATAGGCGGCGGCGAGACGGCGAAGGGGCGAATAGACCTCCGGCGCCAGGGCGAGGACGAAGAAGGCCCGCGCCAGATCCAGCGTCTCCGGCACGGGAAAGGGCATCAGGCCCAGCAAGTTGAAGCCGCAATAGACGGCGACAATGGCCACCGAGATTGCGGCGAAGAACTCCAGCACCGCCGAGGACAGGAACGCCCTCTGTAGGACGCGGCCGGTGCGGCGCTCCAGCTCTCGCGCCCGGACGGTCAGGTCGGCGGTCGTGCGCGCCTCGGCCTGGAAGGCGAGGACGGCGGGCAAGGCCCTTACGCGGTCGAGGAACAGGCCCGACAGACGCTCCAAGGCGGTGAACTGGCGCCGCAATTCCTCCGCCGCCGCCATGCCCGCCAGGGCCATGCCGATAATGAACGGCAGCAGGGTGAAGAACATGATCCCGGCAGCCACCGGACTGGCGAAGGCCGCGACAGCGATCAGCACCAGCGGCGTCACCCCAGCGGCGACCCGCGAGGGCGCGAAGCGCGAGACATAGCCGTCCAACGCCTCGACCCCCTCAACCAGGGTCGTGACCACGGCGTTCTGGCCGCGCCGCGCGGGATCGAACAGTCCGGCCAAGGCCTGGCGGCGCAGCCGCGCCTTCACCAGACCCGCCGCCTCGACGCCCGCCAGCAGCCCTCCCCGCGCCAGCAGTCCGCGCAGGGCGGCGCTGGCGGCCAGCAGAATCAGCCAGGGCCAGATCGCCGCCAGCCCGCCTTCGAGACGGGCGACCGACATGGAGACGCCGCCGGCGAACCCGGCTGCCGCCGCGGCGTCGCTGATCAGGAACAGCGCGCCGCGACGACCGGACTTTCCGCTGGCCCGCGCCGCCTGCCGGAGCAGGACCTGCGGAGCCGTGCTCCGGTCGACGAAGGCGTTCTGTGCGGCGTCCATACAATCTCCTACCGCCCCGAACATGCCTCTGACTTGATCCGGATCAAAGAAGCGCTTTCCCTTGGCGCGTAAGGACCCACGTCACGCGGCCGCCCTGGCGTCCGCCCCAGCGGAGTCGACCATGGACCTAGCCGTCGTAGATCTCTCACGCCTGCAATTCGCGCTGACAGCGCTCTATCACTTCCTGTTCGTGCCCCTGACCCTGGGCCTGTCCTTCATGCTGGTGATCATGGAGGCCATCTATGTGATGACCAACCGCCCGATCTGGCGGACGGTCACGCGGTTCTGGGGGACGCTGTTCGGCATCAACTTCGTGCTCGGCGTCGCGACCGGGATCACCATGGAGTTCCAGTTCGGGATGAACTGGTCCTACTACTCCCACTATGTCGGCGACATCTTCGGGGCCCCGCTGGCCATCGAGGGCCTGATGGCCTTCTTCCTCGAAGCCACCTTCGTCGGCCTGATGTTCTTCGGCTGGGACAAGCTTTCCAAGGTCGGGCACCTGTTCGTCACCTTCCTGGTGGCGCTGGGCACCAACCTGTCGGCCCTGTGGATCCTGATCGCCAACGGCTGGATGCAGAACCCGGTCGGCGCCGCGTTCAACGCCGACACCATGCGCATGGAAGTCACGGACTTCGCCGCGGTTCTGTTCAACCCTGTCGCCCAGGCCAAGTTCGTCCACACGGTCAGCGCCGGCTACGTGATCGCCTCGGTCTTCGTGCTGGGGGTGTCGGCCTACTACCTGCTGAAGGGCAAGTGGGTCGGCTTCGCCAAGCGGTCGATGACCGTGGCCGCCGCCTTCGGCCTGGCCTCGTCCCTGTCGGTCGTCGTGCTGGGCGACGAGAGCGGCTACGCCCTCACCGACAACCAGAAAATGAAGCTCGCCGCCCTGGAGGCCATGTGGGAGACCGAACCGGCCCCCGCCGGCCTGTCGGCCTTCGGCATCCCCAGTCTGGCGGACCGCAAAACTCACGCCGAGATCAAGATTCCCTACGTGCTGGGCCTGATCGCCACGCGCAGCATCGACCGCCCGGTCGAGGGCATCTTCGAACTGGTGGCACAGGCCCATGGCCGCATCGAATCCGGCGTGGTCGCCTATGGCGCGCTGGAGACGCTGAAGGCCAACCCGACCGACGTCGCCGCCCGCGCGGTGTTCGAGGAGCACCGCCGCGATCTGGGCTACGGCCTGCTGCTGAAGCGCTATGTCGCCGATCCGCGTCAGGCGGACGCCGCCCTGATCGAGAAGGCCGCTTGGGACACCGTGCCCAACGTGCCGCTGATGTTCTGGTCGTTCCGCATCATGGCCGGCATCGGCCTGCTGATGATCGCCCTGTTCGCCACGGCCTTCGTCCTGTGCACCCTGCGCAAGCATGACACCCGCTGGTTCCTGCGCCTGGCGGTTCTGGCCCTGCCGTTGCCGTGGATCTCCACGGAGCTGGGCTGGGTCCTGGCCGAGGTCGGACGCCAGCCCTGGGCGGTGGAGGGGGTCCTGCCGACCTTCCTCGGCGCCTCATCCCTTACGGCAGCCCAGCTTTGGACCACCATCATCGGCTTCACGGTGTTCTACGGAGCCCTCGCCGTCGTGGAGGTCGGGTTGATCCTGCACACGATCAAGAAGGGGCCGTTCGCCCAGCAAGAAGAGTTCGACCCGCAGCGCGCCCCCGGCGCCGAAGCCGTCGCCTGACGAAGGAAACGAGTCATGGAACTTCCTCTCGACTACGCAACCCTGCGCATCATCTGGTGGGCCCTGGTCGGCGTGCTGCTGATCGCCTTCGCGCTCACTGACGGGTTCGACATGGGCGTCGGCGCCCTGCTGCCCTTCGTCGCCCGCGAGGACCAGGAACGGCGCATGGTGATCAACACCATCGGCGCGACCTGGGAAGGCAACCAGGTGTGGTTCATCCTGGGCGGCGGCGCGATCTTCGCGGCCTGGCCGTTCGTCTACGCGGTCAGCTTCTCCGGCTTCTACCTGGCCATGTTCCTGGTGCTGTCGGCGCTGATCCTGCGGCCGGTGGCGTTCAAGTACCGCTCCAAGCGCAAGGACCCGCGTTGGCGCGCGTTCTGGGACTGGTCGCTGTTCGCCGGCGGCTTCGTTCCGGCCCTAGTGTTCGGCGTCGCCATGGGCAACGTCCTGCAAGGGGCGCCCTTCCGTCTCGATGGCGACATGCGCGCCTTTTACGAGGGCCGCTTCCTGGGCCTGTTCACGCCCTTCACCCTGGTCTGCGGCCTGCTGTCGGTGGCCATGCTGGTGCTGCACGGCGCCGCGTGGCTGGGCGTGAAGGCCGAGCGGGGGCCGATCCTGGATCGCGCCCGCGCCTATGGAACGATCGCGGCCCTGGCCAGCGTGGCCCTGTTCGCCATCGGCGGCCTGTTCGTCGCCTTCGGACCGCTTGGCTTCCGCATCGAAGGCCTGGCCGATCCGGCCGGCCCGTCCAACCCCTTGCGCACCGCCGTGGCGGCCGCGCCGGGCGCCTGGCTGGACAACTATGGCCGCTACCCGTGGATGCTGATCGCGCCGGTGCTCGGCTTCGCCGGCGCGCTGGCCGCCCTGGCGGGGATGTGGAAGCGGTCGGAGCCCCTGGCCTTCGCCGGTTCGTCCGCCTCGACCGTAGGCATCATCTCCACCGTCGGCCTGTCGATGTTCCCGTTCATCCTGCCCAGCACGATCGATCCGCGCTCCAGCCTGACGGCGTGGAACGCGTCGTCCAGCCACGGCACGCTGTTCACCATGCTGCTGGTGACGGCGGTCTTCCTGCCGCTGATCCTGATCTACACCTCGTGGGTCTACAAAGTGCTCTGGGGCCGCGCGAGCACCGAAGCCCTGACCACCAATCCCGACCTCTACTGAGCCTCAAGGAGATACCGTCATGTGGTACTTCGCCTGGATACTGGGCCTCGGCCTCGCGGTGGCGTTCGGCATCCTGAACGGCATCTGGCACGAGTTCCAACTGTTCGACGGCGGCGACGAAGGCCTGTCCGAGCCATGAACGCCATCGTCCGGCGCCCCTGCGCCATCGCCGCCCCGAGCGAGCTGATCGCCCGTCACGACGGCCGCGCCCCGCGCTACACCAGCTATCCCACCGCGGCGCAGTTCACGCCCGAGGTTGGGGCCGACCTGCAGCAGCAGTGGCTGGCCGCCCTGCCGGCGGATGAAGCGGTCTCTGTGTACGCACACATCCCGTTCTGCCAGCGGCTGTGCTGGTACTGCGGCTGCAACACCCGCGCGGTGTCGCGGCGCGAGGCCATCTCCGGCTATGTCGATCTGCTGGAGACAGAGATCGCCCTGGCCGAGAGCGTCCTGCCCGGCAAGCTGCGCGCCAAGTCGATCCATCTGGGCGGCGGCACGCCGAACATGCTGTCGCGGGACGATCTGACCCGCCTGTTCGGCGCCCTGCGCCATGTGTTTGACGTCACCCCCGGCGCCCAGATCGCCGCCGAGCTGGACCCCGCCGTCCTGACCCGCGAATGGGTGCAGGCTGCCGCGTTCCATGGCCTGAACCGCGCCAGCCTGGGGGTGCAGGATCTATCGCCCCAGGTGCAGGAAGCGGTGAACCGCATCGAGAGCTTCGACGTCATCCAGAACGCGGTCGGCTGGCTGCGCGAGGCGGGCGTCGGTTCGGTCAATCTGGACCTGATGTACGGCCTGCCGCGCCAGACGACGGACTCGGTGATCGACACCCTCGACCAGGTCCTCACCCTGCGGCCGGAGCGGATCGCCCTGTTCGGCTACGCCCACGTGCCGTGGATGAAGAGCCACCAGCGGCTGATCGACGAAGGCGCTTTGCCCGGAGCCGAGGAGCGGTTCGCGCAGGCCGAGGCCGCGGCCGCCTACCTGTTCGCGGCCGGCTATGTTCGCATCGGCCTGGATCACTACGCCGTGCCCGAGGACGGTCTCGCGGTGGCCCAGGCGGAAGGGCGGCTGCGCCGCAACTTCCAGGGCTATACCGACGATCCGGCCGCCACGGTGCTGGGCTTCGGCGCCTCGGCGATCAGCCAGTTGCCGCAGGGCTTCATCCAGAACCTGACCACCGAGCGCGACTGGCGCACGGCGGTCTCCGCCGGCCACATGCCCGCCGCGCGGGGCGTCGCCCTGACCGATGACGACCGCTTCCGCGGGGATATCATCGAGCAGCTTATGTGCCGGTTCCGGGTCGATCTGGACGCGGTCTGCGCCGCCCATGGCCGTGGCCGCGGCGAACTGGACCAGGCCCTGTCTAACCTGACGCCGCTGGAGGCCGACGGACTGGCTGAACTTTCCGGATCGATCCTGACGGTCAGCGAAGCCGGTCGGCCGTTCGTGCGCTCGGTCTGCGCTCTGTTCGACACCTACCTCGACCGCGGGGCTCAACGACACGCGCGCGTCGTCTGAAGGAACGCCCATGAACGACAAGGACCTGCGTCTGAAGATCATCAAGGCGCTGGATGGCGAACGCCTGATCCACAGCGAACGCATCGGCGTGGCGGTGGAGCACGGCGAGGCGACGCTGTTCGGCAAGGTCGCCACGGAGCGCGAACGCCAGCTGGCCGTCGGCTTGGCCAGCGCGGTGAAGCAGGCGCGGTCGATCCTCGACCTGCTGGAGATCGCCCCGGCCAAGCCGGCGCCGAGCCCGCTCTATGACCACGACAAGACCTACCAGCCGCCGTTCTCGCCGTTTCAATCCGAAATAGAGGAAGCGATCGGCCGCCCCGAACCCAAGGGTCTCGACGCCGAGCCGCACCCCTGGTTCGAGGCCTTCGCCGAGAGCCTGATCCTGCCGATGTTCAAGGATGTCCTGAACGCCGCGCGGCGCGCGGGCCATGACGGACAGTTGCTGCATCGCAGGGAACGCGACGCCCACATCTACCGCCTGGAGCTAAGGCCCGCCGATCATCCGGCGGGACAGCCGGCGCCTTATCTGGAACTTGCGCCAGCGGAACTGGGCCACAAGGTCACGGTGACCCGCGGCGGGGCCTATCCGGGCCCGGCGGACCACAACCTCCTGGACGCCGAAATGACCTGGGACGACTTCGAACCCCGGGCGGTCGAGAAGGAAGTCGTACGCTGGGTGAAGCGGGTCTTCCGCGACTACGCTCGATAAAAAAATAGGCGCGGACTGGGAGAGTCCGCGCCTGAGGGAACAGGTCCTGGCGGACCGGGGGTTCTTCAGGCTGCAGCCTGAAGCAGGCGGCGGTCGCAAAGGACCACATGGCGGGAGGTGGCGCGGTTGATGCGGTTCTCGCGCTCCATCTGGGAAAGGATCCGCGAGACCGTCTCGATGGTCAGGCCCAGGTAATCGGCGATGTCGGTTCGCGACATGGGCAGGTCTACACCGTCGCAGGCGGGGGCGCGCTCGGCCATGTCGGCGAGGAAGGCTTCGACCCGTTCGGCGGCGGTGCGGCGGCCCAGCAACATCATGTGGCCCTGGGTGCGTTGCAGGTGCTGGTCGGTCAGGGCCCACAGGCCGGCGCCAACAGTGGGGTCGGCGGCGGCGGCCTTGTGCAGGGCCACGCGTCGGACCAGCATCACCTCGCAGGCGCCGACAGCCTCGGCGGAGGTGCGGTGGGTCTCGCAAAGCTCCATGCCGAAGACCTCGCCCGGCATATGGAAGCCGACGACCAGACGGCGGCCGTCATCCAGGAAGCGAAGGGTGCGGACTACGCCCGACACGACCTTGTAGGCGAACTCGGCCTGCTCATCCTCGCCGAAGATCTCTTCGTTACGCGAGAAGGTCATGCAGAAGCCCGACACATCGACGCCGGCCGCGAAAGTCGCCGGTTGCGGCGGCGTGGCGGCGTGAATGACTTCCAGAGAACGCATGGCTTTCTAAGCCCCCTTGATTGATGAGGAAGGCTTAGGCCGCGCCAAGACCACACGAAATTCAGGGATATCGCCTACGTAGTATCCACAGGGTGCGCGGCTTTTGATGATGCGTCACGCTCGCCGCTTCTTCTCATCCCATGCCGCCCGCGCTACAGCGGTCTCCGCATGCGGCAGCTCTGGCGTAAAATGGACGACAACGCACGCCCGCTCAGTGAAGGCATCGGCCACGCGTGCACCTTCGCCTCCATCACCATCTGCCTGGTCATCTGGGCCGCCTTCACGCCCTACCTGCCCTTGGGCTCGCAGGTCCTGATCTTCATTCCCGCCGTCCTGGTGGGCGCGGGCCTCAGCGGCATCGGCGGCGGTCTGGCGGCCGGCGCCGTGGGTCTGGCCGCCGGCGGGTGGGCCGCGTCGAAAGGCGGCTGGACCTGGGACGAGATGTTCCCCTTCGCCGTCTTCGCCGTGGCCGGTCTGTCGATCACCGCCACGGGCGCGGCGGCCCGCCGTTGGCGCTGGCGTCATATCGAGGCCAACCGTCACCTGGCCGAGCGTGAGGCGCATCTCCGCTCGATCCTCGACACCGTGCCCGACGCGATGATCGTCATTTCCGAGGATGGGCTGGTGCAGTCGTTCAGCCCCGCCGCAGAGCGGCTGTTCGGCTGGACCGCCGCCGAGGTGCTGGGCAAGAACGTCAGCATGCTGATGCCCAATCCCTATCGGGACGCGCACGACGGCTACATGACCCGCTATCACACCACCGGCGAGCGGCGGATCATCGGCCGCGGCCGCGTCGTGGTGGGCGAGCGCAAGGACGGCTCGACCTTCCCCATCGAACTGTCGGTGGGCGAGATGAAGCCCGGCGAGCGGCGCTTCTATACCGGCTTCATCCGCGACCTGAGCGAACGGCAGGAGACCGAGGCGCGACTGCAGGAGCTGCAGACGGAGCTGGTCCACATCTCCCGCGCCACCGCCATGGGCGAAATGGCCTCGGCCCTGGCGCATGAGCTGAACCAGCCGCTGGCGGCGATCGCCAACTACCTGCGCGGCGCCAAGCGCCTGATGGAAGGCGCGCCGGCTCCGGACGCGCGGGTGGGCGACGCCCTGGAAAAGGCGTCCGACCAGGCCCTGCGCGCCGGCCAGATCATCCGTCGCCTGCGCGACTTCCTGGCCCGGGGCGACACCGACCGCCGGGTGGAGAACCTCAGCAAGCTGGTCGAGGAGGCCAGCGCCCTGGCCCTGGTCGGCGCCAAGGAGCTGGGCGTTCGGGTGCGCTTCGACCTCGACCCTTCGGTCGATCTGGTCCTGGCCGACCGGGTGCAGATCCAGCAGGTGGTGCTGAATCTGATCCGCAACGGCCTGGACGCCATGGAGCAGTCGCAACACCGTCGCCTGGTGGTCGAAACCAGCCCCGCCGACGACAACATGGTGCTGCTGTCGGTTTCGGACACCGGCTCGGGCCTGGCCGAGGAGGTGCGCGATCATCTCTTCCAGGCCTTCATCACCACCAAGCCTTCTGGCATGGGGGTGGGGCTTTCGATCTGCCGCACCATCGTCGAGGCGCATGGCGGCAAGATCTTCGCGCAGAACAACGCCGATGGCGGGGCGACCTTCGCCTTCACCCTGCCGCGCGCCGTGGAAGAAGAGGAGGCCGCCGATGGCCGCTGAGGGACAGGTCCACGTCATCGACGACGACGACGCCATGCGCGACAGCCTTTGCTTCCTGCTGGAGACCTCCGGCCTGTCGGCGCGCGGCTTTCCCTCCGCCTCGGCCTTTCTGGAAAACCTGTCGACGGTCGCCGAAGGCTGCGTGGTCACCGACATCCGCATGCCCGGCATGTCGGGGCTGGAGCTGGTGCGCGTCCTGCGCGGCATGCGGCCGGACCTGCCTGTCGTGGTGATGACAGGACATGGCGACATCCCCATGGCGGTCGAGGCCATGAAGAGCGGCGTGGTCGACTTCCTGGAAAAGCCCTTCGCCGAAGACGCCATGATCGGCGCGGTGCGCCGTGCCCTGGACGGCGCGCGCAGCCCCATGCGCCCCGCCGTGGACAATGGTCCCGTTTTGGCGCGCATGGAGACCCTGGCGCCCCGCGAACGCCAGGTGATGGACGGCCTGGTCGCCGGCAAGCCCAACAAGGTGATCGCCTTTGACCTGGGCATCAGCGTGCGCACCGTCGAGGTCTATCGCGCCAACGTCATGACCAAGATGCAGGCCGCCAGCCTGTCGGAACTGGTCCGCATGGTGCTGCTGGCCGGCGGCTAACACTGTTGCGCCAGATCAAGGACGCCCCCGTTTCCATCGCGCAGGGTGAGCGCCTCTCCTTCCCCGCGGAAACGCGCCATGTCCCAGAGTCCCTATTGCGCCGTCGTTGTCGATGACGACGCCGCCGTGCTGGCCTCGATCCGCTTCGTGCTTGAGGCGGAGGGCCTGAACGTCCTGACCTTCGAAAGCGCCAAGGCGGTCCTGGCGGCCGACCTTCCCGAGCAGGGCTGCCTGATCCTGGACCAGCTGATGCCCGGCGCGACCGGGCTTGAGCTGCTGTCGCAGCTGCGTCAGCGCGGTGTGGAACTGCCGGCTCTGCTGCTCACCAGCAGTGCGACCCCCGCCGTCCGGCGCGCGGCTCAGGCGGCCGAGACGCCGGTTCTGGAAAAGCCCGTCTTCGGCGAGACCCTGGTCCGAACCTTCCTGGACAGAGCCTCGACCGGCAGGCGGCCCACGGCCCGGCCGCGCCGTCCCGTTCGAGGCATCAGAGAGAATCAGCAGCCCCCGGCCTAGGGGGTTCGCCGACGCCCGTTCGACCAGAAGTCCCGGCCACAGCGTTGCCGTTGCGGCGCCCATGGCCTACGATTTCTGACACCGGTTACCATAAGGCCGGACGGGAGAACGCCATGAGTAAGACCGCCCTTCTGCTGGGCTGCGCCAGCATCAGCCTTCTGACGGCGGCGCCGTCTCTGGCGGCCGAGCCGGGCCTACTGTTCCACCTGTCCGGCGACAAGGGCGCGACCGCCGACTTCGCCGCGGGCGATCCTGTCCCGAACTTCATCGACAAGGTCCGCCCCATCACCGAGGGCAAGGCCGGCCCCGGCCTGCAGGCCGACGACGACGGCATCCTGGCCTGGAACGCTCCGGGCAACATCCAGGCCCAGCGCGGCACGCTGTCGTTCTTCTGGCGCTCTGGCTATCCGGTCGGCGTGGCGCCGTTCGTGATCTTCCGCGTCGGCTACGCCGACCATACGAGCTGGGACATGGCGTTCCTGCGCATCGACTGGAACGGCCACGGCTTCGACGCCTTCGTCACCGACAACGGCCTGGCCCGCAGCCGCGTGTCCTTCCGCCTCGACCAGCCGCCCAAGGCCGATGCGTGGACCCACCTGGCCTTCACCTGGGACGAGACCAGCGGCGTGCAGCTGTTCGTGGACGGCAAGCTGGCCGCCTCCAAGTCGGTGAAGGCCGTCTATGACGCCGGCCTCGACCAGTTCGGCATTGCCGGCCGGGTCATCGCCCCGCACCAGGTGCAGAGCCGCTACAACTTCCTGCGCGGCGGGGAGATGGACGAGATCCGCGTCTATGACCTCGCCCTTGATGGGGCCGCCGTCGCCAACCTGGCCCGCAATGAGACGCCGACCGCCGGCGCCGCGATCGACAGCCTGGAAGATGCGGCCACGCGCGCCGCCTGGAACCTGCGCTACGGCTGGAACAAGGCCCTGCCGCCCTATCTCGACGCCCCTTCGACCCGCGTCCGCAAGGTCGAGTTCACCGACGCCAAGGACATCAAGCAGTGGATGTGGCGGGCGCTGGACGGCATTCCGGAGACCACCTGGCCCGGCGTCTACAACCGCTCGCGCATCGAAGGTCGCGACGACTATTTCCCGCTGCCCGACTGGAATGTCTATGTGGAAGGCGGCAAGACCCTGCGCCTGGCCATGCCGGACGAGCCGGTGAACCGCATCGAGATACAGGGGCCGGCCCTCGGCGACCTGACCTGGGCCAAGGCCGAAGGCGCGGACGGCGCCAAGGTCGCCACCCGCCCGAAGGGTCAGGCCCGCACCGTCACCATCCTGGACAAGCCGCTGACCGGCGGGGTGCTGAGCTTCACCAATACCGAGCAGGAAACCCCGATCCAGGAGATCTGGGCCTATGACGTCGGCGCGGGCGCGGAGCCCAAGGGCGCCTTCACCATGAACTACACGGTGAAGGCCGACGTCGCGCCGGACTACACCAACCTGAGCGCCCTGAACGCCTATGTGGCCGGTCGGCATCCGGCCGGCGAACGGGCCGTGGTCACGGCGGTCCCCGATGGCGCGCCGACCCGCAAGCGCCCGGCCTCCGACATGGACGCCAAGGGCCTGCCCATCGTCCACGTCATGATCCCCTCCGGCTTCGGCGCCGCGCCGGCGGCCCAGCCTCTGGCCCGCAACTGGGCCTATGGCTGGGAGAACGCCCGCGACGGCCTGGACGGCGTCGCCATCGACCTGCCGGCGCTGAAGGCGACCGATCCGAACGCCAAGCTGATCGCCCTGAACATCCAGGTGAAGGACCCGATCTGGCCGGGCCGCAACATGATCGACGTCAGCGTCTCGGTGAAGCCGGGCGAGGCGCGCAGCCTGTGGCTGGACCTGCGCGACCGCATCCTGACCGACGACAGCCTGTACCTGACCATCGCCGCCAACGACGCCGCCTTCGGCCCGCGCGCCCTTGAGGGGGCCAAGATCCGCCTGGTGTTCAAGGACCGCGAGGCGGCCAAGGCCGAGCACATCGTCGACCGCTTCAACCAGGTGAAGGACAACTGGGCCTTCCTGGTGGAGGAGCACACCACCTCCCAGCGGCAGGGCCTCTATCGCCGCATCTACGCCGACATCACCGACCTGCTGCGCGTCGACCCCGACCACAAGCACGGGCGCGAGTACTGGGGCGACATCACCTTCGGCAGCCAGGGCTGGCCGGCCTATGAGCAGCCCAAGGCCCCGGCGGGGGCGCCGCTGTGGGCCTTCCGCCAGACCGAGGACCTCAAGCGCGTCTCCAAGTTCATCAACTGGTGGATCGACGAGCGCCAGGTTCCCTATGGCGACTTCGGCGGCGGCATCTCCGACGACTCCGACCTCAGCCAGCAATGGCCGGGCCTGGCGATGATGGGCGTGCAGCCGGACAAGATCCGCAATTCGGTCAACGCCCTGGCCGACGCCGCCTACAAGAACGGCATGTTCACCAACGGCCTGGCGACCATCGCCACCGACGAACTGCACGCCTACGAGGAGGGGATCAACACCAACAGCCTAGCCCTGGTCTCCGACTATGGCGACCCGCTGGCGGTGGAGCGGCTGTTCACCACCGTGAAGGCCCTGCCCCGGATCATCGACCGCAATCCCGCCGGCCACGTCCACTTCAACAGCAACTGGTTCAGCGGCTCGATGTCGTACCGCGAGGGGCCGTGGGAGTGGCAGAAGCCCTACTCGTTCGGGATCGTGCACCCGGCCATCGCCATCGGCGACTACAACGGCGACAAGGCCGCCCGCGACCTGGTGATCGGCCTGGCCGACGGCTATCTCGCCCACGGCAAGCCCGGCGCCGACGGCAAGCTCAGCTATCCTAACGAGATCAACTGGCGCTCCGACGCGGAGCGCGGCGGCACGGTGCTGCAAGGCTCCGGCTCGGGTGGTCCGTTCCAGCTGTTCTGGACGGCGTGGCGCTGGACCGGCGACGACAAGTACCTGGCGCCGATCCGCTGGCGGATCGAACGCAATGGCTGGCGCTCGCTGAACGACATCAACGAGAACGCCTGGCCGCACCTGAACCTGGACGACGCGGGCAAGGCTGCGATCCTGAAGGCCGCAGAGCGCGGCGGCGGGTTCGAGCGCTACGTCGCCTGGAGCCTGACCGGCGACAAGAAATACCTGGAGGCCCTGTACGCCGACGAGCTGCAGTGGGGCGACCAGCACATGTACATGCACACCGAGGGCCACTGGTGGTCCGACCGCGTGGAGATCCCCAGCGACCTGCTGCAACGCTCGCGCCTGGGCGGCATCGCCAACAAGCGCGGCCAGATGCTGGCCAGCCACCGAGTCAGCTGGACCTTCGGCGAGGCGAGCGGCGAGGACGTGGGGGTGCTGATCAAGGATGGCTCGACGACCGGCTTCAAGGTCATCGCTTACAACCTCACCGACAAGCCGGTGACGGCGACCATGACCGGCTGGGACATCGGCACGGGCCAGTGGAGCCTGACCCAGGGCGTGGACGGCGACGGCGACGACGCCATCGACGGCGAGCGCCAGAACCGCGCCGTCGCCTTCGGCCGAACCGAACAAGTCAGCGTGGTTCTGCCGCCCCGCCAGACCGCCATTCTCGACATGGCCCTGACCACACCCGGCGATGCGCCCGAGCGTCGGGCCGACCTGGGCGTCGGTCGCGGCGACGTGACGGTGAAGGGGCGGACGGTCACCGCCGTGGTCCACAGCCTCGGCGCTGTCGATACGGCTCCGGCCACGGTCGAACTGGTCGATGCCGCAGGCAAGGTGCTGGCCTCCGCCGCCGTGCCCGCGCTGAAGGCGCCGACCAATCTGGAGCCCCAGACCCGTGCCGTGCGCCTGTCATCGCCCGCTGGGATCACGGCGTCCGGCCTGAAGGTGCGACTGGTCACCAACCAGCCGCAGATCACCCGCCTCAACGACGAGACGATGGTCCCCTGAGAAAGGCTTCTGCGGCCGGGCTGCGCCCGGTCGCGGAACCTTCAACCTTTACGCATTGTTAAGATAATTCTTCGGAACCGATGGACCGCCAGAGCGCTCCATTCGGCATGCAGACTGCCGCCCCCATTCTGATCGTCGAGGATGACGTCCTTGTTCGTATGGTGGCGGCCGCGGCCCTCGAGGACGCCGGCTACCGCGTCATCGAAGCCGACTGCGCCGCCGAGGCGTTGCAGGTCCTGGCCGGCGACGAGGCGGTATCCATACTGTTCACCGACATCAACATGCCAGGGATGGACGGACTTGAGCTGGCCCGGCTGGCCAGTGAACGGCGTCCCGGCCTGATGGTTGTCCTGACCTCGGGTTACGAGCAGCCGCGTCCGGAAGAACTGCCCGAACACGGCCAGTTCCTGCCCAAGCCGTATCTTCCCGAACAGATGATGGCGCTGATGACGGCGATCGCCGCCTGATCCTCCCACGCGCTGCAACCTAGCGTCGCGATCTCCGCCGAACCGCTCAGGTTGACGTTGCGTTAAGCTCAAATCCACCGGTCCAGGGCCGACTGGGCGCGTCGTTCTTCCCCCAGATCGGACAAATGCCCTCAGATATTTCCACCAAGGTCAGCCTAACGGTCGTGGCCGCCTTCCTGATTCTGCTGCCTTCACTGCTGTTGATCGTGGCCAAGAACTCCCTCGACTTCGCCAAGACCCAGGCGGTGGCCCAGCAGGAAACCAGCATGCGGGTCGCCTGGGACGCCATCGGCGGACGCCACGCCACCTTCTCGCGGCAAGGCGACCAGTTGCTGGCGAACGGCGAGCCCCTCAACGGCGACATCGCCTCTGTCGATCACATCAAAGAGCTGGTCGGCGGCGTCGCCACCGTGTTCATGGGCGACACCCGGATCGCCACCAACGTCCTGGAGGTCGATGGCGGCCGCGCGATCGGCACCAAGCTGGCGGCGAGCCCCGTCCATGACGCGGCCGGTCTTTCCGAGGTCAACATCGCGGTGAACCAGATGGACCAGACCACGCAGCACAACAGCGATGGCCAGCAGTTCCTCGAACTTCAGCCAGTCCCTGCTGCGCGAGGTGGGCATGCTCAAGCGCCTGGTGGAGCGGTTCCAGGTGAGCGGAACGCCTTCGGCTCGCCGGATGGCCGCCTAGGCGCCGGCGCTGGCCTGAAACCGGCGTTCACGCCCGGCCCAGGTCCGTTCTTCGCGTTCGATCAGATCGGCGTCGCGGTCCATCTCTCGGGCCATGACTTCCAGCACGCCTCGCGCCGCGCCATCGGGCATCTGCGCGGCCTTGCGGCGCGATTGTTCGGCGATGGCGCGAAGTTCGAGGATGTCGGTCATGCGCCGCCATAAGCGGCGGCGGGACGGTTTGGTTCCATCCCTCGATCAGCCGGCCTGGGACTCGTCCGAACGCACGGCCATCCAGCGGGCGTAGAGCCCCTCGAGCGAGGTGCCGGCCGCACGGGCCGCCGCCTTGGCGTCGCGCCGGGGATCGGCAGGCCCCTCGATCCACGGCGCGCCAGCCGCACGCGCCCGCGCGGCGACGGCGCGGTCTCCGCCGCCAGGGATGATGACGTTCGGCGTCACGGTCTGGGCGGCGTCGACGAAGGCGCGTAGGGTCTCGGCCGGCCCCTCGGCGCTGGGAGTCTCCAGCTTGACGATGCTTGCCCCGGCGCGGCGCGCCTGATCGAGGGTGATCTCGACGCCGACGCCCTGCAACGCGCAGCGGACGCCAAGCCCTTGGACGGCCTCGATGAAGATCTGCGCCTCCTCGACCATCTCGCGGGGGATCGGCCGCACCTCCAGAACCAGCCGCTTGGCCAGGTCGGGATCGGCGGCCAGATCCGTCAGAATGCTGACCCACCAGTCATCGAGGCGCGCGCTGGCCGCAGACAATGGGCAGCCCAGCTTCAACTCGGGAACGCGCCGCAGGAAGGCGATGGCGTGCCGGGTCAGACGCCAGTCGATATAGCGGCTCAGGCCCAGGCTCTCTATCCCGGGACGGAAGGTCTCCAGATCCGTGCGCCGATCTTCGCCATCAGCCACCAGCACGGTCCAGGGTTCGTAAAGCGTGGTCGCTCCATCGGCGGATCGCACCGTCTGGAAGCGGAACTCGAGGCGCTCCTGCGCCACGGCGGCGTGGACGGCGGCGGCGGCGGCCATGTCTTTCAGCCACACCTCGCCCGGAGCCTTTCGCGTCCGGGCCGGCATGACGGCGGTCTGTAAATAATGTGCGTCGAGGATCTCGGCCGCGGGCATGACCAGGACGTCGCCCACCTCCACTGGCTCGGCGCAGACGGCGCGCAGCACGTCCTCGCGCCAGGCCGGACCAGGGTCGGGGTCGAGCGTCGCCAGGCGGAACAGGACGCCGTCGACTTCCATCGCCCCCTGCGCCAGTCGCGCCCAGGGTATGGCGCCGACACGGCTCCACGCCGCCCACAGCACACGGACAAGGCCGGACTCGCCGAAGGCCGCGCTGATGTCGCCGAGATTGGTTATGCGCAGGAAGAAGGCTTGGGGCTCGCCGGCCGGGGGCGCGGCCTTGCGAGACCGTGGAAAACCGACAACTGAATTCGCCCTGCGAGCCACAGCGCCCTCCAAGACCACAACCATGCCGCGCTTAAGTTTGCGCCTTCAATCCAACGCTCGCTAGTCCTGGATCGTTGCTTTTCAGGATAATATTGAAGGCGTCTTTGGCATAACACGGTTGTTTGGTGAAGTGTTCAATGCCCCTTGTTGTCAGCATCTGCGACTAAAACCATCGCGCCAAGCCGACCTTTATGCCAATTCTTCGTCGCTTTCTGCCAAAGCAGCAGATGAGTAGCCGGCCTCCTTGAACTACCAACGTTCCTCGATAGTTTGCCCCTGCGACAGAACGTCCCGCCATTTACTGGCTATATCCGCCGCTAAATCTCATCGCTCGAGGCCCTTCCACATCTATGGCTGCGTTGAATCGCAAGGTTGTCCTTCTGGCGTTCGACGGCGTTGAGGTCCTGGACGTGAGCGGCCCGGCCGGAGCCTTCGGCACGGCCAATCAGGAACTGCTCAATCCCGCCTACGCCGTGGTCGTCGCCTCCGCGGCGGGCGGAACGATCCGCAGCAGTTGCGGGATGGAGATCAGCACGGTCGCCCTGTCCGAGGTCGGCGACATGTCGACGGGCGCCTTTCTCGTGGGCGGCGCTCCCAATCTCGACCATCTCCTCGCCGCGGCCGCCGCCCCGGAACTGCGGCCGTGGGCCATGACCGCACTTGAGGGGTGCGAGCGCTATGGGGCCATCTCATCCGGCGCCCTGATCCTGGCGCAGCTGGACCTTTTGCGCGGCCGCCGCATCGCCACCCACTGGGAGTTCGTCGAGGTCTTCGATCGCCTGCACCCCGAAGTGACGATCGAGCCCGGGGCCACCTTCATCAATCAGGGCCGCCTATGGACCTCCGCCGGCGTGACCGCGGGCATCGACATGGCCCTGGCGATGATCGAGGCGGACCTGGGCGGCGAGATCGGGCGCGCGGTCGCCCGGCGCATGGTCTATGAGCCCCGTGCCGGCGCGCGAGCCCCAGCGCCCGCCCCGGACATGGGCGGCCACGGCTATGGCGAGCTGATCCGCTGGATGCTCGGCAACCTGGATTCACCGCTGGACGTGGAGACCCTGAGCCGGCGCGCCGGCCAGTCGGTGCGCAGCTTCCACCGCAAGTTCTCCGCCGCCACGGGCAAGACCCCGGCGGCTTTCGTGGAGGCGCTGCGCCTGCAGCAGGCCCAGATCCTTCTGGGCCAGGGCCTGCCGATCAAGCAGGTGGCCACCGCCGTGGGCCTGGTCGACGCGAACAAGTTCTCCCGCGCCTTCCGGCGCAGCCACGGCATGACGCCGTCGTCGTTTCGCACCCTGAAAACCCAGCCGCGAGGCCTGGCCGGAGGCTGATCCGACGGCCTACCGTACTTCTACCGAATGGGTTCGAGATCCTGTCCCGCCTATCTCGAAGGGCGAGAACAACGGGACCGCCATGTACCGACTCCAGGTTTTCATGCCGGGCGACGACGCCCCCATCGAGATGACCAGTCTGCCGCGCGGCGGCGAGGTTCTGGACATGGTCAGCCTGCTGCTGCGCCAGTTTCCGGGCTGCGATCGGATCGAAGTGTTCGCGGGGGCCCTGCGTCTGTTCAGCATTGAGGGCGGCAGCGACGAGGCGCGCGACCCGCTCGCGAACGGCTTTGGAGCAGCGCGCTACCACTAGTCGGGCCGGAACACAGGCGGCGCGCGCATCGTTTCAGGCGACGGAAGGAGCCCCGCCGTGGATGATCGCGATACTTCGAAGGATGAGAAGCCGGTTCAAGCTCCGGCCGCGCGGACGCCGGTCGATGACGACCAGCGTGAGGGCGTGAAACGCCAGCGTGACCACATCATCAAGCTCACCGGTCAGGACCCGCTCGCATCGCGGGACGACTGAAGAGAATCAGGACGCGCGGCCCGAAGGCTGCGGAACCACGGCCACGTGATAGTCGCCGCCAGCAGACAGCACGATCCAGTCACCCGGCGCGGCGACAGCCGGCCCACCGGGAGTGGCGACTTCTACAAGTCCATGAGCGCCCTTGGGGCGGCCTGCGCAGCCCAGCCAGGTGAGGAGACGGCTCCACCCCAGGCCATCGGCGGGGGCGGGAACGCGCAAGGCGGCTCCGTGGTCGAAAGCGGGACTGAACGCTGACATGTCGATCCGAACGTTGACGTGCGGATGACAGTCTTCGCTGCGTCGGTGACCGGAGCCTTAACGGCGGAAAAAGACATCCGCCGATTTCAGAGACCTCAGGTGACCGAGGTGATCACCGCGGCGGCGAAGGCCACGAACAGCGACAGGGTGACCAGATCGGCCAAGGCGTCCGAGACGATGGCGGGGTCAATCTTCAGGGTTTTAGCGATCGTTTGCATGACCAGAGCACATCACGCCGGGCGGCTCACACGCTAGTCACGGTTTCGCCAGCGGTTCGTGTGATCGATCACGTGATCGGGAGGGCCGCCGAAACCGCCTGGGTGAAGCTCGCCGCCTCCACCGGCTTGGCGATCCAGCCGGCGAAGTCGCGCGACTGGCCGGCGATGTCCTCGTCATTGGCCGAGAAGCCCAGGATCGGCGTGTCCCTGTTGGGTCCGGGCTTGGAGCGTATGGCGTCGAACACCGCGGGCCCGTCCATGTCCGGCAGCCGCATGTCGAGCAGGATCACGTCGAAATCCGTCCAGGCCGCCTCGTCCGCCCCGGCCTGGCCGCTGGCCGCCTCGACCACTTCGGCCCCGCAGGCCTCCAGGATCGTGCGCGCCAGTTCACGGTTCACGGCGTGATCGTCGATCACGAGAACGCGAGCCTTGGCCAGGTCGGCGTAAGGCGTATCGCTCTCGGCCGCCTTCACCAGCATCGAGGGCGGCGCGGGCAGCCGAAGACGGAAGGTGGAGCCAACGCCTGGCGCGCTCTCCACCGCGATGGAACCGCCCATGGCCTCGGCCAGCTCCTTGCAGATCGCCAGACCCAGGCCTGTGCCGCCATGACGGCGGGTCGAGGAGGCGTCGACCTGCGAGAAACGCTGGAACAGCTTGGCGCACTCCTCCGCCGTCATCCCAGGCCCGGTGTCGATGACATCAATGCTGAGCATTTCGCCGACGTCATCATAGGCGACCGTCACCGTCACGCCGCCGAGGTCGGTGAACTTCACCGCGTTGCCGACCAGATTGAGCAGCATCTGCCGGACATGCTCGACGTCTATGAGCAGTTGTTCGGGCAGAGGCCTATCGATCCGCACCCCCAGGGTCAGTCCCTTGGCGTCGGCCTGCGGCCACAGCAGGTCGGCGGTGTCGCGCACCACCGCTTCCGGCGAGGCCGGACGGCGGTAGATCTTGGTCTCGCCCGCCTCCAGCTTCGACAGGTCCAGCACATTGTTGACCAGCCCCAGCAGCACCTTGCTGGCATGGGCGATGCGATCGACCCAATGGCGAGCTTGCGGCGCCAGGTCGTTGCGGTCGCTCATCAGAGCCGAGAAGCCGATCACCGCGGTGAGCGGCGTGCGGATTTCGTGGCTCATATTGGCCAGGAATTGCGAACGCGCGGCGGCGGCCTGTTCGGCCACGGCGCGCGCGGCCGCCAGGGCTTCGTTCTGAATGACGCGCTCGGTGACGTCCCAGTTGCAGCCTACCCGGGCGAAGGGAAGCCCCTGGGCGTCGCGGCGGATCATGCCGAAGGCGCGGATGACACGGGTCTCGCCATCCGGGCGGATGATGCGGAACTCCGACTCCAGCGGCCCGGTCCGATCGAACGCTCCCTCGACCGCGTTGACCAGCTTGTCCAGGTCCTCCGGATGCAGGCAGTTCTTGAACACCTCCATGGCGGGGGCGGCGTTGTTGGGCAGGCCGTAGAGCGCGAACATGCGCTCGTCCCAGCGCAGCTCCTCGCTGCCGAAGTCCCATTCCCAGACGCCGATCTGCCCCGCCTCGGCGGCCAGCAGCACGCGCTCCAGATCGCTGCGCTGCATCTGGGCGGCGGCCATGCGAGCCAGAAGACGGAACTGATCCAGAACGTCCGCGTCGGGGCGCGGACGCGGCTGGTCATCGCTGACCATCAGAGCGCCCAGCGCCTGACCGCCGGAAGCGACCAGCGCCGCGCCGACCAACAGGCCGGGCTCGCCGTCGCGGCGGTCCTCCGCGCTGATGACCAGCAATTCGCCTTCGCCCAGGGCCATCACCTGCGCCGCCATCGGCGTCACATCCGGTGAGCCGGCCACGATCACCTGTCCTCGCGGCGCATCGAGCAGCCGCGCGGCCATGGCGGCGGCACGGTCAAGCTCGGCGCGGGTCAGGCCGTTGGCGAGGGCCCGCGAGTTCCTGGGAATAGGCAGGTTCATGGCGCGTCTTCATGCCTCAAGAGGCAATGTGCTGGAACATACAAAACGCATCAGCCACGGTTCCATTTCCCGGAAATCCTGTGTGTGCATGACGGAACCGTGATCGGTCATTACGGCTTCATCAGGGCCGGGCCTTTCGCGGCTCGATCCATCCTGATGAGGACCCCCATGGCCCGGATGACCCTTTCCGACATCTCCGAGAAGATGCGCGACATCGACTTTACGATGCTGTTCACCCACGCCGCCGACGGTCGATTGGCGGGCCGCCCGATGAGCAACAACCGCGATGTGGACTATGAGGGCGACAGCTGGTTCTTCGCCCTGGAGTCCACCAGCGCCGTGCAGGAGATCAGCGCCGATCCCAACGTCGCCCTGTCCTTCGCGGGCTCCAAGGGCCTGCTGGGCAAGCCGCCGATCTTCATCGCTGTCCAGGGACGCGGCGAGCTGATCCGCGACAAGGCGCGGTTCGCCGAGCATTGGGACAAGGACCTGGAGCGCTGGTTCGAACAGGGCGTCGATACGCCGGGCCTGGTGCTGATCAAGGTCCACGCCTCGCTCATCCACTACTGGGATGGCGAGGACGAGGGCGAGATCCCGGTGTGAAGCCCTTCCCCCCTTCTCCTATCGAGGAGGGAGGCAGGCATGGCTCCGCGTTCTCTCGGGCCAAAACCCGAAAGGTTGGAAGGGCGGCGGAGCGGCCTGACCTGCGTCAGGCGAGGTGAGTTTTGGGGCGCCAAGTTCGACGTCGGTCGTTCCGCTCCGCACGGTCATTATCCGGGAGCTGTCGGTAGGCAGCGCTCTTAGCGCTTAGCCGACGAAGCCTCCGGCGGGCGGGCTCCCTCAGCGTGGGAGTCCCCGGTCCGCTTGAGTACCCCCCCTGCCGCCTGTCGCACGCCGCCGATGTCTTGCCGCTTTGGGGCAAGAGCAGTGTCCAGACAGGGATCGTTCCCCTCGTTCTCACCACCGACGGTCGCGCTTCTCCCTCGACCGCATCCCCCCACGACACAGCGCTGGCCGCGCGCCCTTCCCGTGATTGGGACGGTCAGGAGCTTACGGGAGGTGCAGAGGGGGCGGATAAGTCCTCGCAAATCCCCCTTCTCCCTCGATGGGAGAAGGGTCGGGGATGAGGGTGATGCGGCGGTAGAGGACCGTGCAGCGCAACGGCCGTATCACCCTCACCCCTGCCCCTCTCCCATCAAGGGAGAGGGATCGAGCTTTGCCTTGCAGCGCCTCGCCCGTTGAAGCCCAGCGCCCCCTCATCCCTCCCCTTCTCCCCTCATGGGAGACGAACTAGGGCGCGGCCGGCGCCCCGCCGATGGACAGCAGGTGAATCTTGAAGAACAGGGTGGCGCCGCCCGGGATGTCGCCCTTGCCCGATGCGCCGTAGCCAAACTGCGACGGGGCGAAGACCAGCCATTCGTCGCCGGGAACCATGAGCGGAACCACGACCTGCCAGGCCGGGATCAGCTTATCCAGCGGGAAAGTCGACGGCTCGCCGCGAGCATAGGACGAATCCACCACCCGCCCGTCGGCCAGCTTCAGCTCGTAGTTCACCGTCACCGTGTCGCGGCGCGTCGGATGCTTCCCATCCTTCGGACCCGATTGCAGCACGGTGTAGCTGATCGCCGGCAGGGCGACCTGGCCCGCCAGTTGGGGCGCGGCGGCGGCCGGCTTCGGGGCGGCCTGGGCCGCGCCGGCCATCAGGGAGAGCGAGGCCAGCGGCACGATCGCGGCGGCGAGGAGACGGGAAGACTTCGGGGACATGCGCGCCATTCGAAATTTCGAGGAAAGGCGAAGCTCACATGCCTGCGGCCTCAGGTCAAAGAGACATCAGAAGGCGTAGACGACGCTCATCCGCGTGGTGGTGTCGGTCTTCTCCAGAGGGATCGGCGGACTGGTCTCGTGCTTCACCAGCACCGAGGCCTGGGTCGACAGATTGCCAAGCAGCTTGAAGGTCAGGGCCGTGGTCGAAGCCAGCGTGCTGTTCTCGTCCTGCAGATAAGTGGTGGTCTCGTTGGTCAGGCTGACGCCGTCGCGCGGTCGCCAGGCGGCCTTCACCGCGGCGCGCCACGCCAGGGTCTCTTCCTCCGCGCCGTCCACGAACCAGGTCTGCCGCCAACCGGGCCCGCCCTCCAGATCCAGATCCAAGGCGGGCAGGTCGATGGCCGAGACGCCCACACCCAGCGCCTCGCTGAAACGCCGGTCGAAGCCGCCGATGCGGTCCTGCTCCCAGCTGGCGACAGCCAGGGCGTAGGCGCGGCCGCCGATGCGGCGATTGACCTGATGGCTGACCAGATAACGCTCGCGGGAGACGCGGCCGTTCTCCTTCGAATAATCGCCCGACGCCTTGAACTCGTGGCGCCACAGAGGGCTCTGGCGGGCCAGGGACAGGCCCGCCGTGGCGCCGACGCTGTCGTTATTGCCCGTGGTCAGCGAGCCGCCGGCCCGCGCCTCGCCTTTCCATACCGCCGAGGGCTTTGGCGTCGGGGGCTCGGGCAGAATGACCACGGCCACAGGCGGCGGCGCGGGGGGCTCGGGCGCGACCTGCCCGGCCAGTTCAGCGGCCAGGCGATCGATCTCGCCGATCTGTTCGGGATGGGTCTTGCGGGCGAGGCCGGCGGTGGTTTCCAGCAGGCGCGGATCGCCGCTTTCGGCGGCGGCCCGGATCATCTTCTCCAAGGACTCCGGCAGGGCTTGAGCCCTCGCGGACGTCCCAAGCAGAAGGGTGGCGGCGATGATCACCGTCTTGCGCATGCTGTTCTCCCGGCCGTTCGTCCCGCGCCCTGCCTGCCCGCTGATCGGGGCAGGAAGACGGCGAACGGCGGTTTCCTTGAGCCCCCCCTAGCGGCGCCGTAGTTCTACGAGCCGTAGTTCTACGAAATAGCCGCGTTTGCGCCCGCATGGTTCAACCAACCTGTCCTCGACGGACATTGAGGGACAAGGAGCCCCGCCATGCAGACCGCCGCCCAAGCTCAAGCAGTCACCGCCGACGACCAGGCCTGGAGCGCCCGCCGCTCGGCTCTGTTCATCCTCTTCGGCTCGGCCGTGCTGTGGGCGCCGGTCTACCTGGCGATCCGCCTGCTGCTCAGCTAAGGCCGACGATCACGAGGCCCATAACGGTCCCGGACCGCGCGACGTCCTATCGCGTTCCTCGCCCTCAGGCCGCGCTTCGTCGCGCGGCGCATCGATCCCGATAGCCCGCGCGCGCTGCCTCGGATTAAGGCGGCTGAGAACGCTCTCATCATCCCAGGCCTGGCGCCGCGCCTCGTGCCAGCGCCAGGCGCTCGCCAGGATCGACGGCAGGTCATGCTGCGGCGACCAGCCCAGCTCCTTCAGCGCCTTGCGATTGTCCCCGACCAGGACCGGCGGGTCGCCTTCCCGCCTCGCGGCTATCAGGGTCGGCACCGGACGGCCGCTGACCGCCGCCACCCCGTCGATCAGTTCACGAACGCTGGTGCCCGTACCGGTGCCCAGGTTGTAGGCGCAGGCTTCCGCCCCATCCAGCAGGCGCTTGAGCGCCAGGACATGCGCCTCGGCCAGATCCATCACATGGACATAGTCGCGGATGGCCGTGCCGTCCGGGGTGTCATAGTCGTCGCCGAAGATCGTGAAGTGCGGCCGCAATCTCTGCGCCACCTCGATGGCGATGGGGATGGCGTGGGTTTCCGGCTCGTGCTGTTCGCCGATGCGCCCCTGGGGATCGGCCCCGGCGGCGTTGAAATAGCGCAGGCAGGCGGCGTGGAACTGCAGGTAGCGGGCATAGTCCCACAGCGCCTGCTCGATCATCAGCTTGGTGCGGCCGTAGGGGCTTAGCGGATCCTGCGGATGATCCTCGCACATGGGCATGGAGCGCGGCGTGCCGAAGGTGGCGCAGGTGGACGAGAACACCATGTTGCGCACGCCCGCCCGCCGGGCCGCCTCGATCAGGGTGATGGCGCCGCCGACATTGTTGTCGAAGAATTGGCCGGGATCGCGGGTGGACTCCCCCACCTCGATGAGCGCGGCGAAGTGCATGACCGCCACCGGACGATGGCGCGCGAACACCTCGTTGAGGCGGGAGACATCCCGGATGTCGCCGATTTCCAGCGGCCCCCAGCGGACGAACTGGCGGTGGCCGTTCGACAGGTTGTCATAGACGACGGGGGTGAACCCCGCCTGCATCAGACGCAGGCAGGTATGGGAGCCGACATAGCCCGCTCCCCCTGTGACAAGGACCGTCCGCATCGCCCCTCCTTCACGCCGCACACTTCGCGTTCAGGCCGGAGCGCACTTGGAAGGGGTTTGTTCCGCAGTGCAGCAATTAGGGCGCAACAAAGGCCTGGTGAAGCTTGCGGGCGCCTTCAGACGAAGCTGATCGCGGCCAAAACCTGAGCGACGGGGAGACCCACCACCTTGATCATGTCGCCGGGTGCGAAGCCGACATAGACGTCGGAATTAAGCACCTGGATCGCCTCGTAGCCGGTGTAGTCGTGGATCTCGATCCGCTCGCCCGGCTCCAGGTCGACGATGGTGTCGACGCCGTAGCCGGCCTTGAACACGAAGGTGTCCTTGCCCGCGCCGCCGATCAGGATGTCGTCGCCCGCCCCGCCGTCCAGACGGTCGTTTCCGCCACGCCCTTCCAGCACGTCGCCGCCATCCATGCCGGTCAGGGCGTTGGCGCCGCTGTTGCCGATCAGGACGTTGTTCAGGGCGTTGCCGGTCCCCGACAGGTCCGCGCCGCTGCGCAGGTTCATGTCCTCGACATTGTCCGGCAGCACATAGCTGACATAGGCCTGGACCAGGTCGCGGCCCGCGCCCTCCGCCTCTAGGATGATCTGGTCGGAGGACTGCACCGTATAGACCTCGTCGCCGGGGCCGCCGACGATCGCGGTCGCCTGGGCGTGCTCGGCCCGCGCGGCCAAGCTGGTCTGAAGCGTCTCGTCGGTCAGGGCGTAGGCGCGGATGTAGTCGATGCGCATCTCCGCCGGCAGGGCGCCCGCGTCCACCGCGCCGGCCCAACCGCCCAGCGCCAGGTTGGCGATCAGGTACATGGGCTTGTTCATGTCAGCCGGGGTGGCGGACCGGAAAACCTCGACGTTGTCGACGTACCAGACGATCTCGAACGGCGTCCAAAGCGCGCCGTAGGTATGCATGCCGTCGCTGGTGGCGGCGGTGTAGTTCGACTGGCCGCTCTGGGTGTGGCCGCCGACGCTGGAGTGAGCCGTGGTGTAGGTGCGGGTGTCGTCGCCCAGCACTTCCATGATGTCGAGTTCCGGCGGCCAGGAGCCGTCGGCCGGCAGCATCCAAAAGGCGGGCCAGGCGCCGGCGGCCTTGGGCAGGTCGGCGCGCATCTCGAAGTAGCCGTAGGTCTGGCTGAAGCCGCCCTTGGTGGTGATCACGCCGGAGGTGTAGCCGTAGCCGAAGATCTCCGGATTGGTCGACGGCCGTGCCCAGATCGACAGGGTTCCGTCCGGATTGCTGACGAACGGCGTCTCGGCGAAATCACCCGCATGTCCCCGGAAATAGGGCGAGGTATAGATCTGCTGCTCGTTGTTGCCGGTCAGGGTATAGCTGGTGATGTCGTTGACGGCCTTCTGGTAGTCCGTCCGCCAGACACCTTCCGGCGCCAGGGTCTTGTGATGGATCGACAGCGCGCCGGAGAATTCGTCGCCGAAGGTCTGGATCGACTTGTGCGTCGGGTCGAGCTCCAGCTGGAAATTGGCGGCGGTCAGTCGGCCGGCCTCCACGCCGCGCAGGATCAGCGCCTCGCCGTCGCCCAGATCGAGCCAGGCATCCGCGCCCTGCTGCGACAGGCGGGCCTGCACCTGGGTGAAGTCCCACAGGCCGGCCTTCAGGCGCACCTTGTCCTCCGCGATGTTGAAGTCGCCGACCACGTCGCTGCCCCCGCCCTTTTGGACGATGAAGGTGTCCTTGCCCGCGCCGCCGATCAGGTAGTCGAAGCCGTATCCGCCGTAGAGCTGCTGCCCGCCGTCGCCGCCCTGGACCACGTTGTCGAACATGTCCCCGGCCGCGAACAACTTATCACCGATGACCTTGATGTTCTCGACGCCAGAGTAATCGGCCAGGCTGGCGTTCTTCCACGCGACCAGGGTGTCGACGCCGCCGCTGGGCAGTTCGATGACGCGGATGTTGGCGCCTTGCAGGTAGTAGGCGTCGTCACCGTCGCCGCCGATGAGGATGTCGCCCTCGCCGCCCCACAGGGCTTCGGCCCTTGCGGTTCCTCGGATCGTCTCGACAGCCTTGGTGCTGTAGAGGTTGGTTTGCACAGGAGCGCTGATCGGCGCGAGCGCGCCGCCGAACTTGGCGTAGGCCACGGGCGGATACTTTCGAAGTCGGGTTGATGGCGACGAGCCAAGCCCCCTTGGCGCGCGGCCTCATATAATACAAAAGGCCTTAATTGACTGTGATCACGCGCGCGACTTGCCGTCGCAGCCAGACCGACATCTTGGCTATTAAGCTTTCGGATTGGTGAAGACTGATTTCACCAACGATCGTGACTGTTCTTTGACGCCGGAAGATCAACGGCGGAGCCTGTTGGAGGCCAGTGCGTTTAGCTGGCGGTTGACGCCCGGACGCGGGCTTGATTGCCTGTCAGCCGGGGCGGCGAGCGGTACGAGGTTTCATGGCGACGCGCGAAATCCCCCACGCATCGGTGCACGCGCCCAAGGCGCAGCCGACGAGCGAAGCCTCGGAACGTCCCGCCCTGCGCGCCCGTGACCTGCGGGCGATCGCCTTCCTGCTGGGCAGCACGGCGCTGATCCTACTGATCGCCGGCTTGGTCCTGGAGAATCTTCTGGCCGCCCTGGCGCTGACCGCCGCCTATGCGGTGTGGCTGGCCACGCGCCCGCGCATGATCCGCGTCGCCCGCCGCCTGCGTGGCGAACGGGTCGAGCACATCAGCTACTACTCGAACTGATCGGGCGAACCCGTCCCCGCCCGCAGCACCTTGGGCGCGCCGAGACCCAGCCGCACGGCGCTCAGCACCCCGGTGGCGTAGGCGCCGGTATCCAGGCCGATGCGGTTGTCGCCGAGCGTGGGTTCGTCGTCGGTCCAGCTATGGCCGTGGACGATCACCTTCTCGAACGGCCCCTTGGCCTCGATGAACGGCTTGCGGATCCACAGCAGATCCTGATCGTCCTGCAGCGCCAAAGGCACACCCGGCCGCACCCCCGCGTGGACGAAGTAATGGTCGCCAAGCTCCAGGGCCAAGGGCAGGGCCTCCAGGAAGCGCAGGTGAGCAGCCGGCATCTGCGCCAGCAGCGCATCGCGCGCAAGCAGATAGGCGGCGGTGTCCGCCTGGGGGGCGGGCGGCTCCACCCCGTAGGACACCAGGGTCTGGGCGCCGCCATAGGCCAGCCAGACAGCGCCGCGCACGGGGTCCTCGATGAAGTCGAGCATGGCCTGCTCGTGATTGCCGCGCAGGGCGTTCACCTGAACATCGCGCCGGCGCTGCAGCTGAACGAGCGCCTCAACCACCTCGGCCGACTGCGGGCCTCGGTCGATATAGTCGCCGCAGAAGATCAGCAGCGGACGGCGATCCGCGCCCTCGTCCCGATGATCCTCGACGATGGCGTACAGCAGCAGCTTCAGCAGATCGTAGCGGCCGTGGATGTCGCCGACCGCATAGACGAGCTCTCCATCCACGCCGGGCCAGGGCGGCAGATGATCCGCCTGCGGCGCGACCTGCGCTGCGGCGGCCCTCATGACTGGGCGTAGCGACGGGGCGAGCCGTCGGCGCGCGCGACGTTGGTCGCCCGGGCGAGGTCGCCGCTCAGCGCCAGATAGCCGCTGACCAGGCGCTCCGGACGGTCGGGCGCGGCGCGCAGCAGATCATTCCACCGCTCCCGGGCGGCGACCAAGGTCGGGCGCGGCACGCCGGCCTTGGTCGCGCGGGCGTAGGCGCGCCGCAGTCCGCGGTCGGCGGCCATGACGTCGGCGTGGGAGCAGGCCCGGCGATCCTGCCGCCCGGGGCAGCCCTCGATGCGGGCCGCCTCAGGGCGCGCCTTCACCTTGCTCACGGCGCGGGAGGGTTCGGCGCGGGCGGTCTTGACCACCTTCGGCTTCGCGGCGGCCTGGGCGACCGGCTCCTCCTCCGCCACCAGTTCGGCCGGCGTCGGCGCGGCGTGGACAGTGCGGCGCAAGGCGGAGACGACGGGGCGCAGGTCGCCGGAGACTGGCGCGATGCTGGCGGTCTGAACCGGAGCGACGACGTTCGATGTCGGCGCGGCCGACGGCCGGGGCGTCAGGTAGGCCCCCGCCGACAACCCGACCAGGGCCGCCGCCGCCAGGGCCCCGATGCTGGAAAGGTGGGTCCTGCCCCTGGCGCGCGGGGCGGTCATGGCGATCTGACGCGCACGGCCGGGAGCAGAGGCCGCCACGGCCAGGCCTTCCGGCCCAAAGACCGCAGCCAGGTCATCGGCCACCTGGTCGGCCAGACGCGGACCGGCGGGCGCCAGAGACAGGTCGGCGGGCAGCGGGTGGACCATGAACAGGAGACTCCTCAGCGCGACGCCTAATGCCCGGGCGTCGAGTTCGATCCTCGATCGAACCAAAAAACAGCGATCAGGGCGGCGTCAGCACGGCGAATGGGCTAGAGCAGGCGTCGCGGACGCCGGTGAACAGGATCTCCGCGGAAGGCGCCGCGCCCTCCTCCAGATAGTTGGTGGTCATCATGAAGGTGGTCAGCAGGCCGCGCTCGATCTCTCCATGACGACGGCCCGGCCCCGGCGCCTTGGCCAAGGCCGCGACACCGCCGGGGATCGCCTCCGCCAGCCGCAACAGCGCGCCCTTCCAACCTGTCGGCAAGGGGTCGCGCTGTTCGAAGACATAGATCACGGCGTCCAGATGGGTGTCCGCCATCCGGAGCGGACCGACCACGCGGTTCAGGATCGCCCGGGCCACATCGGTGGAGCGGACCGAGCCGACCAGCCCGGCGACGCCGAGCCCGACGACCGTGACTCCGCCGACGGCGCCGACCACCAGACCCCGGCGAGAAAGCTTGCTCTTCATGCCCGGCTCCTCGAGACAAGGCGATCGGCGGCGCGCAGCGACAGGGCCGCCACGGTCAGGCTGGGATTGGCGCAGGAACAGGTGGTGAAGCTGGACGACCCCACCACCGCCAGGTTCCGGTAGCGGTGATGGATCATGTCTGCGTCGATCACCGACGATGCGTGGTCGGTGCCCATGCGCAGCGTGCCCTGCAGGTGCGATTCCGTCGGCCGCTCACGCCGGAACTGAATGTCCTCCACCGGCAGAGGTTCGAGCAGCTTCGGCAGCTTCTTGAAGGCCTCGTCCTGCCCCTTTCGGGTGTAGTCGGATGGGCCGCCGTAGTGGACGCGGGCGACGCCATCGCCGTCAATGTCCACCCGGTCGTCGTCATTGACCAGTTCTTCGGTCACGATCATCAGGGGCAGGATCTGGCGATGCCGGTCACGCTCGGCGCGCAGGCCGTGGGTCCAGCGGTTCTCGAAATAGACGAGCGCGGCGCCATAGTCGGAGCGGAACGTCCCGTCATAGAGGCCGAAGTTCAGGCCGGTGGTGATGGTGCTGCCGTCGAAATTGTCCATGCCGTCCAGCATGGCCTCCACATAGACGCCGTAGCTTTCGTGCAGACCCTTGCCGACCAGGGGACCGTCCATGGCCGAGCGCTTGAGGATGGCGGGACTCTGGATGGCGTTGGCGCCAAGGACGAAAAGGTCGCCGCTGACGGTCACGTCCTTGCCGTCCAGTTGAAACGTCGCGCCCGACACCGACGATGCGTCGGCCTGAAGCGTCCACACCTGCGCGCCCAGCACGAGGGTCACGCGCGGGTCGTCGAAGATCTCGGCCATGCCGTTGTTGACGGTGAACTTGGCGTCGGCCGGACAAAGCTGGCAGCGAAGCGACGCGCAGCAGGCCCCGCGCCCCTTGGCGCCGATCCGGGCTCGAGCGGTGGGCATGATGAAATGCTCGCGCGGACGGGCGGCCTTCATGGCGCGGTCCGGCGTGGTCGGATGATGCGGCGGCTGCGGAAACGGCGTGGACCGCGGCATGACCGCGGCCATGTCCGCGTCGCCCGAAACCGACATGATCCTCTCGGCCTGCCCGTAGTACGGCTCCAGATCATCATAGGTGATCGGCCAGTCGGCCCCGACGCCATACAGGCTGTTGAGCTTGAAGTCGGTGGGGTGAAAACGCGGCGTCTGGGCGAACCAGCAGTTGGTGCCCCCGCCAAAGCCGATGGTGTAGTTCCAGGGCTTGGAATTCTTGGAGCGGTAGGTGTCCTGATGGGGCAAGGCGGAGTTGGCCGCATGCTCCATCTGCCACTGGTGATCGTGACGCTGGCCCCATTCGAGGACGAGCACCCGGCGCCCTGGCTCCTCCAGCAGACGATGCAGGAAAAACGCCGAGCCGAAGCCGGTGCCGATGATCACGACATCGAAGTGTTTCCCGACCAGGCGCGCGGGATCGGTTTCACTGGCCATCCACTTCCCCCGTTTGGGCCGACAACGCGGTCACGACGAGGGGGTTGCAGACAAAATACGCCCGCAGACCGAGTTTGCTGAAACGCCACAGAAACGCGCAGCGAAGCAGCAATACACAAGCTTCTGTAGGCTTAAGCCGGACGGGCCCGATCTTGGTGGCCCGGCTCCGTCCAGCCTTTAGGCGCTCGCCTCCTGCATGGCCCAGCTCACGCCGGACCCGGCAAGCCAACGCCGTCGATCGCCGTCGGTTCCGACACGGAGTCCTTGCACGGTAAGGGACAGATCAGCGGACGGAGAGCCAGACCGCGAAGCCGGCGCCGATCAGGGCGCCCCACAGGATGGCGATGCTGGCGATGATAAAGAGAAAGGTCTGGCGCTTCGTCCACTTGCCTTCGCGACGAAGGCGCTGACGGCGACGCGCGCTGATCGAGGCCGGGGGCGTCGCGGTCGCCTCGGTGCTGCTGCCTGGTTGGCTGCTCATTCGTTCTTGGCGCCCGTTCCTGCTCGCCGGCGGCCTTTAAGGACCCTGCCGTGCGCTCCCATCCCGTCCACGACTATAGGCTCCCGTCATAGGCGCGCAATGCGCGCGGGTTCGCACGGCGCGCGACAAATCCGCCTTGACGCGCGCCCTGGCGACGTCGGCCGAAAAGTTTTTCCGAATTTCGCTTTTTGTCGGGAACACGACGCCGGCCTCAGCGTTCTGCCCCTGCGGAAATCACGACATCCCTGAATGGGCGGCCTTGGCCGCGCGCTTTCGCGCGCGCCCATAGTATTGATTTATCCGATAACTTTAACTGCCAAGCTTTGCTGTTCCGTAGATCAGCAAATGCGCATGCTCATTAAAATTTCATACATTGTGCATTGCAGCAGCAAACGTAACGTGATGCCCTCATCGCGCCCTAATTCTATGGCGAACCTCCCGCCCATCTGATTTACCGGCCACGAAAGCTAGGAGATCGCCCGATGCGCCATGTAGAAAGCGCTGCGAGCCTGTCCGGACGCGTCGATCAACTCGGCGGCGCGCCGCGCCTTCGGCGCACGCGGGCCTGGAGCCGAAGCCTGGATCCCGCTGAAGAGGCGATGATCCGCGCCGTGGATGTGCTGATCGCCCTGGCGGCCCTGATTGCGATAGCCCCGCTGATGCTGGTGATCGCCGGCCTGATCAAGTCGCAGGACGGCGGGCCCGCCATGTTCGCCCACGGACGAATTGGGCGCGGCGGCCGCACGTTCCCCTGCCTGAAATTCCGCAGCATGGTCACCGACGCCGAAGCCCGGCTGCAGGCCCTGTTGGCCCAGGACGAGGCGGCTCGCCGCGAATGGGAGGCGGACCATAAGCTGCGCAACGATCCACGCATCACGCGCCTGGGTCTGTTTCTGCGCAAGTCCAGTCTGGATGAGCTGCCCCAACTGCTGAACGTCCTGCGCGGCGAGATGAGCATCGTCGGCCCGCGCCCCATCGTGCAGGGCGAGGTGTCCCGCTACGGCCGCTGGTACGGCCACTATTGCGCCGTCCGCCCGGGCATCACCGGCCTGTGGCAGGTCAGCGGCCGCAACGACGTCTCCTACCGCCGCCGCGTGGCCTGCGACGTGATGTACGCGCGCAGCAAGAGCCTCGCCGTCAATGTCCGCATCATCGCGGGCACCATTCCGGCGGTGCTGCGCGCCGACGGCTCCTATTAGGAGGCCGTCCATGCTCGGCGAACGCTTCAGTCTGTTCGTGGTCCACGCCGAAGGATGGCGCTGGACGCTGGTCGCCCACGACGGCGCGCCCGCCGCCGGGGGGCAGGCCCTGGATCTGGACACCGCCCTGGAGGATGCGCGCGCCAGCGCCGCCGCCTTCACCGACACCTCTTCGCACGCCGGGCCGTCGCCCGCGTCGCCCGCCGCCTAAGGAGCATCCCATGCGCGTCGCAGTCATCGGCTCGGGTTATGTCGGTCTGGTCTCGGGAGCCTGCTTCGCAGACTTCGGCCACGAGGTGTGGTGTGTCGACAAGGACCCCGCCAAGATCGCGCGGCTGAACGCGGGCGACATCCCGATCTTCGAGCCGGGCCTCGACGAGATGGTCGCCCGCAACGCCCGCAGCGGGAACCTGCGATTCTCCACCGACACCGCCCAGGCCATGGCCGGCGCCGAGGCGGTGTTCATCGCCGTGGGCACCCCGTCGCGGCGCGGCGACGGTCACGCCGACCTGACCTATGTTTATGAGGCGGCCGAGGAGATCGCCGCCCTTATCGACCGCTTCACGGTGGTGGTCACCAAGTCGACCGTCCCGGTCGGCACGGGGGACGAGATCGAGGCGATCATCCGCCGCGCGCGTCCCGACGCCGAGTTCGCCGTCGCCTCCAATCCCGAGTTCCTGCGCGAGGGCGCGGCCATCGAGGACTTCAAGCGTCCGGACCGCGTGGTGGTCGGTGTGGAGGATGCGCGCGCCCAGCAGGTGATGCGCGAGCTCTACCGGCCCCTGTTTCTCAACGAGACGCCGGTGCTGTTCACCGACCGCCGCACCAGCGAGCTGACCAAGTATGCGGCCAACGCCTTCCTGGCGATGAAGATCAGCTTCATCAACGAGATGGCGGACCTCTGCGAAAAGGTCGGGGCTGACGTACAGCAGGTGGCCCGCGGCATCGGCCTGGACAAGCGCATCGGCTCAAAGTTCCTCAACGCCGGCCCCGGCTATGGCGGCTCCTGCTTCCCCAAGGACACGCTCGCCCTGGTGCGCACGGCCGCCGACGCGCAGTCGCCCCTGCGGCTGGTGGAGACCACCGTCGCGGTCAACGAGGCCCGCAAGGCGGCCATGGCCCAGCGGGTGGTCGAGGCCCTGGGCGGGTCCGTGGCGGGGGCGACGGTCGCCCTGCTCGGCCTGACCTTCAAGCCCAACACCGACGACATGCGCGACGCGCCGTCCTTGGACCTGGCGCCCGCGCTGCAGGCCATGGGCGCCAAGGTGGTCGCCTATGATCCGGAAGGCATGCTTCACGCCCGGCCGTTGTTGCCCGGGGTGGAGATGCGGCAGGGCGCCTATGAGGCGCTCGAAGGCGCCGACGCGGCGGTGATCGTCACTGAATGGGACCGTTTCCGCGCCCTGGATCTTGGCCGCGTCCGCAACGCCATGAACCGCCCGGTGATCGTCGACCTGCGCAACATCTACCGGCCGGAGGACATGGCGGCCGAGGGCTTCGTCTATGCCGGAATTGGCCGCGGCGTCCTGCCTGCGGCGGCGATGGAGGACGCGCATGAGCCCGTCTGACGCCGCCTCGCATCCGCCCTCGGACGGCGTCGTCGGCGTGATCATCGCCGCCTATCGCGCCAGCGGCACGATCGGCGCGGCGGTCGCCTCCGCCCTGGCCGAGCCGCAGGTGGGCCAGCTGATCGTGGTGGACGACGCCTCCGACGACGGCACCATCGCCGCCGCTGGGGCCGCAGACGACGGCTCTGGTCGTCTCACCATCCTGCGTCAGGCGCTGAACCAGGGGCCGGCCAGCGCGCGCAACCGCGCCCTGGCGGTGCTGACCATGCCATGGATGTGCGTTCTGGACGCCGACGACTATCTCCTGCCCGGCCGCACGGCGCGCCTGCTGGCGCTGGCGAGCGGTCACGACATGATCGCCGACGCGCTCATCCGCACCACGCCGGGCAAGGCGCCGTCACAGGTCGAGGCGTCGCATGATGTGCAGCCGATCGACCTGGCGCGCTTCGTCGAGGGCAATGTCAGCCGCCCGGGCGGCGAGCGTGACGAGCTAGGCTTCGTCAAGCCGCTGATCCGCACGGCCTTCCTGCGCCAGCATGGCCTGGCCTATGACGAGCGGCTGCGGCTGGGCGAGGATTACGCCCTCTATATCCAGGCCCTCGCCCACGGCGCGCGGATGGGCCTAAGCGGGCCGCAGGGCTATGTGGCGGTCACCCGTGCTGACAGCCTGAGCGGACGTCACTCCGAAGAGGACCTTCTGCGGCTGCGCGACTGTGATGACGCCCTGGCCGCCATCCGCCCCCTGAGCGAGACCGAGCGCCGAGCCCTGGCGCGCCGCCGCATCAGCGTCGATCAGCGCCTGCAGTGGCGCTTGATGATCAATGCGGTGAAGGCGCGCGATCCGGCGGCTGTGGCCGCCACCTTCACCTCCTGGCCGGTCGCCCGATTCCTGGCGATCCGCCTGACCGAGCAGCTTTGGCTGCGCACCTTCGGCCGCCTGATGCGCGCGCCGGACCGCGCCGCCCTTCCCCTTCGTTCCGAGCCCGAGGCGAGATCCTAGATCATGCAGACGTTCCAAGGCGCCGCGCCGCCCTATGCTCATTCGAACGGCAATCCGATCCCTGGCCAGAACCCCGCCGGAGGCAACCGCCTGCGCCGTCGGCCGCGCCCCGCCTCTCGACCGCAGTCGCTGTCGGAAGCCATCGACCTGCGCGGCCTGGTGCTGACCTTCCGTCGTCACATCCGGCTGTTCAGCGCCCTGGCGCTGGTGGTGTTCGCCATCGCCGCCCTCGTCACCTTCACCGCCGAGCGCAAGTTCACGGCCATATCGCAGCTGATGTTCGAGCCCGGCACGGAGCGCGTGGTGCGCTCTGAATTGGTGGTGCCGTCCATGCCCGCCGAAGAGGCGGCGGTGGACACCCAGGTGGAGGTCCTGCAGTCGCGCGAGATGGCCCTTCGGGTCGTCCAGACCCTGGGCCTCGAGCGTGATCCGCGCTTCAACACTCGGCTGGTCGAACCCTCGCCCCTGCGCAAGTTCATCGACGGCCTGAGCGGCCGCAGCTACACCCCGCCGCCGCCGCTCAGCACGCCGCAGGGTCTGCGCCAGGGGCGCGACGCCGCGGCCGGGACCGTGCAGCGTTCGGCCAAGATCCGTCGCTCGGGCATGACCTATGTGGTCGATGTGGCGGTGACCACGGTCGACCCGCGGATGTCGGCGCGCATCGCCAACGCCTATGCGACCCAGTACGTCGCCAGCCAGGTGGAGCGTCGGGTGGCCGCCACCAGCAGCGCCAACCAATGGCTGGTCCGCCGCCTGGCTCAGCTGGAGCCCGAGCTGGCCGCCAAGGAAGCCGCCGTCGCCGCCTACCGCCAGGCCAACGGCCTGCTGAGCGCCTCGGGCGCGACCATCGCCGAGCAGGAGATCTCGACCTACAACCAGCAACTCGCCACGGCCCGCGCCGAACAGGCCACCGAGGAGGCGCGCCTGCGCACCGCCCGCGATCAGCTGGCGCGCGGCTCCCTCGGCGACGATGTGGGCGAGGCGCTCGACTCGCCGGTGATCCAGGGCCTGCGCGGCCAGCGCGCCACGGTCAGCTCCAAGGTCGCCGACCTTCGCCAGCGCTACGGCGACAAGCATCCGCTGCTGATCCGCTCAAAGGAGGAGCTGGCCGATATCGACGCCCAGATCCAGGCCGAGATCAAGCGCGTCATGTCCAACCTGGAAGCCCGCGTGCAGGTGGCGCGCGGCCGCACGGACTCCGTCGCCGCGACCCTCGGCGGCGCGCGCGGGACCCTGGCGGGCAACAACGCCGCCGCGGTGGATCTGAACCGCCTGGAACGCGACGCCCAGGTGGCCCGCGCCGACTATGAAAGCCTGCTGGCCCGCTATCGCGAGACCTCCAGCCAGACCGGCATCCTCGGCGCCAACGCGGCCGTGGCCTCCAGCGCCAAGGCGCCCATCCGCCCCAGCTCGCCTAATGTGCCGCTCAACCTGATCCTGGGCCTGGCGCTGGGTCTGGCCGTGGGCGCGGCGGGCGTGGCCGTGGCCGGCGGCATGGACGAGGGCCTGACCACCGCGGACGACGTGGAGGCCAAGCTCGGCGTCGCCGCCCTGGGTTCGATCCCGCTGCTGAGCAGCATCGCGCAGCGCCGCGACCGCAACCTGACGCCCGGACAGCACCTGCTGGCCCGGCCGCTGTCCGCCTTCGCCGAGAGCTTCCGCGCCTTGCGGACCTCCCTGCTCTATGGGCGGCTGGACAACATGGTCAAGACCCTGGCGGTCACCTCGGCCCTGCCGGGCGAGGGCAAGACCACCACCAGCCTTTGCCTGGCGCGGTCCGCCGCCCAGGCCGGGATGTCCGTGGTCGTGGTCGATTGCGACCTTCGCCGCCGCAGCCTCAACCGCGCCCTGGGGCTGTCGCCGAAGGCGGGCCTGGTAGAGGTCCTGACCGGCCGCGCATCGCTGGACGAGGCGCTGGTCGAGGATGAAGGCGGCGCCAAGGTCCTGCCCATCGCCGGGGTCGAAGGGGCCCAGGACATCTTCGCCGGCCAGACCATGAGCGGCCTGCTCGAGGAACTCGAGGCGCGCTTCGACCTGGTGGTGCTCGACACCCCGCCGGTGCTGGCGGTGGCCGACACCCGGCTGCTGGCGATGAAGGCCGACGCGGTGCTGTTCCTGGCGCAATGGCGCCGTACGTCGAGCCGGGCCGTGGAGTTGGCCATCGGCATCCTGGAGCAGTCAGGCGCCGTGGTCGGCGGCGTGGCGCTCAACCAGGTCGATCTGAACGAGCAGTCCCGCTACGGCTATGGCGACCCCGGGTACTACTACCCGCAGGTCCGCAAGTACTACGCCGGCTAGGCCAAGCGCATGGCCCGCGACCTGACCCTGCCCACCGTCAGCGTGCTGATGGCCAACCACAACGGCGCACGTCATCTGGAGCAGGCGGTGGCGTCGGTGCTGGAGCAGACCCTCGCCAGCCTGGAGCTGATCGTCGTCGACGACGGCTCGACCGACGACAGCCTGGCGCGGCTGTCTCGGCTGGCCGCGGGCGATCCCCGGATCCGCCTGACCAGCCGTCCTGTCGCCGGCGGCCCCGGCGCGGCGCGCAACCTGGCGCTCTCCCTGGCCCAGGGGGAGTTCGTGGCCGTGGTCGACAGCGACGACTTCATCCACCCCGAGCGCCTGGAGCGGATGGTCCAGGAGGCCGTGGACAGCGGCGCCCACATCGTTATCGACGACCTGCTGATCTTTCCCGACGGCGGCAAGGGGCGGCCCTGGACCCTGCTGCGCGGCGACCTCGCGCGCACGCCGCAATGGATCGAACTGCCAGACTATATCCGCAGCAACGCCCTCTACGGCCCCGTCCCCTCCCTGGGCTTCGCCAAGCCGCTGATCCGACGGCAAGCCCTGGCGCAGGCGCGGGTGACCTATGAGGAAGACCTGCCAGTAGGCGAGGATTTCGACCTCGTCGCGCGCGCCATGGCCAGCGGCCTGACCCTAAGATGCACGCCGCGGATCGGCTACTTCTATCGCAAGCATCCGCAGTCCATCTCGCACCGCCTGGATCAGCCGCGGCTTGAGGCGATGGTCGCCAACGCCGCGTGGTTCTCGGCCCGCCATGGCTCGCCCGCCATCGCCTCGGCCCTGTCGGCTCGCGAGGCCAGCATCGACGCCGCCCTGGGCCTGGACGAGATCATCCAGGCGCTTAAGGCGCGACGTCCTCTCGACGCCGCAGCGGCCGCGATGCGCCGTCCCGCTGGCGCGCTGCTGCTGCGCGTGCCCATCAGCGACCGCATCCGCCAGGCCTGGTCACGCCTGCGCGGCGGCGAGCGCGCGCCGAGCGGCGCGGGCAAGATTGTGGTCCTGTCGCGTCAGCGGGTGGTGGGCTCCACCAACGGCAGCTCGACCTATCTGCTTAGCATGTGCCGCGCCCTGGTCGATGCGGGTCATCGCGTCAGCTTCCTGGGCCCGACCCCGGCCACCTTCGGGCGCTGGCCGGTTCTGAAGCTGTCGGCGGAGATGGACCTCTTTGACGAGGTGCGCATCCGGGGCGGCCTGCGCATCGGCCGCTGGATCGTGGCCAAGGATCCCCGCATCCTCGGTCGCGCCCTGCTGACCGGCGTCGAGAAGGTGCTGGCCAAGGCGCGCATCCGCCCGGCCGGTTGGGTCGCGCCGGCGCCCTACGCCATCGCCGCGCCGGCCACGCGGGCCGACCAGTTGTTCGTCGCCCGCCACGCGCGCGGGGCCAAGGCGCTGCTGTGCGACTACGCCTTCGCCGCGCCCCTGGCGCCCTATGCGCTCACCCCCGCCGCGCAGCGGCTGGTGGTGATGCACGACCTTTTCTCCTCTCGGGCCGCACAGTTCGCGGCGGTGGGCGGCTCGGACTCGGTGGCGGCCCTCTCCGCCGAGGCCGAGTACGCCCTCCTCGGCCAAGCCGACGTCATCCTGGCGGTGCAGCAGGACGAGGCGGCGGCCGTCGCCGCCAACCTGCCCAACCGACAGGTGGTGACCACGCCGATGGCCGCCAATCCCGCCCGTGCGCCGGCGCCCGGGCAGGCGCCGCACATCCTCTTCGTGGGCAGCAACACCGCCCCCAACGTGGTCGGTCTGAAGTGGCTGTTCGACAAGGTCTGGCCCGCGCTGCTCGCGCGCCGTCCCGATGCGCGCCTGACCGTGGCCGGCAATGTCAGCCGCGCCTTGGACGGCGCGCCTGCGGGGGTCAACGTGCTGGGTCCCGTGCCGGACCTCGCGCCGCTCTACGCCCGGGCGGCGGTCGTGGTCTCGCCGCTGATCACCGGCTCAGGCCTGAAGATCAAGCTGGTCGAAGCCCTGGCCGCCGGCAAGGCGGTGGTGGCGACCTCGGTCAGCCTGCAGGGGGTGGAGCGTGAGCTGGCGCCGGTGATCCGGCGCGCCGACGACCCACAGGTGTTCGCCGACCACATCGCCGACCTGCTCGACGATGACGCCGCCCGCGCGGCCCTGGCCGCCGCCGGCCTGGCCGCCGCGCGCGACTTCTTCGGGGCCGAGGCCTGCTATGGCCCGATGCTGTCGCTGATCAGCGAATCGGCATGACCCACATGGCGGCGCAGGCGGCGGAACGCCCCGCCAAGACCGCCGCCAACCCCGCCGGGGTCCGTTCGCGCCAGATTCAGGTGATGCGCGGCGTCGCCTGCATCCTGCTGGTCTTCTTCCATGTGGTCGGGGGCGGCGCATCGGACGGGCTGCGGGTTTCGGACGACACCGTCCTGCGCAAGCTGATGGACTTCCTGCTCTACATCCGCATGCCGATCTTCGGCTTCCTGTCGGGCTACGTCTATGCGCTCAAGCCCATGCGCGCGGGCGAGGCCAAGCCCTTCCTGCGCGGCAAGGCGCGGCGGCTGGTCCTGCCCCTGGCGGCGGTCTCCACGCTGTTCTTCCTGGTGTGGAACGCCTGGTACGGAAACCTCGGCGCGGCCCTGCCCGGCATGTGGCGGATCTACGTCTTCAGCTACGAGATCTACTGGTTCCTGCAGGCCATGGTGCTGATCTTCCTGGCGGTCGCCCTGCTGGAAGGCCTGGGCGTGCTGAGCCGATGGACCGGCGTAGCCGCCGGGGCGGCTCTGGCCTTCGTCGCGGGGCATCCGCTGGAGAACGTCACCTTCCTGTCCCTGGGCGGCGCGCTCTATCTGGCGCCCTACTTCCTGGCGGGACTGGCGACCTTCCGGTTCGGCCTGACCGCCCGACCGTCCGTCCTGATCGCCGTGGCGGTCTTGGTCTGCGCGGCGGCGATCCTTCATGGATGGCGGGTCGCGCACCTGCCGCACGATGTGGTGGCGGCGCGGGTGACGGTGTTGTCGCTGATCATCGGAGCCGGCGGCTCGCTGCTGCTTTTGCGAAGCGTTCCGGACACCGTCTGGCTGGCCCGGATCGGCGCCTCGTCGTTCGCCATCTTCCTGTTCCACATCTTCTTCGTGGTGGCGGCCCGCACGGTGCTGGGGCGGCTGGGCGAGCCTCCGCTTGGCCTGCACATCGCCGCCGGACTGGCCGCGGGACTGGCGGGGCCGATGGTGCTGGAGCTGGTTCTGATGCGCTGGGCGGGGACCCGGCGCATGTTCCTGGGCTTGCGTTAGGACGGCCGGTTCGAGGGGACCGGCCTTGGGAGGACGGGAGATGGGGGAGATCGACGCCGAGGTCGATTGCGACCTCTGCATCGTCGGCGGCGGGGCGGCGGGGCTGACCCTGGCGCAGGCGCTGGACGGGCGAGGCCTGCGGATCTGCGTGCTGGAAGGCGGCGGGCGGCGGATCGACGCCGACGCGCAGGGCCTCTTCGACGGCGAGTGCGTCGGCGAGCCCATGGCCGTGCCGCAGGGCCGCTATCGCGTCCTCGGCGGCGCCACCGCCAAGTGGACGGGACGCTGCGCGGAACTCGACCCGCTGGATTTCGAGCCCCGCGCCTGGACGCCGTGGTCCGGCTGGCCGATCAGCCATGCGGATCTCGCGCCCTACTATCGGCGGGCGGAGGCGGCCTGCGGCTTCCCCCGACCTTGGCGAGGCGATGATGCGACGCCGCGCCTGCGCCAGGCCCGCGCGCTCTGTCGGTTCGAGGACATCGATTTCTTCGTATGGCGCTACGCCGCCCAACGGTGGCGCACCTATCAGGACTGGGGCGCGCGGTTCGGCCCACGCCTAAGCCGCTCGCCCCATGTGAAACTGATCCTGGGCGCGGACCTCGTCGGGCTCGAAGGCGGCGGGGGAAGCATCACCGCGGCCCGCGCCCAACGAGCGGACGGCTCGCTGCTGCGCGTGCGGGCGAGAAGGTTCGTGCTGGCCTGCGGCGGGATCGAGAACAATCGCCTGCTGCTCAACTTCGCCCGCGACCCGGCAAGCGGTCTCGCCGATCCGCACGACGTCCTGGGCCGCTGGTTCATGCAGCATCCCCGCGCCGTGACCGCCCGGGGCGCGCCCAGCGCTCGAGCCTGCGCGCTGATGCACCTGGGCCAGGTGCGGCGGGGCGTCCACCACGAGATCGGCCTCGCCCTGAAGCCCACCGCCCAGGCGCGGGAGGGCCTGCTGAACGCCAGCGCCGCCCTACGCTATGTGGCCGATCCCCAGGATGGATGGGAGGTGGCCAAGCGCATGGCCAGGGGCGCGCGCCTGGCGCCCGACGAGGTCAGCGCCTTGGCGCGGGACGCCGGCAAGATCGTCGGCAACCTGGCCCGCCGCGCCGCCGGCCTGGGGCCGGTGCTGAGCGCGCCGACAGCCGAACTGGTGCTCGATCTGGAGCAGACGCCCGATCCGGAAAGCCGGGTCCTGCTGTCGCCGCAGCGTGATCGTCTCGGCCTGCACAAGGTGCGCATCGACTGGCGCATAAGTCGCCAGGACCGCGCCACCGCCACCTTCATGACCCGGGTCTGCGTGGCCGAGCTGGCGCGGTTCGGACTGGCTGATCTGACGCCCACTCCGAACCTGGACGAGACCGGCGGCCTGGTCCCCGAGGCGATGCTGGAAAGCTATCACCATCTGGGCGGCACGCGCATGAGCGGCGATCCGCGCCACGGCGTGGTCGACGCTGACCTGCGCTTTCACGGCATGGAGAACCTCTACGTCCTCGGCGGTTCGGTGATGCCCACGGGCGGCCACGCCAACCCCACCTTCACCATCGTGGCCATGGCCCTGCGACTGGCGGATCACCTGATGGTCGCGGGAGCGAGCTCCATGACGGTCATCGAGGAGCCTCATCCTCAGCCGGCGCGGCGGACGCCAGCCACCCCCAGGCGGCGAGGGCGAACAGCAGCAGCGTCGTCGGCTGGAACGGCATGAAGACGTTCTCGACCTTGGCCCGCACCGCCATCACCAGGAACATCGAGACCACGAAGGCCGGCGCCAGACCCGGACGGCTGACGGCGTGAATGATCAGCCGCACGCCGCTGGCCGCCAGGGCCAGGCCGATGGCGGCGGCGCCGAGCAGACCGAAGTCCACCGCCCATTCGCGGTAGGTGTCGTGGAAGTGGAAACCCTTGCCGTCGGTGAGCCCGGCCCAGCGCAACAGGCCGAGCGTCGTGGAGTTGTCGCCCAGCCAGGTGGAGCGGAAGCCGTGGCCGATCAGCGGCCGGTCGGCGATCAGCCGGTCCGCGAACGCCCAAAGCCAGTCGCGCCCGGTGAGGCCGGCGTCCTTGTGCAGGACGTCGGAGGCGAAGGTCTGGGCCTCCTCGACCAGGATCGGCATGGCCGCCGCCAGCGGCGCCAGCATCAGGACCAGGATCGCGGCGGCGGCGGCCCGCCCGCGCGGCGGCAGCAGACCCAGGGCCCCGAAGCCGATCAACAGCCCGACGCCAAGAACGGCGGTGATCATGCCCCCCGCCGACTGGCCCGTGGCCAGGACGAAGGCGGCGGCGGGCAGCCCGGCCAGGGCGGGCAGGCGCGCCCACAGGGGTTGGCGTCCGTCGCCGAGCACGGCCAGACCGCTGACGAGCACCAGCTGGGACAGCACGCCCATGGCGTTCTTGGAGCCCAGGATGCCGATCAGCACCGGCCCCTCCGCCGACGCCCCGCGCCGACCATAGGCGATGCAGATCAGAAGGATCAGGAAGGTGCTGAGAAAGACGCCGCGGACATAGGTCCGCAGCGGACTGACCGCGACGATCGTCACGGCGATGGCGATGGTCAGCGCCAGTTGCGCGCCATAGCGCAGGCTGACCCCCGGCGCCGTCGACCAGAGCGTCGACAGGCAGACCAGCACCCCGATGGCGATCAGCGGCCAGGCGCGCTGGACGGCGCCGATCACGGTGACCGGCTTCAGCCAGACCAGGGCGCCCAGCACCGCCAGCTGCAAAAGGATGTTGAGCGGGCCGAGAATGGCGGTCCAGCTGAGCGTAAGCGCCGCCAGGGCGAGACCGCCGATCAGCACGTCGCCCCAGTCGGAGGGGCGCGCGTGATCCTCGCTCCAGGACCCTTCCTGTGCGTGCGCGGTGTTGTTCATCCTCGCCGCCCCCTTGCTGGTCCTAGACCCAACGCAGCTTGGCCTTTCAGGTTCACCCGCGCCGTCCCGGCGCCATGCGATGGCCCCACTGCACGTGGTCAATGGGGCGCCATGAGGGCGCCTGCGTCAGGGCGCGCCCAATTGCTGAACACCCAAGCGAGGCGAACATGCGCAGACACCTGATCCTAGGCTGCGCCGCCATGGCGGCGGCATTGAGCTGGTCCTCCCTGGCGTCGGCGCAACCCAGGCCGTCTCCCGCGGTGGCCGCGGCGGCGGGGGCGCCGTTGCGGCTGACCTTCGACGAGGGGTTTGAACGCCGCCCCTCGCCCGAGCGCTGGGCCACCGCCTACAAGAACGCCGGGCCCGATCCCAAGAGCCTGTCCGACCGCAGCCTGTATGGAAACCGCGAGCGGCAAGTCTATTTCGACAAGGCCTTCCTGGGTCTGGGCGTCGATCCGTTCTCGGTGCGCGGCGGCGTGCTGACCATCACCGCCAGGCCGCTGGACGAGAAGGCGCGTCGGGCGGTGGCGCGCGCGCTGGACGGCCGCTCGGAGAAGCTGCGGCGCAGCGCCCTGAAGGACGTCCGCTACAGCTCGGGCGTGCTGACCACCAAGGGCCGGTTCGAGCAGCGGCACGGCTATTTCGAGATGCGGGCCCGCTGGACCGGCGGCAAGGGCCTTTGGCCCGCCTTCTGGCTGCTGCCCGCCAACGGCGCCTGGCCGCCGGAGATCGACGTGGTCGAGGTGCTCGGCCACGACATGCGGACCATCTACCAGTCGGCCCACTCCAAGGCCGGCGGCAAGCATGTGGGCCGCACCCAGAAGGCGCGGCTGGAGGGTGAGGACGCCTCCAGCTTCCACACCTACGGCGTGCTGTGGACCCCGGGGGAGCTGCGCTTCTTCATCGACGGGGTGCAGACCAACCAGACCCCCGCGCCGGCCGACGCCGCCGGCCCGATGTACATGATCGTCAACCTGGCGGTCGGCGGCAAATGGCCGGGCGATCCGGACGTGCGCACGCGCTTCCCGGCCCGCATGGAGATCGACCATGTGCGGGCCTGGGCCTGGGGTGAGCCGACCGATCAGGGCTGGACCGGCGCCTTGCGCAGCCGACGGGTGAACTTGCCCGCCACCGAACCCGCCAGACCGAGCACATCGGCGAAGGCGGCGCGGCCGCCGGGGAAGGCCAGGACTGCGGACCACGCCGCGCCGTAGGCCAGGAACGCCATGAGACCCAGGTCGATGATCGCGAAGCCCGTCGTGAAGCGCCGCGCCGCCGCCAGGGCGACCGCCGCCGCAGCCGCGCCCACGGCGAACGGCACGGCCAAAAGGTAGAGGTCGCGCGTGCGGACCGGCCCCTTGCGGCCCACCCACCACCAGATGATCGGCAGCCGCAGGGCGATGTCGGAGATCGCATAGGCCGCCGCCACGCCGACCGCGCCCCAAGGCAGGCCGATGGCGAAGGCGGCGATGGAGGTGACGGCGTTGATCAGGCCCCAGCGGGCGAACTCGCCCGTGCGCTGCTGGCTGATGAACAGCCAGCCCAGGGTGGAGGTCATGGGCTGGTGCAGGCCCGCAAGGCCCAGCCAGGCGAAGATCGGCGCGGCCCCCGCCCATTCGTCCCCCATCAGGGTCGGGATCAGCTTGTCGGCGGTGAGGATCAGGAACGTCACCCCCGGCAGGGCGACCAGCAGGATCTGGCGCACCGTGCGGGCATAGGCGTGGCGATAGCGTCCCTCCTCCTCGCGCAGCCGCGACAGGACCGGGACCATGACCCGCGACAGGGGGGCGTTGATCTGCTGCAGGGGCCACAGCAGCAGCTTGTAGGCGCGGTCGTACAGGCCGAGCGCGTCGGCCCCGGCCGCCCGGCCGATCAGCACCTTGTCGATGTTGCGTGCCAGGAAGTTGGTCAGGTTGAAGCCGGTCAGCCCGCCGCCGAACCGCAGCATGGCGCCCACCTCCCGGATCGGTCCGGGACGGGACGGGCGCCAGCCGGCGCTGATCCACGCCCCGACCAGCGCGGTTCCCATGGTCACCGCCACGGAGGCGAACAGGGCCCAGGGGCTGGGCCGGATCCAGGCGACCAGCACGGCGGCAGCGAAGCCCAGCACCGTGCCGGCGATGTCGATCACCGCCAGCCGCGCGAACCGCATGTGCCGGTTGAGCAGCGCCATGTGCTGGGCGGTGAGTCCGGCGATGATCACCGTCGCCGCCAGGGCCAGGGTCATGCCCACGGCGCGCGGCTCGCCATAGAAGGCGCCGATCAGCGGCGCGGCGGCGGCGAGTGCGGCCGCCAGCAGCGACGACAATCCCACATTCACCCAGAACAGCGTGCTGGCCTGGCGCGGGGTGATGGTGGTCGAGGTCACCACCGCCTGGGCCAGGCCCAGGTCCTGGAACATCATCACGAAGGCGGTGATCGGCATCACCATGGCGAAGACCCCGAAGTCGTCCGGCGACAAAAGCCGCGCGAGAACGACGACGGAGAGGAACTGGACGACCACCTTGATCGTTTGGGACAGGCCCGTCACCGCGACGCCGCCGATCGCCCGCGCCCTCAGCTGATCCGAGGGCGCGCTCATTGGCGCATCAAGAAGTTCTTTTGAAGACTTCATTTGGGCACAATCTCAAAACATACAGTCACCGCTCAATAACGCCTTGACGCACTTCTTCGCAAGTGCAGCATATGCGAGCCGACCAACTGCGATGCGATTGAGGGATTCTCATGCACTACCGCTCCGTGGCCGACATGAGCGACACGATCACGCGCAATCTTCGCAAGCTGCCCGCCGACATCGATCTGGTGGTGGGGGTGCCGCGCAGCGGTCTTCTCGCCGGGTCGATGATCAGCCTGGCCCTGAACCTGCCCCTGGCGGACCTGAACGGCTTCGCCGCCGGCCGGCTGCTGGCCACCGGAAGCACGCGACGGCGCGCGGGGTTCGATCCCGACGCGCCGCCCCGCAAGGTCCTGGTGGTGGACGACAGCATCAACAGCGGCGGCTCCATGGCCGAGGCCCGCAAGATGCTGATCGAGGCGGGCTATGAGGGCGAATTGGTGTTCTGCGCGGTCTACGGCCTCGCGCCGCAACACGCCGAGGCGGACGTGGTGCTGGAGGTCGCGCCCTACCCGCGCATGTTCCAGTGGAACGCCATGCATCACAGCTATCTGGCCGACGCCTGCCTCGACATCGACGGGGTGCTTTGCTGCGATCCGCTGGATGAGGAAAACGACGACGGCGACCGCTATCGCGCCTTCCTGACCTCCGCCCGCGCTTTCCTGCGCCCGTCGCGCAAGGTGGGCCACCTGGTCACCAGCCGGCTGGAGAAGTACCGGCCCGAGACGGAGGCCTGGCTGGCCGCGGAGGGGATCGAGTACGGCAAGCTATGGATGCTGGACCTGCCCGACGCCGCCGCCCGCCGACGCGCCGGCGCTCACGGCGGCTTCAAGGCCGGGGTCTATGCCAGCCTGCGGGACGCGGCCCTGTTCATCGAGAGCGAGGAACGCCAGGCCGTCGAGATCGCCCGCAAGTCGGGCAAGCCGGTGCTCAGCATCGAAAGCCAGACCCTGATCTATCCCGAGCGCATTGAGGACCTGACCGCCATGCGCCAACGGCGGGTGGGTTATGAGCGCCGACGGATGGAGGTGGAGACGCCGCCGCCCACGGGCCTGAAGGGCGCCGCGCGGCGCCTGCTGGGCGCACCGCTTTACGACCAGCTGAAGCGCGCCGTCCGCGCCCAGGCCGGGGCCGGCTGACCACCGCACGCCTCCGCCCCTCCCTTCGAAGATGACGAGACCGCCCATGCCCTCCGTGCTCGCCGCCAACGACGTCGCACTCCCGGTCACCGTGCTGGTGCCCACCTACAACCGGCCGCAGTACCTGGCTGAGGCGCTGAACAGCCTGCTGGCCCAGGACCGCCCGGCGGCGGAGATCGTGGTCATCGACGATGGCTCCGACACTGACGCGGCCGAACAGGTGGTGAAGGGCTTCAATGGCGCGGTCGGCTATCTGCGCCAGGACAACATGGGCAAGTCGGCGGCGCTCAACCTCGGCCTGGCCCACACCCGCCAGCCGCTGGTGTGGATCTTCGACGACGACGACATCGCCGATCCCACCGCCCTGTCGACCCTGTACGCGGCGCTGGAGGCGGCGCCCGAGGCGGGGTTCGCCTACGGCCTGTGCGACAAGTTCCACGGCGACTGGCCCGCCCCGCTCAGCCCGCCGAACACCGCCTATCATTCCGATAATCGCCGGGCGCTCTATGTGCGGCTGCTGGAGGACTTCTTCATCTGGCAGGGCTCGATGCTGGTGCGTCGCGAGGCCTATGACGCGGTCGGCCCGTTCGACGTGCGCATGGCGCGCTCCCAGGACTATGAGATGAACCTGCGGCTGGCGCGGCGCTTCGCCGGGGCCGGCGTGCCCAAGGTGATGTTCCACCAGCGCCACCACGACGGCGTGCGCGGTCCCAAGGCGGCCCAGGTGAAGGCTGACGCCGTGGAGGCCGCGTGGAAGCGCTACAACCAGCTGATCTTCACCGAGATCCACGCCAGCCATGATCTGGACGAGTTTCATGCGGAGGTCGAAGGCGGCGGGGCGCCGGAACGGCGGCGGATCACCGCCCTGATCCAGCGCGGCTGCATCATGGCCCGGCGCGGACTATGGCCCCTGGCCAACCGCGACTTCGACGAGGCCGCCGAGCTCTGCGCCCAGGGGGCGATGTCGACGCTGAACGCCCAGGAGGTCGCCGCGCTTCGCAGGGTGTTCCAGCCCGGCGCCCGGTCGAGCTTCGCGGACGCCGACGAGGCGCGCGCCTTTGGCCGGACCCTGCGCCGCTTCGCCGACCCGGCCCTCGCATCGCGCATCCGGGGCAACCTGTTGCTGCCGGTCAGCTATCGCATCCGCAAGCTGCTGGAGCGTGAGCCGTCTCCCCAAGGGGAAGCGCGGCAAATCCGGCTGATCCTCACTCATCTGAGCGGACCGGGCGCGGTCATGGAGTATTTCAAGGCCCGTCGTGAAGCGCTGCTGATGTACGGGGTGCAGCCGCTGGACGCGGCCGGCGCCTCGGCCTGAGGTCGCCGATGCGGATCGCCTATTTCGTTCACAACCTGAAAGACCCGGCGGTGCGTCGGCGGCTGTGGCTGTTGCGCTTGGGCGGGGCGGAGGTCAGTCTTCTTGGCTTTCGCCGATCGGCCGAGCCTGTGGAAGCCGCGCCGGGAGAGCCGGTCGTCGATCTGGGGCGCACCCATGACGCGGCCATGGGCCAGCGGGCCCTGGCCGTCGCCAAAGCCGTGGCGCGCACCCCGGCCCTACGCGGGGCGGTGGCGGGACGCGACGTGATCATGGCCCGCAACATGGAGACCCTGGCGGTGGCCGCCGCCGCGCGGGCCCTGCACGCGCCGCGCGCCAAGCTGATCTACGAATGCCTCGATGTTCACCGCAGCCTGCTGGGCGAGGGCGTGAAGTCCAAGGCGATGCGCTGGATGGAGCGCGGACTGATGTCCGCTTGCGACCAGGTGGTGGTCTCCTCCCCCGCCTTCGTGGAGCACTATTTCGAACCTCGCCAGCGCCTGTCGCGCCCTTGGCTGCTGATCGAGAACAAGCTGGTTCACGATCGCGGCCTGGACGAGGCCGCCGCCTTCACGGCCGGCCCGCCGCCCGGGCCGCCCTGGGTCATCGGCTGGTTCGGGGTGATCCGCTGCGCCAAGAGCCTGGCCATGCTGCGCCAGATCGCGACCGCCCTTCCCGGCCAGGTGAAGGTGGTCATCCGGGGCCAGGTGGCGCGCCATGAGTTCGACGACTTCGATGGTCAGGTCGCCGCCACGCCCGGCATGACCTACCTCGGCCCCTACGATCCGTCGGAGGTGTCACGCTGCTATGGCGAGGTCCATTTCAGCTGGGCCATCGACTATTTCGAGGAGGGGCTGAACTCCGTCTGGCTGCTGCCCAACCGCCTCTATGAAGGCGGCCGCAACGGCGTGCCCGCCTTGGCCCTGGCCGGGGTGGAGACGGGCCGGTGGGTGAGGGAGCGCAAAGCGGGCCTGGTGCTGAGCGATCCCGTGTCGGATCTGACGGCGCGGCTGGAGGCGATGACCCCGGCCGAGTACGCCGCGCTGCGCGACCGGGTTGAAACCTTGCCTCCCTCGACCTTCACCTATGACAGCAAGGACAGCGCGCGCTTGGTCGCGGCCCTGGCGGCCCAGGGGGCGGCGGCATGAGCCGGGTCGATGACGATTTGCTGGTGGTGGTGCCCTGCCTCAACGAGGCGGACCATCTGTCCGCCCTGCTATCGTGGCTCGTGGCGGAGACGGGCGACGAGGCCCTGATCGTGGTCGCCGACGGCGGCAGCCAGGACGACAGCCGCCGGATCGTCGAGCAGGCGGCCGTGCGATGGCCCAAGGTGCGGCTGCTGCCGAACCCCGCGAGGATACAGTCCGCCGGCGTGAACGCGGCGGCCGCCCGCCATGGCCAGGGGCGCAGCCGCCTGATCCGCATCGACGCCCATGCCGGCTACCCCGACGGCTTCATCCACGGACTGGTCGCGGCGGCCGATTCCGTCGGCGCGCAGTCGGTGACTGTGCCGATGCACACAAGAGGCGAAGGCTGTTTCCAGCGCGCGGCGGCGGCGGCTCAGAATTCCTTTCTCGGCGCGGGCGGCTCGGCGCATCGGCAGGGTTCGGCCAGCGGCTGGGTGGATCATGGGCACCACGCGCTGATGGATCTCGCCGCCTTTCGCCGAGCCGGCGGCTATGACGAGGGGTTCAGCCACAACGAGGACGCCGAACTGGATCTGCGCCTGGTTCAGGGCGGCGCGCGAATATGGCTGGCCGGCGACCTGGCGATCGACTATCGCCCCCGCAGCCGGCCAGGCGCGCTGTTCGCGCAGTACCGCAACTATGGCCGCGGCCGGGCGATGACGGCGGCCCGGCACCAGGTGCGGCTGAAGCTTCGCCAGAAAGCCCCGCTGCTGGTGGCGCCCAGCGTGGCGGCGGCGATCATCGCCCCCGCCCTGTGGCCGGTCGCGCCTGTCGCGGCGGCCCTGCTGGCGCTCCCCGCCCTCGCCTGGGCCGGGCTTTGCCTCGGGCTGGGCCTGCTTGTCGGCGCCAAGGCCGGCAAGCGTTGCGCCCTGTTGTCGGGCGTGGCGGCCATGATCATGCACCTGGGATGGTCGATCGGGTTCTGGGGCGAGCGGCTGTCGGCGACCCTGCAGCCGCCAAGATTGCCCCTGTCTCCCGAAGCCGAGGCGGCGGGCGCCTGAGCGAAAAAGGGAGCGCCGGGCCGCAGAAGCCTTGATCACAGCGCCGCTTGGCGACATCAGGGGAAGCCCTGCCGGCTCGCCCGGCCCAATCACGGACGAGATGATGAGCACCGGTCTTGAGGCCTATCTTAGCAGCCAAGGCGCCAGCCAGAGCCTGAGCGAGCTGATCGAGGCCACGGCCAAGTCCTGCGTCTCCATCGCCGATCTCGTGCGGTTCGGCGCGGCCGGCGATCTGGCCTCGGCGTCCGGCGCCGAGAACGTCCAGGGCGAGGTGCAGAAGAAGCTCGACATCCTGGCCAACGACATCCTGCTGCGCGACTGCGCCGAGGCTTCGGGTCTCAAGGCCATGGCCTCCGAAGAGATGGACGATGTGGTGCCGGTGCGCGACCTGGGCGGCGAAGGCTGGCTGCTGCTGTTCGATCCGCTGGACGGCTCCAGCAACATCGACGTCAACGTGTCGATCGGCACGATCTTCTCGATTCTGCCGGCTCCGAACGGCGAAGCTCGCCCCGCGACGGAAGCCGACTTCCTGCAGACCGGACGCGCCCAGGCGGCGGCCGGCTATGTGGTCTATGGTCCGCAGACCACCCTGGTGCTGACCATCAAGGACGCCCCCGCCGTCTTCACCCTGGCGGCCGACGGAACCTGGACGCCCGCGGAGGCGACCATGTCGATCCCGGCCCAGGCCAAGGAATTCGCCATCAACGCCTCCAACCTGCGCCACTGGTCCGCGCCGATGCGCGCGCATGTCGAAGGCTGGATCGCCGGCGCCGACGGCCCGCGCGGGCGTGACTTCAACATGCGCTGGATCGCCTCGATGGTGGCCGACGTGCACCGCGTCCTGACCCGCGGCGGCGTGTTCCTCTACCCTTGGGACAAGCGCATGGGCGACAAGGCGGGCAAGCTGCGCCTGCTCTATGAAGCCAATCCCATGAGCCTGCTGGTGGAGCGCGCGGGCGGCGCATCGTTCGATGGCGAAGGCTCGATCCTCGACACCAAGGTCACCAGCCTGCACCAGCGCGTGCCGGTGATGATGGGAGCCCGTGACGAGATCACCGCCCTGGCCGAGGCCGGCGTCGGCGCCAAGACCTGAAAAGACCTCTCGACAGAAAGCTTGGCCTTAAAGCCGCCGCTTTACTGTGATGGAAACTTCATCAGATCACGAAGACTTGTGACGCATCACGTCCGCAGATCGCCCGCCAGGAGGGATGACTGTGGACGGCGGCGCAAAGCTGGTCTTTGCTTGAAGTGCGGTCGCCAGGCGATCGCGGGGTTGTCGGGGATTGAGCATGAAGCGCCGCGCACCTGCACGGTTCAGCTCCAGACGCTTGCTGGTGCTGATGACCATCACCCTTTCCAGCCTGCCGCTGGTGGCGGCGGCCGGCTCGCTCATCGCAGCGCCCTATCTCGGCGACGCCCAGTTCATCGTCGAGGTTCTGCTGCCCGCCGCCATGACCTTCGCGGCCGGCAACGCCATGGCCCTGATCATGATACGGCGCTGCGGGCGCAGACCCGTGTCCCGTCCGGCGTCGCGCGCCAGCCGTTCCCGCTCGCAAGCCGCCTGAGGCGGCGACGCGATGCGGCCCTCGACCGTCCGTGACAGTCGAGGGCGCCGAATGCTCTGAAGTGCAAACTCGGCCCCGACCGGGATTTTCGTCCCAGCGGCGGGGTGCGCACCGCCCCAGCCTTGGCCCGCGCCGTGCGAAAGGCTTGCGCCCGACCGCATCCGCGCGACAGCCTATGGCCGCCCCAAGCCTGATGTCTGACGCCTTGAGGGTCCCGGCGCAAACGCCGCGTTACTCATTTCGTGCGCGAGGCCGCTTCACGCTCCCACCGCGCCAGCACGCCCAGACGCTCCAGGCGACCCAGCATGCGTCGCAGATCTGTGTCGTTGGTCTCCGCCAGGCGGAAGAGCTCCGGGGCCGCGGCGCGCTGCGGAACCGCGACATAGCCTTGACGGCGACGCTGGCAGAAACCTGCATCCTCGAGAAGCTGCAGGTGCCGGCGGATGGTCTCACGACTGAGCGGCAGCCCGTCGACCAGGCTCACGATCCGGCGCGGCGTTGCATACTGAAGCGGGTCCGCCATCCAGGCCGGCAGATCCGCGGCGTCCAGATCGGCGATATTCTCGAGAACCAGCTCGAGGAGGACGAGACTGGTCAGGACGTTGCCGGTCAGAGCCACCAGGGCCGGGCAGATGCGCAGAGCGTATTCCGACACTACCCGATTGGCGGCCCGTATGAGCGGATCGTCCGCCTCTTCATGCGCGGCCAGGGGGGCTTCGACGATTCCCGCGGCGCGCAGGCTTAGGAAGAACTGGCGCGTTCGCTCGTAACGCGCCTCCTGCAGCGCGCCATATTCGGGCGAGGTGACCGCGCTGTTGGGAATGATCACGCCGTTGGGGGTTGAGATGCACAGCCCGCGCGCGGTCAGGGCGACGAAGCGACGACGCACGGTCTCGAACGGAAGCCCCAGGGACTGGGCGACGGAGTTGATGCTTACCGGCCGGCGCAGGTCGTCGGGCGCGGACTTGTCCAGCCGGCCGTAGAGGACGGCGAGTTCCGCATCACGATCGACCGGCGCCATGTTGGCGTCGAGGGCGGTGGTGAAGGCCAACGCCTCGACTAGATCGCTTCGATCGGCCGTGATGCGCACGAGGTCGCGCACATAGCCGAGACTCGCCAGGGCGGTCTTGAGGAACGGCGAATGGAAATCGACCGCCGAAAGCGAAACTTGGTCGAGCATGAGCAAGAATAGCGTTGCGCGTCTTTGCTTGGCAAACGCGGGAACTTGAGGAGTTCTAGTAAGCGGTCTTCTGGAAGAGGACGACGAGTGCGGTCTTGAAGAGGATCTTCAGGTCCAGGGCGACCGACCAGTTCTCGATGTAGGCCACGTCCATCCGCACGCGCTCGGCCATTAGGTTGTCGCAGGACTCGCCGCGCAGGCCGCTGACCTGGGCCAGACCCGTGAGGCCCGGGCGGACCATGTAGCGGGCGTCGTAGTCGGCCACCTGGCCGCGGCACAGGACGTCGTGGGCGACGGCGTGCGGACGCGGACCGATCAGGGACATCTCGCCTTTGAGCACATTGATGAGCTGCGGCAGCTCGTCGATGCTGGAGCGGCGCAAGAAGCGGCCGATGGCGGTGATGCGGTCATCGTCGCGGGTGGCCTGCTTGAAGGCGCCCTCCTCAGCGACCCGCATGGAGCGGAACTTCAGGATCAGGAAGGCCTTGCCGTTCAGGCCGGTGCGGCGTTGGCGGAAGAAGATCGGGCCCTTGGAGGACAGCGCCACGCCCAGCGCGGCCGGGATCGTGATGGGCAGGGTGAAGATCAACATGCCGAGCGCCACGACCACGTCGATGGCGCGCTTCACCAGACTGGTGACCGCCGCCGGCGCGCGCTCGGCCGCCAGCATCTCCTCGGCTGTGTCGATATTGAACATCCCACCACCCCATGTCCCTGTTCACGGGGGAGCGTGGCAAGGACCAGGCCAATTTAGAAACGTAGTTACTAATTGGCAAAGGGATTCGGTGAACAGCGGCATTTCGCTTACCCAAACGCTGCGCTTTGGGGCGCCGTTTGACTATTCAGCGACATTCGCACCTCGTTCGCGCTGAAAATTCGTCGGCTAGTCGACAATAATTCATTGGAGCAACATGCCCCTTCCGGCGCCATATTGAGATAACGCCGTTACTCGACGCGCCAATCTGAGCTGTATCGCCGATCGACTGAAAGCTGGGCCAACTTGGGGCCGAGCAGACGCTCCGCCCCCTCCACCGTAAAATGGTTGTGGTCCCTCAGGAGGACAGCCTCACCCAGGACTGTCTCACAACGGGCGCCCTCGCACAGCTCATCCCACAAGGGGACCCAGCGCGTGCGGTGCATGCCGGCGGTGATGTCCGCCAGGATGGCGTCGGTTTTCTGCGCTTCCTCGGCGTTGATGGCGTCTGCGGTTCGACAGCCCGCCTCGTCTCGTCCGGCCAGGCGCGCCCGCGACAGGCACTGCGCGGGCCAGAAGTCGAAGGCCGGGGTGGACCCCAGAACGACCAGTTCGACATCCGGGCCAAGCGTGTCGCGCATGCGCGTCAGGCTCTGGCGGGCGACCGTCCCGAAGTCTCGGCCCTCATCCGCCGCCGCGCCCTTGCGCATGATCCACCAGCCGGCGAGGACGACGGTCTTCAGGTGAGGGTTGGCCGCCGCCTGCCCGAGCACCGCCTCATTGAATGCGGCGCAGTCTGCGCTCATCACGCCCACGCGCGCATCGACGGCGCCGCCGGTAAGGATCGGACGGCAGGAGCTCTTGCTGGCCTGGCGCGCCGACAGACCGGCCTTGTCGGCATAGGCGTAGACCGCCGGGGCGAAGTGGTCGGCGTGACTGTCGCCCCAAAGCAGGATGGCGGCGGAGCTGTCGCCGGACGTGCAGGCCCCGGCATGGGCGGGCGCGCCGCTGGCGCTGTCCACATGGCACCGGGAGCGGCGAGGATTGATGCTGCGCTCCGCCGCTTCGGCCTGCGCCACGCCCGGGGACGCCCGCCGCTTCAGGCCGTCGGTCAGGGCCATCGAGGCGCCGGCGCCCGCCAGGACCGCGAGGCCGGCCGCCGCGCCGCCCAGCACCTTCAGGTCCGGCCGCGACAACCGCACATGGGTCCTGAACGGCCCTTCGACGAAGCGCCACGACAGCCACGCCAGGCCGAAGGCCAGAGCGACGGCCGCCGCCGCCTCCAGCGGTTCGAAGGCCCGATTCAGCGCTACCCGGCCCAGCACCAGCACAGGCCAGTGCCACAGATAGAGCGAGTAGGAGATGAGGCCGATACCGACCATGGGCTTGGCCGACATCAGCCGCGTGACGACGCCGGCGTCGCGGCCGCAATGAATCAGCAGAGCCGCGCCTAGACACGGCGGAACCGCCGCCAGGCCCGGGAACCGCGTGGTCGCCGTATAGGCCAGCATCGGCCAGACGATCAGGACGAGCCCCGCCGTCGCCAGGATAACGCGCCACCGCCGCGACGTGATCTGTGGCGCCAGGCCCAGGGCCAGCCCCGCGCCCAGCAGCAGCTCCCACGCCCTAAAGGGGGCTAGATAGAAGGCGGCCTCGCCATTGCGCCCGACCATCCAGACACACGCCGCGAGGGAGAGAACAGCTAGGCCCACGACCACTGCACGCAACTGGAGCGGGCTTGCCCGACGTACCAGCAGGGCGAGGAGGATCGGCCAGACGATGTAGAACTGCTCCTCCACCGACAGCGACCAGGTGTGGAGCAGGGGCATGTCCTCGGCCGCCCGCCCGAAGTAGCCGCCTTCGTTGAAGAAGAAGATGTTGGATGCAAAGAGCGCCACCCAGACGGCGCTCTTGCCCAGCGACTCCAGCTCCCCGGGCGGCAGCAGGACCAATGACGCCAGGAACGTCGCCGTCAGGCAGGCCAGCAGCGCCGGCACGATGCGCCGGGCGCGGCGCTCGTAGAAGCCGGCCAGGGTGTAGCGCCCCTTGTCCAGATCGGCGCGCAGGATGCTGGTGATCAGGAAGCCCGAGATGACGAAGAACACATCGACGCCGACATAGCCGCCCGACAGCGGCGCGAAGCCGGCATGGAAAAGCACCACCGGCACGACGGCCACGGCGCGAAGGCCGTCTATCTCCGGCCGATAGCCGCCGGGCGCGGCGGCTGCGGCGGACTTGCCCTTGGCGTCATCATGCATTGGCGCCTCGTCGACTGCTTGCTGCAGCGCAAACTAGCCCCGCAGCGCGTGGCGAAAAGACGGCGAGGCGTGGGTGATACTTGGATTAGTCGAGGGTCTCCCAGCCTGCTCGAGCCGAAGACACATCGCAGCAAGCCGCGCCGGATCGCCTTGCAATCTGTAGCGCGATGCGCTACATCTAGGTCGCAGATCAGGGCGCGTTGATGATACGCAGTTGGAAAAGCCAGGCGGCCAAGGCGGCCTTCGAAGGGCGCGTTCCAAAAGGGTTTCCTTCGGACCTCGTCAAGAAGACCCGTCGCCTCCTTGCGCAGCTGAATGCGGTGACCGTCGTCGAACAATTGCGGCATCCGCCCGGCGACAGGTTGCATACCCTCAGCGGCGACTTGGCCGGCCAATGGTCGCTGAGCGTCAACGACCAGTTTCGCATCGTCTTTGTGTGGGGTTCCGAAGGACCCGAGGACGTTTGGTTTGGAGACTACCGCTAGCGCTAGCCTCCGCCGCGCTGAATGGAGAATGGTGATGGCCACGTTCGATAACGATTTTATCTCGCCCCTGCCGCATCCTGGCGAAATCCTGCGTGAGGACTTCATGGAACCGCTGGGAATGTCGGCCGGCGCACTCGCGAAGGCCATGGGCCTGAAGGACCGCACGCGCATCGAACGTCTTACCCGCGAGACCCAGCCTGTCACGCCGGATACAGCGCTTCGCCTTGAGCGTGTCTTTCGGATGGACGCCCAATTCTGGATGAACCTTCAGGCGCAGCACGATCTTTCCAAGGCGCTGATCGAGAAGCGGGACGAGATCGGAGCGATCGAAGCTCTCGTGGCCTAGCGTCTGCTCGGCCGCAACTCCGGACAGTTGCAGCGGCATTTCAGTGCACCGGGATGGGATGGGCCCATAGCGGACCGGGGTCCACATCTTGCGATAAGCTTAAGCTCAACAGGCGGCGTTCTTCATTACTTAAGCATGTCCGCCGACGGTTTGTTTAGGCCCGCGCACTAGAAGACGGGCTGTTCCAGAAGGGAGCCGTCCGGTGAAGCATAAGCGTAAAGTTGATCAAGGCATCGACGATGTTGTCGACGCGGCCGCTCCTCGTCTGCACCTGGCCACCGGCCTGGAAGCCAGCACGAGCAGCCCGGCGCGCCAGATGCAGTCGGACCTGGATCGCGCCTTCTCCGACGAGGCCAAGTGGCCGCCGCGCATGACCCTCAGCTTCATCCTCGCCACCTGCGGCGCGTTCTGGGCCGTGGTGTTTCTGGCGCTGAAGGTTCTGTTCGGCTGACGTCGCCCGAGCGGTTGGTCGCTCGGAAATCAAAGATCCAGAACGAGCTCCTCGCACAGCGCACGGGAGCAACAGGGCGTGAAGCCGCGATTGGCGGCGCGCTCCTCCGGCGTCTGGAACGCATCGCGATGATCAGGAGCCCCCTCGATCACGCCGGTCAGGCAGGTCCCGCAGACCCCCTCCCCGCAGGACGTCGGCACGAAGACGCCCGCCGCCTCCAGGGCCTCCGCGGCGGTCTGGTTGGCGGCCACCTCGACCACTCGGCCATCGCTGGCGATGACGATCCGGAAGGGCCGGTCTTCTCCAGCGGACGCCGCGATCCCCGCGAAACGCTCCATGTGAAGACGTTCGCGGGGTATGCCTGAGCGCAGCCCCGCATCGATCACCGCATCAATGAAGCCGGCTGGTCCACAGACATAGAGGTGGCGCTCGCCGCTCGCGGCCCGGACGACCGTTTCCAGTTCGCTCCGAGGCTTGCCCAAATGCAGCCGGCAATGCTCGCCCAGGGAGCCTTGCTGGATCTCGTCGACAAAGGCGGCTCGGTCACGAGAGCGGGCGAAGTAGTGCAGCTCGAAGTCCTGACCCAGGGCCTTCAGCCGATAAGCCATGGCGAGGATCGGCGTGATGCCGATGCCGCCCGCCAACAGCACCGCTCCCGCGCCATGCTCCACCAGCTCGAAGTGGTTGCGCGGCGCGGAGATGCGCACGGTTTCGCCGATGCTCAGACGCTCATGCGCCGCAGCCGATCCGCCGCGAGACGCCGCGTCGCGCAGGACCGCGAGGCGATAGCGATGCCGCTCGCCCGGGTCGTTGCAGATCGAGTACTGGCGGGTCACGCCGCCCGGCAGTTCGATATCCACATGGGCGCCGGCGCTGAACGCCGGCAACGGCTCGTCCGCCGCCGGGACCAGATCGATCCGCAGGACGTCCCGGGCGCAGGGTTCCAGCGCCGCCACGCGCACGGTGATCATGAAACGGTCGAGGCCAGGCTTGCTTCGGCCGCCAGGGCCTTGTCGATCGCCATGCGCGCGCGCACGCCGCCCGCGTCGATGTTCAGCTTGAGCAGCTTGCGATCGGGAAAGCGCAGCAGGTTCTGCTGCTGCTGTTCGAGGATTTGCATGTCCTCAGAGAAGATGCGTCCCTGCCCCTCCCGGATCTTGTCGGTCAGGGCGGCGTCTTCAGCGGCGAAGTTGCGCGCCATGCCCCAGAAGTACCAGTGCGAGGTCTCTGTCTCGGGCGTGATGAAGTCGACCACGACGCTCGACACCTTCACGGCGGGATCGGCCTGCTGGCCGCCCTGGCCGGCCAGGGCGACGCCCACCTCGATCATCACATGGCTGGGCAGATTGAAGCGGCACACCTGCCAGCGGTCGACGTCGGCGTCTTCCGGCAAGCCCGCGCCGCCCAAGGCCATCCGCCAGAACGGCGGCGCCTTGATGTTCTCCATGAAGCGGCTGGTGACCACCTCCTCGCCCTCCAGGCGGGTGGCGACCGGCGCCTCGTCGATCTCCTTCTGACCGATGCTGCTGGCATGGACGTAGGTCTCGTGCGTCAGGTCCATGAGGTTGTCGATCATCAGGCGGTAGTCGCAGGCCACATGATAGAGTCCGCCGCCATAGGCCCAGGCGTCGTCCTCCGCCCAGGCCAGGTGATGCAGCCTGGCCGGGTCGGCTTGAGCCGCATCACCCGGCCAGATCCAGATGAAACCGTAGCGTTCGATCACCGGGAAGGCGCGCACGCCGGGAAACGCGGCGACGCGCTGACCGGGCATGGAATGCGCCTTGCCGTCACAGCCCACGCCCAGACCGTGATAGCCGCAGACGAGGACGCCCTCACGCACCGTGCCAAGCGACAGGGGCGCGCCGCGATGGGGGCAGAAGTCCTCAAGGGCGCTGACCTTCCCGTCCGCTCCCCGAAAGAACACGACCTTCTCGCCGCAGATCTGCCGCCCCAGGGGACCGTCGGCGATCTCATCGGGCGTGCAGCCGACGTACCAGGCGTTGCGCGGCCACGGCGCGGCTTCAGCAGCGGGGCTCGTCATCAGTTTCCTCCTCAGCGCCATGCTGCGCTATTGGATCCAATGATTGGATCCAATTTGACGAGAGTCAACCGAGATCGGCGCTTGCGGCCCGGGTTCCGTCGGCTAGGGTCGCGCCATGCAGGGTCGTACGATGAAGCCGGGCCAGCGGGTGATGGTGGCGCTTCGAACCATGATCGCTTCGGGCGAGTTGAAGGCGGGCGAGCGCATCGCCGAAATCCCAACGGCAGAAGCGCTCGGCGTCTCGCGCATGCCGGTGCGCACCGCGCTGCGGGCGCTGGAGCAGGAAGGCCTGGTCATCAAGCTGGGCCAGCGGGGCTACGCCGCCCGCGGCTTCACCCTGGATCACGTCATCGGCGCGATAGAGGTGCGCGGCGTCATGGAAGGCTACGCCGCTCGACGCGCGGCCGAGGCCGGCTTGTCGGGCAAGCTGGAGGCGGCCCTGTCATCGCTGCTGGCGGAGGGGGACGCGCTCTTCGAGAAGGGCTCGCTGACCTCGGGCGATCTTGAGCGGTACCACGCGTTCAATCTTCAGTTTCACGAGCTGATCATCGAGGCGGCGCAATCATCGGCCCTGGCCCAGGCGCTGGAGCGGAACAACCAGCACCCCTTCGCCAGCGCCGCCGCCATGGCCGCCGACTGGCGAGATTCAGGTTCGGAGTTCGAACGCCTGTCGCAGGCTCACCAACAGCATCACGCGGTGTTCGCGGCGATGCGGGCGCGCGACGGGGATCTTTGCGAGCGGATCATGCGCCAGCATGCGCTGGCCGCGGTGGAGGCCCGGCGACTGTTCGCGGGCGCCGGCCCCGACGCCATCCGGGCCGACTAGCCGCCAGCTTCACCGCCACGGCCGCGAAAGGCCCTCGGCGAACATCCGGCATGACGCGTGAAGAAGCGCGAGAAATAGGCCGGATCCTCGAAGCCGAGATGGAAGGCGACCTCGGCCACGGTCATGTTGGAATAGAGCAGGGCCCGCCGCGCCTCCAGCATGATGCGCTCGTGCACTAGCTGCATGGGCGAGCCGCCGGCGACGCGCTGGCAGGCGTCGCGCAGACGGCCCGACGTGACACCCAGCGCCTGCGCATAGGCGCGGACATCGTCGCCCCGGCGATAGCGCTCCTCCACCAGTTGGCGATAGCGGGCGACAAGGTCCACATGCGGCCCCTCCGCTCCCTGCCGCCCCTCATGGTTCCGGTGCATCAGGCGCAGCAGGTCGGCCAGCAGGCTGAGCAGCAGGCCCTCGACCGCCGCCACATGACCAGGCGCGCGCCAGTTCAGCTCCCGCTCCAGCAGGGCCAGGCGAAGCGCGAAATCCTGCTCCTCAAACGCGGCGCACATGGGACGGCGGAAGACCGCCGCTAGATCGCGATCACGCAAGGCCAGATCGTCCAGATAATCGGCCGACAGGGTCAGCACCTGGCCCGCGCTTTCGGCCTGCAGCGACAGGCCGTGAACCACCCCCGCCGGCACGACGATCAGGCACGGGGCGCGGAACGGCAGGGGCTCGCCCTCGGCGGTCATCACCCCCTCGCCCGCCGTCATCAGGAAGACGTGGCACAGCCGATCATGGGCGTGGGGGCGGATGTTCCACTCGTTGGGGCGGCTCCGATCGTCCAAGGCCTCGATGTGCAGAAAGCGGTGATCGACGGACTTCGGCGCTTCTCCGAACAGGAAAAAGCTTGGAACGACGGCGTCCAACCGCCCTTCGTCCGATCCGATCGCTTCTGATCCAGGCCGAATATTCATCGATGGAAAGTCCAACTTTTCCATCGCCATGTCCATCGCCAGCTCGCTCACCTCCGCTCACCTTGATGGCCACAACGCCGCTCTGATCGGCGGATTAGGGAGTTTGCGATGCGTACCCAAGTCGCCATCATCGGCGCCGGCCCGGCGGGCCTGTTCCTCGGTCACCTCTTGAAGCAGTCGGGCGTTGACGCCGTCGTCCTGGAGCGTCGCGACCGCGCCTATGTGGAAGGCCGCGTGCGCGCCGGGGTGTTGGAGCAGGTGACGGTGGACCTGCTGGCGCGGCTGGGCCTCGACGCGCGCATGCGCAAGGAAGGCCTGGTTCACGGCGGCGCCAACCTGTGCGTCGATGGCGAGATGTTCCGCATCGACATGGCCGAGCTGACCGGCGGATCGACGGTGATGGTCTATGGTCAGCAGGAGGTCATGCGCGACCTTTTCGACGCCGCCGAAGAGCGCGACGTCAAGGTGGTCTTCGACGCCGAGGACGTTGCCCTGAACGACACGACCTCCGGCGCCCCCTTCGTCACCTGGCGCAAGGACGGCCAGGAGCATCGCCTGGACTGCGACTTCATCGCCGGCTGCGACGGCTTCCACGGCGTCAGCCGGGCGGCGATTCCGGCCGAGGTGCTCAAGACCTTCGAGCGCGTCTATCCCTTCGGCTGGTTGGGCGTTCTGGCCGACGTGCCGCCGTGCGATCACGAGCTGATCTATTCCAATCACGAGCGTGGCTTCGCCCTGGCCTCCATGCGCTCCAGCACCCGCAGCCGATACTATCTCCAGTGCGCCCTGGACGAGCGGATCGAGGACTGGAGCGATGAGCGGTTCTGGGACGAGGTCGCCATCCGTCTGGGCCCGCAGGCGGCCGCCAACCTGACCCGTGGACCCTCCTTCGAGAAAAGCATCGCGCCGCTGCGCAGCTTCGTGACCGAACCCATGCGCCACGGCCGGCTGTTCCTGGCCGGCGACGCCGCTCACATCGTGCCGCCCACGGGCGCCAAGGGCCTGAACCTGGCCGCGTCCGACGTGGTCATGTTGGCCGAGGCGCTGCTTGAGCACTACCAGGATCGGTCGGACGCCGGGATCGACTTCTACTCCCAGCGCGCCCTGTCGCGCGTCTGGAAGGCGGAGCGGTTCTCCTGGTGGTTCACCGGCCTGACCCACCGCTTCCCCACCCAGGACGCCTTCGACCGGCGCATGCAGGTGGCGGAGCTGGACTACATCCGCACCTCGCGCGCCGCCCAGCAAACCTTGGCCGAGAACTATGTCGGCCTGCCCATCCGGTGAGGTCGGCGAGGGCCTTCGCCTAGGCGAAGACCTGACCGTCGAACAGCTTGCGGGCGGTGCGCAGCATCGCCGCCCCGACCACCTGCCCTTGCGCGTCCAGCTCCATCACGCAGGTGGTCTCGCCGGTGGGATGCTCCACCGAGACCGTATGCGGCGAGACCTCGGAGAAGCGGGCCGCCGTGGCGGCCGGAGAGCCTGGAAGATAGCAGGCGGTCGCCACGCTCACCGCGCCAAGAACGCCGATGGAGGCATGCGCCCGATGCGGAATGAAGGAGCGAACCGTGATCGTCCCTCCGTTCTTGGGCGGAGCGACCAGCATCATCTTGGGCACGGATTTTTCGGTCACGTCGCCCAGGTTCATCATCGGCCCGGCGATCAGGCGGATGGCCTCGATACGCGCCTTCAGGGCGGCGTCGGCGTCCAGGGTCTGGCGGTCCTCATAGCCGGTGACGCCGACGTCGCTGGCCAGCATGACCACGCACGGCATGCCGTTGTCGATGAGCGTGCAGGCGGTCCCGTTGATCTCGTCGACCACCTGTCCGGTAGGGAGGAGAGCGCCGCAGGAGGAGCCGGCCGTATCGCGGAAGGCCAGGGGGATCGGCGCGGCCGTGCCGGGCACGCCATCGATGCGCGCGTCGCCGTCATAGCGAACCACGCCGCCGGGGGTCTGGACCGTGGCGACGGCGACCTGCTCGGTATTCTCCATGAAGATCGCCACGGGCGTGACGCCGTCCTTGGCCGCCACCAGCCCCCGCTCGATGGCGAAAGGACCGACGCCGGCCAGAATGTTCCCGCAGTTCTGCGCGTCGGTTACGATGGCCTGATCCACGAAGACCTGCAGGAACAGGTAGTCGACATCGATGCCGTCACGCTCGGAGCGGCGCACCACAGCCACCTTGGAGGTCAGCGGATCGCCCGCGCCCAGCCCGTCGATCTGGCGCGGATCGGGTGACCCCATGACGCCCAGCAGGAAAGCATCGCGAGCGGCCGTTTCGGTCGGCAGGTCGTCGGCCAGGAAGTATCCGCCCTTGGACGTGCCGCCGCGCATCCACATGGCGCGCACGCCGTCAGACATACTTCAGCCCCTTGGCGGCCAGGGTCTCGCGCATGTTGTAGATGTCCAGGCCCAGCTCCCCCGCGGCCAGGCGGCGGCGCTTCTCGACCTCGGCGGCCTCGCGGATCTTGCTGGCTTGCAGGACCTTGGCCGCGTCCAGACGCGGCACGACGCAGACGCCGTCGTCATCGGCGACGATCACGTCGCCCGGATTGACCAGCGCCCCGGCGCAGACCACCGGCACGTTCACCGAGCCCAGGGTCGCCTTGACAGTGCCTTGCGCGAACACCGCCGCCGACCAGACCGGGAAGTTCATCTCCGTCAGGTCGCGGACGTCGCGGACGCCGGCGTCGATGATCAGGCCACGGCAACCGCGCGCCTGGGCGGAGGTGGCCAGAAGGTCGCCGAAATAGCCGTCGAAACACGGCGAGGTCGGGGCCAGTACGAGCATGTCGCCCGCCTGCAGCTGCTCGATAGCCACATGGACCATCCAGTTGTCGCCCGGAGGGGCGGAGATGGTCACGGCCGAACCGGCGATGCGCGCGCCACTGAAGATGGGGCGCAGGGCGCGGCCCAGCAGGCCGGTGCGCCCCTGCGCCTCGTGGACGGTCGCCACCCCGGCGGCGGCGAGACCGTCGATGACGGCGGGGTCGGCGCGTTCGATGCGCGTGTTGACGATCGGCATAGTCAATCTCCATTGATCCCTCGCAGTTGCGCCCTACCGGCGAGGGAAAGGACAATTCAATGTGAGCGACGGTCCATAGGATTTCATTATAGGTCAATCATGACCTCGCCATTCGACCTGAACCTTCGCCACCTGGAAGCCGCCGCCGCCGTCGCGCGGCTGGGGGGCGTCAGCGCCGCCGCCGACGCCGTGAACCTGTCCCAGCCTGCCCTGACCCAAGGCTTGGCCAAGCTTGAGGCGCGGCTGGGTCATCGCTTGTTCGACCGCCATTCCGCCGGCGCGAGCCCGACCGCCGCCGGCCGCCTGCTGGCCCTGCGGGTCGAACGCGCCTTGAACCTGTTGGCCGACGGCGTGAGGCAGGTGCGCCGGGGTTTGCGCCTGCCGCCCCTGGGACCGGTGGCGCGGCAGGTGACCATGACTCAGTTGCGCGCCCTGATCGGCGTCGAGCGGGCAGGCAGCTATGTGGCCGCCGCGCGCGAGGCGGGCGTGTCCCAGCCGTCGTTGCACCACGCGGTGAGGGAGCTTGAAGGCCTGCTTGGCGCGCCGATGCTGGCGCGGGAGGGCCGCGCGGTACGCCCCACCCTGGCGGCCACTCGCTTTGTGCGGCCCGCGCGGTTGGCCCTTTCAGAACTGCAGGCGGCCCTGGACGAGTTGACGGCGCTAGAGACCGGCGGCGCGGGCCGGCTGGTTATCGGGGCCATGCCGCTGGCGCGTGCGGCGCTCCTGCCATCGACGCTGGCGCGGTTCTCGGCGTCTCGCCCCGCCGCGCGTATCCGCGTGGTGGAAGGGCCGTATCCCGAACTGCTCGCCGGCCTGCTTAACGGCGACATCGACTGCCTGATCGGCGCCCTGCGCTCACCCCGTCCCGACCCGGATGTCGAGCAGTCGCCGCTGTTCGTGGATCGCCTGTTCGTGGTCGCCGGCGCTGGACATCCGCTGGATGGCGCGGCGTCGGCCGAGCAACTGGCGCATCACCCCTGGGTGATGTCGTCGCCGACCGCGCCGCTGTTCGCGCGCTGGGCGGCGATGTTTTCCTCCGCCGGGCTGGCCGCGCCGCCTGTTCAGGTCGAGTGCGGGTCGGTGATGGCCATTCGCGGCCTGCTGCTGGCGGGCGACTGGCTCACCGTGCTGTCGGAAGATCAGTTCAGGCTAGAGGAATTGGCCGGCCTTCTGAAACGGATCGGCGGCCCCATAAGCAATTCCGAACGTTCGATCGGCCTGACGACCCGCGCCGACTGGCGTCCCACCGCCTTGCAGGCCGACTTCCTGACCGAGCTTCGTGGCGAGGTGATGCGAACAAGACCTCAAGAATTCCAATAGGCGGATCAGCAATCGAATTTCGGTCGCCCCGCCCCTCAGCGTTTAACTGACCAGATGACAGCACCCGTTCTCGCCTTCCTTGGATTTGGAGAAGCCGCCCAGGCCTTTGTTGAAGGCTGGGGCGACGCGCCCCCCGCCCGTCTGGCTGCCTTCGACCTGAAGACCGAAGGGGCGGGTCGTGACCAGAAGCTGGCCGAGTACGATCGTGCGAAGGTGCGCCCCGCCCTGACCCCCGCCGAGGCGGTCAGCGACGCCCAGTTCATCATCAGCGTGGTCACCGCCGATGAAGCGGTCAACGCCGCCCGCGCCGCGGCCCGGGCTCTTGCTCCGCGCGCCGTCTATTTCGACTTCAACAGCGTCGCTCCCGCCGCCAAGCAGGAGGCCGCCGCCCTGATCGAGGCGGCCGGCGGCCGGTATGTCGATGTGGCGGTGATGTCGCCCGTTCGCCCCGCCCTGTTGAAGACGCCGATGCTGGTCTCCGGCTCGGCCGCGAGCGAGGCGGCCGACCTGCTGGCGCGTCTTGGCTTCTCCACCCGCCCGGTGGAGGGCGGCGTCGGCGGCGCGTCGGCGATCAAGATGATCCGCAGCATCATGATCAAGGGGATCGAGGCCCTGACCGCCGAGTGCGTGCTGTCGGCCTATGCCGCCGGGGTGGAGGACGAGGTCTTCGCCTCCCTGGACGGCAGCTTCCCCGGCTTCGATTGGCGCAAACGCGCCGACTACAACCTGGACCGCATGATCGTGCATGGCCGCCGCCGCGCCGCAGAAATGCGCGAGTCCGCCAAGACCGCCGCCGGCCTCGGGCTTGGCGGCGAGACGGCGACCGCCACCGCCGGCTGGCAGCAACGGATCGGCGATCTGGAGCTGCCCCTGCCAGACGGCCTGGACGCCAAGGTCCAGGCCCTTCTTTCCGCCCTTGAGAGTGCGCGATGATCATTGATTGCCACGGCCACTACACCACGGCCCCTTCCGCTCACGACGTGTGGCGCGACGCGCAGAAGGCCGCTTTCAAGTCGGGCGGCGACGTCGATCCGGCCTATCCGGACATCTCCGATGACGAGATCCGCGAGACCATCGAGAAGAACCAGCTGCGCCTGCTCAAGGAGCGCGGCGCCGACATGACCATCTTCAGCCCGCGCGCCTCGACCATGGCGCACCATGTGGGCGACGAGGCGGTGAGCCAGGCCTGGACGCGCCGCTGCAACGACCTGATCAAGCGGGTGGTCGATCTCTATCCGGAGACCTTTATCGGGGTCTGCCAGCTGCCGCAGTCGCCTGGCGTGTCGATCACCAACTCGATCGCCGAGCTCGAGCGCTGCGTGAACGAGCTGGGCTTCATCGGCTGCAACCTCAATCCCGACCCGTCGGGCGGCCACTGGACCGCCCCGCCCCTGACCGACCGGGCCTGGTATCCGTTCTTCGAGAAGATGGTCGAACTGGACGTGCCGGCGATGGTTCACGTCTCGGGCAGCTGCAACGCCAACTTTCACGCCACCGGCGCCCATTACATCAACGCCGACACCACCGCCTTCATGCAGTTCCTGCAGGGCGACCTGTTCGCCGACTTCCCCACCCTGCGGTTCATCATCCCGCACGGCGGCGGCGCGGTTCCTTATCACTGGGGCCGTTATCGCGGCCTGGCCGACATGCTGAAGAAGCCGGCCCTGCGCGATCACGTGATGAAGAACGTCTATTTCGACACCTGCGTCTATCACCAGCCGGGCATCGACCTGCTGTTCAAGGTGATCGACGTCGAGAACATCCTGTTCGGCTCGGAGATGGTCGGCGCGGTGCGCGGGATCGACCCGGAAACGGGCGACTATTTCGACGACACCAAGCGCTACATCGACCGGCTCCAGATCAGCGCCGAGGACAAGGCCAAGGTGTTTTCAGGCAATGCGCGGCGCGTCTATCCCCGCCTCGACGCGGCTCTGAAGGCGCGGGGGCTCTAGGGCATGAGCGCCTTCGAGATGGACGCCGACTGGCTGCCCTTTCATCCGCAGCCGTCCAAGCCGACCTTCACCCCGCCGCCCGGCGCGGTGGACGCCCACTGCCACGTCTTCGGCCCGGGGGATCAGTTCCCTTATGCGCCGGAGCGCAAGTACACCCCGTGCGATGCGGGGCGCGACACGCTCTACGCCCTGCGCGACCACCTAGGCTTCGCGCGCAACGTAGTGGTCCAGGCCACCTGCCACGGCGCCGACAACCGGGCCATGGTCGACGCCCTGATCCACTCCGGCGGCAAGGCCCGGGGCGTGGCGACGGTGAAGTCGGACATCAGCGCCGAGGAGCTGGCGCAGATGCACGAGGCCGGCGTGCGCGGCGTGCGCTTCAACTATGTCAAGCGCCTGGTCGATCCCAAGCCCGACGCCTACTACCGCGGCATCATCGAGAAGATCGCCGCCCTGGGCTGGCATGTGGTGATCTATTTCGAGGCCGCCGACCTGGCCGAGAAGTGGGACTTCTTCACCTCGCTGCCGACCACCGTGGTCGTCGATCACATGGGCCGCCCCGACGTGACCAAGAGCGTCGACGGGCCGGAGTTCGGCCTCTTCCTGCGCTTCATGGAGGAGAACCCCAACGTCTGGTCCAAGGTCACCTGCCCCGAGCGCCTGTCGAAGTCTGGCCCGCCGACCTATGACGACGTGGTCCCCTTCGCGAAGGCGGTCGTCGATCGCTTCCCGGACCGCGTCCTGTGGGGCACCGACTGGCCGCACCCGAACCTGAACATGGTCGGGCACATGCCCGACGACGGCAAGCTGGTGGACATGATCCCGCGCATCGCGACCACCGCCGAGCTGCAACGCAAGCTGCTGGTCGACAATCCCATGCGGCTCTACTGGCCCGAGGAGGCGAAATGAGCGAGCCCGAAGACCTGCTCGACATCCCTGGCACCACGGTGTTCACCGCCGCCCAGTCGCGGCGCGGGTTCCACCTGAACCAGTTTTGCATGTCGCTGATGAAAGCCCCCAACCGCGAGGCCTTCAAGGCCGACGAGCGGGCCTATCTGAACCAGTGGCCGATGACCGAGGAGCAGAAGCAGGCGGTCATCGACCGCGACTACAACCGCATGCTCGGCCTGGGCGGAAACATCTATTTCCTCGCCAAGATCTTCGCCACGGACGGCAAGAGCTTCCAGTACGCCGCCAGCCTGATGACCGGCATGAGCCAGGAAGACTACGTGGCCATGATGATCGCCGGCGGCCGCTCGCCCGACGGCGTGCGATCCATCAAGAACGGGAACTGACCATGGCGCGTATCACCGCCGGCCTCGCCACCAGCCACGTGCCGGCCATCGGCGCAGCCCTGGACCTGGGCAAGACGCAGGACGACTACTGGAAGCCGGTCTTCGCCGGCTACGACTGGGCCAAGGCCTGGGTCAAGGACGAGAAGCCCGACGTCGTCATCCTGGTCTACAACGACCACGCCTCGGCGTTCTCGCTGGAGCTGATCCCTACCTTCGCCATCGGTTGCGCCGAGAGCTTCGCGCCCGCCGACGAGGGCTTCGGCCCGCGCCCGGTGCCGGTCGTCGAAGGCCACCCGGACCTGGCCTGGCACATCGCCCAGTCGACCATCCTCGACGAGTTCGACATGACCATCGTCAACAAGATGGATGTCGATCACGGCCTGACGGTGCCGCTGTCGCTGGTGTTCGGCCAGCCCGACGCGTGGCCGGTGAAGGTGATCCCGATCGCCGTCAACGTCGTGCAGTACCCGCCGCCCACCGGCAACCGCTGCTGGAAGCTGGGCGAGGCCATCGCCCGGGCGGTGGAGAGCTTCCCCGAAGATCTCAATGTGCAGATCTGGGGCACCGGCGGCATGAGCCATCAGTTGCAGGGTCCGCGCGCGGGCCTGATCAACCGCGAGTTCGACATCGCCTTCCTCGACAAGCTGACCGCCGATCCGGACGCCCTGCGGGCGATGCAGCACGTCGAGTACCTGCGCGAGTCCGGCTCCGAAGGCATCGAGCTGGTCATGTGGCTGATCATGGCCGGCGCCCTGGGCAAGGGCGCGCAAGAACTTCACCGTTTCTATCACGTTCCGGCGTCCAACACCGCCGTGGGCCACATCGTCCTGCGTCCGCCGCAGACCTGATTTCCTGGAGCATCCCATGACCCGCATCGCACTCGCCGGCGCCGGCGCGTTCGGCATCAAGCATCTCGACGGCCTCAAGAACATCGAGGGCGTCGAGATCGTCTCGATCATCAGCCGCACCCTGGAACAGGCCCAGGACGTGGCCGCCAAGTACGGAGCCAAGCACGCCTCCACCGAACTGGCCGACGCCCTGGCCCGCGACGATGTCGACGCGGTGATCCTATGCACCCCGACCCAGATGCACGCCGCCCAGGCGATCGCCTGCCTGGAAGCGGGCAAGCATGTGCAGGTGGAGATCCCGCTGGCCGACAGCCTGGCCGACGCCGAGGCCGTGCTGGCCGCCCAGAAGAAGGCCGGCAAGGTGGCCATGGTCGGCCATACCCGCCGCTTCAACCCATCCCACCAGTACGTCCACAACAAGATCAAGGCGGGCGAGGTGAACCTGCAGCAGATGGATGTGCAGACCTACTTCTTTCGGCGCAAGAACCTGAACGCCCTGGGCCAGCCGCGCAGCTGGACCGACCACCTCTTGTGGCACCACGCGGCCCACACGGTGGACCTGTTCGCCTATCAGTCGGGCGAGATCGTCGAGGCCCACGCCATGCAGGGGCCCAAGCATCCCGAGCTGGGCATCGCCATGGACATGTCGATCCAGCTGAAATCGATCACCGGCGCGATCTGCACCCTGTCGCTGAGCTTCAACAACGACGGACCGCTGGGCACCTTCTTCCGCTACATCTGCGACAACGGTACCTACATCGCCCGCTACGATGACCTGGTGAACGGCAAGGAAGAGCCGATCGACGTCAGCAAGGTGGACGTGTCGATGAACGGCATCGAACTGCAGGACCGCGAGTTCATCGCCGCGATCCGCGAAGGCCGCGAGCCCAACAGCTCGGTGGCGCAGGTGCTGCCCTGCTACCGGATCCTCGACAAGCTGGACAAGCAGCTGGAAGGCTGAACGCCGACGCTCAGGTTTATAACATAACACCCCTCTTGAGAATCTGAATGATATAACATAACGGTCCCGCCCTGGATTTGATTTCGGGGGCGCTGCTGATGTTTGGACGATCGATCTGGCTTGTGTCGGCAAGCGTTCTGGCGGTGAGCACGAGCGCTCACGCCGAGGCTGACATCGACGCCGATGTCAGCGAGGTCATCGTCACGGGCGTCGCCGACCGTCAGCTGCTCCTCGACGCAACGACCGCCACGGGCAGCCGGATGGGACTGACCGCCCGCGAGACGCCGGCCATCGTCGATATTCTGTCGGAGCGGCAGATTCGCGAGTTCGGCGCGCGCACCAATGTCGAGGCCCTCAACCGCGCGCCCGGCGTGACCTCGTCGCTGCCCGCTACTAGCCCCGGCGCGCCGACCATGCGCGGCTTCACCGGCGGTTCGGTCGGACTGCTCTATGACGGCGTGCGGGTCGCGACCCCCGGCATCATGTCACGGGCGACCGACAGCTTCCTGTATGAGCGGATCGAGATCCTCAAGGGTCCGGCTTCGGTGCTCTACGGCGAAGGCGCTCTGGCCGGTGCCATCAACCTTTCGCCCAAGAAGGCGCGCATCGGCGGCAGCGGCGGCGAGCTGCTGGCCAGCTACGGCAGCTTCAATACGACACGCCTGGCCGCCGATCTGAGCGTTCCGTTGAGCGACAAGATCGCGGTCCGCGCCGTCGGCGCCTATGGCCGCACCGATGGTTTCGTCGATGACACGGACAGCAACTTCCTGGCGGCCAGTCTCAGCGTCGCCCTGCAGCCCACCGACCGCCTGAGCCTGGATCTGGCCGTCGATTACAGCCAGGACGAATACAACACCGCCGACTACGGCATTCCCCTGGTTCCAACGGCGGTCGCCAAGAGGCCCTCCAGCGCCGCCACCGGCCCGGGCGGCCTCGTCATCGACCGCGCCATGCGCAAGACCAACCTCAATGTCGCCGACGGCATACTGGATTCCGACACGCTGTGGCTGCGCTCGAAGCTGCGTTACGAGATCAACGATCAGCTTAGCTTCCAGAACGATCTGAGCCGCTATCACTCCGATCGTCGCTTCATCAATGCGGAGATCTACGGGTTCAATCCGGCGACCAGCCTGATCGACCGTTCCACCGGCATCATCACCCACGACATCGACTACTGGATCGAACGCCCGGCGCTTGTCGGCGATGTGATGATCGGCGGATTGCGCGACCGCTTCACGCTTGGCGCCGAGTTCAGCACCCTCCAGTTCGCCACGAGGCGATACTTTGCAACCACCACTTCGGTCGACCCGAGCAATCCGATCCGCGGACGCTTTCCAGGCGGATCCAGCGCGCCCTTGCCGCCGATCAATTCGAACGCGACGGTCAAGGTCGCCTCGATCTTCGCCGAGAACGCCCTCGATCTGACGGACCGCCTGCTGGTCGCGGGCGGCGCGCGTTACGACTGGATCGATTTTGAACGCCATCTGGCGCCCTCGACCCATATCGAGCGCGACTATGGCGCGCTGTCATGGCGCATGGGGGCGGTTTACGACCTCGCGTCCAAGACCCAGATCTTCGCGCAGTACGCCGAAGCGATCGTTCCCGTCGGCAACTTCCTGTTGCTGTCCCTGGCCAACGCCCGGTTCGATCTGACGACCGGCCGCTCGGTGGAAGGCGGCCTCAAGTCGAGCTTCTGGGACGACCGGATCGACCTGACCGTGGCGGCCTATCACATCGTCCAGGACGACATCGTCACCCGCGATCCGACCAATCCGACCCTGTCGATCCAGGGCGGGAAGCAGTCGGCGCGCGGCGTCGAGCTGTCGATGTCGGCGGCGGTCACGCGCCAGCTGCGCATCGACGCCAACTACACACGCCTGAACGCACGCTTCGACGAACTGATCGAGGCCGGTGGAGTCAGCCGGGAAGGCAAGACGCCGCCCCGCATTCCGGAATCCATCGCCAATCTCTTCGCCTTCTATTCGGTGGAAGGCACGCCGCTGACCCTGAGCGCCGGCATCCGCCACGCCGGACGCTTTTTCACGGACAACGCAAATCAGGTGCGCGCGCGTGGGTACACCACCGTGGACGCCGCGATCGGTTATCGGCTCGGCCGCGCCGAGATCACGCTTCGCGGCCGCAATCTGACCAACGCCTTCTACGTCGACTACACCGACGTCTCGACCCAGCAGTTCCAGGTCGCCGCGCCGCGAAGCGTGGAGATCGCCATCTCCACCCGCTTCTAGGAGACCGCCATGTCCGCCCTGGCGCTCAAGAATTTTTCGCTCAGCTTCGACGGCGCCAAGGCCGTCGATGGTCTGAATCTGACGTTGCAGCCTGGCGAGGTCTACGCCCTGCTCGGCCCTAACGGCGCAGGCAAGACCACCACGCTCAACATGATCCTTGGGTTCTTGAAGCCGGACAGCGGCTCCATCGAGATCGATGGCGTCGATGCGGTGCGCGACGCGCTGACCGCGCGGCGCGCGGTCGCCTACCTGCCTGAGACAGTCATGCTTCAGCCCAATCTGAGCGCGGTGGAGAACCTGCGTTACTTCGCTCTGCTGGCCGGCCGTAAGCTCGATGCCGCGACCGCTCGGAGCCTGCTCGATGAGGCCGGCCTTCAAGCCGAAGCCCACGGGCGCCGCGCCGACGGCTTCTCCAAGGGGATGCGTCAGAAGGTTGGGGTGGCCATCGCCTTGGCCAAGAACGCCAAGGTCCTGCTTCTGGACGAGCCGACCTCGGGTCTCGACGCGAGCGCCGCAAGCGACCTTTCCGTGCTTATCCGCTCGTCGTCGCAGCGCGGGCTTGCGGTCCTGATGGCCACTCATGACCTTTTCCGGGTCAAGGACGTGGCCCATCGGCTGGGCATTTTGCGCGCCGGTCGGCTGATGGAGGAGCGTGACGCCGCCGCCCTTGGCCCCGTGGAGCTGGAGCGGCTCTATCTGGAGCGCCTGGCGGCATGACCGGTCTGATCACGCTTGAGCTTGCGGTGCTCCGCCGCGATCCCCGCGCGTTCGGCTCGCTCATCGCCCTGGGGGTTCTCATCCTCGTGGCGTTCACCGCACACGCCTCGTCCAACTTCCAGTCCGACCGCGCCAAGGCGCAGGTGGCCGCCGCCGAGCGCGCCCGCTGGGTAGGCCAGGGCGAGAAGGATCCGCACAGCGCCGCCCACTACAGCATCTTCGCCTTCAAGCCATCGCCCGTCCTGGCGCCCCTCGATCCGGGCGCTGAGCCTTTCGTGGGTCAGAGCGTGTGGCTGGAAGCCCACCACCAGAACGACATGCTCAATCGGCCGCAGCAGAACGCCTCGCTGCTGCAGCGCGCCGCCTTCGCCAGTCCCGCCGGTCTGCTGACCAGCTTCGCGCCCCTTGTCGTCTTCCTGTTGGGCTTCACCCTCGTCGCCCAGGACCGTGAGCGCGGCGGTTTGCGACTGGCGCTAGGCGCGGCCATTCACCCGGCGCGGCTGGTTGCGGCTCGGGCGACCGCGACGTGGATCGCCGCGAGCCTGACCCTCGTCGCCCCCGCGGCGCTCGCCGCAGGAGCCTGGGCCATCGTTCAGGGCCGGCTTGATCTGGATATCGCCGCGCGCCTCCTCGCCTGGTCGGCGGCCATGGCGGCCTATCTCGCCGTGGCGGCTGTCTGCGCGGTGACGATCTGTCTTCGCGCGGCCAACGCCCGCTTGGCGCTGGCGGCGCTGTTCGGCGCGTGGATCGCCTTCGCCCTGGCCGCCCCCCGCCTGATCGACGGCGCGGTCGAGGCCTGGCGTCCCCTGCCCTCGAGCCAGTCGGTCAAGCAGCAGATCGCCCGTGATGCGCCGGCCTTCTGGTCGGATGAGCAGAACGCCCGAAACCGCATCGCCCTGATGGCTCGCTATGGGGTCAAGCGCTACGAGGACATTCCCAACGCCCGCATGGCCGAACTCGACCTGATGGAACGTCATAGCCATCAGGTCTTCGATCGCGTCCTGGGCGGTTTCTATGCGAAGGTCGCCGACCAGGATCGGTTGTTCTCCGCCTTGAGCGCCGGGTCGCCGGCGGCGGGCGCCCAGGTTCTTTCCGCCGCCGCCGTCGGCAGCGACTTCTCCCATCATCGCCACTTCATCGACCAGGCCGAGCGTTATCGGCGCGATCTGGTCAACGCCATGAACGCCGATGGCATGGCCCACCGCGCCCAGGGGACCGAGCGTCATCTCAATGACGAGACCCTGTGGTCGTCGATCCCGCCATTCGCCTATAGCGCCCCGCGCCTTGACCGGGCCGCGGGCACGGCCTGGCCAGCTCTGGCGGCACTCTTCGCCTGGCTTTTGGCCGCCATCTTCGCCCTGCGCCTCACCGCCCGGAAGCTCAAGCCATGACCCCGCGCTTTGTCGATCTCTTCGTATGGGAATGGCGTCAGGCCGGCCGCTCGCCTTTGCTTTGGACGATCCTCCTGGCGCTGCTCGTCAGCTTCGTCTGGGGCGCTCAGAACACCGCGTGGCTTCATCGCGAGCAAAGCCAGGCGATCGCGCGCGCGGTCGCCTCCAGCGCCGCCTATGACGCCCAGACCCGCGACCTGGCCAAGGCGTTTCATGCACCCGTCTCGCCCGGCAAGGGCCAGGTCGCCTATTGGCAAGATCCCACCAACATCGCCGGATACAGCGAGTATTTCGTCAAGCAGCTGGCCGCCAAGCCGCATGCCCCGGCCTCGGCTCTGGCCAGCGGAGTCAGCGATCTTGCGCCCAGCCGCCTGGAGATAAAGCTCAACACCCCGTTCGGCTTTCTCGACACCTATGACTTTCAAAACCCTCGCGGCCTGGCGTTGGGCCGGTTTGATCTGGCGTTCGCCGCGGTGTTCCTGGGGCCGGCCGCGCTGCTTCTGCTCCTTTGCCTGCTTTGCACGGTCGAGCGCGACCGCGGCATGCTGCGTCTGGTCGCGTCGCAGTCGGTCGCCGCGCCGGCCTGGGTCGGGGCCCGCGTCCTGGCGATCCTCGCCTGGGTCGTTCCCGTGGCGACCATCGGCCTCGTCGCCGCCATGGCGGGGGCTGGAGCCCCGGGAACGGCCGCGGCCTCTGTCGCCGCAGCGGCCGTCCTCTTGGCCGCCTATCTGCTCTTCTGGGGGGCGGTCGCCTATTTCGTCCTGGCGCGCCAGCCCGGCGCGGGCGCGGCGCTGAGCACCCTCGCCGCGGTGTGGGCGATCTTGACCATCGGTGCGCCCATCGCCCTTGGGGCGGTGCTGTCGATCATCGATCCGCCGCCTTCGCCAGTGCTCTATGTCGACGCCCAACGCCGCACCACGGACGCCGTGCAGGATGAACGCGACGCGATCATAGAGTCGGCCATCAACAGCCGCCCCCAACTCGCCAGCCTGGCTCGGCCGCTGTCGGCCCTGGACCACGCGACACGTCTCAGCTTCCTGGTCCCCGAGATCGAACAGCGTCTGTCAGCTCTGCGAACGGCGGCGCAAGACCATCGTGACCGCCAGTATCGCGCCGCCGATACGGCCAGCTGGGTTTTGCCTTCGGTCGGCGTCGAGAACGCCTTCGCACGCCTGGCGGGTACGGACGCCGCCCGCCAGCGCGCGTTCGAAGATCAGGCCCGCGCCTATCAGCAGACCTTGCGGGCCGCGGTCTATCCGCTTGTTCACGCCGAGATGCTCATTCCTGTTCGCCCTGTCGAGCGATCAACCCGCGGCATCCTGAACCTCGAGACGCCCCCAAATCTCCCCGCGTTCGTCTTCGTCGAACCCAAGGGGCAAACCCCGGTCGTTCGTGCGCTCACCCTGGCCTCTTGGCTGGCCGTGGTCGGCGCGCTGATCGCGATGCTTGCTGCACGTCGAGCCCGGATCTGGAGGGTCGTCCAATGAAGAGCCGCGTGCTTCTGGGCGCCGCGTCGGCCTTGGCCCTGGCCGGTCCGGCCATGGCGCAACGATCGACCGACAACGCGGTGACCGCCGCCGAAGACGCGTTCGGCACCTCGATCGGCAATGAGACGATCGGGCTCTATGGGCCAAGCCAGGTCCGGGGCTTCTCCCCCGTCACCGCCGGCAATGTGCGCATCGAAGGCGTCTATCTCGACCGGCAAGGCTATATCGCCAATCGCCTCGTCTCCGGTTCGACCGTTCGCGTCGGCCTGAGCGCCCAGGGCTATCTCTTCCCCGCGCCGACCGGCATCGTCGACTATCGCCTTCGCGATGTGGGCGACACGCCGATGGTCAGCGTCGTGGCGGGGTCCATGGCCTATGGCGCGCCGACCCTGGAGGTGGACGCCCAGTTGCCGATCGATGGCCGTCGGCTCGGCGTGGCGGCGGGCGCCTCTTACGCGCATGAGGAATATTACGACGGTTCTGACGCGCACTATGTGCGGCTGGCGGTCATCCCGCGCTGGCGTCCCAACGACAGCGTGGAGGTCATTCCCTTCTGGTCGACCACCATCGGCAAGGACGAGGAAGTGGCGCCCACGATCCTGACCGCCGGCGCTTATGCGCCGCGCGAGGTTCCCAGGCGCCGCTACTTTGGCCAGCCCTGGGCGGCCAAGGACAGTCGTAGCGTCAATGCAGGCGTGATCGGCAAGGCGCGGATCGGCGAGGACTGGTCATTGGTCGCGGGAGTTCTTCGATCCACCTTCGAGAACGAGCAGAACTTCGCACAGCTCTTTCTCGACGTGGATCGCGACGGTGTCGGGACTGAACGGGTCATCGCCGACCCCGGACAACGCTACGCCTCCACGAGCGGCGAGCTTCGCCTCAGCCGCAGCTTCACCGAAGGGGACCGGCTGCACACCTTGCATGCGACGCTGCGCGCCCGCAGCCTCGACAGCGACTACGGCGGCGCGGCCGCCCCCATCGACGAGGCGAACGTGCGCGTGGGCGTCTACGCCCCGCTGGCCCGGCCGGCATCCTTCAGCTTTGGTCAGCGCACCCACGACCGCGTGCGCCAGACGACGGCGGGCCTAGCCTACGAAGGCCGGTGGAAGGGCGTTGGGGAGGCCAGCCTCGGGGTTCAGCGCGCCGATTATGAGAAGACGATCCTTGTCCCCGGATCGGGCCCCACCACGGCCGCCGACCAGCCGTGGCTATTGAACGCGGCGGCGGCGGCCCATCTCAACCAAAAGGTGGCGCTTTACGCCGGCTATACGCGCGGGCTGGAGGAAAGCGGCCTTGCGCCCAACAACGCCGCCAACCGCAACGAGGCGCTTCCGGCTATCCGGACCCGGCAACTCGACGCCGGCGTTCGTTGGACTGTCAGCGCCAAGCTCAAGCTGGTGGCTGGCGTGTTCGACGTGCGCAAGCCCTACTTCAACACCGACGAGACCAACGCATTTGTGGTGCTTGGCGATGTACGCCATCGCGGCGCCGAGTTCAGCCTGACGGGCAGTCCGACGAAGGACCTGAGCGTCGTGGCCGGCGCCGTGCTCATGCAGCCCCGCGTCACCGGCGAGGCGGTCGAGCAGGGGAGGGTCGGGAAGATTCCGCTGGGACAGCCTGAGCGCATACTGCGCGTCAACCTGGAATACCGCCCGCCGATCTGGCCCGGCTTCGCCGTCGATCTCGCCATAGCCAACTACGGCGAGCGCGCGGCTTCGCGTGACAACGCCGTCTTCCTTGAGGGCTATACGCTTGTCGATCTGGGCGCTCGGTATCGTTTCAAGGTGGCCGACAATCCGGCCATGCTGCGGGTGCAGATCGCGAACCTCACGGACGCCTATGTCTGGAGCGTCGCCGGCAGCAACAGCTATGGCCTGCAGGATCGTCGACGGGTGACCGCGACCCTGGCGGTGGACTTCTGAATGGACGAGCGCCCCCGTCGCACGGCGAGGCGGTCCAAGGCCAAGCTCAATCCTAAATGATCCCAAACTCTCGCATGGCCGGGACAAAGTTGACATTGTCATGATTGTCCCGCGTCAGCTTCAGCAGCGCGAACCTCTGCAGTTCGGTCAGGCTCGACCATTGGGCGCGGTTCGGCGGCGGCGTCTTGATCGCCCTGGCGTGGATCGCGACGATCTCCGGCACCTGATCTGACCGCTCCCACACAGGCGCCGGCGGGTCGGCCAGCGCGCCCGCGACCTCGCCTGCCCGCGCCGCCACAAGCTCCACGAGCAGGCGGCGATAGTCGCCCACGTCCTCGCGCGTGCGGCAGGGCGTCTCCACAAGGCGCTGCCGATCCTCAAGCGTGAAACGGCTCCATTGCCGGAGGGTCAGCTTGATGGCGACGCGATCAAGCTTCATCCGCACGGCCATCGGGATGCATCGAAGGCTCGCCACGAAGTCGCTTTCGAACGCAAATAGCTGCTCGTCGCTCATAGGCGCGCCTCCTTGCTGAGGTTCATCGCGCGGGCCTGTCCCCAGGCCGAGGAACGCGCCGCCACCTCGCCGACGATCACCACGACCGGCCCGTCGAGCTTCGCGGCGGCTAGGCGGCCGGGCAGATCGGCCAGCGTGCCGCTGACCGTGCGGGCGTCGCTTCGGCCCGCGTTCTGGACGGCCAGCACGGGAGTGCCGGCCGGCCGTCCGGCGGCGATCAGCCTTTGGGAGGCTTCGCCGAGCTTCGAGCGCCCCATGTACAGGGCCAAAGTCGCCTGACGATCAGAGGCGCTGGCCCAACCCTCTTCGGTGAGCCGCCCATCGGCCGTCGTCGCCGTGGCGATCACCAGCCGCCGCGCCTCGGCGCGGTGCGTCAGGGGCAGGTCGAACTGGGCGGCGGCGGCGCAGACGGCGGTGATCCCAGGGACGATCTCAAACGCGACGCTGTGATTGCGCAGAAAGGCCGCCTCTTCCCCCACGCGACCGAAGACGGAAGGATCGCCGCCCTTGAGGCGGACCACCTTCAGTCCGCGCCGCGCGAGACGCAACATCAGGCGATTGATGGTCTCCTGCTTCATGCTGGCCCGCCCTGCCCGCTTGCCCGTCTGGATCTTCAGACAGGCGGCGGGAGCGCAGCGGATGATCTCATCGCTGACCAAGGCGTCGTAGAGCAGCGCCTGCGCCCCTTCGATGCAGCGCAGGGCGCGAACGGTCAGCAGATCAACGGCGCCGGGCCCCGCGCCGACCAGGCTCACCCGGCCATGGCCCTGTTCAAGAGGCATCTTGCGTCTCCATGACGAGGCTTTCCTTGAGAATGCGAGCGATCTGAGGACGGCAGGAGCCGCAGGCCGAGCCCGCGCCGGTCGCGTCGGCGACCGCATTGACATCGCGAGCTCCATCCCTAGCGGCCGCGGCGATCCTGTCGGCCCGCACCCCGCGACAGGCGCAGACGATGGGCGCGCAGGAGAGGGGTTGGCCGGCCGCGCGGCCGATCAGAAGGTTGAGGCGGTCCGCCCCATCAAGCTGCGGCTTGGCGAAGAGCTGCGCCAGCCAGTCGCGAGGCGGGAGGCGCCCGCCCGCGGTCATGAAGACCACGCGATCCAGCCGTCCGTTGATCAGGTAGGCCTCGCGAAGGCTGCCGGCGGCCGCATCCTCGACACGCAGCACGTCGCCGCCCGCGCCCTCGACCAGCTTTCGGCGAAGGGCCTCGCGTTCCCGCTCGTCGCCTCGGCCGGCGAACTCATGGAGATGACAGGCCTCCTGGGTGATCCGGCGCCAGATCAGATCGCCTTGCGCCATCCGCGGTTCGCGGGCGATGAAGAAACCGCGCCAGGTCTCGCGATAGGGCCGCACCCGGCACGGGGTGTGCTTGAATTCGGGTTGGCCGGATCGAGGATCGACCACGCCCTCCACCAGCGGATTGACCCGGCCCGACGCGGCGTAGGCGCTTGTCCAGTGCATGGGCATGAAGGCCGATCCGACGGTTTGACGATCGGTCAGACGGGCCAGAACGACCGCTTCGCCCCCACGCGTCTGGACACGGGTCAGCTGTCCGTCGAGCACGCCCCAAGCCCTGGCGTCGTCGGGGTGCAGCTCGATACACGGCTCCGGCTCGTGGCGGCAGAGCTCGGGCGCCAGACCCGTGCGGGTCAGGGTATGCCAATGATCGCGGACGCGCCCCGTGTTGAGCGCCAAGGGATAGATCTCGCAGACCTCGCGAGCGGGGCTCTTGGGTCGCACCGGGTTCATTCGGGCGCGCCCATCAGGCGTCTCAAAGCGCCCGTCGGTGAAGAGTTCGCGCCGTGCCGCCTCCCGCCGTCACCGGCCACTGGACAGGCTCGAGCCCCTCGTAGGCCTCGGGCGTTAATCCGGCCAACGGCCCCAGGTTCAAGGTCCGCCCGTGGTTCTCATAGGCTGTAAGACGCGCCCATTCGCGGAAGACCTGGGCGCAGGAGCGCCAGTTGAATCCGTCCGTGAAGCCCATGGCCTGGGCGACCTCGGCGATGATCCGCCAATCGGCCTTGGCTTCGCCCGGCGCCGGGAACAGCGGGCGCTGACGGGAGACGCGGCGCTCCGAATTGGTGACCGTGCCGTCCTTTTCACCCCAGGCCAAAGCAGGCAGGGCCACATCTGCGAAGCCCATGGTGTCGGTGTCGGCCATCACATCGGATACGACCACGAACGGACACGCCTCCAGGGCCCGGCGCACCCGCTCGGCGTCGGGCAGGCTGACCGCCGGGTTGGTGGCCATGATCCATAGGGCCTTGATACGGCCGTCCGCCGCCGCCTCGAACATGTCGATCGCCTTGAGGCCCGGCGCCTTGGCCATTCCAGGCGCGCCCCAGAAGCGCCCCACCCGCTCACGGGCCGCCTCGTCGAAATCCATATGGGCGGCCAGGGTCGTGGCCATGCCGCCCGTCTCGCGTCCTCCCATGGCGTTGGGCTGACCGGTGATCGAAAACGGACAGGCGCCTGGCTTGCCGATGCGCCCGGTGGCCAGATGGACGTTCAGGATGGCGAGGCCCTTGGCGACGCCCTGCGCGGACTGATTGGCGCCCATGGAGAACAGGCTGACGGTCCGGGGCGTTCGGGCGAAGACGGTGTAGAAGCCTTCCAGATCGCGGGGCGCCAGGCCGCAGTCGGAGGCCACCGCCCCTATCGACTGATCGTCTTGCGCCAAGGCCTGTTCGACCTCAGCCAGGCCGTTGACGTGGTCGGTGATGAACGTGCGGTCGATGGCGCCGCGCCGGATCAGGTCAGCCAGAAGGCCGTTCCAGAGACGCACGTCCGTCTGCGGCCGAAGCGCGAGGTGGAGGTCCGCCATCTCGGCGGTGTCGGTCCGTCGCGGATCGATGACCACGTGCTGCTGCCCGCGAGCCTTGGCCGCCTCCATGCGCCTGTAGAGCACGGGATGCGTCCAGGCGGCGTTGTGGCCGCTGAACACCACGAGATCGGCCAGCTCAAGGTCCTCGTAGCAGCCCGGCACCAGGTCGGCCCCGAAGGCCAGCTTGTGTGCGACCACGGCCGAGGCCATGCAGAGGCGCGAGTTGGTGTCGATGTTCCCCGAGCCGATGAAGCCCTTCATCAGCTTGTTGGCCGCGTAATAGTCTTCAGTGAGGAGCTGACCTGAGACGTAGAAGCCCACGGCGTCCGGCCCATGGCGCTCGATGGTCTCGCGAAAGCGGCGACCGATTAGGCCCGCAGCCTCCTTCCACGCGGCGCGCCGCCCACCGATCGTCGGATGTAGCAGCCGGCCCTCCAGGCCGACCGTCGAGCCCAGGGCGCCGCCTTTCGAGCACAGACGCCCCAAGTTGGCCGGATGGGCCCTATCGCCCGCCGCCTTCAGAACGCGCCCCTCGGGCGCGACCGCCAAGCCACAGCCGACGCCGCAGTAAGGGCAGGTCGTCCGCACCAGGCCCCCTTCCCCGCTCATGTCAGGCGCGTCCCAGCAACAGACGGCCTTGCTCGACGCGGAGCGGAATTGTCGGCGTGCAGCCTTTGCCATGGTCCGCGCCCATGGGCTCGCCGGTCGCCAGGTCGATGTTCCATCCGTGCAGCGGGCAGGCGACCGCCCGGCCGTGGACCATGCCCTGGCTCAAGGGACCACCCTTGTGGGGGCAAGCGTCCTTCAGCGCGAAGACGGCGCCGTCTCCGGTGCGGAAGATGGCGATGTCGCCCTGGGCGGTGGGTACGCGGCGGGCGCCGCGCAGCGGGATATCGGTGACGGCCCCCACGTCCGTCCAGGCGATGGGATCGAGTGTGAGGGTCATGCCGGGGCGAACTCCATTCGACGGCTGAGCGGATTGAATTCGTCGGGGTCGCGGCCGGCCACGCGTTCAGCCCAAGGGTCGATGCGCGAGAAGCGCTGCGAATAGGCGAAGCGGTCGTAAAGCGCCTGGCGCAGGCCCTCGTCCTCCACATGGCGGCGGATATGGTCGAGGCCCACGCGGTCCACCCACTTGTAGATGCGCTCCAGATAGAAGCCTTCTTCGCGATAGAGCTGGGTCGCCGCGCAGATCACCCACAAGGCTTCGCGCTCGCCCACGACCTTGGTCAGCAGTTGAGTGCCTTGGATGTGCAGTCCGGCGGCGCCGCCGATATGGATCTCGTACCCGCTGTCCACGCAGATGACGCCGATGTCCTTGCAGGTGGCCTCGGCGCAGTTGCGCGGGCAGCCGGAGACCGCCAGCTTCAGCTTGGCCGGGGTCCATGAGCCCCACATGAACTTCTCCAGCCGCACGCCAAGACCCGTCGAGTCCTGGGTGCCGAACCGGCACCAGTCTGATCCAACGCAGGTCTTGACGGTGCGAAGGCCCTTTGCGTAGGCGTGGCCGCTGACCAGGCCCGCGGCGTTCAGATCCGACCACACCGCCGGGAGGTCGTCCTTGCGGACGCCCAGAAGGTCGATGCGCTGACCGCCGGTCACCTTCACCGACGGAATGTCGAACTTGTCCACCACATCGGCGATGGCCCGAAGCTCCGCGGCGCTGGTCATGCCGCCCCACATGCGGGGGACGACGGAATAGGTGCCGTCCTTCTGGATATTGGCGTGCACCCGCTCGTTGATGAAGCGCGACTGCTTGTCGTCACGGTACGCGCCGGGCCAGGCGCACAGCAGGTAGTAGTTCAGGGCAGGACGGCAGCTGGCGCAGCCGTCCGGCGTCGTCCATTCCAGCGCCTGGAAGACCGCGTGCATGGACTTGAGCTCCAGGGCCACGATCGTGCGCCGGAGATGTTCGTGACCATGGTGGGTGCAGCCGCAGACCGGCTTGGGCCCCACCTGCGCCTTGAACCCATCACCGAGGGTGAGCTTGAGAAGCTTCTCCACCAAGGGCGTGCAGGAGCCGCAGGAGGCTGAGGCCTTGGTGACGGCCTTCACCGCATCGAGCGTATCGAGGCCCTGCTCGGTCACCGCCTGAACGATCGCGCCCTTGCACACGCCGTTGCAGCCGCAGACTTCGGTGTCATCGGCCATGGCTGCAACGGCGGCGCTAGGGTCCAGCCCTCGAAGGCCCTCCGTTGCGGCCTGTCCGAAGATGAGGGTTTCACGGATATCGGCGACCTCCGCGCCCGAGCGCATCAGGTCGAAGTACCAACCGCCGTCGGCGGCCTCGCCGAAGAGCACGGCGCCGGCCAGACGGCCCTGCTCGATCACCAGACGCTTGTAGACGCCGCGCCCCGCGTCCCGAAAGACGATGTCCTCGCAACCTTCGCCGCCAGCGAAGCGGCCCGCCGAGAAGACTTCGACTCCGGACACCTTAAGGCGCGTGGAAAGGACCGTGCCCTCGTAGGCGCCAAGACCGCCAGTGAGGCCCAGGGCCAGGCTCTTGCACATCTCCCAGATCGGGGCGACGAGCCCATAGACCTGTCCGCGATGCTCGACGCATTCGCCGACGGCGAAGATGTGCGGGTCGGAGGTGCGCATGGCGTCGTCGACGACCACGCCGCGGCCGATCTCAAGACCGGCGCCCCGGGCGAGCGCCACGTTCGGACGGATGCCGACCGCGAGAACGAGAAGCTCGCAAGGCAAGGTGCGGCCGTCCTTGAGCCGGAGCCCCGCCACGCGGCCCTCGCGGCCGACGATCTCTTCGGACTGGGCGCCAAGGACGGTCTCGACGCCACGCGATGAAAGCGCCTCGGTCAGCAGATGGCCCGCGGACGGATCAAGCTGGCGCTCCATGAGCACGTCCATCAGGTGGACGACGGTGGCGGCCATACCCCGCCGCGCAAGACCATAGGCCGCCTCGATGCCCAGAAGGCCGCCGCCGATCACCACCGCTTTCCCGCCGGCGTCCGCGGCCGCCACCATGGCGTCCACGTCGTCCAGGTCGCGAAAGGCGACCACGCCCTCCAGGTCGATCCCCGGCAGGGGCAGCCTCACGGGATCTGATCCGGTGGCGAGGATCAGCTTGTCGTAAGACGCGGTGACGTCCCCTGCCCTGACCAAACGCGCCTCTACGTCTATGGCGTCCACAGCGCGGCCGGCGTGCAAGGTGATGTGGTTGTCCTGATACCAAGCCAGGTCGTTGATGATGATGTCCTCGAACCGCTTCTCGCCGGCCAGCACGGGCGACAGCATGATGCGGTCATAGTTCACCCGAGGCTCGGCCCCGAAGATGGTGATCTCGTAGCGATCTGGATCTCGCTTCAGGATTTCCTGAACCGCGCGGCAACCGGCCATGCCGTTGCCGATGACGACGAGCTTTTGCTTGGTCACTGCGATGCTCCTAGAGGCGAAGCGGCGCGGCCGCGGGGCCGGACAGATGCGCCCAGGTGCGTCTCCACCGGCCCTTGACCCCAGTGAGGCCGACGAGCGCGATCAGACAGAGGACGCAAAAGGCGAGCAGACCGGCTTGGTAAGAGCCCGTCGCCTGTTTCGCCCAGCCCAGGCTGGAGGCCAGGTAGAAGCCGCCCAGTCCCCCGGTCATGCCGACCAGCCCGGTGACGACGCCGATCTCCTTGCCAAAGCGCTGGGGCGCCAGCTGAAAGACGGCCCCGTTGCCGGCGCCCAGGACGACCATGGCCGCCATGAGCACCGCCAGCGACAGCCGCGCATCGGCGACATGAAAACTGGCCGCGGCGAGCAGCAGGGCGGCCAGCAGATAGACGATCGTCAAGGTACGCACGCCGCCGAACCGGTCCGCCAGTCCTCCCCCGACCGGCCGGGCGAAAGAGCCGGCGAAGACGCAGGCGGCGGTGAAGAAGCCTGCGGTCACCGCCGGCAAGCCGTACTCGGCGTTGAAGTAGATGGTCAGCGAAGACGACAGCCCGACGAAGCCGCCGAAGGTGACGCCGTAGAGCGCCATCAGCCACCAGGCGTCCTTGATCTTCAGGACCTCAAGATACTGAGCGATGGCCTTGGGCTGCGGCCGCTGCGGCGGGTCCTTGGCGAAGATCACGAACACCAGGAAGGCGACGAGCAGGGGCGCAACGGCCAATCCGATGACGTTGGTCCAGCCGAAGGCTTGCGCCAGACCTGGTGCAAACAGCGCCGCCAGCGCGGTCCCCGAGTTGCCCGCCCCGGCGATGCCGAGCGCGAGGCCTTGATGTTCGGGGGGATACCAGCGGGACGCCAGGGGCAGGGCCACGGCGAAGGAGGCGCCCGCCACGCCGAGCACGCATCCCAGGGCCAGGACCTGCGGATAGCCGCCGACGCCCAGCAGCCAGGCCAGGCCAAGACCGGCCATGACGATGAGTTGGCCGATGATCCCCGTGGTCTTGGGGCCGAGATGATCGACCATCACCCCAGCGACCAGGCGCAGAAGGGCGCCGGCGAGGACCGGCAAGGCGACCATCAAGCCTTTTTGCGAAGGCGTGAGGTCAAAATCCTCGGCGATGGCCACGCCGAGCGGACCGAGCAGGACCCAGACCATGAAGCTCAGGTCGAAATACAGGAAGGCTGACAGGAGGGTCGGCGTATGACCGGCCTTCAGGAACGCGCGGTTCAGCATGGCGGGAGGCCCCGTGCAGATATGGACGGAAGCGGCGGCGTCGCCGTGGCGAAAGGGGCTCTTCATCGAGCCGCTATCACAATGAGCCGCGAACGCCGTTGTCCTGGGCCTTGAGACCATGACGAAGCGCTCGGTGACCGCCGTCACCCCCTCTAGCCGCCCTTGGATGCGACGAGCGCTTAGTCGGGCAAAAATCAGGCGCCCCGAGGCGGCGTCTGATCAGTTTTGAGGCTGAGCCAGCGGCGCGAAGACCTGGCCGGCCGCGTCGATGGTCTGCTCGCGATCGGCCAACGCACCCCAGCGGAGCATCTGCTCCGTCTGCCTGGCCACCGCCTCGGCCGGCGGCGGGGCGACCGTGAACTGGATGTCGGCCAGGGCGGCCCCGGCGATGGCCGCGACAGGACCCAAGGCTTCGGGCGCGCTGAGCAGGGATGCCAGTTCCTCGCGGTTGGCGCCGCCGCGCGCCCACGCTGCGGCGTCCGCCAGGGCGGCGCTGACCGCATCCATGCGGTCTTGCTGACGTCGCAGCGGGGTGTCGGCGAACGCGAACACCTTGTCGAGGGCGCCCGGCTGAAGGGTCGAGGCCCTGCCCGCCACCGCACCGACGCCGGAAGCCTGGGCCGCCAGGTTCCATGGTTCGCCGGCACAAAAGCCGTCGATCGCGCCGCTCTCGAGAAGCTCGCCCATCCGGGCCGGCGGCGCGACGGTGATGCGGACGTCCGTCAGAAGATCGACGCCCGCCGCAGCCAGCCAGTCGCGAAGCAGGTAGTTGTGCAGGGCGTGCGGATAGACCACCGCGAAGGTCAGCGGCCGCAGGCCAGCCTCGCGGCGAATGGCGACGTGCTCCGGCAACGTCTGTCCGTCCAGAGCACGCGAGAGCGTGATCGCCGCGCCGCCATCATTCAGTGTGATGGGCGCGATGAGCCGGCTCGGTCCGCCTCCGTCGCCAAGCCGCGCCGCCAGCGCCAGCGGCGCCAGCAGGTGCGCGCCGTCCAACGCTCCCACCGCAAGCTTGTCGCGTACAGTGGCCCACGAGGCTTCTCGGCGCAGCTCCACCTGAAGCCCGCGCGCCGAAAAGAACCCCATGCCCTTGGCGACGATGAGGGGAGCGGCGTCAAACAGCGGCAGGAAACCAAAGGCCAGACGCTCAGCCATCGGCTTCCCCCTTCAGAACGTCGGCGAAGGCGAGAAGATCGGCGGCGACGGCGCCCAGCGGTCTTCCCTTGTCCATGGAAAGCTTGCGCAGCAGCCTGTAGGCCCCGTCCTCGTCCAGACCGCGCTCTCGCATCAGCAACGCCTTGGCGCGTTCGACGGTCTTGCGCGAAGCAAGGTCGGCCTTGGCCTTCTCCAGATCGAGCCGCAGCTGGCTCATGAGCGCAAAGCGGCTCATGGCCACCTCAAGCACCGGCCGAATGCGCGCCGGCGCCAAGCCATCGACTACATAGGCGGCCACGCCGGCCCGGACGGCTTCCTCGGCGAGCCCCGGTTCGGACCGATCGACGAACATCACCACGGGGCGCGGGTTGGCGTGGCTGGCTTCACGCAGGCTCTCCAGGGTGTCGCGGTCCGGGCTGTCGGCGGCCACGACGACGACATCCGGACCAAATTCGGCGGCCTGCTGCTCGTCGAAGAGCGCCAGATGCCGCACCTGCAGCGGCTCCACGCCGCCAAGCCCTTCAGTAACGAGCGCGGCGCGGGCGGGATCGGGATCGACGATGAGCACGCGCATAAGAACTGCATAAGGCGATGGGCCATCAAACGCAGGTCTTCATCACAGGCAGGCCCTTCGCTCCGCCGAGGCGCCCAAGAATTGATCACCCCGTCAGACGCTGGAGGCGCGGCTCATTGCGGCGACCGCCTCGAGCAGACGCTCGCGCTCGAGCGGCGTATTGGCGCCTCTCAGCCGCTCGTACGCCTCGGCCGCAGGCGCGAGCCTCTTCAGGCCCGCCCCGTCGGCCAGACGGCCAAGGGGCCAACCCGATTGCGCCTCTTCAGGCAGCGCGGCGAGGGTGATCACCATCGGCAGATGCAGACTCTCGAAGGCCGCTCCGGGCGCATCGGCGACCAGCAGGGGCGCAAGATCGTCGCTTCTCAAGGTCGGCGCATCCACCGCCAGAACAAGGGCGCGGCGAAGGCCAAGACCTCTCAGGGTCCCGGCGCCGGCAAGGACGCCGCCGACAGGTCCAAGGCGCGGATCCTCCACCTCGCCGCCCGGCCCCACGACCAGGATCGGATCGGCTCCGACAGCCGCGGCGATCGCACGGCACCGCTGCACCGCCGACACCCCGCCCCAGTCCAGAGCGCCCTTGTCGGCGCCCATGCGCGTGGAGGCGCCTCCGTTGAGAATCAGGGCGCCAAGGCTATCGGCGACGGGCATGCGAACTCCTTGAGGCAGCATCGCCTGCTATTTCGGCGCCGCTTGAAAGCGAGCGCAAGAAAGGCCTTGCCCCTCTTGCTCAATCCGCCGGCCGCCATCTGCTCGCATCACATGCCTCTAGGAGCGTCATCGTGTCTGCCTTGTCGGATCATCAGGCTCAGGTCGTCGCGCTCGCCTCGCGGCAAGCTGCTCTGGAAGACATGCTGACGGCCTATGCGCGGGTGATCGCCAAGGTTCGTCGCGCTGAGGACAGAGGGCCGGCGGTCGCGGCAGGATTAGCCGAGTTGCACGCATGGCTTACCGAAGCGGGTCGCGAGACGGCGATAGAGCTGGCCCTATTGAATCAGACCCTGCCGACCGCTGAGCCGGAAGCGGATCGTCAGCCCCTCTTTCCGTGGCTGCATAGGTTGAAGCAAGCCTGGATCGACAAACCCTGGAAGCGGTTGGCGAGCTTCGCCTCTAGTCGATCCTTGGGGGCTGAAGCAGGCAGGAGGGGGGACGATTGCAGTTCTCCTGTCAGGTGACGCGGAAGATCTTCAACGCCACATGGTCGGGGTGGCGCTCGCCGGCGCAGACGAACACCGACTCCGTCAACCAACGCAGCGCCGGCGCCCCGGTCTCGAAGACGGGGCTGGCGCGGAAATAGTACAGCGACGGGTCCAGGTCCTCGCCCGCCGCCAGGCGCGCGGAGACCTCGGCCGACGCCTTGCGCACACCGGGATTAGTCACGATCACCGCCGGCCCGCCACCGTCCGGCTGGATGGTGTAGCGGGCCCAGATCTCCGTCATCCCGTCCGGACGAAGGGTCTGCCAGTCGGCGCCGCCGGGCAGGATGGTCCCCTTCAGGTCGCCGTCCACGCGCCCGCCGATGATCGGCACGATGCGCCGCCGCCCGCCGGGGACCTCGCCGACCTCGATCCCGGCGCCGATCTCCACACGGAAGGTCATCACCGGAACAAGCGAAGGCGCGGCCGGCTGCGCCGATGAGGGCTGGGCCGCCAGCGTGAGCGAGGCTGCACCTGCGGTGACGATCAACGCGCGGCGAGAAAGATCCTGGCGCATGTCCGCTTCTTGATTGTTTGAACCCTAACGATCGCTCGACAGGTCGCGGCCTTCAAGGACTCAAAGAAACGACGCCGCACCCATCGAGGCGCGACGTCGTCAGTATGAGGGGGGTTACCCTCGTCTCTAGACCAGCCGGAACCGCACGTTGCAGATGTCGGCCGTGCGCCCGGCGTTCGCCTTGTCGGCGGCCTGCAGGTCGAGCCCGATCAGGCCCAGCCGCTGTTGCTTGGGCGAGAAGCGGACGACCTTGCCGGGGAACTGCACCGTCATTCCCGAGACCGGGCTCTGGAACAGCCGTCCGACCTGCTGGGCGATCTCCGCGGGGTCGTGCTCGACCGCCACGTCGGCGGCGACCACATCCTTGGCCAGCTTGCTCTTCTCGTACTTGCGGCCGACCGGATCACCCCACCAGCCGTTGGGCAGCGAGTAGCGATAGGTCTCCAGGTGCGTGCCGAAGCGCTTGGGATCGAACTGGATCATGTCCTGGCCGCGGAACAGCATGTCTCGGGTCAGGCGCAGCTTTTCCGCCGAGGCGCGGGCCCGGAAGGCGTCCGCGTCGAAGGTCTGGAAGACGATCATGTAGCCGCCCTCCCCGCCCTGTTCCTTGAACCAGCGGTGGAGACGGTGGTCGGGCTTGGTCGGCTGGACCAGCTCCAGCATGGTGTCGCCGACCATCATCATCTCGTTGCGGAAGCCCAGCACGTCGCCCATGTCGTGGCGATGGCCGGCGGGCGTCTGCAGGAAGGCCTGCAGCTTGGCCGAGACCGCGTCGATGTCCGGGCTCGTCAGCACGAAGTGGCGGACGAGATGGGGTTTTTCCTGATCCATCCGGTCCCTCCTAGACGAACTTGAACTGGACGCCGCCGATGCGGGCCCAATCGCCCACGCGCAGCTTGTCGCGGGCCTTGAGGTGCAGGGTGGTCAGGCCGCGCCTGCCGCCCTGCACCGGCGTGAAATCGACGAAGCGGTCATCCAGACGCACCTTCGTCCCGGTCCGCTCGCCGAGGAACAGACGGGCGATCTGAGCGGAGATGGCGGCCGGATCCTCGACCGCCACTTCGCAGCCGATGATGTCCGACGCCACGCGGGACTCGCCATAGGGACCGGTGCGCGGATTGCCCCACCAATCCTCTTCCGGCGTGTATTTGTAGAGTTCGAAGTGGGTGGCGAAGTGCTTGTAGTCGAACTGCAGCATGTGCTGGCCCTTGAACATCATGTCCCGTGTCAAGGTCAGTTTCTCGGCCGCCGCGCGCGCCTTCAAGGCGTCCGTGTCGTAGGTCTGCAGCACCACCATGAAGCCGCCGTCGCCGCCGTTCTCGTCGAACCAGCGGCTGAGCAAGTGGTCGTTCTTGATGGGCTGAACGACCTCCAGCATGGTCGCGCCGACCCGGATCATGGTGCTGTAGAAGCCGAAAGCCTCGGTCACGCCGGGCCCCTCCTTCTTGGGCGTCGGCGGCAGGCCCAGCACCTCGTAGATCTGATCGCATACGAAGTTCATGTCGTGGGTGGCGATCACATAGTGGCGGATGCGGATCGGCCGCTCGGCCGCGCTGGCCGCAGCCGCGCCGAGCGCCAGGCTGGCGCCGGCGGCGCCGATCAGGGTGTCCCTGCGTGTCATTCGAAGATCGCTTTTGTGCATGACATTTCCCTCGATCAGAACTCGGCGCGCACCTCGGCGCCGACGGTGCGCGCCGGGCCGAAGAAGGCGGAATAGGAACCGGTCAAGCCGGGCGAGTCATAGATGCGCAGGGCGTAGCTTTCGTCGAAGGCGTTCTCGACGAAGCCGGCGACTTCATACTTGCCGTCGGCGAACCGCACGCCCGCGCGGAAGTTGGCGATCCCGAAGGCCGCCTGGCGGGTGGCCGGATTGAGGTCGCCGCCATAGATGACCTCGTCGCGCCAGTTGTATTCGCCGCGCAGGAAGCCGATCACGCCGTCATCGAGGCGGAAGTCTTGCTGACCACGCAGGGTGATCTGCCAGCGCGGATTGTTGCTGAGATCCTTGCCCGACAGGTCCTGGCCGGTCGCCGGGCAGGTGCGCGTCGCCGTCTGCACGCTGGTGCAGGGCGCGCCCAGGTACTCCTTGAAGATGGCGTCGACATAGGCCACGCCCAGCGAGGCCGAACCGCCGGTCCACGGACGGACGGCCACGTCGGCTTCGAAGCCCTGGCTGCGCAGCTTGCCTGCGTTGCGCAGGATCTGCGACGAGGTGACGTTGTCGAACGACGAGGCCTGGTAGTTGCTGAAGTCGCTGTAGAAGATCGTGGCGTTGGCGGTGAGGCGATTGGCCAGCCACTTGGTGCGGGCGCCCAGCTCGAACGCCAGCACGGTTTCCGGCTTCAGAACAGCGCGGTCCGGCTGCAGGAAGAAGACGTTGCCGGTGTTGTTGTCGATGGCCCGGCCCTTGTAGCCGCGCGACACCGATCCGTAGAAGTTCTGACCGCTCTCGGTGGTGTAGCGCAGGCCCGCGCGGCCCAGCCAGTTGGTGTCGTTGGTCTTGATGATTCCGCGGAACGTGCCGGGCGTGAAGGCGAAGTAGTTGCCCGACCGGAAACTGGAAACCTTCAGATCCTCATAGAGGCCGCGAGCGCCGGCGAAGGCCTCGAAGCCGCCGCCCAGGTCCAGCGTGCCGTCGGCGAAGATGGCGTAGTTGTTGGTGAGGGTCTTGCCGATCCCCGTGGTCGAGCTCTGGCCCAGGATGGTGCCGCGGCCGCCGGCGGTGATCGTGTCGCCCTTCTGGACGTGGTGATAGGCGTAGGCGCCGACGATCCACTGGAAGGCCTCGCCCGGCGCGGAGATCAGCTGGACCTCCTGGGTGTAGACGGCCAGGTCGCGTTGCTGGCGCGGGTCGTTGCCGATGTTCACCGGCAGGCCGTCGACATCAATGGTGTCGAGCTCCTTCCAGGTGCGGTGACCGGTGATCGAGCGGATGGTCAGCCCGCTCTCCAGGCGGTGATCGACGATGCCGGTCAGTTGCATGGTGCGGGTCTGCTCATTGAGCGGACCGTCAGCCAGCGAGATGCGGTTGTCGGGACCCGGCTTCACGCCCCAGGTCGCAAGCGCCGGCAGCAGATAGGTGCGGGTGAGCGCACCGTAGGCGATCGGCTCCAGCCCGTAGAAGCTGGTGCGGCAGCACTGGTTGTCCTGCTCTTCGTACTGGGCGATCAGCTGGACGTTGGTCTGGCCGACCTCGTAGTCGCCGCGCAGGCGAACGCCCCAGCGATCACGGGTGTTCTCGCGCCGCCCCTTCACCGGGTTCCACACTTGGCCCTTGGACTGGTCGAGCATGAAGCCAGATAGACGCGCCTTGAAGCTCTCGGTCAGGGGGCCGCTGACGCCGCCCTCCAGACGCACTTCGCCGAGCGTCGAGCCGTAGCGGCCGTTGAGGTAGGCGCTGACCTCATCGGTAGGGCCGCGGGTGACGATGTTGACCACGCCGGCCGAGGAGTTCTTGCCGAACAGCGTGCCCTGCGGGCCGCGCAGCACTTCGATGCGCTCGATGTCGAACAGGTCGACCAGCGCGGCGCCGCCCGGACCCGAAACGATGCCGTCGATGACGGTGGAGACGCTGGGCTCGGTCGCCGAACCGAAGGCGGCGCTCCCGACGCCGCGGATGCGCAGACCCGCGCCGGCCGACGACTGGCCCGGCGAGAACGAAAGGGATGGAGCGATGGCGTACAGGTCCTCGACCCTGTTGACGCCCTGGCGCCGCAGCTCGTCGCCGCTGACCACGCTGATGGAGATCGGCACCTCGGCCAGTCCCTGTTCGCGCTTCTGCGCGGTGACGATGATCTCTTCGATCTGCGCCGCGTCCTGTGCTTGCGCCTGCGTAGCGAGACCGTGCGAACCCCCAACCGCCAAGCATGCAGCAAGCATGCCTCGCGCGCCTTTTGACCCGATCATGAGCGCCCCTCCCTAGGGCTTTGCGTATTTTTATGACCTCAGTCTAGGTGCATCTTTTTATAAAAGTCACCCATTTATTTATAGGCTAGATGTATTAGCTTCGCCGCGAACATGGAGGGTGGCCCGCCGCCCGCCACCAGCGGCGTTGCGCAGGATCAAACACACGATCCGTCGCCTTGGCGCATATGAGAGAAGGCGCCCTGCGGCGATTTGGTTACAAGCCAGATGCGGCGGTGCGATCGCGATGGAACAGAGACGAGGCCGATGACAGGATCGAACAGCGAGCAGGCCGCGCCGCCGCACCAGGGCGGACGGGAGACGGCCCGATGAGCCTGCGCTCTGTGAGGACGTCAAGCGCTCAGCGGCCCCTGGCCATGGCCGGGCTGGACGAGGCCCTGGGCTTTCGCCTGCGCATGCTGGAGCAGTACATCCTGCGCAACTTCGCGCTCCACATGGACCCGCTGAAGATCAGTCCGACGCTCTATTCAATCCTGATGCTGATCCAGGCCAATCCAAAGTGCCGGCAAGCCGAACTGAGCCAGGCCCTGGGCATGCATCAGCCCAACCTTGTCGAGCGCGTGGGGCTGTTGATCGACCGGGGGCTGGTGGCCCGCGCCGAGGACCCCGCCGACCGGCGCGCCAATGTCCTGGAGCTGACCTTCGCCGGCCAGCACTTCATGGAAAAGGTCGCGCAGGCCCACGACCTTCACCTGGCCGACCTGTACAGCCAGCTCGGACGGGATCGCTATGAGGCCCTGCTGGCGCTGTGTGCGCCGGCCGAGGAGGCCGATCCGGTCAAGGCCTAGCGCCAGACGCGCATCATGGTGGCGATGAGGGCGCGGCGCTCGTCGTCGGACAGCCAGGGCAGCACGCGCGTCTCGTGGTCGATGATCCGCGCCTCGACTTCCGTCGCCACGGCCCGTCCGGCTTCGCTGAGCCGTAAGCCTTGCGAGCGTCCGTCGGCGGCGATCCGCTCGATCAGACCGGCCTCGGTCAGGTCCGCCGTCAGCGGCGCCATGTTGGCCCGCTTGATCCCCAGCAGGCGGCCGAGCTCGCTCTGGGTGATGTCGGGGCGCTCGCCGATCAGCATGAGGATCGAGGCCTCGGTGATCTTCAGGTCCAGACCCTGAAGCGACTGGGCCAGGTCCGCCAGGATGGCGGCCGAGGCTCGCCGGATCTGATAGCCTAAAAAGCCTTCGAGGCGATTGCCCGGCTGGGGGTTCGAAGAGGCCGGCTTGTCGCTCATCGGCGCGTTCAAGCATGGGGACTGGGACATGACAATCGCCTCCCCGATCTCAGTCGACCGTCGCCGGCTTTGAAGGCAGGCCGACCAGGGCGACCGCCGCCATGAGCGAGCCCAGCGCCATCACCAGGGCGACCAGGCCAAGGCCCAGGCCTTGCGCGAAAAGCAGACCGGCCACGATCGGGCCCAGCACCGCGCCGCCGCGCCCCACCCCGATCGCAAAGCCGGTGCCGCCGGCGCGAAGAGTGGTCGGGAAGGCCTGGGCGAGCAGGGCGTAGAACCCGACCACGCCGGCGTTGGTGCAGAAGCCGGCGACGGCGGCGAGAAGGGCCAGCATGCCAAGGCCGTCCTGCACCTGGCCGAACAAGGTCACGAAGCCCGCCGACAGGATCAGGGCGCCGATGACCAGCGGCCGCAGGTTGATGCGGGTGGTCAGCAGGCTGAGCAGGACCGCGCCGCTCAGGCCGCCGACATTGGCCCAGACCAGCACGCCGCCGGCCAGCGAAGGCGCGTAGCCCATATCGACCACGATCTTCGGGATCCACTTCAGGATGAAGTAAAAGGTCATGATGTGCGCCGCATAGGCGAAGGTCAGCAGCAGGGTCGCCCGCGCCATGCCCGGAGCGAAGAGTTGGCCAAGCGACGGCTTGACCGCCTTGGGCGACGGGGGCGGCAGGGCGGCGACGGTGGGATGGCCCATCCGCGTCAGCTGATGATTGACCCGCTCCAGGTCTCCCGCTCGACGACGATTGGTCAGGAAGCCCACCGATTCCGGCAGCAGGATCCAGGCCAGCGGCAGGCAGGCGGCGGTGCAGATGGCGCCGAACACGAATACATGTCTCCACTCGCCGCCGGACAGCAGCATGGAGGCCACCGCCCCGCCCGCCACCGCGCCCAGGGGATAGCCGCCCGCCATCAGCGCCACGGCCAGGTGGCGGCGGCGGTCATTGGCGAACTCGGCGACCATGGCGTTGGTGCAGGCCAGCATGCCGCCGATGCCCAGGCCCGTAGCCATGCGGATCGCCGAAAGGGACGGCAGGTCCCAGGCCAGGGGCGCCAGGCCCATTCCCACGGCCATGAGCACCAGACAGCCCAGGATGATCGGGCGTCGGCCGAGCCGGTCTGCCAAGCCGCCGATGATCACCGAGCCGGCGGCCATGCCGATCAACTCCATCGACAGCACCACGCCCAGGGCGGCCCGATCGACACCCCACTCGGCGGCGATGCCGGGCGAGGCGAAGCTGATCGACAGCACGTCGAAGCCGTCGAGGGCGTTGAGGAGGATGCAGGCGATGACAGCCAGCCACTGGGCCCCGCCCATGGGGCGGCTGGCCATTATGGCGCGCGGATCATCCAGCGCCGCAGAGCCGTTGAAAGAGGTCATGCAGCGTCTCCGAAAAGCAGGTTGAGCGCGTTGGTCTTGAGGATCGGCTCGCGCACCTTGGGCGAAAAGCCGGCTTCATCAAAGGCGGCGATCCACTTGTTGGGCGCGATCAGCGGATAGTCTGAACCGAACAGGAATTTATGACCAAGGGCGCCGTTGGCGTACTGGGCGATCTGCGGCGGGAACTTGCGCGGGCTCCAGCCCGACAGGTCGATGAACACGTTGGGCTTGTGCAGCGCCATCGACAGCGCCTCGTCCGTCCACGGCCAGCTGGGATGGGCCAGGACGATGGGCATGTCGGGAAAATCCACCGCCACGTCGTCGATCAGGATCGGCTGGCCGTACTTCAGGCGCACGCCCCCGCCGCCGGGCATCCCCGTGCCCATGCCGCTGTGGCCAGTGTGGAAGATGGCCGGCAGCTTGTAGTGGTTGATCACCTCATAGAGCGGCCAGGCCATCCGGTCGCCGGGATCGAAGTCCTGCAGCGGCGGATGAAACTTGAAGCCGCGCACGCCGTGATCCTCGATCAGCCGGCGCGCTTCGAGCGCTCCAAGCTTGCCCTTGTGCGGGTCGATGGAGGCGAAGGCCAGCATCATGTCGCTGTTGTCGGCGGCGGCCTGGGCGATTTCTTCGTTGCGGATGCGCCGGATGCCGCGGCCGGCCTCCATGTCCACGGTGAACATCACCAGGCCGATATTGGCGGCGCGATAGTGGGCTATGGTCTCGGGGATGGTCGGGCGTCGGCGTTCGGTCTTGAAGTACTCTGTGCTGGCGTCGAGGAACTCGCCGAAGACGGGATCCTCGGGATCGTGGCAGGAGACCTCGGCATGAACATGAAAGTCGATCGCCAGGCGCTTTTCGAAATCGCTGCGAGCCATGACGGCGTCTCCTGGCGTCGAGGGGGGACCGCTAGGGTCGATCGACCAGCATGAGGGCGTCCAGAGCGACGGCGCCCTGTCCCTTGGGATAGACGACCACCGGATTGAGATCGATCTCGCGGATCTGCGGCGTCGACAGCAGGGCCTGCCCAACGATCTCGACCATGGCCGCGACGGCGTCGACGTCCAGCGGCGCGGAGCCTCTGAACCCGGTGAGCAACGGCGCCTGCTTGAGGCCCAGGATCGCCTCGACGATGGCTTGTCGCGTCAGGTCGGCCCCCAGCAGTTTAACGTCCTGCAGGATCTCGGCCTGCACGCCGCCAAAGCCGACCAGGATGACCGGCCCCCAGTCAGGATCGTTGCGTGCGCCGATGATCAGTTCAACGCCGCGCGCGCCCATGGCTTCCACCAGCACGCCGTCGAGCGACAGGCCCGGGCGGTGGCGCGCGATGTTGTCGTGCAGTCGCGCCCAGCCGTCGGCGACCGCTTGCGCGTCCCCAAGGCCGAGGATGACGCCGCCGGCGTCGCTCTTGTGCGACAGGTCGGCGGACTGCGCCTTGAGCACCACCGGATAGCCCAGCGCCGTCGCCGCGGCGACCGCCTCGTCCGCCGTGGTCGCCAGACGCCCCTTGGGGAAGCTGACGCCCAGGGGAGCCAGGATCGCCTTGGCTTCGTGTTCGGGGATCACGCCTTCGCGCGCCGACAGTGCCGACATGTCCACCCGGGCGCGATCGGCCGCGTCGAGGTTGCGCGCCGCGTGGGCGTTCAGGCGCTTGATCGCGCGCAGGGCGCGTTCGGTCGACGGGAAGTAAGGAACACCCGCCGCGCGCAATTGCGCCACCACGCCCTCGGGCAGGATCGCGCCCTCGTCCAGTCCGGCGAAGATCACCGGCTTGCCGGGCTTGCCTTGCTTGACCGCTCGCAGGATCGGCGGAGCCTTGATGCCCACCGTGACAGGGTCGGTCTGGATGATGCCGACCACGACGGCGCCGAAGCGCTGGTCGTCGAACAGGGCGGTCAGGGTGCGGTGATAGAGGTCGGGCTCCACCAGCCCCTGGGCGGTCAGGTCCAGCGGATTGCTGACCCCGACGAACTCCGGCAGCGCCGCGCGCAGGGCGGGGGAATCTTCGTCGCCGATGGTCGGCAACGGCAGATCCAGCTCTTCGCAAAGGTCGAGGGTCAGGGCCTTGAAGGCGCCGGACTCGCCGAGCACCACCGTGCCGCCGCTGGGGGCGACCGGGCAGCGCAGGGCGATCTCGGCGATGTCGCCAAGCTCTTCCAGCGTCTCGGCCATGACCACGCCGCAGCGTTCGACCAGGGTGCGCATGACCTGATAGTCGCCGGCCATGGCGCCGGTGTGCGTGGCGGCCGACTGGCGGGCGGCGGCGCTCTTGCCCGGATGCAGAAGCACGATGGTCTTGCCGGCGGCGCGCGCGGCGCGGGCGGCGGCCATGAAGCGTCGCGGCTTGCGGAACTGCTCGACGATCATGGCGATCACGCGGGTGGACGGGTCATCCACCAGGTGTTCCACATAGTCCTCGACGCCGCTGGCGGCCTCGTTGCCGGTCGATACCGAATAGGACAGACCCAGCGCGCGGCTGGCGATGGTCACGGCCAGGACCGCCGCCATGGCGCCGCTCTGGGAGACGATGGCGACGCCTTCGCGATCGCCCAGGGGTTCGGCCAGGGTCTCGACAAAGGTCAGCGGCACGCCGTCGACATAGTTAACCATGCCCAGGCAGTTGGGCCCCTCGATCACCATGCCCGCCGCCTTGGCGACGCGGGCGATCTCCTGCTGCTCGGCCATGCCCTCCTCGCCGCCTTCGGCGAAGCCGGCGGAGAAGATCACGGCGGCGCCCACTTGGCGTTCGGCCAGCGCCTTGACCGCATCCAGGACGGCGGCGCGCGGGATGGCCAGCACGGCGGCGTCGACGCCCAACGGCAGGTCGGCGATGGACTTGAGGCAGGGCCGCCCATCGATCTCATCGCGGCGCGGGTTGATCAGATGGATGTCGCCCTTGAAGCCGTTGCGCACCAGGTTGGACAGCACCGAAGCGCCCAGGGCGCCGGGTGTGGGCGAGGCGCCGACAATGACCACCGAGCGCGGCGAGAGCAGGCGCTGGATGGGGATGGCGGCGTCCGTCGAGGAATCCATCGGGGCGATCGGCGACAAGGGCTGGATGGTCACGGTCGATCAGGCCTTCTGACGCGACTTGTCATACGCGCCGAGGCCCGGCTTGTAGGTCTTGTCGTCGATGAACTGCTTGATGCCTTCCTTGCGGCCGTCGTTGTCGAAGCTGTTGGCGGCCTCTTGCGCGCGGATCAGGAAATCCTCGGCGTTGTCGTAGGTCATCTCGCGCACCCGGCGCACGGCGTCCTTGGTCGCCTTCAGCGCCACCGGGTTCTTGCCCAGCAGCACCTTGGCCACCTCGGCCACGCGGGCCTCCAGCTTGTCCAGCGGCAGGGCTTCGTTGACCAGGCCCCACTCGGCGGCGGTCTTGCCGTCGACGTTCTCGCCCATCATGGCGTGGTACATGGCGCGGCGGAACGACAGCAGCTCGGCCGCGACCTTGGAGGCCCCGCCGCCTGGCAGGATGCCCCAGTTGATCTCGCTGAGGCCGAACTGAGCCTCCTCGGCGGCGAAGGCCAGGTCGCAGGCGAACAGCGGGCCGTAGCCGCCGCCGAAGCACCAGCCGTTGACCATGGCGATGGTCGGCTTGTTGTACCAGCGCAGGCGACGCCACCAGCCGTAGCTCTCGCGCTGGGCCTGACGCACGCCGCCCAGGCCCTGGGCCTCGGTGTCGCGGAAATACTCCTTCAGGTCCATGCCCGCCGACCAGGCGGAGCCCTCGCCGGTCAGCACCAGGACGCCCACGTCCTCGCGGTACTCCAGTTCGTCCAGGACGCGCATCATCTGGCGATTGAGCTTGGGGCTCATGCAGTTGCGCTTCTCGGGGCGATTGAACTTCACCCAAGCCACGCCGTCCTTGACGACAAAGGCGACGGTGTCTTGCTCGCTACGTTCGGTGGTCATGGTCTGTCCTTATGGGGCGGGGGAGGTGGTGCGCCTGACAAAGGTCAGGCCGCCCCGTTGCAATGCCTAGATGGGGTAGTGGCCGGACTGGGTCTCGATCGTGATCCAGCGCAGCTCGGTGAAGGATTCGATGCCGGCGCGGCCGCCGAACCGGCCGTAGCCGGAGGCCTTGACCCCGCCGAACGGCATCTGCGCCTCGTCGTGAACGGTCGGGCCGTTGACGTGGCAGATGCCCGACTTGATCTGGCGGGCGACGCGAAGGCCGCGCGCGGTGTCCTTGGTGAAGACCGCCGCCGACAGGCCGTACTCGGTGTCGTTGGCCAGGGCGATGGCGTGCGCCTCATCTCGAGCGCGGATGACGCCGACCACCGGCCCAAAGCTTTCGTCGCGGAAGAGCTTCATGGACGGGGTGACCTTGTCGATGACGGTGGCGGGCATCAGCACGCCGTCGGCGCGGCCGCCATTGACCTGCACGGCGCCGCCTGCGACGGCGTCGGCGACCAGGCTTTCGACATGGGCGACGGTCTTGGCGTCGACGACGGCGCCCAGGGGGGTCTTGCCCTCGCGCGGATCGCCCACCGCCATGGTGGCGACCTTGGCCTTGAACTTCTCGACAAAGGCCTCGGCCACCGCCTCGACGACGATGATCCGCTCGGTCGACATGCAGATCTGGCCCTGGTTCATGAAGGCGCCGAAGGCCGCGGCCTTGACCGCTTCGTCCAGGTCGGCGTCCTCAAGGACGATCATAGGCGCCTTGCCGCCCAGCTCCAGAAGCACGGGCTTGAGATGCTCGGCCGCCCGCTTGGCGATGATGCGGCCGACGGCCGTGGAGCCGGTGAAGTTGATGCGGCGCACGGCTTCATGGTCGATCAGGGCGCCCACCACCTCGCCAGCGTCCTTGGGAGCGTTGGTGACCAGGTTGACCACACCGTCGCCCAGGCCCGCCTCGGCGAAGGCCTCGATGATCAGGGCATGGGTGCGTGGGCACTGTTCAGAGGCCTTGAGCACCACGGTGTTGCCGCAGGCCAGCGGCATGGCCACGGCGCGCACGCCCAGGATGATCGGGGCGTTCCAAGGGGCGATGCCGACGATCACGCCGACCGGCTCGCGCACCGCCATGGCGATGCAGCCCGGCTTGTCCGACGGAATCACTTCGCCGCTGATCTGAGTGGTCATGGCGGCCGCTTCGCGGATGATCCCGGCGGCCAGCATCAGGTTGAACCGCGCCCAGCCCTCGGTGGCGCCGATCTCGTGCATCATGGCCTGGACGAAGGCGTCGGCCCGAGCCTCCAGGGCGCCGGCGGCGACCATCAGCTTGGCGCGGCGGCCGTTGGGGCCGAGCGCCGACCAGGCGGGGAACGCCGCGGCCGCGGCGGCGGCGGCGGCGGCGGCGTCAGCGGCCGTGCCGGCCACGGCGCGGGTGGCGACCTCGCCGGTGATCGGGTTGAGGCGATCAAAGCTGGCCGACCCGTCACGAGACTGGCCGCCGATGAAGAGGCTCACATTCGATTGGGTCATGACGGGCTCCCTAGAATTATTGTTATGAGGCATATCAATCCTGTTTGGGGTCCGCAAGCGTCAGGCGGAGGGTCGAGACAGGAAATCGCGTCAGCTGGATGCAAGCTTGGCGGAGCCCCTGCGGGCTCCGCCAGCCGGATCAGAACTTCAGGCGGGCCTCGACGAAGATCTGACGAGGCGCGCTGGGGATCTCCACCTTGCTGCCGGTGGGGGCCAGGGTCGCTTGGTAGATGTTGTAGCGAGTGTCGCCGAGGTTGGTCCCCTGCACCGCCAGCTCCAGCCCGTCGAAGGCGGCCGGCTCCCAGGCCAGGCGGGCGTTCACCAGGGTGTAGCTGTCCTGATAGGAGGTCGGATCCGCCGCGGTCAGGAACATGTCGCCCTTGTACGAGACGTCGGCCCGGACGGTGATGTCGCCGATGGCGGGGTGGAACTGGTACTGGGCGCCGCCGGTGATCGACCAGTCGGGTATCTGCGGCACGCGGTCGTCCAGCTTGAACCCGCTGCTCAGGGCGCCCGGCGCCAGCTCGTCGAACTTGGCGTCCACATAGCCGACATTGAAGTTGAGGTTCAGGTCGGCGGTCGGACGCGCCACGAACTCGGCTTCGAAGCCCCGGATCTTGGAGCTGCCCGCGTTGCGGGTGGTGCGCAGGTTGGCGTTGGTCACCGGATCGACCGACTGCACGGTCAGCTGGATCTGGTCGTACTGGCTCTGGAAGACGGCCAGATTGGCGGTCAGGCGGCGGTTGAACCAGTCGGTCTTCAGGCCCAGCTCGTAGGCCGCCAGTTCTTCCGGCTCATACTGAGGCGTCGGCACCAGCGCGTTGTTCGAGGCGCCGAAGCCGCCGCTCTTGAAACCTTCCGAATAGGAGGCGTAGGCCAGAATGTTGTCGGCCGGGCGCCAGTCCAGCCCGATGCGCGGCGAGAAGCTGTCCCATTCGGCGCTGGCGCGGCTGAACGGCACCTGGGTGGCGCCGCGCTGGGTGAAGAACACGGAGTAGGCGTAGTCCTTCTTGTCCTTGTTCAGGCGCCCGCCGAGCGTCAGATCAAGCTTGTCGGTGAACGACCAGGTAGCCTGGCCGTAGGCGGCGTAGCTTTCGGCGTTCATGTAGAAGTAGGTCAGGGTGTCGCCGGCGTCCGCGGGCGTACGCAGCGCCACGGGGATGTTCTCCCAGATCCCGTGGAAGCTCTCGGTGTACAGCACCGAGCTGCCCCGCTCCTTGAAGGCATAAAGACCGATGATGAAGTTCAGCCGGTCGTCGAACGCGCGCCCAGAGAGTTGGAACTCCTGGCTATACTGGTGCTGGTTGAGCTTGGTCTGCGAGGTCTGGAGCGAGAACGGGGTGTGATCCCCATCGACCCCGATCTCCGCCGAGATGGTGCGCCCCGAGGTGATCGACTTGAAGTTCAGGTTCTCGCTCAGACGCTGTTCAATCACCAAGGAGGCGCCGCCGATCTGGCTGTCGTCGTAGTTGGGCTGACGGTCCCAGGTCTTGTCGACATCCGTCGACACGTAGCGGCCGTCGACGATGCTTCCCGGCGCCAGACCCAGGCGCGCGGCTTCGGGCGCGGCGGCGTACTGGTTGAAGCGCGCCATCTTGGCGATCGTGGCGCCCGTCGGTGCGAAACCGGTGATGCGGCCCAGCGGCGGATGCTGGTTCTGTTCGGTGAAGTCGGCGTTCAGGCTGACCGTGGTGTCGGCCGTGGGCGTCCAGAGCAGCGCGCCGCGAAGAATAAAACGCTTCTCGTCCGAAAGCGGAGCTCCATCAAGCGCCTGCTCGCCCCAGCCGTCCGAGGTCAGATAGGAGGCCGTGAGTTTGCCGCCCAAGGCGCCGTCGATCAGGGGGCCGTTGATGCTGGCGATGTAGTCACGCCGACCATACTCGCCCAGACGCGTCTTCAGCAAACCACCCACTTCGCCGCTGACCCGCGGTCGGGTGGTCACCACATTGATCGCGCCGCCGATCGTGTTGCGGCCGAACAGGGTGCCTTGCGGACCGCGCAGCACCTCGACGCGCTCGATATCCTCCAGCGACAGCAGGCCGCCCACCGAACGGGCCAGATAGACGTCGTCGACATAGACGCCGACGCCTGGATCGGTGGGAAACTGGAAGTCGCCCGTGCCGACCCCGCGGATATAGGCGGCGAACGCCGAGCCGCCGCCAGCCGGGCGGTTGGTCTGGTGGATTTCAAGGTTCGGCGCGAAGTTGGTCATCTGACCCAGATTGGTGACGCCGCGCTCCACGAGCGCTTCGGCGCCAAGGGCGGTGATGGAGACGGGCGTGTCCTGCAGACGCGTCTCGCGCCGCTGGGCGGTGACGACGATCTCCTCGACGCCGTTGAAGGCCTCGGCGGTCGGCGCGGCCTGTCGGGCCTGGGCCGACGTGGCGACCAAGGCGGTCAGGCCGACCGTTGCAAGCAGCAAGGTGCGCGCACGCATGATCTTCGTGATGTTGGACAAGGCCGTCTCCCTGATGTTCCCCCCGCCTTCAGGCGGTACGACTGGAGCCTTGATGACTCCCATTTTTGATCCAGGTCATACTGTTTGTAGTGCAAACGGTTGTCAATCAATCCGATCGACCAGCCTGCCCTGAAGCGGCCGCCCGCAGGCCCAGAACAAGGACCGCGGCGACGGCGATGATGGCGCACAGCAGATAGATCGTGGCCGCGAAGTCGCCGGTCTGTTGGCGGATGATCCCCACCAGCGGGGTCATGATCATGCCGGCGGTGTTGCCGATCATGTTAACCACGGTGATGCCTGGGCCGGTGTCTTCACGCCGCAGCAGCGAAACCGGAATGGCCCAGAACACCCCCTGCGCTCCGCCCAGACCCAAGCCGCCCAGCAACAGCAGGACCACCGCCCGCCAACCCGGCTCGACCAGGAAGGCGCCCAGCAGACACGCGCCGCCAAGCACGGCGGCGGCGCCCAGGTGCAGGTGTCGCTCCTGGGTGCGGTCCGAGTTCCAGGCATTGAGGATCATGCCGGCCGCCACCCCGACCCACGGCAGAGCGGAGATCACGCCGATCTGCAGGGGGGCGCCCCGGCCACCTGGCGCACGACCTGGGCCATCCAGAAGATCAGACCCTGGGCGCCGGCCAGCAGGCAGAACCAGATCGCGCAGGCGGCCCAGAAAGAGCCGCTGCGAAGGAAAAGCAGCCGTCCGGCGGGGCCGGAACGCTCGGCCTGGTCACTGGCCGCCTCGGTGACGACCAGCGCCTTTTCCTCATCGTTCAGCCACCGCGCCGCCTCCAGGCGGTCGATAAAGACGTAATAGGCGGCGACGCCGCAGGCGATGGTGACGAGGCCCTCGACAAAGACCATGAAGCGCCAGCCCGACAGGGAGAAGAGGTGCAGGTCGGACGTCATCAGCCAGCCCGACAGCGGCGCGCCGATCACCTGCGAGATGGGGATGGCCAGCATGGTGCCGCTGATCGCCGAGGCGCGGAACCGGCGGGGCATCCACAGCGCCGCCAGATAGGCCGCCCCGGGCGCAAAGCCCCCTTCGGCGATCCCGAGCAAAAAGCGCAGGACGTAGAAATGCTCGGGCGTGCGGATGAATGCCATCAGGGTCGCCACCGCGCCCCAGACGATCACCGATCCCGCCACCCAGCGGCGGGCGTGGATACGCCGCAGCAGCGCGGTATGCGGATATTGCAGGGCGATGTAGCCGAGGAAGAAGAACAGGCCTGCGCCACGGCCGTACATCTCCGGCGACAGGCCGATCTCTTGGTTCATCTCCAGCGCCGCGATGGCGATGTTGGAGCGGTCCAGGGAGGACATGAAGATCAGGAAGGTGAGCGGCGCGATCAGCCGCCAGAAGATCTTGTCGCGAAGCCGGCGCTCGACCGGATTGAGGGCGGCCGACATCTCAGCCCCCCGTCGCCTGCGCGGCCGCACGCATGGAAATCATCGTCATCGTCTCCTCCCGATCCGCCCGGCTTGCCGCCGATGTTTCGGACGCGTTCGTCGCGCCCAGCAAATTCGTTTGCCATAAAAACAGTAAGCACAATATCGTATCTTTCATGCTGACCTCGTCACAGGCCCGATCCGCGCTCTTTTGTCTTGGTGTAGGGGCGTCCGTGCTCGGCCTCGGGCTGGGCGCGTCGGCCGTCGATCGCTCCAAGGCGCCCGGGGTGGTGGGCGACGTGGCCGGGCAGGTTCCCGCGCAGCAACAGCAGGCCCAGACCGCGCCTGTAGCGGCCAGCGCGGCCGGCGCCGCCACCCGCGACTGGGCCTCGCCCGGCGCCGGCGGGGTCCTGCCCGCGTCGGCCGACTATCCCAACGAGACCGGTCGGCTGGGCGTGCTAAATCTGGACGGCCCCATCCGCACCAAGGGCCATCCCTTCTTCACGCCGCTGGGCGCCAACGGCCGCGCCTGCGTGACCTGCCACCAGCCGGGCGACGCGATGAGCGTGTCGGTCTCGACCATCAAGGAGCGCTGGGCGGCGACGGGCGGCAAGGACCCGCTGTTCGCGGCGGTCGACGGCTCAAACTGTCCCAGCCTGCCCCAGGGCGATCCCAGGTCCCATTCGCTGCTGCTGGAGAAGGGGCTGTTCCGCATCTTCCTGCCGTTCCCGCCGCGCGCCGCCGACGGCTCGGTCCTGAAACCGGAGTTCTCCATCGAAGTCGTGCGCGACCCGACGGGCTGCAACACCGACCCGGTTTTTGGCCTGAAGAGCGACAACCCGATGGTGTCGGTCTTCCGCCGGCCGCGCCCCCTGGCCAATGTGAAGTATCTGCTGGAGCTGCCGCACGGCGTGCCGCCCAACGACAAGTTCTTCTTCAACGACAAAACACTCCTGCCTCGGGATCCCGAGACGGGCGGCTTCGTATCGATGCAGCTTCTGTCGGACGGCCGCCAGCCGACCCTGCGCACGCAGGCGGTCGAGGCGGCGGTCAACCACCTGCAGAAGGTCGGCGCCCCCAGCCGCGCCGAGTTGGACAAGATCATCGCCTTCGAGAAGCAGATCTATGTCGCCCAGGTCCAGGACATCGACGGCGGCGCCTTGACCGGCGACGGCGCGCCGCCCGGCCTTGGCCCACGCGCCCTGGCCGATGGAGCCCCGGCCCATCTGGCCAACAACGCGGTCAACCGCATCTTCGGCAGCTTCAAACCGTGGCTGGATGAAGCCGCCCTGCCGGGCGCGAACAAGGCCGAGCAGGCCCGCCGCGACTTTCGCGCCTCGGCGGCGCGCGGGGCGGATATTTTCTGGCGCCGCCGGTTCATCATCAAGGATGTGGGCCAGTACAATTCCAAGGGGCTGAGCAACCCCTTCAAGCGCTCCTGCGGCTCGGGCTGCCACAACACCCTGCTGGCCGGCATGGACCTGGCGCCGGGATTCATGGACCTGGGCCTCAATACCCACCCGACCAACGACCGGCCGGACCTGCCGCTGTTCAAGGTGACCTGCAAGGCGTCGGCTCCGCCCCAGGCCTATCTGGGCCGCACCATCTACACCTACGACCCGGGCCGGGCGCTGATCACCGGCAAGTGCGTCGATGTGGGCAGCACCATGACCCAGCAGATGCGCGGCCTGGCGGCGCGCGCGCCTTATTTCACCAACGGCTCGGCGGCCAATCTTCGCGAGCTGGTCGACTACTACGACCGCCGGTTCAACATCGGCTACAGCGAGCGCGACAAGCAGGACCTCGTCAACTTCATGAGGACGCTGTGATCCCCCGCGCCCTGGCCCTCGCCCTGACGGCGGCGTTCGCCTCGACCCACGCCCTGGCCGCGCCGGCGCCGGGCGACGCCGTCTCTTTCATCGCCTGCCCCGTCGCCCGCGACACCGGGCCCGACACCGACCTCTGCTTTTTCGCCGAGCACAGGGGCGAGAGTTTCGCCCTGCTCAATCCGCCGGACACCGGCGGTCCGGAACTGGGCCATCAGGTGCTGGTCGAAGGGGTGGTGACCGACAAGCCCCACCTGTGCGGCGGCCTTCAGCTGGAAGGGCGGTTCACGCCCCTTCGCGAACTGTCGCCGCAGTGCAATGTGTTGCTGCCCTTCGACGGCAAGACCACCATCGCGGCCGGTTCGGCCTTCAGCGTGGTGCAGCGGCGCACCGGACTGCAGGAGCTGGCCGAACGCGCCGAGCGCGAACCGGCGCTCTCCATCCTGCCGATGACCCAACCGCCGGCTCCACCGCCGCCCTTGCCGCTTAAGCCCTATCCGACCCGCAGCCTGACCCTGGACTACCTGTTCGACAGCGATCGCGGCGTGGGGCCGCAACTGGGCGAACTGGTGGCGCTCGTCGATTACGCCAAGGCGATCAAGGCGCGACGGGTGACGATCCGCACCCAGCGCGCCGCCAGCCGGCTCGATGACGGTCAGGTCCTGAATGAAGTTCCAGGGATGGGGCGTCGGCGCGCCGAAAAGCTGACGACGATCATCTCGGGTCTGGGTTTCGCGCCCGAGCGCATCATCACTCAGGTCAGCGAAGAGCCCCCGACGCCCGACGGCCGCGAGGACTGGCGCGCCCGCGCCGCCACGGTGACCGTCGAGCCCTGACCACCCCGCTCAACGAACCGCCGATTGACAACTGTATATATCACAAACAGTATTTCTTCATAACAATCCAGCCGAGCGGCCAACGCTCATGCGGACGTGGGGAGATACAAGCGTGATCGTCACCAATTCATCAGGGCTGGGCGCAGCCTCGCGCCGGATCGGCGAGCAGCCATGAGCAGCGCGCGCTTCTACGCCGTCGCCGACATCGGGCCAGACCGTGACGACCCGCGCGAGTGCTTTGCTCTGGTGCGCGACGAACTTCGCAAGGCCGATATCGCCTTTTCCCAACTGGAAGTGAACCTCACCGAACGCGGCGCCCGCCTGCCCCAGGTGCGCCACACCCATCGCGCCAAGGCCTCCAGCGCCGCGGCGATGAGGGACGCCGGCTTCACCGTCGTGTCGTTCAGCGGCAACCACTGCATGGACTGGGGCCGAGACGGCTTCTTCGACACCATCGACAACCTCAAGAGCGCGGGCCTGGACGTGGCGGGGGTGGGGGCCGATATCGCGCAGGCGCGCACGCCGGTGATCCAGGAGGCCAACGGGATCAAGGTCGCGTTCCTCGCCTACAACTCCATTCTGCCGGCCAACTACTGGGCCGAAGCTGATCGGCCTGGATGCGCGCCCATGCGCGCCTGGACGATCTACGAGCAGATCGAGCCCGATCAGCCGGGCACCCCCTGCCGCGTCCACACCTACGCCAATCGCGACGACCTGGCGTCGATGGCCGCCGACATCAAGGCCGCCCGTCAGCAAGCCGACGTGGTGGCGGTGTCGATACACTGGGGCATCCACTTCATCCCCGCTGTCCTGGCCGACTATCAGCAGGAGGTCGCGCACGCCGCCGTCGAGGCAGGCGCCGACATCATCCTTGGCCACCACGCCCACATCCTGAAGGGGGTCGAGGTCTATCGCGGCAAGCCGATCTTCTACTCGATGGGCAACTTCGCCATCGATCTGCGCATGACGCCCGAGCACGCCAAGGGAAAGGGCTTTCGAGAAATCCAGGCTCTCAGCCCCGGCTGGGAGCCCGACTTCGGCAGCCTCTACAACTTCCCGCCGGACTCGCGCATGACCATGGTTGTCACCGCTGACGCCACCGCGCAGGGCCTGACCAATGTCGGCTTTCTGCCCGCCTTCATCAATCGCGACGCGCAGCCCGAGATCATGAAGCCGGGGGACGAGCGCTTCGACAAGATCGTCGACTACATGCGCTGGGCTAGTCAGGCGGCCGGGCTGAACGCCCGCTTCACGCCAAGCGGGGAGACCGTGCTGGTCGACGCCCAGCCTGACCTCGACGCCCCTTCCACCCCCGCCGCGGAGACCGCCCGATGAACCTGCTCAACCGGACGCCCCTGCTGGTCGTCGTCGCGCTCTACATGCTGACCTACATTCCCTACATGGTCATCACCAAGCAGCTGTCGAGCAGCCCGGCGGCGGCGCTTGGCAGGCCGCTGACCGGACTGGAGATCCTGCCGGCCACCCTGATCGTCAGCGGCGTCTTCACCTTCATCTTCATCGCCTGGTCGGGCTGGTGGCGCGCCGCCAACCAGCGCCGGCTGCTGGGACTGGATGTGCCCTTCCCCACGCGCTGGACGTTCCTGTCGGGCGTCTGCACGGCGCTGGTCCTGTTCACCGTGCCGATGTCGCTGACCTTCGAGGGCGTGAGCATCCCGTTCATCCAGCTTTTGATGCGCGGCGACGTTCTGCTGCTGGCGCCGCTGGTCGACATCGCCTTCCGCCGCAAGGTGGCGTGGTACTCGTGGGTGGCGTTGGGCCTGGTGGCGATCGGCCTGTTCCTGACCATCCGCCAGCGCGGCGGGCTGCACCTGCCGCCCTTGGCGATCGGCACCATCGTTCTCTACACCATCGGCTATTTTGGCCGCCTGGCGGTGATGACCCGCGTCTCCAAGTCGGGCGATCCGGAGAGCATCAAGCGCTACTTCGTCGAGGAGAAGCTGATCGGCATTCCCATGGCCGTGGTCTTCCTGGCCATGATCCCGCTGCTGGGGCTGGGCGGTCAGGCCTCGGAGCTTTCCTTCGGCTTCTTTGGGGTTTGGGGAAGCGCGCAGATCTGGCCGATCCTGGTGCTCTCAGCCCTGCTGTTCGTGGTCTCGGTCTTCGCCGCCGTCATCCTGCTCAATCCGCGTGAAAACACCTTCTGCGTGCCGATGGAACGCTCTGCGAGCATCGTGGCCGGGATCGCCGCCTCCTTCATCCTGGCCATGGCGTTCGGCTTGCCGATGCCGACCTCGGCCGAGATCGCCGGCGCCCTGCTGATGATCGCCGCCGTCGTCCTACTGTCGGTCGCCCCCTTGCTCGAAAAGCGCCGCGCGCCGGTTTCGCCCAAGCTTCAGGCCGCCACCGAGGAGCCGTCGTGAGCTCAGGCGAAGGCCTTACTCGGCAGGTCGCCCGACACATCGCTGGCAGCCGGTTCGAACAGCTGTCGCCTCAAGCGCTGAGGATGACCCGCCTTTCGCTGCTGGACGCCGTAGGCGTGACCCTGGCGGCGAGCCGCCTGGGCGAGGGGGTCGCGGCCTTCGCCGACACGGTCGCCGAGACCGGAGGCGCGGCTCAGGCCAGCGTCGCGGGGTTCGGATTCAAGAGCTCGATCCTGGGGGCGGTGCTGGTCAACGGCGCCGCGGCCCACGCCCTGGATTTCGAGGACGCCTATGACGGCGCGCCGATCCACCCCAACGCCGCCTGTGTTCCGGTGGCCCTGGCCCTGACCGAGCACCTGGACCTCTCGGGCCAGGAGCTTTTGACCGCGCTGGCGGTCGGCTGCGATCTGGTCTGTCGCCTCGGCCTGGCGCTGAAGATCAATCCGGACGAGGCCGGCTGGTATCCGCCGCCGATCCTCAGCACCTTTGGAGCGGCGGCGGTGGGGGCCAGGCTCCTTGGGCTGAACGAGGATGAGACGGTCAACGCCCTGGCGCTGGCGCTCAACCAGGCGACGGCCACCGCGCAGTTCAAGACCGCGCCGGGCTCCACCCTGCGCTCGGTCCGCGACGCCTTTCCCGCTCATGCCGGCCTGCTGGCCGCCCTGCTGGCCAAGCGCGGCGTCCTGGGTTTCGACGGCGCACTTGAAGGCAAGGCGGGCCTCTTCTCGCTGTTCGCACAGGGCCAGTATGACCCCGACATCATCCTGGATGATCTGGGGAGCCGTTTCAGCGGCGAGCGCCTGAGCTTCAAGCCCTGGCCCAGTTGCCGTGGAACCCACGCCTTCATCGAGGCGGCCCTGGCCTTGCAGCGAGAGCACGGATTCACCGCCGACGAGGTGGAGGCCATGGTGTTCACCGGCGGCAAGGTGCAGCAGATGCTGGCCGAGCCGGCGGCGCAAAAGAGCGCGCCCAAGACCGCCATCGACGCCAAGTTCAGCCTGCCGTTCTCCACCGCCGCCGCCTTGATCGACGGCGAGGTGACGCTGGCCACATACGGTCCCTCCAGACTGGTGGATCCCACGATCCTGGAACTGGCGGCGCGCTTCTCCTACGTCCTCGATCCGGCCGCCACCCTGGCTGACGCCGCATCCGGGGAACTTGGCCTGGTCTTGCGTTCAGGCCGTCGCCTGCACAGGCGGATCAGCCATCCGCTGGGGGCCCCGCAAAATCCAATGAGCGAGCAGGACATCCTCGCCAAGTTCACCGCCTGCGCGCGCCTGTCCCGCCGCGCCCTTGCGAGCGAACAAATCCGGAGCCTGAGCGAGACGATCCTCACCCTGGATCGGATCGAGCGGCCGGGCGGGCGGCTGGCCGTGATGGCCGGCGAGGCCGACATACTGTAGCATAAACAAACAGTTCGGTTCTTGACAATTTGCGCATCGCCGATGACGTTGCGTCAGAGACGCCTCATCGAAAACCGCTGCTTGAACAGCGGTATGGCGTTCGGGGAGAGAACATGAACCATCCGCTCGTCGCGCCCGTCCGGCGCAAGACCCAATGGCTTTGCGCCAGCGCCCTGGCCGCCGCCGTCATCGCGCCCGGCGCGGCCTTGGCCCAGGCCGATCAGCCCATGGACACGGCCGTCGAGGAGATCGTGGTCACCGGCACCTCGATCCGGGGCGTGGCCCCGGTCGGCGCGCCCTCGCGTCCCATCGGTCAGGAGGAGTTGCAGGCCTCCGGCGTGGTCAGCACCGCCGACATCGTCCGCGCCCTGCCCCAGTTCATCAGCCTCGGCGCTCAGGAAGGCCAGGGCGGCCAGACCCAGAACGCGGCGGCCAACGTCACCCAGGGCACCGGCGTCAATCTGCGCGGCCTGGGCACCGGTTCGACCCTGGTCCTGCTCAACGGCCGCCGCCTGTCGCCCAGCGGCGTCGACTGGCAGTTCAACGATGTATCGATGTTCCCGAGCGGCGCCCTGCAGCGGGTCGAGGTCGTCGCCGACGGCGCTTCGGCCATCTACGGCTCGGACGCCGTTGCCGGCGTGGTCAACTTCATCTTCCAGAGCCGCTTCGACGGCGCCCGCACCTCGGCCAGCGCCGGCTTCGCCGACGGGGTCGAGCAATATCAGTTCGGCCAGACCTTCGGCAAAACCTGGAGCAGCGGCGACGTCTTCTTCGCCTACGAGCATTTCGAGCGCACGCCGCTGGACGCCGCGGATCGCGACTTCCTGTCGGCCGATCTTCGCCCCTTCGGCGGCCCTGACCGCCGGGTGACCAACGCCAACCCCGGCACCATCGTGGTCAGCGGCGTCACCTACGCCATTCCCACTGGCCAGAATGGGGTCGGCCTGTCGCCCAGCCGCCTGGTGGCCGGCACATCCAACCTGGGCGATCCGGCCCAGAGCCGTGACTTTCTGGCTCGTCAGAACCGCGAGAGCGTCGTCCTGTCCGTTCGCCAGGAACTGACCGACCGCCTGTCGGTCTCTTACGAGGGCTTCTACGGCACGCGCGACTTCAAGAACCGCGGCGGCTCGGCCGCGGGTGCGGCTGGCGCCGTGGCGGCGCTGGTGGTGCCGCGCTCCAACCCGTTCTTCGTGCACCCGACCAATCCGGCGGCGGCCTCGGTGACGGTCAACTACGACTTCGTCAACGACTTCGCCTCGTACAGCCATGGCCGCGAGTCGGTGTTCCAGAACGCGATCGCCGCGAAGTACGACCTGTTCGGCGACTGGATCGCCGAGGCGTCCTTCGCCAACAGCCGCTCCGATTCCGGGCGCCGCGCCGAAGGCCAGCTGCGCACGGTGAACCTGCCCTCCGTCCTGGCCGACACCAATCCGGCGACCGCCTTCAATCCGTTCGGGGACCGCGTGGCCCAGAACCCCGCCACCCTGGCGCGACTGATCGGCTTCTCGGACCTAAAGACCAGCTACATTCTCGACGACTTCAATTTCAAGGTCAGCGGCACGCTGTTCAACTTGCCCGGCGGTGCGGTCAAGGCCGCGCTGGGCGCCGAGGCCTACTGGGCCAGCGGCCGCTCCAACCAGGTGCGCAACACCACCACGGCCGCGCCGGTCACAACGTTGCACAGCCGCGTCACGCGCGACGTCAAGGCGGTGTTCGGCGAGATTTTCGTGCCGCTCATCGGGTCGCAGAACGCCATGCCGTTCGCCCAGCGCCTCGTGCTGTCGGCGGCGGCGCGATACGAGGACTATTCCGACTTCGGCCGCACCACCAATCCGAAGATCGGCCTGACCTGGGATCCGGTCTCCTCGCTGTCCCTGCGCGCCAGCTACGGCACCTCGTTCCGCGCCCCGACGCTCAAGGACATCGATGCGGCGGGCAGCGGCACCTACAACGTCGTCGACTTCATTGATCCGCGCTCGACCCAGGCCAACGGCCTCAGCCACGGCATCGAGCTTCTGGGCGGCCGCCCTGGGATCTCGCCGGAAGAGGCCGAGACCATCTCGGTTGGCGGCGATTTCGCCCCCACCTCGGTCCCCGGCCTGAAGCTGTCGGCGACTTACTACGCCGTCGACTACAAGAACCGCATCGATACCCTGCCCTACGCCACCACCCTGGCGAACCCGACGCTGCTGGGCCAATACATCACGCGCAATCCAAGCCCTGCTCTTCTGACCGATATCTACGCCTCGCCGTTCTACAAGGGCACGCCCGAGCCTTTCGGCAACTTCGTGCTGATCGTCGACAGCCGCCGCAAGAACCTTGGCGGCTTCAAGCAGACCGGCCTGGACCTTTCGGCCCAGTACGACTTCACCACCGGCCTGGGCGACTGGCGCGTGCGCGGCGACTGGACCGAGATCCTGAGCGCCAAGACCTCGCTTCTGCCAGGCTCCAACTTCGTGGATGTCCTGGACACCATCAATAATCCGGTCAGCACGCGGGTGCGTCTGGCCGCCGGCTGGAGCCGCGATGGCTGGTCGCTGGACGGCTTCGTCAATCACGTGGGCTCCTACACCAACACCCTGGTGACGCCGAACGCCAAGGTCGACGCCTGGACCACCGTCGACCTGACCGCCGCCTATGTCGTGCAGAGCAGCTCCAGGCTGCTGCAGGGCGTGCGCCTGGCGGTCAGCGCCCAGAACGTCTTCGACGAGGATCCGCCCGTGGTCATCAACGGTCTGATGGCCTTCGACAGCGCCAACGCCAGCGCCATGGGCCGTTTCGTGAACTTCAGCATCGCCAAGCAATGGTGAGGCGCGCCGCACTCGCGGGGGCGGCCGCGGCCGTCCTTCTCCTGCCGGCCGCCCCCATCGCCGGCGCGGCGGCCTCAACGGCTGCGCCGGCGGGCGGGGCCGCCGACCGGTGCGCCGCGCTCGCCGCCGCCGGCGCCTTCAGGGGCGTCCAGGTGGACGCCGCGCAATTGACGCCGGCCGCCTGGACAAGTCCCGCGGTCTCCAACCGAAACGCCCAGCCGGTGGCGGCGAGCGTGTGCCGGGTGCAAGGCCGCATCGAAGGCGACGTCGGCTTCGAAGTGTGGCTGCCCGTGGACGGCTGGAACGGCCGCTTCCTGGGCACGGGAGTCGGCGGCAACGCCGGCTATCTGAACTATACGGACATGGCGCGCGGGGTCGGCCTCGGCTTCGCCGCCGCCTCGACCGACACCGGGCACAGTCTGGAGGACGTCTCCTGGGTGGCCGATCCGCGCAAGGTCGCCAACTACGCCAATGTCGCCCACCACCGCCTGGCGGAAGTCTCCAAGGCCATGCTCGCCCGCTTCTACGGCGAGCCGGCACGGCACGCCTACTTCATCGGCTGCTCGGGCGGCGGGCGCCAGGCGCTCAAGGTCGTGCAGGATTTCCCCGCCGACTATGACGGTGTGATCGCCGGTGCTCCGGGGCTGGATCTGGTCACGCTCTCGGCGCGCCATCTCGGCGCCTCCCTGCATGCCTTGCGCGATCCGGACGCGGCGGTCTCGCCCGCCGCCTGGGACGCCATAGGACAGGCCGCCGTAAAGGCCTGCGACACCGATGACGGCGTGACCGACGGCGTCGTCGCCAATCCGGCCGCCTGCCGCTTCGATCCCGCTTCCCTGGCCTGCGGAACCACCGCATCGTCGGTCTGCCTGACGCCCAAGCAACTGGCGACGGTGCAGGCGATCAGTGCGCCGCTCACTGTGGGCGGACGCGACGTCGATCCGGGCCTGCTGCCTGGGGTCACCCCAAGGCCGGGCCCGCCGCCCGCCCTGGCCCGATCAATCTTTGGCCATCTGGCGCACGGCGACGCGAACTGGAATCCGATCGGCTTCGATCCCGACAAGGACGTCCCGCCCGCCTGGAAGGGCTTGCCGACCATGGCCGCCGAGAAGACCGACGTGGCCGCCTTCGCCAAGCGCGGCGGCAAGCTGATCGTCTATCACGGGCTCATCGACCCAGCGACCCTGCCGCAACCGACAACGGCCTATGTGGAGGCCGCCAAGGCCAGTGTCGCCAAGGCCGGCGGCCCCGATTTCGCCCGCCTCTATCTGGCGCCCGGCATGCTGCATTGTCAGGGCGGCCCGGGCGCCGACCGCTTCGGCCAGGCCGGCGACCGCGTCACCGCGGACGACCCGCGCTCCAACGCCCTGTCGGCCCTCGTGCGCTGGGTCGAAGAGGGACAGGCGCCGCAAGACTTGCGGGCCTCTAAGATCGAGGCCGGCAGAACGATCTTCACCCGCAAGCTTTGCCCGCATCCGCAGGCGGCGGTCTACAATGGCGTCGGCGATCCGGACAGCGCCGACAGTTTCGTCTGCCGCGCCCCGGCGGACGGCGACAAGGAGTAAGCGTTCCCATGGCTGACGACGTCCAATCGCTCTCTTCGGTCCCGCAAGATTTCGACGCTCTGGCGCCGGAGACCTTCGACAGCGCCTGGGAGGAGTACGGCCGCCTGCGCCGCGGCTGCCCGGTGGCGCACAGCGACGCCTGGGGCGGGTTCTGGGCGTTGATGGGCTACCACGACGTCGTGCGCACCGCCGCCGACCACAAGACCTTCACAACCACGGTCCAGAACGTGGTGCCCAAGGTCGCCTTCACCGGACGCCGCCCGCCCCTGCACCTGGATCCGCCCGAGCACACCCCCTATCGCCGCGCGCTCAATCCGCTTTTGACCCAGGACCGCGCCGACCTTCTGGAGCCGATGATCCGCAGGCTGGCGGGCGAGATGCTCGATCCTCTGATCGCCGCCGGCAAGGCCGACATCTGCACGGACTTCGGCAGCTACCTGCCCGTGCGGGTGTTCGCAGAATGGATGAACATGCCGGCCGAGGATGCGGTGCGCCTGGCCGCTGTCGGCCGGGCGTTCAACCTGGCCGTCCAGTCGAAGATCGACGAGGTGGTCAAGTCGACCAGCCTCGAGCTCTACGCCATCGCCCGGGCGCTGATCGACGAGCGCCGCGCCAACCCGCGCGATCCGGATCTCGACCCGACCTCGGCCCTGCTGGCCGCGCGACAGGACGGCGAGCCGCTACCCGACGATCTGATCCTGGGCACCATCCGCCAGGTGCTGGTGGTCGGCATCGTCGCGCCCATGGTTCACGTGGGCAGCATGTGCGTGCACCTGTCGCGGGACCAGGCGCTGCAAGATCAGCTGCGCGCCGATCCCAGCCTGATGCCGGCTGCGATCGAGGAGTTCCTGCGCCTCTACACCCCCTATCGCGGGTTCTGCCGTACGGCCCGCGAGCCGGTGACCATCGGCGGCCGCGACATCGCGCCTGAGGAGCCCATCGCCCTGGTCTACGCCTCGGCCAATCGCGACGAGACGGTGTTCGAGAACCCCGACCAGTTCATCCTCAACCGGCCGAACATCCGCGAACACGTCGCCTTCGGCGTCGGCGCGCACCGCTGCGCCGGCAGCGCCCTGGCGCGGCTGGAGCTTCGGGTGATGATGGAGGAGCTTCTGGCCCGCACGCGCCGCTTCGAAGTCGTTGGCGAGATCACCCCGACCCGATTCCCCGAGATCGGCGCCCTGTCCGTGCCGCTGTCGCTGGAGGCCCGATAAGGGGTCAGGGCGCTCAGTTCGTCTAGTCGCCCACGCTTGGCCTTCCCAGACGCAGGACGGTGTCGGCGCGGGTCGCGATCAAGCGGGAGAAGCGACGTAGGTCTTCGCACTCGAAGCCACTGTGGGCGAGCCCATCGGTGACCAGGCCGAGCTGTTGAATGACTTGAGAGGCGAGCGCCCGAGCGCGGCGTTCTACAAAAGCTGGGGCCATGCCGATCTCTGCGCCGAAGACGCGCCAGGTGTCGGTCTCGAAATCTTCCAACTTGCCCTGTTTGCCGATCTTCATCGCCAGCTTAGCGTGAACTTCGGGGTAGGCGGCCGTGCACATCAGGTCGTAGAGCGGCGCCAGTTCGATGCCACCGTGTGCGTAGAGCAGGCTGTAGTTTTTGCCGCGAGCGTCGGCGTTTCCGACGATCAGATTGAAAATCGCCGCGTCCAGCAGCGCCAACACTGCAGGCGCGGCCGGCTGGCAAACCGCTCGGACCAGCGCAAAACAGTCTGCGAAGATCGGCCCTCCTTCGGCGGCGTACTTGTGCTCGGGCGAGATGCCAAGCGCCTGACAGAAATCCTCCTGATGGAGGCGAGCGATCACGCCATCAGCGCCGATCACTCGGTCGTGTCGGGTGACAAGCAGAAAGATGCGTTCGCCAACTCTACGAGGCTCCACTGGCGCCGTCGGCAGCCCCACAGCGCTGGCCAAGCGCATCGCCAACGCTTCGTTCTGCGTCATCGCGGGCCACATCGCACTGGCCGGCTTGAGGATGTGGGTGCTGGGCTGGCCAGGCGCAGGCAGGGCTATTGCGCCATCAACCAAGGACGACAGGCAGCTTTTCCTGAGCGCCCGCTAAAGAAAGGCTCACCCCCTGCGCCCCCGCCAGGAGCGGGCGCTTGGGGAGTTCATCCAAGATTTCGAGCAGCCTCTCATCACTAAGGGGCTTTGTGGCGCGCAGTCCCTTGGGCTGAGGCGGGGTTTCTCCTTGACGCCAAAGCGTGAGCGCGCCCGCAACGTCGCCGCCCAAACGTTCCAGAAGGCCGAAGTCGTTTTGCTGGGATACGCCAAGCGCGCGGGCGACCTTCTCGCGCTGCCACTGTTCCGGCAGTAATCCCGCGAAGAATGAGCGTGTCGCGCGGCGGCTGAAGACGCCGCGCTGCGCAGGCAGTGAAACGGAGACAGGCGGGCGGGTCGGATCGGCGAGCCAGCTATCTTCATAGGCAAAGCCTATGTCGCCATTCTCATCCAGCATCAGCTGGCCCACGGGAGCCTCGCCCCACCAGACGGTCAAGGCTTGCTTCATCGCGTCGGCCGCTCGGTGGCGCGGTCAATCAGCCTGACCTCCAACCCCACAGCTGCAAGCACATCCAACGCCTTACCTAACTGGGCAGTGGCTTTGCCGTTTTCCAGTTCGACAAGGAAGCGCAGGCCTACGTTCGCTACAGCGGCCAGTTCGTCCTGCCGTAAACCCATAGCCTTGCGGGCTCGACGTATCTCACCCCCAATGGCGGCGGCTAAAGAGCGACATGGAAACTTCCCGTTCGGGAACTTCTAGATGAGCTCAGCTTCAAAATCAGGTAAATGTCCCGATCGGGAATTTATCAGTCGCCAGTTAGGACGTTCGACATATATTTCCCGCTCGGGAAACTTTCCATTTTTCTGAGCGGCGCGGGACATCGTCCCGCGAGGATCGTTCGCGATGAGGCGGGCCTACGGGCGAGCCGGCTGAGCGCCGATTAGGCGAGAGAGCTAGCGCCTCTGCCCCTCGCGACCGGCCACGACGTCCTCGATGAAGGCCGTCACCCGGCCTTCCAAGGCGTCGCCTTCGGCGCTCATATTGCCCATGGGCAGACGCAATACGGGCACGCCCGCGCGTTCCAGCGCCTCCAGGACAAAGGGGTCGGCGTCGTCGATCGCCACCGCGCCGTGGACGCCGTGGGTCCTGGCTTCCTTGACGTGCCAGGCGCCGGCCCAGGTGGGCATGCGAAGTTCGTCGCCCATGGTCACGAAGCGGGCGGCAAGGGCACGCAGGACGTCCTGCTCACCTTCGAAAGCGCGCAGGTAACCGTCGGCGGCGAGGCCCAGATACATCGACCAGACGAAGACCGCCCCGTGGCTTTCCTCCCAGCGCTGATAGAAGCCCATGTCGCTCCAGAGGCCGCGCCCGACCCACATCAGCCTGACCCGCTCGCCCGGACAGGCGGCTTCGCCAGCGGCCGCTCGCGCGGCGACTTCCTCATAGAATCGCTTGGCGGCGTCGCGGCCCCAGACCGTGCCGCGATGCCATTGCGGCACCATGGTCGCCGGCATGGTGTCGGCGATGCCGGCCGGGGCCGGGACGGTGGCGGCGATCAGGTCGCGGGTGCGGCGGTAATAGTCCTCCTGTTCGTTGACCAGGGCCATCACCTCGACGAAGCGGTCCATCTGGAACTTGCGTCCCGTGACCGCCTCCAGGCGCTCGATGCTGGCCGACAAATGGGCCGTCATCAGGTCGAGCCGCTCCGGCTCCAGGGTCGCGTCCCAGCGCTCGGGCAGATCGTCCCACCAGTCGGTGGGAATGTCCCAGCGGCTGTCGATGGTTCGCGGGAAGAACAGCAGGGTCGCGTCCGTCTCCCTGGCCCAGGCCTCGAAGAGCTTGCTTCCTGAGTCCGAGGCCGTGGTCAGGGACAGGATGTCCGGCTTGGGCAGGCCGCCCCAGGCGCCGCTCGCCGGATCGGGATCAAGCGCGGCGGCCAGGCCTTGGGCGCTATAGCCTTCGACGTCGGTCGGATAGTCGGCGCCGCGCAGCAGGGCGTTGTGCCGCCGCCCCTGCTGCTTGGCGGCCACGATTGAGGCCCACCACTGATTGACCACATAGGGCACGTCCATTGCCCGCAGGATTTCCTGCGGCGCGTCGGCGTTGACCACGGCGAAGGGGCTATCTTGGGCGCGGGCCTGAACATCGGCGAACCAGTCGCGCTGCCAGGCGCCGAAGTCGGACGTCGAGGCCAGCGCCTTGCGGCTGCGGCGGCCGTCGCTTTCGGGCCGAGGATTCTTGCCGGCGGAGGGAGCGGATGCCGGGGCTGAAACCGCCAGCGGCGACGCCTCTTGCGGCCCATCGCTCCAGAAGCTGGCGAAGACCTGCGCCAGACGCTGCAACTCGGCCGTGTCCGGCGCAGCGTTGGTCTTCAGGCGCAGGAGCGGCACGCCGAGCGGCTGCAGGGCGCGGACGAGATCATGGAGGTCCCAGGGCGCGGACTCATCGCCCGCAAGACGTAGATGGATCACGGCGTCGACGCCGAGCGCCTTGGCCTGCGAGGCCAGAAGCGCGGCGCGTTCTCGGCTCGACTGGCGAGGCGAGCCGGACGGCGCCGCTCGCCAGCGGGTGATCAGGGCTTCGAAGGGATCGCCGGTCTCGTCCAGATCGCGCTCGGCGACCGGCGCGCCCCACAGATGATCCTCACCGACGATCACGCAGCCGCTCGCCTCGATCAGGGCGTAGAGGGCGCTGGTTTCCTGCGGGGCGCCGGTGACGAGAACCCTTCGACCGCCAAGCGGCGAAGCGCCTGCGTGTCGCTCCGCCGCCTGGCTGATCAGGCGCTCGCCCTCGGTGACCGACACGCTTCCCAAGGCGGCGATCAGGTCAAGCGCTTCAACACCGCCCATGGTCGGCTGGGCCTGGGCGCGCACCGCTAGGAGCTGGCGCAGGCTGCGTCGCTGGGCGTTGGCGCGGACGATCTGCGCCGACAGCGCCTCGGCCTTGATCGACGCGCCGCTGAGCGCTTCCAGCCAGCCGGTGAACTGGGCCAGCCGGGCGCGATTGTAGGCGATCGTGGGCGCATCATCGCCATGCTGGACGTCCAGGAACGCGACCGGCGCCGACACGCCGCGTCCCAGCCGATCCAGCTCGCGCAGCACGGAGAACAACTGGGCGTCCTCGACGCAGCCATGAGACAGAGCCACGCCAGCCAAGCCGCCTCCAGCCTCGGCGGCCATCAGGCTGGCGACCAGGGCGCGGGTTCGCGGGGTCTGGCCGGCCAGGGACGGATGCCCATCCTCCCGATCCTGACCATCGACATTGGCGACAAGCCGAACGGGCTCCAGACCAGCGGCCCGCACCAACTCGGCAGGCACGTCGATGCCGACGACAGCGACGGTGCGGAGAGCCTGGTTCATCAGATGACGCCGTCCTGCTTAAGCACGGCGATCCGGTCGGCGTCGTAGCCCGGAATCTGGCTGTAGACCGTGGTGTTGTGCTCGCCCACCGCGACGGGCAGCACAGGATCGAAGCGCGCCTGGGCGCCTGAGAAGCGGATCGGCACGCCGGCCGTCATCAGCTTCGCCTCATCGCCATAGGCCGGATGAGAGATCGGCACGGTCTCGCCCCGCGCCACGACCCTCGGATCCACCAGGCCTTCTGTCGGCTCGCGGACGGGCGCGGCGGGCACGCCTTGCGCTTCGAGCGCCGCGACCACCTCGGCGAGCGGCAGGCGGCTGGACCAGGCCTCGATCAGGGCTTCCAGTTCGCTGGCGTTGGCCACGCGGCGGTCGCGGCTGACGAAGCGTTCGTCCTGCGCCAGTTCGGGCGCGCCCATGGCGCGGAACAGGCCGCTGGCCAGTCCGTCATGCACCGCCACCACGGCCACATAGCCGTCGGCGCACTTAAAGACGCCGAAGGGCGAAAGGCGCTGGACGGTCAGGCCGGTGCGCGCCGGCAGACCGGCGATGGCCATGGCCTGCCAGTTCTCGATGGCCACGAAGGAGGTCAGGGCGCCGAGCATGGAGACATCGACTTGCTGGCCCACGCCGGTGTTGTGGCGCTGGTTGACGGCCGCCAGGATGCCGATGACCCCGAACATCGGCGCCAGCATGTCGGCCATGGGGATGCCGATCCGCACCGGCGGCTCGCCGGGGCCGCCGCTGGTGTACATCGCCCCGCTCAGCGCCTGGATGAGCACGTCCATGGCCTTGCTGCCCTCGGCGACGTCTGCGCCGAAGCCGCTGAGCGAGCAGTAGATGATCCCCGGATTTACGGCGCGGGCGGCCTCATAGCCGACGCCCAGCCGATCGGCCGTGCCGCTGGTGAAGTTCTCGACCACGATGTCGGCGCCGCGCACCAGGTCGGCGAACACTTCCCGCGCTTTGGGGTGCTTGAGGTTGAGACTGACCCCGTGCTTGCCGCGCGCCCGGGTCAGGTGGGAGATCGACAGGTCGTCCTCGTGGCGCTTCTCCACGGTGACGCCGTCGCGGCCGACATAGGGACTGTTGTCGCGCGCCAGGTCCCCGCCACGCGGGTCCTCCACCTTGATCACCGTCGCCCCCAGGCCCGCCAGCAGCAAGGTGGCGTAGGGGCCGGCGAGCGCGCGCGTGAGGTCGATGACCCGCAGGCCTTCAAGCGGACGGGAGGCGGTGGCGGCGTTCGAGGTCACGAAATTCATCCAAGGACTGGTCGCGCTTATGGCGATGAGAGGTCCATCAAGGAGCCCCGGGCAGTTCAAGTCAACAAATAGTTCGTTATTCAAACTATTTGTTGACGCACAGATCAGGGAGAGCGAGCTTGACGCTAGGGCGGCCGGCAGAGCCGCCACGCATTGGAGGAACTCATGAGCCTGCGCGGCGGCCTTTTGTTGGGCGCGGTGATGCTTGCGATCGGCGCTGCGCCCGCGCATGCGGATCAGCCGGTGCGGGTGGCGCCCGCTGCCGCCCCATCCGCTCAGGACCCCATCTGGAGCGATCCCGCCCCGCCGGGAACGCCGTTGGCCGATCGCCTGGCCGCGCGCGGCTATCTTCGTGAGGAGACGTTCCTGTCCGGCCTGGCGGGAACTTGGCGAGCCGGTCCCGACGGAGCCGAGCGAGGCTCCCCATCCACCCGGCCTTACACGACCCGCCTCATCGTCATCCGGCCGATTTCGTCCGAGCGGTTCTCGGGGCGCGTCCATCTTGTTCCCATTCACCCCTCTGCCGGCGACACGCCTTGGGACTGGGTATCCGAACACGTCCTGGCCAACGGCGACGCTTTCGTGGCGGTGATGATCGGAGGCGATGCGCCCTCGCGCGCCCTCGCCGCTTCGGGGCGGCAGGCCGCGGCGCCGTTGATCCTCAAGGCCTTCAACCCGGCTCGCTACGCGCGGATCGACTGGCCCGACGACGACAGCGCTCGCTGGGAGGCCTTCGGTCAGACCGCCGCCGTGCTCAAGGCCGACGGCGCGATCCTCGGCGCAAGGGCCAAGAGGGTCTACGCGTCGGGCTGGTCGTTCACCGGCAGTTTTCTTCGCACCTTCATCAATGAGGGCTTCCACGATCTGTCCCGTCTCGAGGATGGCGCCGCCGCGATCGACGGCTATCTGATCGGAATTTCCGCAGGTGGTTTCATCGCCGGCTATGTGCCCCTCGACAGCCTATCGCCGGTGCGCCCAGTCGATGATCCTCGTCGCGTCCTGCGGGCGATAGACGCGCCGGTCGTGGAGCTGATGAGCCAGAACGAGGCGCTGACCAACACCGGCGCTCAGCCGCGCGACAGCGGCGCGGTCAAGGGCGGACGCCGTCTCTATGAGCTTGGCGGCCTGACCCATGGCGACGGCCTGCGCTCAACTCCCGCCCCACAAGGCGCCTGTCCTTATCCGGCCAGCGATGTGTCCATGAGCCACTACGCCCGCGCCACGCTCGCCCGCCTCGAAGCCTGGGTCGAGCGGGGCGTGTCCCCGCCCGCGAGCCTGCGCATCGCGCGAGGGCCTGATGGAAATTTCCCCCACGATGAGAACGGCAACGTGTCCGGAGGGCTTCGCCCCGTGGAGCTCGACGTGCCGCTGGCTTCATACGCCGAAGCCAGGGACAGGCCCGAATGCACGCCGCGAGCGGGACCATCCGGAGCTTATCTCGCGATCCGCCGCATTCCGCTCTCAAAGGAGGCGCTTAACCGCCTCTACCCTGGTGGGGCGGCCGACTACCTGGCGAAGGTCCACACGGCCGTGGCGCAACGCGTGCAGGCCGGCTGGCTCTCGCGCCGCGACGCCGAGGAGGAGCTCTCGCAAGCAAGCGCCGCGGCGGCACGTGCATTTCGATAACGACGCTTGCCAAAAGATTAGTTCGAGTCACATACTATTTGTGCGCATACCGTTTGATTACCCAAACCAATAACGAGAACCGCCGACGGCATCGACCGAGCGGCAGCGCTGGAGGGCGCGCCTATGATGAAGACCACCACCCGCCGACGCTCCAGTTGCGTCTCGATCCTAGCCCTAGCGGCCAGCTTGGGCGCGGCCTGCGCCGCCGCCGCGCAGGATGAGGCCCAGCTTGAAGAGGTGATCGTCACCGGGACCAGCATTCGCGGGGTTGCGGCCGCCGGCTCGCCCACGGTGGGCGTGGACCTGGAACAGATCAAGGCGAGCGGGGCGGCGACCGTCGCCGACGCGGCGCGCACACTGCCCCAGGTGTTCAACATCGGCGCCGACGAGAGCCGCAGCACCTTCACGGGCGGCGCCCAGGACGCCGCCGCCAACGCCACCGCCGTACGCGCGGTCAATCTTCGGGGCATCGGTCCTGAGGCCACGCTGCTCCTGCTCAACGGTCGCCGCCTAGCCCCTAACGGGGTGATCAAGGCGATCGCCGACGTCGATCAGATTCCCGCGGCCGCGCTGCAGAGAATCGAAGTCGTCACCGACGGCGCCTCGGCCATCTATGGTTCGGACGCGGTGGCCGGCGTGGTCAATCTGATCACCCGCCGCAACTTCGACGGGGCCGAGACGACCGCGCGCTACGGCTTCGCCGACGCCGTCGAGCAATTCCAGTTCAGCCAGACCTTCGGCAAGACCTGGGACGGCGGCGGGCTGTTCTTCGTCTATGAACATAACGAGCGCGGCGAGCTTCTGGGTCGCGACCGTGACTTCACGAGCCAGGACCGCACCGCTCGCGGCGGCTCGGACGCCCGCCCCTTCACCGCCGCTCCAGGCAATCTGGTGATCGGCGGGGTGCGCTACGCCCTGCCCGCCGGCGCCGGCGTCGGCGTGAATCCGGCGGCCCTGAGGCCCGGAACCGCCAATCGCTTCGACGAGGCGGCGGACGCGGCGTTGTTGCCCAAGCAGAACCGCGACACCATCCTGTTCAACGCCCATCACGATATCGATGAGCGGCTGGACGTCTGGTACGAGGGTTTCTACACGCGCCGTACCTACGATCTGGCCGCGCCGCCGGCTTTGTTCTCGCTGGCCGTGACCAACGCCAATCCGTGGTTCGTCGCCCCCGCGGGCGTGACCTCCGCGACCGTGGAATACCGGCTCACCGACGACCTCGATCCCAACTCGAGCGGCTTTGAGAACGCCCAGCAGCATGCGGTCGGCTTCAACTTCGACCTGGGCGCGGACTGGCGCCTGTCCGGCTATGTCGATCACAGCATGAGCCGCGGCTTCCAGGATCGCAAAAGCGTCCTGAACAACGCCGCCCTGACCGCGGCCCTGCGCAGCACCAACCCGGCCACCGCCTTCAACCCGTTCGGCGACGGGACCTTCAACCGCACCAACAATGCGGCGCTGCTCGACATCATCGACGCCAACCGTGCGACCTGGGGCACCAACATCGCCCAGGACTTCTCCCTGCGCGCGGACGGTCCGCTGTTCTCCCTGCCGGCTGGGCAGGTGCGCATGGCGGTGGGCGCGGAGTATCACGACAACACCTTCAAGCAGACGCTGGAAGCCACCAACGTGCTGGCCAGCGGCGAGGCGACCTACAAGGTCATTCGCAACGACCGTCAGATCAAATCGCTCTACGGCGAACTGTTCGTTCCGTTGATCGGCGGCGAAAACGCCCTGCCCGGCGTGGCCAAACTCGACCTCTCCCTGGCCGCCCGCCGCGAGACGTTCTCGGACTTCGGCGCGACCACCAATCCCAAGATCGGGGTCATCTATTCGCCGGGCTTCGACCTGACGTTCCGCGCCACCTACGGCACCTCGTTCCGCGCGCCGTCGCTGGTCGACAGCGCCGACCAGATCAAGAACATCTTCATCCAGAACATCACCGACCCGACCTCGTCGACGGGGACCACCCGAGGCCTGTTCACCAACGGCGGCAACAACGGCCTGGGTCCAGAGACCGCCAAGACCTGGTCGGCGGGCTTCGACTGGCAGCCGCAGGCGGCCCTCGACGGCCTGAACGTGTCGGCCACCTGGTACAAGATCGCCTATGAGAACCGCATCGATGTTACGCCGGCTTCAGCCCTCACCCAGGGCACGGTGTACTCGGCGTTCGTCACCCGCCGGCCCGCTGCGTCGGATGCGGCCGCAACCGCCGCCTTCAACGCCCTGGTCGCTCAGGCCCTCGCCAGCCCGGACCTGCAGAACCCGGTCGAGCCGATCAGCAACATCAACGTTCTGATCGACGGACGCCGTCAGAACCTCGGGCAGCTGGAGCAGCAGGGCCTGGACGTGGCCGTGTCCTACGACTTCGACACGACCTTCGGGCGCTGGCGGGTGGGCGCCGATGTCAGCAAGGTGCTCAAGCTGGAACGCCGCACCACCGTCAGCACGCCATGGCAGGACGTGCTCGATACTTTCGGCAATCCGGTGGACCTGCGTGTTCGCGGCGCCCTGGGCTGGCGCATGGGCGGGTTCAGCGCCAACGCCTTCGCCAACTACACCGACAGCTACACCAACACGGCGATCACCCCGAACGTGAAGGTCAAGAGCCAGACGACGATCGACATGACCGGCTCCTACACCTTCCCCGAAGGGCGAGGCTGGACGGACGGCGTGCGGCTGTCGGTGAACGCCATCAACGTCTTTGATGAGGATCCGCCGATCGTCCTGAACGGCACGTTCTCCTGGGATAGCCAGATGGCTTCGGCCCTGGGCCGGTTCGTGTCCTTCGAGATCACCAAGGCGTGGTGATCCGGCCTTAGGTTTCTTTCCCCCCGACGACCTCGGAAAACTGGGCGGTGGAGCAAGGCTATCCTTGCTCCACCGCCATCTTTTGGAGACACCGATGATCCGCCCCCTTCTGCTCGCCGTCTCGATCCTGGCGCTTGGCGCGGGTCATGCCGCGGCCCGACCGCAAGAAGCCGGCGCGTCGGCGGCCTCGACCTTCGGGCGCTATGAACCAGAGCAGCCCTACAGCGAACAGGTGGTCACCACCTTCCACATTCCCATGCGCGACGGCACCAAGATCGCCCTGTCGCTGCATCGCCCGGCGGTGAACGGCAAGCCCGTGGAGACCCGCCTGCCGGTCATCTGGCATCATGCCCTGGACATCGAGCCGGCGGGCCATCGCAAGCTCAAGGACGGCGCCGTCGACGCCCGCGGCCGCGAGCCGCTCGCCGATCTGGCCTATAACGGCTACGTGGTCGCGGTGGCCGCGCGCCGCGGCAACGGCGCGTCCTTCGGTTCGCGCCGCGGCTACGAGGATTTTACCGAGACCTTCGACGCCTACGAGATCACCGAATGGCTGGCCGCCCAGTCATGGTCCGACGGCAAGGTCGGCATGTACGGCTGCTCCAACACCGGCGAGGCGGTGATGCACGCCATCATCGGCCGCCCGCCCAGCCTGAAGGCCGCCTTCGCGGGTTGCTTCGCCTGGGACCGCTATGACGGACACACCCGGGGCGGGATCATCGCCAACTATGGCACCGGCCCCCAGCGCACCGTCGAAGACGACATGAAGGCCACGCCCGTGCAGGCCGATCCGGAGCGTCGGCTCCTGCGCGCCGCCGCCGAGGAGCATCTGCGCTCCACCAACCTGCTCGAACTGATGAAGTCGATGCCCTATCGCGACAGCTGGTCGCCGCTGGTCATGGCCAAGTTCTGGGGCGAGGTCAGCATCGGCGGCTATCTGGACCAGGTTCGCCAGTCGAAGGTCGCGCTCTACATCCAGGGCGGCTGGGCGGACGATTTCCGAACCGAGGGCCTGATCGCGCAGGCCAATCTGCCGGGACAGGCGCGCATCATCATCGGGCCGTGGCGCCACTGCCTGAACACCGGCTTTGACCTGCGCAGCGAGCAGCTGCGGTTCTTCGATCACTACCTGAAGGGCAAGGCCACAGGCATCGAGACCGACGAGCCGATCAAGTACTTCACCATGGGCGCGCCCGCCGGAACCGAGTGGCGATCGGCCAAGGCCTGGCCGACCGCCGGCGCCGGACAGCGTCTGTTCCTGGGCGGGAGCGCCCTGCAGGCCGCATCGCCCTCGCGCGCGGGCGCGGCGGCCCTGACCGTCGACTACAAGCCGACCTGCCCGCCCGATCCGGTCCAACCCAATAGCGGCCCCTTCACCCAGCCGTGCCGTCCCAGCGGCGAGGCGGCGGTGTTCACTGGCCAGCCCCTGAAGGCCGACACCGAGGTCACCGGCCTGCCCATGGCCGATCTGTGGGTGTCGTCCGACGCGCCCGAACAGGCGGTCTTCGCCTATCTGGAGGATGTCGCGCCCGACGGCACGGCGACGGTGATCACCGAGGGCCGCCAGCGCGCCTCGCTGCGCAAGGCGGTCAAGGCTCCGTGGGAGACGCTCGGCACGCCCTGGCGGCGCAGCTTCGCCGAGGATCACCAGCCGCTCGTCGCCGGCGAGCCGGTGAAGGTGTCCTTCGATCTTCTGGCGGTGTCCTACGTTTTCAAGAAGGGACACAAGATCCGCCTGAGCGTCTCTGGCTCCGATCCTCGTGAACGCGGGCGCATCGAGACGTCGCCCCCGGCGCGCCTTGTGGTTCATAGTGGCGGAGCGACGGCGTCCAGTCTCACCCTGCCCGTCGCGGAGGCCCGATGAACCCGTTTCGCCTGCTGATGACCGGCGACCTCGTCCTGGACGAGCCGAACGCCGACTTCTTCTTCGACCTGGCCCGCGACACCCTGGCCCAGGCCGATCTGGTGGTGGGGCATGTGGAGGTGCCCCACACCCTGCGCGGCCAGGAGTTGGTCGGCGACATTCCCGCCCCGGCCAGTGATCCGGAAAACCTGCGCGCCGTGGGCCGCGCCGGCTTCCACATGGTCAGCCTGGCGGGCAACCACATCCACGACCGCGGCGCCGAGGGCATCGAGGACACCATCGCCAACCTTGCCGCCCAGGGCGTCGCCAGCGCCGGCGCCGGGGCCGATCTTGCAGCGGCGCGACAGCCGGCGACGGTGGCCAGACACGGCCGTCGCATCGGCCTGCTCAGCTACAACTGCGTGGGACCCAAGGAGGGCTGGGCCGGCCCCAAGCGCGCCGGCTGCGCCTATCTGAAGATCATCACCCACTACGAGCTCGAGAACGCAAATCCCGGCGGCCCGCCCAAGGTCTACACCTTCGCCGATCCCGACACCGTCGAGGCCATGCAGGCCGACATCGCCCGCCTGCGCGACCAGGTGGACGTTCTGATCGTCGCCTTCCACAAGGGCGTGGTCCACACGCCGGCCCACATCGCCATGTACGAGAAGGCCGTCAGCCGCGCCGCCATCGAGGCGGGCGCGGACATGGTCATCGGCCACCATTCGCACATCCTGCGCGGAATCGAAGTGTGGCGCGGCAAGCCGATCTTCCATGGCCTTGGCAACTTCATCACCGTGACCCGCGCGCTGTCGGTGGAAGGTAACGAAAGCCCCGAACGGCGCGCCTGGGCGCAAAAGCGCAAGGTGCTGTTCGGCTTCGAGCCTGACCCGAACTATCCGCTCTACCCCTTCCACCCGGAGGCCAAGAACGGGATCGTCGCCGACTGCCGCTGGGACGCCGACGGGAACTTCACCCCGGGCTTCAAGCCGCTGTGGATGGAGCCGACCGGCCAGCCGCGCCCTTTGGGCGACGACGAGGACGGGCGCCGCGTCGCCGCCTATGTGGAAAAGATCAGCCGCGCGGCGGGCCTGGACACACGGTTTTGGTGGGATGGCGATCGGGTGGTGTTCGCGCAAGCCAGCGACTAGCATGCTTGAGCGTCGACTCGCGCGGCGCCGGTCAGACGGACGGTGATGACGACGAACGCAAAGGCCCCGGCGCCGATCGACCCTGAAGAGCCGGCGGAAGTCACGCTGGGCGTGCTCGACAACATCATCGGCTTTCGGATCCGGCGGATCCAGAACCACATCTCGCGGTCCTTCCGAGCGCGCCTGAACAGCGACGAGCTGCGCCCGGGCGTGTTCTCGGCCCTTGCCCTGATCGGGGCCAATCCGGGGCTGTCGCAAAAGACGCTGGCGCGTGAGGTCGGCTTCGACAAGGCCACCATCGTCGCCATTCTCGACAACATGGAGCGCCAGGGCTGGACCGAGCGTCGCCGCTCCAGCACCGACCGCCGCCGCCACCTGCTGTTCGTCACACCGGCCGGCGCCAAGGCGCTGGAGGAGATGACTGTGCTGGCCCGCGAAAACGAGGCGCACATCAACGCCGCCCTGACCAAGTCCGAGCAGGCGACCCTGCAGACCCTGCTCGATAAGGTCTACAAGATCTGCTTCGTGGACGTGTCGACCTAGGCTTCGACCGCCCGTCGCTTGCCCAGCTTCAGCGCCGCCACCACCAGGAAGGCGGACGCCAGAACGAAGCCCAGCGCCACCACCACCAAAGCCGTCTGCAAGCCGCTGGCCGAGGCCTGGGCGCAGGCCTGCGCCAACGGTTCGGCCGCATCCTTGGCCGCGCGGCCGCCCGGGCAGGCGGCGTTGAACGCCCCAAACACAGCCGGGAAGCTGGCGTTGGCCGCCGCGTCGCTGACGGCGCCGGCGATCAGCGGCCCGGTGCTGCCCAGCACGGTGGCGCCGAACATGAAGACCGCCGCGCCCGTCGCCCGCATGGTGCCGGGCACGATGTTCTGGATGGCCGCGTACATCGGCCCGTTCTTGAGATTGTAGGCCACCGCGGCGGCGAGCACGCAGGGCATGGCCAGACGCCAGTCTGCTTGCGTGAAGGCCAGCAGGTAGAAGCCCGCGGTCAACACCCCGCCCACGGCCGGCACCAGCACATAGGAGCGGCCCTTGGCGTCGGAGAAGCGGTCGGCCGCGAAGCCGCCGATGAAGGTCCCGAGCAGCCCGAACAGACCGCTCAGCCCAACGACCCCGCCGGCCTGAGCCAGGGTCAGTTCGTGGCTGCGCATCATGAACGAGACCATGAAGACGGTGACCCCGTTATAGGCCACGCCGATGAACGCGCCGCCGATGAACAGGAAGACAAAGGCGGGATCGCCGAGCAGACGCTTGGCGTCGGCGGCGAAGGACGAGCGGGCTTTGGGCTGCGGCTGGCCGCTTTGGGCGGCCAGGTTACGCGGCTCCTTCAGGGTCAGGGCGACCAGGACGGCCAGGAGCAGGCCCGGCAGGCCGATGACGATGAAGGCGGCGCGCCAGCCCCACTGCTGCGCCACCAAGCCGCCGATGATCGGCGCCAGGATGGTGGCGATGGAGGGCGCCGCGGCGACCACCGACATCACCACCCCGCGTTGGCGCATGGTGAAATTGTCGGCCAGCAGGGAGTGGCTGATGGGAATGCAGCCGCCTTCGCCCATGCCGACCCCGACACGGAACAGCAGCAGTTGGACGAAATTGACCGCCACGCCGCACAGAGCCGTCATGGCCGACCATATGGCGATGACCGTGGCCAGAAGGCCGGCGCGGTTGATCCGCTCCGCCAGACGCGCGACGGGAATGCCGGCCACTGAATAGAACAGAGCGAAGGCCGGACCGCTGAGCAGACCCAGCTGCCAGTCGGTCAGGGCCAGCTCGCGCTTGATCGGCTCCTGCAGCACGCCCAGCACGATGCGGTCCAGATAGTTGCAGACCGTGACCAGCAGCAGCAGGATGACGATATAGACCTTGTAGGGACGCCATCCGCGATGCGGCTCAGGCCCCGCTTCAGAGTCCTGAGCGGTCGCTGCGGCCGCCTTGATCGCCACATCGGTCATGCCTGTTCCTCCCAGAACGGCGAATTCGAACGCGCCCTGTGCGAGCGTCTATGTTCGTTTGTATATAAGATTGTTTGACGATCAAACTATTTATGACGGCTGGACTTTGCGTCGCGCACAGCCTTGATCACCGGTCGCCGCATGCGCGGCGGGCTAGACGTAGATGCGCTGCAATAGGGAGACCAGTGTCGCCAGTTCAGCTTCGGTGAAGCGCTCGGCGAACTGACGCTCGTGCTCCTTGATCAGCGACTTGACCTTGACCAGCATCTTTTGGCCAGCCGGCGTCAGGAAAAGCTCGTGCCGACGCCGATCGACCAAAGAGCGCTGGCGCACCACCAGACCCCGGCCTTCAAGCTTGTCGATGATGGCCATGGTGGTGGCCCGGTCCATGCGCAGCGCACCGCCCAGGGCGATCTGCGAGGTTCCCGGGTTGGCCCCGACCAGCCACAGGGTGGCGGCGTGCTTTTGGGTCAGCTCGACCCGCGCCAGCACGGCGATCACGCGCCGGTGCATGGTGCCCTGGGCCTGGCGGACGTGGAAGCCCAGGACCTCATCGAGGTCGTCGAAGTTCAGAACAGCGCCGCCCTCGCTCGCCTCCGCTGGGATGCTCGCCGCCGGGGCGGTTTGCGTCACGGCGGTCTTGCGTTTGGCGGGAGTCTTCATGGGCGGATGAACTCGTGCAGGACGGGCGCCATCAATGGTTCGGCCCCTGACTATCAGTTGGCCTAGCATACCGCGCCAACTGATCAAACGTCACGCTCCAAGAGCATGGTTTGCCCAAGGACCGCGCCGATTGCGCTCAAGCGCGCGCTTCTCGTCGTCCGCGCATCATCCGACTCCAATGGACGTCAGGAGCCGCCCCCGCGCCTAAAGCTCTCCTTGGCCACCGTCCAGGCGCGGGCCTGGCCGCTCAAGGTGACGCCCAGACCCAGTCGGTCTGGAACGATCATGCGGCCACCGACGATCGTCTGGCGCTCGTTGAACAGCGGGTCGAGCCAGTCGAAGTGCTCGACCCAAGGCTCGCGCGGATAGGTCGCCGCCAGATGCAGGTGGATCTCCATGGCGAAGTGCGGCGCCAGGCCCAGGCCCTTCTGATCGGCGAAGGTCAGAAGGCGCATGAACTGCGAGATCCCGCCCACGCGCGGGGCGTCGGGCTGGATGATGTCCACGGCGCCAAGACCGATCAGCTCCATGTGCTCGCCGGCGCTGGATAGCATCTCACCGGACGCGATGGGCGTGTCGAGCGCCAGGGCCAGGGCGGCGTGGCCCTCGGCGTCATAGGCGTCGAGGGGCTCCTCGATCCAGGTCAGGCCGAAGCTCTCCATGGCCCGCCCCATGCGCAGGGCGGTCGCCCGGTCCCATTGCTGGTTGGCGTCGACCATCAGGGCGACGCGGCCGTCGATGCGCTTCTCGACCGCCTCCAGGCGGCGCAGATCCTCGCGCCAGTCGGGCTGGCCGACCTTGATCTTGATGCCGCCGATGCCCTCTTCCAGCGACCGGTCGATATTGTCGAGCACCGCTTCCAGCGGCGTCGACAGGAAGCCGCCGGAGGTGTTGTAGCAGGCCACGGAATCGCGATGGACGCCGAGCAGCCTGGCCAGCGGCAGGCCGGCGCGCTTGGCTTTCAGGTCCCACAGGCAGTTGTCGAAGGCCGCGATCGCCTGGGTGGCGATGCCGCTGCGCCCCACCGAGGCCCCCGCCCAGACCAGCTTGGTCCAAAGACGGGAGATGTCGTTGGGATCCTCGTCCAGCAGGTTGTCGGCGATCTCCTTGGCGTGGGCGTAGAGGGCCGGCCCGCCCGCGCGCTTGGAATAGCTGAACCCGACGCCAGAGCCGCCCTGCGCGGTCTCGATCTCCACGAACAGGAAGGCCACTTGCGTCAGCGGCTTCTGGCGCCCGGTCGTCACCTTGGCGTCGCTGACCGGCGTGGCCAGGGGCAAGTTGACCAGCGACAGATCGATCTTCTCGATACGGTCGCCAAGATAGCAGCTGGCGGACTGGGCGCTGGAGGTCTTGGTCATTTGGCATCCATTGGAGCGGGCGTTCTAGGGAGGCGGCTTTACGCGCTGGCGAAGAACTCCGAGTTTCTCAGGCGCTATAGAACTGTCGTCCACCCTGCTCGAGGTGGCGGGTCTTGCGAGGACATGCCGGTTTGGCGGTCACCTGGGCCTTGGAACATTCGACGGATGACAAGCCGTGGCTGCACATTGACTGGCGCGAAAGCGACGTCGTCATGCCGCTGTCCGACCCTCACGCCCTCGGCTCCGGCCAGGGACGGTAACTTATCGAGCAGGCCCTGCCTTACCAGCTCGGGGCCCGGACGACCTACGCGCTGGGCCCCGACGGCGTTCACTGCACGATAGTGGTTCCAGTGTCGCAGACGTCCGCAGATCTGGAGGCCGCCGATGGCTGACGTTTCCCTTAAGGGCTGTCGCATCCTGGTCGTGGAAGACGAGTATCTGCTGGCCGAAGAGCTGCGCGCCGAGCTTGAAGCGGCGCAAGTGGTGGTCATCGGACCGGTAGGGCAGCTTGAGCCGGCGATCGCGCTCATAGCGGCGCAACCGCGGATCGACGGCGCCGTTCTTGACGTCAACTTGGGCGGCGACAGCGTCTTTCGGGCCGCCGACCTGCTCCTCGCTCGCGGCGTTCCGGTGGTTTTCACGACGGGCTACGACGCCGCGGCGCTTCCCGAGCGCTACGCCCACCTGCCCCTGTGCGAAAAGCCGGTCTCGATCAGCAAGGTCGCCCAGGCGATCGGTCACGCTTTGGTGGACTAGGGGACGGTCGCGCTCTGGGGAGCGCCCGTTGCGCCGCTGACCCCCGCCAGGACCTTGCCAGCCGCCGCCGCGGCACGGGGTCCCTTGCGGCTGATATCTCCAAGAGACAGCACGCCGACCAGACGCATCTGCGCGTTCAAGACAGGCAGTCTGCGAAGTTGCAGATCGGCCATGTAGAAGGCCGCCATGTCGAGGCTCTCACGCTCCTGGCAATAGCGCACTGGAGCGCTCATCACCTTGCTGACCGCGGCGCCGCCGCGCAGGCCGCCGGCAAGCCCGCGCACGACGATGTCCCGGTCGGTCACGATGCCCACGAGGCGATCGCGCTCCCCCACCGGCATCCAACCCACGTCGAGCTTCGCCATGGTCCTGGCCACGCGCTTGAGACTGTCCGAGGGAAGACAGACCGTGACGCAGGCCGTCATGACCTCTTTGACCTCCATGGTGTCAAAGGAACGCCGTGGGGCGGTGCTCGGCCCACCCGGCGCGCCCGCCATGCGAGCGGCTGTCGGCGACGTCGAGCAAGATCGCCAGTCGGTCGCGCGCTCGATTGATGCGGCTCTTGATGGTGCCGACCTTACAGCCGCATACCTGCGCCGCCTCTTCGTACGAGAGCCCGGTCATGACGACGAGCGTTAGGGCCTCGCGCTGTTCTGGTTTGATTTGGTCCAGCGCCTCGAGAAGTTCGCCGAACCTCAAGCGCCATTCCTGATCGGGCGCTTCGCCCAGCTGCGCGGCGTGCCGGCCGTCTACATCCTGGACCATCAGACGCTCTCGGCGCAGGGTGCTGTAGAAGACATTGCGCAAGATGGTGTGCACCCAGGCCCGCAGGTGGGTGCCCTCCTGAAACTGGTCGCGGTGGCGGCAGACGCGCAGCAGCATCTCTTGAACGAGGTCATCGGCGTCGGCGAGGGATCCCGTCAGGCTGGCCGCGTAGCCGCGCAATTGCGGGACATAGGCGGTGACGTCTTGCATGAACTTGTCCATGAGCCCTCATCGGTTGAACGGATGACCGATGAGAAACCTAGAAGCAAGACGCCGCCCTAACCTTTGATAGTATTTCGGTGCTGCTATTCACATTAATTCACGAACTTGCAGGGAACCATTTGACACGTTCGTGTAACGGCAACGCTAAGAACTGAATTGGGCCGGATCTGTCGAACTTTTTATTGAAACACTAAAGCGACGCTTCGCGAGCGGCGTTCGCCCGATGCGCGCATGAGCACGCCAGACGTTCGAGAGCGGCGCGATCAGTGATGATCGTGCGAGCCCTCACCACGCGCACCGCGCCCACCTCCTGAAGCTTGACCGCGGCATGGGTGACGCTCGTACGTTGCACGCCCAGCGCGAGGGCGGCCTCATCCTGCGTCATTGGGATGGTGTCGAGCCCTCCGCCCAAACGACTGATGTCCAGTAGCCGCCGCGCCAGTCGTTGGGTGATGGAGTGCCGCCCCTGACAGGCCAGGTTCGTCCAGGCGCGATGCGTCGCCGACGCCGCGAGCGCCAGGACATCCGGCGCGCTGTAGCCGAGGGCCGCGGCCTCGTTCAGCAAGGCGTCGCGCGAGACGAAGCCAAGCTCGCCATCGAGCACGCCGGTGAAGAGCGCCTTCGGTGGCGACGCGGGCCAACCGAGCCAGTCGCCTGTGCCCGCGAGGGCAGCTTCGACGGTGTAGCCATCTTCGATTTCGACGCCCATGGAGATCGCCCCCTGCAGGATGATCGCCAGCTGACGCGGATTGGCGCCGAAGTCGATCGCCTGACGGGCCAGGAAGCGACGCGGCGTCACGCCTGCCCGCGCCAACAGCCTCGCCAGGTCGGACGGCGACAACGACAAGCTGTTTGACGTCGGGCGAACCAATTCGGGATCGTGGGTAAGCAACTTTGGTCCGGAGAAACAAATACCGATCCCCAGCCTGCCGCTCGCAAGGCCTGCTCGCCTTCACATAGGTTAGGATGCCTTGCCGAGCGCGGCTTTGATTGCCGCGAGCCCAATCGTTGCGCCCCAGTTCGAGCTTGGCGGTCACCGGCGTCTTGATACGGTTCATTGATCAGCAGACTGGGTTCGAAGCCGCCCGACGAAATCGCCCTCCAGCGCAGCCATCGGCGCATTCGTGAGCCATCGTCTTGCGCCAGTCGCCGCGCTTGCCTGCGGCGAGACGCCCGCGGTTCCAGCCGCCGAGCTGACGGTGATGGTCGCCATCAAAAAAGCAGGGACGAGGCCTCGGATGCGGCGCTGTCGCGCGATGAAAGGAGCATCGCCTCAAAGAGCATCGGACATCCATAGGCTGTCGTGGCCGACGTCTTTCGCGCAGGCGCGCACAACCGCGCTACGTCGGCCAGCCGACCCTGAACTCCTTATAAATCAAGCGTCTGATGGTAGCGCCACTGTGTCTGACCCGACGGAACTAGCGCGATCAAGCAGTCGTTCTAGCGGCAAATTTACAGGAGCGACGGGATGAGGCGCCACGGCTTCAACTTCACCATCGAACAGCACGGAAGCATGTGGATCTGGTCGGCGCTGTCGCCGCACGCGACGGCGCCTGAGACTGGTGTCGCCCGGTCGCGGCGTCAGGCCGCCGCGTGCGTGATCCGGGCCTTGGTGCGGGCGCAGACATCACAAGACGACACCGCTCAGAGGGCTGCTTGATGCGCATCATCGAGCGGGCGGTCTATCGCGGCCCCCATCTCTACAGCAGCCGCCCAATGATCCGCCTGATGGTCGATCTCGAAACGTTGGAGGCGTTCCCGACAAATCGCTTGGACGGCTTCACCGATCGTCTACTGGCGGCCCTGCCCGGCCTTGAAAGTCACGGATGCAGTCTGCGTCGGCCTGGCGGGCTCGTCGAGCGCATGCGCGATGGGACATGGCTTGGGCATGTCATCGAACATGCAGCCTTGGAACTGCAGAGCCTCGCCGGCGCGGCGACGACAAGGGGCAAAACACGCTCGGTGGCGGGTCGCCCCGGCGTCTACAACATCATGTACGCCTACGAGGACGAACTGAGCGGCCTGGCTGCCGGCCGCATGGCGATCGAACTTGTGGCAAGTCTTCTGCCGCGTGGCCTTGGTCGGATCGAGGGCCTGGATCTTATCGCGCCCGCGCTGCCGCCAGTGGTCGGCGACGGCCCTCTACCGGGGTTGGAAGCGCTCAGCCGTCTTCGTCAGCGGCATGGCCTTGGCCCAACGACACGGGCGCTCGTGGACGCCGCGCGACGCAGGGGCATCCCATGGCGCAGACTCGATGAGCACAGCTTCATCGGCTTTGGCCAGGGCTGTCGACAGCAGCGCTTGCGCGCCAGCATTACCGGACGCACCAGCCACGTGGCCGTAGAGACCGCCGGAAACAAGGACCTCACCAAACGCCTGCTAGCCGAGGCGGGTCTGCCGACGCCCCATGGCGAGGTTGTCCGCACCGTCGAGGCGGCCGTGCAAGCGGCCGCTCGTCTGCGCGGCCCTGTGGTCGTCAAGCCGCTGGACGGCAATCATGGACGCGGCGTGACCTTGGGCCTGATCGGCGCCGAGGCGGTCGCCGCCGCGTTCGCCGTAGCGCGTGAGCACAGCTCCCGGATCATCGTTGAGCGGCAGCTCGTCGGGCGCGACCACCGCGCCCTGGTGGTTGGCGGCAAGCTGGTGGCCGTGGCTGAACGGCGGCCCGCGCAGGTGATCGGTGATGGCCTGGCTGACCTGGAGACGCTGATCGCCAGGCTGAACGCCGACCCCCGTCGCGGTGACGGCCACGAAAAGGTCATGACCAAGGTGAAGCTCGACGAGGCCTTGACCGCGCTCCTGGAACGCGGCGGCTACCGGCTTTCAGATGTGCCCGCGCCGGGGCAGACGGTGATCCTGCGCGATACGGCCAATCTTTCGACAGGCGGCGAGGCCATCGACCGCACGGACGATGTTCACCCCGACAACGTCGCGGTGATCGAACGCGCCGCCAAGGTCATCGGCCTCGATGTCGCCGGGCTCGACATCCTGATCCCTGACATCAGCCGTCCCTTCGAAGAGGTCGGAGGCGGCATCATCGAGGTCAACGCGGCGCCGGGCCTTCGCATGCACCTTCAGCCGTCGAGCGGCGCGGCGCGAGACGTGGCCGGACCGATCATCGAACAGCTCTATCCGCGGGGCTCGCGCAGTCGCATTCCCGTTATCGCCGTGACCGGCACCAACGGCAAGTCGACCACGGTGCGCATGATCGATCACATCCTGCGCGGCTGCGGCTGGACCGTGGGGATGACCACGACAAGCGGCGTCTATGTCGGAGGCCGCCGGATCAAGAAGGCGGATGCGAGCGGTCCACGCAGCGCCCGCATGGTCCTGAACGACCCGACCGTTGAAGTGGCCGTGCTGGAAACAGCTCGCGGCGGCATCCTGCGTGAGGGGCTGGCCTTCGATCGCGCTGACGTCGGCATCGTCCTCAACATCGCTGAAGACCATCTGGGACTGAAGGGCGTCGATACCATCGAGGACCTGGCCAAGGTCAAATCCGTCGTGGTCGAGCAGGTGAGCCGTCGGGGCGTCAGCATTTTGAACGCCGATGACCCCTACACCCTGCGGATGGCCAAGCATGCCAAGGGGCGCTTGGGCTATATATCTCTGCGCGGCGGCGCCGAGCTGCCGCCGATACTGCAAAAGCATCTGGCGCAGGACGGCCTTGCGGCCGTGCTCGAGCCGTCAGTCTACGGCGGCCAGGTTGTTATTCATGACGGCCGCACGCGGATCGAGATCACTCAAGCGGCGGACATTCCGGCCAGCCTGGCGGGCGCAGCGCGGTTCAATCTGCAAAACGCCTTGGCGGCGACGCTGGCCTGTTACGTTCAAGGCGTGCCGGTCGACAAGATCGCCGCGGGGCTGGGCTCATTTGAGAGCTCATTCGAGCAGAACCCCGGGCGCCTGAACATCACCCAGGCGCCCGGCTTCACGACCATCGTTGATTACGCTCACAACCCCGCCGCCCTGCAGGCCCTTGGGGAGGTCTTGTCGAAGATGCGCGCCAATCACGACCGGGTGATCGGCGTCGTCAGCATACCCGGCGATCGGCGCGACGAGGATATCGCCGCCATGGGCCGCCTTGCCGCCGAATACTTCGACGAAATCATCTTTCGCGAGCGTCCCGATGGTCGCGGGAGAGCTCCCGGCGGCGTTCTTACGCTGCTGTCCGACGCCGCCATTTCCCACGGCTTGGCGGCCGACCGGGTGCGCCGGATTCTGGACGAGGAGATCGCCGTTCAGACCGCCTTGCAGCTGGCGCGCCGCGAGGACCTGGTGGTGCTGCTTCCCACCGAGGTGGAGCAGGTTTGGCGCCAGACCCTGGCGTTCCGCATGGGTCCGGCGGCCGACCAGAACCACGAGGAGCGCCTGCATGCATGACCCCGACAAGCCCAGTTGGGCGATCATCGTCCACGGCGGAGCCAAGGACATCGCCCCGCATCTCGAAGAGCGGCATCGTCAAGGTTGCCTCATGGCGGTCGAGGCCGGCGCGCGTATTCTGGCGGAGGGCGGCTCGGCGATCGTCGCGGCGCAAGCGGCGGTGCGGGTGCTGGAGGATGACCCTGTCTTCAACGCCGGCCGCGGGTCGGTAAGCAACGCCGACGGCGATATCGAATGCGACGCGGCGATCATGGACGGATCGGACCTTTCGGTCGGCGCCGTGGCGGCGGTCCGCCGCATACGCAACCCGATCGACGCCGCAGTAGCGCTGCTGGACGACGAGGCGGTTCTCCTTGTCTGTGACGGCGCCGAGCGCTTCGCGCGGTCCAAGGGCCTTTGCATGTGCGAGCCGGGGGACCTTGCCGTGGAGCCAGCCGCCTGTGACGTCGGATGTGACACCGTGGGCTGCGTCGTGGTCGACGCCTACGGCGATGTCGCCGCGGCGACATCGACAGGGGGTCTTAGAGGCTCGCGGCCGGGCCGCGTCGGCGACTCGCCTTTGCCTGGTTGCGGCCTCTATGCCGAAAACGGTGTCGGAGGGGTCTCGCTGTCCGGGGAGGGCGAGGCGCTCATCAGGGTGGGCATGGCCAACTGCGTCATGCGCGCTCTGGAATTCAACACGCCCGCCGACGCCGGCCGATCGGCCTTCGATCGCCTGTCGAAGGTGGGGGGCGAAGCGGGCGCCATCATCATCGACGCCGACGGCCGCATCGACTGGCTGCACAACAGCCGCGACTTCGCCGTCGGTTACGCTCGGCACGATCGGGCGGCCAGGGCGTTTACGCGACGCGACCAAGATGTGGGAGAACAAGCTTGAGCCAAGGCCCCCTGATCATCATCGGCGGTCATGAAGACAAGTCCGGCGAGCGGGTCATTCTGCGCGCCGTCGCCAAGGCGTTGCGCGGCGGAAAGTTGGTGGTCGCCACGTTGGCTTCGCACAAGCCCGAGGGCTATTTCGACGGCTACCAGAAGGCGTTCGCCGATCTTGGAGCCGGTGAGCTGGTTGAGCTTTATCTGGAAGATCGAGCACAGGCCCAAGACCCTGAGAAACTGCAGCTCCTGGACGGCGCCGCGGGCGTATTCTTCAGCGGCGGGGATCAACTTCGCATCAGCAGCCAGATCGGCGACACGCCGCTTGAACAGCGCATACGCGACATCTGGAATGGCGGAGGCGTTCTGGCCGGCACGTCGGCCGGCGCCTCGGTCATGAGCGACACGATGCTCGTGCGTGGCGCCAGCGCCGAATCCTATCGGATCGGCGATCTGCACATGGCGCCGGGATTGGGTATGGTGCGCGACGTCATCATCGATCAGCATTTCGCCGAACGAGGCAGGATCGGTCGCCTCCTTGGCGCTGTCGCTCACAGTCCGCGCGTCCTGGGCGTGGGCATAGACGAAGATACCGCGATCCGTGTCGAGGGCGACGACTTCGAAGTCCTCGGATCGGGCGCGGTCTACGTGGTCGACGGCGAGGGCGTCACCCAATCCAACATCGCCGAAGGGCGCTCCGAATGCGCCTTGTCCATTTACGACGTGCGTCTGCACGTGCTGTCGTCAGGCGACGGGTTCAACCTTCGCCGCCGGCGCCCGCACGGTCAGGCCGCCCCGCTGAAGGTCGAACAATGAGCGCCACCATCGAAGACACGGTCGGCTCGCATCTTCTGTTGGCGAGCCTTCCTGCCTGCGCCCACACCATGGCCCATGCACGCGCCGCCGCCCTCATCCGCGTGCATGACCTGCACGACGATCCTGAAGGGATCGAGGCGTTCGCCCGCGACCTTGAAGACAGCTGCAGCGGTTACGAGCCCACCGCTTTGGATGTTCTGCAACTGGCCGCAGCGGCGCGCATCATCGGCGCCGGTGTGGCGAGCCGCCAGCGCCGATGACTGCGATCTGGCCGACCGACAGCCAAGTCGCGCCCATGTCGGACGGGCAGGCGCTGTCTCAGCTGATCCGAACTCTTCAGGCTGGCGGATACGCCTTTGTCACCCCAGGCGGCGGCACGATCGCCCACAATCGCCGGCGACGCGGCGAGCAAAAGCCAGGGCTGCGCGATATCTTCGGGTGGAGCCTGGAGTTCTCCCAAGAAGACATCGAGCCTCAGCTGTTTGACCTGGCGATCCAGGCCAAGATACTCGCGCCCTCCGAGGGTCGCTGGCGAAGTTTGGTGCGCGTCTCGTCGGTAGAAGGGCGGCTTTTCGCGCACTCGGCCTATCCGCCTCGGGCCTCTGATGCCGTGTTTCTTGGCCCGGACACCTATCGGTTCGCCCGCCTTGTCGTGGCTGAGACCAGACATGGGGGGCGTTCGGTTCTCGACATCGGCTCTGGCGCCGGCGTCGGCGCAATCCTTGCCGCAGCGCGCCTGCCCCAGGCGAAAGTGACAGCGACCGATATCAACCCGGCCGCCCTGTCGCTCACCGCGGCCAACGCCGCCGCCAACGGCCAGCTGATCGAGCTTGAGCTTTGTGACGGTCTGCCGTCGACGTCGCAGCGGTTCGACCTGATCATCGCCAATCCACCCTTCATCAGCGGCCGGTTCGGCCGTCTGTACCGGGACGGGGGAGGAGATCGGGGGATGGAAGCGCCGATCTCCTGGGCGTTGAGGGGCGCTGAGCGCCTGCAACGGGGCGGCCGTCTGTTGATGTATACCGGAAGCCCGATCATCGATGGCGAGGATCCCTTCCGGCGTTGCCTGGAGGGCGCGATGGCCGAGCGTGGCCTGCGCCTGGAGTACGACGAGATCGATCCTGATATTTTCGGGGGTCTGCTTGGGCGTTCCGACTACGAAGGCGTCGAGCGTCTGGCGGCGGTCGCCGTCGTCATTCGGCGCCCCTGATCGGCGACGGGCGGGCGGGTCCGCGGCCGACGTCGGTCGGCCTCATACCGGCTCCCGATAAAGTCTCAGATAGGCCGGATCGAACTCCCCAAGTTCGGCCAGGCCGTCCCAATCGATGATGATGACCTGCATTCCGGTCCGTTCGATCAGGCCGGCGCGCCTCAACGTCATCATGCTGCGATTGGCATGGACAGGGGTGATGCCAAGGATGTCCGCAAGCTCGGGTTGCGTGAACGGCATCGGGAACCCCTCGGGCCCGCCCAGGCCCGCGGCACGCGACCGCAGCGCCAGCTCGCACATCAGGTGGGCGGTTCGGGCCTGCGCCTCCAGCCTGCCAAGTCCGTAGAGCCATTGGCGGTGAATGGCCGCATCGATAACGGTCTCCAGCCAAAGCAGACGCGTCAGGTGCGGCTGCTCGTCGGTCATGCGACGAAGCTTCGCGTGAGGGGCGGCCATGATCGTGCAGTCGGTCAGCGCGACGCAGCCATGATCCATCTGCTTCATCAAGAAGCTGTGCAGATCGAGGAAGTCGCCGCCGATATTGACCTGGGTGATCTGGCGGGCGCCGGTGGGCCCGGTGACGATGCGCGAGCAGAAGCCGTCGACGAGCAGGGTGCTGTGGCCAGGTCGCTCCCCTGCCCGCACGATCTCGGCGCCCCGGGAGACGCGACGCGGCGGGTCGAGCAGTCCCTGGAGATACTGCGCCTCGCTCGGCGCGATATCATCACGGCGGCGAAGCTTGGCGATGAGATGGTCGACCGACATCAGAGGCTCACCCGGTTGCGCTTGGTGACAAAGCCGCCCCGCGCCCCGTGGTTCCGCGCGGGCGGCGTGCGGGCTAGCGCGGCGGAGAAAGATTGTTCATGTCGGCCTGGGGGGCCACCTCCCCACCGGGCATACGCCTAAGCCCATCGCACTGGCTAAGGGCGATGGCTCCCCAAGCCAGAAAGACGGCCAGGACCAGCCAGATGATAGGATGCACCTTGTGGCGCTTGAGCCCGGACGGCGCGCGCTCCTCGGCCTGATCATTCAGCGGCTGCTTCATCGGGCTTGCTCCCCAGCAGGCCGATCGTCGTCGGCAAAGTAATGGATCGTCCCGGCCAGGTTGTCGAAGCGGTCGTGGATGCGAACTTCGACCTCATGGCCGAGGCGGGCGAGCAGCAGTGCTGTTTGCCTGGCGCACTGCTCGGCCCTGCCGCCGGACAGGAACATCAGGTCTCCGGTAACCGGGCAGACAAGGCGCCACCCGCCTTCCACGGGCGTCACGTCAAGCCGCGACTTGACGTACTGCGGCTCTTGGCGACCAAGCTCAGCCTCGACATTGGTTTGGTGCAAGCAGGCGCCGCTGCGCCCTTCGCCACCCATGACGTTTCTCCACCTGGTTGTTGTGCGCGGCGGAAAGCATCGAGACGCGGCGCAAGTTCCACGAGCCGGCCGCTGTCAAAGATGACTTCAGCTGCGTTGTGGCGGTGGTGCGCCTAGAGCCTTGAATGATCGTCTAGCGCGACGACGAAGGCCGCCTTGGGAACCTCCGCGCGGCAGGTCGGCGCGCCGATGCCCCCGTCGCTCATGATCGGCATGCATACGACCTCGCCGCCCTCCTCGCACGCGACAAGCATGCGGCCGACGTGCTCGAGCAGGACGAAGTGTCTGGGGGAAGCGCTCCCGACCGAGATAGATCCCAAGCGGGTCAGCTCACCGGCTGGATCCACTTTGAAAGTGGTTATGCTGTCATCGCCGCGGTTGGAGACGTAGAGGCGCATGGCGGCCGCATCGAGTTCGATGTGACCGCCGAGGTTGCCGCGAGGCGATTGCGCCAAGGTTTTCGTTTTGCCGATCGTGTGCAGGAGGCCGTCTTCGGCGACCCGCAGTGTGTATATACACGAACCCAGTTCGGTGAGGAGCCAGGCGACCTCCAAGGTGGGGTGAAAGAGGATGTGGCGCGGTCCTTGACCGTCATCGACGCGAAGAGCGATCCGGCGATTTGAGAGCGTCGCGGCAGCTTCTTCAAAGTCGTGAACGACGACCTCGTCCGTCCCAAGATCGGTATGGTAGAGCCTGCCGCCGTAAAAGCGGGCGCAATGAACGTGCGGCCCGTCCTGACGCTCCCGGTCGGGACCTGAGCCGCTATCGGTATGCACCCAGATCGCAGGACCAGGCTCGCCTTCACCTCCGGTGATCTTAAGCAAGGACACGCTGCCGCTGGCGTAGTTGGCCACAGCGGCGAAGCCCCCTTTCGGGTGGAGCGAGACAAAACAGGGCGCCTCGCCCCCGCTGCTCGCGCGGGCAAGACGACGCCAGCCAAAGCTGCCATGTGGCCGGGCGACGACCAACGCGCCTTGATCGCGTTCCTCGACGAAAAACCAGACGCGGCGTTTGGGATCATGGGCGCCATAAGAGGCGTTGGTCACTTCGCGCGAATGGCCGACCAACCTGAGCTGATCGGCCATCGGGTCATAAACCAAAGTGGCGATGCCGGCCGGATCGTAGCCGCCTGCCGCAACTGTGACCTGGTTTTCCAACGATCATCTCCAACGCCGCCACGACCAAGGGCGGCCGTCTTGGTCAACTGGGCGGCGCCCGCGCGTGTTCCGCTGGAACCTGCTCAGACCGATGGCGGCCGTCGCGCGACTGTCGGCGCATCAATGATGGAGACGTCCACGTGAAAGAGATGCAGGCGGTCTTGATCGGTGACGACAATTTTGAAGTTGCCAGTATCCAGCACGTTTTCGGGTTTGCCTCGGATCATGTCGGACAGCATGCGCAGGGCTTCATTTCGCGCGGCGGAGAGATCCACCAATTCGAGTCCCTGTTCATCGTCGTGGGGATGTCCGTCCTCGGAATGAAAGAAATACCTGGCCATTGTCCCTGAGGCTCCGAAAATGCCTTTTGATAATTCGGGGCCGTGGCGAGTGTTCCGACTGTTCAGGTGCGACGCGAGGATTCCCTATACTCGCGTTGCTTAGCTTCTCTCACGTCCGCGCAAGTCCGGGCGATCTTCATCTTGCAGGTGAAGGTAGTTGGGATTGAACATCGCCGCCGCCTCCAAAGCTTCGAGATTCAGTATCTCAACATGCCGACCGCGCAGGGTAAGCAGCCCTGAGCGTCGCAACTCCTGCAAGGTGCGGTTGACGTGCACCGTTGACAGACCAAGGGAGTCCGCCAGTTCCGCCTGCGTGAGCGGCAGTTCGAACACTCCGCCGTCGGTAAGGCCGACAGCGCCGAGCCTATAGAAGAGCTCGCAGAACAGGTGGGCCAATCGTTCCAGCGCCGTGCGCTGTCCGATATTGACGACCCACTCCCTGGTGATCGCCTCTTCGACCAGGGTCGACCACCAAAGCGCACGCGTCAGACGCGGAAAGCGCTCCAGGATATCAAGCACGGCCTCGCGCGGCAGGGTGGCGACGGTGGTCGGCGTCAAGGCGCCGATCGAGTGATCCATGCTTTCCAGGATGAACACTCGAAGATCGCAAAGATCACCAGGCACGAAGAACCCCAGGATCGACCGCCTCCCGTCGGGCAGGATCTTGTAGCGACAGGCCAGGCCGTCCTGGACGAGATTGACGCCCCCGGCGGGGTCGTTCTCGTGAATGATGGACTCGCCGGCCGCAAGCTTGCGGGTGCGTCCGGCCGCATCCACGAGCGCGCGCTTTTCCTCGGCATTGAGAGGCGTGAAGTTCTCAAGCTTGCGAATAAGGGTGAGACCCATGGGGCGCACCTCGCTCTGTGGCTGGCGGATCACCGAGCAGCACACTGGTCGGCGATCGAGCGCAGAAGCATCTGCAGATCGACGGGCTTCATCAAGTGAATTCCGCCTTCTACGGCCCCCTCCACAGCCTCCCGATCATAGCCGGTGGCGAAAACCACGCCGACGCCTTCAGCGTTCAGGATCTTGGCCAATGGCAAGACGCGCGCACCTTGAAGGTTGATGTCCAGCACCGCGCAGTCGATGGGATGATCGACAAGCAGGGCCATGGCGTCGGCGACGCACGAGGCTGGGCCCACCACTGTGGCTCCAGCGCGGGCAAGCGCCGCGCTGATCTCCCGGGCGATGTAATATTCGTCCTCGACCACCAGGACATGGAGGCCGTCCAGACGTGGCGCGGGGCTCATAGCTCGAAGCTTTCACCGGCTTGTCGCGCGAGGGGACCGGACATGGTGCAGACCAGACCGCCCGGCGCAAAGTGCAGATCCACCTTCGCGCCAAGCGCGTAGGGCAAGGTTCTTTGGAGCAGTTCTCGGCCAAAGCCTTCACGCCGGGGAGCGATGGACGCCACAGCGACACCGCTTTCGCGCCAGACCAGGCGCAAGTTGTCGTCCGCCTCGACCGACCAGCTCACCTGCAGCCGGCCAAACTCCTTCGACAGCGCTCCGCACTTCACCGCGTTCGCGGCAAGCTCGTGGAAGGCCAGGCCCAGGGTTTCGGCTGTCTGCCCCGTCAGAGCAACCTGAGGACCAGACAGCACCGCCTGATCTTCACGCGCCGCGTGAGCCAGCAACTCATCGGCGATCATGGTTTCCAGATCCATCCCCTCGGCAGGGGCGCGGGCAAGAACCGTCTGGGTTCGGGCCAGGGCGTTGATCCGCCCATCCAGATGCGCCGCATAGGTCTCGATCGACGAGCTCGTTTCGGATGTGCGCCGCGATATGCCCCGCACGACGGCGAGGATGTTGCGCACCCGATGCTGCATCTCCAGCATGAGCGTCCGCTGGCGGCGTTGGAGAGCGACGAAGTCCTCCACGTCAGTGGCGCCAAGATATGCTCCGCGACATGGCCTTGATCGTCTGTCACCGAGGCCAGGTGGACGCGGCATGTGTGATAGCCCCCTTCCCGCGCGTTCCAGATACGCAGCAGCACGCCGTCGGCTTCGCCTCCGGCGAAGATCGCCTTGGCGGCGTCCCGGTCCTGAGACGCCAGCATCCGCAACCAACCGTCGCCCTTTGCCTTGGCTGCGTCCTGACCGGTGACGTTCAGCCACTGCGGTCCCACCCAAAGGCACTCGCCTTGCGGCGCACATCGCCAAACAATCTGCGGCATGTTCTCAAGGTAAGCTAAGAGCGGCGTCGCGCCCGACTGATCGACACGCAGGGCGACAGGCGAAACCAAGGCGCGCGCAGGCGCTGGCTTCGTTACAATCGGTTCGCCGATAGGATCGGTCAGACGCGTGAGACGCGACTTCCCTAGTCGGTTAGTCGACTTTGAGATGACTGAACGAATGGTACGGCCGCCTATGGTTGTCGACCGTGTGTCAAGGCAATGCGCCCAGGTGTCATTAACATAGGTTAGATGCTGGTCGATCCTGTCTCGAGCCTCCGCAGATCGGGCTTCGCACGGCAAGAGCATCGTCAAAGCCGGTTCGGCGGCGATCCGCAGAGCCGCCACGGGGCCATTCCGACGGTATGAGGAGACGTCCGATCAAGCGTCCAGGTCTATTCGATGGGACCTCTTGGCCCATTCGAGCGGTTGGCCCGTGGAAGGAGGCCCAACCATGCACGACGAAAACGAAAAAGGCCTTATTGGAAAGGCTATTGATCGGGCGCAGGACGCCATTGGCGCGGCCGTCGGACAAGCCTCGGCCGCAGGCGCCGCCAACGACGCCGCCGCCTTTGTAAACGCCGCTTCGACGGGCGATTTGTTCATCATCGAGGCGGCTCAACTTGGCTTGGACCGAGGAACGTCAGAGGACGTGCGAGCGCTGGCCAGCACCTTGATCGACGACCATCAGCGCGGTTTCGAGCACCTTCGCACCAAGGCGCGATCCGCCGGGGTCAGCGACGCGATCGCGACGAGCCTCGACGAGCGTCGGCGCGGAATGATCGACAATCTTCGGGATGCTGGATCGGACTTCGACGCGGTTTTTCTTCGCCAGCAAGCGGCGGCGCATCAGGAAGCCTACACCCTGCACCAGGGGATCGCCGAACGAGGAGACGAGCCCGGATTGCGGGGCCTGGCGGACGCCACAGCCCCGAAGCTGGCCCAGCACATCTCTATCATCAACAGGCTACAAGCGCCCTGAGAGCGGAGCAGGCGTTAGGTCGGCGGCGTGTCGCCCTGGCGCCTTTGCCCCTCTGTCGAGACGGGACCGCGACGCAAATCTTCGGGCTCCATGTGCCCGACGCCGACCTGATCTTCGGAGCCGCGGCGCAGAGCGACGCCGATGAAGACAGCGGCAAGCACAGCGATCAGCGCGACCAGGACGGGGACAGCCTTGCGGTTCATCTCGTGCTCCAAAAACGCGGGTGCGCTAATCCGATCAAGCCAGGCGCATCGATTGGGCGTTTAGCAAGGCTGTCAGCCGGGCGTTCTCCGCGTCCGGCAGCGCCTCGCGCAAACGCGGAAACACCTTTGCTTCTTCTTCGGCCATGTGGGCTTCCAAGATCGCCTTGAGCGCCCTGGCGTCCTCGACCCATCTTTGGTCGTCGGCCGGGCGGTCCCTCAGAGCCGCCAGGAGAATTTTTATTTCCGCGTGATCGTCGAAGAGCGCCTTGTCCTCGCCTTGGCCAAGGGCGCGCAGAGCGGGATAGACGACGGTCTCTTCGGCGTAGGCGTGCTTAGACAGACCCCATTCGATCTTGGCGAAAAGGAGCTTCTTCTTCAGCCGAGCGCCTCGCGGGGCCTCGATCGCCTTATCGAGCAGGGTCATGACGACCTTGTGCTCAGCAGCGAGCACCTGATCCCATGGGCCGGCCACGGCGCTTACACCCTGGGCGAGGACCTTACGCAAATGCACCGCCGCCAGACCGATGGCGAAACCAACGGCTAGCGGAGAGCGCCAGGGACGGCGCCGAGCGACCTTATGTGACATGTATCCAGTCCTTAACCGTGCGAGGCGTCGCCCTGGCCTTGGATTTTCATCGCCGAGGAGCGGCGACCAGAGGGTTCAGCCAGGGCATCGCGAGATCAGAAAACGACCTGGGTCAAACGTGACCGACCACTGGGGCGCCTGGCCGGATCTTGCTCCACATCCGCTCGTGAAAAGCGAAGGCCACGGTCTGGACCATGGGCTCCACGATTCCGATCGCGAGGGCCGCCTTCCAACTACGCGTCAGGGCGTAGGCCACGCAGATGGCCACCGTCAGATGCATGAAGGCGTAGCTGGCGGTTTTGAGGCAAGTGACCTTGAGGCAAGACATGACGTTCTACCGCGCCACCGGGGTCGTGGATCCCGCGCCAGGGCCGGCGCCAAGGTCGGCCCCGGTGACAGGGTCTGCGTCGGGTCGGGACATGGTTCGCATGGCGAAGGCTTCCACCGCCGCCTGCTCGTCCGCATCCAGATTGACGCTGGCGTCGCCGTCGCCGCCGTCGACAGCCATCTGAGCCGAACGATCGCTGACGAACTCCCACTGCTCGCCGGCGTTCCAAGGACCGCGGGGACCGCCGTCGAGCTCGCCGTCGCCTTGCGACATGTCGTAGTACTTGTCGGCGAACTCGGGCTGGCCTGGCAGCTTGCCAGCGGGGAAGTTGGGCTCGATCGAGTAGAGGGCCTTTTCGAACGACTTTTGGTGCGCGACCTCGCGGGTCATCAGGAACGTCAGAGCATCCTTGATGCCGGGATCGTCGGTGACGTTGATCAGGCGCTCATAGACGATCTTGGCGCGGGACTCAGCGGCGATGTTTGATCGCAGATCGCAGGTCGGATCACCGATCGAGTCCAGGTAGGCTGCGGTCCAAGGCACGCCCGCGGAATTGATGAGTTGGGGGGCGCCGCCGTAGAGAATCGAGGTGGTATGGCTCTCGCCGCCCTGGTTGATCGCCATATAGAGTTCGGCCTCCTCCATGGAGCCCTCGGCAAGCTGGCCTTTGACGCCGCGGTTGAGCATGGCGACGATCGAACCGATCACCTCCAGGTGGCTCAACTCCTCGGTGGCGATATCCAGCAGCATATCCTTGCGACCCGGATCCTCTTCGGCGAGACCTTGCGTGAAGTAGCGCATGGCCGCGGCCAGTTCGCCCTGAGGTCCGCCGAACTGCTCGAGCATGAGGGTGGCCAAGGCAGGGTTCGGCTCGTCGACCCGGACCGTGTACATCAGACGCTTGTTGTGCATGAACATGGCGAAAACCTCGCAAGGACGGATAGGGGTGTCCCGTTCCTAAGCGTTGGCGACCGCGCCCGTTCCAAGCTCTACTTGGCTAAATCAATCATTTTACTTGATTAAATAGATTAACGGCTCAGCCAGTTTAACATAGGTTTACATTAGCGGATTTTCTTCAGTTATTTTTACCGACGAATACGGAACATCGCCCTTGGGCAGGGGTTTCCGGCCGGCCTGATGATAGGCAAGCACGGAGACGACCCATGGCAGACAATCAGCAATAAAACCAAGGCTCATCCGAGCGCGGCTTCGCCGCTATGGATGAGGACAAGCAGCGAGAAATCGCCAGCAAGGGCGGCCAAAGCGTGCCTGACGAAAAACGCGCCTTCTCGCAAGACCGCGAACTGGCTGCGGAGGCCGGCCGTAAGGGCGGCGAGAGCGTGCCGGACGACAAGCGCTCCTTCTCGCAGGATCGGGAGCTGGCCGCCGAAGCTGGCCGCTGGGGCGGCGAGCCTCGGGCGGCGGCGGTCAAGGCGGTGGTGGCGGCCAAGGCGGGGGCGGCGGCCAAGGCGGGGGCAACTTCGCCGAGGACCGCGAACGCGCCGCCGAGGCGGGACGCAAGGGCGGTCAGTCCTAGCCTCGCCGGACTAGCGCGGGGCGGCGTAGCGCGCTCCCTCCTTGGCGCGCTGCCCGCGCGACGCCCCCCGTCCCACAGGCGGGGGGCGCTTCGCTGGCGAAAACCTCGGGGCGAGCGCGCGAGGCGCCGGTTCGGTGACGCTCGATCGGATGTGGCTTTATGGGGGAATCGGCGGCCGAGCGGGGGTGGCTCGACCGCCGCCGACCCCTGGGGGAGTGTCGGGCGGGCCGCGTGGGATGAAGACATGTCCCGCGCCCATCCAACCGGCGACGGTCGCGATAGGTCCCAGCTTTCAGCCGATGACCAGGCGATTTTCGCGCAGCTCAGCCAGGCAGCTCTCACCACGATCGACAGGCTTGGGCGCCTCGCGCACCCAGGCGATCAGCTCCTCCATGCCTGCCTCGAACCGGCGCTTGGGCCGCACGCCAAGCTCACGTTCGAGTTTGGTGATGTCGGCGAAGCAATGACGGATATTCCCCGCTCTGCTTTGGTTGAGCACCTGCGGCGCGATGTTCTTGTGCAGCAGGCGCGCGAGCGTTGCGGCCAGTTCGCTGATGCTGATGGACTCGCCGCTGCCCACGTTGAAGGCCTCCCAAATAGGCGCCTCCCCCTCCAAGGCGGCTGCGAAAGTCTCGGCGACATCGAGGACGTGCACGAAGTCGCGGCGCTGGCGCCCGTCTTCGAAGACAAGCGGCGGCTGGCGTCAGCGCCGTGATGGTGCAAAGGACGCCCGCCGCCGCGTTATCGTCAGGAATGGCCAGGCCGTCGCCTGGCAGGATGAAACCGAAAATCTGTCGGCGGCCGTCCGCCAAGCTGCGTTGTCGGCACGCCCATCCCGAAAGCACGATGCGCGGGATTGCGCTGGCGTCGCCTTCGCACGAAAGGTCCGCGCCGACGATATGATGTTGGATGGGTTCGGCGATCTCGGTGAGCCGGTCCCGGCAGGACTTGTCGAGCGGACGCACAACGTTGAGGCCGAGTATGTAATGCTGAAGCCGATCTACTCCGCCGATCCGCCGCGCCATCAACTTGCCTCGCATGCAACCCCTCCAGCCCCGATTGAGCGGACAAAGAACCGGGGTTGAAGCGATTAGGTCCGCTGACGGTTAATGCAGGCGCGAGCGCGCCCAGGCCCCTGCCTTTTCGAGGCTGGCGAAGGTTTCACTGGGGGTGACGGCGCAACGGCCAAATCCAGCCTCTAGATAGAAGGCGCCCTGAAGCTTGCCATGCTCACGGCCGGCCAGCTTGACGATGACCCCGACCAGCTCGTCGTCGGCGAGCATTAGATAGCCCTCACGATCAGCGCTGTCGGTGGCGACGGCGACAGGCGTGAACTCGATGCGCATGTCGAAACCCCTTTGTCCGCGTGTCTTTAAGTTACGAGCGATACCGCGCCTCGGATGACGGGCGAGTGAATGGACGGTTCAGCGGCTGCAAGCGCCTTGCCTTCGAGAACACCACCAAGAGGCCGCGATCTTTTTGTTCGCGCGCTGGAAACAACCAGGTTCGACCGAGCGTTGCCGCAGGTTGTTTCAATTGAGGGCTACCATGAAAGTCTTACTGCAAACCGCCGCCGCGGGTCTGCTGGCGGTCACGCTGAGCGCCTGTGGCGACAAGGCCGGCGAGCAACGCGCTGATGGGCAAGGCAACGAGCCCGTCAACATCGCCCAGGACGTGGCCGGCGCCGCGACGGGCGTCGCCAGTGGCGCGGTGGGCGCGGTCAGCGCGGACGCCTTTGCGCGTGATGCAGCTATCGGAGGTCTCTATGAAGTTGAGTCTTCGAAGCTAGCCCTCACCCGCTCAAAGAACCCGGACGTCATCGCGACGGCCAAGATGATCATCGCCGACCACACCTTGGCTAACGACGAGCTGAAGGCCTTGGCGGCGGCGGGCAAGGCCCCTTCCCTGCCGACCAGCCTCGATGAACGTCGCAAAGGCATGCTCGACAATCTGACCGGCGCCGCCGCCAATGATTTCGACGACCGCTACCTGGATCAGCAGACCATGGCCCACCACGAGGCGCTTCTGGCGTTCAACGGCTACGCCCGCATGGGCGATAACGCTGATCTGAAGGCCTTCGCGGCCAAGCACGCGCCCAAGCTTGAGGCCCACGCCGAGATGGTCACTAAGCTCGATCGCTCAACCAATGCAGACGACGAGGCCGGCTCTGGCAAATCGGCCAAGGCCAACGCTCTTGGCAAGGCGGCGCACGACGCCAAGCACTAGGGTTGTCCCTTACTGACTTCGTCGGGGGTCTGCGGGGGGAAGCGTCGGCTCAGGAAGGGGGATCCCGCTAGCCCAAATCGCCAAGGCGTATGAACCGCCTTGGTGATGCCGACCCGTGGACCGACCACGACGGGTGTCGGACCCATTGGCGCTGCGAGACCGAAGGGCGGCTCCAGGAACGAGCGTCCGCCCAGTCGCTGATCGATACCGAGGGCCTGGCAGAGATTTCCTGGGCCCGCGCAAAGCCTTTGGAATGGCGCGTCAGGGCGACGGCTGCGCATGGCTTCAATCCCGATCGTCGGCTCAAGCGCGCGAAACAACACAGCGCCGCCAGGCTGATCTCCGCATACGAGGTTCAGACACCAGTGCAGGCCAAATATCCGATAGACGTAGGCATTCCCCACCGGGCCAAACATCGCCGCATTGCGCGCAGTGGGGCCAATGAAGCTGTGGGACGCTTCATCGTCCGAATCATAGGCTTCGGTCTCGACAACAACCCCGCCTAGACCTTCGACGGTCAACCGCGAGCCGATCAAGGCGCGAGCCACGCGCCATGGGGGCTGATTCAGATCGAGCCAGTGGTCGGCCATGGCGTTGGAACGCTTTTGAAAAGGCGGCGATCCTCCGCCCCTCGGTTGTTATGGCGCGCTTTCGCCAAAGGAAAACCGCGCGCCCGGGACCAAAACATCTCAAGCCGGGCTTTTGGGGCGCAACCCGTCGGAGGACCTCCGGTCATGCCCCAAATCGATCCGTTCAGACGCGAGCCTGAGAAGGCCAACGCAGCGCAAGTGAAAGACGACATAAATCGTGCCTGACAGGCGATAAGGCCCCGGGGTTTGACCCCGCCGCAGCGCCGCTGGGAACCGACGAGGAAGCTGGCGGAGCGCCCCACGACCCGAGGCTCATGGCCGCCGAGCGCCGCGCACAGAGCGCTGCCGGCGTGCGCAGCAGACGGCCTAACGCGGCCGATCCCAGCCTCCCCCCGATGGCTGGCGCAAGGACGCCTTGGTTGTCGGCGCCACCTGCGTCCTGGGCATCGCATTCATCGCCGCCGCCGTGCTGGCGTCCGCCACCTAAGGTCCCAAGCGTAGCGGAAAGCTCCGTCGGCGTTCCGACAGAGCAGTCTGATCTTCGAAACCTGAACTCACCGCTGGCGTTGACGGCGCCGAGGAGACCCAACATGCAGTCTGAAAGCCTTAAGGATCCTATCCAAGACGCCGGGGTCATGGTGGCCGGCGGGACCACCGGGATCGGACGGGAGATTTCGCTTGGGCTAGCCCGCCGAGGAGCGCGGGTTTTCACCTTTGGTCGCGATGCGGCGGCGCTCGCGGAGCTTGAAAAGCTCGCACGCGGCTTACCCGGCCAGGTTCAGGGCGTGACCGCCGATATGTCCATGCGCGCTGATGTCGATCGCGTCTTCACCGCTTTCGACCAGCAGATCGAACGGTTGGACATGTTCGTGGGCTGCGCCGCCTTGGGCGCGGGCCCGCTGTCGGAGATGGACGAGGACGCCTGGCGTTATGTCGTGGAGACCAACCTGATCGGCACGATGGCGTGCACTCGGCGAGCGCTTGATCGTTTAAAACCCCACGGCGGACGCATCGTGCTCGTGGGATCGGTGTCCGCGGACCTGCGCGCCGAGGGCGAGTTTGTCTACGCCGCCACCAAAGCCGGCGTGCAGGCATTTGTTGAAGCGCTTCGACGCGAAGAGCGATCTCACCACATTCACGTCAGCGTCGTCGAACCAGGAGCCGTCGCAACGAACATGCAGCCGATGGACAGCGAGGCCAAGGCTGACGCGGCGGCCAAGGCGCAGATGCTGCATGCCGCCGACATCGCCCGGGGGGTTCTCTACATGCTCAGCGAGCCGCTTCACTGCGACGTCTCGTTGATGCGAATTGTCCCCGCCCGGCAGGCGCTTTGAAGAGGTCCTCATCCATGGCCAAAAGTGAAACCAACGAGGTTGAGGCCGTCAGCCCGTATGTCCTGACCCTGCAGCAAGATCTGCGCAGCGGCGCCATGAAGCGCCTGGGCGCTTTCGATCTTGGGGACCTGGAGGTGGAAGTCGCTCAAGGGAGCGACAGTCTTTGGGCCTTGGTCCGCAAGGCCGGCCGCGGCGGCGTGGCCCTTCGCGCCGTATATGGCGGCGGCGTGGAGCTGACCTGTCGCAAGATCGCCCCTGATGACGGCGTAGCCTTTTGTGTGGATGTCGACAGCTCCGTGGGCCGCCATCGCGTCACGTTCACGTCCAGCGCAGACGACCTGCACCGATTGCGCGTGGAAGTGAGGCTCACCCCTTCTGAGCCTCTGGTCTTGCCGTACGTGCCGCGCGACCTCTATCCGCTTGATGATCGTGATGATCCCACCGGCGCAACCGGCCAGGTGGAGGCGGCGCAGCGCGGGGTGAACAGCGGGCTTTTGTACTTTCGCCATGATGGCCCAAACTTCGGGAACGTTCTCTACTTTCAGAACTTCACGGCGCTCAACGCCTTCTATCGAGCGACTGGAACCACGCCCAAGGACACGGTCGGCGGACAGTGGCCAGAGCTGGGCTACCTGACCCCTTCGCCCCCTACCAGCGGCGACGAGCCGCCAAAGCCCCTGGCTGAAGGCGAGGAGGTTGTGGTCTCAGACGCTATCTTGGTGTTCAGGGATTGGGCCGCCGATCACGAGCGTGAAATGGCCCGCCAGTTTCTGCAGATGCTGGGTGTCGCCTACAAGGCGCTAAAGCCGCCCCATCCCGACTACCGTGACTGGGTGTGGCGCGCCGAGAAAACCCTGCAGGATCTGACCGATGCGCCTGCCGCCACGCGGCGTCATTACGACCACCTCTACGTCATGCCCTATGTGGACGGAGAGTATCCCGACGCAATGGTTCAGATGTCGGTCGTCGCCGCCTTGCACGACTACGGCAAGTGGCGCGGAGAAGCTGTGCCCCTGGAGGCTCGGCTCATGGCGGGAATGGAGCGCTTCTATGATCCCAAGCTGAAGACCTTGCGCCGCTACCTTCCCAATGTGGGCAAGGAGAAGGACGCCGACGCTGTCGACGCCTGGTACTACTATCATCCCTTGCTCAATCTGGGACGCCTGGCGCTGGACGGCGACGAGGTCGCCAAGGATCTCCTGCAGCGCAGCGTCGACTACGGCATCAAGGCGGCGCATCACTTCAAGTACGTCTGGCCAATCATGTATGACGTCAAGGACTTCGCCGTGAAGACCCAGGCGCGCAACGACGACGGACTGGGCCAAACCGACGTCAGCGGCATCTATGCGTACGTCATGCTTCAGATGCATCAGCTCACCGGTGAGCCGCAGTATGTGAAAGAAGCTCGAGCAGCCCTGGACGCCGCGCGAGCGATGCGCTTCGACCTGATGTACCAGGCCAACCTGACCGCCTGGGGAGCCGCCGCCTGCGTTCGGCTGTGGCGCATCACCAATGATCGCCAGTACCTGGCCCAAAGCTACGTCTACCTGGCCAGCTTCTTCCATAATTCGCAGATGTGGGAATCGCAGATCGGCCACGCCGAACACTATTCAAACTTCCTGGGCGTCACCTGTCTGCATGATGCGCCGTACATGGCGATCTACGAGTGCTTTGACGCCTTCGCCGCCTTCCAGTTCTACCTCGCCGACAGCGGTCCGGATCTGGAGCCCGCGGTGCGCATGCTGGTTTCCGAGTATTGCAAGTACGCCCTGCATCGCGCGTGGTTCTACTATCCGGACCAGCTGCCGCCGGACATGCTCGCGAGCGAACATCAGAGCGGGCGGATCGACCGCGCACTGTCGTTTCCTCTTGAAGACCTCTATGGCGATGGTCAGATCGCGGGGCAGATCGGGCAGGAGATCTATGGCTGCGGCGCTGCGTTCATCTTCGCGACGCGCTCGCAGCACGTGGTCGATGGCGCGCCGTTCAGGCTGTTTTGCAATCAGTTCATCCGGGCCAGTGAAAGGACCGGTGAGCGGGCGCTATACATTCAGCTCGACGGCGGGGAGACTTGCCCTGCTGACCTCAGTCTTGTGCGCCTCGCAAGACGCAAGCTTCCCACGCCAACCTTGAAGTCTGCTTGGGGGGATGTGATCGAGCCTCGGACGATACGCGACGATCGTATCGACTACCGCGTCCCGGCCCACGGCCGCCTCATACTCAGTTGGACCTAGACGCCTGAGAGCTTAGCTGTCTTGGCTGCTGCGGCCTTGGCTGGCGGGCGGCGATTGCGCCGGCCACTCGGCGCCAAGCAACGGTAGACGCGCAAGCTCCTCGGCGTCTAGGCCGCACCTGACGCCACCTTCAACGACGCGCAGACCGGCCACCGGCAACGCATGGAGGCGCTCACCCAGGCCGGCCGCACCGCCCTCGCGCACGACGACATAACTCGTCGAGAGCTCATCGCACCGAAGCATGGCGTCCACGACGCCGCCAATCGGCTCGCCTTCACGTCCCAGGAGCTTCCGCCCCGCCAGGCCGGCGGCGGCGAACAGGGTCGGGGCCCGCGAGGCGGCGCTCTTACGACTAGCTGCGGCGCCCCCACGTTCGTAGCGGGCCTGACGACCGAGCCAACGCCAAATCCCCACCGCATTGACCAGGGTGAGAAAGACGTTGGTCCAGAGCAGGTTTTGCTGGTCGCTCGATAACGCCACCGCAACCCACGACAGCGAGCCGATGAGGAAAACCACGAAGCCCGCGCCCGTTACACGCGCGCCGAGATTTGATGCGGTCATCACAGCGGCGACCATAGTCGCGGCCGGCGCGATCCACCCTGCGGCAGAGTTCAGGGACATGCGGCGGCCATATGCTCGACGCGCAACGCTGGGTGGGCGCGCCGCGGGCGGCGGATGGCGTGGCGGCTGTTAGATCGATGAGGTGCTGGGTTCATAGCCAGCCAAACCGTCGTCGTCGGACGCCTGTTCCCGTGACGCGGGCCGCGCGCGCTAAAGCGCAGCCCGCCAGGCGATGAAGAGGCGCGCCAAAGACGTGGCCCTATATCCAGGAGCCGACGCCGCTGTCACAGCGTAACGGCGCAAAATTCCAGGGCTGGCCAGGAGAGCCGCCGCCGCCGAGATCGATGGCCTCTTGCGGAGCGGCGCCGGCGTCGTAGCTTCGAGGCCGAGCGGCTCGTCGAAGATACGGTAGCAAAGATCAGGCTGATCGATGCGCTCGAGCAGCGACTGAATATCTTTGGCGACCACCGGGCGGTCGCCGCCCAGGTCACGACGCGGCCAGACGATTATCTGAGCGCCTTCATGCATCTGGAGGCGCCCGGCGCAGTTTTGCGCCCAGCTTGGCTGCCGCCTGCCAGGCGGCCCGCACGACTGAACGGCCAGCTCTTGGCATGGTCTTGACCGGCGGATCGTCTAACCAGGTCCAAATTGGCTGTTTGGGAAAAACCTTACGGCGCTGCGCCAGGGTGAGCTCCGGAAGACGACGCGTCTTTTGGTCTAGCGCGCGCTTCGCCAAAGAATAGATCGACCTTCCATCGCGCATCGTGAGCCTCTTCGGCCGACGTCACCATGACGGCGGGCGCAGCGGCTCCGCGGCTTCCCTGGAAAAGAGCTCGCCGGTTCAAACCGGCGAGCCGAGGCTAGGGAATAACAGCTGAAACAGCCTTCCTTGAAACTGGGCTCGGTCGCCTTAGGTCCGTGGGAGCACACACTTTCAGGCTTGCGCAGATGCGGCCTCGGCCAAGGCGAGCGGGTCTCGGGCTGGGCGCCGTTGAACGGCCTCGCCTGGCCCAACAGATCGCCCGCCAGGCCTAGCGCGTCCGCAAGGCGAACGCAGCCCGCGCTTAGGGCGCGCTGGGAGTGAGCCATTACGCTCTTGTCCGGCGTGTCGTGCAGATAGATGCCAAGCCGATTGGGCAGCATCAGCTTGACCTTGCCCATCATATTGTCGCGTCCAGGTTTCTGGCGCATCCGGACACTGGCGCGGCCCGCTGCGACCGCAGGCCAATTGACGTGGTACGAGGGCATAACCACAGCGTCTGCGGTCCAATCGGAGAGGACCTCAAAGCCTAGCCGGTCGATGGCGCCGGCCCCTTCGCGCACCGCCAAGGGCGCGTACCGGTCTTGGGCGATGTCCTCGGACACGTTCCAGTAGGGATTGAAGACCGCGTACTGGATAAGACCGCTCATGATCGACGTTGGAGACTGCACCTTGCGGATTGTTCGAGATGGCGATTGAAGGGCGCCAAGGAGCCGCCGCTATCGAGCAGTTGTTGAAGCTGGCGCGCGTGCGCTGCACCCTGTGCTTGCCTCCGAGCGGACGGGAGGCGACCAAGGTCGAAGTAGTTGGCCGCCCGAGCGTAGTCCTCATCGGCTAACGCCGAGATCAGGCCCTCAGCTAGTCCGCGAGGGCTGTCGCGACCGTAGGGGTCTCGAGGCGTCTCTTCGGCCTTGGGTTCGGCCGCGGGCAGCTGGGCCCAGGAGGGCGCGCTGGGAGCTGTGCAGGTCAAGATCGCCAGCACGAGAAGCAAGGCGCGAAAACGCATTGGAAATAGACTGTGACCGGCCGCGCGCGGAGGCGGCGCTCAGCCTAGACGCCCCACGCCATGCATGGGTTCCCAAGCCGTGGGGACGCCTTCGTCGCGGGAACGGATTTGCTCGGCCGCTCTTAGAGCGTCATTCCAAGCCAAGGAGCAGCACGTGGGCCTCTTCAGTTCAATCCTCGAAAAGATCTTCAACCACAAGAGCAAGAAGTCCCAAGCAACACCGCCGCAGCAGCAGGCGGTGGGCGCTCCAACGCCGGTGACGAAAGCCGCCGCGCCTTCGCCCGCGCCTGCGGCGCAGAGCGCTGCGCCTCAGCAGGTCGACGTTGAAGCGGTGCTGAGCGAACTTGCCCAGGTCAAGGGTGGAGGCGGCAACTGGCGAACATCAATCGTCGACCTCCTCAAGCTGCTTGACCTCGATTCCAGTCTTTCGGCTCGCAAAGACCTGGCCGAGGAACTAGGCGTGCGTGCTGGTCAAGACGGGAGCGCCGAACAAAACATCGCCTTGCAAAAGGCGGTCATGAAGAAGCTTGCGGACAACGGCGGCAAGGTGCCCGCGGACCTTCGTGACTAATCGGCGGTCTGCAGCAGAGCGACGCCGGTGAGCGGTCGGCTTTTATGGGATCAAAGGCGCAGGGGCGACGTTGACGGCAGACACCCTAATTGGAGGACTTCACCCGTGTCGCTGTCTTCGCTCCTTGGCTCCTCTTGGCGCTCAACGCCTGTTCAGACCCGCAACCCGGCCGCGCCTCGTGAGACAGGGCCATTGATGGCCCGTTTCACTCAATCGCTCGAAGCCTTGGCGCAACGCGCGCCTGATCAGCTGCGCCCCGCTGCCGACCGCGTCGCTGCATCGCCACGGCTGGCTGCGGCGGGACTGGGTTTCGCGGTCGTTGGGGCAGGCTTGATCCTGGCGACCAACAAGCACACCCGCGCAGGGGTCGCCGCCCTTGTTGGCGCCGCTATCGGTGTGTCGGCCGCAGCCAGGAAGAACCGCGGCGGCTATGGCTTCTAACCGCATCGCGGGCAAGACGGTCGTCGTCGTCGGCGCTTCCAGCGGCATCGGGCGAGCGGCGTCGGAACTTTTCGCCTCCAAAGGCGCGCGGCTGGTGCTCACCGCTCGCGGAGAGGCCGGACTTGAGGCGACCGCCGCAGCCTGCCGCGAACATGGCGCGGCGGTCATCACCGTGGTGGGCGACATCAGCGTAGCCGACGTGGCCCAGGCCGTCTTGACCCGCGCCGTGGAAGCGTTCGGCGCCGTTGATGTTTGGGTGAACAACGCCGGTGTGGGCGCCGTTGGCCTCTTCGACGAAACCCCGATGGCCGCCAACGAACAGATCGTAGCGACGAACCTCATCGGCGGAATGCACGGAGCGCATGCCGCAATCGGATACTTCAAAGCTCGAGGCGAAGGCGTCCTCATCAACACCTTGTCGCTTGGCTCGTTCGTGCCTGCGCCCTACGCCGGCGCTTACAGCGCCACCAAGTTCGCATTGCGGGCGCTGTCGCAATCCCTGCGGGGCGAGCTGGCGGCAAGCCCTCACATCCATGTGTGCGACGTCCTCCCAACCTTCGTCGACACGCCCGGGCTGGCGCACGGCGCAAATTTTACGGGACGGGCGATCAAGCCGCCGCCTCCCCTGGTCGGTCCGAAGGCGGTGGCGCGAGCGATCGTGGCGGCTGCCGAACGTCCTCGCCCACACACGGTCGTTGGTCGGGGCATGACGCTTGTCGCGCGAGCGGCCTATGCGGTCAGCCCCGAACTGACGATGCGGATGATGCGGCTGGGGTTTGAGTCTTATTTCGCCGCTGCCCCAAGGGTCTCACCCACCCAAGGCAATCTCTTCTCGCCCTCCGTGGGCGGCGCAGTCGAAGGCGGCTATCGATCCAAGTCTGGTCGCCTCATCGCCACTTCCGCGGCCGTCCTGGCGGTCGTCGGTCTGGGCGCGCTTTGGCTGGGATCATCCGTGAAGGGGCGTGCATAGAAATCCATCGCCGGTGGGAACATGCCGCGCTGGTCGACGGTTGACCTGGCAGAGGAGACCATCATGCAAGGCCGTTCCGCCCGCCGCCAAGGCGAAGCCATCGAGAAAGCGCGGCGCCCCGCCCGGCCCTATGTTTGGGCGATCGTCGTCCTTGCATTGTTGGTGTTCGCGATTGTTATGATCGCCCGTCCGGGCGACGACGCTGCCGACGGCGTGACGGCGGGGCTCAGCCAGGTCGAAAGCGCTCGGGCGCCTGCGAGCGCAGCCTCGACGCCAGCGACGACCGATCGTTGATCCACGCCATTCCTTCGCAAAGGAGCGTTCGGTCGCGGTCGAGCTTCGCAGCGTCTGGAGAATAGCCATGTCCCGCTCGCCCATAGAACGGCTGCTGTTGCTGTCCATCGCGGTTTGCTGGGCGATCACCTTCGCCGGCGCGTGTTCGGAGAGAACAACGCCTGCGGTCGCCCCGCAAGCCACCAGCGACCCTGCAGTGGAAGCCTCCAAGCCCTCTCAAGCCGCGCAACAGACACCGCAGGGCGAGGTCCCCGCCGATACCCCCTCCAAGCGCTGAGGACGTTAGGGGCCGGCGCCAATGATCGGCGCTGCATTGCAACAGCGTTCGCCATCTTATGGCCACGCTGCCCGACCATGGCCCCATCTTGTCCATAAAGCGGGCGGACTCGGCGTTTAGGGACACAGGGACAATCCTTCGTCCGCGCACCTTTGAACTTCCTTTGGCCTAAAGGGTTTGCGTCGACTGGAACGACGGGCCAAAGGCAAGGCCAAGCTTCGAGGTGCACAGGTTTTGACGACGTCACGTATCGAGTCCCGTCTGCCCTCAGAGGCGCCGCTCGCCATGCCAGCTCAGGATCTGAAGATCGGCGCCGCGGCGCCGATCGCGGGCTCCGGACGCGGACGCGGAGTCCTCTTCGCCGCCTTCGCTGTCCTCACCCTGGCGGGCGTAGCGGCGGCCGCCTTCCAACTGAGCCGTCAGGGCTTTGGACCCGTCGAATTCATCGCGCTGGCCCTGTTCTCGATCCTGTTCGCCTGGGTGGCGTTCGGCTTCGTCAGCGCCGTGGCCGGCTTCATGGTCCGCCTGCGCGATCGCCGCGCGTCACGTCGCGGCCGGCCGCAGCCGATCCTGTTCACCCGCACCGCAATTCTTCTGCCCGTCTATAACGAAGACCCCGGTCGCATCCTGGCGGCGGTGCAGGCCATGACCGAGGACCTGGCCCGGCGCGGCGTGGCCGAGCTGTTCGACATGTTCATCCTCAGCGACACCCGCGACATGGCCGCCGCGCACGCCGAGCTGGCGGGCGTCGACCGCCTGCGGGCCAAGCTGCCGTCGACCCCGGCGATCTATTATCGCCGCCGCGAGGAGAACACCGACCGCAAGGCCGGCAACATCGCCGAATGGGTGGAACGCTTCGGCGGCGCCTATACCTCGATGGTCGTGCTCGACGCCGACAGCCTGATGAGCGGCGACACCCTCATCGAGCTGGTGGCGCGCATGGAGGCCGACGACGAGCTTGGCCTTCTGCAGACCTCGCCTGAACTGGTCAACGCCGAGACGCCGTTCGCGCGGCTGCAGCAGTTCGCGTCGCGCGCCTATGGTCGGATGATCGCCGCCGGTCAGGACTGGTGGTCCGGCGCCGAAGGCAACTACTGGGGCCACAACGCCATCATCCGCACGCACGCTTTCGCCAGCTGCGCGGGCCTGCCCAAGCTGCCTGGCCGCAAGCCGTTCGGCGGCCTGATCATGAGCCACGACTTCGTGGAGGCCGCCCTGCTTCGCCGCGGCGGCTGGAAGGTGCGACTGGCGGCCGACCTGGGCGGCAGCTTCGAGGAGACGCCCCCGACCATCCTCGACATGGCCATCCGCGACCGCCGCTGGTGTCAGGGCAACCTGCAGCATGCAGGCGTGCTCGGCGCGGCCGGCCTGCACTGGATCAGCCGCGTCCACCTGCTGCGCGGCATCCTGTCCTACGCCACCTCGCCGCTGTGGCTGCTGATGCTGCTGGCCGGCGCGGGCGTGTGGATGAACGGCCGATCGGGCTCTTTGATCAGCGGCTCCGGCGGCGCGGCCTGGCTGTTCGCCGCGACTATGACCCTGCTGATCGCGCCCAAGCTGCTCTCCAATATCCTGACCCTGTCCGACAGCGCCGAGCGTCGCGCCTTCGGCGGCGCGGGTCGCTACGGCCTGAGCGTGCTCTTCGAGATCGTCGGCTCGACCCTGGTGGCTCCGGTGCTGATGTTGATGCAGAGCGCCTCGGTGCTGCAGGTCCTGGCCGGGCGTGATTCCGGCTGGTCGACGCAGAGCCGTGACCCCGGCCGCCTGAGCCGCCGCGAAGCCTGGCGCCTGCATCGCGGTCACATCATGATCGGCCTGGCCGCCGCCGCCATCGTCCTGGCCATCGACCCGGTGATGCTGTGGTGGTCGGCGCCGGTCTATCTGGGCCTTGTGATCTCCACTCCCCTGGCCATGGCCCTGTCCAATCCGGGCTTCGCGCCCTGCTTTGGCCTGCTGACCACGCCGGAGGAGCGCGATGTGCCGGCCATCGTGCGCCGGGCTGGCGAGCTTCGCGCCGCCTATGACGCCGAGGCCCCCATGCGCGCCGAGATCGAACGCCTGATGCGCGGGCCCGCGGAAATCTACCAGCTCGACCGGGCGCGCGCCCGCGCTGGCCGTCCCGTGGTCACAACCGCGCACCCCAGCCCACCCGCGCCCCTGGCCCGTCGCTGGTGGCGCGCCTACCGCTCGGCCGCGCAGGCGCTGACGGCCTGATCACGTCGACGCTGAGGTCGGGGTTTGCCGACGCGCTTCAAAGGTCCATCTAACGCTCATGAAGCTTGGCATTCTCGAGACGGGCGCGCCGCCCGAAGCCCTGGTCGATCGCTTCGGCGGCTATGGCGAGATGATGCGCCGGATGCTTGGTCCGGCGTTTCCGACCACCGTCTATGACGTGCGCTCCGGCCAGCTGCCTAGCGACGGCGCCGAATGCGATGGCTGGCTGATCACCGGCTCGGCGGCGGGGGTCTATGATCCCGATCCTTGGATCGGCGATCTGACGACCTTTCTGCGCGAGGCGTCCGGCGCCGCGCCCATGGTCGGCATCTGCTTCGGACATCAGGTGATGGCGCAGGCCTTTGGCGGGGAAGTGGTGAAGTCGCCCAAGGGCTGGGGCGTGGGCCTGCACACCTATGAGGTGGAGCGCGCTTATCCATGGATGGACAGCACCGCGTCGATCAGCCTGTCGGTCTCGCACCAAGACCAGGTGGTGTCCCTGCCGCCAGGAGCCGAGGTCGTCGCCTCCAGCGCCTTCACGCCCCTGGCTGTTCTCGCCTATCCGGACCGCCGCGCCCTGTCCCTGCAGGCTCACCCGGAGTTCGACGCCGACTACACCCGCGCCCTCATCGCCAGCCGGCGCGGGTCACGGATCGACGAAGACTTCGCCGACGCCGCTATCGGCTCCCTGGCGGGCGAGGATGACCGCCAGCGGGTCGCGGTCTGGCTGCGGCGGTTCCTGACGAGCGTCTGATAGGAGATCCAGCTAGAGATGGACCATTGAATGGTCCCTTTTTCAGTTCGATGTTCTATCCATCGCGAGACTTCGATGCCGCGCGTTTCGGTCACCGACGCCAAGGGTCAACTTACCGATCTTGTCCGCAGAGCCGAGGCCGGCGATGAGGTCATTCTGACGCGCCACGGTCATCCTGCGGTGCGCCTGGTCCCCGTCCGGCCCACGTCTGACGCGGCAGCGCGGCGCAAGCTGCTTCAGTCCGTCAGGCGATCGGCGATGCTGACGCGTAAGGCGGGCCCCAGCGCCGCGCGTAGCCAGGACTTCCTCTACGACGATGATGGCCTTCCTGAATGATCGTGGTCGATACTTCGGCGCTCATGGCGATCCTGTTGAATGAAGCCGAGGCCGATGCCTGCGCCCAAGCCCTTGAGACAGAATTCGAACTCGTGATTTCGGCGGGAACGGTAGCTGAAGCGCTCATCGTCGCTGCGCGCAGAAACCTTGGGGAGCAGATGGCTCGCCTCATAGACGGCCTGGGCTTTGAGATTGTCGAGGTGACGCGCAGCTCGGCGCAACGCGTTGCGCAAGCCTATGAGCGGTGGCGCAAGGGCGTCCATCCCGCCTCGCTCAACTTCGGCGACTGCTTCGCCTATGAGATAGCAAAGCAGCGAGACTGCCCACTGCTCTACGTCGGTGAGGATTTCGCCAGGACCGATCTGGAGTCCGCTCGCTAGGCTTCGCCACCGTATTTCTACGGACCTGCGCGATCGATCCCGACTGAGTACATGGAGGCCGGAGGCCCGCCATTCAGGCGCGCCTCGTTCGAGAACCATCATGTTTCGGGACGTAGAGAGCCTTTTCGACCGTATCGGCCAGGCCGATCTCAACTACCGCGTCTTCGACAACCTGCCCACGGAAGACGGCGGCGTCGTAGCCCTGCGCGCCAAGGCGCCGGCGCCATCCGCTCAAAACCAGAACCGCTCAGGCCTGCTTCGCGCCTATGCGACGAAGGTCGAGGTTCGACAGGCGCCGGCTCCGAGCAACGGGACCTCGCTGGCCGCATTGTTCACGATCCTTGCAAGCAAGGCGACCGACGCGGCCTGACGCGTGCTCTAGAAGGTCTCGCAAGGGCGCGCGCGGCGTGCGGGCGGCCGCGCGATAAGCGCCGCGAGCGCCAGGGCGGCGGCGAAGGCGATCGCCAGGACGATGAGCGAACGCAGACCGATCGGCCCCGCCATGCTGACGCCGCGCCCAGCCAGATAGCCTGGCGCCAGGAAGGCCGCGACCCACACCACGCCCGAGGCCGCATTGGCCAGATGGAAGCGCACGGGCGGCATGCCCGCCACCCCGGTGAGCACCGGCACAAAAGCCCGCAGCGGACCGGCGAACCGTCCGGCGAAGATGGCGATCACGCCATGGCGCGCGGTCGCATGCCGCGCCTGGTCGACGATGGCTCCGTGACGCGCCAGCCAGGGATGGGAAAGCGCCCGCTCTCCCAGCGACCGGCCAAGAGCGTAGGAGACGGCGTCGCCGATGATCGCGCCAGCGACGGCGAAGACGATCACATGGACGGGATCAAGGACGCCAGTGGCGATCAGGCCGCCGGCGGCGAACAGCATCGCGGTGGCCGGCAGGAAAGCCCCGATCACCAGCATGGATTCGCCGAAGGTCAGAAGCCCCAGGACCAGTCCCGCCCAGGCGCTGTGCTGGGCGATGAAGCCCGAAGCGGCGTGGGTGAAGGCGTGCATGGGTCTTGAGCTTTCCGGTCAACGGCCTCCGCCATCGGACAGCCGTGAACGGTGATATACGTCCGTACAGTAAAACTGCAATATGCGTTTGATGTATAGCCCGTACGCGCTTTGGAGGTGTGCGATGAAAAGCACACCGGGGGCGATCGGCGGCGCCGGCCGAGGGACCGCACCGCCCGCGCGCCGCCTACTTCGGATCGTCCTTGATGGCGTCCTTGGCGTCCTCAACGGTTTCCTTGACGCCCCCGACCACCTGATCCTTCTCGCCTTCGCGCTGCAGGCTCTTGTCGCCGGTCACGTCGCCCACGGCCTCCTTGATGTCGCCCTTGGTGCGCTGCGTCCCGCCGTCCGACTGATCGCCGCAGGCCATCAGCAGGCCCGCCGCGCCGATTAGGGTTATCGCCAGGCCGGTCTTTCGCATGGTCATGAGGAGCTCCATCAGTAGCGCCGCTTGAGCGCAGATCCCCTGTGTAAGACGCATCCACGGCAAAGGTTCACGATCGGCCGCAGCCGCCGCCCCAAGATGCCTAGCCGCGGAACGCCCTCTGGCAAGTCTGGACGTGCCGCCCCAAGGCCGATTGACCGCTCGAAACGGCAGGCATACCCCGTCGGGGCGTGTCCAAATGATGACGTTCTGTTTCCGACGAACGGATATGGCGCTAGTCCCGCTTGCGATTTTGCCCCCGTCTGCCTACAGCGATATGCGCGCGGTGGTGCGGCCTTGGTCGACATCGCCGCCGCGTGGTCTTGAACTTGAACAAATACGGTCCGAGCTGACTATAGGCGGCCGGTCCGGTGGAGCACCCATGGCGCACGGCGTCGTTAAATTCTTCAATGCGGCCAAGGGCTTTGGCTTCATCTCTCCGGACGACGGTTCGGCTGACATCTTCGTCCACATCTCGGCGCTGCATAACAGCGGCCTCGACAACGTGAACGAAGGCGACCAGGTCAACTTCGAAGTCGAGCAGGACCGTCGCACGGGCAAGCTCAACGCGGTCGACATCCAGGTCACCTCGGCGGCCCCCCCGCGTCAGCGCGGCGGCTTCGGCGGCGGTCGTGACGACCGTGGCCCCCCGCGTGACCGCGGCTTCGGCGGTGATCGCGGCGGCTTCGGCGGCGGTTACGGCGGCGGCCAGAGCGGCTCGCTGGGCTCGGGCTCGGGCGTGGTGAAGTGGTTCAACCCGACCAAGGGCTTTGGTTTCATCCAGCCTTCGGATGGCGGCGCCGACATCTTCGTGCACATCTCGGCCGTGGAACGCGCCGGTCTGCGCGGCCTCAACGACGGTCAATCGGTCACCTACGACCTGGAAGCCGATCGCCGTTCGGGCAAGACCTCGGCCGTGAACCTGCGCGTCGGCTAAGGCCAGCGCCAGCTCATGACTGAAGCTCCGCGTCGTCCGATCCTCAAACTGAAGACGACGCCCAAGCCGCCGGAAGCCGCGCCTGTCGCGGTTCCGGCGCAGAGCGCGCCGCAGTGGAAATGCAAACCCTGCGGCGCGGCCTTCTTCGTCGCTGATGATCTCGCGCCGGAGGATGCTGTCCGCTGCGTCTCCTGCGGCGCCCGCCTCGGCAAAGCCGAGGATTTCCGCTCCGGCTCCGGCAAGGTGCGAGCCCGCCGCATTGGTGGTTGAGCGCGGCTGCATGACTAGATTTACAGGCATCTCACAGTTCTAGAACCTGATGAGGCTGCACCATGCTTGCACTTAAGCTCATCGTCCGTGCTTAAGCGCGTGCTCGGGTGGCTGGGCGGCAAGGCGGCGCTCTATGCAGCGCTCGTCGCGGCGATTCTGGCCAGCGCCTTCGTCGTCCCCTGGCTTCAGTCGCAATGGCGCGATCCCGCCCGCCAGTTGGCGTCCGCCAAGCGGCTGGAGACGCAGGTGGTCGCCCCGCTGGCGACGCAACGTGTTCTCGCCCAGCAGAGGCTGGACGCGATCGGCGCCGACGCCCGCACCAAGAGTCTCGCCCAGTTGGATCTGGCGCTCGCCGAGGCCCGGCAGGAGAAAGCTGCAGCGGAAGGGCGCCGACGCTCCATCAGCGACAAGGCCGTCAGCTTGGCGTCGGGCAGGACCGACGCCCTGCTCCAGGACGGCCGCACCGAGCTCGAGATTCAGCTTCGCGACGCAGAGATCGCCGGCCTGAGCGCAGCGCGCGAGCGGATCATCAAGGGCGACGCCCTGGCCGCGCTCAGCCTCGACCTCGACGACGCCAGACAGGCGGCCGACCAGGCCCGCTCGACGTGCAGGGCCGCGCGGCTGGAGCTGGAAGCGGCCCAGGCGCGATGGCAGGTGAAGGCCACCCTTGGCCTCTACGACCGCGACCGGCTTGGCGATCTGACGCAGCGCCGGGAAGAGCTCTGCGCCCGCTCAAGGGCCGCTGACCAACGACAACTGGCCGCGCAGGGGCTGCAGGACGCAGCGGCCAAATCCTACGCGGCTGCGCGGGGCTGGACTGACGCCCGTATCGGACCCGTGACCGCCGAGGTGGAGACCTGGATCGCCAGGGAGCGAGTCGGAGCCGAGGGAACCTGGGGCCAGAAGCTGTCGCTTTGGGCGGAGCGCGTCCACCTGCCCGACGCCCTTCGCCGGGCCGCCGCGGCGCTGGCGGTCATCATCGCCGCGCCCTACCTGATCCGCCTGTTCTGCTATTTCGTCCTGGCCCCGGTAGCCATGCGCCGCCCTCGCATCCGCATCGGCGGAGACGACGCGTCCTCAGTCGTGATCCCTATGGCGGAGCGCTCGGCCGCCTCGGTCAGCGTCCGCCTGGCGGGCGGCGAGGAGTTGGTGGTGCGCCACGGCTTCCTGCAAAGCACCAGCGACGCCGGCGCAAAGGCGACCCAATGGCTCCTCGACGCTTCCCATCCCATCACCAGCATCGCCGCCGGCCTGACCTTCCTCACCCGCATCCGGGGCGAAGGCGAGGTGACGGGGGTCTCGGCGGTCCGTGATCCGTTCTCGGAAGTGACGGTGCTGACCTTGCCGCCGGGCGCGTCATGCGTGCTGCAGCCTCGCGCCCTGGCCGCCGTCGTCAAGCCTATCGGTCAACGCCTGCGCGTGACGGCCCATTGGCGGCTGCTGTCGCTCAACGCCTGGCTGACCATGCAACTGCGTTTCCTGGTCTTCCACGGCCCGGCCCGCCTGGTGCTGCAGGGCGGCCGCGGCGTCCGCGTCGAGAGGGCCGAGCGGGGGCGGATCCTGGGCCAGGATCAGGTCGTCGGCTTCTCCACCGACCTGGCCTATTCGGTGACCCGGACCGAGACCTTCTGGCCATATTTCTTTGGGCGCGAGCCGCTCCTGAAGGATCGGGTGGCGGCTGGCGACGGGGTGCTTATCGTCGAGGAGGCCCCCATGGCCGGCCGGCACGGCGACCAGGTCCGGCGTGGCGTCGAGGGCGCCGTCGACGCGCTCATGAAGGTCTTCGGACTCTAGTTGCCTAAGGTCGCCGGCCAAAGCATGCAATCACATTGTGATTGCAAAAAACATCGTGGCGAACTCGGTTGCTCGCATGAATAGCCAGCATTCGAAGGTGCTGGCGGCTGTCTTCCGAAATCCGGTTTCGTGAACACTCGCGTGGGCCGACATCGAACGCCTGCTCATCGCGGCCGGGTGCGACGTCAGCGAAGGCGATGGTTTTCGGGTCCGCTTTATCTGCAAGGGGATCGTGGCCTCGTTCCAACGTCCCCACCCGGCCAAAGAGGCCAAGCGTTATCAGGTCGAGACGCGCGAGACTTCCTTGTGAAGATTGGAGTGAGGCCATGAAGGCGCTGTCGTACAAGGGCTATGCCGCCCGCGTGGAATACGATTCCGAAGACGAAATCCTGGTCGGCCATATCGCCGGCACCCGCGATGTCATCGGATTTCATGCCGAGACCGCCAGTGAGCTCAAGGCGGCGTTCCGAGAAGCGGTGGACGACTATCTGCGCACTGCGCGCAAGCCGGCAAGACGCCCGACAAGCCCTACTCAGGCCAACTCATGGTTCGGGTCGGCAAGGATGTGCATGCCAGAGCCGCAATGGCCGCGGAGATTTCCGGCAAGAGCTTGGCCAAGTGGGCGGAGGACGTGATTGACCGCGCCGCTAGGCAGACCCTCGAAAGCACCGTCTTAGCCTGAACCAGACGAAGATCATCGACGGGCCAGACGGCCTCTAGGCCTGCGCCAAGGCAGCGTCGGCAGCTTCGGGATCGAGACCCGACAGGCAGAATAGGCGGCGAACGGCCTGGTGCTCTTCCGGCGCCAGGGTCCCGTCGGCGATCGCCAGGCCAGCGGCGGTGTGGGCGACGATCGCCGCGACGCCGGGTTCGGCCGCTAGCTTGCCGACCTTGGCCTCAGCCGAGCGCTGGGCCGCGTATCCGTCAATGTCAAAGGCCTGCTCGGCCGCTTCGAAGGCCTGAAGAAAGTCCTCGGTATCGAGTTTTCCAAGGCCGGACACCTCTTTAAGGCGCTCAAGCATGGAGCCGCGCTCGGCCGGGGTGATGGAGCCGTCGGCATAGGCGATCATGGCGCAGGCGGCGGCGAGCCCCTCGATGACGACTGTGTCGGACAAGATCGCGGGCGACTCGGGTTCTTCGGCAGCCGGCTCGGGCCTGGCCGAGGCATCAGCGGTAGCGGTTTTGGGCCTCGCTGCGAGGGCGTCCTTGAGACTCAGGCGCAGGCGCTTTAGCAACCCAAGCTTGGCGTCGTCCGGCGCCAAGCGGTCCTGCTCGGCGCGAATGGAACGGCGCACCACGTTCAGTTGGCGTTTCAGCTTCATGGCGTCCTGACGGTGAAGCGCCCCCTAACCTTAAGCTTGGGTCTTCGGCGGCGATCCGCAAGGGCCGCCCGGCCGCATCGATACGACCGGGCGAGCATACTAATAGTTGCGGCTCAGCGGCTCGATGGCCGCCGCCGCCTTGCGGCGATCCCCCTCGTCCGCTGCGGTCTCGTCACAGATGCCGCCGCCTAAGAAGCTGCGGGCCTCATCGCGCAGCGCCCGCTCACGTCCGATCTCGTCAGGGCTCAGCGGCGCGCCGTAGGGGTCGAAACTCAGCCAGCCGCTCTTGCGGTAGTCCTCGCCCCGGATGGAGGCGTCCACGCCGCCAGCGCTGAGCACGCCCTCGACGGCGGCGATCTCGTCGTCATCGGCCTTGATGCTGACGAGCGTGCCGCCGCGCCGCACGCCCTCGGCATAGACGTTGGCCTCATCGTCGCTGTGACCCGCTTCCTTGAGCGCGCCCAAGAGGCCGCCAGCCGCGCCGCCGGCCGCCGCGCCGATCACCGCAACGGCGCCCGTGGCCGCCAGCCAGCCCGCCGCGACCACCGTACCAAGGCCCGGAATGGCCAGCAGGCCAAGGCCGGCCAGAAGGCCCGCGCCGCCACCGACAAGGCCGCCCGCCGTCGCGCCCTTGCGTGCGCCCTGCGCGGTGTCGTTGCGACCATCGTTGTTGAAGTCGCCGAAGCCGCCGGCGCCGGGCCCCGTCTCGGGATGGACATGACCCTCGTGCCACTTGTCGGCGTTGTTGGAGACCAGGCTGATGCGGCTTTGCGCGATACCCTGGGCCTCAAGGCGGGAGACGGCCTCGAGGGCCTCGATGTGGCTGTCGAACAGCCGCGTGATGGTCCTGCCCATGTCGTTTTCCTCCTTGGTGAGCGCGTGGCGTCTGATGGGCGCACGTGAGCGCGCCAGAAGGGCTAACGAGGCGGCTCCCGGGCGGTTCGCTGCACAGGAGTTCGGGCAACGATTCCTTACGAAGCAAGGCGTTCCGCAGAAATGCAGGCGCGCCTTCGGCAATGCTTCCTTACTGGAGCCGCAGCGCATCGACCGACATAAGGCGGCCCATGTCGACCCGCTTTCGCTTCGCCCCGTCCGCCTCTCTCATGCTCGCCGCCGCCCTCGCGGCCCCGCCGGCCATCGCCGCTGACGAGGACTTCCAGGCCTGGCTGTCTGGAACCGGCACGCTCGCCCTGTCGCCGAACATCGACGCCGCAGGCGAGGCGCACCTTCGCTACTACGATGACGCCGGTTATCTGGGCCAGATGCTGCTGCGCCCCAGCGTGACCTACAAGCTGCAGGACGGCTGGTCGCTCACCGGCGGCTACGCCTATGTCCGCACCGATCCCAAGGGCGGCGCGAGCTCCAACGAGCATCGCGCCTGGGAGCAGGTCGGCTATCGCTTCGTCGGCAACGAAAAGATGACGATCACCGGCCGCACGCGCCTGGAGCAGCGCTTCTTCGAAGGCCGCGACGGCACGGGATGGCGCGTTCGCCAGCAGGTGCGCGCGGCGTTCAACCTGCCGCAAGCCGGCAAGGTCCAGGCCCTGGTCTGGAACGAGACCTTTTATTCACTCAACGACACCGACTTTGGACAGCAGTCGGGCTTTGATCAGACCCGCACCTTCGTCGGCGTATCTCTTCCCCTGGCGTCGGGGGCTACGATCGAGCCCGGCTATCTGAACCAGACCGTCTTCCGCGACGGACCGGACCAGTCCAACCACACCCTGGCGGTGAACCTCTTCACCCGCTTCTGAGGCCCGCCCCTCCCACCCGCATCGCCAGGAAGGAACCCAAGGCGCAGCTTTGCGTTCAGTTGCGGCTCGTGTGTGTTACGAGCGTCGCGGGGGCGGCGAAGATGTTCACTCACAAACCATCCGTCCGTCGTACAGTCGACGCACGCACCGGTCTGGCTGCGCTATGGACCGCCCAGGCTGGCTTGGCCTTGGCGCGGAGGCTCTGATGGCTCTTGTGAAGAAGACGGCCCTGGCCAACCGCCCCGCGCCGAAGTCCGACCCCATCGAGCCCGCCACCCCGACCGCGCCCCAGCCTCTGCCCCCCCGTCGCGCGGCGCGCACCAGCAGCGCCAGGGAGCGGATCGGCGCGGCGACCCTCGAGCTGGCCGGCGGCCTGACCCAGGCGGCGGGCGCCGCCGCCGAACTGACCCAGGCCATGAACCTGATCGCCTCGGGTGCTGAAGAAGCGGCCGGCGCGGCTCAAGAATCCCTAGCCGCGGTCGGGGAGATGGCCGGCGCCTTCGAACAGGCCCGCGCCCGCGCCGACCAGGCACGCCACCGCACCCGCGCCCTCGAAGAGCTCGCCGCCGAGTCACGCGTGGCCGTGACCGCGTCGGTCGAGGCCGTCGTCCAGAACGCGCGCCGCCAGACCCAGAGCGTGGAAGTCGTACGCGCGCTGGAGGCTCACGCCGAGCGGATCGGCGGGCTGATCGGCGCGGTCGCAGACATCGCCGAGCAGACCAACCTGCTCGCCCTCAATGCGGCGATCGAAGCCGATCGGGCGGGCGACGCGGGCCTGGCCTTCACGATCCTGGCCGAGGAGATCCGCGCCTTGGCCGACGCGGCGCAGGGACGCTCCGGCGATATCGGGGGCGTCAGCCGCTCCATCGTGACCGGGATCAAGGAGATCGCGACCCGCCTCGAAGCCGCCGCGGCCATCTCGGCCCGGGAGGTCGAGGGGGGCAAGGATGTCGTCGGCGTCCTGGCCGACGTCGCGACGGACCTGACGGCGATGCGCCATGATAGCGAACTGGTGCTGTCCGCCGCCATCGAGGCCGCCGCCGCCATCGAGCAGGCCCGCCGCGGCGCGGAGGTGACCGCCGCCGCCGCCGAGGAGCAGGCGGCCGCCGCAGCGCAGGCGCAGTCGGCCATCGCTCAGCAGACCTACTCCCTTGAGCAGAGCGAACAGGCCGCGTCCGAGCTGGCGCGAATGACCGACCAGATCGCCGCCGGCTCGGTCTCGCCCGAGGCCGTGGGCGCGATCTCCGTGGCGGCCGAGGAGCTGTCCGCCACCGTTCAGGAGCTGTCAGGCTCGGCCAGCCAGATTCTCGTGGCGGCCGACCAGATCAATCGGGGCGCTCAGTCCCAGGCCAGCGCCACCCAGGAAGCCTCGGCGGCCATGGACCAGATCCGCCGCTCCACCCAGTCGACGGGAAAAGGAGCGGCGGCCAACATCCGGCGCACTGGCGCCATGCGCGAGTTGCTGCGCAAGAGCCGCAGCGACATCGAGCGGATGATCGCCGCCGTCCGTCTGGCTCGCGAGGAGACCGACGCGGTCGTGGTTCTGGTGGACGTCCTGGAGGACCAGTCGCGGCGCATTTCCAAGTCGAGCGACGCCGTCACGCTGCTCGCCCTGCGCACCACCATGCTGGCTACCAGCGGCGCCGTCGAGGCGGCGCGCGCCGGCGAGGCCGGGCGCGGGTTCAAGCTCGTCTCCGCCGACGTGCGCAATCTCGCCGAGGCGGCAAGCCGCAACGCCGATGAGGTCAAGGACCTGGTGGACGACGTTGCTCTCGAAAGCGGTCGCGTCCGACGCGATCTGGAGACCGTGGCCCGCGCCGCGGAGGCCGAAGTCGAGCGCAACGCCGCCGTCCTCGACCGTCTCGGCCTCATGGCGCAGGACATCGACACCCTGCTCGCCGGCGCCGAGGAGATCGGTCGGGGCGCGGACAACATCCTGCAGGCCGTCGATCAGGTCGCCCAAGGGGTCAGCCAGATCGCCGCCGCCGCAGACCAGGCCGGTGGCGCTGCGCTTCAGGCGGCAGGCGCGGCGCGTCAGCAGGCGCGGGGCGCCGAGGACCTGGCGGCGGCGATCGAGGAGATCGCCCTGCTGGCCGAAGCCCTCGCCGCGCCGACCGCCTGACATGGCCTCCGCCCGACGCCTCCTTATCCAGACAGGCGCCCTTCGCCTGGCCATCGATGTCGCCCAGGTGCGCGAGATCGCCGCCATGCCCGAGCTTACCTCCTTGCCGAACGGCCCGGCGGCGGCGTTGGGGCTGGCTATGCTTCGGGGCGAACTGACGCCGGTGATCGACCTGGCGCGCCTGGTCGATCCCGCCGCCGCCTCGATCACACCCACACGGATCGTCTCACTCGTCTCGCCCGCCGCCGCCCTTGCCGTCGAGCGCGTCGATGCGCTGGAGATGGCGCAGGACGACGCCGCCTGCAGTCTTCAGATCGACGGTCAGGCGCGGCCGTACGATCTGACGCGTGCGCTGGTCCAGTGCTTCGAAGACGCTTGGCGTCAGACCCGGGCGACGGCCTCGTGATCAAGGTGCTGATCGTCGATGACTCGGCCCTGATGCGCCGGGTTCTGGGAGAGATCCTGGCCGAGGCCGAAGGGTTCGAGCTGGCCTTCGCCCGCGACGGGGTCGAGGCCCTGGAGATGGCGCGAACCTTCGCGCCGGATGTGATCACGCTGGACGTGCAGATGCCGCGCCTGAACGGCCTACAGGTCCTGGACCGACTTATGGTCGAACAGCCCCGGCCGGTGATCATGGTCTCCTCGCTCACCTCGCAAGGCGCGGAGACCACTGTGCAGGCGCTCGAGCTGGGCGCCGTCGATTTCATGCCCAAGCCGTCGGGTCCCGCCAGCCTGCATGTGGATGAGCTGGCGCCGATCCTGATCGACAAGGTCCGGGCCGCGGCCAAGACACGCCCCGCCAAAAGCCGACGCCTGCGCGAGCGCCTGCGGATGCGCGCGCGGCCGCCAGCCCCGCTCAACGCGTCCGCGCGGCGGCTTGAGCCCTCCAGCTCCGGACTGATCATCGTCGGCGCCTCGACCGGGGGCCCCCCGGCCCTGGAAGCGGTCCTGGCGGGGCTGCCCGCCGACCTGCCCTGGCCGGTGGTCATCGCCCAGCACATGCCGGCCAGCTTCACCGCCTCGCTGGCGCGTCGTCTGGACGGGCTTTGCGCCCTGAGCGTCCGCGAAGTGGATGTGCTCATGCCGCTGGAGGCGGGCTGCGCCTATGTGGCGCGCGGCGACGCCGACATGATCGTCTCACGGCGCGGCGAGACCCTGGTGGCCATGCCCGCGCCCGCCGACCCGACCCATCGCTGGCATCCCAGCGTCGATCGGCTTGCCGCCTCGGCGCTCGCCTGCCTGCCGTCCAGCGGCGTGATCGGCGTGCTGCTCACCGGCATGGGCGACGACGGCGCCGCGCAGCTGGCCGCCCTGCACGCCGCCGGCGGACGCACGATCGCCCAGTCCGAAGACAGCGCCGTGGTCTGGGGCATGCCCGGCGTCCTGGTCCGCAAGGGCGGCGCCGGCGCCGTGCTTGATCCCGAGGCGATGGCCGAACAGATCATCGACTGGGTGGCGGCGGCATGACCCAGCACCTGACGCGCGACGAACTGCGGGCGGTCTGCCGCGAGGTTCTGGTCTGGACCGGCATGCGGTTCGATGAGTCCCGCCGCTACTATGTGGAACGGCGTGTCTTCGACCGAATGGACGCCCTGGGCGACCAGACCTTCGGCGACTATTTCGGGCGGGTGGGACGCGACCAGGCCGAGCGTGAGCGGCTGATCAACGCCTTCACGGTCAACGAGACCTATTTCTATCGCGAGGAGCACCAGTTCGCCTGCTTGGTGAACGATCTGCTGCCCGACATCGCCTCCACCCGGCGCCCCGGCGACAAGATCCGGCTGTGGTCGGCCCCCTGCTCCACGGGCGAGGAAGCCTATTCCATCGCGCTTTGGCTGCTTGAGAACTGGCGAATGGTCGACGCCTACCACGTGGAGATCGTCGGCTCCGACATCGACACCGACGCCCTGGACGCCGCCCAGGCCGGCCTCTACGGGGAGCGCGCCCTGGCTCGCCTGCCCCAGTCTGTGGCCGACGCGTATTTCGAGCCGGCCCGCCGTCAGCGCCGCAAGATCATCGACGACCTTCGCGAGTTGGTGACCTTCACCCAGGCCAATCTGATCGACGCCGCCAGCTTGCAGTCCCAGGGTCTGTTCGACGTCATCTTCTGCCGCAATGTGCTGATCTATTTCGACGAGGACGCGCGCCGCCAGGCGGCCGACAACCTCTATGACCGCCTTGCCCCCGGCGGCTATCTTTGCCTGGGCCACAGCGAGGCGATGGCGCGGATCAGCGACCGCTTCGTCACCCGTCGCTTCAAGGACGCCACCGTCTATCAGCGGGCGGCGCCATGATCGACGAGTTGCTCGAGCAGTTTCTGATCGAGGGGCGTGATCAGTGCCGTGACTCGGCCCGAGCCCTGGAGCGCCTGGCCGGCGCCCCCGACGACAGGGCCGCGCTCGAAGCCTGCTTCCGAGCGGTGCACACGCTCAAGGGCTCCACGGGCCTCTTCGATCTGGCGCCGCTGGGCCAGATGCTGCATGCCGCCGAGGACCGGCTGGACGCCGCGCGCCGCGACGGTCGCCTGCCGCCCGCAGAACTGGCGGGCCTGCTGCGCATCATCGATCTTGCCGAGACCTGGCTGGATTACCTGGCGAGCCACGGGGCCCTGCCCGCCGACGCCGCCGACCAGGCCCAAAGCGCCCTGTCCGCCGTCGGGGGGGCCGCGCCGGCGCAGCCGACGACAGCCGGCGCCGTCACCCAGATCCGCTACGTCCCCCGCCCCGACGCCTATTTCGCGGGTGACGATCCGGTGGCGATCATCGCCGCCGTACCCCAGCTGACGCAGCTGCGGCTGGACCTTGGCGAGCCGCACGGCTCCGGCCTCTACGATCCCTTCCGCTGCCGTCTGGTCATCGAGGCCGCCTCGACCGCGCCGCCCGACGCCATCCGCAAGGCGCTGGCCTTTGTCATCGACCAGGTGACCATGGAGACCGCCGCGACTGAGGAGACGTCAGCTGCCGACGCCTCGGCGGATACAGCGGGGCCGCGCACCATGCGTCTGGCGGTCGAGCGCCTCGACGAGATGGCCCGACTGGCCGAGGAGCTGACCGCCGCCCGCAGCGGACTGGCCGACATGGCCGAGGCGGTGGCGCGTCTGCCAGGGGGAATGGAACTTGGCCGTCATTTGTCGGGACGCCTCGCCCGCGTCGCCCGCCTGTCGGACGAGATCCGGGGTGCGGTGGGGCAGGCGCGGCTGGTCCCCCTGTCGGGACTGTTCGAACGCCTGCCGCGACTGGTTCGAACCTTGTCGGAGACGCTCGGCAAGCCCGCAGCCCTGAGCATTTCCGGCGGTGCGCTGGAAGTCGACCGCGCCGTGGTCGAAGGCCTGGCCGATCCCTTCTTGCACGTCCTGCGCAACGCCATGGACCACGGCCTGGAGTCGCCGGAACTACGGTCTGCCTCGGGAAAGCCAGCTACCGGGACGCTGCGCGTGATCGCCCGTCGGCTCGGCGCCGAGGTGGCGATCGACATTCAGGACGATGGCAGGGGCATCGATCTGGAAGCCATCCGGGCACGCGCCATCGAGCGCGGCCTCATCGACGTCGCGTCCGCCACGGGCCTTGGCGACGAGGCCCTGATCGAGCTGATCTTCCACCCCGGCTTCACCACCGCGCGCGAAGCAACTTCCGTCTCGGGGCGCGGGGTCGGCATGGACGCGGTCCGCACGGCGGCCGGCAAACTGGGCGGACGCGTTCAGATCCGCAGCGAGCAGGGTAAAGGCGCGACGGTCACCTTCATCATGCCAGCCTCAATCATGCTGACGCCCCTGGCGGTCGTAAGCTGTGCAGGATCGCGATACGCCCTGCCCCTGGCGGGACTGTCGCACACGATCAGCGCATCGCTTGAAGCGGGGGCGCAGGTCGTGAACGTCGCTGGACGCTTGACGCCTCTGACCCATCTTGCCGACAGGCTCGGTGCGGCGCGGGCGAAGGCCGATAGCGCCAAGGTCGTGCTTCTGGAAGCCGGCGGCGCGGTGGCGGTGGACGCCGTGCACGGCCGCATAGACGCCTCCGTCCGTCCCCTGACCGGCCTTCTGGCTGGCGCGCCCGGCTTCATCGGCTGGGCGGCCGCTGCGGATGGAACGGCCATGCTGGTCCTCGATACGCAGGCCCTGGCGTCATGAGAATCGTGCGGGACGGAACCACGCTTCGCCTTCAGGGCGTCTGCCGGGTGGAGGACGCCGAACCGGTCGCGGCCGCGCTGCAGGAAGGCGGGATCGCCGAGGTCGACCTGTCGGCCTGCGAAGGCCTGCATGGCGCCGTGGTCCAGGCCCTGCTCGTCTTCGGCGCGCCGCTCACCGGCGAGGCGCTCGATCCTTTCACGCGCGCCTTTGTCGCTCCGGCCCTCGCCGAACGGACAGGCCATTTTTCACAGGCTATAGAACAGGCTCACAGAACGCCCGAGGAGAGCAACTGATTATGGGGAACACCGTTCTCATCGTGGACGACAGCAAGCTGGCGCGCATCGTGGTCGCCAAGGCTCTGGACGCACTGCAGCCTGATTGGGTGCGCGTTGAGGCCTCCAGCGCCGAAGAAGCGCTCGAAGTGATCAGCCAGCAAAAGATCGACCTGGCGATTCTGGATTACAATATGCCGGGCAAGGATGGCCTCGCCTTGGCGGAGGACATGCGTGCTCGCTTCCCGCAAATGCCGATCGCCGTCGCCACGGCCAACATCCAAGACGAGATCATCGCCCGGGCTCGCGCTGCGGATGCGGCCTTCATCGCCAAGCCGGTGACACAGGACAGCCTGCGCGGCTTCGTCTCCGGCGCGGCCCTTCGGCTTCGGGCCGCCCAGTGATCGCACAAGGCCGCATCGAGCTGGAGCCGCTGGAGCGCGACGCCCTCACCGAGCTGGTGAACATCGGGGTCAGCCGCGCCGCCGCGTCCTTGCGCAAGATGGTCGGCGAGCAGGTCCTGCTGTCGGTGCCGTCGGTGGAGGTGGTGACGCGCAACAGCGCCGCCGCCCTGATCCGAGAGCGCGAGCAGGGCGAGCTGGTGGCGGTGCTCCAGGACTTCAGCGGCGTGTTTTCCGGGCGCGCCCTGCTGATCTTCCCACAGGCCAACAGCCTGTCGCTCGTCCATGCGGTGACCGGCGGCGCGCTGTCGCCGGAAGAGACCGCCGAGATGGAGCAGGAGGCCCTGGCCGAGACCGGCAATGTGGTCCTCAACAGCTGCCTGGCGACAATGGCCAACATGCTGCAGCAGCCACTGTCCATGTCCCTGCCCGAGGTCATTCGGGGCGACGGATTGGTGCTGTTCGACAGCGAGGGGCAGGGCGACGCTGGCGTGGTGCTGTTCCTCTACATCAACTTCTCCATCAACGACCGCGACATCCGTGGCTACATCGCCATGCTGATGGACCTGCCCTCGCTGGAGGCCCTGCGCACCTTGATCGCGCAATTCATCGCCCGCGTGACGGGAGACTGAGCATGGACCAGGGCGCAGCATCCCCGCAGGAGACGGCCGCTTTCGGCGCCGACGTCCTGGCGCAGCTGCGCGCCCTCGCCGGTCCCGTCTTCGAGGCCCTCGCCGCCAGCGGCGCAGCCATCTGCGTCAGCGATCCTAGGCAGTCGGGCGCACCGATCGTCTTCGTCAACGCCGCCTTCGAGGACCTGACGGGCTACGACAAGGCTGAGCTGATCGGCTACAGCGCCAGGATCCTGCTCAGCGACTCGACCGATGCGAACGTCGTCACCGAGGTGGAGAAGAGCCTTGAGACGCACAAGAGCGCCCGCGCCGATCTTCAGCTGCGCCGCGAGAACGGCCGGTCCTTCTGGTGCCGCATGGCGGTAAGCACCATCGCCGACGCCGACGGTCGCTCGGTCTTCCAGCTCGCCTCGCTCGTCGACATTACGACCGAGCGTCTCGATCCCGATCTGCCCGCCGAACTGCAAAAGGCCCGCCAGGATCTGAAAGCCGCCAAGGAGCGCGTGCGGGTCACCCGCGCCGTCGCCGGCGCCGCGGGCGCATGGGAATGGGATCTGGCCGCCGGCGTGCTGGTGGCCGACGCGCGGTTCGCCGCTCTCTACGGCCTGGACCCGGTGCTGGCAGCCGCCGGCCTGCCCGCCAAGGCCTTCTACGATCCGATTCATCCCGATGATCTTCTACGCATGAAGATCGCCATCGCCGGGGTGAAGAACGGCGCCGAGGTCTTCGTTCGCGACTATCGTGTGGTCAGCGAGGACGGCGCCATAAGGTGGGTCTCGGCGCGTGGCCGCACCTGGCTTGACGACGACGACAGGCCGGCCCGCCTGTCGGGGGTGCTGGCGGACATCACCGACCAAAAGCGCGCCGAGGAGCGCCTGCGGATCGCGCAGTCAGCGGGCGGCGTCGGCACGTTCGAGTACCTCAGCGGGTTTGGCACTGTGGAGGTGTCCGAGCAGTTCTGCCGTCTGCTCGGTCTAAATCCGGCCGAGAGCCTTCCAGTTCGCACAATCAACAGCTTGGTTCATCCGGATGATCCGCCCCTGGTCGGCCAATGGGGTGATCCGGCTTCCGAATTTCAGACCCTTCGCATCTTGCGAGCGGACGACGGGCAGGAGCGGTGGCTGACGGTGCGCGGGGAACATCACGCTCACAACGCAACCGGCGCCGTCAGCTTCACCGGCGTGATCTACGACGTCACCGACGCCAAGCTGGCGGAGACCCGTCTGCGGGTCCTGACCGAGACTCTCGAGGAGAACATCGTCGAGCGCACCCAGGAGCGGGACCGCATCTGGAACCTGTCGCGCGACCTGCTCTTCGTCGCCTCCGCTCAGGGGCGCTTCACGGCGGTGAATCCGGCCTGGTCGATGTTGACCGACGATGTCGACAGCCTGCTCGGCACGATCGTCACGGCCCTGATTCATCCGGACGAAGCCGAGGCGGCCCGAGCTCAGCTAAGGGGCACGACCCAGGACGGCGGCAGCGGCGACTTCGACTGTCGCATGAAGGACGCCACCGGCGCCTGGCGTTGGATCAGCTGGACGATAAGCTCGGACGGCGGCGCGCTCTATGGCGCGGGCCGCGACGTCACCCAGCGCCGGGTGCTGGAGGACCAGCTGCGCCAGGCGCAGAAGATGGAGGCGGTGGGCCAGCTCACCGGCGGCATCGCTCACGACTTCAACAACATGCTGACCGGCATACTCGGCGGCATCGAGATGGTGCGCAAACGCCTGCAGACCGGGCGCACCGAGGACGCAGAGCGCTTCTTGAACACCGCCGCCCAGTCGGGCGAGCGGGCGGCGGCCCTGACCCATCGCCTGCTGGCCTTCTCGCGCCGCCAGACCCTCGACACCCGCGCCACCGACGTCGGCGCGCTGGTCGCCTCGATGAGCGATCTGATGTCGCGGACCATGGGCGAGCAGGTGAAGATCGAGACCAGCATTCCGGACGACCTGTGGCCCGGCGCGGCCGACGCCAACCAGCTGGAAAGCGCCATCCTCAACCTGGCGATCAACGCCCGCGACGCCATGCCCGCGGGCGGTCGCCTGGCCATCACCGTGGCCAACCGGGTGCTGCGCGCCGAGGCGCTCGACCCCGCCGAGGCGATCGCCCCCGGCGACTATGTGGAGGTGTCGGTCTCGGACACCGGGGTCGGCATGCCGCCGGCCGTCATCGCCAAGGTCTTCGAGCCGTTCTACACCACCAAGCCGCTGGGCCAGGGCACCGGCCTTGGCCTGTCGATGATCTACGGCTTCATGCAGCAGTTGAAGGGCGCGGTGCGGATCTCCAGCATCGAGGGGCGCGGCACGACCGTGCGCCTGCTGATCCCGCGCCACCTTGGCCAGGCGCAGGCCGAGCCGGTCAAGACCTTGGCTGCGCCGCAAGGCCAAGGTGAGACCGTTCTGGTTGTCGAGGACGATCCGGCCGTTCGCCTGCTCGTGTTGCAGGTGCTGGAAGAGCTCGGCTATCGCGCCATCGAGGCCGCCGCCGCCGACGAGGCCCTCCCGCGGCTCGAGGGCGTCGAGGCGATCGATCTGATGGTCACCGATGTGGGTCTGCCGGGCATGAACGGCCGCCAGCTCGCCGACCTGGCCCGCCAGGGCCGGCCGGACCTGCCGGTGCTGTTCATCACCGGCTACGCCCACGCGGCCGCGGACGACGGCCTTGCGCTGGAGCCGGGCATGCAGGTGATCACCAAGCCCTTCAACATCGACGAGCTCGGTCGCCGTATCGAAGCGATGATCTCCGCGCGCTGACCCGGCCGCTGATCAGTCGCACGACCCAACCAGTTTGCCGCGAGGCTGGCGGCGGCGAGCGGGTTGAAGCGCATTTTCTGAAATCCTCACGAACGGCGACCTGACGAGAAGTCCGAAGACGTAAGGCGCGATACCCTCGCAAGCGCCAGCTTTGGGTTCTAAGGGGCGGGCACCTCCGGTCTCGATGCACGGCCGTCCGACGACAGCCCATCTTGCCGTTTGGCGCGCTGCGGTGGCATCGGCTGATCTCCGGCCCGCCATCGACGGGGGGCCTCGGCAGTTATGGGAGGCGAGGATCGCCAGTTGATCAGTGATCTCGTCGCCGGCTCGCACCTTCACGACTATAGGAAGTTGCTGCCGTGATATCATTTATTATGTGATGATATCACCCCCTTCGGAGAGCACGTTATGGCCGCCGTTACGGTCCGCAATATCTCAGAGAGAACGCACCGCGCTCTGAAGGCTCGCGCCGCTCGTCATGGGCGAAGCACGGAAGCTGAAATTCGTGAGATTCTGGAAGCCGCCGTGCACCCCGCGGATCGTCCGCGCCTGGGCATGATGTTGTCGGCATTGAGCCGCGACGCCGGACTGACGAATGCCGACTTCGACGCGTTGGAGGCTGCGATTGACCGCAAGCCCGCTGAACCCATGCGCTTCGAATGATACTGCTCGATACGAACGTCGTCTCAGAGGCGATCAGACCCGAGCCCTCCTCGGCCGTCGGCGCCTGGCTGGATCGCCAAGCGCCCGAAACGCTGTTCGTGTCGAGCGTGACGGTCGCGGAAATGTTGTTTGGGGTAAGCGCCCTTCCAGATGGTCGTCGCAAGCAGATGCTCAGACAGGCCGTGCTCGGAATTGTCGATCTGTTCGAAGACAGGATCTTGCCTTTCGATACCGCCGCTGCGCGCAGCTATGCCGATCTGACGGCTAACGCTCGCAAGGTTGGAAGAGGCTTCCCCACGCCTGACGGCTACATCGCAGCAATCGCAGCGGCGAATGGATTTGCCGTCGCAACGCGCGACACCGGTCCTTTCGAAGCTGGAGGTCTGGAGGTCATCGATCCGTGGACCGCAACGTAGGCGTTGATCCGGCATCACCCCGCGTGTTTTGAAGAGACGAGACTAACGGTAGACAACAGCCTGTCCGTTTCCATGGCGAGCGGGCCGATAGGTATCCGGTCATGGGACCAATCGGATTCGTATCAGGCCTGTTTGCTAAGGAGGCGGTGCTGGGTCTGACCAACGTGCGGCCCTGTCCGATAAGGCTGAGTACGAAACACCACTGAAGGCGCGGTCGGCGCAAGATCGATCTCGACCAAATCAGCAAGATCGATCACGCCTGCCGCCTCCCCGCCAGCGGCCTGATCGGCGACTTGATCGCCTAGTTGCGACACCGCGTCTGACGGGCTGACATCTTCGCCCAGAACGCCCCCAAAGAAACGCAGCCCTGCACGCAGAGTCTATGAATGCCTACCGGCCCTCTTGCGCGTTGAAGCTGGATGGCCCGGCTCAAAACCTTCATCACTTCGGACGGCCTTACGGATTTCGTCGTCGCCACGACCTCGCGACCCAAGGCTCTGGCGGCCTGGGGCGTGCGGCAGGACCTTTTCAAGCAGGGAGCGGCGAGGGAGACCGACGAGGCGGCGCTGGTGAGGGCGGCGGCTCAGCAGCCGAATGTCGTCCTGGAGCGGCCCGCCGGCGGCCGGAAGGGCCCCATACGCTTGCCCGCGCCTGAGCCCGCCCCCAAGGTTTCCAAGGCCCAGCAAGCGGCGAAGCGGCGCATCGAGACCATCAAAGCCGAACAGGCGGCGCTCGAAGCGAAAGAAGACGCCGCTCGCGCCGACCTCGCAAAAAGGCGCGCCGCCCTCGATTCAGAGGAGGCGCGCCTCGACAAGCACTACGCCTCTCGCAAGGCCAAGCTGGGCGACCGCCTGGCGGCCGCCCGTCGCAAGGCTTAGGAACGATCCGAGCCGGGCTCGGCCATCTTGCGATGCTGCTCGGCCAACACGCTTTGCGGCGTCACCGCCGCCATGGCCGCCTGCATCTTGTTCTTCCAGCCAGCGACCACGTCGCCCTCGCCCTTCATCATCGCCTCGAAGCCGACCTTGGCGACATCGGCCGGATCGTCCTTCTTCGGATCGGAGCCGACCTTGGTGTCGAGCAGATCGGCGCGTTCGAAAAAGTCGGTGTCAGTCGGCCCGGGCATCAGGCAGGTGACGGTCACGCCCGTATCCTTCAACTCATTGCGAAGGGCCCAGGAGAAGCTGTCTATGAAGGCCTTGGTGCCGTTGTAGACGGCTTGGAAGCTGCCAGGCATCAGGCCGGCGATGGAGCCGGTGATCAGGATGCGGCCTTGATCGGCGTCGCGCATGCGGCGGGCCAGGTGGTGCAGCAGATAGATCGTGCCGGTGATGTTGGTGTCCACCACATGCATGATTTCGTTGAAGTCCTGGTCGAGAAAGGCGTGGCCAAGGCCACGGCCTGCATTGGCCATCAGGGCGTCGACCTGACGGCCGGCGATCACGTCGAGCAGCTCATCGACGCCTTCGGTGTCGGAAAGATCGACGTGGACCGCCTCGACGGCGACGCCATGGGCCGAAAGGGCCTGACGGGCCTCCACGATGGACGCCTCGTCGGCGGCGATGATCAGGTCATAGCCGTTTTGGGCCGCCAGCTTGGCCAACTCGTAGCCGATGCCGCTGGAGGCGCCGGTGATGACGGCGAGAGGTCGGATATCGGTCATTGGACAGCTCCCTTGCTCCAGTCCGGCTTGAGCACCACCTTGGTCGTCTCGTTCTGCTTTTCCTTGAACATCTTGTAGCCCTCCACGGCGTCTTCCAGCGGCAGGCGGTGGCTGATCAGGAAGGTGGTGTCGATCTGGCCTTCGCCGATCATCTCCAGCAGCTGGCGGCTGTAGCGCTGGACGTGGGTCTGGCCGGTCTTGATCTGCAGACCCTTCTGCATCAGGGCGCCGATCGGCAGCTTGTCGCCGACCCCGCCATAGACGCCGGGAATGGAGACGCGGCCGCCCTTGCGGCAGGCCATGAGCACCTCGCGAAGGACATGTTGACGGTCGGTGCCCATGCGGGTGGCGGCCTTGACCGCGTCCATGACGTTGTCGATGGCGAAGCCGTGGCTTTCCATGCCGACGGCGTCGATGCAGGCGTCCGGACCGATGCCGCCGGTCATCTCCATGAGCGCCTCGCGCACCTTGACGTCATGGTAGTTGATCACTTCGGCGCCCATGGATCGGGCCAGCTCAAGACGATGCGGGTAATGGTCGATGGCGATCACGCGATGGGCGCCTTGCAAGAAGGCGCTCTGGATCGAAAACAGGCCGACCGGGCCGCAGCCCCAGACCGCCACGGTGTCGCCAGGCTCGATGTCGCAGTTTTCCGCCGCCATCCATCCCGTGGGCAGGATGTCGGAAAGGAACAGGACCTTATCGTCCTCCAGGCCGTCCGGGATGACGATGGGACCGACGTCCGAATAGGGCACGCGCACGTATTCGGCCTGGCCGCCAGCATAGCCGCCGGTCATGTGCGAGTAACCGAACAGGCCGGACATGGGATAGCCGTAGGCGATCTCGGACATGTCGGCCTTTTCGGCCGGATTGGAGTTGTCGCAGGCCGAGTAGAGCGTCTTCTCGCAGTGGAAGCACTTGCCGCAGGCGATCACGAAGGGGACCACCACGCGCTGGCCCTTCTGCAGGGTGCTGCCCGGCCCGGTTTCGACAACCTCGCCCATGAACTCGTGCCCGAGGATGTCGCCCTTATGCATGGAGGGGATGTAGCTATCGTAGAGGTGCAGGTCAGAACCGCAGATGGCGGTCGAGGTGATCTTGATGATCGCATCGCGGGGATTGACGATCTTGGGGTCCGGAACGGTCTCCATCCGGACGTCGTGCTTTCCGTGCCAGGTCAGGGCGCGCATGGGGTCTCCTTGAAATCTGGGATCAGGCGCGAGGCGCCGCGTCGGGGGCTTGCGAGGTGGAGATCTCGCCGGTCTCCATGAGCTGTTTGAAGCGGCGCAGATCGTGGCGCGCCTGCACCTTGGGCTCTTTCAGGAAGAGCTTGGCGATCAGCTTGCCAAGGTCGCCGCCGGGCGGGTCGTAAACGATGGTGGCGGTCACTTCGGCGCCGCGCCCTGGCGGCGCGTCGCGAAACTCGATGCGGCCGGCGTTCTTGATGTCGGCGTCCTTTTCGGACTCCCAGGCGATCACCGCGCCGTCCTGCTCCTCGGTGATGACCGAGGTCCACTCGACGGTCTTGCCGGCCGGCGCTTCGACCGTCCAACGCGAGCGGCGGTCGTCGAGGACCTCGACGGCCACGATGTTCTCCATGAACAGCGGAAGATTCCGAAAATCTCGCCAGAAGGCGAACAGCTCGGCGCGGGGGCGGTTGATGGTCACGGTGCGACCGACGAGGGAGGCTTGATCCCAGTCCCGCGCCTCAGCCGCCTGATGGGCGACGTCGCGCTGATGCACCGCGGCGGTCAGGGGCGCATCGCTTTGCAGGGCGCGCTCCAGGTTTTTTTCTTGGGAAGACATCCGGCTCTCCTGGCTTATCCGTGCGATCCCAACCCTGCCGCCATCCGGCTTGTTCCCAAGGCGGCGCTTGCGGGCCTTGGGAACATGTCGGTCGCCGGAACCTTCCTGGGGGACAGGTTCGCAAAGCCGTGGAGGACCGCCCATGTCCAATCAGGAACAGACCTATCTGGTGCGCCGATCCGGCGAGCGCGCCGGACGTCTGGTTCAAGCGCAAAGCATTGAGGAGGCGGCGGTCGCCTGGCTGGAGGTCGCCGACGCCGAGGACGGCGAACTGTCCGTCATCGTTCGTCCCTGTGACGGTCACGACGAGCATTGCCTGGTGATCGACCTGGGCACGGGAGAGACCCGCCAGTGCTAGGGCGCGCCATCATGCTGCGGGATCGGTGAAGCGTGCGCATCGCCACCTTCAACATCAACGGCGTCAACGGCCGCCTTCCTGCCCTTCTGCAATGGCTGGAGGAGACAGCGCCGGACGTGGTCTGTCTGCAGGAGTTGAAAGCGCCGCAGGAACGTTTTCCCGCCGCCGCCCTGGAGCGGGCGGGCTATGGCTCCATATGGCGGGGCCAGACGCGGTGGAATGGCGTGGCGATCCTGGCGCGTGGCGCCGAGCCTCAGCCGATCCTTTCGCGCCTGCCCGGCGAGGCGAAGGATGATCAAAGCCGCTATATCGAGGCGGCCGTGCAGGGCGTGGTGATCGCCGGGCTTTATCTGCCCAACGGCAACCCAGCGCCGGGTCCCAGGTTCGACTACAAGCTGCGCTGGTTCGACCGCCTCCAGGCGCGGGCCGACGTCCTGCTCGCCGCCGATGTGCCGGCGGTTCTGGCCGGGGACTTCAACGTCATGCCCACGGATCTGGACGTCTATGCGCCCGAGCGCTGGCGCGATGATGCGCTCTTCAGACCGGAGGTTCGCGCCGCCTATGCGCGGCTGGTCGACAGCGGTTGGACAGACGCGATCCGCAAGCTGCATCCGGGGAAGCGCATCTACACCTTCTGGAAGTATCTGCGACAAGCCTACGAGCGCGACGCTGGCCTTCGCATCGACCATCTGCTGCTCAGCCCGACCATCGCTCCGAGCCTGCGAGCGGCCGGCGTGGACCGCTTCGTCCGCGGGCGCGACAAGCCCAGCGACCATGCGCCCGTCTGGATCGAGCTGAATTTATCCGAATAGGGCCCTAGGCCCCTGCCGCCGCCCAATCCCGGGCGTCCGTGGTCACGGGCGGCTTGGAGCGAAGGATAGGCCGCTGGGTGTCCAGCAATCCGGCCAGTAGGCTTCGGGCTCGGAAGACCCTGCTCTTGATGGTCCCCACGCTGCAGTCGGCCGCCAAGGCTGCTTCCTCGTAGGACAGGTCGTGGACCACGACGAGGAGAAGGGCTTCGCGGTAATAGGATGGCAAGGCCTCGAGCGCCTTGAGAAGATCACGATGCCGCGCCCGCCATTCCTGGTCGGCCTCATGACGAGGCTCGTCGCCCTCGACCTCCAGCGACACTTCGCGCCGCCGCTTGCGGATCAGGGACAAGAACGTGTTGCGGATGATCATGTAGAGCCAGGCCTTCATGTTCGTGCCCGGCGTGTACTGATCGCGAAAGCGGCAGGCCCGAAGGAGGCTGTCTTGCAGCACGTCCTCGGCGTCGGCGACTGACTTGGCCAGGCCGATCGCGAACGCGCGGGCGGCGGGCAGAAGGCTTTCGAGCTCTGCGAGAAACGGATCTGACGGCTTACCCATGTGCCGCAAAAGCCCCCGCTTCAGCGATCGTTCCTATGTGCGCAAGCCGACGCTGGGGCCCGGGCCAAGGCGTGTACGGCAAGGCTTCGCGCGGGGCGCAGCTCAGGCTCCTGTCTGGTGATCGGGGGCGGCGACCGGCTTGGACTCTGGCGAATTCTTGTGACGCAGGAAGATTGAGAAGACCACGAGGGCGGCCGTGGAGAGGAACTCGCTTTGCCAGTTCTGAAAGGACTCAAACCACAGCTGCGCATCGCCAAGATAGGCTACCGCGCCTGTGACGGGCTGACCGTGCAGCAGGGCTTCCTGCGCCGCCGCCCTGGCGCTGAAAAGCCAATGCAGGATGAACGAGGCGACGAACAACGCCGCCAGCACGAGACCCAGCGAGTGGCTGTAGAGCCAGCCGGCGACGCCGGCTGCTCGGGCAAGACGGGGCGCTTGGACATCATCGCTGGGCAGCGTGTCGCGCGGCGGATCATCGGGGGCGCGCGACTCCGCCGAGCCTCGCTGAATCAGCATTGCGGTGAGCACCACATAGACGCTCATCTGCAGGAACTCGCTCTCCCAGTTTTCGAAGACCGTAGAGAGAAATTCCGGATCGCCGGCATAGGCCAACAATCCGATCATCGGCTGGCCGTGGCGCTGCAATTCCTCCACCGCTGCACGCCAGCCGAAGACCCAGTGGCCCAACAGACTGATGGCGAACAGCGCGATAAGCGCCAAGGTCAGTCCGTTATCGGCGATCCGCCGCTTGAAGCTCGCCGCGGGGGAGACGTTACTCATCGGGCGTATGGGCGCCGCGGCGGTCGGCCGGCGCCGGCTCGATCCCAGCGGCGCGATCAAGCCGCGCGGCCGCTTCGTCATGCGCCTTTCGGGTGACCGCACCTTGCTCCTTTGCGTAGTCGTGCAGTTCGACCTTGCCCCCACCCAAGGGCGTCGTCGGGGGCGGGCCGGCGGGCTTGTGGAACTTAAGATCTTCGTTGGCCATGAGCTTGCTCCCAGTGTGGGGAATGAACGTAGGCTGGCGAGGCGCTGTTCCTGTTCTCAGGAACATCTGAACGCCCAAGCCGTAGCTGCAGCGGGTTTGGTCGGCGCGGCGCCTGTGAGCGCCGGCCAGCTGCTTTCGGCTGCCGGGTCGAATGAGCCTTCGAGCGAAGGCGTCGGACCGCAGGTTCGCGCCACCCCGCTTGGGACGTGGGGCGGCGCGGGCGGCGGTCAGCCCAGAGGTTTTTGATAGATGTCGGCTTGGTCGTCCGCCGCCTGCAGCAGACGCCGTCCGACGGCGGCGGCGGCCTCTTGCGGCAGCACGGCGATCACGCCATCGGGCCCCAAAAGAGCGACCCCTTCGTCGACGACCTTAACCTCGAGCCTTGAATCAGCGGCGGCGGCTGAACTTGCAAGCATGACAGTCTCCTTCGATAGGGTGGCGGGCGGCGTGAACCTCATGCCGCCGTGGGGGCCTCAACGATCTCCGCGATCTTGGCGCTGACCTGTGCGGCCAGTTCCTCAGCTTCAGGGTCGTCAATGCCTTCGTAGCGTACGGGCTCCCCCAGAAAGCTGCGGGCTTCATCATCACGGGCGGCCAGGACCGCAAGACGGCGCACGACCTCTTTGACGGCGTTGACCTCGGCCACGAGGCTTGGAGTGGCGGCGATCAGGGCGTCGATGTCTTCTTCGCGTTCGGCGTTGCTCATGATGAGCCTCCATAAGTTGTACTCGGGGCCGACAACGACGATGCGGGCCGCCTTGCTCCTAAAGCCAAGCTGGCTGAGTGACTTTTTTGAGTTCGACGAGGATCGCCACGACCGCCGCGACCGCCGCCGGGAACTGTCTCGCCTCGCCGCGACTTGGCGTTAGGCAAGGAGGACGACATGTCAGATGACAAGATGAAAGTCGGCGAGCCCGACCGCAGCCTGATCGCCCTGGGCGAAGATCATGAGGTCCGCTACTGGACCGGCGCCTTGAGCGTGTCCGAGGACCGCCTGCGCGCGGCCGTCCAAAAGGTCGGGCCCAGCGTCGAGAAAGTTCGCCAGGAGCTTGGCCAATGATCTTGCGCCTTCCCGCGGTCGCCACCATCGCGGCCCTCTCCGTCGCCGCCTGTTCGGAAAAGACCCCTCCCGCCACACCCGAAAGCCAGTCTGACGCCGCTTCGGCCTCGGCCCCGGCCGGAACAGCCAGGCAGGTCACGCCGGACGGCGCGCCCGCCACGGCGGCTGATACAGCCATGCAGCAACCGACCTCTGACACCCAAGGTCACAACAACGATGGGCAGGCGCCGCAACAGCCGCGCTGACCATGGTTCAGACCACCCCGGATGGCCGCTACATCATCGTGCGGGGCCGTCTGTGGCGCGCTGCAAATCCATACCTTGCGCCCAGCGACAGAGAGCGCCTCGTCAACGAACTGATGGCCGCACGCCGGGCGGTCTTGGCGGCAAAGAGGGCCGGCGACGTGGACGGCCTGCGTCACGCAAGAGCCGCTGTGGACTTGGCCAAGCATGGGCTTGGCGAGAGGGGCCCCGTTTGGTGGACGGATGGAGCGCCTGACCTCAACCGCCGCTTGGTGCGCAACACGCCCTACGCCGCCAATGACTGACGACCGGCTCGTCCTTCAAACGGGACATTTTCCAAGCGGTCGCGCGACCCGCGTGAACGCCCTTGCGTGGAGGCCAGTCCCCCCGTGGACGGCTTGCGCCAGGGCCTGACACCTTGTCGAAGGTCGCCTCGGCTGATCGCGCGGACGATTTTCGACAACACGCGGAACAAGGTGCGCCTGGCGAACGTCATCACCAACAGCATCTGGAGATGAGGCATGTTGAATTTGACGTGGGAAATGGCGTTTCCGATTGGGGTCATATTGCTCGGCCTGGCGCTCGCCTACGGCCTTTTGCGGTACAAGACCCGCAACAAGGCCAACGACAACATCACCGAGGAGGCCACGCGCGAGGAGTACTCACACCCCGCGACCTATGATGAACGCGAAGGCCAACTGCGCGATCGACTTCAATAAATTCATGGACCCTGACCAGCGGCTTGCCGATCGTCGTGGTTCCAAGCTCGATTGCGGGTTGCAGTGGGGCCCGCCGTGGCCCGGCACCGGTCGCCAGCGCAAGGAAGCTGTCCGCCATCGCGCGCGGGGCTGCAAGGGACGGCCTTCTTGGTGGGATGCGCAACGGCGATGCCCAGCGCGCGTTTCAGACGACCCACAGGCGAGGTCGTCATGGCGCAAGTTCACCATCGGACCATCGACATCGACGGGGTCGCCGTCTTCTATCGTGAGGCGGGGCCCAAGGACGCTCCGGTGCTTCTGGCGCCCCACGGCTATCCTTGTTCCTCATATGAGTTTCGCAACCTCGCCGCGCGGTTGGGGGACCGGTTCAGGGTTCTGGCGCCCGATTTCCCGGGATGCGGTCACAGCGCCACGCCACTGGAGTTCGCTTACGGCTTCGATGGCTTCGCAGCATTCCTGGATCGGTTCGCGCGCACCGTGGAGGCTGAACGCTTCGCGCTTTACCTTCACGATTTCGGCTCGCAGATCGGGCTTCGACTGGCCATCGCGCATCCCGACAAAATCACCGGCTTGATCATCCAAAATGGGGACATCTACGAGGACGCGCTGGGTCCGGGATATGATCCCCTCAAGGCCTACTGGGACAACCCGACGACGCAGGCCAAGGCCAAGCTAGGCGACGCCATCAATGAGGCGGGGTATCGCCACGAGTTCCTGAACGGCAGCCAGGCGGTCGCAGATCGGCTATCTCCCGATCTTTGGAAGCTCCACTGGGCCCTCACCACGCCGCAGCGCGCGTCAATCCATCTGGAAGTCATCGCCGGCCTTCGCGAAAACCGAGACTGGTTCGAGCGCTACCAGGCTTATCTGCGCGACCATCAGCCTGCCGCCCTTATCCTCTGGGGGCCCAATGACAGCTACATGCCGGCCGCTGCTGGCCGGGCCTACCTTCGCGACTTGCCCGACGCACACCTGCATATGTTCGATGACGGCGGGCACTGGCTTTTGGAAACACATCTCGATGCGGTCGAGCCCCTGATCCGCGAGTTCATGGAAGGCCTCCAGCCCTAGGCCCCAAATGACCGGCGGCCGCATTCGCGTGTGGCCTGGACGCTTGGCCTGCTTCGTAAGTTTATGTGTCTGCACGGCGGGGGGAGGAACCGTCCGCGGTCCGCCCTGTTGTGTCGCGACACAAAGGGAGGCGGACATGCCCAACAACGACACTCTGCGGGGCGACCGCGGCGCCGGCGGCGAGACTCACCAGACGACCGGCCCGATCAGCGACGATCGGCTGACGACCAACCAGGGCGTGCCGGTCTTTGACAATCAAAACCAGCTGAAGGCTGGCCCCCGTGGTCCGGTGCTGCTGGAGGATTTCGTCCTTCGCGAGAAGCTCTTCCATTTCGATCACGAGCGGATTCCCGAGCGCATCGTCCACGCGCGGGGTTCGGCCGCCCACGGCTACTTCGAACTCTATGAGTCGCTGGCGGACATCACCCGGGCCGACCTGTTCCAGCGGGCCGGCGAGAAGACCCCGGTGTTCGCCCGGTTCTCGACCGTGGCTGGCGGCGCAGGCTCCATCGACACGCCACGTGACGTCCGCGGCTTTGCAGTGAAATTCTACACCCAGGAGGGCAACTGGGATCTCGTCGGCAACAACGTGCCGGTGTTCTTCATCCAGGACGCCATGAAGTTCCCCGACCTGGTCCACTCTGTGAAGATGGAGGCCGACCGCGGCTATCCGCAGGCCGCCAGCGCCCACGACACCTTCTGGGACTTCATCAGCCTGATGCCGGAATCCACCCACATGATCATGTGGAAGATGTCCGACCGCACCTTGCCGCGCTCCTTGCGCACCATGGAGGGCTTTGGGGTCCACACCTTCCGCTTCATCAACGCCGAGGAAAAGGTCACCTTCGTCAAGTTTCACTGGAAGCCCAAGCAAGGCCTGCAGTCGACGGTGTGGGACGAGGCGGTCAAGATCGCCGGGGCGGACCCCGACTTCCACCGCCGCGACCTCTTCGAGGCGATCGAGCGCGGCGCCTTTCCCGAGTGGGAGCTGGGCGTCCAGACCTTCGACCAGGCCTTCGCCGACGCCCTGCCCTATGACGTGCTCGACGCCACCAAGATCATTCCCGAAGAAGTGCTTCCCGTGCGTCTGATCGGGCGGATGGTGCTGGACCGCTGGCCCGATAACTTCTTCGCCGAGACCGAGCAGGTCGCCTACTGCCCGGCCAATATCGTGCCCGGCATCGACTTCAGCGACGATCCGCTGCTGCAGGGGCGACTGTTCAGCTATCTGGACACCCAAAAAAGCCGCCTTGGCACGACCAACTTCCACCAGATTCCGGTCAACGCTCCTAAGTGCCCGGTGATGAACTTCCAGCGTGACGGGATGATGCAGATGGGCCGCCCCAAGGGCCGGGCCAACTACGAGCCCAACAGCCTGGGCGAGGCGGGCGAGCCCACAGGCCCACGCGAATGTCCGATAACCGGGTTTAGGACGGCCCCCGCCTCCGACCACGGTGAGAAGCTGCGCCTGCGCCCTGAAAGCTTCGCCGATCACTACAGCCAAGCGCGCCTGTTCTACCGATCCATGGATCCGTTCGAACAGGCCCACCTCGCCTCTGGCCTGGTCTTCGAACTCTCCAAGGTCGGCATAGAGGCGATCCGCACGCGGATGCTGTCCAACCTGCTGAACGTAGACGAGGCCTTGGCGAAGCGGGTGGCCGACGGCCTCAACATGCCGCTGCCCCAGGCCGCTCCCACCGCCGCCCCGGTGCAGGATCTTGAGCCGTCGCCTGCTCTTCGCATCATCAACGGCCCGCGCATGGCCGACACGCTTCAGGGCCGCTCGGTCGGCGTGCTGATCGCTGACGGGACCGATGCTGGCGTGCTCGACGCCTTGCTCGCCCAGATCAAGGAAGCCGGCGCGCGAGCGGTGCTCATCGCCCCCAAGATCGGCGGCGCCAAACTGTCGGACGGCAAGCTTCGTCCCGTCGACGGCCAACTGGCGGGCACGCCGTCGGTGCTGGTGGATGCCGCAGCCATCGTGCTCTCACAGGAGGGCTGCGCGGCCCTGCTCAAGGAGGCCGCCGCGGTGCAGTTCGTCATGGACGCCTTTGGGCACCTCAAGGCCATCGGCGCCAGCGATGAGGCCCAGCCCCTGCTCGACAAGGCGGGCGTGGAAGCAGACGAAGGGGTCTGTGGTCTGGACGAGGCCTTCATCCAGGCGGCCGCCAAACGCTTCTTCGCGCGCGAGCCGAAAGTTCGCACCCTGGCCTGAGCCTCCGCGAGGGGGGGCTGGCTGCGAGCCAGCTCCCCTGACTTCAATACAGGCACAGCGCGCCATGTTCTCGTTCGCTTACATTCCCCAATGTAAGCGAACGAGAACATTGATGATCGACGCCCAGACCTTCATCCTGGCCATCTCGATCAACTGGCCATCGCCGGCACAGACGCCCACGCCAAGAGCTACGCGCTGCTCGCCGGGGGCGGGCAGGCGCGTCTGGCGCCGCTTCAAGATGTTGCCATCGCCCTGCCCTATGGCGCCTTCAATTTCAGCGGCTCAGGCTCGCCATGACGCTTAGCGGCAAGTACGCGCTACGCGATATCGCGCCAGATAGAGAAATTGGCGCGAGCGCGCCATCAGGATGCTGCAGACCTCGTCAAGGAGGCCGCACGCATGGCTAAGCGATGCTTCAAAAGAAGTCGCCGCAGAACTGGTTGCGGCGAGCCTCGACCATCCGCTGACCCCCAGATTCGCCTCGCGGATCACTCACCGCGCCGAATGGTGAGCCACTGAACTGCGAGGCTGGAGCGCCTCTCCGGACGAGGTCCACGAGCGCACCCGGACCGAGCGCCAACCTTGACCTTCGCCGAACGGGCCAGTCCTGTCGGCGCTTGGCAACCGCGGGCGCACACGGCAATGCGCCTGCCCGCGCGGGGAGCCGCGGACAGGCGCCTTTCCGGGAGGCTTCACGATCCCGGAAATGATCGGCCCCTCAGGCCCGGATCACCGACTAGAACTCCCGGCGCGCCGGGTAGGTCGGATCGTTGTCGACGCGACGGCCGGCGTCATCGACGGCGCCGTCGTCGCCGGCGCCCGTGGCGAAGGAGCGATCCTCGCCGTAGAGGCCGCGCTCGCGGCGCACGTCATCGACGCTGTAGGGGGCCGCGGCTGGATCAAAGCCAGTCCAGCCCGTTTCGCGATAGGCGCCGCCGCGCACTGCGGCGTCCACGCCGCGGCGTCCATTGAGAACGCTCTCGACGGTGGCGATTTCGTCGTCCTTGGCCTTGACGCTGATCAGCGTGCCGCCGCGGCGGACACCCTCGGCATAGACATTGGCTTCTTCATCGCTGTGGCCGGCTTCCTTGAGCGCGCCCAGCAGACCGCCTGCCGCGCCGCCAGCCGCCGCGCCGACCACGGCCCCGACAGCGGTCGCCGCCAGCCAGCCGGCGGCCACGACCGGGCCCAGGCCCGGAATGGCCAGCATGCCAAGACCGGCAAGCAGGCCAGCCCCGCCGCCGACCACGCCGCCGGTCGCGGCGCCCTTGCCGGCGCCGTCGGCCACGTCGTTCTCGCCGTCGCCGTTGCGATCGCCCAGGGGGCCGGCGTCAGCCGCTCGCGAGGCGTGCTTGTGGCCATCGTGCCAGTTGTCGGCGTTATTGGAAACGATGCTGATGCGGTTCTTGTCGACGCCGCGCGCCTCCAGATCGGAGACGGCGTCGAGGGCTTGCAGATGGCTGTCGAACAGCCGCGTGATCGTCCTGCTCATGGCGAGGTCCTTAGGTCAAAATGGATGGGGAACATCAGCGCGCGGTGACCGCGCCCTTGTAGTCGATCGAGACATTGACCGACTTGCCGTCCTTGACGGCGGCGGCCTGCCAAAGCCCGTTCTCGTTCTGGTTCAGGACGCTGATGTCGGTGTAGCCAGCCTTCTCCAAGGCCGCTCGCGCCTGGTCGGCGGTGTAGGAATTGGCTCCCGGCGTGGGGCCGGCTTCGCCGCTGTTAGGCGTGGTGTCCACCGCTTCGTTGCGCGGCTCTTGCGACGCGGACACTGCCGGGCCGTCGACGTTTTCGGTCTCAGTCTTTTGGCCGCACGCGGCCAACATCAGGGCCGCCAGCGCAACGCCCATTATCGGTTTCAGCATGTTGATCTCCCTGCCAGTGGGAGCTCAAAGCCTCCGGGAAGGCCAACAGTTCCTAAGGCCAAGCCTGGCTCGCGCCTTGGTGTGGACGCTGCATCGGCTGACGCATGCGCGTAATCTTGAACACGACCGCCAAGATGGCTCGACTGTGAGCCGCCTCGCCAACGGGCGAGGCCGGTGCGGACGCAATCGTGACTTGAGGAACTGATCTCGGCGCGGGGAGGAACGCGCCAAGTTGGCCTAGCAGGGGCCGTCCGCCCCTAACGGCCCCGAGCGATTGGCACGACGGCAAGCAGCCTCTCGATCTCGGCCGAAAGGTCGTCGGCTATTGGCAAATGCGTATGCTCGGCGTTCCATATCTCATGAAAGCGGTCGACTGCTTCAACGGCCTCGCTTCGCGCTAGGGTCTCGGGCAGTCCCGCCCGAGCGGCCATGTAGACGACTTCATCGAGGCTAAACTCGTCCATTCGCCTGGTGCGCGCGAATTTGAGGCCCGCGTTCTCATCGGGGATGTAGACGGTTGTCGATAGGAAGTCGTAGCCGGGGGACAGCTCGGGTGTCCGGCCGTCACGGTATATCAGCGACCAATTCTTCAAGTGCATGTCGGCGTTGCCGATGAGTGTGTTGAACACCAGGCGCCGGATGAATTCGCGAGCGCCATCTTCACCCGCTTCCCGCCAAACAACCTTTGCAAGGTGGCGATAGGAGCCCTTGTCGTACTTCTCGGCGGGATAGACCCCGAACACCTGAGCAAAGTCCTCGATGTGTATGCGGCCGCCATCTTCAGCGCGATCGAACCGACGGACCGCAAAAGCGTCTTCCTCGATCTTGCCAATTCCCTCCGGGAGGCCATGAATCTTGTCGAGCGGCACTAGTTCCACGTCCGGAATATCCATACCCATCGTCCGGGCGAGGCTCATCATCGAGTACTCGTTGGCCGCCATGCCGCGGAAGCGGAGAGACGGCAACTTGATGATCCAGTCCCCGGCCTGGCCGCTCGCGGGGATGGTCACCCCCCCTCGCGCCTTCTCGACCGCCGAGAACTTCAACTGCACGCCGGCGAGGGAGAACCTAAGCGCGCCCTGGCGCGCGGCGCTCTCGTCGGGATCATCGTGGTGATGTTCATTAAACGCATCGCGTCCGATTGGGCGAACCGAGACCGCGCCGGGAAGGTCAGGACCAAGCGCCTCAAGCAAAAGGTACTCGCGCATCGGCTTGATGCCGGCGCGCTTTGCCAGATACCCCCGCAGTGCGCCTTCGGGCAGAAGGTTGGAGAAAAACGGCGTCAATTGCGTCTGCGTCGGCCGATGATCGCGAAGCAGTCCGCCGCGCTCGCCCTTGAATGAAAGGCTGAGCGTCGGGCGGTCGGGATCGTCGGCGTAGTCATCGTCGAATGCAAAGATCGATTGGTCGCCGCCCAAGGCGGTGATCAGTCCGATCCGTCGGTCATGAAGGAGAACTTCGAGCGCGTCTGCGGACATGGTCAGTCCTCGTCATCCAGGCTGTACGCCGGACGCTCAGAATGAGGCAGGTGCGCCGCAGTGTTTCTGAGCGTCTTCAACCACGCGGCTGCCTTTCCAAAGGCCCTCGTCTGGCCGGGGCGCTCCGCCGGCGCAGACTGGAGGAACCGCTCGAGGTCGATTTGCAGGCGCTTCAGGTCAGCGGTCATGAATGGCCCACTCAGATGGCTGGTGAGAGGCTCCAGTTCCTGAAGGCTGGATGCGATGGACGCGATGTCTTCACGCCCCGGTGCGGACGTTTGCGCCTCTTCGGCAAGGCGGCGCAGGTTGGCGAGTAAGGTCCTGTAGCTTCGCTCCCGGGTCTGCTCTTCGGTGGACCGGACAGCCGCCCCCACGGCGGTTAGCGCCGATCTGGGCACCAGGTGCAGGTCGAGATCGAGCGAGCGCGCCAATTCCAGAAGTGTCGAAAGCTGCAGATCCACCTCTCCGTTTTCAATCCGGGAGATTTGCGCCTGAGTCAGGTGGGTACGCGCGCTGAGGTCACGCTGACTCCAGCCTTTGGACTGTCGTTCTCGACGTATCGCTCCCGTCAGCGGCTCGAAGCTGTAACGTTTTGATTTCTTACTTTGCATCACAGATGGTGCTTGATACGACATTATGCATCTTATTCGACCGAAACTGCAACCGACAATGTCGTATTCTATATCATTAAACGAGATTGATACATCATATTATATTATCGTGTGTGGCAAAGTCTTTGAGGCTAAGGCCCCGCCTTCTGGTGGACGAAGTTCAAGCCATTTCCCGTGAGGTTCTGGTTAGGGTCCGCGCCGAACGACCCGCAGAGTTGTGGAGCTGGCGCCTGGTCAGCGCAAACCGAACCAGCACAGCCTCGTTTTGGCCTGTGATCTTGACCTTTGCCCGACTTGCCCGTCCTGTCGGCGCCTCGCCATCCCGCGCCCAGGAGCTTTCACATGATCGATCGTCGTCGCCTTCTCGCTTCCGCCGGCGCAGCCCTGGCCGCCTCGGGCGCGCCGAGCATTGGTCGCGCGGCTCCGGCGGGCGCGGCGCAGGCCAAGGCGTCGCTCGCCGCCTTCATGGACCGCACTTTCGAGGCGACGCTCGATCAGTCGCCCGAGCTGGCGACCAGCTTCGGGCTCGACAAGGGCGCGCGGGCCGCGGCCAAGTCAAAGCTGACGGTTCCGACCCTGGTCGAGGAGGAGGCCAATCGCGCCTTCAACCGCCGCACTCGCGCCGAGCTTGGCAAGCTGGACCGCGCAACGATGGATACCCAGGACGGCATCTATTACGACACCATCGCCGCCAACCTGGATGCGGTGATCGCCACCTACGACATCCCCTATGGTCAGGGCGGCTGGCCGCAGATCTATCGCGTGAACCAGGGAGGCGGCGCCTACGTCAACACCGCCGACTTCCTCGACAACCAGCACACCATCGAGACCGCCGCCGACGCCGAGGCCTATGTGTCCCGCGTCAACGCCTTCGCCGATGTCCTCGCCGCCGAGACCGACCGGATGCTGGAGGATTTCAAGCGCGGGGTCGTGCCGCCCGACTTCATCCTGGCCAAGACCATCGCCCAGCAGGAAGGCATGCTGGCCACGCCCGCGGCGCAGTCGACCCTGGTGCGCTCCGTCGCCCGCCGCACGGGTGAGAAGAAGATCGCCGGCGATTGGGCGGCTCGCGTCCAGGCCATTGTCGACAAGCGCGTGAACCCGGCGCTCAAGCGCCAGAACGACGCGCTCAAGGCTGCCCTGCCCACCGCCGGTCACAACGCCTCGGTCGCCCGCCTGCCGCAGGGCGAGCAGTACTACGCCAACGCCCTGCACTATATCACCACCACCCGCCTGACCGCCGACGAGATCCACCGCATCGGCCTAGAGCAGGTGGCCGACCTGACGGCGCGCTCGGACGCGCTGCTCAAGGCGCAGGGCATGACCCAAGGCACGGTCGCCGAGCGGATCAAGGGCCTCAGCGCCCTGCCCGGCCAGGTCTATCCCAACACCGATGCGGCCAAGGTCGAGCTGATCGCTCAGCTGAACAAGCAGATGGCCGACATGCAGGGCCGCCTGCCCAAGGCCTTCGGCCGACTGCCCAAGTCCATCGTCGAGATCAAGCGCGTGCCGCCGGAGATCCAGGAAGGCGCGTCGCAGGGCTACTACAACTCGCCGAGCCTCGATGGGACGCGGCCGGGCATCTACTGGATCAACCTGACCGACACGGCCAACTGGCCGGTCTACGGCCTGCCCACCCTGACCTATCACGAGGCCTCGCCGGGACATCACCTGCAGATCGCCCTGCAGCAGGAAAGCGCCGCGGCGCCCAAGCTGATGAACACTCTGTTCTTCTCCAGCTATGCAGAGGGCTGGGGCCTCTATGCCGAACAGCTCGCCGACGAGCTGGGCGCCTATGACAGCAATCCGCTTGGCCGCGTCGGCTTCCTGCAGTCGCTGCTGTTCCGCGCCGTTCGCCTGGTGGTCGATACCGGCATCCACTCCAAGGGTTGGAGCCGCGAACAGGCCATCGCCTACATGATCGAACAGACCGGCCGGGCCCAGGGCGCGGCGACGTCGGAGATCGAGCGCTACTGCGCCTGGCCGGGCCAGGCCTGCGCCTACAAGGTCGGCCACAACGAGTGGGTGCGCCTGCGTGAGAAGGCCAAGACGGCGCTCGGCGCGCGCTTCGACATCCGCAGCTTCCACGACACCGCCCTGGCCGGCGGCGGCGTGCCGCTGACGGTGCTGGAGCGCGTGGTCGACAACTGGATCGCGGCTCAGCGGGGGTAGGCGCGCTTCGCGCGCCAGCCCCCGATCCCGACGCCGTCCCTATTCGGGCTTGCGGACGTACCGCTCGATCACCTCATCGAGCGTCACATGTCCAAGGAAGGCCGACGATCCTGAAGCGTCCTTTGGATCGATCTCCAGGGCCGTGGCGAACAGGACGGCCGGGTCCGCCTCCAGGCGACGCCGCAAGGCCGCCAGTCTCGGCCAGCGGTCGGTGTCGGCGACCTGGTGGACATCCAACCAGCGGGCGACGCCGATCAACACCGCGTCGGCCAGGGTCGGATCGGCGCCCAGCAGGAAGGGCGTGTCGCCCAGCATCGCCTCCAACTTGTCGTGACGTTCGAGGACGGCTTGTTGCCCGTAGCGGCGAAGCGCCTCCAGGAAGGCGGCGTCGTCGGTCTTCGTCTCCATGGCCGTCCAGAGCGGGCTGAAGGCGCCGGTGAAGCCCGTGTTCACGAAGCCGAGGAACTGGTGCATGCGGTCGGTGCGCGGGTCGCGCGGATCGAAGCTGATCCGCCGCTCGACATCCCTGGCTTCCAGCCAGGCGGCGATGGCCATGGTTTCGGTCACGACGAGCCCCTCGTCGGTGATCAGGACAGGCGTCTCGATGCGAGCGTTGAGGCGGGCGTAGGACGGCTCGCGCATCTGGCCAAGCATGTCCACACGGCACAGGCGGTAGGGCCGCCCTAGCCATTCGAGGGCCGCGACCAGCCCCATAGAGCTGCCTGCGGGGTAGCCGTAGACGAGGATGGGTTCCATATTGGGGTCTCCACAGAATAGCGCGCTGTTGCGCGAGGCCCCGAGGAAACTAGGCACGGAACGGACCGTGTAAATCACGCACTTTTCTGTAACCAGGCCGGAGCCGCAGCATGAAGACCGTCGTCTCGGAATGCCCCATCGAGGAGGTCATGCGCGTGCTCAGCGGACGCTGGCCGACGCTCCTCATCTACTATCTGAAGGACGGTCCGCGTCGGTTCAGCGACCTGCGGCGCGACAATCCGACGGTCTCCCATCGCATGCTGTCCTTGGAGCTGGGCAGGCTGGCGGCGGCGGGCGTCGTGACACGGACAGATTTCGGCGGCTATCCGCGGCGGGTGGACTACGCCCTGAGCGCCCACGGCGAGGCGTTGGTCCCCTTGATCAACGCCCTGGGAGACTGGTGGGAACAGTGCGCTTCACGTCAGGGCGGCGCGCCTGGACCCCAGCTCGACGCCGCCTAGGCCTGCACCATCCCGCTTCAATCCTGACGGCGCAGTCCGGGTGCTCGCTCCGCACGCTAGGCCAGCTTCTTGTCCAGCCCCTTATCGAGGGCGAAATTGCCTGGCCCATGCGCGGCCAGGAACAGACCGATCATCACCAGGCACGCCGAGGAGAACGAGCCGCGGACGCCCAGGGTGTGATCGACATGACGATCGCCACGACGAAGTTGGCCGCACATAACAGGCCCGCCCAGCGGGTGAACGCGCCCAGGATGAAGGCCAGCCCGCAGGCGAACTGAACCCATACCGACAGCGGCGCCATCAGATGCGGCGCAACGAAACCGTACTTGGCTAGAAAGGTCTCGAAGGTCCGCATATGTTCGGCGCTGGTGATGTTGTCCCAAACGCCCCAGATCAGAAACGAGCCGACCCCAAGGCGCATCGCCAGGAGCGCAGCGTCGCCAAGGCCCTCGAGCGGCTTCAGCATCAGCCATCGGCGCATATGTCCCTCCCCATCCCAAGACTAGGATCAGAGCCCTCAAAATGGATCTGTGTCGAGCAGATCGTCGCCACGCGCGCTGGCGTCGATGTGAACCCAGCGGCCCCCAAGCCATTTTGAAGGCCGTACGCTCCCGTCGCTGAGGGGCGACACAACAACCAAACGACGCCGGGGGGCGATCCAAGGTCAAGGAGATCACACCCATGCATGTCGTCCTAGGCGCCGCCGGAAACGTCGGTTCAAAGGTCGTTGCGGCGCTTCGCCGACGAAACGCCCCCGTCCTGGCCGTCGTCCATTCGGCGAAGAAAGCCGAGACCTTGGCCGAGCCTGGCGTCGAGACGGCCGTGGCCGATGTCCAGGACGTCAAGGCCTTAAGGGCGGTATTGAAGCGCGGACGACGCGCCTTCCTTCTCAACCCGCCGGCGGACCCGAGCAGCGACACAAGCGCGTTTGAGCTGCGGACGGCCCGCGCGATCGCCGATGCTGTCAGCGGGTCGGATCTGGAGAAGGTGGTGGTGGCCTCAACCTACGGCGCACGGGCGCAAGAAGGCGTGGGCGACTTCTCGAGCCTCTACGCTTTCGAGCGCTGGGTTGAAGAAGCCGCCATTCCCACAGCGATCAACCGCGGCGCCTACTACTTCACCAATCTCGACATGCTGGCCCCGGCCGCCGAGCAGGGCTCCTTGCCCACGCTTTTTCCGGCCGACTTCGCGCTGCCCATGGTCTCCCCGACCGATCTTGGCGAGTTGGGGGCCGAGCGGCTGCTCGGCGATACAGGGGATGTAGGGATCGCCTATCTGGAGGGACCAAAGCGCTACAGCTTCTCCGATGTCGCCCGCGCCTTCAGCACCAAGCTTGGCCGCCGCGTGGAGGTCGATACGGTCCCGCGCGAAGGCTGGGAGGATTACTTCCTGAAGGCCGGCTTCTCAAAGGCGGCGGCCGCCTCCTACGCCCGGATGACCGCCGCCACGATCGACGATGAGGTCAGCCCTGGCGATCCGCGGCGGGGCGTGGTGAGCCTGGAGGTTCACATCCAAGCGCTTGGATCGACCTGAGCAAGGAAACGCGGCGGACTCATGCGGGGCGCAACTGCGTTCAAGTCGGCGCCGGCGCGCAAGGCTAGGTTCGCTGCGAGACCTGTCGAAGAACGCAGCGCGCCCTTTTGGCGAGCTTGCGGTCCCGGCTAGCGATTGGGTCTTCTGGCTGAACGCTGTCCGGGACAATCTGCGGCCAGGCGGCTTTACGGCCTCGCCCTGGCGAGCTGACCTGACGTAGCGCTCCCAGCGCGGCGGTCGGCGGCGGCTCACCGGGCGAGATCGTGCGAACGAGGCTGGCGTAGACCGGCGAAGCTTTAAGGAGGGACGTCATGCTGAAAACCTACAGCGGCAGCTGTCACTGCGGCCGGGTCGCGTTCGAGGTCGCGATGGACTTCCAGGGCGCCAGCAAATGCAATTGCCGCTACTGCTGGAAACAGCGCAATTGGAACGTCCAGGTCGATCCGGCGAGCTTCCAGCTCATCAGGGGCGAAGAGCATCTTGGGGACTACGCCCGCAAGGGCGACGGCTTTGAGACGCACCATCGCTTCTGCCGCGAATGCGGGACAGCCACCCACGGTCATGGCTCGATAGACGCCATGGGCGGCGCCTATGCCGGGGTGCGGATCGCCGCCCTGGACGATCTTTCGGTCGAAGAGCTGCTCGCCAAGCCTACGACCTACTGCGATGGCTTGAACGACAACTGGTGGAACAGCCCTGACGAAGTGCGCCATCTATGACGAGCGCTTCTCCTTGCGTGCGCTTCAAGTCCCTGGAGACGTTCGGCGGGGTCGAGCTTGTTCGCGCCTTCTATCCGCAGCGGGCCTTCCCAACCCACACCCACCGGGAGTTCGTCATCGGCGCTGTCACCAGCGGCGCCGAGACCCTGGAGGTGGGCCGCCAAAGGCACATCGCGGTTGCGGGCAGCACGCTTCTGCTTCATCCCGAGCAGGCCCACGCCAACGCCAGCCTCCCGCCCAGCCCCTTGGGCTACAGCGTCTTCTACATCCCCGATGGGGTGATGACGCAGTGGCTGGAAGAGCGACCTGAGTTCGCCAGCGCAGTGAGCGAGGATGGCGCGCTGCACGAGCGCGTGCGCGCGACCCATGCGGTCTTGGAGCGCTCCAGCGATCGGCTTGAGCAGGAAACGGCGTTCGCCGCCCTCATCGAGGCGCTCGGCCGGGCCAGCGCGTCCGCCCAACCGCGTCAGGCGCCGGAGTTGGCCGGGGCCGATATCAGGCGGGTCAAAGACTATATCGACGACAACTACGCCCACGATTTTGGGCTGGAGCAGTTGTCCCAGGTCGCGGGCCTGAGCCGCTTTCATCTCGTCCGGGCTTTCAAGAGGACGATGGGGCTTTCGCCGCTCGCCTATCGAAATCAGCGCCGGATCGACGAGGCCCGCCTCATGCTGCACGGGGGACAGACGATCACTCAAATCGCCCTGGCGTTGGGTTACTGCGATCATGCGCACCTGACCCGGCAGTTCCAGCGGATCGTCGGCGTCAGCCCTTCCCAGTACCGAGCGCAATAACGTTCAAGTCGCGCGGCGACGAGCGACCTACAACGGGGCGATGCAGCCTTCGTCCCTTTTCTTGCCGCTCGCCTGGCTCGCCGCCTTGGTCGCAACACCGAGCCTGGCTTGCGAGCCGGGCCTCTATCGCTACAGCCGCGACCAGTCCTACGCCGCCATCACCAAGCCCGCCGCCGCGCTGCGATACACCCTGGACGATGGGCGACGCGGCGAGGTCGGTGCGGCGGACGCCGTTTTGAACTGTCAGGCGGATCGCATCACCTCGACGCCGCAAGGCGGCACATGGGACCGCGTTCCCCTGACCCTGACGGCGACCCGCTTTGAGAGCCACGGCCAGGCGCTGTCGGGCGTCCTTGTCGAGCCGCCGGGCCTCGACGGCCCCGCTCCCCTGGTCGTCCTGGTCCACGGCTCGGAGCGGACCTCTCCGATGACGGGAGCTTACCCTTATCTTTTGGCTTCCTTCGGCCTTCGGGTTTTCGCCTACGACAAGCGGGGCACGGGGGGCTCTGAAGGCGAGTACACGCAGAACTTCGAGCTGCTGGCCGACGATGCGGCGGCGGCTTTCGCGCAGGCCAGGAAGCTTGCCGCCGGCCGGATCACGCGGGCGGGCTTTTACGGCGGCAGCCAGGGCGGCTGGGTGGCGCCGCTCGCCTCGGTTCGAGCCAAGGCCGATTTCGTGGCCGTCGGCTTTGGCCTGATGATCAGCCCCGCCGAGGAGGACCGCGAGCAGGTGCTCACCGAGCTTAAGGAGCATGGCGCCAGCGCACGGGATCTTGAAGAAGCGCGCGTCGTGACCGACGCCACAGCCAGGCTTGTCGGCTCCCATTTCGAGCAAGGCTACCGAGAGTTGGCGCAGGCCAAGAAGCGCTTTGAAAAGCGCGCGTGGTTCAGCCGGATCCGCGGCGAATATACCGGTGAGATTCTGGCCACGGACGAGGCCGAGCTGCGACGGGTGGGCCGGGCCCTCTTCGACAACCTGGAGCTCATCTGGAACTACGATTCCGTCGCGGTGCTGCGCCAGCTGAAGAGCCCGCTGCTTTGGGTCATCGCCGAGGAGGATCGCGAAGCGCCCCCCGCCATAACCCTGTCGAGGCTCACGGCCTTGCGCGACCAAGGCGCCGCCATCGACGTCTTCAGTTTCCCGAACACCGACCATGGCATGGTGGAGTTCACTCAAGGAAGCGACGGCGGCCGCACCTATGGCCGGATCACCGACGGCTATTTTCGTCTGCTCGCTGACTGGATCCGCGGCGGCGGGTCATCAGACTACGGCCGCGGACGGCGGCGCTGATCAGGCTACGGCTTGAGAGGCTAAGCGCGCGCTGATCCCCGTGCGGCGCTAGGGCGTCGATCCGCCGGCCCGCTTAACGACCGCGGACGGAATGCGGGTAACGCCCGATGCGATCTGTCCGGACACCGCGCCGATCAGCTGGCCAGGCTCGACGGGTCTGGCGACCACCTCCTTCATCCCGGCGGCCCGCCAGCGGGCGCCGCCGGACGTCTGCGGTCAGCCCAGCACGGTCGGATGGGGCTGCGCGGCGTTCGAGTTTCGCCCCTCGCCTCTTGGGTCGGCCCCGCGATCTAGATCGAGCTCGCGCGACCGCGCGCACGGAACCGCAGCATGGGAAACCACCGTGGAAGAGGCGCCCCTGACTCGGCTTTTCTCTCTTGGCGAAAAGATCGAGCGGACATGGCGCGCGCTGCGTCCAGAGGCGACAGTCCTGGCGCCCAGGTTTCCCTGCCGGCGGGCGGGGCCCGCACGCGGCGCCGTCAACGCGCGAGGGATAGGGCTTGCTCGACAAGCCTCGCCGATACAACGATTGGAAGAACAAGCATTTTGGATATCAGCGGGGCCTTAGGTGTTGCAGGGGTCATGTCATTGCGGGCGCACCTCCTGGACGCTTGAAGGCGATCCAGGCTCGATCACCGCCTGCAACTGCACGCTTTGCCGACGCTATGGCGCACTGTGGGCTTATGATTACGAAGGCGGGCGCATCTTCGTCGAGGGTGAGACCTCCAGCTACCGGCGGCCCGGCAAGGCGGATCCCGCCCTTGAGATGCTCTTTTGTTCAACCTGCGCCGGCGTTTTGGCCTGGCGGGGCCTGCGCCTGGAGGCGGACGGCCGACGCAGGATGGCGGTGAATCTGCGACTGACTGAACTTGAAGGCATCGCCCACCTTCAGATCGACCACTTCGACGGCCTCGATACGTTCGACGACCTCCCTCCGCAGGGACGCTGCGTGCGCGATCTTTGGGCGAGACCTAGGCGGTTTGCTTCCCCCACCGGTTCCAGCCGGTTGAAGGCTGCGAGCGACCCCAAGAACGAAAGGGGCCGTCCGGGGATCCGGACCCTCGGCTCTCGGCGAAAGACGCGCTGCGTCACTGCGGGCTCGACACCCTTACAGGCGGCACGCTTGTGACGCGGACACGTCTCCTCCAAATTCGACGGGCGAATTTTTCAAATTAGACGAACCTATTTTTCAAATTGGACGAAGATATTTTTCAGATTGGACGAGACAATTTTTCAATCTGGACGCTCAAGTATGCTGGACCATACGGACGCGCATGCACCCCCGCCTCATCGAACCTCGTCTAAGAGCCGCACTTCAAGACACTCCGATCGTGGCCCTGAACGGCCCTCGGCAGTCGGGAAAGACGACGCTCGCCAAATACGTCGCGGGGGCTGAGTACACTTATCTGACGCTCGACGACGCCACGGTCCTGGAGGCTGCGAAAACCGATCCGACCGGCTTCGTTCGGGGACTAGATCGCGCGGTCATCGATGAGATTCAACGCGCGCCTGACCTGATGCTGGCGCTCAAGAAGGCGGTGGACGACGATCGGCGGCCAGGGCGTTTTCTGATCACCGGCTCGGCCAACCTGCTTACTGTCGCGACAACAAAAGAGTCCCTTACGGGCCGCATGGAGCTCGTCGCCCTGCTGCCTCTGGCTCAAGCAGAGATACGCGACCAATCCAGCGCCTCTTTTCTCGCAACCGCGTTCGAGGGCGCCGCGCCCGCCATCGGGCGCCCCCTCACGGGAACTGACCTTGTCGATACCGTTCTAACCGGTGGATACCCTGGCGTTCTTGAGCGCCAAACACCGCAGCGCAGGCGAGCTTGGTGCACGTCATACATCGAGGCGATCGCCGAACGGGATGTGCGTGATATCTCCGCGCTGCATAAGCCCGGCGAAATCCCGAACCTGGTCCGCGAAGCGGCGCGCCACGCGGCCCAACTGCTAAACGCCCAGAGCATTGCAAGCGATCTTAGGCTGACGAGCAGGACCGTTGAGAGCTACCTGGGTGTTCTTGAGCAGCTCTTCCTCGTAAAGCGCCTTGAGCCTTGGCATCGCAATGATTTGAGCCGGCTCATAAAGACCCCCAAGTTGCATTTTGTGGATAGCGCCTTGCTGGCCGCGATGAGCGCGGTCACCTCGGAGCGCATATCCGCCGATCGCTCCCGATTTGGGGCTGTCCTTGAGACCTTCGTGTTTGCGGAGTTGCAGCGCCTGGCGACCTTCCATGACGAAGCGCTGAGGTTCTCCTTCTACCGGGATAAGGATCAGCTTGAGGTCGATTTTGTCCTCGAGAACGACGCTGGCCAAATGATCGGCATCGAGGTCAAGGCGGCGGCCACGGTTACTGCCGCTGACTTCAAAGGTCTTCGCAAACTGGCCGAACTCAACGCCAAGACGTTTCGTTCGGGCTTGGTTCTGTATGACGGGGACACGGTCATACCTTTCGGCGAAAACCTTTATGCTGCTCCCTTATCGAGTTTGTGGTCGCCCTGACGACGAAGGAGAGCGGCTCTTGCAGAAGGCGAGATCTGCCGACTCCCCCGCTCGCGATTTAGGTGCATACCCGCCATTGCGGCGTGATCAGCCTGCGGAGTGAAGGGCTCAACGTACGCTAGCCCAATGCAGCGCTAGGGCGTCGATCCGCCGATGGCGCGTTTGACAGCTTCGGACGGCTCACGCGTAGCGCCCGATGCGATCTGACCCGACACCGCGCCGATCAGCTGGCCAAGCTCGACGGGTTTGGCGACCACCTCCTTCATCCCGGCGGCCAGACAGGCCGCCAGCTGGTGCGGCCGCACGTCGGCGGTCAGGCCCAGCACGGTCAGGTGAGGCTGGGCGGTCAGGAGCCGCCGCGTCGCCTGCAGGCCGTCGACGCCTGGCATGTTGAGATCCATCAGGACGATATCGAAATCATGGGCGGCGGCCTGCTCCAGGGCGTCGGCCCCGTCCTTGGCTTCGAAGATGCAGCAACCCATGGGCTCCAGCATCAGCCGAATGACCTGGCGATTGACCGGATGGTCGTCGGCCACCAGCACGCGCAGCCCGTCCAGCGACACGGCGTCTAGCGGATGCGCCGCCGGTTCGCCCTCCGTCTGCGCCGCACTCGAAGCCAGCTCGCACAGGAAGGTGAGCACAAAGACCGAGCCTTCGCCCGGCTGACTGATGACCTCGACGTCGCCGCCCATCAGGCGGGCCAGACGGCGGGTGATGTGCAGGCCAAGCCCCGTGCCGACGCCATCCACCAAGGACTGCGCATGGGCCTGCTCGAAGGCGCCAAAGAGACGCTCCAGATCGGACGCCGATAGCCCCTCGCCGGTATCTGATACGGACACACGGGTCCTGCAGTGATTGTCCGACAGCGTCTCGACCTCCACGGTCAGGCCCACCTGCCCAGACTGGGTGAACTTCACCGCGTTCGACAGCAGGTTGGAGATGCATTGTCGCACCCGAAGCTCATCGAACATCAAGCTGGGGGTGGGCGACGACGGCGCCTGCAGCGTCAGCTCAAGGCCTTTGTCGCGGGCGACGACGCCGTGGAGCCTGGCCAGCTCGTCGCAGATGGCCATCAGGTCGGCCGGAGCGCTGACCACCTCCAGCTTGCCCGCCTCGACCTTGGACAGGTCCAGCACGTCGTTGAGCACGGCCAGCATGCTGCGGCCGCAAAGCGCGATCAGCTGAACCTGCTCGGCGACCGACGGTTGCAAGGGCTCACGCTCAAGGGTGGTCGCCAGCCCCAGGACGGCGTTCAGGGGCGTGCGAAGCTCATGGCTCATGGTGGCCAGGAAGTCGGACTTTGCCTTGCTGGCGGCTTCGGCGGCCTCGCGGCGCTCGGCGATCTGGCTGGCCAGGCGACGTTGCTGGATGGCGAAGGCGGCGCCGACGGCCACCACCAGGCCCAGAAGGCCGGCGACGATCGACCAGGCGATCTTCAGATTGCTGTTGAGGCGCGCAGCCTGCGCTTCGCGGTCGGCGCGGTCGCGCTCGACGCTGAGCTCCTGCTGCAAAGTCTCGCTGATCTCGGCGGTCCGGTTGCGCTGGTCGGCTTGCAGCCTGGCGAGGGTCGCCTTGCGCGCCCGGTCCAAGGTGGCGAACGCCTCGGCGTGCCGGCCCTCGGCGCGCAACAGATAGGCCTGGGCCAGGTCTTCGACGGCGACCGCCGTCGGCTTGGCGTCGGCCGGCGCTGCGCGCAGGCGGGCAAGGTCGGCGCGGGCGCCGGCGACGTCTCCTAGCTCGGCGCGGGCCTCCAGGCGAAGGCGAAGGGCCGAGGTCTCAAAGCCGTGGGCCGGCTGATCCAGCGTCTTGGTCAGAGGCTCAAGACATTCGAGCACCTGGCGCGCATCTCCGCGGTCGCGCGCCACCTTGGCGCAGACATAGCGGTTGAAGAACACCGCCTGGATGCCGCCGGAGCTGGGGATCAAGGTGCGGTGCATGGCCAGGAGCCGGCGGGCCGCGGCGTCTTCGCCCGCCTGAGCGGCCAGGTAGGACAGGAAGTAGACCCGCTTGGAGTCGTGCCGCTTGAACTGGCTTTGGCGATCAAGGGCGATGGCCCGGGCGGCATGGTCGAGGGAGCCCAGGTTGTCGCCAAGATCAGCCAGCACGCTGGCGTTCAAGAAGTGGGCCTCGGCGGCGATCGCCACCGTCTTGGGATCGCGCTCGGCCTCCTGGATGAGCAGGGTCGCCAGTCGCGTGGCGTCGCCATAGGATTGGCGCTCGGCGGCGATCCTCACCCGCTCCAGCCGCGCGGCCAGGCGCACGTCGCCGCCCTGGCGCTCGATGCGCTCCCAGGTCTGGCGCGCGATGGGCGCGCGTGACCGCGTGGAGGCGTCGGTGAGCCGCATGATGGCGGCCAGCCCTTTGAGGCTCTCGTCGCTTTCAAAGCGCCCGGTCTCTTCGACCGCCGCGCTCCAACGCTCAAGATCGGGGCTGGACTGGTTGTAGCGATAATAGGTCATCACCCACCAAAGGCTGATGAACCGCTCGCGGCCGGAGCGCCGAAGCGCCGCCTCGCCGACCGTCTCGACATCGGCGACGCTCAAGGTCTCGGCGTCGTGAAGCACGTCCTGGCCCAGTGTCTGCAGGCGCTCGCCGATGGGGCCGGCAAAGGCGGGGGCGTGCCCAAAGGTGAGGGCGACAAGCAGGGCGCAAAGCGGCGCCCACACGCTGACGCGCGCGCCTTTTTGGCCGGACTTTTCTTGTCTGAACATCACGTCGTGACCACCCCGGGCGCATTTCTACGCGAGGAGGGTTGAGGATTTGTTCGGGATGGTTGGCCGGTTAGCCCTAGACCTTGGTCGGCCTACGTGCCGGCTTTTGCAAGCCCTAGCTTCACGCGCCGCACGTTAGGCAGCCAACCTCAAACAGTCGCAAAAAGGAAAACTTATGCGGAGACTCGCCGGCCGGTTGTGGGTTGCGCCCTCGATCACCAAACCGCGACAGCATTGCGAGTTTTGCCGCGCCCCGTTATTTTACAGACAAATTTTGGAATTCTGTCTGTATGGCCGACGCGATATCGCCTTCCCTTACGACACTTTTCGCTGAGCTACTCCAACAGGTCGAAACCGCCCCGGAAGCAGGGTCGGTCTATAGACGAATATCGGATAGCGGAGAGTACCTCTACGCGAAAGTCAAAGTGGGATCGGGCCGCATCGACCGCTTCGTTGGTAAAGCGGGCGATCCCGCAGCTGAATTGCAAGCAAACGCTTTAACTGCGGGAGCCCAACTCGCAAAGGAACGGCGAAAGCTAGTCGGTATGCTCAAGGGGCAAGGTAGACTGGCCGCGCCCGACCGCACCATGGGGCTGATACTAGATGTTCTCGCACAAGCGGGGCTCTTCAAGTCTGGCGCCGTTCTCGTTGGGACTGCGGCCTATCTCGTGAGCGAGCCGTTGGTCGGCCATCGATTGCCATCACCCACATTGATGACCGGCGATCTAGATCTCGCCACGGCGACCGTCGCCATCTGCTCGACGCCGCCGGAGCGGCTGGAGGATATCTTGCGCCGTGCGGACGACACTTTCGAAGGCATCCCTCAGGTCGATCCTAAGGCGCCGCCATCGCGCTACCGTAACTCGGCCGGCTATCTCGTCGATCTACTCACACCTACCCGAACGCGAGATGATACCAATCCGGTGCGCTTGCGCGGTCTGGATGCAGGAGCAGCGCCGTTGCAGTACCTTGCATGGTTGATTGCGGATGCAGTTCCGGCGGTGGCGCTCTCGGGCCCCGGCATACTCGTGCAGGTTCCTCAACCGGCACGCTTCGCCGTCCACAAGCTCATTCTGGCCCAACGAAGGGACGCCGCCAATCGCATCAAGCGTACGAAGGATCTTCAGCAGGCTAAGGCCATAATCCAAGCCCTCAGAGCGCAAGACCCGTACGGGCTCGAAGACGCGCTGGCCGATGCATTCGCGCAAGGTGAAACCGGTTGGGCGCAACCTATCAAGCGTTCGCTGCAAGAACTTGGTCTTTGACGACCTTCTCGAACCGGCCTGTCTCCTCAGCCGCGCGCTCCAGCGCCCCAGATCGGGGCTTGACTGGTTGTAGCGATAATCGATCATCCCCCACCAAAGGCTGATGAACCGCTCGCGGCCCAAGCGCCTCAGCGGTGATCGGAAATCCGGCCTGGCGTCGGCGCCACGAGCGTCGTGATCATCGGGACGCTTTCAAGGGTGCGCTGCACCGGGCACTTGGCCGCGACATTCAGCAGTCGCGTGCGCTGCTCATCGGTCAGATCGGGAGCCTGTATCGATATGGTCTTTTCGAACGCGTCGACCGGCGATGCGGCGCCTGCGAGCACCTTCTTGCCGTAGTCGACCGCCACCTCGATCCCCTCCACCGACCACCCCTGCTGCTGGGCGTACCATCGCATGGTCATCGCCGTGCATTCGGCCAGGGCCGCGGACAGCAGCTCGAAGGGCGAAGGGCCAAGTCCGCCGCCTCCGGCGTCCACGGCCTCGTCCCCGGTCAGCACGTGCCCGCCGACCGCTATACGCACCGCGTACGTGCTCTGGCCGGTCTCGGTTGCGACGGCTCTTGCTCTGAACGCAGCCATCAAGAGTCTGCCGAGGTCAGGCTGGTGTCGATTGCGACCCCGCCCTTGATGGCGAGCGTCACGGGCGTTCGCTCCGCGACGTCGGCGAGCTTTGCGCACTGCTCGTCATTCAACCCCTCGATGGTCAGGCGGCGTTCGATACGATCGACGCCCTGTGGTGACCGAAGATAGCGCAGAGCCACTTTCAGCGATGTGAGCGGCCATTGCTTGCGCTCGGCGTACATCTTCAGCGTCGCTGAAGTGCAGGCTCCAAGCGCGGCCGCGAGGATGCTGAAGGGCGCGGGCCCTGCATCCTGCCCTCCGAGGGATTTTGGCTCATCGGCGACGAGGACATGGGGTCCCATCTCTATGGTGACGGCGTACCGCACCTGCGCGATCCGCGCCGTCGCCTTTCCCAGGAGAAGCTCGTGCTGATCGTGGGTGGTGGCCGCCGCTCCCCGTTCCGCTTTCATCGGGTCACCGAAGGTGTCATCCGCGCTTCATCCGGCAGCGGCGTGAACTCCTGGTCATCGCCGACGGGAAGCTTCATGCGTCCAGCCTTCCAGTCTTCACCAGCCTGTCGTAGTCGATCCTGGGAAGATGACACGAAGTTCCAATAGAGGAACCGCTCACCGACAGGCTCGCCGCCCAACAGCATTACCGTGGAAGGCCTTGTCGCCCTCAGCGACGAAGCCCGGTGATCCAGGATCGCCATCTGACCGGAGGCCAGGCGCTGATCGCCGATCTCGACCTCCCCGCTGGCGACATAGACGGCCCGCTCGCTGTATCCGGCGGGGACTTCGGCGGCGGCGCCCGCCTCAAGATCAAGGTGCGCGTAAAAGAGGGGCGAGTGCGTCCTTGCCGCGGCGGTCAGGCCGTAAGCCGACCCCGCGATCAGGTGGCCGCTGACGCCGCTCGTCGACCAGGCTGGCAGTTCTGCGCCTTCGTAGTGAGCGAAGCTTGGATCGGTCTCCTCGTCGGCGGTCGGCAGGGCGACCCAAGCCTGGATGCCGTGCAGGTGATCGCCAAAAGCGCGCGCCTTCTCCAGGCGCTCGCTATGGGTGACGCCGCTGCCGGCGGTCATCCAGTTGACCTCTCGCGGGCGCACGACCTGGTCACAGCCCAGGCTGTCGCGGTGCATCATCTCGCCTGAGAAGAGGTAAGTGACGGTCGACAGCCCGATGTGCGGGTGGGCGCGCACATCCACATCACGGCTGACGCCGGCGCCGATCTCGACCGGACCGATATGGTCGAAGAAGATGAAGGGCCCGACCATCCGTCGCTTTGCGAACGGAAGGACGCGGCCGACCTCCAAGCCGCCGCCGAGGCTGCGCCGCCGCTGGTCGATCACCATTTCAATCATGCTTCTCCCCTCGAAAACGTAAGCCGCGGCGTGAGCGCCGCGGCTGGCGGTGGATGTGGAAGTGACGCGTCGTCGAAGCGGCGGCGAGCAGGGTTGGGCCGTCTCGCCGCCGCGCGGTCAGACGCCTGCGCCTTGGGCGCTCGGGGCCGGCGTGTTGAGGAGCTGCTGCTCCCAGAAGTAGGCGATGCCGCTGCCGCCGGCGTGATACTTGAGGATCTCCACCAGCTCGCCGGCGTGCTCGGTGCGGGCCCAGTCACGCTGCCATTCGGCCGCCAGCGCCAGCCAGGTCATCATGTTGACCCCAGCGGCGATCATGCGCTGGATGGCCACTGCGTGAGCCTCCACGGACGTGCCGCCGGACGCATCGGTGATTACGGTGACGTCCCAGCCCTCGCCCGCGGCCTGGATCGCCGGCATGGCGACGCAGATTTCGGTCCAGAGGCCGGCGATGATCAGCTGCTTGCGGCCTGTCGCCTTTACGGCGTCAACGACGATCTGGTCCTCCCAGGTGTTGATGAAGGTGCGGTCGATCACGGCCTGATCTGGAAAGACGTCGGTGATGTGCGGAAAGAGCAGACCGCCGCGTTCGGCGATGACGCTCGTCAGGATGGTGGGCACACCGAACGCCTTGGCGGCCTTGGCCAGGGCGGTGGTGTTGTTCACGACCGCCTGCGGATCATGACTGTTCAGATTGGCGAGCTGATAAGGCTGATGGTCGATCAGCACCAGAACGGAGTCTTCCGGTCGAAGGAGCGAGTTGAGGCCGTTGCGCAAGGTCATGATCAATCTCGACGTCAGGGGGACAAAGGTGTGGCGGGGGAGGGATAGCGCCCGTTCAGCGCCGCCTTCGCCGACATTGGCATTTCAGATTTCGATGCGGTATGGCCTCCAAAGGCTACGCTGTGTCGCGATTTGGGGAACACTTGCGATGGATATCGACGACCTGCGCACCTTCGTCGAAGTGGCTGACGCCGGGGGCGTCTCGGAGGCCGCGCGGCGGCTGGGCGTCGCAAAATCGATCGTCAGCCGCAGGCTCTTTCGGCTGGAAAGCGAACTGGGGTCTCAGCTTCTGGCACGCACCACCAGAGGCACGGTGCTTACCGAAGCTGGAGCCACCTTTCGCGATTACGCGGCCCGGATCAGCGCGGAGGCCGATGTCGCCATGGAGGCGATCTCGCCGAAGGGAGAACTTCGGGGGCGGCTGCGCATTTCGGCGCCCCTCACCTTTGGCCCCACCCATTTTGCGCCGGCGCTCGCGGAGATGGCTCGCCGACACCCGCAGCTGAGCATCCACACCTGTTACACGGACCGGAACGTCGATCTGGTTTCTGAAGGCTACGATTGCGCGATCCGGGTCGGCTACCTTCAGGACTCCAACCTGATCGCCAAGCGCATCGCCCCCATCCTCGGCAAGCTCGTGGCGAGCCCGGACTATATCGCGCGGCGCGGCGCGCCGCGCCGGCCTGAGGAGCTCGTCGACCATGAAGCCCTCATGCAGGGAACCGAAGCGTGGCACTTCATGGATGGCGACAGGATCGTCTCCGTTCACCCTCAAGGCCGCTTCAAGGCCGATAATGGCACCGCGCTCGTGGCCGCGGCGGTCGCCGGGATCGGACTTGCCTATGTGCCGGACGAGTTCACCAACGAACACGTGGCGTCAGGGGCGCTCGTTGCGGTCATGACGGACTATCCGCCGCCGCCTGCCGCCGCCTACGTGCTTCGGCCCGCGGGCCAGCATCCAGCCAGGAAGATCCGGGTTCTCACCGAACTGCTGATCGAATGCTGCAACCCGCCCAAGACGTGACTTGCGGCTAGATTCCGAGGATGCCGCGATAGGTGGGGTGAACCGCGTCGGCGTGCTCGGGGTGCTTTTGCAGATAGGACGAGAAGAAGGGGCAGACCGGCAGGATGACCAGCCCCCGTTGCTTGGCGTCGGCGATCACGTGCTTGGCCAGCCGACTGGCCAGCCCTTTGCCCTCGAGGCTTACTGGAACGATCGTCTCGGTGATCATCAGGCCGGACGCCGGAAGATTGTAGGTGACCACCGCGACATCGCCGTCAACGGCGAGTTCGTAACGGTGCATCTCGGTGTTGTCGCCGATTTCTGGATCCAGCATTGCGGCCCTTTCGAGGTTGTGCCCAACACCTAGCCCGCCCCCGGCTTCACGTCCCCCCTTAGGGTGTTCCGGATCGGGGGACGCGGTGATGCGCAAGGTGGCCCGCCGACCGCCTTGGCCCCTCGCCATCCACCCGGCCGCCGCGCGCACCGCAAGCGGCGGGTCTGAACCCTTCAGTTTGAGATCAGGTCCCCGGCGTGCGGAAACGCTCCGTGGCGGTAGCTGCGATAGTAGCCCGCCAGCTCATCGGCCGAGCCGGCGATGAACGGGCCGCGGGCGACCACGTCGATATTCTGTGGCTGCCCTGCATAGAGGAGGATCCGAGCGCCTGAGGGACCGCCCGTCAGCCGCAGCCGGCTTTCGCCTGCGGCGGCCACCGGATGGGACCAGGCGACGAACCCGGCGCGCACAGGCGATGCGTCGCCGCCAGCCAGAACTTCGCCCTCCAGCACGACGATGAAGGTGTTGTAGGCGGCGGGAAGAGCCTGTTCGAAGATGGCGCCAGGATCCAGTCGGGCGTCGACGAGGGTCACGGGCGCGGCATTCCTGGTCGTCGCCTCGATATCCCCCGAGCGGCCGCTGTAGACTCTCGCAACCACGCCCAACTCCCGCTGGACGGGCATCGCGTCGCGCTTGAGGATCTGCACCCGCGGAGCCATGTTGCGTTCGCTCTCGGGCAGGATCAGCCAGAGCTGAAAGAGGCGCATGCCCGTCGAGACGATAGCGCCCTCGTTGTGCACTATGCCGCTGCCCGCCGTCATCCACTCCACGTCCCCCGCCTCCAGGATCCCGGTGCTGTCTTCCATGGAGCCGGCGAGCATGAAGGTGACGGTCTCGAGGCCTGCGTGGGGATGGGCTTCGCCGAACGGGCCGCCCGTGGTGATATTGTCGTCAGCCATGAGGAAGAAGGGGTCGGTCGACGGCAGGTCGCCAGGTTCGACGACCAGGGCGGCCTTGTGCCGATCTCCGCCAAAGCCTGGCCCCAGGGGCGGAATGGCGTAGATTTCGTCCATCTGGCGCATGTGCATCTCGGTGGTCCTCAGGGGCTATCGCTGCTGCGAAGCACAGGCGTTCAAGGCTGCGGTAACGGGGCATATGGCCGTCGGCGGGCGAGCCGATGCTAGACGCCGTCGCCGATACGCGAAGTTCCTGGATCAGGAACACTCAAGGCTCGGGCCAGCGATAGACCCCTATCGCATCGCGTCGGCTGGGCCTGCCCCGCTCCAGGCAGGCCCATCGGCGCCGCCGCTTTTAGACCAGGGCTCCGCCGTCGACATTGAGCACCGCGCCGGTGATCGCGCTGGCGGCGGGACTGGCCAAGAAGACCACGGCGTTGGCGACTTCGTGCGGTTGGCCAAATCGACCTAAGGACGTCAGGCTTCGCTGGAAGTCTGCGCCCTCCCCGTCCGCGGGGTTGGCGTCGGTGTCGGTCGAGCCGGGCTGCACCAGATTGACGGTGACGCCCTGGGGACCAAGTTCGCGTGAGAGACCGCGGGTGAGCGCGGTCAGAGCCGCCTTCGACATCGCATAGGCCGTCACGCCGGGGAACGGGACCTTCTCGCCCAGGCCCGATCCGATGGAGATGATGCGCCCGCCCTCCGACAGATGGGGAATGACGGCCTTCGCGAAGAGAACGGGCGCCCGGACGTTGACGTCCATCATGGTCTGGTAAACGTCGGGATCGATATCGGCGATCATGCCGCTCAAGCCGACCGCGGCGCTATTGATCAGGATATCGAGCCCGCCGAGTGCGGCGACGGCTTCGCTTACCGACCGGCTGATAGCCTCTGGGTCAGCGCTATCGGCTTGAATGGCGAGGGCGCGGCGGCCCACCTGCTCGATGGACTTGACCACCACACCCGCCTTCTCGGCCGAGTTTTGATAGGTGAATGCGACATCAGCGCCGCTCCTTGCGAGTCCCAGCGCAATCGCGGCTCCGATGCCTCGCGACCCGCCCGTGACCAAGGCTCGCTTCCCGCTCAAATCAATCATGTCATCACCCTCGAAAATCCTGCCGATCCAGGCGCCTTGCCGACGCGCCATAGGCGGCGTGGCCGCAGCGACGCGATCCGGCATATCTTGGTGTCGAGGGCTGGTGCGATCAGTGCCGGGAAACGGCGAACGGTGTCGCCAAGAGCGGAACGCCCATTGGACATCTGCGTCGGGCTGCATGCGCCTCTGCGTCCGAGATGCGCCATGAGAGACAGGGCATCGGTGCGGAATGCAGACCTTCGCACACTATCTACCGCCGCCTGACACCAGACGGCGTTCGCTGCCACGTTGCGCCACTCGGCAGGGGGGACGTGCACCCAACGTCGCGGCCAGCTCAAATCAACTTCGGCCTGACCGACTTTCACATCGAAGCTGAATTTCACATCGTCAGTGTCAAAGTGCTGATCGATGTTGAAGATCTACCATAGCCGCTCCGAGAAGGCGTTGGTTCAGAAGGCGGAAACCTATCTGCATGAGGCGATAGCCCGACGACCTTGAGCATCTGCTAGCTACCGTCCGACACCTTCGCCCCACTTACCCACCGTGGAACCCTAGCGCCGTTTGACTATGGCAATGCCTACCTTCCGGCCGTCAGACCGGCGCAGAAGATGGCGACCAAGGTTTCAACGCCCTGTTCGGCTTCCTCTCTTGTCGAGGCCTGTTCAAGCACTCCGTTGACGGACTGGATAAGCAAACGTGCGAGCCGCGCCTCGTCCTGGGTTTCGAGGCTCGCCTCAGCGAGCACGCCAGCGACGAGCGCTTCGAACCGATCGTTCGCTGCGAGGACGGAGCCGCCGCAGATTTTGTTTTTCTCGCTGATCAGTTCTCGACCGTGTTCAGAGGCGCGAAGCAAGTCGTAGACCCATCCGACGCGCGCGCTGATGATCGTCTGCAAGCGTTCATCCCACGTCCCAGCTGTAGAGATGGCTGCGATGACCGCGGCGAGGACACGCTCGTTGATCCGACTGCTCAAGGCACGGAACACATCGACCTTTGTGGGAAAGGCGCTGTAGAGCGACGTTCGCGAGACGCCAGCTGACTGGGCGATGTCGGACATGGATGTCTTGGCAAGGCCATGCCGGCTGAACTCGCGCAGGGCGCCGTCCAGTATCGCGTCGGTGGTGGTTTGGGTGGCGGCCATGCAGCATGTTGACAGATCGAACGCAATTTGTCCAGATCGCTCAATGAGCCAGAAAGCCCCGATCCCCCTTGCCGACCAGGTCATCGACGTCGCCCGCCCGGCGGACGAGGTCTTCGCCTTCGTTGCGAACCATGAGAACTACGCCCGCTGGTACCCTGGGGCCCTGAAGGTCGTCGCTCTGGACGACCTGCCGCATGGCGCGCCGGGAAAGGCCTTTGAAGAAACCCTCGCCTTGCCCTCTGGCCGAACCACTGTCTTCACCATCCGGACGATCGAGGTTCAAGCGCCGGATCTTTTTGTCACAGAGGGCGCGCTTTCCCCGGTATTTCCGCGAATGGAAATTCGGCTGACAGCCAAGTCTCCTCAGGTGACGGAGCTGCGCCTGAAGTTCCTGAGCCGCAGCCGCTCCCCTGTCGTGCGGCTTCTGATCAGGCTCCTGGCCAAGCGTATCGTGAGCCGCCAAACCAAGGTTGGTCTTTCGAGACTACAATCGATCCTCGCTTAGTTCACCCCAGCGCGGTTACGGCCTCTCTCGCCATGTTCGGGCGCTGCGAAATTCCCGGTTCAATTGCTTAACTAGAGTATTCCGTGCGCCACTAGCGACCCACTCCGGCCCGATCCCAACATCTGCGTCGGCGGCCGGGGAGCGCCAATTGCAGGCGTGGCGTTGTGAGACGGTCCTGTACCGGCAAAGCGTGGGCCTGGCTGGGCTATTCGTCAGTTAGAAAGCTGGCCAGTGAGGCGATATCAGTCGCGCAATGTCCACCATAGAGCGGCCGCCACTCCGCGCGTACGCCGCGCTCGACGGCCCGTTGCATGAGCAACCGGGACCCTTCGTAGTTTCCGTAAGCGTCATAGAGGCCATTGGACACGTAAAGCGCGGGGAAGTCAGGGCTGGCCCGTTCAATGAGCGCGAGGGGAGAAACTCGACGCCATTCGGCTTCGTTGGCGACATATTTACGCGCGAGCATCCCAACGCCGAAGGCCATCTTGGGGTTGGCGCCCGTTCGTTTGATCGCCGCCTTCAGGGTGGCCAATGAGTTCGAACGGCGAGTCGACATAGACTCCGGGGCACAAGGCCGCGACCTTCTTGAACGACTTCGGATCGGAGAGGCCTGCGATCAAGACATTCAGCCCGCCCATCGACTCGCCCAAAAGCATGCGACGTCGCGGCGCCCCGGTCTTGGATTCGATCTCGGGCAACCGAGCTTTCAGGTCATCAAGCAGCCCGCTGTCGGACCGCTCGCCCTTTGGCGTCAGTAGCCAAGTTGGCCCATAAGATAGGGTCACGACCGTGGGCGGCGTCGATCCACGCGCTTGCCATTGACCCTGCAGCATCCCTGTCAGGTAGGTTTCATCGTTCCAGATCTGCTCGTCCAGGTTACGGCCGTGAAGGTGGTAGAGGACGTCACCGTTCGTCCCCTTTTCATCCCGATAGATGCAGTAGCGAAGCGCGCCGGAGGCGCCGCAAGTCTCCCTGGCGGGCCGAAAATCAACGGCCTGCGCGCCCCACGGACGGGTCAGTCTGGACCAAGCGATATTGGCCAAGACAGCCAGGAGAAGTGCAGCGAGTCCCCAGACCAAGGCGCGGCGCGGGACGCTGAAACGAGCGGAAGGCATTTGCAGGCTCTCTCGGGAATTTACGGGCGGCGTGAGCTGGTCACGCCGCCTCTTGGCGGCTGAGGATGGAATGCGCCGCAAACGGCGTGTCCGCTTTAATTCTACCTAGGTAGAGTTTGAGTCAATAGCTCTCGGTTTCGGAGGGCTCGTCCACGATTGACCACTGGCGTTGACGGCGGGTTGACCGCTAATCGATCTATGTAGATTTAAAGTAATGCTTCGTCCTCGATCCCTATCGCCGGCCGCCCGCACCATCCTTGCCCTTTTGGTCGAGGCCGGACCCACGTGGTCCCACGGCTATGACCTCTGTCGCAGGGCGGGGGTAAAATCCGGAACGCTTTACCCCCTGCTGATCCGCCTGGAGCAGCAAAGGCATCTGGAGGCGCAGTGGCTGCCGGCAGAGCCCGGACGCCCGCCCAGGCATGCATATCGGCTCACCACCTCAGGGCGGCGACTGGCATTGGACAACCCTCCGCTCGTTTCGGCCAAGCCCTCGCCGATCGAGCGACCCGCATGAATGTTGCCGAGCGCATCATTCGCTGTCTGTGCCGCTTTCTCCCGCCCGCTCTGCATGACTGGGGCGAGGCGATGGCGCATGAGGCAGCCTCGATCCAGAGCCCCCTGGAAGCCATCGGCTTCGCTTTGAGCTGCGGAATCTGGGTGGTGCGGGAGGCGCTGGTCCTGGCGTTTCTATCGCTATTCACGCGGGTAAGGAGCGGACCTAGCGAAGGCCCGGCTCGGCGCATGGATTGGGAGCATCGCAAGGTGGCGCTTGCCTGCGCCATCGCAGCATCCAGCCTTGGTCTCGTCCATCTCGCAGAGGTGGGAGCGCCCCGGGCCCACATCATTCTCAATCTGACATCGTTGATCGCCGGGTTGATCATCGTTCTGCCATTTCGCCGGATTGATTTGGCGGCGACGCCTTTTGTGAGCGTTGCTGCTCTTGCGACCGGTCTGATCCTCTTGCTGACGGCAGCCATTGGTGATGAGGCCTTTGGCGCACGGCGATGGCTATCGCTAGGCGGCGTGGTTATCCAGCCCAGCCTGATCAGCCTGCCATTCCTTGCCGTCGCCTTCGCTAGATCTCGCGATCGGCTGACGAACATTGGCGTCGTTTGCGCTGCGGTCGCCATGGCGCTGCAACCGGATCATGTCATGGCGGGTGCGCTTGTGGCTGGACTTGCGGTCGGCGCCGTAATGAAGCGCGACCGATCCGCTCTACTGACGTTCGCGATCGCACTGGCGTGTTTTGTCGTCACTATCCTCAGGCCAAGCCCCATCTCAGCTGCGCCGTTCGTGACCGGGGTCTCTAGTGTCGCAGGGTCGACCAGCCTACTCACTGCGCCCGGGGCATGGGGCTGCATCGCCCTTCTTCTTCCGTCTATCCTTGGTCTGAGCCGCCGGCGGGGGGTAGCTGCGTACGCTACGTTCGGGATGATCTGGCTGGCCCTTATCACGATGGCCTTGGTCGCCGATTACCCCCTTCCTGTTATCACCTACGGCGGTAGCGCTATTGTAGGATACCTCTGGTCGATCCTCGCGCTTCCTGCGGAGACTTCCGTAACTGAGCATTGCTCTCGTGCAACGAGATCGCCTTTGGAGAGCCCGATCGATCGCAAGTCTGAGCGCCTAGGAGTTTTGCGCCGTTTAAAGCTGAACTCGGCGAGCCCCCTCTGAAAGCACGCGGATCGACTTACCGAATCGCCATGACTGAAGCGTCCTTCGCCAGGTCCCAGGCGAGCAGGAGGGCCGCCCCCAGTGTACGCATATGATTGACTATGATGGAGCGAAGAGCGGACGCTGAGGGGGTCCACTTTGAGCCGAAGGCGGTCGGCCTGTCCACCGACCAACACAGCTACTACCCGACGGCCGACGCCTCGACGCCGTGGCGGCGCGGATGGAGCGAACGTGGACGAGCATTGGCGCTGCTGGAGAGACTGATGGACCGGGACCCTACTAATGCCGAAGCGGCGCTGGCCTGCTTGAGGGTCGCCAGGGCGCTCATTGAGCCGGATGAATTTCCGGAGGCCACCGGGGGGTCGGCTGGGCTTTAAACTTTGTCGATAACCGCTCGACGGACTAGTCGGCGCGCCTCTATCAAAAAGCGCTGCATTGGGCCCCATTCTCCGCGATATCTCGCGAAGTCGGAGCGCCACAATGTGTCCCTTGCGAGATAGCCCGGCTATCTCAAACAGTGGCAAGAGCTGCAACTCGCCGATGGGCGGACTAGCGAGAGCGTTGAAGATCGTTCGGGCTAACCGGCCATTTCCATCGGTAAATGGGTGGAGGCTGTTGATCATTGCGTAGGCAATCATCGCGCCCGAAACGTTAGAGAAGCGGCGGTCGCTAAGGGCGCTACCTAGGCGCTGCAAGCCGATGAGCGCCTCGGCGGCCGTGGGGTAAGCGATCCTACGGCCTTCGGAGTCTGGCAGTGTTGAAACTGCCCCTTTCCGCCACTCACCCACCCCGGGAGCAAGGTGATGATGCACCTCCTTCAACGTGGCGATGAAGGATTCTGGCCCGGCTAGCAGACGTGGTCGCACAACGTGACGCCAGTCTATCAAGACTGCAGCCTCCCGCGCGGTCCGATCCTCTAGCGTCGTTTCCTCATCACCATTTCGCAGGACATCAGCATACAGGACGCGCGATAGAGGATGCTGAAGTTCCGGGTAGTCTGGACGCTCGCCGTCGTTGTACCGCTGCCTCATATCAGCCGACCATCGTAGCACTGCGTCTACGCCGGGATACTGACTTGCGTACGCATCTTCAAGCGCGCAACTGCGTCCGAGCATCGGGGGCAGCTTTATAACTTCAGGAATCAATAACGTGCCTGATTGTCGCCTAATAATGCGCATATATATGTTCCAATTGTGTCAATACTGTACCGGGCCGGAATCCGCGCAAGCTTGACAGCAATACTATATAGTGACCGCCATTATTCAACCCGCTACCTTGATGATCGCCATTATATTTCCACTCGGAAGATTTGGTGTTTGACAGCGAGCATCGGCATTCGGTTTCCATCTAAACGCGAAATCTCTCGCAGAAGGAGTTTCCGAATGTTCATCGAGACTGAAGCCCCCGTTTCGCCTTTGGCGTTAAATCCAAGCCAAGATCAGTATGCAGCGGTCGCCGATCTATCGTCGCTCAGCCCAGAGGATCAGCTCGTCGCCTTTGGCGGACGCGACGGTTCGGGTGGCGACGACGAAGTCGATCCCATCGAAGTCAATCCGCCGAGCGGAGGCGGCGGCGATGGGGGTGGCGATGGCGGCCCAAATGATGACGGCCCCGGCGGAGGGGGCGGTGACGGCGGGGGTGATGGCGGCTCCAACGAAATCGAAGCCCTCGTCATCAATGGGCGCACCTACCGCCACAATGATCTCATCATCGCTGATGGCGTCGCCTATACCGTCTACTCAGTAACCGATAACGGCGTTGCGGCTTCAGCATCAGACGGCTCGGTGATCGGGCTGGTGCAGGCGCCGGCTCAAACCTATGCGCAGTTCGAGCTTCAAGGCTTCAAGAGCATCGTTCCGAGCGGGCTCTTGACTGCCTTGACGGAAATTGTCGGGCTGCTCAGTAAGTCTCCCGTGGGTTGGTCAATCTCCGGCCATATGCTTTTGGGCGACGCGATCAGCGCACACCCGCTCGATACTGTGAACCGTCTCCAAGTCGAGCTTTGGGCGGATTACCTCAATATGTACAATCCCTACACGGGCGTGACCGTCCACCAAATCGACTAAGCGCGATCGCCGCGATGCACTTGAAACTGACATTGAAATGCATTGCGGCGGCAGCCCTCCTGGCAAGCCTCGCTAGCTGCAGCATTGGCGAGGTCCGCCTGAAGGGACCTGTCGACGCGCGAATGCTTGAGCGTGCCAAATCAATCCCAGTCGGCTCTGAAGTCCATTTGGAGAGCATGGGGGGCGAGGAAGCGTATGGAGTTGAGATCGCCCGGCTCTTGAGATCGAAGAATGCCGACACCCGTGTCGACAAATACTGTGCCTCGGCGTGCGTTGGCATCCTGTTGGCCGGGAATAAAAAGTACGTGTCACGCGGCGCTGTGATTGTGCTTCACAACAATGCCCAATCTTGGCTGCTCGTGGATCAGTCGGTTTTGACGCCACTAGAGCGCCGCAAGATCAAAGCCAACGTTGACAGGGAGGTAGCCTTCCATCGCGAGATCAATGTTGATCCGCGTTACCTGGGCTGCATCAATCAGTGGATGCGATTTGGCGAGGCCGAATTCAGCCGCGTTCGCGACGACGGAAGCATCGGCTCCATTCGGCTGCAGACCCGCCTGACGGGCGTTCTTCCTTCAAGAGAGCTGTGGGAAGCGATGGGGGTTTCCGGCATCCAATCCTACCCCGATGCGGACGCTTTGGTTCAGAACGTGGTGCGAGTGTTTCCGAAAGGAAGCTTCATCATCGGACGCCCTGAGCGTTGCCCCATCGCTAGATGACGGATCCGCGCCACAATTGGTCTCGACATCATGGGCGGGGCAGCCAACCGTAGGTGCAATGCACCCCCGGAGAGAGCGGAATGGACGATCAAACCTGGCGCGCCACTTTTCAGGCGCGGATCCACGCGCTGGAATTGCTGTTCATCCAAGTCGCCGCTGCAGCAGAGTTGAAAAACCCCGGCTTAGTCACCCAGCTAGGCCCGATGGCTGAGGGCAGTTTCACCGCACTAGAGCCTCAGATTCCCGATCACATCGCCCGGGTCCGCGCACAAATCACTGAGTTGCAGACAATGGTTCAGGCCGAACTATCTCACCGACCGCTGCCGCCGACGTTACCGAGCAGCGGGATCAACTAGATGATCCGCTATCGAATCCGAAATCCCGGCTTGGTGGCTTTCGATAGAAATGAAGCCGCTGAACGGATCTCTGACTTCGCTGCTGGAATCGTCAGTGACTTTCGACGCAGTTCGGCACCTGCCGGGGTCAGTGATGGCGCGTGGTTCATAGAAGGCGTGTCCGCAACCCCGGACGCTACTCAGCGGTGGCGAGCTATTGGGCTTGAGGTTGATGATCTTGGGCCGGAGAGCATTCATCCGAGCACTAGAGACCTTGTAGGCCGGCTCGGCTTGGGCGGCTAACGCCATATCCAGTTAGCGGTCCTTCATTCTGACCGCTTCGAGCCGGATCCGGCAGTTGAGATCGTTCGCTCGGCGCCGAGTGCAGCGACGTTGCCTGCTAGCCTCGCTAAAAGCGCGCCGCCGGAGGGGCTCGCCATCACCATCTGCGCTGCCGCCGCCCTCAATCGCAGCGTCGGTCTCCAAAAATAAAGTCTTAACGCTGGGTTGTGTATTTATCTCGCCTCCGCACGCTAAGCTGAACAGCATCGGCGGGTTTTATGGATCGCCTACCGACAGCCGCTTTGATCACCCTCGTCGCGTACCTGGCTCTGCTGTACGCCGGTGAATATGCCCTCGCAGGGATAGCTGCCTTCGTGTGGTTGACGCTGACCACCCTTTCGATCGCGCATCAGAAGACGGGACGATGGTGGACGCTCATCGGAGGACCACTCATACCGCTCGCGTTTATCTACGCCGGCGCCGCTCATATCGCCTGCGGACCATTGTGGGCGAATTGCCGTGTGGACTGATTGGTCAGAACGCTTCGATTCCCCAGCCGCTCGCACGGCTCTCGGGAGCGGACATGCATATCGGCGGCAATGAGCCGATAGCCGTCGTCAGCGCGGCTCCAGGCACCAGACACTGCCTCTAGGCCGTGGATACCGGCGCTGACCGTTCGCGGACCTTCTTAACCCTCACATGATGAATCGCCGGCAGGGATTTGTGACAGCGCAGCTTATTCATCAAAGACCGCCGCTCCAGGAGATGCTCCGCTAAGATAGGCACGTTCAGGGCGAAGAGCCTCGCTGTCGGTCCTAGGTGAGGATCACTTCACCGTCCTCTCAGAGCAAGGTCAGGGTGATCACTAAACAGCCCGTCGACGCCCAGGTCGAACAGCCGTCGGGCCAGACCCGCGGCGTCACCCAGCTCTCCCGCCCCGCCCCGGCGATAGTCGGCGGGCAGTTCGGTGTTGTCGGCGTTCACGCTCCACAGATGAACCAGCAGGCCGGCGGCGTGGGCGTCGGTCACGAAGCTGGTGGGCGCGGTCGTGCGGTCCTGCGCGTCGCGCGGCAGAACGAGGCGGGTCTCCGGTCCCACGGCGTCGGCGAAGCTGGCGATCCGGCGCAGACCGGCGGGGGAATAGACCTCCGACCAGGCGCGGATGCCGTTGGCCGCCAAGATTTCGGTCGGCGGCGGGGCGCTGTTGATCAGGAACATCAGCCGCACCGGCGTCGCCGCGCGCAGGCGCATCAGGGCGCCAGGGAAGAACGACTGGATAAAGACCGGCGCCTCGCGGCTGTTCAGACCGTTTGCCTTCAGCACCTCGATCAGGGCCGGCTCCATGCGCAGGTCGCGGCCGCGATGGTGCTCGGGGTTCTTCAGCTCGATGTAGAGGCCCACGGGCCGGCCGCGGCGTTGGCCGCCAGCCTTGGCGATGTCGATGATCTCCTGAAGGGTCAGGATCGCCTCGCGCCCGTCGAACGTCGCGCTTTCACGGCGCAGGTCGGGACGGCGCTCCCGCGCCCGCAGGGTCTTCAGCTCGGCCAAGGTGAAGTCCTCGGCGAACCAGCCGTCCTTGAAGGCCTCCCCCTCGATCACCCGGTCGGTGCGGCGGGCGGCGAACTCGGGGTGATCGGCCACGTCGGTGGTGCGACCGATCTCGTTCTCGTGCCGCGCCACCAGGACGCCGTCCTTGGTCATGACCAGGTCGGGCTCGATGAAGTCGGCCCCCTGCTCGATGGCCAGCTCATAGGCGGCCTTGGTGTGCTCGGGCCGGTAACCGCTGGCGCCGCGGTGGGCGATGACGATGGGCTCGGCGGCGACGACCGGGGTCGCCGCCACAACCGCCAGGGCCGAGAAGGCCAGCAGCGCGATGAGAACCCGCATGATCAGCGCCTCCAGGTCAGGCGCAGGCCGTAGAAGCGCGGCTCGGCCATGACGTTGGTCGGCAGGCCGATGGACTTGCCCGCGCTGCCCGCGCCCTTGCGATAGGTCTCATCGGTGGCGTTGGTCACGAAGGCCTCGGCCTCCCACGGGGCGTTGTCGGGGCGGTAGCTGAGACGCACGTTCAGCAGGCCGACGCCATTCTGGAACTCGTCCACCGCCAGGTCGGGCACGATCAGACCCGCCTGCAGCTCGCGCCGGTCGTTGTCGTCCGCGAAGAAGATCTTGGAGCGATAGGTGTAGACCGGACGCAGGTCGAAGGTCCCGCCCAGAGCCTGATGGCGCAGGGACGCGCCCACCGACAGGCTGTGGTCGGGCGAACGCGCCAGGCGGTTGCCGTCATAGGCGCCGCGGGTGAAGCGCGCGTGGTTGTAGGCGTAGGTGGCGAACAGGTCGATGTCGGCCGTGGCCGCGAACTGCATTTGGCTTTCCACCCCGTAGGCGCGCGCCTTGCCGGCGTTGGTGGTCACGAAGGTGGAGCCGCGCTGCTCCCGCGTCTGAAAGTTCTCGTAGTCGTAGTAGTAGGTCGCCAGGTCCAGGCGCAGGCGTCGCGACAGAAGGTCGAACTTGCCGCCCACCTCGTAGGTGTCGACTTGTTCCGACGGCGCGATGGCGAAGACCGGCGTACCGCCGGGCGCGCCCGGAGCGGCGGCGGACAGCACCGCCGGACGGCGGCCGCGCGAATAGCTAGCGTAGAGGTTGGCCTGAGGCGACACCGCATAGCGGGCGTTGGCGCGCCAGGTCAGGCCGTCGTCTGTCAGCGTCCGCTCGGTGAAGGCGCCGTTGGCGGCGGTCGGCTGGAAGGTGACGCCGAAGCCCGGCAGGGGCGCCGCCAGGTCCGTACCGTAAGCGGTCAGGCCCTGGATGATGCCGCGCGCCGTGCCGATGGCGGTCGGCGTGCCCGGGGCCGCGATGCCGGCGGCGGCGATCGCCCCGCCGATGATGCTGCGGCGGGTCACCGAGCTGGCCCAGCGGGTCGCCTTCTCGTCGCGGGTGTAGCGAAGACCGGCCGACAGTTCGAGGCGGTCGGTGGCCTTGAAGGTCAGGTCGCCGAAGACGTCGTAGGAGTTGGTGTCGCTGCCGTTGCGCGACGTCTCCACGTGGGCGGTATCAAGACGCGCCGCCAGGGCCTGCCCCTCGGCCGCGGTCAGAGCCAAGCGGCCGCCGCTCTGCTGCAGCAGCAGGCCCTGGAGAATCTGACCGGTGAAGGCGGTATTGCCGAACAGGGCGGCCGGCGCCGGGACGTCGGCGGGCAAGCCCAGAACCGGGCCGCCGTTTAGCATGCCGGCCACCTGGGCCAGCAGCATGCGTTCGTCGAAGCGTACATCCACCCGGGCGTCGGCGCGCTCGCGATAGAAGTTGCCGCCGATGAAGCCGGTGACCCGGCCGCCGGCGTCGTAGTTCAGGCGCAGTTCCTGGCTGAAGTGCTCGCCGCCGATGTCCTCGCGGCTGGTGAACACCGGCAGGGAGATGCCGTCGGCGTCATAGATTTCCGCCGCCTGCACGTCGCGATAGCCGGTGACCGAGTTCAGGGTGAGGCTGTCGTTCAGCTTCAGCGAGGCCAGCAGGGTCGCGCCGGTGGAGTGCTGGTCGACGCCCAGGTGCTCGCCGGGAAAGAAGTCGGCGGGCTTGGCCAGGGCCGCGCCCTCGCTGAGGCTGAGACCGCCCAGCACCTGGCCGGTCGCCGGGTCGGTGGGGCGGCGGTACATGGACTTGAAGCCCGTGCCGTTCGTCTCGTCCTGCTGGTGGTTGACGATCAGGTCGGCGCGGAACCGGTCGTTCGGGCGCAGACTGACCACCGCGCGGTAGGCCTGAGTCTCGATGGCGTTCAGGTCGTCCTCGCTCCCCGGGGCGAGGTTGTCCATATAGCCGTCGCGCGACTTGTAGCGGCCCGCCAGGCGGACGGAGATCACGTCGCTGAGCGGCATGTTGACCATGCCCTCGACCACGCGCAGGCCATAATTGCCCGCCTCGCCGGTCACGGACCAGTCGAGGTCGGGGCCGGCCTTGTTCTGGATGACGTTGATGGCGCCGATCAGGGCGCCGCGCCCGAACAGGGTCGACTGCGGGCCCTTGGCCACCTCGATCCGCTCGTTGTCGAACAGCTCCACAAAGGAGCCGCGGGACTTGGAGATCGAGACCCCGTCTTGGAAGATCGAGACGCGCGGCTCGGCGAAGGAGTTGCCGCCCGCCGAGTTGATGCCGCGCATGACGAAGATGGCGTTGTTGGGCGACTGGTCCTCGACCATCAGGCCGGGAACGTGGCTCGACAGTTCGCGAAAATTGGTGACCCCAAGGCGCTCCAGGTTGCGGCCGTTATAGGCGGTCAGGGCGAAGGGGACGTCCAGGCTGCGCTGCTCGCGCTTCTGGGCGGTGACGACGATCTCGGTCAGGGTCGCCAGCTCGGCCGGGGCGGCGGCGGCGCGCAGGGCGATGATCCGGCCGTCGTCAGAGGCGACCTCCAGGCCGCTGTCCTTCAGCAGCATCGACAGGGCAGCCTGGCGGGTCATGCGGCCCTGCACGGCGGGGGCGACGCTGGCGACACGGGCGCCGGAGGGGAACAGGATCTGCACCCCGGCCTGGCGGGAGAACAGGTTCAGCGCCGAGCGCAGGTCCTGGCTCGGCACGTCGAAGGCGACCTGCTCCTGGGCGAAGGCGGGCGCGGCGGCCGTCAGGGCGCTGGCGGTCATCAGCATGGCCGCGAAGACCGAGCGCGGTTGAAGATCGAAGGTCATGTCGTCCCCCAAAAGGCACGCGCCGTGCGTGCTCTGTGGGGAAGGACGGTCGGAAGCGGGGCCGCCGCCAAATCGGCGCGGAATTATTTGGCGCGATGCAGCAGCAGGTCGTCGCCGGACGGCTGCACGACGACCCCGACGCTCTGCGACAGGGCGTGCAGGAAGTCGGACGGATCGGTGGAGGTGAAGCGCCCGCCGATGCGGATCTGGCCGGTGGCGGCGTCGGCGATCACCAGCTTGCGCTGCAGGTGGCGATTGTACTCGGCCACGGCGGTGGACAGGGGCGCGTCCTCGAAGACCAGCTCCCCATGCGGCCAGGCGGCGGCGGCGCTGAGCTCCTGCTCGGTGGCGGCGCGGCTGACGCTCTGGACGCCGCCCACCTTCAGCAAGGTCCTCGCGCCCAGCGGGGCGTCGGCCAGGCGCGTCGGCGCGACTCGGCCTTGCAGCACCAGAAGCTCGATCGTCTCGTCTCGGCGGCGGATGTTGAACAGGCCGCCGGGGGCCAGGGCGATGGGATCGCCCTCCCCCGCCAGCTCGCAGGGCGCGGCGTTGCGGCCGACCCGCACGGACATCTCCCCGCGCTCCAGCCACAGGCGGCGGGCGCCGTCGGACATGCGCCAGGCGACGCGGGTGTCGGTGTTCAGGCCCAGGCGCGTGCCATCCGGCAGGGTGACGTCGCTGCGCTGGCCGACGGCGGTGCTCAGGCGCTCGCGGCCGAAGGCGCGCTGCCCGGCGACTAGGCCGCCCACCACCGCGATCCCGCCCATGGAGGCGGCGGTCAGGAACCAGCGGCGATCGGGAGCCCGAGGCTTCGGCTCGGGCCGCGCGCCGAAGGTCTTGGCCTCGTCCAGGTCCGACCACAGGCCGGCCAGGCGGGCGAAAGCGGCGGCGTGGCGCGCGTCCTGGGCCCGCCATTGTTCGAACGCCTCGCGGTCGGCCGTGCCGCATTCCAGGGCCGCCAGCCATCGCGCCGCCGCGCGAGCTGCCTCGGCGGAGTTGAAGTCGCGGCCGGGCGCGGAAAGATCGTCGGTCGGTCGGTCCATGGCGGTGATCCAGTCTAAAGACGGGCGAGAAGGCCCGCACCACCAACAGGACGTGAAATTTTTTCTAGGACTGGCGACGGCGACGGCGCGCCGGCTCGGAGGACGCCTTGGGCGCCGGCTCGCGGTCCACGGCCTCGGCCAGCAGTTCGAGCCCGCGCGCCAGGCGTTTTTCCAGGGTCGACAGGCTGATGCCCAGGCGATCGGCGATGCCGCGCGGGGGCATTTCCTGGAAGCGGCGCATGACCAGGATGTCGCGATACTTGGCCGGCAGGGTCTCCAGCGCGCGCAGCACCGCCCGCAGGCGGTCGCGCATCAGGGTCTGTTCCTGCGGATCGGGATCGGGGTCGGCCAGGTCGAAGGCGTCGAAGGCGGCCACGTGGCGGATGTCCACCACCCGCGACCGGCGCAGACGCTCCACCGCCAGGTTGCGGACCACGGTCAGGACATAGGCGCGCGGCGCGGTCAGGCCGCGCCAGGCCTCCATGCCCAGGACGCGGGCATAGGCCTCCTGCACCAATTCCTTGGCTTCCTCGCGGTCGGAGGTGAAGCGCAACGCCTGGCTCAGATAGGCGCGCTCGTGCGGCAGCACGTTCGCGATGAACCAGCGGTCGATGTCGCGCAGATAGGACAAGGGCGTGTCTCGTGAGCACGTCCTCATAGCGCCGACGCATGTCAGGCTTGTGATGGCGCCTTCTGACCCACGACTGTCACACAAGAAGGCTAGATGCTCGCGGCCATGACCCTGGCCACGCAAGAACGGGCGATCTGGTTGGCGCGCAACGTGTTGCCGTATGAACCGGCCCTGCGGGCGTGGCTTGGACGCCGCCCCCTGCCCGGCCTGGACGTCGACGACATCATCCAGGAGGCCTATGCGATCCTGGCGGGCCTGGAGTCGGTCGAGCACATCCGAAACCCGCGCACCTATCTGTTCGAAGTCGCCAAGTCGGTGATCCTACAGGCCCTGCGCCGCAGCCGCATTGTCGCGTTCGAGGCCCTGGCCGAGGCCGAGGGAATGGATTTTCCCTCCGGCGCGCCGTCGCCCGAGGACGTCGCCGCTGACCGCCAGGAACTGGGCCGCGTCGCCGCCCTGATCGCCGGCCTACCGGGCAAATGCCGCGAGGCCTTCACCCTGCGCAAGGTCCACGGCCTGTCCCAGCGCGAGGTCGCCCAGCGCATGGGCGTCTCGGAGAACACGGTCGAGAAGCACGTGGGAAAAGGCATCGCCCTGTTGATGGATGCGATGGGACGTGGCGGAAACCGTCGCGCCCGGGCATCTAGAGACCGTGACGCCGAAGAACCGATCGAAATTGACCGCGACCGCCGAAAGCAGCGCCGAGATTGATGCGGCCGCAGCGGCCTGGGCCGCGCGCGCGGATCGCGGACCGCTGTCGCCCAAGGACCAGGCCGACCTGGAAGCCTGGGCGGCGGTCGATCCGCGCCGGGCTGGCGCCTATGCCCGCGCCCTGGCGGTCAGCGTCCACCTGGATCGCGCCCAGGGTTTGGGTAAGGACTTCGAGCCCAGGCGCCATCCCGCCGCGCGCGCGCTCGACCGCCGCCGCCTGATCCTGTCCGGCGGCCTGCTGGCGGCGGCCTCCGTGGTCGGCATAGTGGGATTCGTGGCCACGGATCGCAGCGCGCGCCTGACCACGCGCAAGGGCGACATCCGCCGCGCGTCCCTGGCCGACGGCTCGGCGGCGACGCTGAACACCGACACCCGCCTGCGCACCGCCTTCGATGATCGAGGGCGGCGGATCTTCCTGCTGCAGGGCGAGGCCCTGTTCGACGTGGCCAAGGATCCGGCCCGTCCTTTCGTGGTGACCGCGGGCGACGTGCGGGTGCGCGCGGTAGGCACCAGCTTCACCGTCCGCCGGCTGGATGACAGCGCGGTTACCGTGGTGGTGCGCGAAGGCGTGGTCGAGGTCACGCGTGGGAACGAGCCCCCCGTGCGCCTGGCCGCCGCCCAGACGGTCCAGGTCGCCGTCGGCGCGCCCCTGGCCCCAGCGGCCATCGGCGGAGCGGCGGTGGAGCGGGCCATGGCCTGGCGGCAGGGCATGATCGACCTGGACGGCCTGACCCTGGGCGAGGCCGCCGGTCAGTTCGCCCGCTATTCCGACCGACGCATCGTCATCGACGACCCGGTCGTGGCCCGGCTGAAGGTGGCCGGCCTGTTCTCGGCCAGCGACCCCGAAGGTTTCGCCCGCGCCGCCGCGCTCAGCCTGGGCCTGACCGCCGAGACCCAGGCGGACGGTGTCCGACTGCGCGGCTCCTAGAAAAAGTTGGCGGCCGGCATGGCGGAACTTCGCCGGTCGTCCCTCCACCCCAGTGAGACCGGCGCAGCGCCGGTTCTGTTAGGGGCAAGACCACGATGTTGAAGACGATCCTCGCGGGCGGTGTCGCCGCCCTGGCCCTGGGCTGCGCCCTGCCGGCCGCAGCCCAGCAGCGGACCTTCGATGTGCCGCCCCAGGCGGCGGGCTCGGCCATCTCGGTCTTCGCGCGTCAGTCCGGCCTTCAGGTCGTGGCCCCGGCCGACGGCCTGCAAGGCGTCCGCACCCAGGCGCTCAAGGGCCAGATGGACGCCCGCGCCGCCCTTCGCCGGCTGATCGAGGGCACGGGCCTGGAGATCGCCTCGGACAGCGGCGGCGTCATCGTCCTGCGCCGCGCCTCGAGCGGCGGCGCGGAGGCGGCCCTGGCCGAGCCGGCCGCCCTCGACACCATCATCGTCACCGCCCAGAAGCGCGACGAAAGCGCCCAGAGCGTGCCGATCTCGCTGACCGCCCTGTCGGGCCGCACGGTGGAGACCTATCGCCTGGAGACCCTGCGCGACATCTCGCGCCTGACGCCCGGCCTGCTGGTCTCGGCCTTCAGCCAGAGCAGTCCGACCATCGCTGTGCGCGGCGCGACCAACACCTTCACCCAGATCGGCGCCAACAAGCCGGTGGCTGTGGTGGTCGATGACCTGTTCATCCCGCGCAACAGCGCCGCCACCTTCGAGCTCTACGGCCTCAGTTCGGTCCAGGTGCTCAAAGGTCCGCAAGGCACCCTGTTCGGTCGCAACGTCACCGGCGGCGCCATCGTGCTGGACACCGGCAAGCCGGCCTTCAACGACTTTTCCGGCGCGCTTCGCGTGGGTGGAGGCAACTATGCCCTGAAGCAGGTGGACGGACGCGTGGACGTGCCGGTCAGCGACACGGCAGCCTTGCGCTTCGCCGGCTCGCTGAAGCAGCATGACGGCTATGGTCGCGACCGCCTGACGGGCCGAGAACAGGACGACCTGGACAGCACCAGCTTTCGCGCCCAGGCCCGCCTGCTGCCCGCCGAGGGCTTAGAAGTTCTGCTGAGCGCCGACTACGCCGACGACCGCAACGGCGGCCGCACCCTGTCATCCAAGGGCGCCGGTTCGGACGGCGACCGCCGGACCTCGGAGCTGGGTTACAATCAAAGCTTCGCCCGCAATCAGTGGGGCAGCTCGGCGCGTGTCTACTGGAACGCGCCGGTCGGCGGGGTGACCTCGATCACCGGCTATCGCTGGTCGCAGTCGGGCGAGGACTTTTCCGGCACGGGGACGAGCTACGCCTTCCTGGCCGGGACCAACAGCCAGTCGGTGAACCGCGACGTGGACAAGGTCGGCCTGCTGTCCCAGGAGCTGCGCTACGCCAGCCCGAAATGGGGCTGGGGCGACTTCGTCACCGGCGTATACCTGGCCCACGAGGACGCCGAGCGTCAGCTGCGCGTGCGCACCCTGGCGGCGGTGACCGGCGCCACGGCGACCGACGTGCTGACCGACCAAGCTGTGAAGACCCGCAGCTACGCCGTCTTCGCCGACGGCGTGGTTCACCTGACGGCCAATCTCGATCTGACCTTGGGCGCCCGCTACACCCGCGATGAAAAGACCGCCTCGCTGGTCCGCACCGACTTCGTCCGCCCTGCGACCGGCAGCTTCACCGCCCGCGACCTGGAGGCTGACTGGGGCGAGCTGACCCCGCGCGCCGTGCTGACCTGGGCGCCGCGCACCGATCTTCGGGTCTATGGCAGCGTCACGCGCGGCTACACCGCCGGCGGCTTCAACACCGACGCGGCGGCCCTGGCGGCCCTGACCACTCCGTTCGCGTCCGAGACGGTGACCAACTACGAGCTGGGGGTGAAGTCCGAATGGCTGGACGACCGACTGCGCATCAACGCCTCGGTCTTCCACATGGAATACAAGGACAAGCAGGAGCTTTTCTTCAACAACCTGACCCGCATCCTGACCATCACCAACGCCGGTCAGGCGACCATCGAGGGCGCGGAAATCGAGATCGCCTACCGCCCGGTCTCCTGGCTGAACCTGATGGGCAGCTACGGCCTGCTGGACACGGTGTACGACGACTTCGTCATTCCGGGCGGGGCGGTGAACACCGGCAACCCCCTGGGCTCGTCGCCGCGCAACAAGGGCTCCCTGGCCGCCGACATCCGCGCGCCCCTGGGGGAGGCAGGCTACCTGACCGGCTCGATCAGCTGGGCCTATACGGACAGCTACTTCACCGGCGCCACCAAGGACCCGAACCTGCACATCGAGGCCTACGCCCTGACCAACCTGTCGATCGGCTACGAGACCCGCGACGGCCGCTGGGCGGTCACCGCCTGGGGCAAGAACCTGGGCGACGAGGACTTCCTGCTGACCCCGTCCACCCAGGGCGTGCTGGCTGAATATCTGGGCGAGCCACGCACCTGGGGCGTGATGCTCTCGGCGCGGTTCTAGGCCGATGGCGGCCGTGTTCGACCGGCGCGCCCTGCTGCTGGGCGGCGCGGCCTTGGGACTGGGCGGCGGCGCAGCGGCGGCTGACGACGGCGACGTCGTCGGCCGACCGCTGGCGCCCTGGCGGCCCGGCCAGCTCGATATCCACCACATCGCCACGGGGCGCGGCGACGCGGCCTTGGTGATCGGGCCGGACGGGACCAGTCTGCTGATCGACGCGGGCGCCTCCAGCACCCCGGCCCCGGCGGCGATGGAGGCCGCGCCCGACGGCACGCGGCGACCGGGCGAGTGGATCGCCCGCTATGCTCGTCGCCACCTCTCGCCCACCGGCGCGGCCAGGATCGACGCGCTGCTGGTCAGCCACATCCACCCTGACCATCTGGGCGACCTCAGTCCCGAGACGCCGGCGTCGAAGAGCGGCGCCTACAGGCTGACCGGCGTCAGCGACGTGGCCGACCAGCTGCCCATCGGCCTGGTGGTGGATCGCGGCTATCCCGACTACGCCTATCCCAGGCCGTGGGACGCGCCCTTCGCCCGCAACTATCAGGCCTTCATCGCCGAGCGCGCCGCCGCCAAGGGCCGGGTCGAGCGCTTCCGCGTGGGGACGGCGGACCAGTTCCCCCTCCGACGCGATCCCGCGCGTTTTCCTGACTTCGAGATCCGCAATCTGGCCGCCAACGGCGAGGTGTGGACCGGCCAGGGCGACGACGCCCGCAGCCTGTTCCCGCCTCTGGACACCCTGCCGCCCGAGGATTTCCCCGACGAGAACGCCTGCTCTTGCGCGGTGCGTATCCGCTATGGCGCGTTCAGTTATTTCGCGGCCGGCGACCTGACCAGTCACGACTATGACGGGGCCCTGCCCTGGCGCGACGTGGAGACGCCCGCCGCCCGGGCCGCCGGGCCGGTGGAGGTCGCGGTGGCCGCACACCACGGCATGTTCGACGCCACCGGCGCCGGCGTGGTGCGTGCGCTGAAGCCCCGCGCCTGGATCATCCAGGGCTGGCACACCGCCCATCCGAGCACCGACGCCCTGGAGCGGATGCTAAGCCGCCGCCTCTATCCCGAAGTCCGCGATGTTTTCGCCACCGGCCTGACCCAGGCCAACGAATGGGCGCATTCGTGGCTGACCAACCGGCTGGCCTCTCGGCGGGGCCATGTGGTCGTGCGCGTCGCTCCCGGGGGCGCGCGGTACCGGATCGTCGTCACCGACAATCGTGACGAATGCGACCGGGTCCTCAGCCTGTCGGAGGCCTTGAGCGCCCGAGCCTCGTCACCGATCGCGGGGTGACTTTGGCCGACAGGACATCAGCTTCGGCTCATGGGCCGCAAGCCAGGCCTTGAGCGCCAGGGGATTGTCGGTCTGGATCGCGCCGACGCCCGCCTCGATCATCGCCCCCCAGACGGCGGCGGGATCGACCAGGGCCTGGTCGTCGAAGGCCGCCTCGGCGGTGTTCAGGCTGTTGACCCACAGGCGGGCGCAGCTCTTGTGCAGGTGGTCGGCCAGGGGCTTGGCGGCCGGGATCGACTTGACGTTGATCTCATAGCCGACCGGCTCAAGGCCCTTGTAGGTGTCGATCACCGCCAGCGGATCGGCGCCCAGGCGGTCAGGGCGGATGTTGGGGTTGTAGCGGACCTTCTTGCTGAACCAGGGCTGGGCCAGGACCTGGTCGGCCGCGGCGCCGGACTTCAGCAGGACCTGGTCGCCCATGCCGCGCTCGACGGCCATTTTGTAGGCCTCTTCATAGACGTCGGCCTTGGCGTCGACATTGATGAGTATGCGGCCCTTGGCCAGGTCCAGCGCCTCGGCATAGGTCGGGATGCGGCGCTCGGTCAGGGCGGCTGCGGGGCCGCCCTTCTCCGTCTTCACCTTCAGGGCCCGCAGTTGCGGCAGGGTATGGGCCGAGACCGGACCCTGGCCGTTGGTGGTGCGGTCCAGGGTCTCGTCATGGATCAGGACCAGGGCGCCGTCGGCGGCGCGCCGCACGTCCAGCTCGACCATGTCCACCCCGAACGCGATGCAGGCGCTGACCGCGTCCAGGGTGTTCTCGGACACACCGCGCCAACAGCCGCGGTGGGCCACGACCATGACCTCGCCGTCGGGGCCGGCCAGGCGCCGTTCGAGGTCCTTGGTGCGTCCTTGGCCCGGGGATGAAGCGAAGGCCGACACCGCGGCGAACAGGGCGAGAGCGGAGACCGAAGCGCCGAAGAGCTTTGCGAGCATCATGGTCGTGATCCTTCTTAGAGGCCCGGCGTCCAGGTCAGGCTCAGCCATGCCACCCGCGGGGTGCTATAGCTGTCCTTGAGCATGTCGCGGTTCGGGCCAGTGACGCTGGTGAGGCGGCTGCGGGTCAGGTTGCTGACCTCGGCGACGAGGGTCAGGTTCGGGGCGATCACGTAGCGCGCCTGCACGTCGAACTGATGACGTTCGTCCCAGTAGACGTCCTGCCAGGCGATGTCCGGCGTCACCGCCCGCAGGGCCTGGTCCGTCCAGTTCCAGGCGGCGCGCACCTCGAACGGACCGCGCGCCCAGAAGGCCGAGGCGTTGGCGATCTTCTTCGGCTGGCCGACCAGGCCGCCGATCTCACGCGTGCCGGTGCGCAGGGGAAGCTCCAGCTTGCCGTCCAGGATCGAGAAGTTGCCCGAGACGCCGAAGTCGTGGAGCCAGGGGTGGATGAACTCCAGCGAGTTGAAGCTGGCCTGGGTCTCGATCCCCGCGGCGCGGGCGCCGGCGGCGTTCTTGGGCTGGACCACGTTGGCGTTCACATAGGTCACGCCCTGGAAGGTGTAGCCCTGGGAGACGCCGTCGTAGATCTCGTCCTTGATGTCCTTGTAGAACAGGCCGGCCGCCACGATGCCGCCGCGGTCGTTGGGCGGATACCATTCCAGCGACAGGTCGTAGTTGGTGGACATGCGCGGCTGGATTTCCGGATTGCCCAGGCTGACCGAGACGTTGAGTGCGTTGGGATTGCCCTCGTCGGCCGGCCGCTCGAAGTTGATCGAGGCGCGGGCGGCGTAGGCCTCGTAGCTGGGACGGCCCAGGGTCTGGCTGACGGCGGCGCGCAGACGCAGGTCGTCGTTGACGTCATAGGCGCCCTGCACGAACGGCAGCAGCTTGTCGTATTTGGAGCCGGTGTTGAACGGCCGCCAGGCGTTGGCGACGCGGATGCGGCTGGTGGTGTCCAGGTCCGTCTGGTCGTAGCGCAGGCCGGCGCTGAAGCTGGCGCGCGCCGTGGCGTACCGGACCATGGCGTAGGCGCCGTAGTTCTTCTCTTCGTGCTCGAAGTCGTCCTGGTTGTTGGAGCCCAGGCTGTCGCCCTCGACGATGCTGCCCCGCTGGGTGTTGAACACCTTCCAGGCGATGCTCGGATCGATGGTGATCAGGTTGTGGCCCTGCTGGTGGTACGGCAGGCGCACGTTGCTGATCTGGCCGACCTCGGTGAGGTTGAAGTCGCGGCCGTTCGGCTTGTACTGCGCGCGCTCGAAGTCATAGGCCATGGTGTTGCGCAAGGCCTGACCGCCGACCGCCCAGCCGAAGCCCAGGTCGTTGAACTCGAAGTTGCGGCGGTAGTCGATGCGCACGCCCTCGACCTCGGCCTCGATGTCGCGGGCGTTGGTGCGCCAGTAGTCGGCGCGATACAGGGCCAGGTTCCGATAGACCCCCGGATTGTCCAGGTTGAAGCTGAAGTGGAACGGCGTGGAGTTGTAGGTGAAGGCCAGTTCCTTCAGCCCGCCGACCACCCCGAAGGTGTCCGCACCGGCCGAGTACTTGACCATCGCGTGCGGTTCGCTGGATTTCGCCCGCGAGGCGCTGGCGCGCAGCGACAGGACGCCGTGGTCGTCGGGCCGCCAGTCGGCGGAGAACTGGGCGATGTCGGTGACGCTCTTGGTCTCGCCGTCGCGATAGCCGACCTCCAGCGAGGCGGCGCTGTAGCGGCCGCTGGTGTCGGTCTGGGCGATGACGTTGGCGTTGCGGCCGTTAAGCAGGATCTCGTTGCGGCGATAGGCGTCGCTGAACACGTAGCGGCCGAACATGGTCGACATGTCGAGATTGTCGCTGAAGCGGGCCTCGAACTTGCCGGTCACGCTCCAGCGCTCGCGGTTGTTCTGATTGTACCAGTACTTGTCCTGCTGGGCGACGAGCCGGCCGTTGCCGAGCGAGCCGTCAGTCACCCGCACGCCGGCGTTGGTGTAGACGTTGTAGAAGGTGCTGTCCGACGTCATGTGGGCGTCGGTGCTGCTCTCGACCTTCTGGTAGGTGGCCGAGACGACGACGCCGAACTGGGGCTCATCGCCGAAGGTGAACGAGCCGGTGGCGGTGCTGCGAAAACCGAAGTCCGACTGCGGCTGGGGCGTGCCCTTGTCGCTGGTGTGGGCGCCGCCGACTTCCAGGGCGAAGGACCGGCCCTTGGCGTCGAAGGCGCTGCGGGTGCGCAGGTCGATGGCCCCGCCCACGGCGTTGGGATCCAGATCGGCGCTGAAGGTCTTGTTGACGACGATGTCGCTGACGAACGAGGTCGGCAGGATGTCGAGACGAACGCCCCGCCCGGCCGAGCCCGATCCCGACAGCGGCACCCCGACCGAGGCGACCGGCAGGCCGTTGATGGTGACGTTGTTATAGGCCTGGTTCAGGCCGCGCAGGACCGGGCTGATCGCCTCGTCGCGCGGGTGTTCGTTGTCGCTGACCGGCAGGACCGAGACGCCCGGCACGCGGCGCAGGGCGTTGATCACGGTCAGGTCGGGCAGGCGCTGCATGTCGTCGGCGCTGATGGCGTCCACCACGCCCTCGGCATGGCGCTTGATCGAGACGGCCTCGGCCTGGGCGCGGCGCTGGCCGGTGATGACCAGGCTGTCGATTTCCATGTCGGTCGCCGGCGCGGACGTCTTCACGACGCTCGGCGCCGTCATCGGCAGGATCACCACCGCTCCGTCCCGCATCTCGAAGGTCAGGCCGGCGCCGACCAGCAGGCGGCGCAGGCCCTCATGGGCGGGCATGGCGCCGGAGATGCCGGCGGTGCGCTTGCCGCGCAGATGCGAGCCGCCCACCACCTCGATGCCGGTGGCGCGCGAGAAGCTGTTGAGGGCCGCCGAAAGGTCCCCCGCCGGAATCTGGAAGGTGACGCGCTCGGACTGTGCGTAGGCCGGAGACGCGACAGCCATGACAACGGTCGAAGCGCCGAAAAGAAGCGATTTCATGATGATCCCCCGATGGGGCAGGTCGTGCCTGCTCGTGGGGAAGGACGAGCGTCAGGGGAAAATCTGACGACAAGTTTTCACGAATTTTTTCCGACAGTTGCATGACGCTCGAGGAGCAGCGTGTCGGCCCTGCGCCGCAGTTGCAGGCCATGAAGGCGGGCGATGTTCTCGAGCGTCCGTTCCGGCCGCGTGACCCGGAAGCGCCCCGTCACCGTCAGGTCGCCGAGCGCCGGATCGGCCAGGGCCACCTTGCGCGGAGACCACAGGTTCAGGGTCTCGACCACCTCGGCCAAGGGGGTGTCCTGCGCCTCGATCCAGCCGCTGCGCCAGCCGCCGGCCGGCTTCTGTTCGAGGCTGGCTGGAGCTGCCGTCTCGCCATGCGCGACACGAGACCCCTGCCCGCCTTCGACGAGGCGGTTGCTGTCGAACATACCGCGCCCGCCGAAACGCACACGGCCCTCTTCCACCGCCAGCTCCGTGCCGCCGCTGAGGGCGGCGACGTCGAAACGGGTGCCGACAACGACGACGCGACTGTCGTGGGTGATCACCTGGAACGGGCGGTCGACGCCGGGGCTGACCGTGAAGAACGCCTGACCATGCAGCAGCTCCACCTGACGGCGACGGCCCGTCATGCGGACACGGACCTGGCTGCCCCCGGCCATGTCGATGCGCGAGCCGTCGGCCAGGTCGAGGTGCGCCGTCTGCCCCGGCAGGGTGGTCTTTTCCTGAACCTCGGCGGTCCAAAGCTCGACCTGCGGACCGGCGAAGAAGGCCAGCGCGGCCATGGCCGCCGCCCCCGCCGGCACGGGGAGCCAGGAGAGCGGCGCGGCGCGGCGGTTGCGTTTGGCGCGATGTTCCACGCGGCGCAGGGCCAGGGTCAGAGCCTCGTCCTCCCAGGTGGATTCCAGGTGGTCGTAGCGGCCGCGATTGGCCGGATCGGCCATCCAGGCTTCGAAGTCGCCCGTCGGTTCGCCGCCCTTGCGGGACGCCAGCCAAAGCGCGGCTTCACGGTCCCGGCGGTTGCGAGCGAGCTTTTGGAGGAAGCCCATCATCGGCCTCCCCACCCGGAGCGCCCGCGCCCCTTTTGCAGGGCGACCAGCGCACGCGCCGCATGGGCGTCGACGGCGGCGGGCGTAATGCCGAGCTCGGCGGCGGCCTCTCTGGCGCTCTGCCCGTGAAGCCGGCGACGGATGAAAACTTCGCGCTGCAAGGGCGGCATGGCCTCCACCGCGCGGCTGAACCATTCGACGCGCTCGCGCAACATCACCGCGCTCTCCGGCGTGTGTCCATCGGCAGGGTGCTCCTCGTCGATGGGCTCGAACGATCGTCTGGCGCCGGCCCGGAAATGATCGCGGATCAGATTGAGGGCGATGGTGCGGATCAACGCCCAGCCTTCCTGGGCGGGCGGACCTTCGCGGCCCAGGTAGCGGACATAGGCGTCCTGCGCGATGTCCTCGCTGAGGGCCGCGTCTCGAACACGACGGCGGATGAGACGCAGCAACGCGTCCCTGTATCCCGCCGCCATGATGCCGTCCTGCGACACGCCCGCCTCCGAAAAGTCGGGACGGGCGCATAGCAGGCGGGTGTGACGCTTTTAGAAAGCAACCCGGCAGGATTGCAGGCGAAACAAACTCGCTTCTACGGCCGCGCCGCGATCGTGAACACGACTACCTGCCCCTTCTGCGTAGGGTCGAAATTATCATCGGCCATGAGCACGAGACTGCGGCCCCCGTCGATCTTGGGCCCCCAGGCCATCGCCTCCAGATTGGCGGCGGGCACGTTGGTCAATCGGTCGAAATTGACCAGCAGCCTCTTCGTCAGCGGGCGGACGTCGCCATTGGCCAGGCTTTCCTCGCCGGAGACATCACGGGCGCCGCTCACGTCCACGACGTAGAGCCGGCAATGGAAGATGAAACGCCCCTGCGCATCCTCGACGCCCGAACGCTCCAGGATCAGCAGTTGGCGCTCATCGACCGTGAGGATTTCGCTGATCCCGTTGTCGCCACGACGTGCGGGAGCAGCCTGCACCGGGTCGAGGCGATAGGCGTACTGCGCCTGGATGCGGCCTTGCCTGTCGAGCCGGGTCAGGCGAACGACACCGGCCTGCGCCACCGTACTGACCGGGCCGTCCTGGGTCAGCGGCCCTTCCATGGCCGTCCATAGCGTCCGGCCGTCAGCAGAGAAGCTCAAGCCTTCGAGAGTTCTGGTTGGGCCGGGCGCCGCGCCGGAAGCTGAACATGTCCGGCAAGGCGACAGCGCCCAGCGCGTTGCCTTGGCGATCCATGCGCCGGATCGCCGGATCGAAGCTGCGCTGCGGATCACCCTCGGTGGACCACAGCAGGCTGCCATCGACCGGGTCGATGCGGATGGACTCGGCGTCGGCGCGCTCGCCCGACGGCTCGCGAGGGGGAGGATAGGTCGATCCATCTTCTCGGCGAAGCGAGACGACGCGCTCAACATGAAGGCCGCTCATCGTCTTGGCGTCGAACTCCATGCGACCGACATAGAAGCGGGCCGGAGCCAGATCGGATTTGTCGTCCGAGATCATCAGCCACTCGTCCATCTTCGGGTCGTAGTCGATGCCGGAAATCCCGCCGAACGGCGCGCCGTCGACTACAAGCGTCTTCGGAATCTCCAGCGCCCCGATAAGCCGCAGATCACCCGGCGACAAGGGCGCGGCAAGAGCCGCGGCGGCGGTCGCCAGGGCGGCGAGGCCGCCAAGGAGCGCATGACGGATCACTTCAGGACCCGCACGGATTGGCGCGCCACCAACCGCACGCCGAACACCTGACGGCTGGGCGGCTCGCCCTTGGCGCCCATGCGGCGGATCAGGGTCTCCACCGCCGCCGCGGCCATCTCCTCCACCGGCATGTCGATGGTTGTCAGGGATGGCGTGTGCAATTGGGCCCAGGGGATGTCGTCGAAACCCACCACGGAAACGTCGTCAGGCGAGGACTGACCGATGGCCCGGATGTGGCGCAGAGCGCCGATGGCGATCAGGTCGGCCCCGGCGATGACGGCGGTGGCCTCCCGCCGCTCCAGCGCCTCCCTCACCGGCGGCTCGAGATCGACGGAAAAGGCGTTGTGGACGTGCCAGGCCAGCTGCGCCTTCTCTTCCACCACGGCGATGGCCGCCTCGGCGCGCTGGCGGGCGCTGGAGGCGGCGTGCGGTCCGGAAATGACGCCGATGCGGCGATGTCCGGCGGCGATCAGATGCTCCGCCGCCAGACGACCGCCCTGCTCGTAATCGGCCTGAATCACGTCATAGCCCGGCAGGTTGCGGTCCAGCACCACGGCCGGCACCCCGTCGATGATCTTGGACACCGCTCCGGTGTCGTCGATGGGGAACCAGATCACGCCGTCCACGCCGTGCTGGACCAGAAGGCCGGCTGCGTTCTGCTCCGCCTCGGGCGAGCCTTCGGTGTCGGTCAGGAAGACACTGTAGCCATGGGTGCGCGCCGCCTGGATGACCACCTGCGCCAGGTTCGGGAAGAAGGGGTTGGTCAGGTCGGGCACGATCAGGCCGATGGCGCCCGTGCGCCCGGTCTTCATGGCCTTGGCGCTCTGGTTGGGGCGATAGCCCAGCTCGGAGGCCACCTTCAGGATATGGGCGCGGGTCGCCTCACCCACCGAGCCCGCGCCATTGATGGCGTAGGAGGCGCTGGCCAAAGACACGCCGGCCGCCTTGGCCACGTCCTTGAGGGTGGCGCGTCGGGATTGCGGAAACTCGGATTCAGCCATGAACGGTCCCTGAGGCGCCCCTGGACTGAGCCTTGGCGACGCCAGCGTCAAGCGGGCGCCGCACCGGACGGGGATCTCCGGCGCGGCGCCCTTGCGTGGGTCAGAAACGAGCCCGCACGGACAAGGTGTAGGTGCGCGGCGCGCCGACGAAGTAGCGGTCTAGGGTGCGGACCGATGGCCCGCTGGACAGGCCGAACTCCGGCTGGGTGGCGGTCGAGCTGCTGACCGCGCCGATGTAGCGCTCGTCGAACAGGTTATCGACGTTGAACTGGAAGCGCAGATCGGGGACGCCGGCGCGCTTCAGGTCGTAGGTCGCCGACAGGCCGGTCAGGGTGTAGCCGTCGATCTTCTCGACGCCGACCTCCTGGAAGGTGGTCGGAGCGATGATGTGACCGCCGACCCGCTCACCCACATGGCGGACGCTGGCCTCCAGACGAAGGCCCTCCACCGGCTCGACGCCCACCTGGCCGTAGAAGCTGGTCTCGGGGATGTCGCGCACCGCAGCCCCGCCGATCACCCCCACCGAAGCCAGGGCCAGGCGCTGAGCGCTGCCGCGCGCCGGTTCGTCATGCTCGGCGTCCTGCTTGGTCCAGGAGCCATAGAGATCGACCATGCCGAAGTCGTAGAAGCCGGTCAGCTCCACGCCCCGCGTGCGGACGCCGGCGATGTTGGCGGCCTTGGTGGCGACGTTGCCGCGCACCACTTCCTGCGGGTCGAGGGCCTCGGTCGGATCGCGTGGGACGATGCCGACATTGTTCTTCAGCTCGACATTGTAGGCCTGGATCGAGAAGGCCATGTTCGGCTTCACGTAGCGCAGGCCGGCGTCGAGGTTCTCGGTCTGCACCGGATCGAGATCGCCCGGATTGATCACAGCTGTCGAGCCAAGGAAGGCGTCCTCGGGGATGCCGGCGAAGTTCTTGGCGTAGCCGCCGAACAGCTCCAGCTCCTGGGTCAGCTGGTAGGTCGCGCCTAGCTTCGGATTCACGTCCGAGGACTGCGAGAACTTGACGTTGGTCCGATATTCCAGCGGCGACCTGGCGTCATAGGTGACGTCGTACCAGGTGACGCCCAGGTCGATCTTCAGGCGGTCATCCAGCAGGCGCAACTGGTCCTGAGCGTAGAGCATCAGGGTCTCGACCGAGGCCGTCCGCTCGTACTCCACATAGTTCAGGCGCGAGCGGTTATAGGCCGTCGACTGGGCGGAGTTGAGGATCGGATAGAAGTTGCGGCGCTCGGTGGAGTCGCCGCCTTCCCACCAAGCGCCGACGCGCAGGTCGTGGCCGCGGCCGAACAGGTTCTTGATCTTCAGTTCACTGGTCAGGCCGTAACGCTCCCGCTCGCGCGGTGTGACGCGCATGTCGGCCGGACCGCCCACCACATTGCTGTTGCGGATGGTGGTCAGGGTCGGACGCACGGCCCCGCCGTTGGCGTTGTAGCTGCTCACCGCGCGCGGATCGCCGCCGGTCAGGACGCGCTGGCGGTCTTGGTAGCGGAAGGATTCCCCGTCCAGGGTCTGGTAGTACGGGTTCAGATCCAGGCTGATGTCGTCGGACATCTGCAGACGGCCGTTCAGATAGGCCATCCAGTCCTTGCGCGAGCCGCCCAGGGCGCCGCCGAAATCGATGTCGCGCGCCGGGATGCCGGTGATGACGTCGAGGGCGCGGTCGCTCTTCGGGTCGGCTTCGAACTCGCCCTTTGTGACGATGTTGAAGTCATTGTCGGTCTGGTCGTTGTAGGAGACGCGGGCCTTCAGGAACGAGCCGTTGGCGAAGTCCTTCACCACCTTCAGCTCGTAGTGTTCACGCTCCGAACCGCGGCTGCGACGACCCGCCCAGACGTCGTTCTCCTGGTGCGAATAGGTGAAGTAGCCCGCAAGACCCGGCACGATCTCGCCGCTGTCGACGCGGCCGTAGATGCGGCGGAAGTCGAAAGAGCCCGCCCCCGCCTCGACCGTGGCGCCGAAGTCCGGACGCGGCGCGTCGGTGACGAAGTCGATGAAGCCGCCCAGGGCGAAGCGCGACGGCGCGCCGATGTCGCCAGCGCTCTGGGAGACGGTGATCCGCGAGACGTTGCTGGACTCGATGAAGCGCTGCGGCGGCGAGCCGCCGTTGAAGCGGGAGTCGCCGGTGGGAACGCCGTCCAAGGTCAGGCCGATCTGCTCGTCGGTCAGGCCGCGCATGTAGATCTCGAACGAGAAGCTGCCGCCGCGCGCATCGCCGGCGGAGACCTGGACACCCGGCACCTTGACCAGGGCCTGGGTGATCTCCGCGCCCAACGGACGGGCCTGGATGTCCTCGGCGCCCAGTGTGAACACCGCGCGGGTCAGGCCGGAGCCGAAGCGTTCGGCGGTGACCACGACCTCATCGAGGGTTTCGGCCGGCGCCTCGTGCGCCACGGCCTGCGCGGCGCAGAGCAGCGCACAGGCCGCGGAGGAAACAAGCCAGATAGACGTCTTCATCACTCAAAAGCCCCCTACTTCGCACCCCTGGCGGCACGGAATGGATCACGTGAAACGTTTCATACTTGGATTGGGTGACAGTTTTTCGATCCATCGAGAAAGCCGCCAGCAGCCCGAAATGAAAAAGCAGGCGCCGGGGACGGGCGCCTGCTTTCACCAAAGGAGCCGTCGCCTCACGGCGGCGGAGACCCTTTCGGAAGACTAGATTGTCTAGAGCGCGTTCAAGCGGGCGACGCCGGCGACGTTCACGGCCTTGCCCTTCAGCACCGCGGTGTCCGCTCTTGTACGTATGGCTCGATTATATTTTAATCAAAGCGATTAGGAGTGCAAAATGCCTGCTCATACCAAGGTGCTGACTGCTCACCTCCCGCTGGATCTGGCGCAGAAGGTCGAGCTGGCCGCCGCACGTCTTGACCGATCACGAGGATGGGTCGTCAAGCAGGCGCTGGCCGCGTGGGTCGATCTTGAGGACGAGCGTCATCGCATGACGCTGTTGGCCTTAGCGGATGTCGATGCGGGCCGCCTGATCGAGCAAGATGCCGTTTCAGCTTGGGCTGCGAGTCTTCAGACGGACAAGCCGCTCCCACCGCCCGCGAAATGAAGATCAGCTGGACCCATAATGCGGTCGCGGACTTGACGCGACTGCACGAACACCTTCGTCCAGTCTCGCCTCCAGCCGCTGCACGTGTCGTGCAGGAGCTGACGGGGGCGCCAGGCCGATTGGTGGAGTTCCCAAGGCTTGGTGAGAAGCTGGAGGCTTATGCTCCCAGGGAAGTGCGTCGGCTGCGAGTGGGGGACTATGAGCTGCGGTACGAGATCACAGACGCCGCAATATACGTCCTGAGGCTTTGGCACGCCCATGAACGCCGCACGTTCGAAGACGACGACTAGCGCTCCGACGAAAGTCGCCGATGTTTGCTCCCGCGGCGAGAGCGGGCGCTCCAGTCCCAGAGCATGCAGGCGAAGCCCTTGCAAGCCTCAGGGCGTCTTCAGAACCAGCGTGGATCGGTAGACGTCGCCGGGACGCAATGCGGCCGCGCCCAGATTTGCTTGGTTTGGCGCATCGGGGAGCCTTTGCGTCTCGAGGGCGATCCCGTCGCCCTGCCGATAGATCGAGCCTGATTTGCCGGCAGACGTCCCGTCGATGAAATTACCAGAGTAGAGTTGGAGGCCTGGCTGATCGGTCCAGAACTCAAGGGTGCGTCCAGATGAAGGGTCGCTCAGGCGCGCGGCTCGTCCGAGATTGTCGTCGGTGGACGAGAGGATGAAGCAGTGGTCATACCCCCGACCGACCACAAGCTGAGGCTCGCGCGCGTCGCGGATCCGCGCACCCAAGGGGATCGGCGTTTGAAAGTCGAAGACGCCGCCGCGCACGGATCGCTTCTCGCCGGTAGGGATCAAGCGCGTGTCCACCGGCAGATATCGATCGGCGTCGATCTGGAGGGTGTCTCCAAGCGCGCTTCCGGAGCCCTCCCCCGCCATGTTGAAGAGCGCGTGACTGACGATGTTCACGACGGTCGGCTTGTCGGTGACGGCCCGGTATTCGATGGTCAGTTGGTTGGCGTCATCGAGCGCATAGCGCGCGGTGACGCTTAAGCGCCCTGGATAGCCTTCGTCGCCATCGGGACTGACCAGGGTGAGTTCCACGGCGGCCGTGGCGCCCGTCTCCACTTTCGAGATCTCCCAGACCGTCTTGTCGAAGCCGCGAGCGCCTCCGTGGAGGCTTGCGACGCCATTGTCGTTGCGGGCAAGTTGATAGGTGCGGCCATCAAGGGCGAAAGCGCCGTCGGCGATGCGGTTGGCGTATCGTCCGACCGAAGCTCCAAAGTAGTTGGCGGCGGTCTCGTAGGCGGCGACATCCTTGTAACCCAGGACGACGTCGGCGGGACGGCCGGCGGGATCCGGCACGATCAAAGCCTGCAAGGTCGCACCGTAGGTGATGATCGTCGCGCGCATGCCGCCGGCCGCACTGAGAGTGACGGCCTCGACGGCGCGTCCATCGCGGGTTTGCCCAAACGGGGAGCGCGCCGCCTCCGCCGCCTGTGATCCGCCAGCGCAAAGCACTGACAGTGCTCCCACAAGGGCGCCAGCGAGCAACGCGGCCGATGGCCGCCTGAAGCGCAGTGTCATGGGTCAGCCCTTTGCTGGGCTGCGCGCGCAGCGAAAGCCCATGTGAGATGTTGAAGTGTCGATGGGTTGGCCCCAGCGGGCGGCGGGGCGATAGCGCTCACACCAGTTGGGCGCGCAAAGATGCGAGCCGCCCTTGGCGACCCGCAGGCCGACGCCTGATGCGCCGCTTGCCTCCATACTTGGACCGCGGCGGCCGTCAGATGAGCGGTGGCCGCCGCAACAGCCCCGAGGCTGCAGGGGCGCCTCATAGGGGTCGGCGGTCCACTCCCAGACATTGCCGATCATATCGTAGAGGCCGTAACCGTTCTTGGGATAGGCCCCCACAGCGCTGGTGCGCCGGTGTCCGGGCGGCGCCTCGTTGAGCCAGGGAAAGTTGCCGACCCAGATATTGGCCCGCGCAACGCCGCCAGGCTGAACCTCATCGCCCCAGGCGTAGCGGCGGCCGTCAAGCCCGCCTCGGGCGGCGAACTCCCATTCGGCTTCGGTGGCCAGGCGCTTGCCGGCCCAGCGCGCATAGGCCTCGGCGTCACGCGGGGTCACGTGAACGACAGGGTGATCACCAAGCCCGTCAAGATCGCTCCGCGGCCCCAACGGCCGTCGCCATGAGGCGCCCTCGACGAAGGACCACCATCGGGTGGGATCATCGAGCGGGACCGGATGGGACGGCGGCGTGAAGACAAGCGAGCCCGCGCCATAGACGCCGGGCGTCATGCCCGGATAATCGCGTGGATCCGGCGCGGTCTCGGCGAAGGTCTGGTAGCTGGTCTCGTCGATGAACTGGGCGAACTGACGGTTGGTGACCGGGGTCTCGTCGATCCAAAACCCCTCGACGTGAACGTCGCGTACAGGGCCCTCGTCATCGTAGCCGTCCGCTGATCCCATGGCGAAGCGACCGCCGGCGATCCAGCGCATGCCGTCGCGGCGCTTGGGCTGAGCAAGGGCGGACAAAAGACCCATGGAAGACGCCCTACTGAAAGTCCCATTTGCGCAGCCAAGGATCGCGCGTGCGGGTCTGGAAGGCCTTGACCTTGTCGATCAGCTGCGCCTTGACCTGCGCGTAGGCCGGGTCGTCGGCGAGGTTGCTCACCTCGTTCGGATCGGCTTGCAGATCGTAGAGCTCGAACTTCGGTCGGTGCATTAGCGCCTCTACCGAGCGCCGACCAAAACGCGCGCTGGGCTCGGCCGATCGATCCCAGCTCGATGCGTAGAGCAGGTCTTCTGCGAACGGGAAGGTCAGCTCATGAGCAATGTTGTAGAGCAGCTTGAAGCGACGGGTGCGCACCATCCTGGTGGGATAGTACATCTGCACTTCGTGGAAGGTATGGGTGCCCACAACCTCGTCCCAACCCTTGGCCTCAGGGTTGGCCAGCACGTCGGCGAAGCTCCTGCCATCGAGCGTTTCGGTCGGCTTTGGGGCGGAGGCCATCTCAAGAAGCGTCGGCGTAATGTCCGATAGCGAGACCATGGCGTCGGTGACCTGCCCGCGATCACGCCCCCCGGCAGGCGCATGATCAGGGGAACGCGGATGCCGGCGTCATAGAGCGTCGTCTTGGCGCCGGGGAAGGCGACCCCGTTGTCGGTCAGATAAAGGATGACGGTGTTGTCGTACTTGCCGGCGGCCTTGAGCATGGCCACGAGCTGTCCGACGCCCTGATCCAGGCGGCTGATCGATTGATAGTACTGAGCAAGCTCGGCCCTCACCGCCTGTGTGTCGGGCAAGAACGGCGGCACGACGACGTCCTGGGGCCGATAGGTGACCTCACGGATCCCAGGAAAGCCATCGGCGCGATTGCCAAAGCTGTTGGGTCTGTCGCCGATGTCGAACGGAAAGGCCCGATGGGGGTCGTCCGTGGCGAAGTAGAGGAAGAACGGCTCGTCCTTGGCGACAAAGCCTTGGGTCTTTTGCGCCATCTCCACGGGGCTTCGGGCAAGCGATGCGCTTTGGTTGGCCAAGCCTTCGGAGAGGACCTCGTCAAAGGCGAACACGCTCTTGGGCGCCACGTGAAACTTTCCGATGCGGGCGGTGCGATACCCCGCCTTTTTGAGCAGCACAGGCAGGCTCTCCACGTCGTTGAACGTGGAGAAGTGGCTCTCTTCGTGCTCCAGTCCATACATGCCGGTATTGTGGTTCATCCGGCCGGTCAGGAGGGTGGCGCGGCTGGGACTACAGCTGGACGTCGTGGCGAAGGCGTTGGTGAAGCGCAGGCCATCACGCGCCAAGGCGTCGATGTTGGGTGTTTTGACCACCTTGGCCCCATAGGCGCCGATGTCGTCGCGCCCGTGATCGTCCGAGACGATCATCACGATATTGGGCCGCTCGGCGGCATGCCCGGCTCCGTGCCAGCCCAAAGCCAAGGCGACCCCCAGGCAAAGCGCGAGGAAGCCGTTTCGGACAATCGTCCGGGAGATGCGGACGCTGCGGCTCATGGCAAGATGACCTCGTTGTTGAGCTTGGTCGTTTCGGCCTGGGGCAGAGTGACGGACAGGCGCGCGCCCTTCAACGAAGCGCCGTTGCGCGTCTTGATGACGCCGCTCCAAATGCGCGGGCGCAGATCGAGCGGCGCATCCAGGGTGGGGATCTGAGCCTGGCCCAGGACCGCGCCGGAGGCGCTGACGAGGGTGGCGACGCCGCCAGCCGCGGGCTGGGCTCCAAGGCTGTGAACGGTGAAGGAGACCCTCCCGCCTGAGATCCGCACATCGCCCTGACCAATGCCAAGGTCGGCGCGCGTCTCCGGAGGCGTCGTCGGCTCGGCGAGTTCGAACTCCAGCACAGTTGCGGCCTTTGGCGCAAAGGTGAGCGCGATGGACGCGGCCCGCTCCAACTCAACCTGGCGGGATATGGGCGCGTCAGCACGATCGTCGCCGTCGGCGTCGAGGCCCGTCGACAGGCGCCATCGGCCGGCCGCCACCCCCCAAGCTGTCATGTCAGCGCTCTGGGGCTGGTCGCTGGTGTTGTAGGCCACCACCTTGAACTTCTGCGGCGAGGCCTGGGTCACCAAGAGTGCGACCTTCACGGCGCCGTCCTCCTGACCGAACCGCCAGCTGACGGTATTGCCGGGATAGAGCCAGTTTCGCTTCAGGGCCACGCCGCCCAGGCGTTCGCGTTGCAGGATCTCGCTGGGCTGTTCAACCCGGTCCGTCCACCAATGGCCCTGCGTGCGCATATACATGCGCTGAGACTTGTCCTGGATCGCCTCGCCATGCAGCGCCTCGAGCCAGCGCTTGTCGCCGCTCGTCAGCCATGCGGCGTACTGGCTGAAGGCGTCGCCTGGCCTCGCCCTGGCGGCGAGCGCTTTTCCCCAATCGGCCCGCCGGCCCAGCGCGTCGATCAGGTTCTCGTTCAGGTCAGCGATGGAGCCGGGCCCGGCCTTGTCGGCGCGCGCCAGGATCGGGCGCAGATACTTCTCATCGCCGGTCCACCGATAAGCGGCCCAGGCCGCATGCATGATCACCGGCATGCCGCCGGTGTCGCCCACCCGTTCGGCGTCGGTGGACCAGTTGATCTCGTTGGGGAACGACCAGACGCCCGCGGCGTCCTGCTTGCCGTGCGCCAGGACGCCGTCGACGGCTCCGGTGACAAGATCGCGGGCCTGCGGGTTGGCGTTGTAGATCCCCATGAGGATCGGCGCGTGCATGACGGTGAAGGAATATTGCTTTTGCCAGCCCCATGGACCGTCGCGCCAGACCTTCTGGCCGCCATACCAGTTGCTGTTGAAGTGCAGGTGTCCGGCCCCGTTGCGGGTGACGATCGAGCGCAGGGCGCGGCTGGTGTCCATCAGGCGCTCGACGCGTACGGGATCTCCCCAGTTCAGGTAGAGGGCGGCGGCGTCGGAGTTGAGGCCTTCTTCGTACGCGTGCAGCTCGTCGGTGGCGATGGTCCCAAGGCCGCCGGTGATCATGTCGTTCTTGTAGACCGCGTCCGCCAAGGCGTTCAGCGACGCGCGCAACTTGTCAGGCTTGTAGCCCATCAAAGCCAGACCCGGCCATTGCGCCACCATGTCGGTGTCGTCCGACAGCCCCCCGCCAAAGTCGCCGTAAGCGACTTGCCGCTCATCGATCCACCAGTCGACGAACTGTCCGACGCGTTTGAGATCCTCCAGTTGCCTGAAGGCCCAAAGGGGAACCCCGTCGGGCGCCTGAGGCTGATCAAAAGCCGGCCAGTCCTGCTCAGCGTAGCTGATCTCCTGCCAGTAGAGCCGGCCCTGCTCGTGGTCCGGATCGACCCGCAGCAGGTCTGAGATGTCCGTATAGAGCCGGCGATAGAGGTCGGCGCGAACGGTCGCCGGCCGCGCCTCGACCAGGAAGGCCCAGTTGTCTTTGACCTGGGTGAAGCGGTCGGCCACATGCTCGATCTTGGCGGCGTCGCGATCCTTGAACACCAGCCGAACGCCAAGCCCGGCTAGATCCTTGGCGCCGAATTTTGACGCGCTGGACGCGATCGAGATCATCAGGCTGTCGTCGGTCAAGATGCGGTCGCGCAGGTCGAGCCAAAGCGTGCGAGGCTCACCGGGACGAACCGAGACAGAGACATCGATCATGTCGCGGCCCGGCCAGATCGGATCCTTGATCTTGATGTTGAGGCCGATCAGGCCGTCGGCGCCGGCGGCCATGTTCAGGGCAGGCAGATCGAGGGCGACGCCGTCGAGCCCAGAATGCATGTTCTGCCAGCCATAGTTCCACGAGCGCGAGACCGGCTGGGCGGCGGCCGACGCGTCAAAGCGTGAGGGCACAAGGACGTGCACGATGGGCGAGAACGCGCCGCCTTCGCTTGCCGCGGCAGCGACGCTTGGGGCTCCTTCACCCGACCTGCCCGGGGCGCTGGGGGCGCCTTGCGGCAGGGCGACCACGGTCGATCGCTCCGAGAGCGCAAAGCGATCGGCGATGAACTGCTTGAGCGGCAGCAGCGCATCGTTGAGCGCAGCCGGCTGCGGCCTGACGGTGTAGCTCAAGGTCGCAGCGCCCTTCGGGGCGACGCCCTCCTTGACGTCGTAGGCCCAAAGCTCCTGGATCGGCGTTTCTTGCGCGTCGTTGTCGAAGCGCAAAACGCCGCCGGTTTGCGGGGCCAGCTCGTGGAGCGACCGCACGCCGCCCTTGAGGCGCTTGAACAGCAGATCGACCTGGCCATTGGGCGTTACATGGGACATAGCGCCATAGGCGGCCCCACGCAGCTCCAGGCGATTGAAGCGCTCGCCAGCAGGGACGGTGAGCTCGTAGCGCTTGCCGCCCTCCACATAGACGTTCCAGTCCGGCAGGGTGAAGATGTCGTCGCGGCCAGGAAGGCGCGAGCGGTTATAGACGCCGGGCCAGGTGGTCTCGGCGATGCCGTCGACACCCTTCAGCATCCAGGCCTTCAGATCGCGCGCGTCAGCAAACTCGATCTTGCGCACGCTGGTGCTGGGGGCGGAGAGCACGGGCGGCAGCGCACGGTCCCAACCATAGCGATGGCGCCACCCGACTTCGTCGAAGCGGGCTGAACCCGCCTTGGGTTCAAGCTGGGCTCCCTGGCTGAGGGCTGCGACCTCTGGCTGGCTTAGCAGGTGGTCGTAGATGCGCAGCTCGTCGGTATCGCTGCCCCGTGTGAAGTTATAGCGGCTGTGCACCTGATGGGGCGAGATCGCGCGACCGGCGAAGCCGAACTGATCCAGGCCGCTGTCCAGATCGGCCCTTTGATCAAGCCTGGCCGCCTCGCGACCGTCTATGAACAGTCGAACCCCCACCGCCTCATCCCAGCCAAAGGCGATGTGGGTCCAGGCATCGGGCGAAGGCGCGGCGACTTTGAAGCGCACGCGCAGCCGCGCAAGGTTGGCGTCGGTGACGAAGGCCTCGAAACCATCGCCCGTCCAGTCGATCCGCGCGAAGGCCATGTCGAAGCTGGAATGGGCGGCGAAGCCGGCCCGGAAGATCACAAAGGGAGAATCGGTGAGCGGCTCGCGGGCGCGCCAGAAGAACGAGACCGTCCCACGCTGGGCGTAGAGGTTGCCAGGCGCCTTCCAGGCCACCGCCCCGTCGTCGGCGCGCGCCATGGCGCCGCCAAGTCGGCCATTGGCGACGACGCTCATCTTCTCCTGGAAGTTGGGCGTCTTGTCGCCGCCGGCTTGGTCGGCGGTCAGTCCGACATCGCCCGACGCTCGAAAGAGCAGGCCCTCGGCGTAGGCGGTTGTCGCCGTCGACGCCATGAGGAGCGCGACGCCGGCGAGGCGGGTGCGCCGCCAAGAACGAGTGACGTTGGACATGGATCGGTCCTGGCTGCGCGAGACTAAAGGATCAGAATTTGTACTGGACGCCGAAATTGTACTGGCGGCCGGTGTGGCTGAAGAACAGCGGGCTGTTGCGCACGGTGTCCTGGAACTGATCGTTGAACTCGTCGGTGAGGTTCAGCCCCTCGAACGACAGCTTGATCTGCGGCGTGACGTTGTAGGAGACGGCCATGTCGACATTGAAGGTCGAATTGACCCCGTCGGCGTCGTTGCCGCTCTGACCGCCTGGGATGGCGGCGAAGTAGCGGTCTCGATAGGCGGCCGACACACGCGCGCTAAACTTGCTGTCTTCGTAGTAGAGCGTGGCGTTGAAGGCCTTGCGCGACAGCCCCACCAGATCGTTCGTCACGGTGGCGGTGGAGCCTGCGGTCACGAAGTACTCGATCTGCGATTTGACGGCCGTGTAGTTGAAGATGCCGCCCAGGTTCTTGGTCCAGTCAGGCAAGAACGGCGCAACTTCCGGCAGGAAGGTGAACGGCTGCTGGTAGCTGAACTCAAAGCCCTTGAGCGGCCCGCCCTTTGTGTTCACCGGCTGGGTGAAGACGAACAGATCGGTGGGCTGCAAGGACGTGCCGGCAAGTACGCTGTCGGGCAGGCCGGCGGTGTTGAAGGGGCGCGTCTCACGCAGGGTTTGGATGTAGGTGTCGATGTCCTTGTAGAAGAAACCGATCGACACCAGGGCCCCACGGGCGAAGTACCATTCGGCCGACAGATCGTAGGTCTTGGCGCGGATGGGATCGAGCTGCGGATTGCCGGCGCTGATGCCGGGCACGCCGCCAAGGGTGATAGCGCCCCCGGGCGTAAGGTCGGGCAGGTTCGGGCGCGAGACGACCTTGGAGGCGCCAAAGCGCAACAGCAGGTTCTCGCGCAGATCGGCCACCAGGTTCAGGGCTGGCAACAGATCGTCGTATTCGCGCTTGGCGGTCACCAGCACAGGCGCTGTGCCGATCAGCTGGTAGCCGGCCGAGGTCTGCTCGGTCTTGACGTAGCGCAGGCCGATATCGCCGCGGATCGGCAGGGGCAGGGCGTCGGTGTTGAAGTCGGCTTGGACGTAGTAGCCGGTTGTCTTCTCGCCGACCGAGCGGATGTTGCCGCGGGCCGCTGCGTTGGTGACGCCGGTCAGGGCGAAGATGCCGGTGTTGCTGTAGATGCCAAAGACTTCGCTGAACTTGTCGAAGTCGGCGGTGACCCACTGGGTCGGCGTTCCAGCCGGGATGTTCATGTTGCGGCCGATGCCGCTGACGGTCTTGGTCAGGGAGGCCAGGGTCACGCCGGCGGGCAGGGCCGGAATGGAGATCTCCGACACGCGCGCCAGGGCGTCGAACTCAAACTGGAAGTCCTTGATGGCGACGCCGGCCTTGAAGGTCAGGTTGGGGTTGAGTTCGAACTGGGCGTCCAAAGCGCCGCTGTCGAAACGGTTCTCGACGCTTTGCGGGCGAAGACGGATCTCCGAGCCGAGGAACGTGCCGCCGGGTTCGGCGAAGACGAAGTTGGCGGCGTTGGTGGGATCGAAGCCCACATTGATCGACGGCCGGCGGCTGTCCTGGCGAAAATCGATCGTGTAGCCGTTCACGTTGGGACGATCGATGCTGATGATCGTCTGGATCGGGTTGTCGAGCTTTGAGCGCGAGGTGCCGATCAGGCCGCGCATCTTGAAGCGGTCGGTGAACTCGTGCTCGCCGCTAAGCGTCAGCTGACGATAGGTGGAGGTGAACTCGTCGTAGCGCGCCTCTGCGCGCATATCGACGCCGTCGAAGACGCCGTAGACAAGATCGCCGTCGGCATCGATCTCGGCGGCGCGCACCGAGGTCTGCGGCTTGCCGTTGGCCGAGGCCGGGCGGCTGAAGGAGAAGGCGCTCAAGAACGCCTGCTCGCGCTTGGCCTCGAAGGTGGAGCTGAGCGCATCCAGATTGACCGTGGTGCGATCGGTCGGCTTCCACTGCAAGGACGCGGTCAGGCCCAGGCGCTCCTGCTCGTGCTCGAAGCGGCCGTATCGGGGAATGCGCGGATGATGGACGTTGGCGTTGTTGAGCCGGGCGAAGGCCGCGGGGTCTGAGGTGCGCGGCAGCCCCGGACCGCATGGGGTGGTCAAGGTCGCCGAGGCGGGCGCGCAAAAGCCGCCGTTGAGGGTGGCCGTGTCATAGCCGACGGTGCCGAACCCCTCTTCGAGGAAGTCGCGGTCGCTATAGGCGACCGAGACCAGCACGCCGACCTTATCGTCGAAGAAGCGGTCGCTGATGAGACCGGCGAACCGCGGGCTGACGGTCTTGGACAGATCGTTGTAGCCGGCCTGAGCGGAGGCTGCGACGGTGAAGCCCTTGTAGTCGAAGGGGCGCGAGGTCTGCAGATCGACGGTGGCGCCCAGCGAGCCTTCTTCGACTTCGGCCGAGGGCGTCTTGCGCACGGTGATGCTGTTGAAGAGCTCGGAGGCGAAGACGTTGAAGTCGAACGAGCGCGTGCGATTGTTGCCGCCGGAGCTGTCGGTTCCGCCGACGGTGCTTTGCCCCTCCATGCCGTTGATGCGCACGCGGGTGAACTGCGGGCTCAAGCCGCGCACCGTGATCTGGCGCCCTTCGCCGCCATCGCGGGCGATCGAGACGCCGGGCACGCGCTGGATGGATTCAGCCAGATTGTTGTCGGGAAAATCGGCGATGTCTTCGGCCTTGATCGCGTCGACGGCGGCGGCGCTCATCCGCTTGGCGTCGATGGCGGCGTTCAAGCTGCCGCGAAAGCCGGTGACGACCACGGCCTCGACGAGACTGTCCTCGTCCAGCGCCTCGCCGCTGGGAGGCGGCGCGGGGGCCGCGGCCGCCACGGGCGCAGCCTGGACCATGGAGACTGGACGCTTGGCCGCTTCCTTGGTGATGCGGGCGGCGGGCGCCAGGGTGATGGTGCGCCCGTCGTTGGAGACGACGCTCAGGCCGGTGCCCAAGAGCAGACGGTCAAGACCTTCATTGAGCGAATAGGAGCCGCGGACGGCGTTGACGTTGCGCCCCCGGGCGGCGAACTCGCTCAAGAGCACCTGGACGTCGGCCTGCCGCGCGAAGGCGGGAATGCCGCTGGTCGCCGGCTGGGCGGAGATATCGAAAGCGCGGCTCTGCGCCCAGGCGGGGCTGGCCGCCACGGCGACGGCGGCCGACAACAACAAGGCGCGGCGCAGCGAGCTGCACGACATGAACGGCATAGTTCCCCCAAGATCCTGTTCGTTTCCCTGAGCGCCTCTAGCGGGCGTTCATTAGGCTCGATGAAGGGGGCAAAGACTTCCGTCGTCAGGTGCTCATATTTTTACGAAGGTCCGCCGGCTGCAGGACGATCTGGTCATCGCGGGTGACCACAGCCAAGCCAAGCATGCCGGCGGCCGCCTTGGCGAAGCTCTCAGGCTCGTTGGTGCGGAACCAGCCCACGAGCCGCTCCTCGGCCAAGGCGGGATCATCGAAGACGATCTTGCGGGCGTTGTAGCGATTGAACTCAGCCACCGCCTCGCCCAGCGTATCGCCCTCCAGGATGATCTGGCCCGAGCGCCAGGCCAGGGCCCTGTCGATTTCGGCGACGGCGTAGCGCGGCTGGGCGACCATGCCTTGCGGATCGATCAGCACCCGCTGACCTGCGGCGACCCTTAACGGCTCGGCGCCAAGGCGGCGGCGGGGCTGGACAGACACCACGCCCTCGGTGACCAGGACCTCGACGCCGGCCTCACGGCGACGCACGGAAAAGGCGGTGCCGATCGCCGTGACGTTGACCGGGCCGCTGGCGACCACGAAGGGCCGCTTGGGGTCCTTGGCGACTTCGAACCAGGCCTCGCCGGCGTCCAGACGAAGGCGGCGTTTGCCCGCCTCATAGTCGACGCGGACCTGGCTTGCGGTATTGATCAGCAGGCGCGAGCCGTCCTTGAGCGGCACTTCGCGCACCTCGCCGACGGCGGTGCCGTAGATGACGTCCTGACCACGGGTGACGAGCACCGCCGCGACCCCGGCGGCCGCAGCGATCCCGGCCCCGCCCAGGCCTGCGCTCAACAGTCCCCGCCGCGACAGGCCGCCCTGGGCGCGCGGCGCCGGCCGGCCGTCGGCGGCGAGGACGCTGGCGCGGTCCATCGCCGCCCATCCGGCCTGGGCGCGCAGATAGGCGCCGCGATGACGCCGATCCGCCTCGAGCCAAGCCTCTAGCGCCGCCTGGTCGACGTCGCTCCAGCCTTGGCCATCGCGACGCACGACCCAGCGCGCGGCCTCCTGATCAATGGCGTTCACGGACGGGCTCATGCTGGTTGTACTCAATCGGCTTGGCCCTGGTCTGGTCGGCTTGCGCCAAGGCCTTGGTGATCATGCGCAGCCCCCTGGCCGCGTCGTTCTCCACGACGTTCTCGCTCACGCCAAGACGCAAGGCGATCTCACGCTGGGACAGGCCGTGAATCTTGCGAAGCTGCAAGATCGTGCGGCAGCGGACCGGCAGCGCGTCCATCAAGGCCTTGACCCTGGCGAGCTCTCGACGTCCGGCGGTGATGCGTTCGGGCGAGGGCTCTTCATCTACGATGTTCGCCGTCTCGATTTCCGTCAGGGTGTCGAGACGAACCACCCGCGCCCTGCGCATCTGCTCAAGGACGATGTTGCGCGCCGTCGAGAACAGATAGGCGCGCGGATTGGTGATGTGGCTTACGTCCGCCAGGGTCGAGAGGCGGCAATAGGCCTCTTGGATGACATCGTCGACTTCGGCGCGATCCTTGAATGCGCGCCGCAGCCAGGCGCGAACGGCGCCCTCATGAGGCAAGACCTCCACGGCCACCCACTCTACGATCCTGCGGCTTTGTTCGCTCACATCTCGCTCCCCGTGATGGATTGATGCACGGGCCGCACGCTTCCGTCACGCTTGCGATTATTTTGTTCGGTGAGCGGAAAAAGGCCGACGTCGAGCAGGGGCTCGACGTCGGCAAGGGCGCGGCTCGGAGGAGTTGAGCCACGCGGAGAGAGCTATTTTGCCGTGGCCGGCTTGAGTTCGGCGATCGAGACGCCCCGTTCGCCCTGGACCGCGTAGAGCAGGTAGGTTCGCGCCCCCTCGCGATAGATGGCGGGGTCGCGCAGCGCGTTTTCCGGGAAAGTGATCTTGCCGTTGCGAGACGGGGTGAACGGCAGGTTCGCCCCTTCGGCGGCTGTCTGGGGGCGTAGCAGCGAGACAGGCTCGCCCGCCTTCCAGGCGCGCCAGTCGCTCGTCATTTTTACCTTGGCGAGCATGATGTGTTCAGGCGCGTCGCCCAGGCGGGAGTAGAAGACCGACAGCTCGTCCCCGTCGTTGGCGACCGCCACGTGACGGATCGATTTGAAGACGACGTTGTGATCGAAGGGACCTTTGTCGGCGGCGACGAAGTTGGTCAGGCCGTCTTGGGAGCGCAGCAGGGGCGAGCCGGCGCGCGGCAAGGCGAAGTAGGCTCCGTCCCATCGCCAGACCCGAAAATAGCTTGGGCCCAGGGTCTCGGGGCGAACCTGAAACTTCAGGCCGTCGGTGGAGACCGCCACGTGAGAGGTTTGCTTGCGTCCGGCCAGGCTGGCCTGATAGCCGGGCTTATCGGGTGTCAGATCCTGCGGCAGCGGCCGCGTGTGGAAGTAGAGGCGGATCTGCTTTCGCTCATCGTCGACGATCACATCAGGAGAGGCGATGTGATCGGTGTTCCAGCTCAGATCACGCGTGTGAAGCACGCCGCCCTCGTGGATCCGCCAGGGACCAGTCAGTTGATCGGCATAAGCCAGACGGATGTGGTCGCCTTCGTGATGGGCGAAGTAGAGCAAGTACTTACCGGGCGCGTTGGGAAGCCAATCAGGCGCCTTGATCAGCGACGGGCCGTTGATGTTCTCGCCGTGAGCGCCAAGCATGGACGGCGTGATGATCGGACCGCCCATCCGCTCGATGCGGTACGGCGACGTGGGCGCCTGCTCGCGCGCCGCCAGGGCGCCAGCTCCCATGGCCAAAGCCGCGCCCAAAAGTGCGATCCTGTTCAGCCTCACGCGCCCTCCTCCCGGCTCTTTACGAGGCCGGCTTACTGGGAGGATGAGCAAGCGCGGGTTTTCCGTCAGACAGGCGAGCCAAGCGAAGGCGAAATGGCCGGCAAAGGCATTAACCGACGCCCCCCCGCCACGGTTAGTTCGGTGCGGCGCTTGGCATATATCGCACCAACATAATCAGACTTTAGACGCGGAGAGCTGCGCTCTTGCCCCCTGCGCGGAAGCCAGCACGAAGAAAGCGACCCCAGTGGCCGCCGCCACGGCCGCCAGCAAGGTAAGTCCGGCTTGCGGCCCAAGCGAAGCCTTGAGGATGCCCATCAAAAGCGGCGCAGTGGCGCCCACCACATAGGCCACCGCGACGATGAGACCCGTGACGGTCGCGCGCAGGCGATTGTCGACCTCGGCGAAGATCGCCGCGTAGAGGTTGGCGTCATAGACCCCGCGGAAAAGCCCAAATCCCGCCAGCGCCAGATAGACCAGCCACGGCGTCTGTCCTTGGGCGGCGAGCCAGATGAACGGGCCGCAGGCGATGAGCGCTAGCGCCATGGACAGCGCCCGCAACCGTGGTCGACCAACCGCCATGCGGTCGGTTGCAAACCCGGCCGCGAGCAGACCCAGATAGCCAAGAACATGGTGGAAGACGACGGCGTAGAAGCCTGCCGCCGCCAGCGGCATGTCGAACCGTTCGTAGAGAATGGTGGGCATCCAAGTCAGGTATCCGACAAGGACGAAGACCAGTCCGCTGAAGCCCAAGGTCTGACCGATAAGACTTGGACTCGACAACAGATAGCGGACGGACTCGCCAAGCCGCGCCGGGGAAGCAATCTCGCTGCGCGGGGGTGGCGGCGCGCTTCGTGCTCGCCACAAGATCACCAGGGCCCAGGCAATGCCCGCCGCGCCAAAGACGGCGAAGGCGGCGCGCCAGCCATGGTGGTCGGCGACCCAGCCGGCGAAAAGGCTGCCGAGCACCACGCCTGTATAGTTGGCCGTCTGATGAATCGACAGGGCTCGCGACCGGGTCTCGTCGTGGTTGTCTGCGATCAGGGCGTTGGCCGCAGGGGCATAGAGAGCCTCGCCAGCGCCGGTGGCGACGCCTCGGAAGAGAAGCAGAAATAGGAAACCTGGGGCAAATCCCGTCAGCAAGGTGCCGATGCTGAACACCAGCAGGCTGAGCACGACGATGGAGCGGCGGTTGAACCGATCTCCGGCCAGTCCGGCGAACGGGACGAGCAGACCAAAGACGATGGTGAAGGTGGTGGCGACGAGGCCCATCTGCTGATCGGACAAGCCGAACTCGGCCCGGATAAGAGGCAGCGTCACCCCAAAGATCTGCCGGTCGGCCTGGTTCAGGAAGTAGGCGAACCAGAGGAGCGCGACGATCTCCCATCGCGCCCACGTAGAGACGGGGCGGGCTGCGGCGGTCATTGACGATCTCCGAAATGGTCCGGTCCGAGGGCCAGGGGCAGGCCCGGCCCGGCGTGCGGATAGGCGAGCAGCCGGCCGTGCTCGGTTTCAGTGACGACCAGTCCCCAGCGCCCGTGCGGGTCAAAGGCGCAGTTGCTGGGATTGGCGCCCGGAATCGGCAGAGGCGCCAGCGCCTCTCCGTCTGGTGCGAACACGGCCACATGCGATGCGCCATAGACGGCGACGAAGAGGCGGCCGTCCCGGGCGACCGCCAGGCCGTCGGGACCGATCGGTCCGCTGGTCTGGCACAGCACCTGCGGATCTATCCAGGCTCCGGCGGGGTCGAACCCTCCGCGCCACAGGCGCTGCCTGCGGGTCTCGGCGACGATCAGATCGCCTGCGGCGTTGAAGGCGACGCCGTTGGGAAAGTAGAGGCCGTCGGCCAGGCGTTTTGACCTGCCGTCCTCGCCGGTGAAGACCACATAGCCTGTCGGCTCAGTCCGCAAGTCTCCGGGGCAGCTGAACACCAGTCCCCCTGACGGATGGAAGGCCAGGTCATTGGGCTTGTCGAGCGGCGCGCCATCCAGGGCGTCGATCACGGTTTCCAACCGGCCGGCTTTGGGCTCCAGGCGTCGCACGGCGCCGAGCATCGCGTCGCAGATCCATAGGCTTCCGTCCGCGCCCGCGGCCAGGCCGTTGGGGGCGCCGCCGACTTCGAACCGCCGCACGTCGCCGGGCGCCGCGATGCGCGCCAGCGCCCCGCCCTGCAGCTCCACGCACCAAAGCGCGCCGGATGCGTCGAAGACCGGACCTTCGGGGAAGCGCAGTCCTTCGGCGAGGACAATCGGCTCCATCGCCGCGGCGGTCATTTGAGATGAAGCGTAACGAGGAGGGTGCGGGAGGCGTCGTGAGGCAGGTCCGCAGCGAGCCGCAACCAGTTGCCAAAGTGAGCGACGCGCACGAAGGCGACGCCATCGCCGTCTTGGACCGGCAATTCCACGACGCCGCCTTCGCGCACCCATCGCATGCCGTCTGGCGAAATCTCCACATGCGCCTGACAGGCCTGGCCCGTTCCGGCCTTCAAGGCGCGCACGAAGAAGATCGCCTCTTGGGCCCATCCGGCCTCGAAGGGCTCGGTGGCGCACGAGCCGGTCCAAGTCTCGTTGCGCGCGACGACGGCGGTCTGGCTTTCGCGAAGCATCAGAAGTCCCCCGACAGGCAGACGCTGTCCACGTAGCCGAAAGCGCGCTTGTCGGCGGCCGTCTCGACAAAGAAAGCGATGTTGAGCATGCACCACAGGTTCTTCATGGCCGGCATGCGGATCGGCGCGAAGGTCGACAGATCGAACAGGCGATCGTTACACTGGAAGCCGGTGGCGCTCATGGACGCCAGGTCGAAATCCAGCGCCACATAGGTCCAGTTCACCTTGGTTGGAATCTCGTTGTAGCAGAGCCGCTGTGCGCCATCGGGAAGATCCACCCAGCCCTCGTCGGCCAAGTGAAAATGGCTGACGGTCTCATCGCTGGCGCCGATGTCGTGGATCGTCGGGCTGCCTGGCTTGAACTGCCACTTCTGCGCCAGGCCGTCGTTCGTGGCGTTGAGGTAGCGAAGGTGAGGCATGACCCGCTCAGGCGATGGAGCGCCGTCGCCGCTTTGCAGGTCGAACAGGAAGCCGAATGCCTTGAAGTCCCGATCCGAAAGCGCCAGCTCCGAGGCCTCCGGCTTGAAGGTCATGTAAAACTCCAGCCGCACGGGTCCCGCCTTGCGGAACGTCAGGCGCTTGATGGCGACGGCGGCGGCGTCGCGTTTGGGACGGGTGGCGATCTTAAGAGCGTAGCTGCCGTCCAGGCCGCCATGTGATCCGCCGTCCCAGTGCGAAAGCGTCGACAGCATCGGGTTGGTGAGCTGCTGGTATCCCGGCAGCATGGTGTCGAGGTCGCCCTCATAGTTGCCCACCAGCTGCGACCAGCCGCAGGCGCCCCGGTCAAAGTCGTCCAAGGTGATGATGCGCGGCAGCGGGTCAAAACGGCTGATGCGCGGGTCAGCGAGCTGGGCCGCACGATGGTGCGGATCGGTGTCGAGGCGGGACAAAGGCTGTGATCTTTCTGATTGACGTGTTGGCGACCCGTCAGGCCGTCGGCCGGCTGCCCAGCAAGGTTGAGATGTCCTGCGCCGCAGCGGCCAAGGCCGCGGCGGTCTCCTCGACGCTGATCGGGTTGGAGCGCTGGCTCAGATAGGGGACGGTCAAGGCGGCAGCGATCTGACCGTTATGGTCGAACACCGGCCGGCTCAGGTTGGTGATGCCGGGGATGCGAAGGCTCTGACGCTCTTCGAAGCCTTCTGTCGCCACAGCATCGATCTTGGCTGTGAAGGCGGCCAGTTCGGCCTCATCGATCACTTGCGCCAGCTGCTCGAAGAGCCGAGCGCGTCCGCTTTTCGATAGGAACGCGGCCAACAGGAAGCCCGAGCTTGTCTCCCAGATGGGAAACTGAGCGCCAAGCCGGACGGAGTAGCGGATCGGCAGCGGCGAATCGACCTGCGCGACGATCACCACGGAGGTGCGGTCCATGACCACCAGATGGCAGCTTTGCCCCACCCCTTGAGCCAGCGCCTCCATGGCCGGCACGGCGCACGAGACGAGGGAGCGCAGCGGCGGCTGTTCGTGTGAGAGTCGGAACATTCGCATGGACAAGGTGTAGAGGTCTGAGGCGTCGCGCTCGATGTAACCGCGCCAGTCCAGATATTGGATGATGCGGTAGATCTCTCCGGTGGAGCGCTCCAGTCGCTGCGCGATGGCGGTGACATTGAGGCCGCCCGGCGCTTGGGCCAGGAGCTCCATGATCTCCAGCCCCTTCTCCAGGGCCGGGACGCTGTAGCGCGAGGCGCTCTGCGGCTCTTCGCCCGCTTTCACCACCATCGATCTTTCCTCTCTCGCCCTGGCTTTGCGGGGCCTGAGGCAATCATGCCCACCGACGTTCCGCAAAAAATCCTTGCTCTCATCCATGAGAAGCGTTTTTACTGATGAGAGATTGGCATCGTCGCTGAGACGACGCAAGTGCATTTCGAAAGCGGATCGATGAAGAATTCCGCTGCGAGAGGCACCTTGGAGGACGGCACATCGTGTTGAATTCGTTTGATCTTTCCGGACGCACTGCGCTTGTGACGGGCGCTGGCCGAGGTATTGGGCGCGCTATCGCGCTTGGACTGGCGAGTCACGGAGCGAACGTCGCTGTGCACGGCCGAGAGGCGGCTGATGGTCAAGGCACGGTCGCCGAGATCCACGACATGCGCGGCAAGGCCAAGGCGTTTGGCGCCGATCTGGCCGATGCGAGCGGCCCGCGCCAGCTCGCCGACGAAGTGGTCGCCGAGTTTGGCCAGGTGGATATCCTGGTGCTCAACGCCTCCGTGGAGATCCGCCAGGACTGGCTGTCGGCCTCGGCCCCGGACATCGACCTTCAGCTGGCGGTGGATTTTCGCTCCAGCCTGCTGCTGTGCCAGGTGCTTGCGCCCCAGATGGCTGATCGCCGTTGGGGCCGGATCATCATGCTCGGGTCGATCCAGCAGACGCGGCCCAATCCCGACCTGCTGGTCTACGGGGCGGCCAAGGCTGCTCAGGCGCACATGGCGGCCAATCTGGCCAGGCACCTGGGACGCCAGGGCGTCACCGTCAACAACCTGTCGCCAGGCGCCATCGCCACCGATCGTAACGCTGTGGCGCTCTCGGATCCGACCTACCGGCTGAAGGTGGAGTTGCAGATCCCTGCTGGGCGCTTAGGCCGACCCGAAGACTGCGTCGGAGCGTGCGTGCTGCTCGCCTCTGACGCCGGAGCCTACATCAACGGCGCAGACCTGGCCGTGGACGGCGGGTGGGGAGCCTAGCCGCAAAAGACAAAGACCTTAGCCCGGACGGCCACGGCCGCCGGATCGATCGAACGCCGAACAACGGCGAGCAATCCTTGGGGAGGATACAAGTAATGACCAAAACGCAGATAAATCGCCTGGCCTTGGGCGCCAGCGCGCTTAGCCTGGCCTGGGCCGCAGGGCTGGGCGCACTAGCTCAGACGTCGCAACCGGCTGACGAGACCGGCGTCATTGAGGAGGTCGTCGTCACCGGCATCCGGCGCTCCATCATGCAGTCGCTGGACGCAAAGCGCACCGCCGACAGCGTCGTGGACGTGATCACCGCCGAAGACATCGGCAAGCTGCCCGACCAGAACATCGCCGAGTCTTTGAGCCGCATCAGCGGCGTGTCCATCACCCGCAAGGATGGCGAGGGCAATAACTTCTCGATCCGCGGCATCGACCTGAACCGGGTGGAAATCAATGGGCGCGCTTTCACCGGCCCGACCCAGGACGCCACGCCCTCGCTGCAAGCGATCAACCCCGAGATCCTGTCTGGCGTCGAGGTGATCAAGTCGCCGACGGCCGACCAGATCGAAGGCTCGCTTGGCGGGACGGTGAACCTACGCACTCGCCGCCCGCTCGACGGTCGCGAGGAGTTCGTCGCCGCTGGCCGCGTTCAAGGCGTCTACGGGGACAAGGTGGACAAGCTGGGCTGGCGCGCTTCGGGCCTGGTGGCCAAGCAGTTCGCCGACGGCAAGTTTGGCCTGTCCGCAGCCCTGGCTTACGGCGAGATCAAGGCGCTGGGCGAAGGCTTCTCCACCGGCGGCTGGGCCGAAGCGCCCGCTAATTCTGGAACCTATCGCCCCAACCGCGTGGTCTCGCAGATCGAGTATCGCGACGACCGGCGGATCACCGCCAACGGCGCGGCGCAGTGGAAGCCCGATGGTCTCACAGAGGTGAACCTGGAGGCGACCTACTCGAACTTCCAGGTCAATCGCGACCTTCAATACTATCAGACCCTGATGCCGGGGGTGACGGTCGCGCCGCAGCCTGGGGCGACCATCCTGCCCGACGGCACGGTGGCCAAGGCGACCTATAACGGTGTGACACTGCGCCCGCTGGTCTATTACTCGCACACCGACTTTGAGAGCTTGAATCTGGGCTTCAACGCCAAGCGCCGCTTTGGCCGCCTGACGGTGTGGGCCGATGCTTCGTATTCGGAAGGCACAGGCAGCGACGGCGCCGCCGGCTCGCCCTTCACCTTCGTCTTCGTCAACAGCCCAGGCAATGTGGTCAACGCCAGCTATGACCTGACCACGAGCAACGTCCATCCCGACGTCAGCCTGACCAGCAACTTCGACCGCAAGAACCCGCAAAACTATCAGCTCGGCTCACTCTTCGACGGTGAGAACCGCTCCGACAACAATGGCTACGACGGCAAGATCGACGTGCTCTACGACCTGGACTGGGGCGTCGTTCGCTCGGTCAAGGCGGGCCTGCGCGGCGAGCGCATCGAGCTTGGCGCCACCAATCCGCAGACCACGCCGGCGGTGAACACAACGACCGACGCGGGTCGCGCCATCCTGGCCGCCGCAGACAAGAACCGCGACGGGGTCATCCGCCCCGACGAGCTGTCGGCCCTGCGTTACAACAACAAGTACGGCGACTTCCTCTCCGAAGTCGACGGCAACTTCGAGCGCAACTTCCTGACCGGACAGGTCGACTCCGTCCTTGGCCGCCAGAACATCGGAGTCTCGGGTCCCGCGCCCGCGCCGCTTTCCGAACGCCACGTGACCCAGACCTCCAAGGCGCTCTACCTGATGACTGACTTGGCCGGCGATGTGTTCAACATCCCCTTCAAGGCCAATGTCGGCGCGCGCTATGTGTGGACCGATCGCGAGTCCGCCGGCTTCGTGGCTGGGGCGACGCCGGGGACTTTCGTGCCCACCTCGACCACGGCCAAGTTCAAGCACCTGCTGCCCAGCGCCAACGTCGCCTTCGACCTGACCAACTCGCTCGTTCTGCGCCTGGCGGCCGCCAAGGTCATCGCTCGCCCGCCGCTGTCGTCGACCGGCGCCGGCATCATCGTCAACCAGGTCAACTTCTCGGCCACCGCCGGCAATCCTCTGCTCAAGCCCTTCGAGGCCACCCAGATGGACGCCACCTTGGAATGGTACTTCGCCGAGGCCAGCCTGTTGTCGGTGGCGGTGTTCAACAAGAAGATCGACAGCTTCACGACCCAGACGGTGACGAGCGAGATCATCCCGGGCAACGAGCGCTTTGGTCCCTTCACGGTCAGCCGCCCGACCAACGGCGAGGACGGCGAGGTTCGCGGCTTTGAGCTGGGGTACCAGCACGCGCTGAAGTTCCTGCCGGCGCCGTTCGATGGCCTGGGCGTGCAGGTCAACTACACCTACGCCGACAGCGACACGCCGGTGGCCGATGCGCTGAACCCCGGCAAGACCCTGCCGCTGACGAACCTGTCCAAGAACAGCTACAACCTGATCGCCTACTACGAGAACGACAAGTTCAGCGCCCGCGTCGCCTACGGCTTCCGCGACCAGTACCTCAACACGGTGCAGGCCAAGAACTTGGGCGGCTCGAACTTCACCGATGACTTTGGTCAGCTGGACGCCTCGGGCAGCTACAACATCAACGAGAAGTTCCGCATCACGGTGGAAGCGACCGGCCTGAACCATCCGGTGGCGCGCAAGTACATCGGCACCTCCAACCGGTTGTTCGAGACCTACATCAACGACAGCCGCATCACCGTCGGCATCGCCGGCACGTTCTGACGTCTTCGATCGCGTGTTCGCACCCCGCACACGCGATTCCCTCCCTGGGGCGTCGTCGACAGGCGACGCCCCATCTTTTTGACCGCGAGGCTCGGATGAACAACAAACTGGCTCTGGCCGCTGTCGCAGCCGCCGCGACGGCCGCCGCCGCCAGCCCTTGCACCGCTAGCTCGCCGCCGACCAGCGGCGCCCAGCTTCGCCCGCCTATGGGCGGCTCTGGCATCGGCGACTACACCCTTCATGACTTCGCCTCGAAGTGGATGATGCAGCAGGACGACCTGGCCGAGGTCGGCCGCCATGCCCAGGCCAATCGAGATTTGTTGGCCAGCGGCGACACGCGTGCGCGCATCGTCCTGATGGGCGATTCCATCACCGCCAACTGGAGCGGCCTGGCCGCCCGCGACACTGCGGCGGTTCGATTGGTCAACCGCGGGATCGGCGGTCAGAACACCAGCCAAATGCTGCTGCGCTATGAAGACGACGTGGTCCAGCTGGCGCCGAGCGCCGTCGTTATCATGGGCGGCACCAATGATCTGCGCGCCTATGTGGGCGACCCCGCGCTGGTCGGCCCCAGCGCCCTGGAGCGTATCCGCCGCAACATCACCGCCATGGCCGATATCGCCGAAGGGCGGCGGTTCAAGGTTGTGCTTTGCACCCTGCCCCCGGTCGGCGCCGACCGCGAACGCGTCTCGCGCGACGCAGGCGCGATCTTGGCGGTGAACGCCTGGATCAAATCCTTCGCCGCCAGCCGCGGCTACCCGGTGGCCGACTACCATGCCGCCCTAGCTGACCCCGCCGGCGCTCTACCCGCCGCGCTCTCGCCAGACGGCATCCATCCTAACGCCGACGGCTATGCGGTCATGTGGCCGGTCCTGTCGCGCGCCCTCGAAAGCATTGAAGAGCCCCGTCCATGAAGATCACCGCCGCCCGCGTCATCGTCACCTGCCCGGGGCGCAATTTCGTCACCCTGAAGATCGAGACCGATCAAGGCGTTCATGGCATCGGCGACGCCACGCTGAACGGCCGCGAGCTGTCGGTCGTCTCCTATCTGCAAGATCACGTGGCCCCGTGCCTGATCCGCATGGACCCGCGGCGGATCGAGGAAATCTGGCAGTACCTCTATCGCGGCGCTTACTGGCGCCGGGGTCCGGTGACCATGCGCGCCATCGCCGCCGTCGACGTGGCCCTTTGGGACATCAAGGCCAAGATGGCCGGCATGCCGCTCTATCAATTACTGGGCGGGCGCAGTCGCGACGGGGTGATGGTCTATGGCCACGCCAATGGCGGCGACATCGAAGAGACCGTGGATGCGGTCGGTCAGTACATTGACCTGGGCTACAAGGCGATCCGCGCCCAGACCGGCGTGCCCGGCATCAAGGACGCCTACGGCGTGGGGCGCGGCAAGCTCTATTACGAGCCGGCGGACGCGGCCCTGCCCAGCGTCACCGGCTGGGACACGCGCAAGGCGCTGAACCATGTGCCCAAACTGTTCGAGAAGCTGCGCGCGACCTACGGCTTCGACCACCATCTGCTGCATGACGGCCACCACCGCTACACGCCGCAGGAAGCCGCCAACCTAGGCAAGATGCTCGAGCCCTACCAGCTGTTCTGGCTGGAGGACCTCACCCCGGCCGAGAACCAGGAAGCCTTCAAGCTGATCCGCCAGCACACGGTCACGCCCCTGGCCGTGGGCGAGATCTTCAACACGATCTGGGACGCCAAGGACCTGATCCAGAACCAGCTGATCGACTACATCCGCTCGACCATCGTCGGCGCGGGCGGCGTCACGCACCTGCGCCGCATCGCGGACCTCGCCAGCCTCTACCAGATCCGCACCGGCTGCCATGGCGCCACGGACCTGTCGCCGGTGACCATGGGCACGGCCCTGCATTTCGACACCTGGGTCCCCAACTTCGGAATCCAGGAATACATGCGCCACACTGAAGAGACCGACGCGGTCTTCCCGCACGATTATCGCTTCGAGGACGGCCTGCTCTATTGCGGCGAGACGCCCGGCCACGGCGTCGACATCGATGAGAAGCTCGCGGCAAAATACCCCTACAAACCTGCCTACCTGCCCGTCGCCCGGCTGGCCGACGGCACGATGTGGAATTGGTGACCATGCCCCTTTCGCTCAATCGCCGCGCCGCGCTTGGGGCGGCCGCCGGCAGCCTCGTCCTGGCGTCCACGGCGACCTCGCCAGGGGCGGCGCAGACCGTCTCCCCCTTCGCGGCCTTGCGTCAGCGGTGGCGTGACCAGCTGACCGGCGGCGCCCTGATCGATCCAGGGTCGCAGCCCTATGCCAAGATCATCGGCGGCGTGGCGGCGAACGCCAGCGAGCGGTGGGCGACCTTGGCCAAGCCCATCGCCGGAGCCAAGGCTCTGTGGAGCGATCCGCTGTCAGGCGAGCGAGAGTACAACACGCGCATCAGCGCCGACCGTCTTCGGGTGATGGCCCTGGCCTGGGCCACGCCAGGCACGCCGCTGTATGGCGACCGTCAGCTTGAGGACGATCTTTTGGCCAGCCTCACCTGGCTGGAGCAGCACCGCTACTCGATCCTGATCGAGCGCACGGGCAACTGGTGGGAATGGGAGATGGGCATTCCCATCGCCCTGAGCGATCTGTTGATCCTGCTGCACGAGCCGCTGACCCGCCGCGATCCCGACCTGCTCGGCCGCTTGGCGGCGGCCATCCATCGGTTCACGCCAGCGCCCTTCGTGGGCACGGCGGCCAATCGGGTCTGGCGCTCCCACGTGGTGCTGCTCAATGGCGCCATTCGTGAGGATGCAGCCGCGATCGAAGCAGCCCGGGCGGCCTTCCCGACCACCTTCGAGGACGTCTCGTCGGGCGACGGCTTCCACGCCGACGGCTCTTTCATCCAGCATGACGACCTGCCCTATACGGGCGGCTATGGCCGCGAGCTGCTCATTCGCGCCGCCTTGCTGATCTGGCTGCTCGACGGCTCGCCCTGGACAATGCCGCAGGCCGCCTGGCGCCGCCTGGCCGATCGCGTGCCGACCGCCTTTGCGCCACTCATGCACAAAGGCGCGCTCATGGATGCGGTGCGCGGCCGCAACATCTCCCGCGCCGCGCTTTCGGACATCAAGTCGGGCCAGGCTTTGATTTTCGCCTGCCTCTATCTGGGAGAGGTGGCGCCCCGCTCAACCCTCAAGGCCCAGGCGCGGTCGTGGATCGCCGCCCAGGCGCCTTACTTCGACATCTTCACCTACGATCCAAAGCTGCCCGCCTATTGGCTCACCCCGCATATGGCCAAGCTGGCGGCGGCGGCCATCGTCGATAAGTCCATCGTCACCGCACCTGAGAAGACCGGCCTGACCGTCTTTGCGGCCATGGACCGGACGGTGTGGCGGCGGCCCGCCTTCAGCCTGGCCTTGTCGGTGCATTCCAATCGCATCGGGGCCTACGAGTCCGTCAACGGCGAGAACCTGCACGGCTGGTACGGATCGCACGGGACAGCCTTCGTCTACGACAAGACCCAGCCCAACTATGCTGACGACTATTGGCCGACGGTCGACCCTTACCGGCTGCCCGGCGCCACGCTGGACCGCCGCCCCCGCGCCGACAGTGCGTCGGAGGCGCGCAATACAGATGCGCGCGTCGGAGGCGCGGCGCTCGATGACGCTGGTCTGGTGGCCATGGCGATTGAGACCGACCAAGGCGGGTTTGGGGCTCGCAAGTCCTGGCTGATGGCCGGCGACCTGATGCTGGCGATGGGCTCCAACATCTTCAGCCATGCCGACGCAGCGGTGGAGACGATCGTGGAGAACCGCATGCTGTCAGCCGCGCTGCCGGAGCGTCGCGTCCTGATCGACGGCGCGGCCGGTCCGGCGCTTGGGGAGACGCGCGCCTACCGGCAAGCCCGCTGGCTGCATCTGGACGGGGTGGGCGGGCTTGTCCTGCTGGATCGCCCCACCCTGCACGCCGCCTTCGAGGCGCGCACCGGAAGCTGGGGCGACATCAACAAGCAAGGGGCGACGCCGCTTGATCCGCGCACGCGGCGCTACCAGACCTTCTGGCTGGATCACGGGGTGCGCCCGACGGCGGCCGGTTACGCCTACGTTCTGGCGCCTGGCCTCGACGCGCGCGCCACGGCGAAGCTTGCAGACCACAGCGGCGTCGAGATGATCCGCAAGGACGAGGTTGCTCATGTCGCTCGGCTTACCTTGTCCGACCAGACGATCGAGGCGGCGGCTTTTTGGCGTGAGGGTCGGGCTGGCATGTTCACCGCGGACGCCCCGGTCAATTTGGTCGTGCGCCGCAAGGGTGGTCAGATCGAAATCGCTGTGGCGGAGCCTACCCAGGCGCGCTCAGAGCCGATCACCATCCGGCTCGATATCGCGACAGCTGGACTGATCCATTCGGATCCCGCGATTAGCGCATCCTCTGCAGCGTCTGGGCTGACCCTGGTGTTCTCGCCTGGCGGCCGGGCCGGCTCCAGCGCCCGCATCCGCCTCGCCGCCGCCTGACGAAACTTGGAGCTCACATGGACCGCCGCGCTTTTCTCGCCTTATCCGTCGCAGGCCCTGTCGCCACTGTGGCGCCTGCAAAGGCCATCGCGGCGCCCGCGGCGGCTAGGCCGCCGCTGAAGGTCAAGCTGGGCTGCCAAAGCGCGCCCAGCACGGACAAGCATTTTGCGTACTTCGCCCGCTATGGCGTTCGCAACATCTGCGCAAAGCCGGTGATCGCCGATGGGCGCACCTATGCGACCATCGAGGAGATCGAGGCGCTTGGCGACCTATGCCGCCGCCATGGACTCAGCCTCGATATGCTGGAGCCGCCGATCCTGCGCTCGAGCCACATCGACAAGGAGCCCAATCCTTCGATCATGCTGGCGGCCGATCCGCAGCGCGATCGCGACATCGAGGCGTTCCAGACAATGATCCGTAACGCCGCCAAAGCGGGCGTTCCGGCCATCAAATACAATATGAGCATCCTTGGCGTGCTGCGCACCGAGCATGTGAAAGGTCGGGGCGACAGCCTCTACCAGGCCTGGGACCTCGCCAAGGCCCGTCCCGCGACGCCCCTGACCCGGGCCGGACGAATTGACGCCGACACCGCCTGGGAGCGCATCAGCTACTTCCTGGAGCGGGTTGTGCCGGTGGCCGAGGAATACAAGGTCAAGATCGCCTGCCATCCTCAGGACCCTGGCGTTCCGCCTGAAGGCTACCAGGGTGTTGTCCGTGTCCTTGGGACGATCGATGGCCTGAAACGCTTCGTTGGCATCAAGGAAAGCGCCTATCACGGCCTGAACTTCTGCCAGGGCACGGTGTCAGAGGCGCTGCGCGATCCGGCGACCGAGATCTTCGACGTGATCCGCTGGTTTGGGGCGCGACGTAAGATCTTCAACGTCCACTTCCGCAATATCCGCGGAGCCCGGGACCACTTCTCCGAGACGTTCCCGGACGAGGGCGACATCGACATGGTCAAGGCGCTCAAGGTCTACCGCGAGGTCGGCTATGACGGCATGTTGATGCCCGATCATGTGCCGATCGTCGAAGGGGATCCGGACGCGACGCTCCAGTCGTTCGCCTTTGCTTACGGCTATATCCGAGGGCTGATGCAGGCGGAGGCCTCGTCCACGTAGGTCGCTGTCGCCAGCTAAGCGAGGTTGAAGGCTCTCGCGGTATCGCGGCTTCCGCCGCGGACGGCCAGGCTCGCGGGCAATTCCAGGGAGTAAGCTGAGCCTTACCGCTTCGACCTTGCGGTCTGGGTCGGGGACGATCGCGTCTGCGCGTAGCGGGGCTTGCGGGCTGACGCGGCGTAAGCGTCGGCGCAAGCGGCTCCGTTGAGATTTATCTCTATGCCCGATTAGACCTCTTCGTCGCGTAGCCCCCGAGGTGCTGACCGCCCACCAGACCTGATACGTCGGCTGACCGCCGGACGAGAAGCTAGGCGGTGACGCCCGACCAACCTTCCCCGCTTTGGCGCAACAGCTTATTGGCCAGGCGCCCTCGGTCTAAAGTGGTTCGACGGCGACCAGGCCGGGAGCGCCGCCGGCAGGGATGGCCCGAGCCGCCCAAACTCCTCAGCCCCATGCACCACCCGCCCGTCCATGACCGTCAGGACCGATGAGATGTCATCGATCTGATCTTCCGGGACGCTGAAGTAGTCGCGGTCGAGCACGGCGAAGTCGGCCAGATGACCCGGGGCGACGGCGCCCAGCTCGGCTTCGGCGTTCATGAACCAGGCAGCCCCGCGGGTCCAGAGGCTCAGAGCTTCAGCTCGGGTGAGCCGGTTGTCATCGGCGAGCGCCTGGGAGCCGGACACCGACTTTCCGGTCACGGTCCAGCTGATGCCGACCCACGGGTTGTAGGTGGCGGCGCGGAAGGCGTCGGTCGTCATCGCCACAGGGATCCCGCTGTCGACCAGCGCGCGCAGGCGAGGCGTCCGCAGAGCCGCTTCGCGCCCGTGGGTTGCGATAAACCCGTCGGCATGAAGGGCCATCTTGGCGTCGAGTGCGATGCCGCCTCCCAGGCGCCTCACACGCTCGATGTTTTGCGGGCTGATCGTCTCGGCGTGCTCCAGGCTCCAGCGCAGGCCGTCGATGGGAGCGGTCTTGTTCACCCGTTCCAGGGCGTCGAGAAACGGGGTGATGTTCTCGTCATAGGTGATGTGCATCCGAAACGGGATGCGGCGCTGGATCAGGCGCGCGACATCCTGCTCGACGAACCGGTGCATCGTTTTGTGCTCGATGATTACGGGCGGCCGGTCGAAGTTCTCATGGTCATGCACCTCGCCGCTCAACACTTCGCCGGCGCCACGATACTCGTGCCCATGTTGCAAGGTGGGGTGAAGGTTCTGCCCGGGGCTGATCGGCGCCTTTTGGGTGATCGCCTCGATCTGCAGGTCCACCATATTGACCGGGCCGCCGTCGCCCAGCTGCAGGTCCACGAACGGCATGCGCACGTTCAGGCGATTGTCGCGAGCCAGCGCATCGACACGAGCTTGCGCAACCGGATAGGGCCACCTTCCCCCGTTGTCGACGACCGAGGTCACGCCGAGCCGGTTTAGGCCGCGCACACTGTAGGTGATCGAACTGAGCTGCTCTTCGAGGGTGGGCTGCGGAACCATCATCTCGAGCGCCAGGAACAGCCAGGTGTAGCCGTGGATCACGCCCGTGGGCTTGCCGTTAGCGTCCGTCTCGATCTGCACATCCGGCAACTTCGAGAACGGCTCAGAGCCGACGCCCAGGGCCGCCATCGCCTGTTCGTTCAAGAAGGCGCGATTATAGGCGTACTGCACGATCGCCGGCCGATCCGGCACGGCCCGACGCAGCTCCTCCAAGGTCGGGAAACGGTTCTCCTTGAACTGGTAGGGTGACCAGCCCCCGATGACCTTGACCCACTGGCCTTGCGGCGTGCGGCGCGCCTGCTCGGTGAGCATGGCCAGCGCCTCGCGCAGGGTCGGCACCCCGTCCCAGCGAACGTTGTAGTTGAAGGCAAGATCGTTGAGGACGTGGGTATGGGCGTCGATGATGCCGGGGATCAGCCGGCGGGCGCCGGCGTCGATCACCTCGGTCCGCGCGCTCGCCAGGCTGCGGATTTCGGCGTCGGAGCCGACCGAAAAGATGCGCCCGCTGCGAACCGCGAGCGCGGAGGCCTCAGGTTGAGCGCGGTTGCCGGTGAATATCTTCGCATTGACCACGATCAGATCGGCGCCGGCGACCGGCGCGGCTTGCGCAGGCGTGCTGGTGAACGAGACCGTCGCGATGGCGGCGATGAGAAGCGTGCGGATCATTCTTTCCTCGTTCAACCTTCAGCGGGGGCGGGTGCGGCGCAGGGCGGGACATTTTGGTCGCGCAAAGCACCGGGCGGCCTCACCGCAAAGCTTCTCGCAGCTGTGGCGTAAGGCGGTAGACCGCTATGGAGGCACACCGTGTCGCGTCGGGAGGAACACCGGCGGCGACCGAGACCGATCGAAGAGCAGACTGGAGCCGCCACGGCTTGGCTCTCCTAGGGCGCAAGCCGCGGTCGCGCCGTCTGACGATAGGACTTGCGCCAGGGCGGTCCGCTCGCGCTCAGGGCGACCAGGCCGCTGAGCGTGTCCCGGGAGGATCGAAGCTCAACGGTTCTGGGGCGCAATGGACGCCGCGAGGCTCAGCCGCGAGCGGCGCGCCAATTGGGATAGGTGACATAGGCGGTCCGGGCGCCCGTGGGGCCGGCCTTGATGGTCACCTCGACGCCCTTGGGCATGTGGACAATCCCGCCGGGGCCGGCCGAAACGGTGTCTCCCTCCGAGGTGACGTCCAGGCTCCCCTCCAGGATGATCATCACATCGTCGACCAGCATGGTTTCGGTCAGGGTCGCACCGGGTCCCCAGCGGCCGTAGCCGATGCTGATGGGCGCGCCGTCCGCCTCGTTCACGACATCACCGGTCTCAATGTCGCCGTCCTGGTCGGGCGAGCGCTCCATGGCGGCGTCGTCGGCTGTAAATCCCTGCATCTTCATGATGCGCTCCCGCTGTTGTTGTGGGGCGCAATGCTCGAGGGACGAGACCGATCCGCGGTACGACCACTGATGCATGGCCGTGGCAGCGAGAAGGCGGCGTTGTCCAGCGCGCCGCGCCAGACGACGGGGTACTGGTGATATTGGAATGAGACCACCAGTCTATCGCCTTGGGCAATGCTGAAATCAGTCACGATATTTGGCGTCGGCGCCCAGCCTCCGACGCTGGAGAAATTCGATAGAGAAAAGATGTCCGCTCCCGCGCCGCCGGTGAAGGTTGAAGCGGTTCCGCTGAGGCGGTCCGCCCCCGCCCCGCCCTCGAGCGTCGCGCCCTGGCCGGTGAACTGATCGTCTCCGTCGCCTCCGCGGCCGATGTCGCCGGGCTTTGCATTGATGAAGTCATTGCCGGCGCCGCACTCCAGGACGTCCTGGCCTTCACCGCCGATCAGGGTGTCGTCGCCATCCTCTCCAAAGAGGGTGTTGACGCTGTCCTGGTCGTCCTCATGGCCGGTGTAGCGCCCGCCCGCCCACAGCTGGTCATTGCCGGATCCGCCGCGAAGCGTATCACTGCCGCGTCCGCCGATCAGAATGTCGTTTCCGGATCCGCCGCTCAGCTTGTCGGCGCCAAGTCCCCCTTCAAGAAGGTCATCTCCGCCTGCGCCGTCAGCGACATCGTCGCCTGCCTGGCCAAGGAATGTGTCGGGGCCAGCGGTCCCCTGCCACGCCCCTCCGGAGCCACCGGAGAGCTGAACGAACTCGCCGCTGTTGATGAAATCGGCGATGGTCAGGCTCGGCGCGCCCTCGAAGGCGAAGGCGTAGTCCCGGTCGTCGATGAGGTCGTTTCCGTTGACGTCGGCGATCAGATACGTCGTCGAACCGCTCTTCCACGTGAAGAGGCCCAGATACTGCGACCGGAGTTTCGCGCCGATGGGCTCGCTCACGGAGAGCGCAAAGTTCGAGTTCTCCAATGGTCCGCCCCAGGCGATCTTGCGGCTCGTGAAGAAGTACTCGAGCTGGACGCGATCGCCTTGGCTCGAGGAGAAGTCCGCGATGCGATCGATGGCGCCGGATTGCCCAGGCGAAGGTCGGGCGCGACTGACAACATGAACCAGTCGGCGCCCGAACCGCCGATCATGCGATCGATCTTGCCGTCGTTGTAGGTCTGGCTACGGCCCTCCCGCAGGATGTCGTCGCCCGGACCGCCGTCCAGAATATCGGCGCCCCAGTCGCCGGTCAGTTCATCATCGCCGGCGCCGCCATTGATGATGTCGTCGCCTCCCTGGCCGTACGACGGGGTGGCGTCATCGCCATGGAGGTAATCGTTGCCGCCATTGCCGTTGATGGTGTCGGCGCCATTGGTCCCGTAGTGGACGTCCAGGCCTTCGCCGCCATTGAATACAGCCATTCTCCCCCCTAAGCGCCGTCTGCGGTCTAGCCGAAACGTCGTGCGGAGCACAACCTTAGATGGCCATTGCGGACACCATTAGCGGCGATGCGAGATGGCTTGGGGAGGTGAACTTCCATCACCGCCTTCTGATCCGCCGACCGCCCTTACGGCGCCGCCCGCGATCGCTCAGTAGGCCGTCTTCTGGAAGAGGACGACGAGGGCGGTCTTGAAGAGGATCTTCAGGTCCAGGGCGACCGACCAGTTCTCGATGTAGGCCACGTCCATGCGCACGCGCTCGGCCATCAGGTTGTCGCAGGACTTGCCGCGCAGGCCGCTGACCTGGGCCAGACCCGTGAGGCCTGGGCGGACCAGGTAGCGGGCGTCGTAGTCGGCCACCTGGCCGCGGCACAGGACGTCGTGGTCGACGGCGTGCGGACGCGGACCGATCAGGGACATCTCGCCCTTCAGCACATTGATGAGCTGCGGCAGCTCGTCGATGCTGGAGCGGCGCAGGAAGCGGCCGATGGCGGTGATGCGGTCATCGTCGCGGGTGGCCTGCTTGAAAGCGCCTTCCTCGGCGACCCGCATCGAGCGGAACTTCAGGATCAGGAAGGTCTTGCCGTTCAGGCCGGTGCGGCGCTGGCGGAAGAAGATCGGACCCTTGGACGACAGCGCCACGCCCAGCGCGGCCGGGATCGTGATGGGCAGGGTGAAGAGCAACATCGCAAACGCCACGACCACGTCGATGGCGCGCTTCAACACACTGGTGACCGCCGCCGGCGCGCTCTCTGTCGCCAGCATCCCATCCGCTGTGTCGCTATTGAACATCCCCAACCCTACGCCGTCGTTCGCGAACCAAGCGTCGCCAGAAGTGATGACACGCAGAACGTGGTTAGCTCGTCTTTGTGCACGAAGCCACAGCCAGTTGTGCGGTGCAGCACAATCTGCGGCGATGTGGCTGGAAGTCGCGTCCGGCGCCTGCCGCCTGTGCGGCGACCCTTCTACGCCGCCAGATCCTCGACCACGATGGGGCCCTTGGCTGCGGTTCGGCGGGTCTGGAGGAACCGGCGGTCCTCACCTTCCAGCACGACGGCCGTCAGGACGCCGGTGGCATAGGCTCCGGTATCGACGCCGATACGGCGCTTGTCGGCATGCGGGTCGTCGGCTGGCGTGTGCCCGTGGACGACGACCTTCTCGAAAGCGCGCGTGTCGTTGAGGAACTCGCCGCGGATCCACAGCCGGTCACGGCGGGTCTGCTGATCCAGCGGGACGCCCGGACGGGCGCCCGCGTGGACGAAGGTGTAGTCGCCCAGGGTGACGGCCTCTTCCAGGCTTTGCAGGAAGCTGACGTGAGATGCCGGCATGGCCGCCCGAAGCTCGACCTGCGCCGCTTTCCAGGCCTCAGGCTCCGCCCCGCGGAGCGGCGGGTTCACGCGATAGGAGGTCAGGGTCTCGCGCCCACCAAACTCGCACCAGGTTTCGCCGACCATCGGATCGGCCAGGAACTCGAGCAGCGTGTCGTCGTGATTGCCGGCCAGGAAGCGTACCGCGATGGGTGAGCGCTCCTTGAGCATGACGAGGGTCTGCAGGACCGCGTCGGAACGCGGCCCCCGGTCCACATAGTCGCCAAGCATGACCAAGGCGGAGGCTTGGGACGGGCGCTTGAGCGCCTCGTCGTAGATGCGCTCTAACAGGGCGTTCAGCAGGTCCGCGCAGCCATGGACGTCACCGATGGCGTAGATGCGAACGCCTTCCGGCGGCCTTGCTGGCTTGGCGTTCGCGAACGAAAACAGACGCTTGAACATCGAGCTCTTGGGTTGCCTTGCGGCCGCGTCAGCGTGGCCGCTTAGCTGGCATAATACTTCTTGTATTCGCCATAGTAATAGCCCGCGTCGCCGTAGCCGTAGCGAGCCTGCTCCTTCATATCGATCTGGGTCAGGGCGACGCCGGCCAGGTGCGAGCCGGTGCCACGCAGCAGATCGAGCGCGGACTCGATGGCCTTTTGCGGCGTCTTGCGCCAGCGGGCCAGGAAGACGACCGCGTCGGCCTTGGGCGCGAGGACGCGGGTGTCGGCCACGGGCAGGAGCGGCGCGGTGTCGAGGATGATCATGTCGAAGCGGCGGCGAAGTTCGGCCAGCAGCTTGTCCATGGCTTCGGTCCCAAAGACGTCCTTGGGCGTGAAGTTGCTGACCGCCAGCGGCAGGAACGAGGCGCCGGTCTTGGGATCGACCTTGAGGACTTGCTCCAAAGTCGCCTGACCCGACAGGACTTCAAGCAGACCAACGGTCGGCTCGACGCCCAGGACGCGGTTGACCGTGCGGCGACGCAGGTCGCAGTCGACCACGACGGTGCGCTGTCCCTGCATGGCGATGGCGCGGCCCAGCGAGATCGAGGTCGTGGTCTTGCCCTCGCCCGGGAGGGACGAAGTGATGGCCACCACCTGAACCTGCTGACCCAGCTTGGCGTAGCGGATCGAGGCGCGAAGATTTCGGAACGCCTCGGAGAAGCCGGACAGCGGCTTTTCGACCACGAAGTCGACCGGCGACGACTTGGTGTCGGCGACCGACGCCAAGGTCGGCACGCCGCCGAGATAGGAGACGCCCAGGCGACGCTCCACATCTTGCGACGTGGTCAGGCCGCTATCGAGCATCTCGGCGATGATCAAGGCGGCGAAGCCTGCGCCGACGGCCAGGACGAAGCCCAAGGCCAGGTTCAGCGGCACCTTCGGCGCACTTTGGCCCGTGGGGATCTTGGCCTTGGAGACGACGCGGGCGTCGGAGGCTTCGATACCCTGCTGCGAGCTCGTTTCCTTGAAGCGGTTCAGATAGCTCTCATAGAGGGTCCGGACGGCTTCGGCGTCGCGCTCCAGTTCGCGCAATCGCACGGCTGCTTTGTTGTTGCTGGCGAGCGTGCCGCGCGCCGCGCCCAGGCTGCCGGCCATGGAGCCGGTGCGCTGACGCGCGATTTGGGTCTGCGTCTCCAGATTGGTGATGATCCGACGGGTCTCGGCCTGGATCTGACCGTCGACGTCTTCCAGCTCACGCTGAGCCTTGAGCATCTCCGGGTGGCGAGCGCCGTAGCGGCCCTGCAGGTCAGCGACGCGGCCCGAGATGGTGGCGCGCTGCTGGCGCAGCTGCTGGATCACCTGGGAGTCCAGCGCTTCGCCAAGTTCCTGGCCGGAGGCGCCGGCGGCGAGTTGGCGGCGGGCAGCCGAGAGGCGCGCTTCCTGCTCGGCCTGAGCGGCGCGCGAGGTCGCTACCTGCTGGTTGTAGGCCGAAATCTCCTGCTCGGTCAGGGTCGCGCCCGAGGAGCTGAGCAGATTGTTGGAGATCTTGTATTGCGCGACCGCATTCTCGGCGGTCTGCACCTGACCACGCAGCTCGTTGAGCTTGGTGTTCAGCCAGGTGTTGGCTTGCTTCGTCGCGTCGAACTTCGCCTCCAGCTGCTCGAGCAGATAGAGGTCGGCGAAAGCATTGGCGATCCGAGCAGACTTCGCAGGATCGACAGACGTGTAGCTGACATTGATGACGTAGGTCAGGCCGCTGCGGCGCACGCCAAGACCGGCCAGCACGCGATCAACGATAGCCTCACGCTCTCGCTGTGCTTCCACGGGGCTTAGCTTGGCGTTCTCGGGTTTGGCGGCGCCCACCAGGGACGCGACGCCACCCACGACCATCTTCAGGCCGGATGGCTTGGCCACCTTAGGATTGAACTCGGGGTCCTCGTCGAGCTTCAAGCGCGTAACCACGCGCTCAGCCAGCTGGCGCGATTTGAGGATTTCGACCTCGGTGTCGACAACGCTGCTATCGGCCGGGAGCCCTGACATGACGGCGGCGACGTCGGTCACCTGCTCCTTACGCGTGTCGAGCATCACGTTGGCGGTGGCGGTGTATTTAGGCGTCTGCAACAGGGTGAAGACGACGGCCGCCACGAACACCCCAAGAGCCACCGCGCCAAACAGGCGCAGGCGGCGACGGAAGATGCTGATCAAGTGCGTCAGATCGAGATTCGGCGCGAAAGCGAAACCGCCCTCAGCGATCCCTTCGCTACGCCCGTCCTGATTGGAGCCAGCGGGATTGGGGGACATCGAATTCATCGAAAGCATAACCTTCAATCTGTACCAGCCCAGGACGCCTCAGGGCCTTCGCACACGCAACAGGCAAGTGGCATACCAGCGTGCCACTGACCAGAAGAAAGGCGCCGGAGGTGGTTAACCGCCGGCGCCCAATTCACTTGCGAAACCTAGCCGTCCTAGAAGCGGCCGGTCACGCCTAGAGAGACGGTGTTGACGTTGAAGTCCGCGCCGCCGTTGGCGCCCTTCGAGTTTTGCTTGAAGTGGTTGTAAGCGGCCACCAGGCTCAAACGGCGGTTCAACAGATAGCTTGCGCTGACGCCCGCGTTCAGACGCTTATCGTTGCGGTCGATGCCTTCGTACTTGTCGTCCGAATAGCTGGCCTGACCGGTCAGGATGACGTTGCGCAGCAGTTCGTGGTCGACCTGCGCGCCGACCGTGCTCGACAAGTAACCCGAGGAGCCGATGATGCCGCTGTCTTCCACCGAACGCGTGCCATTGAAGGTCACAGTCGTCAGCTGCGTGGGGAACCACTCAAGCTGGGCGCGACCGCCAAAGCCGTCAACCTTGCCGTAGATCGCGTTGTCGAACTCCTGCGACAGGTAGCCTGCGGCCAGTTCGCCGCGCATGAGCGCCCCAACCTCGAAGTTGGCGCCGGCCAGCACTTCGTAGCCATCGGAGTCGCGTGCGGGACGAGCAGCGGTGCCAGCCAGGCGATATTCGCGCTTGTTGACCGTGCCCTGGACGAAAACGGCCGTCGCCGGGCTCAGCGCGTAATCACCACGCCCCATGAAGCTCGTGACTTCACGATCGCGGTCGTCCTGTTCAACTTCGGCGCCGCCGACAGTGCGGCCGTCCTTGTAATTGAACTTGCGATAGTCCCCGCGCGCCGACAGGCGCAGTCGGTTGAATTCGCGCACGCCGGCGACGTTGAACTGCGACAGATCATATTGGATCGGATCGATCGACCCCGTCGGCGTGCTGGACGACGTCCGAGGTTCGGTGATGCGGCTGACATCACCGCCGCCAGAGATGCTCGTGCCACGAACGATGTCGACACGACCGTTGGCGCCCAGCGAGTACTCCTCGGTGTTTTCCGAGCTGTAGTCGTTGTAGCGGTTGATTGAGCCGCGCGCGAAAGCGTTCAGGGCATGGCGAGACCAGGTCGAGGCGAGATCCACCGCCGGGCGGAAGCGGAAGATGAAATCGTCGATCTCGTTCGCGGCGGCGCCGTAGATATTGTCGTTGTACTCACCAGAGACGGTAACCTGCGGGCGGGCCACGAAGGCGCCCAGACGAACGCCTGCGGAGTTGTATTCAGGATGAGGACGCTGACGGACCGACACGTTGCGATCACGAGCGAAGTTCGATTGAGCATCGGCTGCGGAGTTGAGCGACCCCCGGACGGTCTGCGCCCAGCTCATCGAGAACGGGATGCCCATTGCGGCCATCGTGGCGACGGCGACAGCCATCGGCATGATCTTGGTTTTCATAAATCGCCTCCCCAGGCGAACACACACGGGTTCGAGCGCGCTAGCTAGCGCGCGGACGAGAAGAAAGGGCGGGGCTTGAACCCCGCCCGTTCGACGAAACTTGATTAGTTGCCCGGGACCGGGGTGTAGCCGTTACCGCCGCCACCGCCGCCGCCGCCGGCGGAACCGGCGCCCGGCGTGGCCCCGCCCGCGGTCGGACCGCCGGTCGAAGCCGGACCAGCAGTCGTACCGTCGCTGCTATTATCAGCAGTCTGGGCGCCGCCCGTCGAAGCCGGGGCTGCAGCAACGGTCGCGACAACAGCCGCAGCGGCCGTGACGCCGGCGGCCGCAACTGGGTTGCTGGCCAAAGCGGTCGAGGCTTGAGCCAGAGCGGCTTGCGCAACGGCAGGCGAGACGCCCGCGAGGGCGATCGCCTGCTGGACGGCCGCTTGAACAGCGGCGGCGGCGGCGGCGCCGGTCAGGCCATCAGCGGCGGCTTTCGCAGCAGCAGCCTCGGCCGCTTCTTCGATCGTCGCGGCCAGCGCGGCGACTTCTTCTTGCGTTTGCGCGATAGCCGGAACGGCCACAGCGGCGATACCGCCGACAATCGCGACCGAAGCCGCGGCGCGCAGGAGGAGGCCTGCGCCGAGATTCTTGAAAGTCATATCCCCAGTCCTTCAGAGCCCCCGTCCCGACAGATACTCAGCGCAGTGCTGAGACCCCGAACGACGTGATAAACAAAACCTTAACGTAGCTCGCATTGTGCAGTGCATTAGCGCTACCGTCAACGCTGCGCGCCGCCAACCTGATTCAACCAGAAGGACGCAACCATCCGGCCCGACGGCGACCTAATCGCTTTTAGATCGTCGGTCACATACCGGCGGAATCCTTGATCTTCAAGCAGCAGTTTGGCCTCAGCGGCGACAGACTCTCGACTATCGGGCGTAAGCTCAGTCCAGTTTTCCAACCCAAAGCGAATGCGCCAGCGCGCGACATATGGGTCGTAGGCGACCAGGTCATACGACCGCTCAAAGAGCGAGGCCGCGCCACTCTTCATCCGACCAAGACGCAGATGATCGATGTAGACGAGGCGCAACCACGCGGACGTGTCGAAGGGGAAGAGCTTTTGGGCCTCCATAGAAGCCCGCTGAGCGTTGTCGAGATGCGTCTTGGTGGTTCCATTCGCAAGCTCGCGCTCCGCAGCACGGTCGTAACCGATCGCCAACTTAAGGACCGAGACGCCACCAACCTTCGCATCGCCACTGGGCAGCGCCACCAGGACTAGAACCGCTCCGATTGACGCGACAGCAGCGCCCAGACCGCTCGCGACCACCGCGGCTGGCTTAGGGCCCGACTGCGCGCCGCGCCGCGAACCTTGGGCAAGACTGAACCCGATCCCCAGCAAAAACGCCCACAGACCAGCCACAGAAGGAACTTGCAGGGCAAAGTCGGTCCATCCGTGCAGGAGGACGACCGCGCTGCAGGCGAGGAGCGCAAAGATCCAACCGCGCATCCGCTCGCGGCGAAGCCCAACAAACCCGAGGATCGCCAAGACCCAAGCGATCGTTGCGAACATCGGCAGGGCGGCGGCCAGACCGCCCTCCTCCAGCCACTGCACATACACATTGTGCGTCGCATTCACATTCCACAGAACCGCGAAGTTCTCCGGATCGAGGTAGATGCGGTTCACCGCATTGAAGGATCCGAGGCCGTACCCGTTGATCGGCGAGGCCAAGAATGCCTTCCAATGAACGCCGACGAGCAATCCACGTACATCCAGGTCCTTGGATGCGTTGAAGAAGCGGACAATCAGTTGGTCTCCGGCAAAGGCCACCAGGGACGCCAGTGCGGCGATGCCCACCAACCCGATGGTTGCGGCCTTCCACTTGCCCCCGCTGCGAGCTCCCTCACCCGCAAGAACGATCATCATACCGACCGCCGTCGCCGCCATCCCGGCACGGGAGGCGGTGCAGATCAAAGTTATGAGCAGAACTAGCGTCGCCGCGGATGCTGGCGCGACTGCGGCGATGCGCTCGCGCGGAGGAGCTTGGCGCGCGCGTCGCAGGGCAAGCGACAATGCCAGGACGGCGAGCATGCCGACCAAGGTGGCGGGCGTGTTGGCGCTCAGGAAGTGTCCCGCCAAGCGCCGCCCATAATGCGTTGCTGGATCGCCCGTGACGTAGGCGAGGAACATCCAAGCGCTGAATGCGGCCCCGGAATATACGGTCACCGACAAGGCCATCTGCGCTCGCTTGTCGGACGCCCCTAGCGAGACCCCGACGATGAATAGCCCGCTTAGTCCGAGGAGCTTCACCAGCTCCACGACTGTCGAGGATGGATCTATCGAGGCGAACCCTCGCTCACCCACATAGCTCCACGCAGGATGCGGCCCGCCGGGAACCCATGGCGTCAGCGACCAAAGCACAGCCAAAACCGTCAACCCAAATAGGGTGATCGGCCAAGCCAGGCGGCGCCCCTTCATCAGGTCTTGCCGCAGCGCGGGCGTAAGCAGCACCGCCAGGACCATCGCGGCGCTAGCAAGTGTAAAGGCCATCGCCGCCTCAGCCCTATGCGCTCCATAGAGCCAGTGACCGAAGTTGATCACGAGCGCGCTGACTATGGCCAACCCCGTCCCTGCGGGACGCCGCGCCCAGCGGCTGGACAATGACTGAGCCTTAGCTTCTTCCGACATGGACCCCCGCCCGCAGCGTGTTCTCATCCATGCTCTAGCAGGCGTTACTTATTGTGCGGAAGCCAACATCAGTCGCGGTTGCTCCGTACGCGCCATGCCCCAGGTGAATGCAGCGCCGAACTGGCGCTCGCGCCACACGTAACCAGCCTTTGCCCAAGGCACGATGAACGACGACAGATTGTCGAGGACGTACTCGCCCTTGTCCGTGTCGACGAGCAGAACGGCGTGGGTCTCGCCCCAGCTCGTGACGACGATAGCAGCAGACATCGCCGACTGGGGAATACCCGCCGCGACCAGGGCGCGACGCTTCTCCAGAACGTAGTCCTCACAGTCGCCATAGGCGGCTGCGCCATCCGACAAAGGCGTAGCCCAGAAGTCCTCCTGACCATAGCCTTCTTGGTCAGAGCGACGGACCAGATCATGATTGATCTTGCGATTGACCTTGTTCAGTTGCGCCCAGAGCTTCTCGTCCATCACCGGGCTTGAAGCGTGAACCTCGACCTGACGCAGAACAGCTGGCGTCACATCAAGGCTCTTGCCAGCCTCGGCAGCAGCGAAGTGCGCCGCCCAATCGAACTTTTCGTTCGCCGCTGGCGCAATGGCCGCCGGGGCCGGCGCCGCAGCGATTTTGAACATTTGCGACCAAGCCACGCGCTGAGCCTCAATACGCTCACCTTGCGCCTCTACGCCCCCGCAATCGTCCGGTGAACGGGCGCAAAAATCCAAATAACCCATCGGAGCGGCGGTCGCCGCCGCCATGGTCATCCGGCTGCTCGCCTCCGGCATGGTTGCACAAGCAGTAACCATCATAGCGCCGGCAACAATGGCCGCGCTGCGAATTGAGGTAAACAGCGAATTGACCATTGCTAGACCCGCCTTTTCAATGCGGTCAACTTGGTCGAATGCTGTTAAGGTAGACATAAATTACATGGTAGACGCGGCGGTCACCAAAATTGCCTAGGCAATAACTTCCTTAGTTAATGCGCGTATACTTGGATTGATGGTAAATTTACCTTTTCTATTATAAACGCAGATTCACCATGTGGCGGTGCGGCATGGCGCCTATTCCGTCCCGCTTGCGCCTGCGGTAGGAAGGATGGGACACGCTTAGAGGTACCCATGCTCCGCCAAGCTCGACTGCTGTTTGCAGCCCTCGCCGCCATGATGTTCCTAGGAGCCGGCCATGCCGCGCTCGCGCAGGCCGGCACGACGACCGCAGCGGTCGATCAGCCCACTGTGCCGGAGTACGTCCTTGGCTCAGGCGACAAGGTTCGCGTCATCACCTTTGGTGAAGAGCAACTGACGGGAGAGTTCTTCGTCGGCGGCGAAGGCCGAGTGGCCCTGCCCCTCATTGGCGAGGTCAAGGCGGGCGGCCTGACCGTCCGTCAGTTCCAGGGCGAAATCGAAACCGCGCTGAAGGACGGCTACATCAAAGAGCCGCGCGTGAGCGTCGAGGTTCTGAACTACCGTCCGTTCTACATTCTGGGTGAGGTGAAGTCGCCGGGCACCTATCCGTACACCAGCGGCCTGACTGTCTTGAACGCCGTGGCGACCGCCGAGGGCTTCAGCTACCGCGCGGACACCAAGAAGGTGCACATCAAGCGAGCAAATGAGAGCGAAGAGCGCACCTATCCGCTTACGCAAGCGACGCCCGTGGCGCCGGGTGACACTATCCGCATCGGCGAGCGCTTCTTCTAGACAGAAGGCCGGCCCGCTGCAGCACTTGAGTGATTGTCGTTACGCGAACCTCAGGGCGCGGCTTATGGCGGCGCCTAGAGCTGGCGCATAAGCCATAGGCGGCCCAGAAGGGCTCGTTCGCGTAAAGCCGTGGGGGCGGCGACTATGTTTTCACCTAAGCGCATTTTGATCGTAGCGCTCAACTACGCGCCTGAACTCGTAGGATGCGCCAAGTATACTACCGAGCTAGCTGAAGACTTGGCATGTCGGGGCCATAAAGTTGAGGTCGTCTGCGCACCTCCCTACTATCCCCATTGGCGCGTGCTTGCAGGCTACTCGGGCGCTCGGTGGACCAGCGAACATATCAATGGCGTGCGGGTAAACCGCGCACCTCTGTACGTCCCGCCCCGGCCGACGGGCCTAAAACGCATCATTCACTTGGCGTCCTTTGGCCTATCGGCCGGTCCCGCAGCCGTTTTCGCGGCTCGACGCTTACGGCCAGACGTAGTCTTTACTGTTGCTCCGACGCTAGCCTCTTCCATGACAGCCCTTTTGAGCGCCCAGATAACCGGCGCTAAGAAGTGGCTCCATATCCAGGACTTTGAGGTCGATGCAGCCTTTGAACTAGGCCTCCTTGGAAGCGCCCGTTCCCGCGCCTTTGCCCTCAAGGCGGAGAAGGCTCTGCTAAACAGCTTTGATATCGTCTCGACAATCTCCCCTGCGATGGCCGCATTACTTGGCAGTAAGGGGGTCCCGACCAACCGCGTGGTCGAGTTTCGAAATTGGGTGGATGTAGATGCGATCTCTATGCACCCGGAGTCAGCCACAAATCTGCGCGCTGAGTTGCAGATCGGACCCGACAAGGTTGTGGCCCTCTACTCGGGAAACATGGCGGCGAAGCAGGGAATTGAAATGCTCGCCGAGGTCGCCCGGGGGGCCGCCGCCTCCAATCCCAAATTGGTATTCTTGTTCTGCGGCGATGGCCCAGCAAAGGGGGAGCTCGAACATCGGTCTTCGGGCTTGGGCAATGTTCGCTTCTTGCCTCTTCAACCGCTCGAGCGGCTTTCCGAACTACTAGCCACCGCCGACATACATTTACTACCGCAACGACCGGAGGCGGCCGATCTCGTTCTCCCATCAAAACTCACCGGCATGCTCGCCTCCGGGCGGCCCGTCGTCGCCATGGCGCCTAACGGATCCGGGCTTGCACAGGAAGTAGAAGGCTGCGGCATCGTTGTGCAGCCTACGGCCCCAGCCATGGCCGAGGCCGTGTTCGCACTCAGTAATAACCCCACCCTCAGAAAAGAACTTGGAACTCAAGGGCGGCGCCGCGCGGAAGAGCGGTGGCGCAAGTCGGCAATCATTGATGGCTTTGAACGCCATCTTTCGGAACTACAAAGTTAAAGCCGGACATCTTCTCGAGTTGATAACCGGTCAGGCGCGATAACCTCTCCAGGCGCGCATTGCGCCCAGTTGCTGTCTTCAGCTCAGCATCCCATTGGGCGACCTTCGCTGCGACCAAGAAGCGATACCAGCCGCCTTGAAGGCCGTGGTAGATCACCCCGGGTCGCCCGTCGAGAAAACCTAGCTGCAGGACGAAGCGGAATAGAAAGTACGATAAAGGTCCGAGCCACAGCGGCATGCGATTATAGACGTTCTTTTTGATCCATCGCTTCAATGACGCCGATGCCGAACTATTCCCAGAACTCAAGAGATCCGCGCCGTCTGTTGCTGCTAGATCGTACTTTCTCGAAAGCACATCAATTGCTTCGCGCGTAGCATAGGAATTATGCTTCGCCGTGAAGTGCGTCAGATCTTGCAGATTAACGTCAGCAAATCCGCCATAGAACGTGACCGTCCGCCCTCGGGTGAGCACCATATGCTCATCCATCCACCTCTGCTCAATCTCGGCGTCACCGCGGCGCCAGATTCTAAGCAAGGTTACGGGAAATCGCCCTCCGTGGCGCAGCCAACGCCCCATGAACACGTGCTTCCGCCGCAGATTGACGCCCCCCACGTCCGCCGGCAGCAACGGCAGATCTCGGGAAATTTCTATTGCCAAGTCGGACTCGATGACCTCATCGGCATCAAGCCTCATAACCCATTCTGCAGTGATCTGGGCATTGTCAAGCGCCCACCTCATCTGCTGCGCTTGATTAACAAATGGGTGGACCAGAACAGTCGCGCCATACTTCCGCGCTATATCAACAGTGAGGTCCGTGGAACCTGAATCAACAACAAATATTTGCTCAGATAAGCTTGAAACCGATTCAATAGCTCGAGCGAGGTGCAATTCCTCATTGTACGTCAATATCACTACCGCGATCGACATCACCGATATTGCTCCCCTATAGAAGGGGACCTATCTCTAAGGCGTCTCGCGGGATTCCCGGCATATATCGTCCAAGGGTCGAGGCTCTTGACTGTAACCGCCCGAGCCCCAAGCACAGCGCCACGCCCCACCAGTACCCCGGGGCCGACGAATGCCTCAGAAGCAATCCATGCGTGCGGGCCAATATCGATCTCGCTGGAGACGAGCTTGAAGTGGCAATCGTCAACGTCGTGCGATCCTGCGCAAAGATGCGCACGTTGGGACACTAAGGAAAATCTTCTCAAGGTCACCGGTGCCATACAGTAACAAATGACATCAGTTCCCAGAGTTGCTCGGTCTTCCATCGTCAAATAGGGCGGGTACCAAACGTCCACACCTGGGTATACCTTGGCAGTCCGGGCAAGGCGCGCCCCGAACAGGGTCAGCAGCCACCTCCGCCAACCATGAAACGGCACAGGCGTCCATTTACCCATGCTCCACCAGATCGCATTCCATAGCAGCCGAAAGGCGCGGTGACGGAATGAAAAGGTCGCGCCCCCTAACAGTGGACTGATGCTTTTATCTTCCACACTCTCGCTCATAGATGTTCTCGAATGCGCTCAATGAGCGCTGGTGCCGTGCTGTTCACATTGAACATGCGTTCGAACAGAGCTTTAGCTGCAAGCCGCGTCTCTTTCTTACGCTCGTCGGGGAGCGATAGCCACTGAGTGATCTGCTCAGTGCACCCCTTCTCAGTATCAGCACTAACGATACCAGCTTGCGCACTGCTGATTTCCCGCCAGATATTTACTTTATCAGAAATTAAAACAGCGGTGCCGCATCCGAGAGCTTCAGCGACTGCAATGCCGAAATTTTCCTGATGTGAGGGCAACACAAACGCTTCCGCACCGTAGATCGCTCCCCATTTAGGATCTCCGTAAACCGCACCGGTCCAATGAATTCGATCGGCAATTCCCAGGCCAGCCGCGAGCGCCTCTAGGACGGAACGCCAACCCGACTGATCGGGTCCCGCGATCACTAAGTCTAACTCCGGATGTAGCTGAGCCACTCGAGCGAAAGCACGGATGAGGATATCGCACCCTTTCTTCTCGTGAATTCTACCCATGAACAGCAAATACCTACGGCTGCCGAGCGCGGGAGCGACAGATCTAAAGGCGTCGATCTGGGCTCTACCGACTGCTGGCGGTGCGCTGGCTCCGTAGCCCACCACTTCAGCATTATATCCATGACCAAAAAACTCACCGCCTGCTTGCCTACGCTCTTCTTCCGACGTGAAGAATACCGCTCGCGCTCCTCGAGCAAGCCGCCCCTCGCCTATGCTCCACGATATTTGCTTTGCCGCATGCTTGACGGGGTAGGTTCGCCGAAACCACGGATCCATCATCCCGTGGGTGAATAGGAAGTATGGCACCTTCGCGTGGGGGAGAACCCGAGACGCTGCGAATGGGAGATAATTCCAGAGCCCGTGGACGATCACAGCGTCAAAGCGTCGAACGTTTGCTTCGAGCCACGCGGGAAATAGCGGTGAATAACGGTAGTGCTGATAGAATTTTCTAAGAATTCCATCCGTTACCGTCCAGTTTACCCCAAGCGGATGCACCGGCAACGTCAATCGGGTGAGATACGAGCTCTCGGGCGCGTCAAGCGTGGCGATCTCTCGCCAAACTTCACCCGCATTCGATCCACAAGCTTCATGCTGCCTAAGCAAGCCCTCGATAGGGCCCCCTCCAGCTGGGTCGGCCGAAGCGATTAAGTGCAGCAGCCGAAGGGCCGACTCCGGCGGTATCCCAGTTCGCACCACCCAGCTACTCCGATCACCGTGATTGAGATGTTGCAGTTCTTGAAAGCGCAAGCGTCATGCCCATTGCCAACCAGCAGAAGCTCAGTACCTGGTTCTGACCAACTACTTGGCCGCTAACGATCAGGATGAGCGCCAATCCGGCCATCGGCAGCGCTGCGCCGTTGCCGCTTCTCATTGCTGCAGAAACAGCGACTAATAGCAACCAAAGCCCTAGTCCGCTTCGGATCATGATCGCAACTAGGCCAGCCACCGGCCCAAGTTCGTTGATCATTCGTGGCAAGTCATATTCACCGAGCGACCAGCTACGAACTCCAGTCGCAGCCGTACCTACGTTCGATCCCGCTCCTAGACCGAAACCTAAGGGAGGGGCGGTTTCAATAGCAGGGCCCACGCCGGCAGTCATAATTGAAGTCATTCTTGCGAAGATTGAGCCTTCAGATCCCTCCGCAGTGGCCTGTCGCTCGGACATTGTCGAATATGCTTTCGGGAAAATCACCGTGAACGCGATGATGAATGCACCAATCGATGCACCAACGATCGCAAGTCGCGCGGCGGCCTTTCGCCGGTCACGGCTGACAAGACCCGGCAGGCAATAGAATAGAATGAGGATTGCAGCGCTGACGAAGAAGGTGCGCGACCCGCTGAGTGCACCCATTATGATCGTGGCGACCGCGCCAAGGATGATTATAGGGCTGGAGATTCCAAGTTTCTGACGGAGCTCAACAGCCGCTAAGACGCACGCCAGTGTGAAGATCGAGAAGTAGTTTTGTGCCTGAACGAACGTAAATGGGCCGTAGGGCCGGACAACGCCCTGCGCAACGAGAAATCTCCCCTTGACGGTCTCGTCAAGTCCCTTGTTGATTGGGGAAAATACCGGAGACGAAAACTGCAATATTACCAACACTGCGATCGGGACGGCAATTATCAACACAGTGTTAATCACTGCTCGCAAGCCGCGCTCATCTAAACATTCACCAATGATGAACATTAAAGGCACGAATAGTATATAATTGCGTAGCCCAACCGCGTAGACCACTGGTGGAAGCCCAGCATTTGCCGCTTGAAGGAACGTTAGCCCAACTGCAAGTATCGCAATGGATGCCCAGAGCACAAACCACGTTGGTATCGCAGTCCGCTCGGTGGCTATTTTTAGAAGATATGCTCCATAAATCGCGAAGAGCACTGGGTCTCTAATGAATAGCAACGGCTGCTGGATGCCGTTGAGCAACCACTTTCGAAGGACTCCCTCAAGGGGAAGGCAAATAATAAACGCAAGTATTAGAGAGTTCAGCGCGACGCGCGCATTTCGATTTTGCAACTGCATTTTCATATCTTAGGCTCTTGAGGCCTTTGTCAAAAACCTAGACAAAGTGCGAAGCACAACGCCCAGGATGGCTATTTCTGTTAGGCACATCACAAGCCCGACTGTCTCAAGGCTCAGGCGGTCGCGCAAAGCATAGACTGCCGCAATGCCCACGGCTGACATACCCGCTATCCAGTAGGCGACGTCGCTTTGCCGGTTTGCGCCCAGCAGGACATTGCTCCCCGTATTCCAGATTCCCTGGAGAACCGCCGCTGCAGCATAAACCGACATTATGAGGGTAGAAGCGGCGACCATCTGGTGAGTATAGATCTTGACGACCCATGGGCCAAAGATCGCCGAGCCAATGACGAAAGTTGCACCAAGCGCGCCGGAAATGGCCATTGCCCCCAACGCAATCACTTTCGTCGAGGCCTGCTCGCTAGATCCTATAGCTCGACCGATCTCGGGGACGATCGCGTTTGAAACTACCCCCATCACTTGGATGACTAAGCGCGTTACCGTTCGTACCGCGGAGAACGCTGCAAGGGGCACTACGCCCAAGTAGAGGCCAACGACAATGGCCATTCCCTGCACGTTCAGCGCAAATGCCAAAGGCAACATGAGCGCGCCTAATGCCGGGCGCCACAAGAGCCTCACCTCCTCAAGCGAGAACCCTCTGAAGCTTAACCGAACCCAGGATGCCACCTTAGGGGTTAACAGTAGCAATATTCCTAGACCCGTCGCTCGCGTAGCAAAAGTGCAGGCCGCAGCAGCCAGAATGCCGCCGCCTTTGAGCGCAACAATCATGACGAGCGACGCTTCGCTGATCCTGATGGCGTCGTTGAAAACCACGGTGCTCGCATAAGCCCCGCTCGCGCGCCAAGCAGTCGTTAGAGAGCTCATGCTGAGCGAGACCAAAGCGGTCCAGCAAAGCAGTAGTAGAGCCGTCTTAAGCCCCAAGAGCTCACCTTCGCCGTTGTTGGGAAGCAGCACGCCTCCGCCAAGCATCACGATGCAGACCGCCAGCAAGGCAAATACCGCAACGCAGCACGCGTTCAATGCTAGCAGCGTCTGGTGCACCCGTCGCGCAACGGCGACGTCGCCGCGTCCGATTGCGTGGGCGATCTTTGCGGCCGCTGCCCAGCCAAAGCCCAAGTCACTCATCGCGAGGTAGGCTGGGAAAGCGCTAATCAGGATCCAGAGGCCGAACTGCGCCGTTCCCCACATGGCCAAGAGAATTGGCAGTGATACAAGCGCCAAGACTGCCGTTACACACTGGCTTAATACATTTACCACCGTCCCGCGAAACAGGCGCGCACGCTGACCTGGGTTCAACGTAGCAAACAGGGCCACGAGACGAACTGCAATACTTTGAATCTTCACTGAAGACGGCCTGCTGGGTGGGTGCCCACCAGATTCCGAACAATCTCTCGGACCCGACCAGTGCGACGCTCTGCTGGATCGTATACCGCAACGCGGGATGTGGCCGATGCCACCATTTTCACAACATATTCAAACCGACTGAGTGGAGACTGCCTCATGCTTTCGACCACAAGAGAGCGCACAGAGGCGGCATGATTTGAAAATGCACGTGGATGCCGCGAGTGGGATGTTTTGGCTGTCTGCTCAGAGCGGTGAACCGATGAGATCACCTTCAGATCTAGTGGCATCTTTTATTGTACCGAAATCGTTGAGACTGAAGGCGCGAGCGTGAGCCAGCGTAACAACGATTGCCGCGAGCCTAGGAAGCAGGTCGAGCAACGTAAAAAGTGCTTTATTGGCAGCGCGCGAAACTTAGCGGCGGAAGTCATTTCAGGTTGCTCTGCACAAGCTCCACGACCTCCTGCGCGTATCTACGCCAGTCGGTCGTCCCCGCAGCCATCTCACCGGCGTTAACACCCATCTGGGCGGCCAGGCTCGGATCCTGTCGCAAGCGCTGAATACAGGACGCGATAGCATCTGGATCCCGTGCGTCGACTACCCACCCGTTAACCCCGTCCACTACAAGATCAGCAACGCCAGCGTTTCGTGTACAGATTACCGGCACGCCGCATGCGAGCGCTTCCATCGCCGCCTGAGCAAATCCATCCTCCACAGATGGCAGCACAAAGACGGAAGCTTTCACTAGGAGCTCTCGAAGCCTTACATTCTCTACCCTTGGGATGTGCTCATAAAGACAGCTGTATGGACCCAAGATTTGTCGCGCGTGTTCGCCCAGGCTTCCTACGAGAACTAACTTCCCGGGCGCGCCAGCTCGCCGCCATGCCTCGAGGAGATAGCGATGGCCCTTCCGTGGAACAATGGCACCCACGCTCATCACGATGAACTCATCCGTATCTCGCTCGGCTGGATCGCGCGGCGAGAACCTAGTCATGTTCGCGCCAGGCACTACCGTCGCAATTCTCTCGAACTCGACTCCCTGCTCGGAATACGACCGCGCCACAAATGAGCTATCAACAAGAAGTCGGTCGCAAAGTGCGATCTCGTCCAATCGCCGGCTGGATACCTCAAAGGATGGAGCCGCGACACCCAGAAGGTCGTGTTCTATAGATATTTGGCGCTTCAGCTCTATGGGATGACTTGTTACGGCGTGCCCGGTTGTGACTGAACCTTGCCGTTTCGCACGAGTGAGAATTCGGTCGGCAGTTTCGCCGATAACGGCCAACAGTGCTGGAGCCGGTTTGTATTTCGCCAGGACCGCGAACTGCCATGCATCTAAGATTGCTATCTGAGAACGATGCGAAGCGCGTCGGTTTATACGCAGGTAACCATGAAGCGCGTACTCCTTAAACCAAAGATTATACGCTTGCGACTTCTCTATACCCAGCGCTTTCGCGTTCGTGTGGATTCTATGGGAGTAGTAAAATCCCTCAAGAAGCCCGGCTTCTCCAAAGAACCGGACGTACTGATCGTATCGGAAGAGGCCATTGACGCAGATATTGAGCATGCGTCACGCTTAGCTCGCGTTACGCAGCTGATTTATGTACATCGCTAAGAAATTCACTGGTGCGAATACACCCCCATGGCGGAAGCAGAAATAAAGCCATTCCCGCCAGGGCATTCCCTTCGGGCTGTTCGCGAAGCTGTAGAGGGCCCGAATGCCACGTCCCTTCATCCGGCTATATGCCGGCCCCCGTTCTTGCGAACCAACAGCTTCCTCCGTAGAAACGATTACATATCCCGCGTTAGTGGCCCGCAGGCCATAGTCGATATCGCCGAACGCATGGGTGAATACCTTCGAGTTTATCCCAACTTCATCAACAGCGCGCGCCGGTATGAGCACACAATTGCCATTGAGCGTTACGACTCGCTCAGTCTCAACCTCTGGATACCGGAATCGGAGACGAGAAAAGCCAGGAACACGGGCCAATCCGCCGTAAGAAATTCGGCCAGATCGAGAAGTCACCTTGCCCACTGCAAGTGCTCGCCCGCTCCTGCCCTTCGCGACCGAATTGTACGCCCGCAGCAGCTGGCTAATCGTATGCTTGGACATTTCAAGATCGTCGTTCAACCAAAGAAAAAAGTCGAACTCCCCAGCCCCCAGCGCCTGCTGCCAAGCCAAGCGCATCCCGCCGTTCCAGAATAGAGAGCCATCCCCCTGAATGACATGCACATTCGAAAAGGTGTCTTTGACCAGCGCGGCGGTACCGTCAGTGCTGCCGTCGTCCACCAGAAATACGTCGATAGTGGAATCACTGCCCGCACTCGCGTAGAGCGCCGCAATTGATCTGACCGTCAACTGAGCTCGATTGTGACAGGTGAGGAGAGCGGCGATCCGCGGTCGCGCGCCCGTAGGATCACCTTCAGCTTCATGTTTCATAATATCCTCGTCCCCCTCGAACTAGATCTTCTAAGGCCTGCATCGAACCAAATATTGATAGGTTAGATCGCTACCTATAAAGACGCATAAACGCTCCTTCACTCATGGTTTATCGGCAACACAAAGGAAGTACACTCACACTCGATCCTTCTGGACACCCAGAAAAAAAACGCCGCCGGAATGCATCGTTGGCGGAAATAAAGGCTAATAAAATAACGCCACTTGCTCTGCTAGACCGCCTTCCAACGTCCACTAGAAGTTTTGCGCTTAGCACTACTGGCTGAGGGGGCTATGCGCTGACGTCTAAGCGTTGATAGCCTACACCTTTACAGTAACTTCGTTTTCCAACGCCATATACTGTTGAGGCCGCAGGCATCAGTATCAATAAGCAAGCGAAGGCCGAATTTAGGGTTTCCAATCAGAGTAAACCGAAGAGATACCGTCGCGCAGCTCAATGTTCGGAGTCCAGCCCATCGCTCGCAGTTTCTCACCGCTCATCAATTTTCGAAGTGTGCCGTCAGGCTTGGAGAGATCGGTTTCGATTCGCCCCTCAAAACCTACAACGTCACAAATGAGCCGGGCGAGATCGACGATCGGAATGTCGGTCCCAGACCCAACATTGACGTGCTCGAGGCCTGAATAGCGCTCCATCAGGAAGACGCATGCATCTGCACAATCATCGGCGTGAAGGAATTCACGCCTAGGCGAGCCGCTACCCCAGATCGTTATACTCTCCGCCGAGGCCTCCTTGGCCTCATGCGCCTTGCGCATCAATGCTGGCAGGACATGGCTCGTATTGAGGTCGAAGTTGTCACCAGGCCCGTACAGGTTGGTCGGCATGGCGCTGATGAAGTCGCAGCCATGCTGCTTGCGATAAGCCTGCGCCAGCTTAATGCCAGCAATCTTAGCAATCGCGTACCACTCGTTTGTGGGCTCGAGGGGTCCCGTGAGCAACGCTTCCTCTGGAATCGGCTGCGGCGCCATTTTTGGGTAGATGCAGCTAGATCCTAGGAAGAGCATCTTCCTCACACCGTAGCGATAAGATGCCTCGGTGATATTCGTGGCGATCATCAGGTTGTTATAGAGAAAGTCCGCCGGATAGGTGTCGTTGGCTAGAATGCCACCCACCTTCGCCGCCGCCATAAAGATAGCGTCCGGCTTGGTGGCCGCGACAAACTCGTTCACCTGCGCCGGCACTTCGAGGTCGACCTCCGAACGGGTGGCCGTGACGAGCTCGCAGTCCTCGGAGGCGAGGCGACGCATGATCGCTGACCCCACCATGCCGCGGTGACCAGCAACCCAAACGCGCTTCCCCGCGAGTGGAAAGATGATGTCAGTCGGCATTGCGGCGCTGCTCCTTGGCGACGCCCACCAGATCAGCAGCAACCATCTCGGCGCAGAGTTGCTGCCACTTCGTCTCGTGCGTCCAACCCAACTTTGTCTTGGCTTTGGTAGGATCGCCAATCAGCAGATCGACTTCAGTAGGACGGAAGTAGCGAGGATCAATCTCGACGTAGACGCGACCCGTGTCTGCGCAGATACCCTTTTCGTCGACCCCTTCGCCTTCCCAACGCAGCGTGACCCCCGTCTCCTTGAAAGCTTCGGTGACGAAGTCGCGGATCACCGTCGTCTCACCGGTCGCCAGAACGTAGTCGTCCGGCTCGTCCTGCTGCAGCATCAGCCACATGCCGCGCACATACTCACGGGCATGACCCCAGTCGCGCTTGGCGTCGATGTTGCCGAGGAAGAGCTTCTCCTGGAAGCCAAGCTTGATGGCTGCGGCGGCGCGCGTGATTTTGCGGGTCACGAACGTCTCGCCGCGCAGCGGGCTCTCGTGATTGAAGAGGATGCCGTTGGAGGCGTGGATACCGTAGGCCTCACGGTAGTTCACGACGATCCAGTAACCGTAGAGCTTGGCCGCGGCGTAGGGCGAGCGCGGATAGAAGGGCGTCTTTTCCGATTGCGGAACTTCCTGCACCTTGCCGTACAACTCAGACGTCGAGGCTTGGTAGAAGCGGGTCTTCTTCTCGAGACCAAGGATGCGGATCGCTTCGAGTAGGCGAAGAGTGCCGACGGCATCGGCATTGCCGGTGTACTCAGGCGTCTCGAACGAAACCTGCACGTGGCTTTGCGCTGCCAGATTATAGATCTCGTCCGGCTGCGTCTGCTGCACGATCCGGATCAGGTTCGTTGAATCCGTCAGATCGCCGTAGTGCAGGATGAAGCGCGGATCGGCTTCGTGCGGGTCCTGGTAAATGTGGTCGATACGGCCGGTGTTGAACGACGACGACCGACGCTTCACGCCGTGAACAGTGTAGCCTTTTTCCAGCAGAAGCTCGGCCAGATATGCACCGTCTTGACCAGTAATCCCGGTGATGAGTGCAACCTTACCATTTCCCGAAGTAGCCATACATACCCCCAAATTGCCCGCAACCCGGGCATCAATAATTCAATCAAAAAGCCCGTATTCAGCGGCCGATACTTAGGTAGTCAAAGCCACGCGCACGCATGTCTTCAGGGCGGTAGATATTGCGCAAATCAACCATGACCGGTGCCTTCATCAGTAGTTTGAGCCGATCCAGGTCGAGCGCGCGGAACTGATCCCACTCCGTTATCATGACCAGAACATCCGCACCTTCGGCGACTGCGTACGGGCCGTCCTTGAAATTGACATCCTTCAGCATGTGCTGGGCTTCGTGTCCCTCTGGGTCAAAAGCCTGCACTTTGGCGCCCAGCGCCTGAAGCGCCGGGATAATGTCGAGGCTCGGCGCATCGCGCATGTCGTCGGTGTTGGGCTTGAAGGTTAAACCCAACACACCGATCGTCTTGCCCATGACATCGCCGCCGAGCGCGGCCGCGACCTTGCCGGCCATAGCCTTCTTGCGCGCGTCATTGACCTCGACTGTCGCCTCGATGAGACGCGTGGGCGCTCCGTAGTCCTGGGCGGTCTTGACCAGGGCGATGGTGTCCTTGGGGAAGCACGAGCCGCCGTAGCCAGGCCCCGCGTTCAGGAACTTCTTGCCGATCCGGCCATCGAGGCCGATGCCGCGGGCCACCTGTTGAACGTCGGCGCCTACCTTTTCGCAAAGGTCGGCCATCTCGTTGATGAACGTAATCTTCATGGCCAGGAAGGCGTTGCCGGCGTATTTGATCAGCTCGCTGGTGCGGCGCCCAGTGAACAGTATCGGCGTCTCATTAAGGAACAGCGGTCGGTAGAGCTCCCGCATGATTTCCTGGGCTCTCTCGTCCTCGGTGCCCACGACCACCCGATCAGGACGCTTAAAATCCTCGATGGCAGCGCCTTCGCGCAGGAACTCAGGGTTCGAGACGACGGCGAATTGAGCGTCCGGACGGACCTTCTTGATGATCGCCTCGACCTCGTCGCCGGTGCCGACCGGCACGGTCGACTTGGTGACGATGACGGTGAACCCGTCGATCAGTCCGGCAATCTCTTCAGCGGCAGCATAGACGTAAGAAAGGTCGGCATGGCCGTCGCCACGCCGGGTCGGCGTTCCGACCGCGATGAACACTGCATCGGCCTCTTTGATCGCCCGGGCCCCTTCTAGCGTGAAGGACAGCCGACCTTCCTTGACATTTCGGGCGACCAATTCGTCTAGGCCAGGCTCGAAAATTGGAATCTCGCCCGCCTCCAAACGGCGGATCTTGGAGGGGTCTTTATCGATGCAGGTCACCTCGTGACCGAAGTCGGCGAAACATGCCCCGGACACCAGACCAACATAGCCGGTGCCAATCATCGCCACGCGCATAAGCGAGCCCCCACTCTTAGTGAACGACGCTCTACTGCACCGCAGCGAAGAGCGCCAACCAATATCCCGCTACGCGCGAAAATCTCGCGTATGCGCCTGGATTTTCAGCCGTAGTAGCTTCGGTACCATTCGACGAAGCGGGGCAGCCCGACCTCGATTGGAATGGCAGGCGTGTAGCCTGTGATGTCTTTCAGTTTCGAGACATCGGCGAAGGTTCTCGGTACGTCCCCAGGCTGCATGGGCACATAAACCTTCTGCGCCTCGCGGCCGATCGTCTTCTCAAGGATGGCGATCATGTCCATCAGGCCTTCGGGGCGACCGCCGCCGATATTTAGGATGCGGTTCTCGCCAGCTGACGGGACATGGTCGAGAGCGGCGACGACGCCGGTGACGATGTCGTCGATGTAGGTGAAGTCGCGGGACATATCGCCTTGCCCGAAAACCTCGATCGGCTCGCCGGCCAGGATCTTCTGGGTGAACGAGAAGTAGGCCATGTCCGGCCGCCCCAGCGGACCGTAAACCGTAAAGAAGCGAAGCCCGGTCTGGGCCAGTCCGTAGAGCTTGCCGTAGGCGTGACTCATCAGCTCGCCGCTGCGCTTGGTGGCCGCATAGAGCGACACGGGCTCGACCGCCGCGTCGCTTTCCTTGAAGCCTTCGCCGTCCTGCGGCCGCTCGCCGTAGACCGAGCTCGACGAGGCATAAACCAGGTGCTCGACGCCGTTGTGGCGGCAGGCCTCGAGAACCGACAGGTGGCCCGCTAGGTTGGACCGCTCATAGGCGAACGGGTTATCGAGGCTGTATCGCACGCCTGCTTGGGCGGCGAGGTGCACAATCCGCTTGGCGCCGCTGCCCTTCACGAGCGTCGCAAACGCGGCGGCGTCGGCGATATCCATGCGCTCCATACGAAAGCCAGCCTGGCCCTCAAGCTTGGCGGCTCGCGCCGCCTTGAGAGCTGGATCGTAGTAATCATTGAAGACATCAACGCCCAAGACCGTCTCGCCGCGGTCCAGCAGACGCTGGGCGGTATAAGAGCCGACAAAGCCGGCGGCTCCTGTGACGATCACAGTCAATGCATGTCTCCTAAGCTCAGTGCACCTCCTCATCCCTAGCGTTATGCGCCGGGTGCGCCAATGCGTTAGCTCAAGCGAATCCGCCATCTTGGGTCGGTATGCACCTGGAAGCTGGCTCTATTCAGTCCCCCAATCGCTGCGCTGTTTTCACGCTCAGGGGCGCCGCATGAAAAGCAGGGTCTCCCAAGGTAGCCATTCACAGCGTCCGACCTCCTATACACTTGGGTCTAGCTCTGCGGTGGCGCGGCTTCGGACTACCTCTCCCGCCGTCGCTCGGATGTCCGCTTGAGTTCACCCAGCGTTCTTGCCGTTTCGATCACTCTAGCCTCTTCAGCCAGTCGCTCCCTGCGGGTCAGCGGCGGCGGCATTTGCGCTACAAAGCGCCGTACCTGACCGGCTAGCGTCCGATCTCCTTCACCACCAAGTCGGTCCAACCCGTCCGCGATGACCATGTAACGATCACGGATATTCTGCTGCTGGGAGCGAATGTGATCTTCCCAAGGTCGATCAGCGGCGCTTCGCCCCCTCGCGATCGCCAACGCGTCCTCAATGTCGCCGTCGACGTATCGCGGCTCGGGGCCGCGTCCTAGCGCATAGTCCCTCTCAAGACGGTAAACCCCTCGGCTCAACGGCTTTTCAACAATGCCGCGCGCCCATCGAGGCGCATCGTCGGCATCCACACCCCTAGCACGCAGCGCCTGTGCAAAACCGCCGCGCATGGCGCGAAGATCACGCGGGCCAAAGTCCATGAACCGGCCGTCATCGGCCTGACCTCGGACAGTAAGGTGTACATGCGGATGTGCAGTGTCAGTATGTCTGGCCATCAGCCAGCCTGTTCGGTCATCGAAGGTCGCGCGCGCGAAGTCCTCTGCGGCGGCAAACACCGCCTGCTGCGGTGTACCGGGCGGCATGGACAGGATGAGGCTGAAGGCCAGTCGGCAAGACCGCTCCTGAAAATGGAAACGGTCAGCGATCCAATCTTCTGCTCGACTTTGAATCTCGGGCCTGCCCGCGACCTCCTCCCCCTCGCGCCCGACCAAGGCGAGATCGCCCCGGCGAGAGATGTAGTCGAGGTTTTGGCGCAGCGCGCCGGGAGAGGCGATCACCGAGGTGACCTGAACACTCACATTGGGCAGATGAGCGACCAATCGGGCCAGGTGCGAACGAAAGACTGACGAGCGTAGAAGATCCGGCGTGATACGCATCGGACCGCGAAATTGCCGCCAAAAATCCTGGAAGCCGCTTGGCGACCGCGTGTCACTCATAGGGTACGCGCCAGTACAGCATCGCGCCCGCCATCGCCGACCGAAGGGCGACCAGCTGCGTGCGCGCATCCTGATATGCGCGCATAAGCGAGGCTGCGGCGGGCTCAGCCCCAAGGTCAGTCATGCGCTGAGCGGTCGAACGCATTACGGCGCCGATGCGGTCTAGCTCGTACCGAACGGACGCGTGTATGCGTAGCTCCTCCTTGCTGAACTGTGGGCTTGCATTGACCCGGTGGGAAATCAGCGCGCGTATCCACTCCACGCGCTTGAACCCGGCTTGCGCCGCCAGCCGTTCAGCCGCCAAAGCGTCGCGCTTTGACACCTTGATAGTGAGGATCACCGGCTCCGGCATCGTCGATACGCCCTTGAGAGGCGCTTGGGAGCGCGCCTGGACCATGATCAAAAGTCTGCGGAGCACCTCAGCTTCACTACCCGCGTCCTCGACGAGCTGATCCCACAGGGTTGCAAATGATGGCGGGACCGCAGCGCGGATGAGCCGCTCATTCATCACGCGCCTCCCTCCCATATGCCCTCTGTCGCATCCGCGATTGGGCCGCCGAGGGGACCCCGGTTGGGGACCGCGAAGTAGTAGCGGCTGAAGTCCGCATCGGAGCCCGTGCAGGGATATGGGGCGGAGGCGAGATCCGCCTGCGAAACGCCCGAAGCTTCCAGGCCTTGAGCCAGCGGCCCTGAATGGGCGCAAAGCCTCGCGCGAAGATGATGAGCCTATCTCGCGGCATACGCATTAGCTCGTCGGGGAGCATTAGCGCCCTTCGCTGTTCGCTTTCGCTTTGCGATCGTCGGCCGCTGGCCAATCCCGAGGGGCGGCTTCGGCTAGTGGCTTTTTGCCCGTGCCATCCCATCAGGTTTGAAATCGATTGAGCATCCTCAAAGCTATTGGGTGCAAAATAGACCTGCAGATCGCAGTTGCCGTGGATGGCTTGCGCAGCCTCTTTGTATTGGGCTCGGAGCTGACCCAGGTTCTGGACGACGCACACCAGCCTGACGCCATAGCTGCCGATCCAAGCAAATGATGCCGCGAGGACCGACAGCCTGCCGAGGCTGGGAAACTCGTCGAGAAGCACAAGCAGCGGCTGCGCCTCTTGGGTGACCGGATGTCTTCGGCAGATGTGGTCTAACAGCAGCTCCACAAGAAGACTGAAAATGGGCGCTGCACGGACAAGGTCGCCCGGCGCTACGCACAGATAAAGCGTGGCCGGATCTTCCCGCAGCCTCGATAGGTCAAAGTCACTTTGGCTGGTCGCAGCGTCGACCAGCGGGTTTGACCAGGCCTGAAGTCGGGTGGTGACGGTCAGCCTTATGCTGCCAAACACCGCCTCTGAGTTGCCGCAGAAGTTCAGAAGGGCTGCCTTGCAGGCCTCGCTGAGCGGCGCGCCCTGTTTGGCCATGCCCTCGATCCGCCGCTTGATGGTCTCGGCAAGATCGATATCGGCGAACCATCTGTTGATCTCGCCAAGGGTCAGAGGCCGATCAGATGTTGCAGTCACCAGCAGCGCTACGCCGATGAAGGCGTTGCGACCAGCAAGATTCCAAAAGCCCTCCGTGGCTCCTTCGTGGTCGGGGAACAAAATCGTGGCGACGCGCTGCAACACATCGAAAGTTTGCTGGGGATCCTCACGGTCGATATGGCCAAGAGGGTTCCAGCGAGCGGTGCGCCCGTGTTCAGCAAACGGCTCGAAGAGCCATACTTTTTGGCCGATGGACTGACGCAGGCCTGCTGTCTGCCGCCAGCACTCCCCCTTGATATCCAACACAACGGCGCCGCTCTGATAGCTCAACAAAGTCGGGATTATGATCCCGGAGCTTTTGCCTGACCCCGTAGGCGCGCAGACAAAGACATGCCCGCGACCGCCGGCTCGCAGGAGGCGTCCGCCAGCCGCGCCCAAAATGACTCCGTCGCGCTCACGCAAGCCGGCCCTTCGGATCTCCGTTGACGAGGCAAACCGCGCATCTCCGTGTAGGCTCTTGGGGCGCTTGCGCGCCAAAGCAGCGATCACCGCAGCGTGCGCTAAGACTGCGATGCCGACGCCGCGTCGCATCCATTCCTGCAGCGTCGGGTCGCCCCGGTAATACCAAAGCCATCCCGGCACTCGGCCGATTTGGACCTTAGAGCTGAGCTGGCCAAGACCCGCTAGGGCGACAACGGTTGTGGCGGCGCATAAGCTTATCGCCAGCATGAGGCAGAGAACGGCGATGACCGCCGCCCTACGCGCCGCAGGTAGAGTTTCGAACGGCGCCATGGCGCACCTCCGCGACTTCAAAGCGGCCATCGCGCCGCTCCATCTGCACGACGATGTCGATCAGTCCCTCAAAGAGCGCCCTCACGTCCGCCCGGGGCAGGTCGCGTCCCGCCGGCGTTTCCTTGACCAGCAGGGCAAGTTGATCCAGGGCGAGGTCACAGCTGCCCGCATGGATCGTCGCCAGCGATCCTGGATGACCTGACGCGACATTCCGCATCAGAAAAAATGCACTTTGGCCGTCCCGGATTTCTCCCAGAAGTATGCGATCAGGGCGCATCCGAAGAGCGCTCGCCAGAAGATCTCCGGGCCCCAAACGCGCTCGGCCCGCGCCCTCCCGCGACCAGACCAGTCGCACGACATTGCGCTGTGCGACTTCTAGCTCGCGCGTGTCTTCTATTGTGATCAGGCGCTCATCGCCGGGAATTGCGGCGGCTAAGGCTCGAGCAAGCGTGGTCTTGCCGGATCCAGTGGATCCACTGACCAATACGGTTTTGCGCTCGATCACGGCCCGCGCAAAGAACGTAGGCCAATCTCCCCTGGCGAGAGCGGCATCAGGAGCGCAAGCGAGCGCCTTTCGATGCGCCGCCCTGTCGAATAGCCCGCCTCCAGCCAACTCGCCAAGGTTGGGCGCTCCACCGATTGGTCGGCGGATCGTCAGAGAAAGGGCGCTGGCCGCCGGGGGCAAGACGATCTGACATCTGGCTCCGCCCGGAAGACTGGTTGAACAGATCGGCAGGGCGGCTCCGACGTCCTGTCCCGTGTAGGCTGCTGCGGCCCGTGCGAGCGTCATCAACCAGGCGGGGGTCAGACGAGTGTCTTCAACCCAGCTCCAGCCGTCGGCTCGCTCCACACCAATCTCGCATGGGCGATTGACCACGATCTCTCGCACCGACGGGTCGCCAAGGAGGCTGGCCATTGGCGCCAGGTGATGGTCTAGCACGGCAGTCATCGGCCCTCCCCTCCACGGTCGGAGACGCCGTAGACGCCGGAGAAATCCAAGTCCTTGGCCACGAGGATAGAGACTTGCGAGCCCTGCGGTATGCGCAAGGTCGGCGGGATGTCGACTGACCGGTCGACCGCGATGGCCGCAGCCTCGGAGGGCAGCCTCGCCATCCCCTGCCCATCCTGCCGACCGACCGTTGCGACAGCGGCGTCATCGACGACGGAGAGCAGAATGGCTCCGCCGAACCGGCGCCAGAAGTGACGGTCAATCTCGCCACCGAAGCCGGCGCGCCCCAAGGCGTCGGCCGCGGGCGAGCCGAGATCGATGGCCACTCCGCCGGGCGTCACCGCTCGCGTCCAAAGGACGAAAAGGCGCCCCTCTCCGGCCTTGAGTCCCTGGCGATACTCGCCCAGGACGCGCGCACCCTTCTCGATGAGGACGACGGCCCCGTTCTCCGACCAGACGTCGCGTCCCACGATGCAGGAGACTTGACCGGGCAGCGATGAATCCATCGCCGTCTGCAAGGTGCAGGGAATTGCCGCTCCGGCTGTCAAAAGGAAGTTGCGATCGCCAAGACGTCTTGCCTTGGAGGTCCCGATGGCCGAGGTGCGCTTGAGCCGGGCGAAGGCGTCATCGGGTCCGCCGTCTTCGTTCGCGTCCGCCGCACCCGCCGCCGAAAGCGCCCCCTCGATCGACGCTCGCGTCGCATCATCGCCGGCGCGTGAGGAAGCCGACCATGCCAGGACCGGAGCCGGGCGCCGCGTTGGCGAGCCGTCCGGCGACGCGGCGGGACGGCTCACGGCGCTCGTCGCGACACTGCTCTCCTCCAAGGCCGCCAAAGGATCGTCGGTTAGTGCTGGCGCATCGGCGGGAGGATCGTCCAGGGTCGGCATCGACCTTGCCGCCTCGAAGGCGACGGTCTGCTTGGGCGGCGAGGTCTTCGCGCCGGCCGGCTCGGCGGATCTCTTCCAGGGCGCGAGCACCAAGATGCCGCAGACGACGGCGACGATAGTGACCGCCGCGGCCTTGCCGGCAGCGGGGGGATGATCGGCGCGCCGGAGATCGGCGTCCGACCGCGATCACCGGCCGCAGCGCCTTGCGGCTCGCGTTCGTCGAGGTGGTCGCTCATGGCCGCCCCGCCCCGTCGGTGCGCTGGACTCCGTTGGTCGCCGTCCCCGAGGGGGCGCCGCCGCCTCTGGGATCATATGCCTCATTCCACAGGCACACGACCTGGCGGCCCTGGCGCAGCCTCAGCTGCGCATGCACGCCGTGGACCACCACGAACTCGCCGCGCACATCGAAGGGGGCGAGGGTCTCGGCGCCGTCGGGCGCGACGGCGAACACCGCCGGGATCGCCTGTCCGCCGGGGAAGCGTAGCGCTGTGAACTTTCCGTTGTCGCTGACTTCCGAGGGCTGTAGCGCCTGCGCGCCCTGCACCGACCAGGCCAGATTGCGAGGGCCTTCCACCGCGCCGCGGTCGAGACGAAGTTGGGTAAGTCTCCGACGCAAGGCCGCTTCCTTTGCGTCGATCAGCTGCGCCATCCTCGTCTTGTCGTCGGCCGGATAGGTGAACCTCAGCATCCAGGGACCGACCGCCCGGGAGACCGACAGCTCGAAGGCGTAACTTCGCGTGCGGCCATCGGGACCTCGCGCGGAGACGATGAGATTGGTGGCCTTGGCCGTCAGCGGCTTAAGAAAGAGAAGCCGCCCCTGCGGCGCCGCCTCCCAGGCGTCGCTATCGCCGAGCGCCACCTGCAGGATTTCCTCGCCTTCGGCGAACACGATCTGCACGGCAGTCGACAACCGCCCCTCCACGCGCACCACCGCGTCCGGATCGTAGGTCAAGTTGCGGATGCGTGGATCGGCCGCCTGAGCGACGCACGGCGACAGGAGCGCCGCGATTAGGACCAGACGTCGGATCATCGCGCGGCCTCCTGATCGACGCGATAATCGATCACTTGGAAGCCCAGCGGGTTCTTGAGACGGTCCCGCTCCTTCATGGGGCCATCGGCCCACGCGAAGGTGATGGTAGCGATCCAGTCGCTATCCTCGGTGACGCCGCTGTGCTGGACGGTTCGAGCAAAGCGCACCTGGCCGACGCTCGGCGACAGGAAAGTCACCGCCCTCACCTCCACGGTGGCCTGCGCGTGAGGGCCCAGAACGACTTGAGGTCCTTGCGGATTGTTGGGCCGGAAGATTTCGGCCAGCCGCTGCTGTTCGGCCGGCGCGGACAGTATGACGGCCTGGTCGAAGTTCGCCTTCGCCGCGGCCGGCAGCCAGGTTTCGCGCGAGCGCACATAGGTCGAAAGGAAGTACTTTCCGACCGCTTCATCATAGGTGCGAGGCTCGGCTCCACTGAGGGCGGTCATGACCTCCACCGCACCGCTGGCGCGATCGACGCGGACCACGAACGGCTCGACCGTCTTCAACGGAGCAAGGGCCGCGACGGCCAGGCATGCGGCGGTCGCCAACGCGCCGCAACCCGCGGCGATCGTCCAGGCAAGACGACGAGACCGCAGCGCTGCGGACATACGGTCGTCGTCCCAGCTGGAGGCGTCCTTCAAATACACCGCGACATCGAAGGGAGCGTTCATCGGGGACCTCCGCAGGGTTTCGTGTCGACTGGCAAAGCAGGCGTCGAAGGCGCAGCCGGCGCGCTGTCGGCGAGCACCGAGCCGTAGGGATTGGCGGGGCGTCGCTGTTTGCCGTCGCAGATCGGCAGACCATCTTCGGCGGTGCGGCTGGCGCAGCCTGCGAGGAGCGCGGCGACAACCGCCGCCATCAGATGAGCGCGCATCACTTGCGGCCTCCCTTGCGGCGTTGGCTGATCGGAATGACGGAGCGGCCCGCGGCCAGAAAATCGGACACGCCGACACTGGCGCCGCCGGCGATGCCAGCTGCCAAGGTGGGGGTCTGGAGGAAGAAGATCGAGCCGAGGAGCGAGAGCGCGATGAAAGCTACGCCCGCGGCCATCGCGTCCTGCGACTGGAGCGTCTCCCATTGATCCGCGACCATGCCCAAAACCAGCTGGAAGACAGCGAAGATCAGTCCAAAAAGGACGAGATAGTTCACGGCCTGGGACAACCAGCCGAAGAAGTAGCGCCTTGTGACCTCGAAGAGCGCCAGGGCGATGAAGATCGGCCCGAGCGCAATAACCAGCGCAAGCGCGACCTTGGCCACGAGGACGACACCAAAGCCGATCGACGCCGCCAGCGCGCCGCATATCCACACCGCTCCGGCCATGAGCCAACGGTCCAAAGCAATGGGACTGGCTCCCTCGGTCAGTCGCTCGCCAAGGGCTCCAGTGCGGGAAAGAAAGCTATCGAACGAGGCTGCCGCCGAAGGCGTGTCTTCGCCGCCGAGCGAACGCGCCAAGGCATCCGGGAGCGCGTGAAATAGCGGCTCGGTGACATACGACGCATAGGCCGGCGTCGTAGCCAAGGTGTAGATCAGGCCGAGCTTCAAGCTGCGAATGGAGAAGTCCATCAGCGGCTCTTGGATGGCTCCCCGGAGGATCGCGAACCCGTAGAACAGCACGTAGAGCACAAGGGCCAGACGCAACGGCCCATCGACCTCGGAGATGGCGTTCGCCACCCCTTGGCCGAGGAAGACATCCAACCGTCCGTCGACGTATTCGTAGGCTTGCTGGAAGAGCGAGTATCGATCCTCCATCAGAGCCCTCCTTGCCGTATGCCGCGTTGGAAGAACTCCATGCGAGCCTTGCGCTCGCGATCGACGCGCGACGCTTGTGCGTGTTCGCATTCGCCCCCGCGCTTGTGGCCCAAACGGCAAGCTTCGAGGACGTCATCCGCCACTCTCGGATTGGCGATGAAGAAGCTTTCGCTGCGCGGCGCTGGCTCGCAGGCGGCGGCTAACAGGGCCAAGCCGGCCCAAGAAGCGGACTTCACTTGATACCCCTCCGGAAAAACTCCATCCGGGCGCGTCGCTCCGTTGCGATGCGCTCCAGCTCCTCTTGCCGCTGCATGCGCGCCTCGGCTGCTTGCGCGATCGCCAGAGCCTGCAGCCGCATTTGATCGTTGAGGATGAGCGCCTGCTCGGCGGAGATGCGGGCCTGCAGGTCGGCGACCGCTCGCGCGCTATCGGCCTTGCCGATCGCGGCCTGAAGAGTTTGCAGGCCGGCCAGACGATCGGCCGACGCCTGTGCGGCCGCCTCCCCGACCGCCAGGTCGCGCGCCGCCAGATCGCCTTGCCGCTCCAGGGAGGTCGTCGCCTCTGCCGCGGCCGGCGCGAGTTTGCGGCGGGCCTCGCGGATCTGACGCGCCCGGTCGCCGATGGCTCCAAGCGCCTCGAACTTGCCGCTGGCCGCTTGCTGGAGAGCGTCCAGCTCTGGAAGTGCCCGGCGCAGCTCCGACCTCGAAAGCTCGGGAGCCACCGCGTCGATGGCGGACCGGAGATTTAGACTGTCATGCAGACGCTTGCCCTCGGCCAGCTGCGCCTTGAGCGTGTCCAGCTGGTCGATGGCGGCGCGAAGCTCTTCGATGAGCTTGGCGTAGGCCGTCGGGTCATGGACGATCACCGCAGCCTGCACCGGCTGGCCGATTGTCAAGGCGGCCGCCAACGCCGCTGCCTGAATTGCCCGCCTCATGGTTCGATCCCCAAGCTGTGTCGAAAGGGTGCACGCCAGGCGTCGGGCCGATCCCCAACCTCGTCCCGGATCCTGTCCAGCGCCGCCAAGGCCGATGCGCGGCCGCTCAGGATCGCCACATGTTCGGGCAGGTCGCGCAGATCGAGCTCGGCGATCGCCGAGCTTCCGGCCTGACGGACAAGGAAGCCTCGCCCGCCGACACCGAGCTCGTCGCGCACAAGTTCGAACTCGCGCTCCGTGAGGCCGAAACCCTCGCGGTAATCGCTTTCGGCTGCCTGCGCGTTCGGCAGGAAAACATGCGTGGCGCACTGCTCGAGGATGGTTCGGGCGATCGGTGAGGCCAGCACGTCGGACGGCGATTGGGTCGACAGGATCAGAACCGCGTCCTGCTTGCGCCAGGTCTTGAGCCCGTCCCTGGCGAAAGCGCGGAACGCCTCATCGCCAAGCGTCTTCCAGAACTCGTCGATGGACACGATCAGCCGCCGACCGTCGGCCAGCTTTCCGATGCGATGCAGCAGGTACATCATCACCGGCGCACGCGCTTCGACGTCGTCGAGGATGGTGGTCATATCGAAGCCGATCAGGCGCGGCGCCAGGTCCAAGGCGTCCTCGTCCCCGTCCAGCGCCCAGCCGAGCGCTCCGTTCTCGCACCAGCGCTCGATCCTGGCTCCGAGCCCGTTGATGTCCTGCTGCCCCAAAAGGCCCCGCAGAGCCGAGAAGGTTCGTGCTTCACGCGGCAAGCGCAGCACCGACACCAGCGCCTCGTCCAGGAGCGCGGCGTCGGCTGGAGACGCCTCCCCTTCCTCGCCCAACGCCATGCGCAGAACGAGCGCGCGGAGAAAGCCTGCGTCCGCCTCATCCAGGGCCTTGAGCGGCGCCAGTCCCGTCGACTTTCCAGACCGGAGGGTGTGGTAGGCGCCATCGCTGGCCCGCACGAAGATCTCGGCCCCGCGGTCCTTGTCGATGAGGACCCGGCGCGGAGAGAACCGTTCGGCCTGGGCCAGGATCAGGTTCTGCAGAACCGTCTTGCCGGAGCCCGACGGACCGCAGATGAAGGTGTGACCGAGATCACCTACGTGCAGGTTGAACTCGAAGGCCGTGCGTCCTCGCGAACGCAGGGTGGTGAGCGGCGCTCCCCAGTGCGGCCGGGCGACGTGGCCGGCGGCGTAGGCATGGAGCGGCGCGAGACCGGCGAAATTGCGTGATGAGATTGCGGCCGGCCGTGTGCGGAGTCTGAAGTTTCCCGGAAACTGCGCCCAGAAGGCCGCCTCAAGACCCAGGTCCTCGCGCGCCGCCACAAGGCCGCCGCCGGCCAGCATCGCTCGCGCCGCGGACACATCGCGCCCTAGCCCGTCCGGTGTCCCGGCGAGCACCAGTACGCTGGCCTGATGCTCGCCCATGACCAGGCGGCCGCTGGCCAGATCGTCCATGGCCTGATCGAGCTCCTCGACCTGGGACGCCGCACGGTCGGCGGCGCTGACCATCTGGTTCTGCTTACGCCCCAAGAGCGCCTCACCGGCCGGCCGCGACAGGAAGGCGAAGGACTGGCTGATGATCAGCGAAAAGGGCGCCGCCAGGAGCGCGTTCCAGGCTCCGGGCCAGGTGGTGGCGGGATAGGCCTTGAGGCCCAGCATGGCGCCGAAGCTTTCATCTGCCGCTTGACGGATCTCGATGGTCTCGGCGCCGAAGATGATCCGCGCCTGGCTTAGGGCCTCCCCTAGGTGGCCGCGCACCAGTGGCGCGGGTCGCTCCCGACCCTCCAACACCGTCGCGAACACGGCCATCACCTCGCTCGCCCATCCCCCGCCATGCGCGATCAGCCCGAGCCGTCGAGGCCCCCATGGCGCCAGCAAGCGATCGAGGTCGCGCATTACGCTCTCGAGCCGATCAAGGCGGACCCGTGCCTGGTCGCCTGCCGGTGCCTGGCGGCGAAAGATTGATGCCAGGGCCGGAGCCCTAAGGACGACGGTCAGGAACATTCGGTTGGCGAAGAGGCCGTCGCGCTCGAGCCTGGCGCGTCGATCGGCGTCCAGCTGCGAGGCATAGGAAGATGCGAACCGCCCTTCGATCGGGGGAGCCCCGGGAAGTCGGATCAGGTGGTGCCAGAGCGCCAGATCTTCGGCGGCAAGGTTTCGCCAGGCCGCAGCCAGCGTTTCATGGAGTTGGTTTAGACGCGCGGCGTCCACGGTTTCGAAGGGAGTTCCCTCGATTTCGACCACCGCAACCAGCGCGCCGCCATCCAGGGCGATAATGCGATCACTCACGTGTCGCGCGTAGGGCAAACGGGACCTGGCGGTCGTCTCCCGTCGCGTGGCCCGTCTCACATGCCCGGAGCCATCAGCCATGACGGGCCACCCGATATGCGAGGGGGCTGTAGGACGATCCGCCCCACCGGCCGGCGCAGCGACTGCGCCCGCGTGTCTCCACGGCCAGCCAGAGCAGGCGGAGGACATGGTGATCGTTGGCGCAGATCGCTCTCAGCACGAAGTGCAGTGCAGGCGCGATCAGTAAGTAGAACAGGTCGCCGCTTGCCAGGAAGACGATGGACGAGGCGATCAGGTTGATCCCCATGGCCTCCATCGGAACGCCGAGCACCAGGGCCGGGCGCGTGCAGGCAAGAAACAACGTGTCGCGCGCCGGGACGCGTGCGGGCGACGACATCGGCTTCAGGCCCCGCCGACGATCATGTCGACGATCGTACCGGCCCCGAAGATGACGATGATGCCGACCACCACCGTGCCGGCCCGGCGAAGATCGATCTGTCCGAACATCCAGGCGACGCCGGTGAGGATCACCGCCAAGACCGCCAGGCCGCGAATGATGTCGGAATTGAGCAGGTCGATGATGTTTTGGATGAAGCCGCCCAGGTCACCGCCGGCAGTCTGGGCCCGCGCTGTGCTCGCTGCGGCCGTTGCAACTACGAGAACGAAGAACCCAATGCCAGGAGGCGCGTCCGGTCCCGGAGCGGTTGACCGAAAGGGCCACGAGGCTCGACTTTTCACTCGAAATCTACGCGGGAGAAACTTTAGCATCACCGCTCACCTCTCTGACTGCTTCAGCAGTCTGAGTTGACCGGTGTAGTTTAGTCCCTCGAAATCACTACATATCCGCCATTTCGATTACGGATAGGCAATATTTTATTGTGAAGCTTCGCTCGGAGTCAGGCTTTCGACGTCAGCTGACAGTCCGCCTGCCACATTCTGGCAACCTTACTGCCACTTCCACTCAGAAAAATAACTCTGGGACTTTCACTCCGAGCGCGTTGGCAATCAGGATCAGCTTGGCGAGAGAAGCATTTCGCTTACCGGCTTCAATCCCCCGGTAGTAACTGAGGTCGGTTGACGCTTCGGCAGCGACTTCCTCTTGCGTGAGGTGCTGGCGTTCGCGGATTTCTCTAATTCTTCCGCCAACATGCTGGTGCCAATCCATGGCCAGCAAGGGGCATCGACATGACTATAGTCTCCAGAGACTATAGTCCCTATCGCACTACAAGCAGGTCGGGCAGCTCAACACCGAGCGCGTCAGATATGCCCATCAGCAGTCGGACGGTGGGGTTTCTCTTCCCAAGTTCGACGGCTCGGAAATAGCTCAAATCGATCCCTGCAGCGGTGGCGACGTCTTCCTGCGTCATGCCCCGACGATACCGAATAGCGCGAACGTTTCGCCCGATGACCCCCACCCAATCCATCGAGAGATGGGGGCTTTATGGTGACTATAATCACCAGAGACTATAGTCTCTATTCATCTTCACGGTACGGGTGCCGCAATGGGTGGTGACACATCAGTAGTCCGTTTTGCGGAGGGGCGAGCGCAGGCCGACCTTCTTCGACATCGAGATTGGCTGAAGCGTTTTGTCTCGGCGCGCTTCCCAAATTCCAATGGGGATGACGTTGTCCAGGAAGTCTTCGTTCGCCTGACAGCGCGTCAAACACTTGATTTGGTTCGTCGGCCGAAGGCGTACTTGGCAAGGGTGGCAATTGGTATCGTCCAAGATCAGTGGCGACGCAAAAGCGTGCGTGATGCCGCGCAGCCTGAGCTGGCCTACACAGCTCCGTCGCATCTCAACGCCGATCAGGAGGAACTGGTCTTCTTGAAGCAGTTGGTAGGCTCCCTTCCTCCTGACTGCCGCGAAATCTTCATCCTCCAAAGGTTGTATGGTTTGACGTACGTGCAGATCGCGCGACAGACTGGCCTGTCTCTGAAGGCCGTGGAGGGTCGAATGACAAAAGCGCTCGCCCTGTGTGCTCGCAAGATGGCGGACTAGCTGCCCTCGTATGATCGAAGACGTCGATAAGCACCGCGCCTCGGACGAGGCTGCGGCCTGGTTCTCCAGGCTGAACGGCCCACGTGTCACCGAGGAGGACCTAGCCGACTTCACTGCTTGGCGCGAGGTCGCCGCGAACGCTCGGGCGTTCGAGAAGGTGGACAGCTTCTGGCGCCGCGCCGAAGCTTTGAAGTCCGATCCGGAGTTCGCCGCCCAGACCCTCGCCGAACTGCGCGCAGCTCGGCCGCGCTCGCGCGCCCCGGCGCTGGCGATAGCAGCCTCCGTCACCCTGGCCGTCCTCGCTGGCGGCTATTATTGGTTTGTCGGAGCAGGCCGGATTTCGACCGACGTTGGGGAGCTTCGCGTGGTGGCGCTCGACGATGGCTCGCGCGTCCATTTGGACACCCACAGCGCCATCCGCGTGGACCTCTCCTCGGCCGAGCGCCGCGTCGTCCTGCTGCGCGGCCAGGCTATGTTCGATGTGGCCAAGGATGCGTCGCGTCCGTTCATCGTGAAGTCCGGCGACTTGTCGGTGCGAGCGCTGGGAACGCGGTTCGACGTGTCCCGGCGAGCGCAGGGCGTAAAGGTCATTCTTGCGGAAGGTGCCGTCGAGGTGAGGTCAGGCGAGCAGACCTGGCGCTTAAGTCCCGGCCAGCAAATCGACACCGGGCCTGGACGCTCGGTCCAGAGGACCAGCGTGGACGTAGGCGCGGAGACAAGTTGGTCCGAGGGCGTGTTGACCTTTCGGGACCGACCTCTGACCGAGGCGGTCGCGGAGATGAACCGATACTCGAAGCGCAAAATCCGTCTTGCGGACGGCGCCGGCGACGTCGGCAATGTCAGCGGCGTCTTTGAGCTAGGGCGCAGCGACGCCTTCGTCGCCGCGGTGACGACAAGTTTTGCTTTGGAGGCCGAACAAAAGCCGGATGGCACGATCGAGTTGAGTGCTCGTGACCATTCCGCCGCCTCAATGTGAAGTATTTTCGAGAACGCCTGAGGGTAAAGCGCCTCCTGGCGCGGCTCTAGGACTGACCGGGCATGCGACGCCGAAGAAGGTTCGGCGCGCGGCGGTCGGGAGGTTCTAGGAATGTCAAATCATCGAAGCGCAGGTCAGCTGCGCCGAACCGCGATGGCGGGCGTCGCAGCCCTGGCTCTACTTTCGGCCCCGACGATCGGCCGCGCCGCGGCCGCGCCGGTTTTCATCGAGGCTGGCGGATTGGAGACAGCGCTGCTCGAGCTGGCGCGACAGACGCGCAGTCAGATTTTCTTCTCGACCGATCTGGTGCGAGGCAAGAGAGCGCCGCAACTGAATGGCCGGCTAACTGCTGACGAAGGGCTTGAGCGTCTGCTCGCCGGGTCAGGCCTTGGTTACGAGCGCAAGGCCGACGGCGTGCGGGTTGTCGTAGCCAGGAGCTCCGCAGGAAGACGTATCGCGGGACTGGAGGATATCCCGCCCACGGGATTGGAGACGGTGGCGACGGAAGCCCCGCACCAGGTCACCGAGATCGTCGTGACGGGGAGCCTGATCCGCGGGGTGGAGGACGGCGCGTCGCCGGTGGTCATGGTGGAGCGCGAAGCGATGGACCGAGCCGGTCACGCGACCGTCGCTGAAGCCCTTCGCAACCTGCCGCAGAACTTCGCCGGCGTGGCCAGTGAGGAGAGCTTTGTCCTGGGTACGGACCGATCGGGCAAGAACGCCTCGCACGCCAGCGGCGTCAATCTGCGCGGCCTTGGCCCGGACGCCACGCTTGTGCTGCTTAACGGACGCCGCCTGGCGGGCGTCGGCGGCAGCGGCGACTTCGCCGACCTCTCCACCATCCCCGCCGCCGCGGTTGAGCGCGTCGAAGTGCTGCTGGACGGGGCGTCGGCGCTCTATGGGTCAGACGCGGTCGGCGGCGTCGTAAATATCATCCTGCGCCAGGCCTTCGACGGCGCGGAGACACGCCTGCGGGTCGGTCAGGCTGTGGGCGGAGGCGCCACGGAGCTCTTGGCTGCACAAACGGTCGGCCGCACCTGGGGATCGGGTTCGGCGCTGCTGTCCTACGAGTACTACGATCGCGGTCGGCTCGGGGTCGAAGAGCGTGAGGCCACGAGGTCGGCCGATCTGCGCCGGCTGGGAGGTTCGGACTGGCGTCGTCCCTACGCTTTGCCCGGCAACATCCTTGGCCTGGACGCCGGAGGCTATCGCCCGCTCTACGCCATCCCCACCCTGCCCGCCGGCCGGACCCTGCGGCCCGGCGATTTTCAGGCAGGGCAGACCAACCTGGATGACTATCGACTCGGTTCAGATCTTCTGCCGAGCATGCGTCGTCATGCGGCCTACGGGGTGCTGCGCCAGAAACTGAGCCGCGATATCGAGCTGATGATGGACGCCCGCGTGGGCGATCGTCGATACGACCGTCTCACCGAGGCTCCATTCGCCATCGCGTCGGTCGGTAGCGCCAACCCCTACTTCGTCTCGCCCAACGGTTCGGCCTCCCACACCGTCGGTTACAGTTTTCGCCGCGAACTTGGCCCCTCGAAGGCTTCTGGTGAGATCAAGAGCCTAGGCCTGACCGTAGGCGCCAACATCGACCTTCCGTTCAACTGGCGGCTGGAAACCTACGGCGCCTTGGCGCGTGAAAAAGCCGACACGCATCTGCGCGGCGCCATCAACAGCACCTTCCTCGCCGAGGCCCTGGGCAGCACGCCGGACAACCCCGCAACCGCTTTCAGCCCGATGCGGGACGGCTACTTCAACCTTTTCGGCTCGGGCGCATCGAACGCCCCGGGCGTGCTGGCCTTCGTGGGCTCCGGCTACAGCGACAATACCTACAAAAGCGAAGTCTCATCGGTGAACATCAAGGCCGATGGACCAGTATTGGAGCTGCCTGGCGGGACCATGCGTCTCGCCGTCGGCGCTCAGCGCCGGTGGGAGTCGCTGAAAACCGTCGGCGTCACTGCTCTGATCAGCCTGCCTCGGCCAACCTCGGGGGTTGAGCTTGATCGACGCACCGACGCGGTCTTCGCCGAAATCAACGCGCCGCTTTTTGGCGCGTCGAACGCGCGGCCATTGCTACGCCGGCTGGAGCTCTCGGCGGCTGTACGCCGGGAGAATTACAGCGACGCGGGTCTCGCCACGAGCCCGAAGATCGGCGTGGTGTGGTCACCCGCCGAGACCCTGACCGTGCGCACCGGCTACGGGGAATCCTTCCGGGCCCCTGGCCTTCGCGAGGCCGGGGACCGGGCGGCGATTGGTCAGGTGTTGAGGAACCGCAATGGCGTGCAGGTCCTGGCCCTGCAGTTCACGGGCGGCAACCCCGACCTCGCGGCGCAAACAGCCAGCTCAACAACGGTCGGGGTAGAGTATCGTCCCGCTTGGGCGCCGCGTCTGCAGCTGACGGCTGACGCCTTCTCCATCGCGTTCAAGGGCCGTATCGGCGCGCCGGTCTCAGAGACCCCGGCTTCCGCCCTGACCGACCCGAGCCTGGCGCCGTTCGTAGAGCTGATCAGTCCAGCGACGAACGCCGCCCATCTGGCGCGCGTTAATGCGCTGCTGGCCAGCCCCAACTTCAATCTCCAGGCTGTCTTTCCGCCCGAGGCGTATGGGGCGATCATTGATGCACGCAACGTAAACGCGGCGCGCATCGAGGTTGAAGGCGTCGACCTGGCGGCGCGCTACGCCTTCAGCCGTGGCCAACACGATTTCTCCGTAAGCGGAGAGGCCAGTCACATCCGGTCTTACCGCCGGCAAATCACGTCCGCCGCGCCGTTCGTCCAACTCTCCGACACGCTCGGCTATCCAGTTGATTGGCGGGGCAAACTGAACCTCAACTGGACTCTCGGCGAACTGGGGGCCGGTCTGACTGCCAACTATGTGGGCAGCTATGCCAGCGAGACTGGAGCGCGCATCGGGGCCTGGACGACGGTTGACGCCCAGGTTCGATTTCAGCCCCGGCGAGGGCTGCTGCGCTCAACGAGCCTGGCGCTGACCGCACGCAATCTGCTGAACGAGCAGCCGCCATTCTACAATTCCCCCTTTGGCGTCGCCTACGACCCCGGACAGTCGGATGTCATGGGTCGCCAGCTGTCCATCCTGCTGACTAGGACCTGGTAGCCCCACTCCCCGCCTCCCACTGAAAGTCGACACCATGCGCCCGCTTCTCGCGGCCGCCATCGCGGGCCTGTGCCTTGCGAGCGGCCCTTCGTACGCCCGCCCCTTCACGATCGAAGACTTCCTAGCATTGGAAGATATCGGAGAGGCGGCCATCACCGATGACGGGCGCTGGCTGATCTTGGAGCGCCTGCCGCCGTACGGACAGGTCGGCGACTTTGGGACAGACGCCTGGTTGAGACTGGGCGGACGAAAGCTGCTTGTTGCAGACCTGAAGGCGGCCCAGCCCGCCCTGGAGCCGCTGTTCGCGCAGGCTCCCGGGGCGGGTTACGTGGCCGGCCCCATCTCGCCGGGCGGTGAGCGGATGGTGGTCTATAGACTACACGCTCGGACCTGGACCATGGGTGTGGTCGATCTTAGTACCCGCAAGGTTCGGTGGTTTGAGTTGGCGGTGGAGCGTCAATCGATCGCCCGGACCGCACAGTGGCGTGACGACCGCAATCTGGTCGTCATCGCCGCGCCCGCCGGCGCGGGGCCCTCCATGCTGCGACGCGAGCTTGCGCCAGCTACGCTTCTTCCCGCCTTCTGGCGGGCTACGGCGAAGGGAGAGACGGCGGTCTCCGCGATCGGCGCCGGGCGTTGGCTAACCCTGAGGACGAGGACGCCTGACACCCGGATCATCGAAGTGGATGTGGCTGACGGCGCCGAGCGATTAGTCGCGGAAGGTCCCTTCCTCGATCTCGAACTCTCACCCGATAGCAGCAGCCTCGCCGTTCTGACGCGAGAGGAGGATCTGCCCCCCGCCCGCGAGCTTGTAAGCGCCGTGCTGCCCTATCGCGTCGGACTTCGTATCGTCGATCGCCTGTCGGGAGAGACGCGCATTCCTTGCGGGCAATGCGATCATCTACCCCACCTCATGAGCTGGTCCTCCTCGGGACACGAGGTGTTGAGCTTTGCTCGCGAGCAGGGGCGTAGCTGGGAGGAAGGTCGGTTCATGCGACTGAACCGTTCCGGTTCAGTCCAGGTGATCGATGAGGGAAGGCCGAAGCTTGCCTATCACGTCACCACTGGCAAGACCGCCTCGGCCTTCTGGATGGGTGACGATCCAGCGGTGCTGGTGACTTCCGCAGACGGTCGGGCCCAATGGCGGTTGGCGACCCGCGATGGTTCGATCGATCTGACCCGGCGTTTTGCGACGACGCCGGCGCGGCCCGTGGCCGCCGATGCTCGCTTCGCCTGGTTTCTGCAAGGCGGCGCGCTGTGGCGCACTGACCGTCGGGGCGTCGCGTCGCCCGTCGTCAGCCGCGTCAAGGCGGTCGCTCCCGGGGCCGCGTTTGGTGACGGCGCGCGCGCCACCTGGTCTTCTCCACCAAGCTTCGCAGACCTTCGGCTTGATCGGGGATCCGCGTCCAGTGGTGTGGTCGAGTTGTCGGCGCCCGCCACGCAACGAACTGTGGCTGCTCGTGGGGGAGCGGCCCTTGTCGCGTCGACCGATGATCGTGGGGTGAGGCGTTTGACGTTGCACTCGGCCGCCGGCAAGCCCGCGACGCTCTTGACGCTCAACCGCCACCTTGGCGCCGTTGACCCGGTACGCATGGAGCAGATCAGTCACGTCGGTCGATCAGGGCGACCGCTGTTCTCCTGGCTCTTCCTGCCGTCTGACACTTCGGCGCCGCCACCCGTCGTCGTCGTTCCTTATCCTGGTCCTGCTCGCGGCGCCCCGTCGACATCGTTCTTGCCTGGCCAGGAAAACCCGATCGCCAATGTCCAATTGCTTGTCGGCGCCGGCTACGCGGTTCTGCAGCCGAGCCTACCGCTGGAGGCGGGTGATCGAGAAACGATCCACCACGTCGCCGAGGACATCCTGGCGATCGTCGACGCCGCTGCGCAGCGCGAACTGGTCGACGGGCAGCGCGTGGCGCTTTGGGGACATTCCTTCGGCGCCTATACGGTCATGATGGCTGCGACCCAGAGCCCTCGGTTCGCCAGCGTCATCGCCATGGCCGGGATCTACGATCTGGCGAGCGTGCGCAATGTCGGTCCGCTTCACGAAAGGCTCGATCCACGCCAGGGCGCGTCGATCGCCTGGACCGCCGGCTGGACGCAGGACGCACAGGCCAACATGCGCGCAGGGCCCTGGGCGCATCCTGACGATTATGTTCGCAACAGCCCGCTGTTCGCCGCCGATCGGATCGTCGCTCCAGTAATGCTCGTGCACAACGATCTGGACTACATCCCTCCATGGCAGGCGGAGCAAATGTTCGGCGCGCTGCATGCGCAGGACAAGGATGCGGTGCTGCTGACGTATTGGGGCGAAGGCCACGGCGTTCGCAGCCCCGGCAACCTGCGCGACCTCTACGTTCGGGCCTTAGACTGGCTCGATCGCGGCTTCAACGGCGCGCCGCGAGGCGCCCTTCCCACACCCGCACCCAGGCCTCCATCAGCGAAAAGGTAAGCAGCACGCTGAGGTCCGCCCGCTGGATCATCTGACCAGGCTCCAGCATCGCCCGCACCGCGGCCGGATCGACAAGCTCCATCTGCACGAGCCGGCCGGTGGCCAGGTATTGTCCGATCACGCCGGCGTTGGCGGCGACGTGGCGAGCATAGTAGCTGCTGAGCAGGCCTTTGGATTTTCGTTCGACGATGGAGGCTGGCAGCGACGTCTTGAACGCTTCGCGCACCAGCGCTCTGTCGCGCGTTCCCCCAGTCAGCAAGCTCGCTGGGATCGCGAGGCAATGCTCAACGATGGGCTGGGAGAGCAATGGGTGGATAAGCGCCGCCGCCTCGGCGCGCCTGCACGGACCTAGGAACGCCTGACTGTTGTAAAGCGCATCGCCCTGCAGGGCCTTGGCGGGAGTTATTCCCCCCGGGGCCCGCCTTCTCCAGCGACGGGTGTCCATCGTCAGGGGCGAACCTGCATCCGCCAACTTGCCGCCATCAGCCCACAGCGATCCAGCCACGGCTCCAACCACCGACCATACTGTTGATCCCTGCCATCGGGCGAGATCCGCCCACAGCGCCAGGGCGTCCTTGCGCCCTTCCCCAAACAACGGATCGGCGCCGATGAGCGGACTTGGCATTTGGTAGAAGACAGCGTCGCCGCCCTGCCCCCCAAATACAGCGTCCGCGCCTGCCTCGGCCAAGCGATGAGCTAAGTCCGCGTCGCTAGCGGCGTCCAATCCCGCAGTGGCGGGGCGAAGACCTTGAGCGGCGCTCTCAAGCACCTGAACGTTGAAGGGCTCGGCAAGCTTGGCGACGTAGGTGATTACTAGATCACGCTTGCGGGCAAGGTCGGCGACGTAGCGGCGCTCGTCCGCGCCTCGTGTATCCTCGTGATAGTTGACCGTAAGTCTTGGCCGCGCCCCCGCCCGAACGAGGCTGTCAGCCACGATAGCTGAGTCCAGCCCTCCGGAGACTTCGCATCCAAAATTCTGGAACCGGCCAGCCCAGCTTGTGATGCAATGGTCGATGCGGTCTCGCAAAGCGTCGGGAGCGAGCGCGCCTGGAACGTTGCCTGGTCGGCAGAAGCTCTCCCAACGCCAGACCTGCCTGTTGCGTCCGTTTCGAAATACGGCCCCGGCGGCCACCGTGTGAACGCCGATGAGGGGACTCAAACCAAAAGCCTGCGGCTCGCGCCTGAGGAATCTTGCGACGGCGACGGTATCGATGCGCGTGGCGGCAGGGAGGCTCTTGTCGAGACACGGCGGCGCGGCCGATGAGACGACCTGAAGCCCATCACGCTCCCAGGTAAAGACGTCGATAAATCCCAGGGGGGATCGCAATACCGAACCGTCGCGCCATATGGCGACGTACCGTCCCCAAGCCTGGCGGCAAAGACGTTGCGCCCCCTCCTCAGGCTCTTGCGACAGCGCCTGCCCAGTATCTCCAAACACCTGCCCGACAAGCACGCCGCTCTCGCCGGTCGTCACGTCGAGATCGCTCGACGCCCAAGCGACAATTCCGGGCTGCCTGACACGGGGTTGGCCAAAGGCACGATTCAGGTGGACCTCGATCGGCTGAGCCAAACCGAGAGCGCGTTCGTCATCCGGATCGAACAGGAAGGCGACATAGCCTCTCATGCCCGAACCCGCATGATGGGCTCGTAGAGTAAGACGCGATCTAGGGTATCGCTAAGAACCAGATCTTCCTTCTGCAGCCAGCAGTGTGCGGAGAACGGCCAAGTCCGCACGCCGAACACCCAGTCGACCTTGATGTGGGAGGCTTGCAAAAGCCGAAGCTGGAGAAAGCAGCGCTTCAGGCAAAGACCCTGGAAGGCAAGCCAAGGGCGTACATGCATGAAGCAGCTGCTCAGCTGTGCGGCGCCGTCAGGGGAAAGATCATCGCAGCGCTGGTTGCGAGCCGTTGAAATCAGTCTGGGGAATGAGAGGGCATGGAAGGCGAGGCCAGCAGCGGCCAGTTGGGGCGCCCACCGCGCGATCATCATGGTGGGCGTGATGCAGTTGGCCAAATCCCGGGTCGGCGGAATGAAGAGGGACGCCAGGCGTGACCCAGGAGCGGCGAGGCCCATCTCATGGAGTTGGGACGCCAGATGCTCATCCTCTATCGTGAGCTCGCCGCCCGGCGCCGCGCTGATCTGCTCGGCGGCGCCCTCCAGGCACAGGTACTCACCATCGCGCTCATTCAGTAGGACGATATCGAGGCCAATGACGGCGACATGGATATGGTCGAGGAACGTCATGCGAAAGCAAAGCGGCGACCGCTTACGCGGCCGCCGCTCCGACGCTCAGGCTTGATAGCGCAGAACGCCGCCGAACTCTTCGTCCGGGCCGCCCGTCGGCGCGCAGGTGACTTGCTTGGCGCGGCCCAGAGCGACGATGGTGATCTTGGTGTTCATGACTGTTCTCCTGTCTTGGCTTCATCAGCGAAGCCGATGACAGGGTCGAACCGCTCACTTGTATGGTCGAGTTATATGCAAGGATCGAAGTGCTATATCGCCGTCGGCGAATGCGGCGGCCGGTCACCCGTCCGCCGCACCAAGCTTACGCGTCGTACCAGGTCATTCCGCCCAGTTCTTCAAACTGGATGCCGATCGGCGCCCTGGTGAGCTTCTGGGCGCGTCCGAGGCGGATAAGCGTGATGGATTTCGACATGGTTCTTTCCTCGTCAGTGTGACCGGCCGATCGCCGGCTCTCCATCGCCGCGCCGCTGCGACCTATAGCCAAGTCCTATGCGCCGATCGGCGGTCTATTTTGGAGGATCGTCCAAGGCGGTCGTCACGGCATGGGCGTATGGCGTGCGGCGGCGAAAGTACGACGCGACGGTCGACCACAGCTGATCACGGTCACCGCGATCATAAGCATCGGCGAGGTCCCGCGCTTCCGCGCCGGCGTCTGGCAAGAGACGCGCTTCGACAAGGCGATACGGCCTTAGCCGGTCCGACACACGATATTCGGCGGCAAGAACATGCTGGTTGCCGCTTTCGCGCATCAGCTGCCTGAAGATTCCCTCGACGAAATCGACGAGCACAGCCTCGCGAGCAGAGCCCGCTCCAAGTTGCGTGTCGAGCGTAAGACGGGTGTCGGACACCGCCAGAGGCGAGGCGCCCGGCGCCGTCATCAAGGCGTAGGCGACATAAAGACTGTGCAGCCTTCCCAAATGCAGCCAGTCCTGCGCGTTGGACGTCCAGACGAAGTAGCCGCCCTCCCGGCGGTCGATCAGTCCTTCGCCTGCGAGGCGAGCAAGCGCTTCGCGGATCGGTGTCTGACTTAGACGCTTTTGTCTGGCCAGTTCAGGAACCGAAAGGTGTGCTCCTGGCCGCAGTTCGCCATCGCGTAGCGCTGCGCGAATTTCCCTGAGGACACGTTCGAAGGGCGTGGAGCGCATAGGCGATGCTGACCAACCAAGACGGTGCGTCTAGTCCACAGTCGCAGCGCGGCGTTGTCGATAAGCCAGCCTCCAAAGTGATTGCTTCCACTCGCGTGGCGCATCGCGACCGTAGGCGGCGTAACGAACTTGCTCATCTTGCCCCCTCAGGCTGCCACTTTGTGACAACCGGGCCGTCACATGGTGGTTCACGATATACCGGGGGTTGAAACGCAGCCTTGATTGTGCAGCCTACCCGACACAACGAGTAACAGGTCTGCTTTGTAATCGATGGCGAACGAGGGCGATCCCGAACCCACCTTGGCGGAAATCATCAAGCTTTCAGTGGGGAGTCTGCGGCGCTATCGCGGAATGACGCGTCAGCAGGTGGCCGACGCGATGGGCGTAGGGATTAGAACCTACGACCGCTTTGAGAACGGCGAAGGCGGCTTCGAATTCAAGCGATGCGTCGTATTCTGCAGAGCGATCGGAGGAGCCGACCCATATGCCTTGTTTTTTGGGGTGCTCGCTAAAGACGCACACCTGGCGCTTGCGGCCGCCGACAACAAGATGATGCTCGCCATCATCAGCCTAACCTTGAACCTGTCGGCTCGACTTCGCGAGGACGTCGGGTTGCTCAAGGCGCAGCCGATCGTATCGGCAGCGACCACGATGATGGATGGGCTGTACGCGAAAGCGAAGGAGCGAGACGTGTTCTCCGCCGACTGGCTAGAGGAACACGAACGCCGACTACGAGCCTATCTAGAGCCCGATGAGCCGGAATAGCGCCCAATAGCTCGCCGCAAGGTCGATCGTGCGGGACTCGTTATGTCCGGCCTGCAGTACTGGCGGCCGCTCGACGCAGTTCGCGGGCCGTGGAGAGCGCTGCCCCCCTGCCGTCAGCTGCCGACTGCAAGGCGTGATGCGCCACGGACGGGTGCCGTTCCTTGGTCCTGGTCCTGATGGGCCAACACCGCCTCCATGGCGTCGACCAGCTGCGCTACCTGCAGGGGTTTGGCGACAATCCCGTCCATGCCGGCGGCTTCATATTGCTCCACCTGGTGGCGCAAGGCGTTGGCGGTCACCGCAAGGATCGGGGTGCGCCGACCCGATGAGCCTTCCTGAGCGCGGATTTCCCGCGCCGCTGCGACGCCGTCCATGATCGGCATCTGGATGTCCATGAAGATCAGATCCCAGCTCTCCCGACGCCAGGCGGCGACAGCCGAAGCGCCGTCGGCTACAACGGTTACGCTCGCACCCAGTTGGCTAAGCAGCGTCTTGATGACGAGCTGATTGGTTGGATTGTCTTCCGCAACAAGGACCTTCAGACCGCCGGCGTGAACGGCGTCTCGCGAGTCCTCCGAGGAGCTTTGCACCAACGGCGCGATATAAGCCTTCAGCGGCAAGGAGACGGTGAACGTCGCGCCTTGGCCAAGCTGACTTTCCACTTGCACGTCGCCGCCCATCAGACGGCAGAGCTCTCGTACGATCGATAGGCCAAGCCCCGTCCCTCCATGACGCCGCGTCGTGGAGGCGTCCGCTTGCACGAAGCGATCGAACAAGGCTCCCAGCTGATCGGAAGGAATGCCGACGCCGGTGTCGATCACCTGGATCGTGATCCCTGCGTCATCGGCCTCGACCGTAGCGGTGACCCCGCCCCTTTCGGTGAACTTCACGGCGTTGGAGATCAGGTTGTTGAGGATCTGGCGGATCCGAAGGGGGTCACCGAGCCAACAGCCCGCCGCCGACGGGCAGACGTCGACGTGCAAGGTGACCTCCTTTTCCTTCGCCAAGGGTGCGAAGGCCTCTTGGGCGTCGCGGGCGATCTGCTCAAAGTCGACCGCTCCTTCCTCGAGCTCCAACTTCGCAGCTTCAATCTTGGAGATGTCCAGGACGTCGTTGAGGAGCGTCGAAAGCGCCTCTCCAGACCGCCTGATCAGATCGAGACGTTCAGCTTGGTGCGGTGGCAAGAGCTCGCGGCTCATCACCTGCGCCATGCCAAGGATGCCGTTCAGCGGCGTTCTGATCTCGTGGCTCATGGTCGCCAGGAAGACGGATTTTGCCTCATTGGCGTGCTCGGCGCGCTCAAGCGCCGAGGCGACCGCGTTGGCGGCGTCTTCGCGCCGACGCACGGCGCGCAGCACATGCAGCAGGTAGAGCATCGCCCCAAGATCCAGGAAGAGCATCTCCACCATGCTTGCGCCGGGCTCGACGATGATGGTGACGATCGGCAGCGCCGCCAGGACCGCAATGTAAGGGACGGCGCCGCACCACAGCAGCTTGCCCGTCGTATCGGGTTGGGTGCCGACGTTCAGCAGACCGCCCATGATCACCACCAAGGCGATCAGCCTTCCCTCCATCCCAGCTTCGAACCACAAGAAGGGACCGATGGACGCAAAGACAGCGCTATTGATGGCGGTAAGGGCCAGGTAGCGCAGCTCCCAGGCCGCGGACGGGCGGTGATGCGGGCCGATCATCGCCGCCCGCCCAGACCAGACATTGACGGTCTGCGCTATGCTCGCGGCCGCCAGCCAGACGCAAGGCCATAGCGGAGAAGCAGCGTACCCCGCCGCCATGGCGATTAGGACCGCAAATCCCAAACGCATGCCCAGTTCTTTGGATCGCGTGGTGGCGGCGCTGAAATAGCTTTGGCGAGCGGTTTGCGACATTCGGAGACAAAATCAGCCTCAGCCATAAGATAAAGTTTAAATCGATCGGCCAAGCTTCGGCCCGTCGATAATGTCGCGCCCCCGACAACATCATTCGTTGTTAGTGGTTTTGTCTGACACCCGACCCAATCCGACTTTCGGCAGCGCGCCTTATTTCTCTAGAATCCACCCCCAAGCACAGCTTAAGGTGGCGAGCAGTCTTGCTCAGTTCTGAAAGCCCCAATGATCCGGCTTGGTGTTGTACGGCGATCCATCGTGCAAGGCGTCGCCCCCAGGTGGGCGCTGCTGTGGGCGCTGCTGGCGATCGCGGCTCCAGCCTTCATGCGCATGGTGCTGGCCCCTTTGGTTTCCGGCGTTCCGTTCTTGACCTTCTTTCCCTCGCTGCTGATTGCGACGGTCTTTTTGGGCTGGCGGTGGGGCGTTGTTGTGCTGGTCGGATCGGCCCTCACGGCCAACTACATGTTCCAGCCGCCGCTGATGGCGTTTTCGTTTGGAACGCAGGAAGCTGTGTCCACGGCCTGCTTTGCGATATTCGGCGCCCTGGAGATCTCGGTGGCCGACGCCCTGCGCCGATCGGTCATCGAGCTGGAGGACCGGACAGAGCGCGAAGCGCACCTTAATGTCGAGCTGCAGCATAGGGTCAACAACACCCTGACCATCGTTCAAGGCTTGGCCCGCCAGACCGCCCGTCATTCGGACACCTCCAAGACCTTTTATGAGGCCTTCAGCGACCGGCTTTTGGCTGTCTCTCAAGCCAACCAAATCCTCTCCAGCCAAGGCTGGTCGATCACCGCCTTGCCCGATCTTGCTCAGGCCGCGCTTAAGCCGTTCACGACCAGCGGGCGAATTGTCGTCAGCGGACCAAGCTGTCAGCTTCCGGCCAAATCCTCGGTGCCTTTGGCGCTGGCGCTTCACGAGCTGGCGACCAATGCGGTGAAGTATGGCGCGCTGTCGATCCCGTCGGGGGGTGTCCGGCTGTCGTGGTCGGTGGAGGCTGACCAGTGTCGCCTCATCTGGCGGGAAGAAGACGGCCCCAGCGTGAAGCCTCCGACCCGGCGGGGCTTGGGTTCGAAGCTGCTGCGAGCGCAAGCTGGGCTGGAGGCCGTCTCTTTGGAGTTCTTACCAGGCGGAGTGGTCTGCCGCGTCGCCATCGACGGGGCCAAGCTCACAGCGACCACAGGCTTGAGCGCGCACGGCGCCTAGCCTGAAGCTTTCTGCGCCCATGAGGTGCGATCGCGGCTGGAAGGTCGCGACCGCACATCAACGACGGGCGGATGGTTCAGACTAGGGGCGAGCCTTCACCGGCAGGCGAAATGGCGCGCCGAGCCGGTTGAAGGCGTTCATCGCGGCGATCGTGATCGTCAGATCGACAAGATCCTTCGGCTCGAACGCCGCGGCCGCGGCTGCGTAAGCTTCGTCGGAGGCGTGTGTTTCACTCACTCTCGTCACTTCTTCAGCCCAGGCCAGGGCGGCGCGATAGTTGTCGGCAAAGAGATGGGGAACCTCGTGCCAGACGGGGACCAGAACAACCTTCTCCACAGGCATGGTCTTGAGGAGGTCGCGTGTGTGCAGGTCGATGCAATAGGCGCATCCATTAATCTGCGAGACCCTCAGGAAGACGAGGTGGATCAACTCCTCGGGTAGGTTGGTGTTTTGGGTGACGTAGTGGTGGACCCCGACGAGGGCTTTGGCGCCGTCGGGCGCCACGTCATACCATGTCAGGCGGGCAGGATTGTTCACTTGAGAGCTCCATCAGGATGGCGCCGCCTATCGGCGCTGATAGTCCTGACGAGGCTGCGGCCCGCGGTGTGACATCGATGGTGATAGATCCGGCGGACGCCCCCCTTTGGTCGCGCCGCGAACAAGCCGACTGCGCGCCGATCCGCGGCGCATCGCAACCGCCTTGCCTGCAGATCTTTGGGCGACGCGCGTAGGTCCGCCCCGCCCACGCGCTGCGAAAAGCCGACGATTTCGCACGCTCGACGGGGGCGCGCCCTCGCCTTCAGAGCGCCTGTCTAAACCAGGCTCGTCCCGAGGCCAGATCGAGCGTCACCACATGCTGGCTCAGGAACGGCTGCCCAAGATTGCCGTCCATGATCATGTCGGCGACCACCACCGGACTATCGACGCGGATACCCTCGGCGATCGGATAGTCGAGGCGCTGCTCGCCCTTGTCGGGGCTCAGCCCGAAAAGCTGCGCATAGTCCCTTGCGATGAGGCTGACGCCGCCGGCGCCGCTATCGAGCGTCAGCCAGGCCATGCCGGCCTTGGTGGGCACGCCAATGAAGACGGTAAGGCATGCGCCGGAGCATTCGCGGGCCAGACGCAAGGGAACTTCACGCGCGCCTTGAATACGGGTCTGGAGACTTGTCGGCGTCTCGATGATCAGCTCGGCGGCCTTCTGATCGAGGGTGATCGCCTTCCCATCGAAGGCGTCCAGCGACAGAAGGCCGTCAGGCTTGCGATCGGCGCCCCAACGAGCGCCCCAGTCGATGGTCCCGACATCGGCGCGGGTCAGCACGATTTGGCCCGACGCGATGCTCGCCTGATCGCAACGCGGGCCGGATCCCTTCTCGCCGAACATGTTGAAGCCCGTCGTGCGGCCCCAAAAGCGGCAGTCGACGCCCGTGGCGAACTCCGTCTCCAGCAGGGTGCGGCCGCCGCCGGTGTCGAGGAAGAAGCGGCCGCTCTTGCCGTTGACCGTGATCGGCAAAGTCCAGAGCGCCTTTCGAAAGCGCTCCAGCTTTATGACCTGCGGGCTGGCAGGCTCAGCGGCGATCGCCGCCGATGCGAACGCCAGCGCCACACCCCAGACGAGCCCGCAGGCGAGGAGAGCGGCCCTCATGCGCCCTCCGCCGGATAGGCGACGCCCGCCAGCTCGATCTGGCGCTCGATGAAGTCGTGAGCGGCCTCGTAGTATTGGCCGACCTGCGCCTTGGCGCCGGCGCTGATGATGTAGCCGATCATCGCCGCCTTGGCCCCAAGATCGCCGCCGCCCAGAGCCTGGAAGTAGGCTTGCTGGCCTTCGATGTAGTCGAACGCCAGCTCCAGATCGATGCTGGCCGCCCTCGCCTCGTCCTTGCCGATGATGGTCTCGTACGCCTTGGCCACGGCCGCCTCGAAGCTTAAGTGCCCATACGCCGCGGCGAAGGCCGTCGCGCCGTCGCCGTGGACGCCCAGGTTCACCGCGAAGTTGATGTAGCGGTTCTCGGCGCTGAACATGGCGTAGTACGGATCGGTCAGGTCGTTAGGATTGGCGGCGGAGTTGATCAGCCAAGCCAGGCCCTCCGCCGACGGCGCCGAGCCGGTGAAGAAGCGATAGGCGTCGTGCGCCACGCCCGTGGTCGGCATGGAAAGTTCGATCAGGGCCTCATGCGCCTGCGCCTTTGTCATCAGGCCGGCCTCGACCTTGGCGGCGATCGCCTTGGCGGCCAGGGCCGTCGCATGCAGCGGATTGGCCACGACCCGGCCGTCCGGCAGGGTGACGCTCTCGGCCAGCGCCTTGTCGGACTCCAGGTCGGCGCCGATGGCGACGCCGCCAAGATCGACGATGCCAGGCTGCTGGCCAGGTTGCGGGGGCGGAGGGGCTGGATCGGCCGGATCGTCCGCGGGCGGCGGCGGGGGCGGAGGCGGAGCGGCGGTGAGGTTGCGCACCGACTGGCCGGTGAAGCTCGCCGCGTCCGCGCCGTCAGTGCTTTGCACCACGTCGTCGTCATCGGCGGTCGGATCGGGATCGGCGTAGGCGAGGCTGACCGTCTGAGCGGACCGCGCGGCCTGGCTGAGGGTCAGGACGATCTTGCGGGCTCCGTCGAAGCCGACGCTGGCGACGGTCGCATGGCCGCCTGCGATGTCGACCGTGAACGCCTCGGCATCGAGCTGGGACGCCACATCGAGGTCCCGGTCGTACCCCAGGGTCAGCTTGGCGCCGTCGATCACGGCCGAGACCAGGCTCGGGGCGACGGCTTGCGCGGCTGCGGCGACAGTGAAGGTACGGTCCGCAGCCTGGCTGGTGTTGCCCGCGGCGTCCCTGGCGACGACGCTGATGGTCTCGGGCCCCTCGCCCATGGCGGCCAGGTCCGCGGCGGTCAGCGCGTAACTCCAGCTGGAGCCGCTCACCTGCGCCGTTCTTGTGACGCCGGAGAAGGTCAGGGTGACGGCGGACCCGGCCTCCGTCGTTCCCGTCACCACGACGCCAGTCTCGTCTTCATCGATGACGTCGTCGCCGGCGATGGCGAGGACGGTCGGCTTAGACGGGCCAAGCGTATCGATGGCGATCGTGCGGCTGACCGACTGGCCCACATTGCCCGCTTCGTCCACGGCCCAGAAAGTCAGGGTCTCGGCGCCCTCGCCCATGCCGGCGACGTCGTTGGCGCTGATCGGGAAGCTGAATGCTCCGTCGCTCACCACGGCCTGGAACGTCGTTGCGCCCAGGCGCATGAAAACCGACGAGCCTGCCTCGGCCGATCCCTCTACCACGAGCGCCTCAGCCTCTTGCGCGTTGATCACGCCGTCCTGTGCGATCGTATCCACGACCGGCGCGCTTGGGGCGATCGTGTCGACGAGGATCGAGCGCGTCGCCGCCTGGCCGACATTGCCGGCGGCGTCCACGGCCTTGAAGGTGACGAACTGTCCGCCCTGCGCCAGGCTTGAGATGTCCTGCGGACTGAGGGTCAGGCTGTAAGCGCCGTCGGCGTCGGCTGTCACGCTGCGGGTCTGGCCGCCAAGGGTGATCTGCACCGTTGCTTGCGGTTCAGCGAGGCCCTCGATGGTCACGCCATCTTGCGCCTCTTCCAGATTGATCCGGTTGTCGCCGGCCATCAGGTCGACGCTCGGCGTCCCTGGCGCCAGGGTGTCGATCTCCACCCCGACCGAGACCGTATTCCACGAAGCGGTGGCGGCGGCTCCGTCGTCGGTGCGGATGCCGCCCATTCCCAGATTGAGGCCAAGAACGCTGAGGTCCTCGCCGTGGTCGGCGGCCTGAACGGTGTAGACAAAGCGCAAGGTGGTGGTCGTCGATGCTTCGGCGTCGAAGAGCGCCTTGCGGCCGTCGCCAAGATCAAGATGCGGCGCGCCGAACACCGCCACCTCTTTGTCCGATTGGACCTCGAAGATGATGGTCTGTCCCGCGCGCACCAGATCAACGCCCGTCGAGGTGGAGATCGTCGGCTCCGACAGGACGGCCCCTTCCCCTGGCACGGTCACCAGGATCGAGGCGCTTTGCGTCCCGTCGAAAACCGACACTGCGACGGCGGCTTCGAACATTTCGTAGATCACCGCATGGGTCTGCGGATCGATATAGCCTTCGAAGAACCCGCCCCATTCAGGATCCTGCGACACCTCGATCTCGATGGTGACGGCGCTCGGACCCGAGCCGAACGTCACCTGCAGGGTCGAGCCTGGGGTCGCGCCCTCGCCGCGGATGGTGATGGGCTCCTGGCGCTCGGGGCCGGCCAGATGGTTGTCGTCGCCGACGGTGAAAGTAATCGTCATGGGCTCGTCCGTTGAAGGGCGGCCGCATTGGACCGCGCGGGGTTGAAGGCGTGCGCGATCGCTCCGCGCGGATAGTCCCGGCGCAGGGGATTACGCATCCGAGGCGTCGTCCGACGCGCGCCATGCGGGCGCGCGTCCTCCGATGACGCGATCGGGAGGTTCGAGGGGTGGGCCGGCCGCCAGTAAGGGGCTGCGCCGCCGGCCCGACCGGCTAGGGGCGCCGGTTGGTGATATTGGCTATTACATCAATTTATCGACCGCAACAGCAAAGTTGCCCGTTGGGAAATTTTTGTTCGACGACCCGCGTCGCGCTTGCGCAATCCGTTTTGATGTTATAGGCGACTACATCAATGACGAGCACCACCCGCCCCTACAACAACACCCTGCGCCGCGAGCAGGCCGACGCCACGCGTGAGCGGATCTTGACGGCGACGGCGCAGCTTCTCGACGAGGGGGTGGCCGAGCCCACCAACAAGGCGGTCGCCGAGCGGGCGGGGGTGACGCAGGTGACCCTCTATCGTCACTTCCCAAGCCGCCAGCTTCTGCTGCAGGGGGTCTGGAGTCATCTCAACGCCAAGGCGGGCGTGGCCGGCGGCATGCCGCGCGATGCGGCCGATCTTCGCGCGCGCATCGCCCCGCTCTTTGAGAGCTTCGACGCCGCGCCTGGGGAGATCACCGCGCGACTGACGACGCCTCAGGGCCGCGTCGCCCGCGCCAGCCTCGATGAGGAGCGGCGCCTGGCGTTCCTGACCCTGCTTGAGGGGGCCGCGCCGCAGCTGCCGCCCGCCGAACAGGTCAAGGCCGCCGCGGTGCTGCAGCTGCTCTACTCGGCCTACAGCTGGCTGTCCCTGCGCGAGCAGTGGAATTTGTCAGGCGAGCCTGCCGCCGACGCCGTCGGCTGGGCGGTCGATGTGCTTCTCAAAGACCTTCAATCTCGCGGGGCGGCGCCGATCGCCCCCGCCGACGCACCGAAAGACGACGCCGAATGATCGCTCACTTCTCCATCCCCGCCGCCGACCCCAAGACGGTCTGCGAGGTTTTTGGCCAGATCATCGACGGCATGGTCATGCCCTTCCCCGTGGTGGACGGCGCCTGGGTGGCCATCGCCAACGACGGCTCGGGCCTGGGCGTTGAAGTCTTCCCGCAAGAAGCGGTCCACCATCAGGGGGAAGGGGTCAGCGACGGCTCGGCGGCGCAGGGGCCCTTCGTCATGCCCTGGGAGACGCAGATCCGCCACGACGGCTCGGCCCAGACCGCCAGCGGCTTCCACGTGGCGATCACCTCAAAACTGTCGGCCGAGGAGATCATCGCGCTGGGCCAGGCTCATGGCTGGCGCGCGGTCCATTGCGAACGGGGCGGCGTCTTCGATCTGGTCGAGCTTTGGATCGAGAACCGCGCGCTGGTGGAAGTGCTGCCGCCCAAGGGCGCCGAACGCTATCATGCGTTCTACACCCCGCAGGTGGCCGGCAGGATGTTCGCCGGACCGCCGCCGTCGGCGGCGTAAGGACGCCGCTGGCGGCCTTCTAGCGCGGGCGCCCAGGGTCAGCAGCAAAGCGGGCGCTGCGGACGCGAATCTTCAGGCGGCCGGGCAAAGCCGCCGGTCCGCGGCGGCGGCTTCCAAGCCGGCGGTGTCGAGATCTAGGAAGTCGGCGTTCATCAAGATGACGAGGGTGACGCCCTTTTGCGGATAGTGAGCCATCCAGGTCGAGAAGCCCTCGATGTCGCCGCTGTGCCAAAGACGATCGCCAAGCGGCGAGGCTGACCGAAAGAGCCCCATGGCGTAGTCGGCCTTGAGGCCCTCTCGCCACGCCGCCGGCATTCCGTGTCGCGTGGTGCGCCCGTCGCTCAGACGGCCAGGCGCGGTCATCGCATCAAGGCTTTGGCGGCTGATGATAGCGCCGGAAAAAAGCGATCGCGACCAAGACAGCAGGTCCGGCGCGGTCGCGCGCAGCGCGCCGGCCGGTCCTGGCACGCTGGGGTCGATCCAATCGGCGTTGCGAAGCTTCAGGGGCGCGCGGCTGGCCCGGCTGTAGCCGCGAACGCGCCCTGGCACGATGTCCGCCACGTGATCAACCGCGCTGGAGGTCATGCCTGCCCGTGCGAGGATGCGGCTTTCAAGAAAGGTTTCGAAGGACTGGCCCGAGAGCTTCTCGATCAGCAGGCCAAGGATCACATAGTTGCTGTTGCTGTAGGCCCAGGCCTCTCCGGCGGCGAAGGTCCGGGGCGGCTTCAGCGCACTGATGAGCGCCGCCATCTGCGCCGGGCTGCGCGACGCGGACTTCGCGCCGCTCTCTTCCACCGCTTGCGCGTAGTCGGCCAGGCCCGAGGTTTGAATCAAAAGCTGGCGGGTGGTGATGTCGCCTAGGAAGGCGTGCTCGGGCAGGTAGGCGACGGCCGGGCGATCAAGGTCCAGAAGGCCGTCTTCGGTGAGGGCGAGAACCGCCGCCGCGGTGAACTGCTTGGTCAAGGAAGCGATTTTAAAGACGGCCCCCGCACGCATGGGCGCCTGTGCCTCCAGGTCGGCGGATCCGAACGCCGCGATGACAGGCTCACGGCCGGGCACGTCAACCGCCATCACAAGGCCGGGCGCACCCTTGGCGAGGCTCTGCTCGCCCAATGCCTTCACCGCGGCCGCCAAGCCCTCGCAGACCGGCTTGCGCGTCTGCGCGTCGGCGCTCGGCGCCAGGGCCGCCACGCCGATGAGCAGGGCGACGCAGAGGGATGATCTAAGCATTGAAGAACCTGAAAGCACTTTCGGAAGACGACTAATGGAGGCCGTGATCGATCAGATCAAATGAACTCCTCGCAAGGCGTCCACGACGCACCCGGGGCCGCACCGTCGTGGGCCGAGATCAGATGGCGATAAGTGTCTTTGCGAGACAAGTCGCTCAAGAGATCGACCAGCACGATGGCGTAAGCGACCTTTTTTGCTGGTGGGGGCGCTTGGGATGTCCCCTCGCGGAGCCCGGGTTGCGTCAGACGGCGGCGCGATGCGGTCAGACAAGGCGTGGGGCGCAAGCGCGCCGCTGCGACCGCGATGATACCTGGGCACGGTATCTGTGGGGCCCTATTGCCCTTGGAGCGTTGTCGCCTGAAAAGGCGCTGCTTGCCTGCAACGCCTAATCGCTGTCGCGGCAAGCCCCACCAGCGCTGCGACGAACCGAAAGCCGCTCCGCGAATTGTTAGTCGTCGGGCCGCCAGGCGGGCGGCGGGACCGATAGCGGGACGAGGCGGACTTTGACCAAAAGGGGTGATTCCGAGACCAGGCTGCGCGCGCTGGACGCCGAACGCATCGCCGATGAGCTCGTTGGTCTCGACCGCGGCACCGATCCCTTCGTGGCGGCCGTGCGGGCGACCCGCATGCCGATGGTCATCACCGATCCGCGACTGGACGATAACCCCATCGTCTTCGCCAACGACTCCTTTTGCGCCTTCACCGGTTACGACCGCGCCGAGGTGCTTGGCCGCAACTGTCGCTTCCTCCAGGGGCGAGATACCGACCCCAAAGCCGTCAGGAAGATCGGCGAGGCCCTCGCCGAGGCCGCCCCGCTGAAGATCGACATCCTCAACTATCGCAAGGACGGATCGGCGTTCTGGAACCGCTTGTTTGTCGCGCCGGTGCCGGACGCCCACGGCGACCTCGCCTATTTCTTCGCCAGCCTGGTGGATGTGACCGACGAGCGCGAACGCCTGAGCGGCCTGGCGCGCGACAATGAACGTCTCGCCGCCGAGCTGGCCGCAAAAGCCAGCCTTGAACGCGAGCGCGATCGTGAGCTGGCTCTTGCGATGCAGGCTGGCGGCATGGGAGCCTGGAGCGTCGATGTGCAGACGCGCTCCCTCACCGACTCCGAAGGCTACAGGCTGCTCATGGGATGGCCTGTCGATCGGCCCATGACCTACGAAGATCGTCAGTCGCTGATCCACCCGGACGACAGAGAAGCGGTCCGGGCCCAAAGCCAGGCGACGATCAGTCAGGGCGCCGAGTACAAGATCAATCACCGGATCGTCACACCCGAAGGCGAGACCCGCTGGATGGCGGCGCGAGGGGTGCTGATCGAGGACGCGGACGGCGTGCCCTTGCGGATCGCCGGGGTTACGATCGACGTCACCGCCCAGGTTCGCTCGGAGCGCATGAGATCGGCGCTGATCGAGCTTGGCGACAGTCTCAAGGATCTGGAGGACCCGGCCGATATCTCCTTTGCGGCCGCCGAGATTCTGGGCCGCACCTTGCAGGTGAGCCGCGCCGGCTACGGCCTTGTCGATCGCGACGCCGAGACCATCACCATCGAGCGCGACTGGAACGCCCCGGGCATTCAAAGCCTGGCGGGGGTCCTGAACTTCCGCGATTTCGGCTCCTACATCGAGGACCTCAAGGTCGGCAAAACGGTGCTGATCACCGACGCCCGGACCGATCCGCGCACGACGCAGTCCGGCGCCGCCTTGGAAGGCATCAGCGCCCGAGCGGTGATGAACATGCCGCTCACCGAACAGGGCGGACTGGTGGCGCTGCTCTATCTCAATCATCGTGACGCTCGGGTATGGTCCGACGATGAGATGGCCTTCATCCGCGATGTGGCCGAACGGACCCGGGCGGCGGCGGAGCGGCGGCGCGCCGAGCGTGATCTGGCGCTCCTGGCCGCGTCGCTTGAACAGCAGGTGGAAGAACGGACGTCAGCCTTGATGGCGGCGGAGTCGGCCTTGCGGCAGTCCCAGAAGATGGAGGCGGTCGGTCAGCTCACCGGGGGCATTGCTCACGATTTCAACAACCTGCTGACGGGCATCACGGGCAGCCTCGACATGATCGCCAAGCGGCTCGCCGAAGGCCGCATCCTGGAGACCGACCGCTTCATCACCGCCGCTCAGGGCGCGGCGCGACGCGCGTCCTCCCTAACCCATCGGCTGTTGGCCTTCTCGCGGCGCCAGACCCTGGAGCCTCAGCCGACCGACATCTGCAAGCTGGCCTCCGGCATGGAGGATCTCATCGTGCGGACCATGGGTCCGGCCATCCGCGTGGAATCCGTTCATGCCGCTGGGCTGTGGCCGGTCTTCGTGGACCGCGGACAGCTTGAGAACGCGCTGCTCAACCTTTGCATCAACGCGCGAGACGCCATGCCGGACGGCGGGGTGGTGACCATCGAGACGGGCAATCGCTGGCTCGACCGTCGCGGCGCCGAGGAGCGCGAGTTGACCCCCGGCCAGTACGTGTCGCTTTGCGTGTCGGACACGGGCGTGGGCATGTCGCCTGAGGTCATCGCCCGCGCGTTCGAGCCCTTCTTCACCACCAAGCCGATCGGCCAGGGCACGGGACTTGGCCTGTCGATGATCTACGGGTTCGCCAAGCAGTCCGGCGGACAGGTGCGGATCTATTCGGAGCCGGACCAGGGCACGATGGTCTGCCTCTATCTTCCCCGCCACCTGGGCGAGGTGGACGACGCGGTCGAAGATGAGGTCGGCCACGATCAGGCGCCCCGGGCCGACGGCGGCGAGACGGTCTTGATCGTCGACGACGAACCGACGGTGCGCATGTTGGCCGCCGAGGTTCTTTCAGAACTGGGCTACACCACAATCGAGGCCGAGGACGGCAAGAGCGGTCTGGCGGTCCTTGCCACCAACCGGCGCGTGGACCTGCTGATCACGGATGTGGGTCTGCCGGGCGGCATGAACGGGCGACAGGTCGCCGACGCCGCCCGCGTGGCGCGGCCCGACCTGAAAGTTCTCTTCATCACCGGATACGCCGAGAACGCGGTCTTGAGCCACGGTCATCTTGATCCCGGAATGCAGGTCATGACCAAACCGTTCGCGACGGACGAGCTGGGGCGCAAGGTCAAGGCCATGCTCTCCGGCGGCTGATCTGAGCGTCGCCGTCGGGACTTGAGGCTGGGCGTCGTCGCGCAAGCAAGCCGATGTGGTCGTTGTCGACTTCCTGATGTTAGATCGCCGAGCGTCGTCGAACATCGGCGCGCCGCGCCTGGACCTCCATGCGCGCCCGATCGATGGCCTCCATCTCGGTGGCCTGCAGCAGGTCTTCGATCACTCGGTCCAGATGCGCGCGCATGGCCGCCCGGGCTCCAGCGGCGTCACGGCCGCGAAGGGCGGCCAGGATGATATGATGGTCGTCGATGGCTGGACGTGATCCGGCCTTGCGCGCGCGGGCCAGCATCGTGGCGCATAGCGGCGACTTGTAGCGCCAGTCCCAAAGGGTCTCGACCATCAAGGTGATGGCGGCGTTGCGCGTGATGGCGGCGATCTTAACGTGGAATGCCCGGTCGGCATGCTCGCCGGCCACGTCGCCGCGGTTCTCCTGCACCATCTTGGCGATGATGGCCTCAAGCTCGGCGGCGTCCTCTTCGGTCATGTTGACCGCGGCCAGGGCGCAGGCCTCGCCTTCAAACATCCGCCGCGCTTCGGTCAGCTCGAAGGCGCCGATGTCCAGCTCCATGGGCACTTCGGTCTGCTCCGGCGCCTGCAGCACCCAGACCCCCGAACCGTGGCGCGTCTCGACCACGCCGCGGATTTCCAAGGCGATCATGGCCTCGCGCACGGTCGGCCGGCTGACGCTCAGCCACTCGGCGAGGTCGCGCTCGGAGGGCAGGCGCGCGCCAGGCTTGTAGCGCCCCTGACGGATGGCTTCGGTGATCTGCTCGGCCACCTGTTGATAAAGCTTTTGGGCGACCTGACTCACGTCAGCGTCCGCCCGCAGCTCGATGCGACGTTCCTCTGCATCACTTCGCCCTCCCGTGCCCTCTAGTGATGGGTGACGCGGCGCAAATTGGTCAAGCCATTATCGAAATGAGCGCCCGACCTGCTGTGCATAGAAATATCCCCGGTAGCGCTATCATTCATTGTTTTCATTCAGTTCTTTAGACTTCCAACCACCCTCACGCTGCAGAAATGACGACACCGGTGGCAATACCAATCTTGACGGATAACGCAGATTGGCCTGATAACTTTCAAGCAGACGCCGCGAGCGCGTCAGGGAGGGATAAGATGAGAACTGCTGACCGCGGGGCGCTGCGCGCCGCGCTCCTGGCGTCCTGCGCCATGATGGCCGCCGCGCCGGCCTTTGCACAGACCCCGGCGCCCGAAGCGGCCGCCGACGACGCGGTCGAAGAAGTGGTGGTGACGGGTTTCCGCGCCGCCTACACCAACGCCATCGCCACCAAGCGCGACACCCTGCAGATCTCCGACGGCATCTCCGCCGACGGCATGGGCCGCTTCCCCGACCTGAACGTGGGCGAAGCCGTTCAGCGCATTCCGGGCATCCAGATCAACCGCGAAGCCGACAGCCGCAACGCCACGATCTCGCTGCGCGGCCTGCCGGGCACCTTCGCCCGCACGACGCTCAACGGCGGCGCCTTCGCCGACCCGATCCTCAATGGCTCCACCCCGCTGGGCGCGTTCAACTCCGACATCTTCACCGCCATCAACGTCATCAAGTCGCCGACGGCGGCGGACCTGGCCGGCGGCCTGTCGGGCAATGTGGATCTTCGCATCGCTCCGGCCCTGGGCCGCAAGGATGGCGGCTTCGCCAAGGCGGCCTACGAGTACAATGAGCTTGGCGACCTGGGCAGCCCGCTGGGCACCATCGGCTACAACAAGCATCTGACCGACGACTTCGCCGTCTTTGGGGTGTTGGCCTACAAGAAGGAAAAGTTCCGCCGCAACTCCATCACGGTGAACTCCTGGGCCAACCGCCTGGGCTCCATCCAGGTGGGCAACCAGGCCGTTCCCGGCCAAAACCCGGTCTATGACGCCCTGATCGCCCAAAACCCGGGCGGCGTCTATTATCCGAGCCAAACCCGTCAACTGGTCAAGTTCAACCAGGGCGACACCTGGTCCGGCGCCACCGGGTTTGAGTGGCGCATGAACGAATACTGGAAGATCGGGGCCAACGGCTTCTTCACCAAGCGCAAGCTGGATGAAGCCACCAACAACCTGCTCTACATCGATGCGACAGCGGGGCAAAACACCAACACCGCCCTCAGCGCCACCTCGGCCGTGGCCCGCATCAGCAACATCGGCACGCCGTACATCGTCAAAACGCCCAACGGCGACCGCGCCTACATCAACTCGTTCTCGGCCGAGAACATCAACACCTTCAACTCCATCCGCTCGGAGCCGGCCGAGAACTCCACCTGGGCGATCAACCCGACCGTCGAATTCGACAATGACGAATGGAAGGCCACGGCCAACCTGACGATCTCGCGGGCCAAGGCGCGCGCCGACCAGATCGAGTTCGACATCGTCCAAAACCCCTACCGCAACCTGGGCTCCGCCGGCCTGAACGGCATCACCACCTCGGTGGCGCTCGGCGGCACGGACCTTTCCAACTACACCGCGGTCCTCAACACCCCGCGCAGCACCCATATTCCCACCGGCGGCTATCCGATCCCGGCCACCCCGAACGCGGCCACCCAGGCCGGCGCCCAGATGCCAGGCCAGGCGGCCGGCACGCCTGGCGACCGCTTCGGCGTCACGGGCACCAACGGCATGGCCAAGAACGAGCTGGATTCGTTCCAGCTGGATCTGGTCCGCAGCTTTGGGGAAGACGACTTCCTGAGCGCCCTGAAGTTCGGCGGCCGCGCCGAGCGCCGGGAGTTCACCTCGTCGGGCTCGCGCAACACCTCGCTGGGCTCGCAGACCCAGAACATCACCCCGGCCATGGCCGCGCAGCTGTCCTATGCCCGCGACTTCTTCGGCGGGAAGGCCGGCGGCGCCACGTCCAACTGGATGGGCGTCGACGTGAACCAGATCTTGTCGGTCGTCACCCCGATCAACACCAATCCGCGCTCGGCGGCCAATCCCAACGGCCTGCCCGACCAGTTCGCGATCAACGCCCCGGGGGTGTTCCTGACGCCATACGGCTTCATCAACAACTACTGGGACGGCAACTACTGGAACAACAACTTCACCAACGCCGCCGACATCTATGCGGCCTATGCGATGGCGGAGTTCAAGAGCGAGGTGCTGAGCGTCCCGGTGCGCGGCGCCGTGGACCTGCGCTACGAGTACACCCAAAACGACATTACCGCGCTCAACTGCATCAACTGCTCGGCGGCGACCTCGGTCGTGGCCGGCCCCGTCAATCACTCGCTGACCACCACCAACACCGAAGAGACGTACGACTACTGGCTGCCGTCCATCGTGCTGGCCGCCGACCTGCGCGATGACCTCGTCATGCGCTTTGCGGCCTATTCCACCTATGTTCGGCCGCAGCCGCGCGACATCGTCCCGACCAGCTTCGTCCAGGAGCCGATCAACCTGACGCCGCCGGTCGATCCGGTCTACACGGTCACCATCGGCGCCACCGGCCTGAAGCCCTACACCGCCGACAGCTACGACCTGTCGCTGGAGTGGTACAACCGCCCCGGCGGACTGATCGCCATCGCCGCCTACCGCAAGGAGATCAGCGGCTATATCGGCCCGATCACCGACCCGGCCCAACTATGCCCGGCCAATGGCGTCATTCCGGGCCTCAACGTGAACCTCGGGAACCTGTCGATCGACAACTCGGCCGGCACGCCGCGCTGCATCAGCTCCAACCAGTTCGTGGGCGCCGGCGGCGTCCTGCGCAACGCCCAGGTCAACGTCTCCGGCCAGACCAACCAGAACGACATGACCGTCACCGGTGTGGAGTTCAACATCCAGCAGAACCTCGACTTCCTGCCGGGCTTCTGGCGCAACTTCGGCGGCGCGTTCAACTATTCTTGGACCAATATCGACGGCAAGGACCAGGCGGGCCGCGACATCACCCTGCCGAGCGTCTCCAAGAACAACATCAACGTCATCGGCTACTACGAAGCCGACAAGTTCGGCATCCGTCTCGTCTACAACTGGCGTGACAAGTACGACCTGGCCGCCGGCAACTCCTTCGTCGGCGACGCCCGAACCGTGAAGGCCCGCAGCCAGCTGGACGCTTCGGCCTCCTACAAGCTGACCGAACGCCTGACCGTATCTGTGGACGCCTTCAACCTGACCGACGCGACCCGCTCCGAATACGAGAACGACCCGATGCTTCCGCGCCGGATCGACTACGACGGGCGCACCTATCAGGTGACGATGCGCGCCACCTTCTAGAACCTCTCCTCGCGGCCGGGCTCTCTTAAAGCGCCCGGCCGCCTCTTCTTTGCGGAGCCTTGCGATGCGAACGGCGCTGATCTGCGCAGCCTTGCTGTCCTCCTTGACCGCCGCGCCGGCTCTCGCCGCCGGCGGTTTTTCCATCTGCGCGCCCGCCAAGGCGCCGATCGGCCAAGCCCCGGCCAACGCCCAGGCCGCGATCGAGCGCGCCCGCGGCAACCTCGCTCGCCCGCCGGCCCCGCTGCCGCGCCTGCACACCGAGGGCACCTTGCCTGGCCACGGCATCCGCGACATCAGCATCAAGGCCAAGGCCGACCATCCGATCACCCTCGACTTCGCCCTGGCCTGGCGGCTGACCGGCGAGCGCGCCTTTATCGATCAGACCGGCCGCTATCTGACCGCCTGGGCGGACGTCTACGAGATGTCGTTCAACCCCATCGATGAGACCGGCTTCGACGCCTTGATGCTGGCCTACGACCTGACCAAGGCCGACCTTCCGACCGCCACCCGCACGCAGATGGACGCTTTTTGGCGGCGCATGGCCGTCGGCTATCTGGACGCGATGGACGCCGGTCCCAAGAACGCCCACACCAATTGGCAGAGCCACCGCATCAAGCTGGCCGCCATGAGCGCCTTCGCCACCGGCGACGAAGCCCTGATCGCTCGCTCGCGCAAGCGCTACGAGGCGCAGGTGGCGGCCAACCTGAACCCGGACGGCACGACGTTCGACTTCCACGAACGCGACGCCCTGCACTACGTCACCTATAACTTCGACCCGCTTTTGATGGCCAATCTGGCCGCCAGGGCCAACGGTCAGGACTGGTTCAGCCATCGCTCCGCGACCGGCTCCAGCCTGCCCCATTCGCTCGATTGGTTCGCCGCCTACGCGCGGGGCGACAAGACGCACATCGAGTTCGCCAATTCCAAGATCCAGTTCGATCGCGACCGGGCCAATTCCGGCCAGTCCGAATACGCGCCCCATCCGTGGAAGCCGTCAGCGGCGGTGAACACCTTCGCCTACGCCGCGGCGCTCGATCCGAAGTACGCCGCGCTCAGCCGCCAGTTGTCCGAGCGCTATTTGCGGCCCGCACCGGTTTGGATGTCGGTCTGCCTGCCGGCCAAGGCCTAGACTTGGTCAGAAGAGTTGGAGTGAAGTCATGATCCGCGCCGCCCTCGTCGCCAGCACGGCAGCCCTCGCCCTGGCGGGCCCGGCTAAAGCCCAGACGGCGCATCCGGATATGTGGCCCAAGGCGCAAAGCCCCGCGGCGATGAGCGACGCGGCCACCGAGGCCAAGGTGCGTGACCTGCTGTCGAAGATGACCTTGGAGGAAAAGGTCGGCCAGACCATCCAGGCCGACATCTCTTACATCAAGCCCGAGGACCTTAAGACCTATCCGCTTGGCTCGCTGCTGGCGGGCGGCAGTTCGGGCCCCTTCGGTGACGAGCGGGGCGACGCGGCCAAGTGGCTGGCCATGGTCAACGCGTTTCGCGAGGCGGCGGCCCAGCGCCCCGGCGCCAAGATCCCGCTGATGTTCGGCATCGACGCCGTTCACGGGCACAACAACCTGGTCGGGGCGACGCTGTTTCCGCACAACATCGGCCTGGGCGCGGCGCACGATCCGGACCTGATCGGCCGCATCGGCGAGGCCACCGCCAAGGAGGTCGCCGCCACGGGCGCCGACTGGACTTTCGGCCCAACCCTGGCCGTTCCGCGCGACGATCGCTGGGGGCGCACCTATGAGGGTTACGGCGAGACGCCGGAACTGGCGCGCGCCTATGCCGGCCCCATGACCCTTGGTCTGCAGGGCAAGCTTATGGCGGACAGTCCGCTGTCCAATGGCCGCATCGCAGGCTCGGCCAAGCACTTCTTGGCCGACGGCGGCACGGAGGCTGGGCTTGACCAAGGCGACTTCAAGGGGACCGAGCGCGAGCTCATCGACCAGCACCTGTCTGGCTACCGTGAGGCGATCGACGCCGGCGTCCTGACCATCATGGCCTCGTTCTCCAGTTGGAACGGGGTCAAGCACACCGGCAGCAAGAGCGTGTTGACCGACGTCCTTAGGGGCCCGCTGGGCTTCGAGGGCTTCGTGGTCGGCGACTGGAACGCCCATGGCCAGGTCCCCGGCTGCAGCAAGGAAAGCTGCGCGGCGGCCATGAACGCGGGGCTGGACATGTACATGGCCCCCGACAGCTGGCGCGCGCTCTACGCCAACACCCTGGCCCAGGTGAAGTCCGGCGAGATCCCGCTGGCTCGCATCGAGGAGGCGGCGGCCCGCATCCTGCGGGTGAAGATCAAGTCCGGCCTCTTTGGTCCGCGCCAGGCTATCGAGGGCGACTTCTCGGTGATCGGCTCCAAGGCGCACCGCGACCTCGCCCGCGAGGCGGTCGCCAAATCCCTGGTGCTGATCAAGAACGACGGCGTCCTGCCCCTCAAGGCCGGCTCGCGGGTGCTGGTGGCGGGCAAGGCGGCCGACGACATCGGCCTGGCGTCGGGCGGCTGGACCATTTCCTGGCAGGGGACGGGTACGACCAACACAGACTTCCTCGGCGGCCAGTCGATCTGGGCCGGGCTGAAGTCCGCGGTCGAGGCGGCCGGCGGCCAGGCTGAACTGCAGGTCGACGGCGCCTTCACCCAAAAGCCCGACGTGGCCGTAGTGGTGTTTGGCGAAGATCCCTATGCGGAGTTCCAAGGCGACGTGGACAATCTGGACTACGCGCCGCACGAGCCGCTGGCCTTGCTGCGCGACCTGAAGTCCAAGGGCGTGCCGACGGTGGCGCTTTTCCTGTCTGGCCGCCCCTTGTGGACCAATCCGGAGATCAACGCCGCCGACGCCTTCGTGGCCGCCTGGCTGCCGGGTAGCCAGGCCGGCGCGGTGGCGGACGTGCTGGCGGCGGGAAAGGACGGCAAGACCCCGCGCGACTTCACCGGCCGCCTGTCCTTCTCTTGGCCCAAGACGGCCGTGCAAGGGCCGCTGAATATTGGTCAGAAGGACTACGATCCGCAGTTCGCCTACGGCTACGGCCTGTCCTACGCAAAACCTGGACGGGTTGGTCCGCTGAGCGAAGTCTCCGGCGTCACGCCGGGGGCCGGCCCGATCGCTCGCTATTTCGCCGACGGCCGCATCGTGGCCCCCTGGTCGCTTACCCTGCAGGACGCCGACGGCCGCACCATGCGGGTTGGCCAGCTGAGGCAGGCCGCCAGTCCCAGCGGCTCGGTCGCCTACGAGATCGTCGACGGCGCCGCGCAGGAATCGGCCCGCCGGTTCACCTTCTCCAAGCCGGGTTTGGCGTGGCTCGGCGGCCGCCCCGTGGATGTGAGCAGCCTGGCCAAGGATGGCTACGCTTTGAGCCTGCGCTACCGCCGGGTGGACGCCGGCACAGCGCCGGTCTGGTTCGGTCTTGAGGGCGCGCTTCGCCCGTTGCCCCCCGCCAGCACCTGGGAGACGGCCACCACCGCGCTGTCGTGCCTGACAAGCGCGGACCTCGCCAAGGTCGGCAAGCCGTTCGTGCTGCGCGCCGAGGGTCCGGCGACGCTGGAGATTGAGGACGTGCGACTGGTGAAGACCGCGCCCGGCGCGTGCCCAAGCTAATTGGCTTGACATCTAGCTTCGTCGGCACACAAATGGCCTGACCAATATTTGTCCAGCTTTGACGCCTGGACCTGCGCGACGAGATCGTCTCCCCTGCTCGGCCGGGCTCCGTCTTCCCCTGGAGCTCGGCCGTCTTTTTATGGACGACAGACGTCGCGGTCCGATCAAGGAGCTTTCGAAAATGCGGTCCATCCTCGCTGCGGCCGCCTTCGGCCTGGCGCTCCTGGGCGCCGCTGGCGCCAAGGCCGCGGGCCCCGTCCTCACCCGCGCAGACCTTCGCGACGGACAATCGCTGAGCGGCGCCTGGACCTATTCGATCGATCCCTACCGGGACGGCCTCTTGGGCTTCCATCGCGGCGAAGCCGGAGCCGGACATCGGCGCTATGACGACAGCGACGTCGACGCCGTCACCCGCGCCGATCCCGCCGCCCTTTATGAATACGACATGCAACGCGGGGCGAGCATCGACCTGCCCGCCTCGTGGCTCACCCACACGCCGCAGCTTCGCCACTATCAGGGCCTTGTCTGGTACCAAAAGCGGTTCGCGGCCAAACCGCCGGCAGGGCAGCGCGCCTTCCTGCGCTTCGAGGCGGCCAACTACACCGCCAAGGTCTATCTGAACGGCAAGCTGGTGGGAGAGCACGAAGGCGGCTTCACACCCTTCGCCTTCGAGGTGACCGACCTGCTGCGCGCGGGCGAGAACAACCTGACCGTCGGGGTCGATTCCACCCCCACGCCCGAAGGCGTTCCGCCGCCGGTCACCGACTGGGAGAACTACGGCGGCCTGACCCGCCCGGTGCGCCTGATCTTCGCCCCCGCCACCTATGTGGACGAGGCCTGGGTGCGTCTCGATCGACAGGGCCGGATCGCCGCCGAGGTGAAGCTGGACGGACGGCAGGCCGCCGGCGCCCCGGTGCGGGTGCGCATCCCGGCTCTCGGCCTGACTATGTCGGGCAAGACCGACGCGGACGGGACCTGGAAGGGCGCAGCCAAGGCGCCCGGCGGCCTAAAGCGCTGGTCGCCGAAGTCTCCGACGCTCTACGACGTGGAGATCGCCGCCTCCGACGACCGGATGCGTGATCGGATCGGCTTTCGCACCATCGAGGTGAAGGGATCCAAGATCCTGCTCAATGGCGCGCCAATCTTCCTGCGCGGGATCAGCCTGCATGAGGAGGAGCTTGGGGAAGAGCCCTCAAGGATCATCACCGAGGCCAACGCCCGCGCCCTTCTGACCGAGGCCCGCGACGGCCTGGGCGCCAACTTCGTGCGCCTGGCGCACTATCCGCATTCGGAGATCACCACCCGCCTGGCCGACGAGATGGGCCTGCTGGTCTGGAGCGAAATCCCCGTCTACTGGCTGGTGGATTTCGCCAATCCGCGCACGCTTTCGCTGGCCCGACAAATGCTGGGCGAGAACATTCGCCGCGACCGCAACCGCGCCTCGATCATCTTCTGGAGCGTGGCCAACGAGACGCCGGTCGGCGAGCAGCGCAACCGGTTCCTTGGGACCCTCGTGGACGACGTGCGGGCTCTGGACGACACACGGCTGGTCACCGCCGCCCTGCTGTCCAATCGCGTGGGCCAGGGCGCGCAGCGACGGACGGTGATCGACGATCCGCTGGGCGCGCGCCTCGATGTGCTGGCGGTGAACACCTACAGCGGCTGGTATGGGAATGACACGCTGGACGAGGTGCCCAACATCCGCTGGGCGGCCACCGACAAGCCGCTGGTGTTCTCCGAGTTCGGCGCCGACGCCAAGGCCGGGTTCCACGACCCCGCACTGCAGCGCAAGTTCTCCGAGGACTTCCAGGCGCGCTATTATCGCCAGACCCTGGCCATGGTCGACAAGGCGCCCAGCGTCGCGGGCATGTCTCCCTGGGTCCTGAAGGACTTTCGCGCGCCGCGCCGCCAGCATCCGATCTATCAGCAGGGCTGGAACCGGAAGGGGCTGATCTCGCCCACCGGCGAGCGCAAGGCCGCCTTCGAGGTGCTCGCCGCCTACTACCGCGATCGGGCGCTCAGCGCGCCCGATCCCTAGCGCTCGGCCAGCGGCCAGACGCAAAGCCCGCCAAGGGGTCTTAGCGGTAGGTGAGCGTCCAGCTGATGCTGAAGGGCGCCGACAGTGTTCGGGGCCCGGCCTTGCAGACCAGCCGCGTCCGCATCGGCCCCGGCGGCGTGCCGGCGTCGGCGGCCTTGTCGAAGGGCTTCGGCTCGCACTGGTCCAGACCTTTGACCGAGAAGCCGGTGACATCGCCGGCCGCAAACTCAAAGCCCGCCCCCGTCCAGGCCGGATCGGATGAGTAGGTCCCCAGCTCCAGGTCGATGGCGCTCACCGCCAGCGGCGCCTTGGGCGTATATCGGTCGGTGCGCACGATGCGTCCGGGCTTGAAGACGTAGGTGGTCGCCACGGCAAGACGGTCGTCCGGACGCGGGCCCTTGTCGCCCATCAGATCCATCTGATCCTGGCGCCAGGTGACCGTGGTGGTCGCGCCGGCCGGCGCCACCTTGGCGTCCTTGAAATAGGCCAGAGGCATCAGCTGCGCCCCGTCGGCGAGGGTGAAGCGCGGGACCAGATGCGGCGCCTTGCCGTCGGCGACCCCCGAAAGCATCCCTGCCGAGAACGGAACGGGGAAGTACGGGCTGTGCATGTGCTGACCATCGCCGCCGTTGATCACCGGCAGGCTGATCACGTGATCGCCCTCGCGCAAGGTGACCACGAGGCGGTCGTGCTCTGCGCGCGCGAACCAGGTCGTTTGACGCTTGGGCAGGGTCTTCAGCCAGGCCGCGAAACTGGGCGACGGCGCCTTGTTGCGGAAGCCCTGCTGATCCCAGATCCGGCTGGTGTAGATGTACTGGCGGGCGAGACTCAGGTTCTCGCCCAAAATGCGGTGCTTGCCGCGATAGGCGTCCGTGCGGCGTCCGTTCTCCCACATGTCGACCGAGCGCATGGCGGGATTGAACCAGAAGTCGGCGTACCGGGCGGCGATACGCGAGGAGAAGGCGTAGGCCATCTCCTTCTCCTTGGGCGTCAGCACGTCGAGAACGGCGGCGGCGGTGAGAACCTCCAGAAAGGCCGTCTCGCCATAGGCCCCGATGCTGCGTCCGTATTCGAAGCCCTCGCCGTAAAGGTTGAAGCGCGGCAGCATCATGTCCACCGACTTGCGCAGCCAGCCCTTCAGCTCGGGCGTCGCGGGAATGTCGCTTTCGATGAAGCGATGAGCGATCTCGCCGATCAGGAGGACGCTGTAGCGATCGAAGCGGCCATCGCCGTCGGTCTCGTCGGCGAAACCATACTCGCCGGAGTACTTGCGATAGTGATCCAGCATGCGGGCCAGCAGCGCCTCGCTGGCCGAGGCGTCCTCCCAACCCATCTGGTAGCGCAGGCGCGCCACGCTGAAGGCGACGCCGTAATAGTTGTTGGGCAGATCGATGAGGGTGAGGTCGTCGGCGCGGACAAAGCGCCGCCAGTCCAGCTTGGCCTTGAGCTTGGCCTGGGTTGAGGGTGATACGGCCTCGTCGAGAAGGCCGGCCTCTTTGAGCATGTGGAGCGCCTGGATGTAGTAATAGACGCCCCAGGTGTCGTTCTTGTCCTCCACCGTCATGTCCGCGATCTCGCGGAAGCCGGCGAGGTAGCGCTCGAAGCGTGGATCGGTGCGCGGCGTGTCGATGAGAAGATAGCTCAGCCCGATGGCGATCTTGCCGGGCAGGAACTTGTCGTCCGCCTCGAACACCTTGATCCCGTCCAGGGTCATGTCGCGCCGCTCGGCCAGCAGCTTGCCGAGCAGATAATCGATCTGGGGCATGATGCGCTGCTCGACGGTAGCGTTCATGGGCGCGGCGGTCGCATAGGCCTCGCCGCGCGGCGACAGCGGGGCGGCGATGGCGGGGGCGGCCACGCCGGCCAGCAAGGCGGTGATCAAAAGCGGGGCGGGCTTGAACATGACATTACTCGACGACAGGAAATCAAAGCGGCCAATTGGCCTGACCATTTAAGGCGTGACGGCGCGTGGTTGGGAAAACGCCTACGAAGCTGGCTTGAGCTTGCGCATCTCCGAGCCCGCGAGCAGGAACGCGCCGACCCCGTAAAGCTGGCTGTCCTCGCGTTTCACCTGCTCGGGCGCGTTGCCCACCTGCTGCACCCAGCCCAGCTTGCCGTCGGCCTCCACCGCGGCCAGCAGGGCCGACCAGCCCTTGTCGATGACCGGCATGTAGGTGGCGCGGTCCAGGACGCCGTGGTTCACACCCCAGGCCAGACCGTAGACGAAGAAGCCGGCGGCGCTGGTCTCGGGGTTCTGTCCCGCCCCGCCGTGCAAGGAAGCAGGCCAGTAGCCCGCCGGTGATTGCAGCGGCGCGATGGCCGAGGCCATCTGGCGCATCAGCGTCTCGTAGCGCGGGCGGCTTGGGTGGTCGGCGGGCAGGGCTTCGAGCATGCGCACGATGCCGGCGAAGACCCACGCGTTGCCCCGACCCCAGAAGATCTTCTCGCCCTTGGGACCCTTGCGCTCGAAGAAACGGCCATCGCGGTAATAGAGGTGATCGGTCTTGTCGTAGAGATAATCCGTGGTCGCCCAGAACTCCTTGTCTCCATAGGCGGCGTAGCGCGGATCGCCGGTTTCGCGGCTGAGGCCCGCCCAGACCGACGGCGCCATGAAGAGGGCGTCGCTCCAGCACCAGCGCGGCTGGCAGGCCAACTCCATGCCCTTCACGCCCGGGACGAACTCCAGGCTGTTTTGCGGCGGGTCGGCCAGGATGGCGTCGAAGCGCGCCTTGATCTTGGCGAAAGCCGCGTCATCGCCGGTCTGCTCGTGGATCCAGAGCCAGGTCTGACCGATGGCGTGGTCGTCGGCATGCAGCGGGCGATGGCCAAGCGCGTACTGGCGGTCGGCTCCTACCGCCTTGATCGCCGCGGCGTATTTTGGATCGACGCCAAGGTCGGCAAGTTCGGTCATGCCGACCCAGAACGCCGCCTGCACCCAACCGGTCGGATCCTCCACCCGGTCACGGAAGGCTGTGATGTAGTCAAAGTTGTCCATGTGGGCCAACTGCCAGTCGGCCACCCGGCGCATGGCCGAAACCGGGGCTTCCTGCGACGCGGGCGCCGCCTGGGCCGCGCCTGCCGCCAGGACGGCGATCGTCGCACCTGCGATCAACCAGTTTCTCATGGACGCCTCCCGCTTATGATTGGCGTCAGTTGTGCGGTATCGGCGATGGTGGTCAAGCCAAAAGCGGCTAAAAGCCACAGATTGCCAAAATTGGTCCGGCCAGTTTCACCCCCCAGGCGTCAGATCGAGGCGCGACGGGCCAGTTCATGCCGGCGCGCGGCGGTCTCGCTGCGGGCCTTTTGCAGCGCTTCCATCTCGGTGGCGGCCAGCAGGTCCTCGATCACGCGGCCAAGATGATCGCGCATGGTCTGGCGCGCCCGGACCGGATCGCGGCTGCGCAGGGCCTCGAGAATCAGCTGGTGGTCGTCGATGAGCGGCCGCGATCCGGCCTCGCGAGCCCGCGCCAGCATGGCGGCGCAAAGAGGCGACTTATAGCGAACGTCCCAAAGCTCCTCGACCACCGCGACCAGGGCGGCGTTGCGGGTCGCCTGAGCGATGGTGACATGAAAGCTCCGATCGGCCTTTTCCCCCGCCACGTCGGCGGCGTTCTCGGCGATCATGGCCTTTACGATCTGGCTTAGCTGCCCAAGCTCCTCGTCGCTGATGGTCGTGGCGGCGAGGGCGCAGACCTCGCCCTCCACCAGGCGGCGAGCCTCCGTCAGCTCGAAGGCGCCGATATCCAGCTCCGGCTCGGCCTCGGCGGCCTTCTTGGCGCCGTCGGTGACATAGATGCCCGAGCCATGGCGCGCCTCGACAAGACCCCAGATCTCCAGCGCGATCATCGCCTCGCGGATGGTGGGCCGGCTCACGCCGAATTCCTCGGCGAGATCGCGCTCGGAAGGCAGACGGCCCCCCGTCGGGTAGCGCTGGCGGCGGATCGCCGTCGCCACGGCGTCGGCGACCTGCTGGTAGAGCTTCCTGGCGTCGGCGGTCGTGGTGGTCATGCTGACTTTGTACAGCGGCGGGACGTCTCTTGTCAGGCCCCGCGTCACTGAACAGACCTCAAATCGAGCACACAACGACCACGGGTCGCCGAAGCTCGCCCTTGACGTCGGCCTGACAGGCAAGCATTGGTGGCCTGACCAATTTTACGAGCCTGTCGATGAACGCCATGATCCCCTCGTCCGAAATCAGCTCCCTGGCGTCGCCGCTGACCATCACTGGCGCCAAGGTGATCGTCACATGCCCGGGCCGCAACTTCGTGACCCTCAAGATCGAAACGTCGAACGGCGTCTACGGTCTGGGCGACGGGACGCTGAACGGACGAGAGCTGGCCGTGGTCAGCTATCTGGAAGATCACGTGATCCCCTGCCTGATCGGGCGGGACGCCCATCAGATCGAGGACATCTGGCAGTACCTCTATCGCGGCGCCTACTGGCGTGGCGGCCCGGTGACCATGACCGCGATCGCGGCCGTCGATACTGCTCTTTGGGACATCAAGGGCAAGGCCGCCGGCCTGCCCGTCTATCAGCTCCTGGGGGGCGCGTGCCGCACCGGCGTGACCGTCTACGGGCACGCCAATGGCGAGACCATCGACGAGACCATCGCCGAGGCGGTGAAGTACAAGGCCCTGGGCTATAAGGCGATCCGCCTGCAGACCGGCGTGCCTGGCCTGGCCAGCACCTATGGCGTCTCCAGGGACAAGATGTTCTACGAGCCGGCCGACGCGGACATGCCGACCGAGAACATCTGGTCGACCCCCCAATACATGGCCCACACCCCAAGGCTCTTCGAAAGGGCGCGTGAGGTCCTGGGCTGGGACGTGCATCTTCTGCATGACGTGCACCATCGCCTCACCCCCATAGAGGCCGGCCGCCTGGGCAAGGATCTGGAGCCTTATCGTCTCTTCTGGCTGGAGGACGCGGTCCCGGCTGAAAACCAGGCCAGCTTCCGCCTGATCCGCCAGCACACCACCACACCGCTGGCGGTGGGCGAGATCTTCTCCTCGATCTGGAGCTGCAAGCAGCTGATCGAAGAACAGCTCATCGACTACGTGCGCGCCACGGTCGTCCATGCCGGGGGGATCAGCCACCTGCGCAAGGTCGCCAGTTTCGCGGCCATGCACAATGTGAAGACCGGCTGCCATGGCGCCACCGACCTGTCGCCGGTCTGCATGGCGGCGGCCCTGCACTTCGACCTCTCGATCCCCAACTTCGGCCTGCAGGAATACATGCGCCACACCGAAGAGACGGACGCGGTCTTCCCCCACGCCTACAGCTTCCAGGACGGCATGCTGCACCCTGGCGACAAGCCCGGCCTGGGCGTCGACATCGACGAAGTTTTGGCGGGCAAGCATCCCTACCGACGCGCCTACCTGCCCGTGAACCGTCTTCGCGACGGCACGATGTTCGACTGGTGACCTGACGGGCCTCACGGTCCGCCTGAATTGGAACAACCCAGCCTTTCACGAGGTTGGCCCGCACGCAGAAATGCGGACAGGCCAATTACTCGACCCTTGGCCTGCGATGTGACCAGAGGTTCCGGCCCTACCGACCTAGGCGACTGAATACTCTGGTCTTTTTATCACGATCCACGGCGAAATAGCCGCTAAGCGCGGGAAATTTGGTCAGGCCACTATTGCTACCGGTGTCATGATCGATGTATTTCAAGATCGAAACGAGACCGGCTTCAGACCGGTCGCACCAGGGGAGTTGAAGATGAGCCGCCATTCGACCGCGCGCCTGCGCGCCATGCTGCTGGCCACCGCCGCGATCGTCCTGCCAGGCTCCGCCCTGGCTCAGGAAGCTGCGCCCTCGGCCGCCAATGAGCAGGTTGAGGAGGTGGTGGTCACCGGCATCCGCGCCACCCAGCGCAACTCAATCGCCACTAAGCGCAACACCGAAACCGTCGTCGACGCCATCGTCAATGACGAGATCGGCGCCCTGCCCGACAACTCCATCGGCGATACGCTCGAGCGGATCACCGGCGTCACGGCCGACCGCTTCAAGGGCAACGCCAACGAGCTTTCGGTGCGGGGCCTGGGCCCGACGCTCAGCTTCTCGACCTTCAACGGCCGCGAGGTCTCCACTGCGGGCCCCGACCGCTCTGTGGCCTTCCAGCAGTTTCCTTCCGAACTGGTCAACGGGGTGCTGGTCTACAAGACCCAGCAGGCCGACATGCCCGAAGGCGGCATCGCCGGGGTGATCAACCTACGCTCCATTCGCCCGCTGGAGGCGCGCCCTCGCCTGCAGGCCGAGATCCGCGGCGTCTATCTGCCCAAGGATGACGCCATCAATGGCCGCAACGGCCTTGGCAGCCGCATCAACATCTCCGGCACCGACCGCTGGGACACCAGGATCGGCAGCATCGGCCTGTCCCTTGGCTGGCAGCATCAGGATCAGGCGCAGCCTGAGGACTACTACACCACCAACTCCGCCTTCATTCCGTGCAGCACCGCCGCGCGCGATCCCGGTCTGATCACCGGCACGGCGGCGCAACAGACGGCCGCCGGCGCGAGCTTCAACTGCGCCTTGCGGCCGACCCTGTCGGCGGCCAACCAGGCCGGCGTGACGGAGACGCCGATCTATTTTGGCACCACCTCGCGCACCTTCCGCCAGATCAACACGAGCGAAGTGCGCGACGGGGTGATCGGCGCGCTGCAATGGCGCCCCAGCGACCGGCTCGATTTCGTCCTCGACGGCCAGTACTCCAAGCGCTCCAGCATGGAGAACCGCAACCAATTTTCGATCACCGAGGCGGCCCGTGGGATCCAGCCCCTGCTGATCGGCGATGGCGAAAACGGCTACAGCAACGGCGCGCTCATGCGCTACGCCGGCAACTCCAATCTGGAGATCCAGCTGGAAGACCGCCTGCGCGAGGAGGAGTATGTGGGCGGCGGTCTCGAGGTGATCTGGAAGGGCGATCGCCTGACGCTCACCAGCGACCTGTCCTACTCCACCTCCCATCGCACCGAACTGCAAAAGGCGGCCAACATGCGCTCGGGCCGTCGTGTGGCCTACACGCTCGACGGCACCAACGACGTGGTCCCGGACGTGACCTTCGTCGACTTCGACATCAACAATCCGTCCAACTTCCTGATCGCGACCCCGGCCAGCAACAGCAACTACGCTCGCTACCGCCTGGTGACCGACCGCAAGGACGACATCGGCGCCATCCGCATCGACGGCAAGTACGACCTGGGCGAGGGCTTCTTCCACACCTTGAGTGCCGGCGTGCGCTACTCGCACCACAACCGCACCAACGACGCCAACAACAACGCCGATCAGCCCATCCCCCTGGCCAGGGACGGCTTGAGCGCCGCTCAGATCGTCGCGCGCGCCAACCAAAGCTGCCGCATCCCGTTCGCCACGAGCAAGTTCGCCGACAAGTCCTCCACCAACATCCGTTCGTGGGCGCAGTTCGACACCGGCTGCCTGTTCCGCAACTACACGGGCCAGGAAACCTTGCCGCTCCTGGCCGACAGCCGCGGCCCCGAGGACGTGGACGTCACCGAAAAGATCGGCGCCGTCTATCTGATGGGCCAGTTCCGCTCCGAACTGGGCGCCATCCCGGTCAGCGGCAATGTCGGCCTGCGTTATGTGACCACCAAGGTTGAATCGACCGGCTTCCGCTCGGCGGTGACGGTGACCCCCGCCACGGCCGGCTCGATCGCCACGGTCGTCACCGTGCCGGGCACCCTGACCACGGTGGAGGGCAAGGGCGACTACGACTACTGGCTGCCCAGCCTCAATGTGAACTTCGACCTCAACGACAAGACGCGTCTTCGCTTCGCCGGCTCGCGCGCCATCGCGCGGGTGGGGATCGAGGAGTTCAATGTCGGCATCACGCCCTTCGTGGACGCCAACGCCACAAGCGTGGCCGGCGCGCTGGCCAACTCCACCACCGGCAATCCGCAGCTCAAGCCGCTGGAGAGCTGGAATCTCGATGCGTCCCTGGAGTTCTATCTGACGCCGGAAAGCGCGCTCTCCTTCGCCACCTACTACAAGTGGATCAAGGGCGCGGCCTTCGATGCGGTGCAGCCTTTCACCACCTCGATCATCGCCAACGGCCAACTCGTCGAGTTCAACGCCGTGGCGCCGGCGAACGACACCAAGACGCGCACCCTCTATGGCTTCGAGGCCACCGGCAGCTACGTCTTCACCATGCTGCCGCAACCCTTCGACGGCTTGGGCGCCACGGTGGGCTACAACTTCGCCGAGGCCGACTTCGAGTTCCCCGACCCGTCGACCGTGGCCCCCTACGTGGCGGCGGCCAACCTGCGCGGCCTCTCCAAGCACACTGTCAACGGCTCGGTGTTCTGGGAAGGCGAGAAGCTGCAGCTTCGCGCCTCGTATCGCTACCGTTCGGACTATTCCAAGCCCAACAGCAGCACCAACCGCTCCGTGCGCGGCTCGGGCATCCTCAACCTATCGGCCAATTACGACCTGACCGACAACATTCAGCTCAAGCTGCAGGCCCTGAACGTCACCGGCGCCCGCGACATCATGTACAAGGCTGGCGAGGACTCGATCACCGAGGTCAGCGAGAGCGGTCCGCAGTACTTCTTCGGCGTGCGCTTCCGCTATTAAGCGCATGCTCACCGGAGCGGTCATGGATCGACGCATGTTCCTGGCGGGCGCTGCCCTGGCCGCGTCCACGTCGCGGGCGGCGGCCTCGCCGCTCGACCTTCGCACGATCGATCATGACCGCATCGTGCGGGCGGCGGACCGCTATCTGGACGCGCCGCCCGTCACGCTTACCGCATCTCGCGCGGCCCGCAGCCCAGGGGGGCCGCACGACTACTATTCGGAAGCCGACTACTGGTGGCCCGATCCCACGCGCCCGGGCGGTCCCTATGTGCGCCGTGACGGCTACTCCAATCCGGCCAAGTTCACCGCCCACCGCGACGCGCTGATCCGTCTGGGCGTCCAGGCGCCGGCCCTGGCCGCCGCCTTCGCGGTGACGGGCAAGGCGCGCTACGCCGACCACGCAGAGGCCCATCTGCGCGCCTGGTTCGTCGACCCGGCGACCCGAATGAACCCGCACCTGGAGCACGCTCAGGCGATCATCGGCGTCAATACCGGCCGGGGCATCGGCGTCATCGACACCTTGCATCTGGTGGAGGTGGCGCGCGCCGTCGCCGTGCTCGCCGACCTGCGGCCCGGCGCGATCGTCTCCGATGAGGCGCCCGCCTGGTTCGACCGCTATCTGACCTGGATGACCACCTCGTCCAACGGGATCGACGAGCGTGACCAGGTCAACAACCACGGCTCATGCTGGGCGCTGCAGTGCGCCCAATTCGCTCGCCTGGCCAGACGACCGGAGCAACTGGAGCTGGCCCGGCGACGGATCAAGGCCCTGATCCCGGGCCAGATCTCCCCCGACGGCTCGCAGCCCCTGGAGCTCGCGCGCACCAAACCCTTCGGCTACAGCCTGTTCAATCTCGACGTGCTGGCCGCCTGCGCGCACCTGCTGTCGCGGCCAGGCGACGACCTTTGGCGCTTCAGGGGGGCTGGCGGCGGCTCCATCGCCGACGCGGTGGCCTATATGGCGCCGTTCATCGCGGACAAATCTCTTTGGCCCAAGGCGCCGGACGTTGAGGCCTGGGAGGGATGGCCCGTGAGGCATCCGTCCCTGCTGTTTGCGGGTCTAGCTCTGAACCGCCCCGCCTATCTTGATCTTTGGCGGAGCCTGCCGGCCGACCCCGTGGACGACGAGATCATCCGCAACTACCCGATTCGACAGCCCGTACTTTGGATCGCCTCGTAGGACGCCCCGCCCTTGACCTGCGGGTCCAGCCTCACTTGGGCTGCGGGTTGGAACGCGTCGGCTTGCGAACCTAGTCGTTGCGCGACTGACCCGGTCCGCTAAACCCTCTCGCCGAGCGACGGCGGCCGGTCGATGCGGCGATCTCAGCGGAGCAACGCCCATGTGCAACCTCTATGAGATGATGAAGGTGCGGGCCGAGGCCGCCGCGATCGTTCGCGCTATGGGCGACCGAAACAATAACCAGCCGCCAATGCCGGAGGTCTATCCCAACTACGCCGCGCCCATCGTCACCCGCGCCGCGGATGGATCGCGCCAGATGCAAGACGCGGTCTGGGGCATGCCGTCGTCGAAGAAGGCGTTGTTCGACGCGGCTTCCAAGCGAGCCGACAAGCTGCGGGCCAAGGGCCAGGACGTCGACTTCGCCCAGCTGCTTCGCATGGAGCCGGACAAGGGCGTGACCAACGTACGCAACACCTCAAGCCCGCATTGGAAGCCGTGGCTTGGCCCCGGGCACCGCTGCCTCGTGCCCTTCACCGCCTTCAGCGAACCGGACCAGGTCGGCCGCACCTTGAGGCCGATCTGGTTTTCGCTCTCGGAAGAACGGCCCCTGGCCTTCTTCGCCGGCATCTGGAAGCCGGCTCACTCCTGCGTTCGCAAGATCAAAGACGGCGAGGTCACCTGCGACGTCTACGGCTTCCTGACCACCGAGGCCAACGCCGAGGTCGGCGCCTATCACGACAAGGCCATGCCGGTGATCCTCACCAGCGAGGCCGAGCGCGATCTTTGGCTAAGCGACGCGCCCTGGGCTGAGGTCGCTCACCTGCAGCGTCCGTTGCCTGATGGCGCGCTTAAGATCGTCGCTGCGCCCGCCAAGGAAGAGGCGCAGCCTTCACAGGCGCGCCTCCTGTAAACAGACCTTTCAGGCGGCTATCCTTGAGACGCTGCTGGACGTCAGACGTCAGCCCAGCGGCTTTGATCACTCAGTTCGAACCGTCCTTGCACGACAAGCCCCTCCAGGTCGTAGATGCGTTCGATACGGCCATTCAGCTCGTGACGCGCCAGCCGGTCCATCAATCGCGTCCCAAAGCCTTTGCGCTCAGGAGCCGAAACGCGAGGGCCGCCGGTCTCACGCCAGAGGAAATCCACCCTTCGCTCACCGACCGTTCTCCATTGGACCTCGATACGGCCCTCCAAGGTCGAAAGAGCGCCGTACTTGATGCTGTTGGTCGTAAGCTCGTGGATGATCATGCACAGCGCCAGCGCCGCCTCCGGCGGAAGGAGGACCGACGGTCCCTCCAGGTCGATCTGGTTGTCGGGACGAATGGCGCACCGACCGACGACATCATGGATATCGATCCGCGCCCAAGCGCTGATCGTGAGAAGGTCGTGCGCCTGCCCCAAGGCGGAGAGCCGCTCTTCGAACTTCGCCCGAGCGTCTCCATCGACCTGCCTGAACGTCTGCATGGCCAAGGCCTGAACGGTCGCCAGGGTGTTCTTCACCCGGTGATTGAGCTCGTTGATCATCAGCTTCTGACGCGCCTCGCGTCGCTCCAGTTCGAACGAAGCGCCAGCCAACGCCGCTTGAACGCGATCAAAGTTGGCGATCGTGCCGCTACGTGCGTTGACGATCTGCCCGTGGCCCACCGCCTTGGCGTCATTCTCCAAGGCGTCAAGCTCGCGCGAGATGGAACGGGCCTGCAGGCTGACCACAAGAACGCCCAGGCTTCCGGCCAAGAGGACGACAAGCGTCACACCCAAAACGTTGGTCCAGATCGGCCCTATGAGTGACCGCTTCGGCACGACCACCAGGGTCGTCCAGCCCGCCACGCGTGACGGAGCGTACGCGACCATGGTCTTCTCGCCCTCCAAGGAGCGACTAGCCACAACGCCTTCGGGTCCCTTCTTCATGGCGGCGATCATCTCAGCCGTGGCTGAGGCGTTGAGGTAGCGATGGTGATCGCGAGAGCGAGCCAGCACCCGGCGCTGGCCGTCGATGAGCGTCACCATGGCCCGCGGTGGAAGTTTCTGGCGGGCGGTGACCTGCAGGAATCGCGCAGGATCAATCACCAGCGAGACCACAACGTCGCCCTGAGCATACCGGGCGGGAGCATCGATCCCGACCACATAACGGCCCGAGCGCGGCCCCCAGAAGAGATCTGACACCAAAGGCCGACCCGTCTGAAGCGCCGCCAGGATGTTGCGCGGTCGCGGCAGCCCCTGCTCAGGACGTCCGGTCTGCGAGGGCGGGCCGACGAAGGTGTTAAGCACTCGCGCGCCGGTCGCGTCGCTGATGGCCACCCAGCGGTCGGGACCCAGAGCAGCGCGATCAATCCTTTGGCGGGCGCGGACCCAGTCTCGCTCGGAGACCGCCTCTGAGTCGGCTAGCGCGTCAGCAAGCTGCAGGTTGCGAACGAGCTCGGTGTCTACGGCCGCGGCGACGGCCCGGGCGTCAGCCAACAAGGCGCGCTCTTGAGACCTGCGGGCCTCGGCGACATTCAGCGCGACCAGGGCGGCCATCGAAAGCAGGGCCGGCAAGGCGACGGCCAGGACGAGCATGTTCAGGCGCGCGCGCAGCGAACGTCCCGTCGTTCGTCCAAGCATCTGAAAAGCCCCCAACAACGCCGCTCGAAAACTCAGAGCTTGACCACAAGTTCCCAAGGCTCGGCTGCGTCTGTTCGCATGGTTCTAGCCCGGCGCCCACGGCCCATCGGGCTTTGAAAGGCCGGCCGCCTAGCGCGCCGGCGCCGCGTATTCGCGGACAGGTCGACGATGTGGGAAGGCGAACTGGCTTCGCAGTTGTCCGAAGCCTTGGAGGCTCTTCACGCCCGGTCGCGACACTGGCCCGTGCTCGATGGAACTATCTCCCCCGTTTTTGACTTCGCCTCTAAAAAAGGAGGACGCCATGTCAGACGACAAGACCAAGGTCGGCGAGCCCGACCGCAGCTTCATCGCCATGGGCGAGGATCACGAGGTCCGCTACTGGACCGGCAAGTTCGGGGTCGACCGCGACGCCTTGCAGCGCGCCGTCGATCAGGTCGGCAACGGCGCCGCCGACGTCGAGCAGTTCTTGCAAGGCCAGCGGGCGGGCTGATGTCATGCCGCTGCAGCCCATCAAGATCACTCATCGGGGGCAGACCTGGAACGGACATTGGTCGCTGCACGGCCGGGCGCTGAAGATCGATAGCGCCTACGGCTCGGTGTCGACCGATCCGCGCCGACGCCGCCCTGAGCTTGTAGCGGCGGAAGCCCTCACCAAGATCGTCGATGAATGGTGCCTGGCCTCGGCTGCACCGTCCCGAACCTCGTCAATGTCTCGGAGGCGAAATGGGCCGCCCGCAGGGGGATGAATTACGGACGGCCCGGGTGCGCTCAATGAACAACGCCCCACAGCAACGCTTGTTTATGGCCAAGGTTCCACGCGGCGCGCGATAATGCGCGCCCTCTAGCTATCCATCAGCGTCCCAGCGCCAAGGCAGGTCGTAAAGGTGCGGGAAGACCGCCACGTCGTCCGACTTGCAACCGCCCTCGCCGCGGCAAGATAGGCGCGACGCGATCTGCATGATCGGCGTCTGCAGCTTGAACCGGGCCGCAAGGTCGGGCGGCGTCCACTCGATGAGGCGATCGCAACTGCGGCAACAGATCGCAAGCGAGAACCCCTTCTTCAGGTAGTCCTCGACGGTGTCGACGCCGATCTGCTTCAGCTCAAACCGTTGCAGGAGCTTGGCCGGAGGCCTTTTTAGGGTCGATTTCAGATGCAGATGGCTCATGGGCTTGGCCCGTCAGTCTCGGTCGCAGACGCCTCGACCCGTCCAGAGCCCCTATTGACTCCAAACCGGCCCAAGCGGAACAAATGGGGAACAAGAGTGTAACCCCTGCCGTTCCGGAGTCCATGCTTGAGCCGCACCCCCATGGTGCGTTCGCCGCTCTGCGCGCCGATATCGCGCGTCTCGAGACCGGCGGACGTGCGAACAAGACCGTCATCCCGTTCGGGGTGGAAGCGGTCGACCGCCGGCTGCCGGCCCGCGGGCTCGCGGCGCACGCGCTGCACGAGGTGGCGGGCGGAGCGTGCGGGGCGGTCGATGGCGCAGCGCCAGCGCTCTTTGCAGCAGGCATCGCGGCCAGAACCCAGGGCCAGGTGCTTTGGTGCGTCACCCGGCGCGACCTCTTCGCGCCCTCCTTGGCCCAGGCGGGACTTTCCAGCGACCGGGTCATCTATGTGGAGGCCGGCGACGACAAGACGGTGCTGGCCTGTTTCGAAGAGGGTCTGCGTCACGGCGGCCTGGGGGCTGTCGTCGGCGAGATCTCCCGCCTGTCCATGACCGCCTCTCGCCGCCTGCAGCTGGCGGCCGAGACCGGCCAGACCCTTGGCCTCGCCGTTCGCCGCTGGCGACGCCAGGCCGACGCCGCCGACTTTGGCCAACCGACGGCGGCGGCCACGAGGTGGCGGGTCACCGCCCTACCCTCCTCGCCTTTGCCCGTCGCCGGGGTCGGCCGGGCCCGATGGTTTGTCGAACTGATCCGCTGCAAGGCGGGCGACTGCGCCGACTTTGAACTGGAAGCCTGTGATGAGACGGGTCGCCTCGCTCTACCTGCCGACCTGGCCGACCGATCGCTTGCGCAAACGCCTTGGCAAGAGCGCGCCGCCGGCTGAAACGCCGCTGGTGCTCATCGGGTCGCGGGCGCGCAAGCGGGTGATCCTCGCCGCCAACGCAGCAGCCCTGTCCCTTCGTCTCCATCCCGGCATGGCCGCGGCTCAAGCACGCGCGCTTTGCGCCGAGCTCGTCGCGCATGACGCCGATCCCGCGGACGATGCAAGAGCGCTCGACCGCCTCGCTCTTTGGGCGCTGAGGCTTTACTCGCCAATCGTCGCCGCCGATCCGCCCGACGGTCTGGTGCTGGACGTCACCGGCGCATCGCACCGCTATGGTGGCGAGGCTGGCCTGCTCGACGACATGCTGCGCCGGCTTGCCGCCAGCGGCTTCGCCGCCCGGGCCGCCCTCTCCGGAACCTGGGGCTCGGCGCACGCGCTGGCGCGCTACGTCGCCCACCCGATGGTCATTGTGACGTCCGAAGAGAGCGGCCGCGCCATTGCCCACCTGCCGACGCGAGCTCTTCGCCTGAGCGCCGAGATGGTCGAGGGCCTTGGCAAGATGGGCATCGACCAGATCGCCGAGATCGAGACCAAGCCGCGCGCGCCGCTAGCCTTGCGGTTCGGGCCTGAGCTCACTCGCCGGCTGGACCAGGCTTATGGCCGAACAGGCGAGCCGATCCACCCGATCGACGCGCCGGAATTGATCCATGTGCGCCGCGCCTTCGCCGAACCCATCGGCGCGCCAGAGACGCTCGCCCGCTATACCGGCAAGTTGGTGGAGGCGCTGTGCCAGGCCCTGGAGACGCAGGGCCTCGGCGCGCGCATCCTCGATCTCTATTTCCACCGGGTCGACAGCCGCATCGAGGCGGTCCGGGTGGCCATGGCCAGACCCGTGCGCGACGCAAGGCGCATGACGCGCCTGCTTTGCGACAGGCTGGAGACCGTCGATCCGGGCTTTGGTGTCGAGACCATGGTGCTAGGCGCGCCGGCGACTGAGCGCCTGGAGTGGAAGCCGGTGGCCAACGATCTTACGCAGGCCCCCGCACCGGACGTCTCCGACCTGATCGACACGCTGGCCAATCGTCTGGGGCCCGGCCGGCTCTATCGCGTGGCGCCCGCCCAGAGCGATGTGCCGGAGCGATCGTTTCGCAAGCTCGCCCCAACAGCGCCGCCTACTGGCGAGACCTGGCCGATCCAGTGGCCGCGTCCGACGCGGCTCCTGCCCCATCCCGAGCCGATCGAGGCCATGGCGCTGTTGCCGGACCAGCCTCCAGCCTCGTTCACTTGGCGCGGTGTACGGCGCCGGGTTCGCAGGGCCGATGGGCCGGAACGGATCTTCGGGGAATGGTGGCGGCGCGACGGCGAGGTCGATGCGGTGCGCGACTACTTCCAGCTCGAAGACGAGGCTGGCGAGCGGTTCTGGGTCTTCCGGCGTGGCGACGGAGAACTAGCGAAAACAGGCGACTTGAGTTGGTGGATGCACGGTGTGTTTGCGTAGTAAATCTGTCATCAAAAACCTACCAGCTCGCTAGAATTTATCTTGCAATCCGCTGCTCCCCACGCAAACCTCAACCACCAGCAGTTGTGGGCCCCTCACCTATGCGCTTTGCGATGATCGCCGCAATGACGGTGGCATGCCTTCTATCGGGGTGCGACCGCCATAGCCCCGAGCAGCGCCGCCTGTTCGAGTACTCCAAACGATATGTCGCCGTTGCTGACGGCACTGGCGAGCGAGTCTCGATCGCCCGCGTCGCGCTGAGCGATGACCGCCGTATTGTCTGCGGCATGGCTAGATTTGCTCGGGGTCGGATCAGCCCATTCTTGATCAGTTCTTCAAGTCCCTATCCCCAAGGCCAGCCCAATCGCATCGTCGTGCAACGCTCGATCGACTACGCGAAGAATAAGAGTCTAGCGCGAACAGAGTCCTCGAAGGCGCTCGGAGAGATAATGCATACGTGCCTGCGCGCTGGAATAGATGTTCATGCAAGCTCTCGGAAAAAAATGAAATTCGATAAAAGTATAATTGACTCATAAATACCACCCGTGATTGCATGTTGATGCACATCAACTGCAATAGGGTACCAGTTTATGTCACCTGTTATTCCACAGTACGGACGATTTGGCGGAAATCAGGATAACGATGCTTGGGAACAAGCTGATCGTTGGGCCAGCCTTGTTTATGCCGGTTTGGATCCTGAGAAACATCGAGGCGGAGGCCCGGAATCTGGGACTCTCCCGATGCCGGAAGATCTTGGCATCCAGCGTGTGACGCTGGCGCGCTCAGTCCAAAACCGCGAAATCGTCAAGCAAGTGCTTGATATTATCGACCGCAAACCTGTGAACGACGGCGATAACGGGTTCCAGAACCACGACCTTGGCTACGCTGGCGACGACATCGCCGGCAATGTCGCGAACAACATCCAGATGGGCGTCAGCGTCTATCAGGCGCTCTTGAGCGGCTCCTACCAGATTGACTGGTACGGTTACGCCTATGGTGCCGCTTCGATCCCCTTCATCGCCGGGGTCGGATCGGCCTTCAACGCCGTCCAGGCAGTCGTCAATGAAGCTAAGGGAGGCAATGACTTCGAAGTTGAGGAGGTCATCGTCACCTATAAGAACACTGGCTGGAACGTTGAGCTGACCGATCTTGGAATGACCCTCGTCAATGCGGTGGGAGACACCCTTTCGAACGTCGCCGAGTATGCGACGGCGGGCTGGAACTCCTTGGCCGGCGCCATGGGCACCGCCATCGGGAACATCGGGGATGCCTTGGGGTCCTTCTTTGGATGGATCCGGGACCGCTTGAACGACGATATGAGGCTAACGCCGACGCTGATCTACGGCGAGCACGACGATGTCCTACCGACCTTCCACACGATTGAAGCCGGCCAAGCTTTGACGGTGAATGAGCTGCTTATGCTCAACACCAACCGTGATCATATTCTAAACCTCGAGGACGCACCGTTCCTCAAGCTTGGCATAGGAGCGGACACGAACAGCGATGGGGTCGTCGCGATCAATGAGATCACCGCTTTCACTTCCGAGGACTCGCTGGATCTGGAAGAGCCTCTACCAGGCACGATCTATGCTCACGCCACCATTGTCTACGTGACCAACGACTCCCCTCTCGTCAGCCTGGCGGGACGTGGTCAAACAGAGTTTGTTTCAGCCTTCGGCGACTAAGTCGTTGAGGGGAGTGGCGGCGCCGCTCCCCTCCGATACCCTAGACTCTGCAATCGAGAACATTTAGCGAACATGGCGAAGGTCCGCCATGTCCGCTCGCTACATTGAACTGCAGACCACTTCCCACTTCTCGTTCCTGAGAGGCGCCTCATCCTGCGAGGAGCTTTTCAGCCAAGCGGCGCTTTGCGGCGTTGAAGCTCTAGCAATCGTTGACCGCAACTCTCTGGCCGGGATCGTGCGCGCCCATGAAGCGGCCAAGCTCACAGGCGTGCGCCTCATCGTCGGCTGCCGCTTGGATTTGATCGACGGAACCGGCCTCCTCGTCTACCCGACCGATCGCCCCGCCTATGCGCGTCTGTGCCGCCTCCTGTCCCTAGGCAAGCGCCGCGCCGGCAAAGCCGAATGCCATCTCGATTGGACAGACCTCGCCGGCTTTGCAGAGGGCCTGATCTGCGTCCTCGTCCCTGACGCGGCCGACGAGGCCTGCGCCATCCGCCTTCGGCGAGCCAAGCAGACTTTCACCGCCGGCGCCTATCTGGCGCTCACCCTGCGTCGTCGTCCTGGCGACGCCCTGCGGCTGCACAAGCTATCCAATCTCGCTGCCGCGGCCGGCGTCCCCACCGTCGTCACCAACGACGTGCTTTTCCATGAGCCGTCGCGGCGCCTGCTGCAGGACGTGGTCACCTGCATCCGCCATGGCTGCACCATCGATGAGCTGGGTTTCCGTCGCGAACGCCATGCCGACCGCTACCTCAAACCCGCCCACGAGATGCACCGGCTGTTCGCCAAATACCCTGAGGCCCTGGCTCGAACGGTAGAGATCGCTGACCGCTGCCGGTTCAACCTCGATGAGCTGGCCTATCAGTATCCCGATGAGGTCTCGGACCCAGGGATGACCGCCCAGCAAACTCTGGAGGCCCTGACCTGGGAAGGCGCGGCGCGGCGCTATCCCTACGGCTTGCCGGACAAGGTCGCAGCCGCCCTTCGCCACGAACTCACCCTGATCGAGCGGCTCGACTACGCCCCCTACTTCCTGACGGTGAACTCCATCGTCCGCTACGCCAGGAGCCAGGACATCCTTTGCCAGGGCCGCGGCTCCGCGGCCAATTCGGCGGTCTGCTATGTGCTTGGGATCACCTCCATCGATCCTGAGCGCAACGACCTGCTCTTCGAGCGCTTCATCTCCGAAGAGCGCCGCGAGCCGCCCGACATCGATGTCGACTTCGAACATGAGCGCCGCGAGACGGTCATGCAGTGGGTGTTCGACCACTATGGCCGCGACCGCGCCGCCCTTTGCTCCACCGTCATCCGTTACCGCTCCAGGGGAGCCATCCGAGATGTCGGCAAAGCGCTGGGCCTGCCGGAAGACATGACCAAGGCGCTGTCGTCGCAGATCTGGTCGTGGTCCACCGAAGGCATCGAGCCCAAACACGCCAAGGAGCTGAACTTCGATCTTGGCGATCGGCGCCTTCGCCTCACCCTGGATCTAGCGCGCCAACTGCACGGCGCGCCGCGTCACCTGTCGCAGCATCCGGGCGGCTTTGTCCTCACCCACGACCGGCTCGACGAGCTTGTCCCGATTGAGCCGGCCGCCATGGCAGACCGTCAGGTGATCGAGTGGGACAAGGACGACATCGAGAGCCTGAAGTTCATGAAGGTCGATTGCCTGGCGCTGGGCATGATGAGCTGCATGAAACGCGGCCTGGATCTGCTGCGCGAGCACAAGGGGATCGATCTGGATTTGGCGACCATCCCGCCTGAGGATCCCAAGACCTACGCCATGATCCGCAAGGCCGACACGCTGGGGGTCTTCCAGATCGAGAGCCGGGCCCAGATGGCCATGCTGCCGAGGATCAAGCCTCGGACCTTCTATGACCTGGTCATCGAGGTTGCGATCGTGCGCCCCGGCCCCATCCAGGGCGACATGGTCCATCCCTATCTTCGCCGTCGCGAGGGCAAGGAGCCGGTGACCTACCCCAAGCCCGAGCTTGAGAAGGTTCTGGGCAAGACGCTTGGCGTGCCCCTCTTCCAGGAGCAGGCCATGCGGGTGGCCATCGAATGCGCCGGGTTCACGCCGTCAGAAGCCGACCAGCTTCGCCGCGCCATGGCCACCTTCAAGTTCACCGGCGGGGTCAGCCACTTCAAGGACAAGCTGGTCGGCGGCATGGTCGAGCGTGGCTATTCGCAAGACTTCGCCGAACATACCTTTGGCCAGCTCGAAGGGTTCGGCTCCTACGGCTTTCCAGAAAGCCATGCGGCGTCTTTCGCCTTGATCGCCTACGCGTCCTCGTGGCTCAAACGCCATCACCCGGACGTCTTTTGCGCGGCGCTGCTCAACGCTCAGCCCATGGGCTTCTATGCGCCGGCCCAGATCGTCCGCGACGCCCGCGAGCACCAGGTGGAGGTGCGCCCGGTGTGCATCAACGCATCGCGATGGGACTGCACGCTTGAGCCCATCGGACAGACCGGACGCTTCGCCGTTCGCCTGGGCCTTCGCCAGGTGAAGGGTCTATCCAACAAGGACGCCGCCGCCATCGTCGCGGCCCGCCAGGACCGCGCGTTCGGCTCGGTCGACGACGTGTGGCGACGCTCAGGCGTTCCGGCGGCAAGCTTGGTGCGCATCGCCGAGGCCGATGGATTTCTACCCAGCCTAAAGCTTGCCCGCCGCGAAGCGCTATGGGCCATCAAGGCCTTGCGCGATGAGCCCCTGCCCCTCTTCGCGGCGGCCGCCGCCAAAGAGCAGCAGCTGATCCCCGAACTGGTGGAGCCGGCCGTCGCCCTAAAACCCATGACCGCAGGCCGTGAGGTGGTGGAGGACTACGGCCATCTCGGGCTCACCCTTCGCGACCACCCACTCGCCTTTCTTCGAGGAGATCTGGCGAAGGATCGCTACGTCACCTGCAAGGCGGCGTCCGACGCTAAGGACGGCCGATCGATCAAGGCCGCTGGACTGGTGCTGATCCGCCAGATGCCAGGCTCGGCCAAGGGCGTGATGTTCATCACCATCGAGGACGAGACCGGCGTGGCCAATCTGGTCATCTGGCCCACCCTCTATGAGAAGCAGCGAAGGATCATCCTCACCGCCTCCATGCTTGGGGTGGACGGCCGCATCCAGCGCGAGGGCGAGGTTGTCCACCTGGTCGCCTACCAGCTCTTTGATCTTTCCGAACAGTTGGCCAGCGTCGGCGAACGCGGCGGCGCCTTCCCCTGCCCCATGGCAGGGGCGATGAGTTCGCGCGAGGTCCCTCAGCGCCCGATCCAAGGGATGGACCTCGTCACCCCAGGGCCCGCGACATCTACATCCCCGACCTGCATATCGACACGATCAAGCAAAAGACGCGGGACTTTCGGTGACATCGAAGATGCAGCGCAGGATTTGGGCAAGCACTGGCGGGTGAGCGCTAGGGCCTGATGCGCATTGCGCCCCAGCGCCAGAAAACTGATCCGATGCGGGCCGCATTAATACGCAAATGGTTCCAGACGGCAGATACTGGATTGCCCGCCACTTGGCGTTTATTGCCAATTACTCTTCGAAAAGTCGGGCGACGAGCATCACCATAGCGCGCCATTCCTCTGCTGCTGGCGGCCAGCCTTGCGGGCGGCGTCAATACTCGTCCGCTGAACAGCAATCTAGGCGCCAGGTTTGAGAACCACCTTGATGCAACCGTCCTGCTTGTCGCGGAAGGTCTTGTACATCTGGGGGGCCATCGAGAGGGGCTCGACGTGCGTGATCACAAAGCTGGGGTCGATCTGACCCTCCTCGATCCGCCGAAGAAGATCGTCCGTCCATCGCTTCACATGAGTTTGGCCAGCGCGGATGGTCAGACCCTTGTTCATCAGCGCACCCATGGGGATCATGTTGGAGAGCCCGCCATAGACGCCGGGGATGGAGACAATCCCCGCGGCCTTACAGGCCATAATCGCCTCCCGAAGGGCCACCGGCCGCTCAGTCTCCAGCTTCATCGCCGCCTGCATTCGGTCGATCCACTCAAGGGCCGGTGTTGGCCCGTGGGCCTCCAGACCGACGGCGTCGATGCATTTTTCCGGGCCGTGGCCGCCGGTCATCTCCTTGAGGGTAGGAATGACTTTCGACTGACTGCGGTCGAGAACTTCAGCGCCAAGCCCGCGCGCCTTTTCCAGCCGCTCGGGGATGTCATCGATGGCGATGACCCGCTTTGCGCCCATCACCAGCGCCGACTGGATGGCGAACAGACCGACGGGGCCGCAGCCCCAGACAGCCACCGTGTCTGTCTCTTGGATGTCGGCGAACGCCGCAGCCTGCCACCCGGTTGGCCAGATGTCGCTTAGAAAGAGATACTTCTCATCAGGACCGGTCTGCGGAACCTTGATGACCGTCGTGGCGGCGAAGGGGACGCGCATGTACTCCGCTTGGCCTCCCGCATAGCCGCCAGTGATATGGGAGTAGCCAAACAGACCCGCCGTCGTGTCACCGAAAAAAGCCTTGGCTAAATCGGCATTGCGGTTGGTGCGCTGACACACCGAGAAGTTTCCTGCCCGGCATTGGTCGCACTCGCCGCAGATCATCTGAAAGGGGACGACCACACGGTCGCCGACCTTCAGGCCAAGCGCCTTGGCTTCAGCGCCGACCTCGACGACTTCGCCCATCGGCTCGTGCCCCATGACATCGCCAGGGCACATCGTCGGCACGAAGCCATTCATCAGGTGCAAGTCCGAACCGCAGATGCAGGTGGAGGTAACGCGGATGATGGCGTCCTTCGGGTCCTGAATGATCGGGTCGGGGACCTCTTCACAGCGGAGATCCTTCTTACCTTGCCAACAGATCGCTTTCATCACCGCCTCCTAGGCGCAGTTGCGCTTGACGTCGGTCATCCGCCAGGCGGCGACCAGATCCAAAACGGTCACTCCAAGGACGACCGCCATGGCCAACCTGGCGTTCCCGCGCTTTGGGTTGGAGCGACGAACCGCATGACTGAGGACAGCGATGTCGAAAACATCGCCAAGCACTCGCGCCCAAAGCGCGCTGGCCTTGGTCGGGTCGGACGCCAGGGCGACGCCGGTGGCCATTTCGCGAGCGCCGAAAACCAGGCGCGTCGTCTGCGCAGAGCTGCGCAAACCGAGGAAACGGTTGACGCTGCGCGGCGCAAGAAGGCCCCAGAGTCCCAGGCCGATGGCGTTCTGCCCAAGGCCCATCGAGATTTGCGGGCTCACAGCCGGCTTTGCACGAACCCGGTCGGTCGCCAGGGTGATCGCCTTGCCGCCGGGAAGTCGGAATGTGCGGTAGGGCGTGCCGGCGTTCAGCGCGGTCGCCGGCGCCTCCCAGGGACGGCTTTCGCTGGAGGAGGATGTCGCCGTTGCTGACTTGCGGCGGCGCGCATGCGTAGGGGGTTCAGAGGTCACGGGCTGCTCCACGACAAAGGGGTGCGGCCGTCAACCGGCGATGAAGCCGGTTAGTTCGTTTCTCGAAGCTCTATCTATCCAAATATCGAGATATCCGCGTCGCGCCCCCGCAAAGCCGTTGGCCGCAGTCCAAAGCTCGGCCGGAGGGCGTGCTCCGAGCTGAAAGAAACCTGTCGAATATCTGAGCTGTGCGAGCTGGGCGCTGAAGGAATGCGTGGCGCCCTCCTTCAACTGCGTCGCCTCAGGGAAATCTGATCGGCGCACAGCGCCCAGGCTTGCGCCGGCGCCTTACAGGTCGTGCAGACCCGGCCGGTGAGGCTCGACGACGAAAGTCTTCAAGGTGCTGATCCTCCCGCCCGGGGCGCTGACCTTGTCGATCACCTTCAAGGTTGTCCGCCACTGATCAGGACCAACGTCGAAGACCTGGTAGCCCCTCTGCTGGTTGTGAAGCTTCAGGTTCGGATTATGCCGCAGCAGCGGCGCCGACTTGGAAGCGTCCGCCGTTCCGTCCCCTTCCGAGGAGATCGACGTGGTCAAGAACTCCGTCGCGGCCGCTCGGCCGGCCGGCTCCGCGTCACGGGCGGGCACCACACCGACGTAGTGGTTGTGCGCATCCCCGCTGGCCACGACCACATTGGTCAGCCTGCGGGCCTCAATGGCCTCAACGAACCGACGGCGCGCCGCGGGGTAGCCGTTCCACGTGTCAGTAGATCGCGCGCTTAGACCGTTGGGGCCCTCGCGCAGCATCGGCATCATCATCACCTGCTGGGCCACCAAGTTCCACCGGTGAGCCCCGCTCATACCCTTGGCGAGCCAAGCCTCTTGTTCAGCGCCAAGCACGGTCGCCTGCTCGAAGTCTTCCGTCCGGCAAGGTCGGTCATCTGCGCTCATGCAAAGCTGGTCGGTGCGGTGGCTGCGAGTGTCGAGCACGTGCATGCGCACGAGACGGCCATAGTCCAGTCGTCGGTGAAATCTCGCCCCGCTTAGTCGAGGAAACTGAGCGCGGCGCACCGGCATGTGCTCGTACCAGGCCTGCAGGGCGGCCATCTTGCGCAGGGCGAAGACCTCGGACGGCGTGCCGTCCTGGTCGATCTCCTGGACCCAGTTGTTGTCGACCTCGTGGTCGTCGAAGGAGACGATGAAGGCGGCCGAGGCGTGGGCGGCGATCAGCTCCGGGTCCGATTTATAGAGGGCGTACCGCCGACGGTACTGATCGAGGCTGTAGAGCTCCTGGCCAAGATGGGCGCGTGCGCGCACCCGCCCATGCTCGTCGGCGGTTCCGACCGGCCGGCGCGCCGTCGCCTCGTAGATGTAGTCGCCATAGTGGAAGACCGCGTCGACCTCCTCTTCCTGGGCCAGATGCCGATAGGCGTCGTAGAAACCTGATTCATAGTTTTGGCAGCCGGCCACCGCGATACGGACGTTGCGCGGCTCGGCGCCAGCCGCAGGGGCCGTGCGGGCCGTCCCCGCCGGGCTGGCTTCTCCCGCGCCCACCCGGAACCGATACCAGTAGCGCCGCGCCGGTTTCAGCCCATCGACCTCCACATGAACCGCGTGAGCCAGTTCCGGCCGAGCGATGGCCTCCCCGCTCCGAGCGATCACGGCGAACCGCTCGTCCTCGGCCACCTCCCATTTCACCGTGACCGGCCGCGGCCCCATGCCGCCGGCCTCGGCGAACGGCTTGGGCGCCAGCCGCGTCCAGACGACGAACCCGTCTGGCCAAGGATCGCCAGCGGCCACCCCAAGGGTGAACGGATAGCCGTCGATCTTGGCCTGAGCCCACACATCGCTTGCGCGGCCAAGACCGGTCAGGAGGATCAGATTGCCGCCGGCCGTGAGCAGGCGTCGACGATCAAGCATTGTCATCAGTGGCTCGCCTAGGATCAGAACCTGGCCCGAAAGCCAAGCGAGGTGGTCACCCCGTACTTTTGGTAGTTGTCGCCAAGGTCGGGGCTGAGCCCGTTGGTGTCGACGGTGCGCACGAAGGGGCGGTCGAACAGGTTCTTGGCGAAGAAGAAGACCTCCCAGCCATCGCGCAGTTCGTAATTGGCGCTGAGGTTGGTCTCCGAGCGCGCCTGGATGACCATGCCGTTGGCGTTGTCTGGCTTCTCGTCGGACCAGACGGTGTTGAGGTTCAGGCTCAACCTGCCATGACGATAGAGGAGCGAGGCGGTCACCAGGTTCTTGGCCAGCCCCTCGACCAGCGCATCGGCGTCGTTGTGCGTGAACGAGCCGTTCAGCCGCAGCATGCCCCAGCCGTCCGGCAGGATGTCCAGGGCGCGGTTGAACTCCAGCTCCACGCCTCGGACGGTGACGGTGTTTTCCGGCGCCGAGCGGGTGGTGCGGAAGATGTAGCCGTCATAATCCCCGCCCCCATAGCCGAACTCTTCGGGGGTCAGATCCACCGACTGGAAGAGGCCTTTGATGCGGTTCTGAAAAAGGTTCACCGCGATCAGGCCGACCGGGTCGAAGTAGCGGACCAGACGGGCTGAAAAGTTATCCGACAGCTCTGGGCTCAGATTAGGGTTGGGCGCCGAGACGATCCCCATGACCTCGTTGACCGACCACACGCCCGCCAGATTGTCGATGCCGGGGCGACGGATGGTGCGGCTGTAGCCAAGCTGCAGGTCGGTGTCCTCGTCGAAGGCGTACTTCACCGAGGCGCTGGGAAAGAAGTAGTCGTAACTGCCCTTGCGATCGACGCGGGGCCGGGACTCGTACTGATACTTCAGCCCTTCGATCGTGTTCGCTCGCCCCGTCGCGGCGGTCGCCGCGTAGCCGGCGGCCAGAACCTCGGCATAGGTGCGCGCATCCGGCTCCTCGGCGCGGGTCTTGGTCTGCTCCCAGCGAAGCCCCGCCCTGACCGTCAACTTGTCGATCGGCGTGGAAGTCGCCATCGCATAGGCTGCGTTCATGTCTTCTTCGAAGTGACGGCGGTTGGCGATGAAGGCGGTGTAGTAATCGGCCGCGCTCAGAGAGGCGGCGAAGTACTGCGGATTTGTGCGGTAGAGCTCGCCGAGCGAATGAAGGTTGGGCGTGAAGACACTCGCCGCACCCGACCGCGTGCGCAGGAAAAAGTCGTTCTCGTCGAAGTTCAGCTCGAGCGGCGACTGGTGATCGGCCCAGAAGGCGGACGCGGCCACCGGACCTACATAATTGTACTTTTGACCTTCGCGCTCATTGCGAAAATCATAGACATTGCGGCCCAGCTTCGCGCCGCTCTTGAACGTCACCGGCATGTCCACGATCGTGGTGTCCCAGGTGAAGTTCAGCGCCGCGCCCGACAGTTCGCTTCGCGCGTAACGCCCGTCGTTCAAGTAGATGGTGGGCCGCGCGTAGCTTGCCGGATCGGCCCAGTCGGCGCCCGTCAGCTGGGTCACCGTCCAGTCGAACCGGTCAAGCGCATTGCGCTTGGCCGAATACGATCCAGCCGCCTGCAATGATCCGGCCGAATAGACCGAGCCGCGATAGCCCATCGGATCATAGCGGCTGGTTGATTCCGAATAGGAGGCCCAGCCATCGAGGCGATAGCTGTCGCCTTGAAGCTCGAACCTTGGATTTAGGGTCAGGCTGTCGCCGCGCTTGGCCACCGCCAGGAACTCGGTGTCGATCCGGGCGTTGGGATGGGTGGTGGTGAAATCGGCCAACGGATCGCCGGTGACCGCGCGTGCGCGATCCCCCGTCGTAAAGAGCCAGGAGCGCTGGCCCGACCAGGTGTCGGCCTCGTTGTAGAGGGCCGTCAGCGACAGGGTCAGGGCGTCGCTGGCGCGAAAGTCCAGGCTCAGCGAGCTGGCGCGGCGTTCGACCGTCTGGTTGATCTGCCGGGCGCGCATCGAGGTCAAAGTCACCGGCGCCGGGCTGGCGGCGGTTGGAACCTCGTTCCAGCCGGCGGTCATCATCTCGCGCTGGATATAGGCATTGGATTCGCTGAGGCTCACGACGACGCCCAGGCGACGGTCGAAGAACACATCGGAATATTCGATCTGGGCGCTGGGTAGGATGCGGGGCTGGCGGCCATCGCCCTTGTCGCCCGGCCCGCCGCGATAATCGTCCCAAAGGTCGTTCTGCGTCAGGCCGGAGATCTGGGCGATGATGCTGCGGCCCCGACGGTCGAAGGCGCGCTTGGTGCGCAGGTTAATGGTGCCGGCGGGCGCATTGGCGTCGACGTCGGCGCTGATTGTCTTAGAGATCTCGATGGCGTCGATGCTGCTCAGCGAGATCTGCTCGAAACTGAACCCGCGCGCATTGCTCACCGCCGCCCCGGCGTCGGCGCTGGCCAAGGCCACCCCGTTGACTGTGACCGAGGCGTAGTCGGACGGCAGGCCGCGCACCCGCACATAGCGCACCGTGCCGTCCAGAGCGTCGGAATCAACACCCGGCATGTTCTTGATGAACTCACCGACATTGCCTTCAGACACGTTGCCGAAGGCCTCCGAAGATAGGCTGTTGGTGATGTTCATCGATTGGCGCTGGCTCATGATCGCTCGCGCATCGCCGTCTCGCGCGGCCACGACGGTCAATTCCTCGACCGCGCCCGTCGTCGCCGTGCGCATTTCGATATCGCGCTCGATGGACTGGCCGCCGGCCAGCTCAACCATCACCCGGGCGTCCTGATAGCCGGCGTAGCGCACGAGAATCTCGACCGGACCGGCCGCCACGCCGCTGGCGCGGTAGCCTGAGCCATCCTCATTTCCCGCCGCGCGCCAGGCTCCGTCGGCGCCGCGCACCATCACGTCGGCGTTGCGAAGGTACTCGCCGCTGGCGGGATCCAGGATGCGCCCGCTGACCGCGCCGACGCCGGCCGCGACCGGCCTGGTGGAGCGTAAGGTGAGCATCGAGCCGTTGTCGGAGGCGATGCTGAGCGGCGTGCCTTCCAGCAGTTGGCGAAGGGCTGCGCGGGTATCCATCTCGCCGATCACGGCGCGGGTTCGCACCCCGTTCAGGTCACGCGCCGGGGCGATGATCTGGAGCTGCGCCTGGCGGGCGAAAGCGGGCACGGCGGTCACCGCCGACTGGGCCGGGACATCGAACCGGCGCACCTGCGCATGGGCCTCAAGGCTGGCGCACACCACCGCCGCGGCGACGCCGCCGGCCAGGAAAGTCTTGTAGGAATTCATAATCTCTGCCCCCACGTCGCCAAAGGATGGACGCGACGTTCGAGGGCTAAGAGATTTGCGCGGGCGCTCTCCGCCACCCGTCACAAATCTTTATATGGGAGCGGCCGAGATGACGACCGTATCTCCACGCCGCGTGACGCTGGCGCCAAAGACCGAGGCCGCCGCGCGGCTGAACCCGACGGGATCGTTGGCGGCGAAGAGGCCGGTGATCGGCTCATCGGCGAGGGCCGCATCGACGATCACGATGCGAGGATCGCTGTAGCGCGAGAAGGCGCGCGCCGCCTGCCCCAGGCTCTCGCCCTGGAAGGCGATCTTGCCCTCGCGCCAAGCAAGATCGCGCGTGACCTCGTCAGCCAGGACGCGCAAGGGCTTGGCCTCCCCCGCAACCAGCGCCATGCGGGTCTGGGGGCCCAACTGCAGACTGCGCCCAGCCCCGCCTGGCGCCGACACCCCGCCCTCATTGACCAGGATCTCGACAGGCGCATCGTCCAGCCTGCGCACCCGAAAGGCGCCGCCGACCGTGGACAGCTGCGCGTCTCCAACCCCGATGACCAAGGGGCGATGAGGATCGCTCACCACGGTAAAATAGGCCTCGCCTTGCAAAAGCTCGATGCGACGTTGATCGCGGCCGTTGCGGATTTTGACGCGCGTCTGGGTGTTCAGGAGCACCGTCGAGCCATCGCCCAGCGGCACGAGCCGCATCTCGCCGCGCTCGGTGGCGTAGGCGCGCGGCGCCTGGAGGCCGAAGAACGCGGCGGCGCAGGCACCCGCGGTGCCGGCGGCGACCGCACCAGTCAGCAAGCCTCGTCGCGACACCCTTGGCTGCGACGCCCCGCCGAAGGCCGACGGCTCAAAGCCGTCCCCGAAGGCGGCGGCGGAGCGGCTGTTCATGGAGACGGCGTTGGCGCGCAGCATGGCGCCGGGACAGCGCCGATCGCTCGCCAGCCAAGCGTTGAAAGCTGCATTGTCACTTGCGGCCAGCGGCCCACGATCAAGCCTGGCGGCCCAATCGGCCGCCGCCGCGTCAATGCTTTGACTTGTTTCGCGGTCGGCCATGAAGGGCGGCGATCTCCGTTTGCCTAGGCTTAGAGGTTTGGGCGATGGCGTTTCCGCCATGCGCGGCCCACGCGATCAAGAGGCGAACGCCGCGAGCGATGTGCTTTTCCACGGTATTCTCCGACAGCTTCATGCGCGCGGCGATCTCGCGCTGCGACAGGCCGTGGATGCGCCGAAGGGTGAAGGCCTGTCTGGTCTGACCTGGCATCGCGGCGATAACTTCCCCCAGGCGACGAAGGTTGTCGCGGGCGATCGCCGTCGCCTCCGGCGACGGGGCGTCATCGGCGCCGGTGTCCATGATCAGGTCGTCCATGGCCTGGATGGAGACGATCCGGGCGCGCCTGATGTGGCGGACGACCAGCGAGTTGGCGACCTGAAAGAGATAAGCGCGCGGATAGGCGATGTCGGCGACCGTCTCGCGCTCCGCAAGGATCGTGTAGGTCTCCTGGACGATATCGTCGACTTCTACGCCCGTGTTGCGCTTACCGGCCAGCCACGAGCGCAAGGCCGGCTCGTGGGGCAGGATGCTGCGCATGAACCAGCGCGTTCGTTCTTCATCGACGGCAAACATGGCGCAGCCTGAATCTAGGTCGATCCGGCCCCTAGCGCATTTGCGCAGACAGTTTGATGACGCTCGAACGCCAAGCAGGCGGCAACCAAGCGCAGGTGGCTGAGGCGGCTAGGCGCCCCGCGCACCACCGAGCTCGCTCAGATCACGCCGTGCGGACCAACGCCCGCCAAACGTCCTACGCCGCCAAGCCATCGAACTTCAGCACGCCGGGCGCGCCGATAAGACCCACGTCGGTGCGCCCGGTCGTTGAAGGCTATCAGCCATCATGCGTGGCCTTGCGGGGAATTGCCGGCGCGGAGGCCTGAGAATTTCGCCTGAGAGGCCGTATCGACCTCCCAGATTCGTAAACGCCGTGCCGGGGCGCATGCCCTCTGCGAGGACAATCTGCGGGCTAATCTTGAAGCTGCTGACCAGCCTTACCCTCCAAGGTGCTGACCGCCGACGAGATCAACATGATAGGGGGGCGTTCCTTCGAAGCCCGAACTCGATGAAGTCGTGGGTCGCCTCGTAGTAGCGGCCCACCTTTGCCTCATATCCCGCCTGCATGATGTAGCCGATCATCGCAGCCTTGCCGCCAAGGTCGGAGCCTGCGAAGGCGTCGAAGTAGCCCTCTTGGCTGGTGATCCACGCGAGCGCCGCGTCGACGTTGATCCCCGCCGCGCGCGCGGCCTCAACGCCGATCACGAGGTCGTAAGCCAGGCGTACGGACGCCGCGAAATCCAGGGCGCCAAACTTGGCCTCAAAGGCGGCGCGGCCTTCCCCCTGGACGCCGAGATTGACCGCGAAGTTGATGAACCGGTTCACCTCGTTGAAGCGAGCATAATAGGGGTCGGTCAGATCGTTGGCGTTGGAGGGGCTATCGATCAGCCAAGTCATCCCGCCTTGGGTCGGCGTGCGACCAGTGAAGAACTGGTAGGCCTGGAGGGCGACCGCCGAGGTTGGCGCCGAAAGCTCCACCACCCCGTCGATAAGCGCATCGCGGGTGATCGCGCCGGATTCAAAACGGGCGATCAGGGACGCAAGCCTGGCCGCCGCCTCGAAGGCGGGATTTGGGACACTTGAACCGTCGGGCAGAACGATGTTGCTGGTAATGGCCTTGGCGGAATTCAGCGCGAAACCGCAGACCGTCGTGAAGATGTCGCGGATTTGCGGCCCAGTGAGGACGGGCTCCTCAGGAGCCGGCGGCGGCGTCCATGCCATATTGACGCTTCCCGAAACGCCATCGTTTCCGGCAAGGTCGGTGTAACCGCCAGCGACCACCGCCACCGAGCTGGTGTTCGCGGAGGCGGTGAAGACGGCCGAATAGACGCGCGAGTTGGCGGTGGGTGCAAAGCCGCTGAGCGATCCACCCGTGACCGACACATCAGCGACGCTGAACCCTTGGGGGTTTTCGTCGAAAGTGAAGGTGATGTTGGCGGTCTGGCCGGGCTCCAGGTCCGCCTGACTGGTGCTTACGGTCACCGAGGGCGCGACAGTGTCGAAGATATAGGCCGCCTCGAACGCCCCGCCGTTGTTGCCTGCCGCATCGCTTACGCGAACCTTCAAGGTGTCAGACTGGGTCAGCTGGACGCCTGCCAGGCTCCAGGTGTTGGAGCCTGTGGACGCCGACGCCACGTCCCAGCTTGCGCCATCGTCCAGGCTGACTTCAACGTATTCGCCAGCGGCAAGGCTGGCGCTCAGAGTGCCCGACAGGGTTTGGCCTTGCGCACGGGTCACGAGGTCGGCGCCCGAGGCGCCCGTGTCGTTTGAAAAGGCCACTGCGACGCCCGTCGTCGTCGGCGCTGTCGTATCCAAGACATAGGCGGCCGCAAGAGCGGCGCCCCCATTGCCAGCCAGGTCGTTCACCCGCACCCGAAACGTCCCCGAGCCCGATAGGGTGACGTCGCGAGACCAACTGGTCCCCGTTGTCGTGGCGGCCATCCAGCTACCGCCGTTGTCAAGCGAGACCTCGACGAATTCACCGGCCGCCAAAGGTACCGAGAGACTCCCAGTGAGGGTCTGGGCCGCTATACTTGTGATGAGATCGCTCGAGGAGACGCCGGCATCCTGGGATATCTGAACCGATTGCGGGCTTGAGCTGGGCGCGGTCGTGTCGAGCACGTAGTCGCGGCTGAAGACTTCGCCGGGATTGCCCGCCGCGTCGACGACCCGAACCTGCAGGGTGTCAGAGCCAGTCAGGACGACACCGCTCAGGGTCCAGCCGGTTCCGGCGGCGATCGCAGTCGCCCAGCTGCCGCCATCGTTAAGCGAGACTTCGACGTGCTCACCCCCTGCAAGCGTGGCCGATAGCAATCCCGAGACGGTCTGCGTCGCGGTCTTGGTCACAAGATCGGAGGGGTTCGAGCCGGTGTCGCTGGAAAACACGACGGACACCGCCTTGTTTGTCGGCGAGGTGGTGTCCACGAGCACGCCGCTAAGCCCGCCGATGTTGTTCAGCGTCAAGGCTGCGGCGTTGCCAGCCGTGTCGCGGATCGTGCCGCTGTTGAGCGCGATGGAACCACCGAGGGCGACGCCGTTGGTGTCTGCATCGCCAGATTGAACCGTATAGCGGAAGACGAGCGCGCTGGTCCCGCTGCCGCTGACGTAAGTCGCCTGACGCGTCCCGCCGATATCAAGCGTCAAAGACAGGGCCGGCGTGCCGTTCGTGGTGTCGACCGTGACCGCCTCGTTGAAGTTCACGGTGAAGTCCAGCGAACTGCCCGCGCGGTAGCTTGAGTTTGCGGGGACGATTACCGATGTGGCGGCAGGAGCGGTATGGTCGAGTGTGTAGCTTTGGCCGCTCGTGAAGCCGCTAGCGATGGCCCCTCCGCTGGAGGCGGCGATGCCTGTGCCGCTCGATTTTAAATCCAGTCGAAGAGTGCCGTCGCCCGAAACCGACCCGACGGTGACGGTGTATACGCCGCCGCTGCCGGTGACGTTGTTGATGACGCCGTCGGCCGTTCCTGTTGCTGTGAGGACGAAATCGCCCGCGTCTACGCCGGTTACGGACTGGTCGAAAGTCACAGTGTAGCTGGCTGACGTCGCGTTGGTCACCTCGGCGCCGACACGTTGGATGGATTTGACGTACGGCCGACCATCGACAAGTACGTTTGCCGTCGAGCCGACATTGTTCAGCGTCAGGACGGCTGCGTTTCCGACAAGATCGGTGAGAGTGCCGTTTGTCGCCATCTCAACGATGGTCACGCCCGTCAGGTCGAGCCCGGTGGATCTGACGGTGTAGGTGAAGGTGAGTGAAGAACTTGTACTTAGAAGAGCGTCGAGGGTGGCGTAGGCGGAGCCGCTTGAATCGAGGCTGAACGTCAAAAAAGGCCATTGGCCCCCATACTGGACCGGCTCATCGAAGTTCACGGTGAAGGCAAGCTCGTCGCCGGTGCGATAGGTGCCATTCTGAGGAGCCGTTACACTGGTGACCTTTGGAGGGGTCCGATCAATTGTCCAAAAGTCCCCTGACTGCATCGACACGCCCGCCACCGGCAGCGTGCCCGCGGTTGTAACGATGTCGGTGCCGTTTTTCAGCTCGAGCCCAAAGGTCCCATCCGCAGTGGCGGTGATCGGTACGATCCAGACCCCTGGCCCGTCGCCGGAGAGCGGTGTTGGGGTTCCGATCGTGGCGCTTCCGGTGCCAAGCAAGGCGAAGTCATCAGCGCTGACATTAGATACCGCCTCACCAAAGTTCACATAGAACTGGACGGAGTTTTGGTTGTTCGTCTGCTGATGCGCTTGCATTCGAACGATCGTCACGGCCATGAGCGCATTCCCCCCAGTCTGGTTGGCATCGGGCGCCTGGCAAGTCGAACACAGCGTCGCGTTACAAAAGCCCCCTTCGATAGCTAACCGATCGCGCCGCGGTATTCACGCCCCAATTGGAGATGGGGCGTACGGCGGCGGAAAGGGGACAAGCGGCGCCGGTTTCACGCTGGATGAATAGCTACGCCGTGCGGAAGGGGTCGGGCGGGATGCGGGCGATGACCTTGATCTCAAAATCAAAGCCCGCCAGCCAGGTGACGCCCACCGCCGTCCAGTTGGGATAGGGCTCGATAGGAAAGACTTCGCTCTTGACCTTCATCACCACCGCAAATTGATGCTTGGGATCGGTGTGGAAGGTCGTCACATCGACGATGTCATCCAGCCCGCATCCGCCAGCCTTCAGTGTCGCCTCCAGATTGACGAAGGCCCTGCGCACCTGAGCCTCGAAGTCAGGTTCGGGCGAGCCGTCCTCGCGGCTGCCGACCTGCCCGGAGACAAAGAGCAGGTCGCCCGATCGGATCGCCGCCGAATAGGTCTGGGCGGCATAGAGATCCTGCCTGCCGGCGGGGAAGACTGCGTCGCGTTGGCCCATGGGTCGTCCTTCTCTGATCGCTGCGAGATGCGGTGATGCGCAGGTAACGCGGCGGCGACGGGAAGGTTGATGCCTGATCTGGCGAGGCGCTGGTTTCAGAGGCGGCTTCGATTGCACGCCTACGCAGACTAGCGTGCGGCTTCGCCTACAACTCCAGCCTTTAGCCGCGATGCGCTGCCGCCGGACTAGGGTTGGAGGTCACTCCCATCGCCTTCATGTGGCGACCCACACCAGTAAGCGGTGCGCCCGCTCGTGGGTGGAGCTTGCATCGCCCCGGCGACCCGATCGTTTGATCAGGACGATCAGGGAGACCAAGCATGAAACTGGACCCGTCACGGGCGATCGGAGCGTTCGGCGCGGTGGCGCTTTGCGGCGCGTGCTGGTTGGCCATCTCCGCCCTTGCGCCAAGCAAGGCGTCCTTCAACGAGATCGACGTCCAACGCATCAATGTGCGCGAGCCGGACGGAACCTTACGGATCGTCCTGGCTGGAAGCCAGCGGATCGGCGGACTCGTCGTGGAAGGCAAGGAGTACCCTCACCCGAGCCGCACCCAGGCTGGTCTGATCTTCTTCAATGACGAGGGCACCGAGAACGGCGGCCTGGTCTTCGATGGCAAGCTGGTCGACGGCAAACCCACCAATACGGGGCATCTGTCGTTTGATCGCTGGCGACAGGATCAGACGCTCTATTTGCAGTCTGTCGAGGACGGGACCCGTCGCCGCGCGGGCGTGTTTGTCCAAGACAGGCCCGACCGGCCTTTGGACTTCGCCTCGCTGGAACGCATCCGCGCCATGGAGACCGGCAAGGCCAAGGACGCGGCTTATCGCGCCGCCGGCTTCGACGAGAGGGCTCAGAGGGCGTTCTTGGGTCGCGACTTCGACAACTCGTCCCAGCTGGTCTTGCGCGACGCCGCGGGCCGGCCGCGCCTGCGTCTGCGCGTAGAGGCGCAGGGCGAGGCGAGCATTCAGTTCCTGGACCAAACCGGGAGGGTGACCCGCACGGTTACGCCTACGGGCTGACCGCCTCAACCAGGCCTCCATCGGGCTTCGACGCGCCAGTCGGCCGCGCCGTCAGATCCTCGCAATAGCCAGTCGCAACCGGGCCGAGGCCGATGGCCCGATCCTAGCCTATCTGGACGCTCCCATGAGCGCCCCACCGAACCCATGATCGAACGCGAAGAGCTTCTGACGAGCGGCCACGTCGCAACGCCGTCGGCTGCGGACCCTTTCGCCAACGCACTCGAATTCCAACGTTACCTCATTTTGAGTAACTGGCCGCATTTGGCCAGATGAGCGCGGCCGCTATGAACAATCTCTACAGCCCAAACGAGTGGAGGAATGGGATCCTTTCATCTGAAGGTCCTTGTTGCGTCTCCTAGCCGACGTACCGAACAGTCAAGCGCCCCTAGGATGCAAGTCGGCCGGCTAGGCCGAGAGCTTCAATTCTCAAAGCTTCACACGACCTTCCAAGGACCGACGGGTCCGCTCCCCGATGCTTCGGCGCGATGTCTCCGATCGCTGATCGCGCCCACCAGGAACTTCGCCCATGGCCGCCCTCGCCACCACAGTGACCACCCTCACATTCAACGCCGACCGCGGGATCTCCAACGTCGACCGCATCACAAGCGTCGCGGCTCAAACGATCAGCGGAACAATTAGCCCGGCCTTGGTAGGCGACGAGCGCGTCCAGCTGTCCTTCGATAACGGCGCCAACTGGGCGCCGACGACCGGCGGGCCGACCAGCTTTTCGACGACAGCCACCTTGGCAGGGGGATCTCACGCCATCCTGGCGCGCGTCGTCAACGGCGTGGGTGAGGAGGGTCCCATTGAGAGCTTCGCCTACACCCTCGATGGCGTGATCCCCGCCATCGCTGGGACGATCGTGCCTCCCGCCGGCAAGACCTATGGCGTTGGAGAGACGCTAAGCTTCACCGTGACGTTCGACGACAATGTCTACTTCGCCGGCAATGACAGTACCCTGGAGCTAACGATCGGCGTCGCCCCCCGCACAGCCACATTCGCTGGAACGGCTGGTAGATCGATCACCTACAGCTACGTGGTCCAACCTGGCGACCTTGACACCGATGGGATCGCCATCCGGGGGTTATCGCTCGGAAGCTCCACCATCCAAGACCGCGCTGGCAACAACGCTGATCTCAGTTTGGCCGGGCATTTGCCATCTCTGGCCGGCGTGCGGGTCGACGCCATCGCCCCCGCCGTCAGCGGCAATATAGCCGTGCCGCCCAATGATACCTACCGCGCGGGAGAGATCCTGTACTTCACGGTCACGTTCAACGACAACGTCGTCATTACGGGAAACGACAGCACCCTTGGCCTAGACATAGGCGGCATGGCGCGCAGCGCCGCTTACCATTCCAAAACGGCAAATTCGATCATCTACGCCTACACCGTTCAGGCCGGAGACAGTGACGCCAACGGCATTACGATCGACGCGATTTCGCTTGGCGGCACGACGATTCGCGATGCGGTTGGCAACAACGCCGTCCTGTCCCTGACCGGCCATCTGCCCTCGACGGCGGGCGTGCTGATCGACACCACAGCACCCGTTGTGAGCGGCAATGTGAGCGTGCCGGCGAACGCCACCTACGTCGCCGGCCAGCAGCTCAATTTCACCGTGACCTTCGATGAGAACGTCAACGTCACGGGAAACGACAGCGTGCTTTGGCTGGTCGTCGGCCAGGATCCGCGCGCCGCCACGTTTGTGGACGCGCTCGGCAACACCATAAGGTACAGCTACACGGTGCGACCGGGTGATCTGGACGCCGACGGAATTGCGCTCGGCGGCGCCATCACACTCAACACCACGACGATCCGCGACGCTGCTGGCAACGACGCCAATCTATCCCTCGTCGGTCATGCGCCATCTTTGGCGTCCGTTCGCATCGACGGCAAAGCGCCCGGCGTCGCCTCGGTGAGCGCCCCTGTGGAGGGGCGCTATAGCCAGGGCGCTTTACTGCTCTTCACCGTGACGTTCGACGAGAACATCACAGCCTCAAACTCCGCAAGCACGCTTGGCCTCGACATCAACGGCGCGTCGGTGAGCGCTGTTTTCGCTGGATCCACCGCAAACTCGATCAGCTATCGCTATTCTGTCCAGGCGGGCCAAGAGGATCTGGACGGCATCGAAATCACCGGCATCTCCCTGAATGGCTCCACCATCCAGGATGCGGCGGGCAATAACGCCAACCTCTCACTCACGGGACGCCTGCCTTCGCTATCGGGCCTCATCATCGACGCCAAACCGCCGACCGTGAACATCAGCTCAAGCGCAAGCCAGCTCAAGCAGGGCCAAACCGCCACGATCACCTTCACCTTCAGTGAGGAGCCGATAGGCTTCCAGGCCAGCGACCTGGAGGTCGCTGGAGGGACCTTGAGCGCGCTGTCGGGGTCCGGAACGGTCTACACCGCGACATTCACCCCCACCGATGGCCTCAATGCGGGTAGGGCCGCCATCTGGATCGCGGCGGGTCGCTTCTTCGACGCCGCCGGCAACGCCAGCCTGGCCGACAGCTCGCCCGCGATCGACTACGACACCCGAGCGCCGTCGGCGCCGACCCTCGCCTTGGCGGCCGGCGCCGATACAGGCCTCCAGGGCGATGGCGTAACCGCCAACAACCGGCCAACCTTTGTAGGCGTTGCGGAGTCCGGCTCGACAGTCACCCTCTATGACGGCCAGGACAACGTGATCGGGTCGGGAACGGCGGTCGACGGCGCGTTCGCCATCGCCCCCGTGGTCGCGCTTGGGCAAGGCTCGCACACCATCAGCGCCCGGGCGGTCGACCCCGCCGGAAATGAATCGTCCGTCAGCAGCGGCCTTGCCGTCACCATCGACTATACGCCGCCAAACCTGGTCATCACCAGCAGCGTCGATCGCCTCAAGATCGATGAGACCGCGACGATCACCTTCACCTTCGACGAGCCTGTCGAGGGCTTCACGCTCGCGGACATCGGCGTGATCGGCGGACAGCTAAGTGATTTTACGGCGCAGGCCGGGGGGCGCATCTTCACAGCCCAGTTCAGACCAACCGCGGATCTGAACGCTTCGACCGCGCAAATCACGGTCGGGGCCGGCTCTTACATCGACGTCGCGGGCAACAACGGGGGATCGGGCCACACCCCGGCCCTGACCTTCGATACGCGCGCTCCCGACGCGCCGGCGGCGCCAAACCTGGACGCCGCCAGCGATACGGGGCCCTCCAATAGCGACAACATCACGTCCGACAGGACGCCCACCTTTGTCGGCTCGGCCGAGGCGGGCGCCACCGTCACCCTCTATTCGGGCGCCGATGTCATCGGGACGGCCGTCGCCACGAACGGAGCCTGGTCGATCGTCAGCGACACGCTCGATCCTGGCGTCCACCAGATCAGCGTCGCCATCACCGACGCCTTCGGAAACGAGGGTCCCCGCGGGCCTGCGCTGGACGTCGAAATCCGAGCCAATAGCGCCCCGACCGGTTCGGTCATCATCACCGGATCACCGACCGTCGGTCAGAAGCTCGAGGCCGCTAGCACTGTGGCCGATGCCGATGGGCTTGGGACCATCACCTATCAATGGCGCGCGGGCGGGGTCGATCTTATCGGAGAGACGGGCGCCAGTCTGATCATCACTCCGGACCATCTGGGCAAGGCCATCAGCGTCGTGGCCCGATACGTCGATGACTACGGCTCCCCCGAGGCGGTGTCCTCCGCCGACACGGCGGCGGTGACCACCCCGGCGCCGCCGACCACCGAAGAGCCGCCGGTACAGCCGCCGGCGCCCGAATTCACGCCGGGCGAGATCCGCGACGCCTTCGCCGCGGCCGCGGGATTGCAGCCCAACTCGCCCAAGGCGACCGCGCCGACCATCACCCTGGCCGATGGGTCCGTGGTGGCCAATCCCGCCTACGAGACGGCGATGAAGCTGGCCGGCCTGATCGCCCGCTTCGAAGCTGGGCTGATCACCCGCGACGGCCTGATCGACGGCGTCGTAGACCTATCGGCGCCCACCTCCGGCGTGGCGCTGTCAGCCTATCAGTTCTTCACCGGCTCGACCCCGTCCGCGGCGGGGATGGCCTGGCTGATCGACAGCCCAGCCAACGCCAACGACCTGACCGACGCCTACTACGCCCGCTTCAACGAGGTGAACCGCTTCATCAATTTCGCGGTCAGCCTGGGCATGGAGGGCGAGGGCCGCGTGGCGTTCGCGGCGAAGTTCGGCGCGCTGGATTTCCAGGCCTCGGTGCGAGCGGCCTATGACATGGTCATCGGTCTGGACGCGGCGCGCGCGGCGGGGATCAACGTCGATGCGGCCCTGGCCTGGATCGCCAGCCAAGAGGGCTATTTTGACGCCTTCGCCGGCTCGGACCTGGGCGGTAAGGCGGCCATGATCGGCTACCTCATGCAGGCCGGCTTCGAAGCCAAGGTCGGCCGCTACTACGACGCCAGCCGGGGCTTCGTGGAAGACACCTTCGACGGGACGCCTGCCTATCAGGTGGATCTGGTGGGTGGTCAGCATCTTGGCTAGGGCGACGGTCCGAGGATAGGCGGTGTCGGTTACCGCCTTCCCTCGGCTGGGATGGTGAACGCCTCCTGACGATGTTGTCGACCTCGACGCTGGGGAAACGCCTAGGGCGCAGGGTGTGATCGAGGGGCTCAAAGCTTCACGAACGGACACGGTTGGCGTTCGTCGAAGGCGAACACGGACCGGCCTGGATCTGGATCGATGCGCCGTAGGCCTGGCCGCCGCAGCTTGGCGCGGCCGACCGGCGGATGCTCGCCTAGCATGGATTTCCGCGGCGCCCACCAGTGGTGCGGCGCGCCGCCGTGGCGCTGGAACATCCCCTAAAACCGGCAGTTTCGCCCCATAGCCATTGGGAGCATGCCATGAACCTGCGACAGGACCTCGATCAGGAAATCGACCAGCACGACGGCGCCGTCGATCTGGTGCTTCTGGTCCCTGAAGACCGTTGGACGGCGTTGATCGCCGAGCCCGGCATCCAGTCGACCGACGGGGACGAAGCTGTGTATCGGGGCGTAAAGCTCAAGCGCGCCCCTGTGACCGCGGTCATTCCTGGCGAAGGCTTTTGACGAGGCGGGGTAGTCACGAGCAAAGGGGCTGACCAGCGCCAAGCCTGCTTCGCTCAAGCGTTCTTTGTTGCTCAGGCAGGCGGGGTTGCGGTCGACCTTCTCTCGAGGGCCTCAAGAGCAATGATGATCCGCTCAGGCGCGAAGTGATGAAGCATATGCCCAAGACCGGGCGAGACGTGAAGGTCGGCCTTCGGCAGGATTTCCGCCGCCATCGCGCTATGGCGCCGATAGTCCACCACCGCGTCCTGATCCCCGGTCAAGATCTCGATGGGCGTTCGACAAGCCGGCGCATCGCGCAGCAGACCGTAGAGATCGGCGATGCCGGCGAAGCTGTCCTCCCCGGTGAAGAGCGTCGCCCTGTCCGAACCGGCGAGTGCGAATGGGAAGGTCTCCTCCACCGCCGGCGGCATCGGCTGAGGCAGGTACATCGCACGCCAAAGCAGGGGCAGCAGCAGCCGGTCCGAGACGTAGCGACACGCTTGGACAAGCCCGAATTCCGAGAAGGCAAACCCTCGGGGTGCGAAGATCGCATGCTCAAGGCGCGGCTCTGGCGAGACGATGGGGGCGAGGGCGACGACCCCGGCGGTGTCATCGGGCCGCCGCATGGCCATGGCCAGGGCGACAGTGGCCCCGAAGGAATGGCCGACAATGAGCGGCTTGCGCACCTGCAGTTTATCGAGCGCAGCCCAAAGGTGTTGAGCTTGCCGAGCGACGCCCGCGTCCAGGCCGCGACGACGTCGGCTTTGGCCCAGTCCCGGCCGATCGAAGGCGAGCACGCGACGCCGATCCAGCGCTGGACCCAAGGCGAGCATCATGTCTTCAAGCGTCGTCAAAAGCCCGTGGAGCAAGACCACCGTCCGCCCCTGCCCGCGATCAGCGTAGGCCAGCCGCAAACCCGGTTCGAGATCCACGTGCCGACGCGGCTCAAGCTGGCCGGTCCGCTCAAGCAACGTGGCCTCGCTTATGGGGCGTTCATTTGGCGGCGACAGCATGTTGGGCCTCACAAAGGGGCTCCAGAGGCCGCGGCTTCGAACTCCACAGGATCGTGGGCGCTGATGATGCGCAATTGAGAGCGCTCCTCGCAGCTTAGACGCCGGAGCCTGTCTTGATTGGTCAGGCGCGCCGCTCGATCGACCTCCATCAGGTTTTGGTAGAGCCGAAGTCCGGGCGTGCAACGGCGCCGCGGCGATCGCACTTCGTCACGATGGAAGTACGCATCGCCGGCGTGGAGCAGCCAGCCGTCGCCCGAGGCGACCGCCACCCCGGCGTGGCCGTAGGTGTGACCCCGCAACGGGACGAGCAGGATCTCAGGCGGTAGTCCGTCCAGTCCACGCGTGGCTTCAAATCCGAACCATCGGTCGCCCGTGGCCTCATAGGCACGCCAATCTGTCACGCCCTCAACCTGCATGGGCCGGTAGCGCTGGCGCATGACGAAGCCGCGTCGGCGGCTTTGGAAGGTTTCCAGTTCCGAGCGCGTCACATGCACGCGAGCGTGCGCAAAGTCGTGCAGCCCGCCGGCATGGTCAAAATCCAGATGGGTCAGGACGATGTGGCGAACGTCGCTCGCCTGATATCCGAGCCGTTCGATCTGGCGGATAGCCGTCTCTTCCTCGCGAAGTCGCACATTGAGGAGCGCGGCGAAGGGCAGACTGATCCTTGGGAAAGGTTTGGCGACATCGCGCAGACCGTAGCCGGTATCCACCAGCACAAGACCCGACGAGGGCGTTTCTATGAGGAGACAATGGCAGACCAGACGCGCTAGCGGACCGCGGCTGCGGCCATCGAAGAAGGCTCCGCCAAAGGGGCAGTCCGTTCCGCAGTTGAGGTGATGGATGTGCATGTGGGCTCCCGCGGCGGCAAGTGCTGGGGGCCTTTGCTAGTTCCGAACCGTTGTGGACTTCCCGAAGGGCGACGGGCGCAGCGGGCACTCACCGGCCTACCCTCTCAAGCGCGAAGACCCTTGCGCGAGCGAGCCCATGATCGCCCGCGACTAGGCCCGCGACGTGAGGTCACACCCCCGGCTCTGGCCGGAACCTTAGTCCGTATGGCCACGCTTCTTGCTTGGGAGGATTGCGTGATGAACATCCAGACTCGTCAGTCCACGAGCCCGTGGGCGGTATCCCTGTCGCAAGAACTTGGCGCCTTGAGCGCCGCCGCCGCGCGACCAAATCCGGTGGCGAGCGCCATTCGCATCCGCGCGCTTACGGAGATCGCTCAGCATCTGAGCACGGACGACCTTGTCGGTTTAGCGTCCGCCGTGGCGACCGCGCGCATAGATCGCAAAGCTTTCGATTCCTGAACGTCCATGAGCGTGTGAGGCCCTGGCCTGCGCGCCCCACACGCAACCGCCAAGTATGATCCTAGCCGGTCAGGCCGCACCACGGCCCGCTCTTCCACGCCGGCATCGCCGGCGCCGACACTGACACCTTGCGGCTGTCTGCCCGCCCCATCCTCGGCCTCCCTGGACGTCAAGCGGAGCCTTTCGGGCGCAAGGGAGTTTTGAAGGCGCGCGGCCGAGGTTGATGGCGCGCGGACCACTTCACGGGAGCGCCTCATGGCTGTCGCCGCCTATCGCCTTGCCTTCATCGCCGCCGCATCCGCTTTGACCCTGGCGGCGTGCTCGCCCAAGGATGAGGCGGCGGACGCGACAGGCGCGGCATCGGGGCAGGCAGCCGCCAACCCCAACGCCCCCGTGACTGCGACGCCGCGCCAGACGCGCTCGGTAGCGGTCGATGTGCAAGGCGTGACCGAGGTCGGCGCCACGGTGCGGGTCAAGAATGTCGATCTGGCCGAAGACGCCACCGTGCTCGACGTCTCCATCTCCTTCGCCAGCAAGATGACCAACAATGTCGAGATGGCGAGCAATCCGACCTATATCGCTCTGCCCAACGGCCAAAAGCTGATGCTCAAGGCGCCCGAGGGCAATCCGAACATGAACATCGTCAACGGCGACACCATGAACGGCCGGCTGGTCTTCATGGGCGCCGTGCCGCGTGACGCCCAAAGCATTTCCGTGGTGTTCAACGAAGGCTCTTCCTCCGACAGCATCATCGGCCCGTTCCTGCGCCTGGATGTTCCGCTTCAGGCCGCGCGGGCCGCGGGATGATCGGCCGCATCCTCGTCGGCGCCATGGCCTTCGCCGCCTTCGCCGGCGGCGGCGCCTCCGCACTGACCGTGCGCGTCATGAAGGGCAGCGCCGCTGGAATGGCCTCCACCTTCGTGCGCGCCCCCGACGCCCCACGCTCGACCTTCGAGAGGGCCTCGCCGCAAAGCACGTTCCAGAGTGTTTTTGAGCCGTCAGAGGTCGCTCCCGAGCGCGTCGAGACCACCCGCTCTTTGCTGTCGCAGCTTGAGGCCCGGCGAAGCGATGGCGACATCGTCGTGGACCTACCCACGGACGTGCTCTTCGCCTTCGACAGCGCGGCGATCCGCGGCGAGGCCGAGCCGTCCCTTTCCAAGGCGGCTGAGTTGCTGCGCAGCTATCCGCGCGCCCAGGTGACGATCGCCGGCCATACCGACGCCAAGGGCGATGACGCATACAATCAAGGCCTCTCGCTCAAGCGCGCCAGGGCGGTGGCGGACCGCCTGTCCAGCGCGGCGTCGCGCCCGCTCGAAGCCAAGGGTTTTGGCGAAGCTCAACCGGCAGCCCCTAACCAAAAGCCCGACGGCCAGGACGACCCCGAAGGCCGCGCCAAGAACCGGCGGGTCGAAATCCGCATCGCCCCCGCAGGCGGCTAGGAGGAAAGCACGATGGCGCTGAAGCCCTGCCCCGCCTGCAAAAGACAGGTGTCCGAGGCCGCCGTCGCCTGCCCAGGCTGCGGCCATCCCATAGCCGGCGGCTCTAGCACGCCCGGCACGTTCAAGGACGCCCTGACCCGGCCACAGTCGGTGAAGTCGGGCTTCACCGTCCTTGGGCTCTTTGTGACCGCGCCTTGGATCGCCCGCATCATCGCCTTGATCGTCTTGGCCGCGCTGGCGGCCTGGGTAGTGGCGCAGCGCAGCTAGCATCCTTGCCAACGCCGCGATGGCGGCCTTGGGAACATGCCTGCTGGGCGAGTATTAGACCAAGGTCGCAGCTTTTTGAGGTTTGCGCTTGAGACGCGATCCAACGCCTACGAGCGCCGCAGAGCTCAGCCTTTATCTGAGGCGGCCGCAAGCCGCGCCTCACATCACCTCAGCGCAGCGGCGGGCCGTCTTCCCCCAGGCGGATCTTTGGACATGGCTCGAAAACCCGCCGCCGGTTGGACCCGTGCGACGTCACGCAATTTCGGCCGCGCGCCGCCGCGCCAGGCTCGCAGCACTGTGCATCGGCCTCTTCGCCGTGGGATTGGGTGCAGGCCTGGCCCTTCCCGCCCGCGCGGCGAGCCTGCAGCTCAACTTCCCTGATCTGAAACCTGTAGGTCAGATCGCCTGGGCCATCCACAGCGACGCCGCAGCCTGGGCGCGCCGCGGTCCGCCACTACGCAGCGGCGTAGCGAGGGTCGGAAGTCCGGTCGTGGTCGATCTGCCCGCGGGCCAGTACGGCGTGATGGCCTATCACGACCGCAACAGCGACCTGAAGCTGAACACCTTGCCGATCGGGTTGCCCACGGAGCCTTACGGGTTCTCCAACAACAGCCGAGGCCGCTTTGGTCCGCCGTCCTGGGAGGCCGCCAGGTTCACCCTGCCCGCCGAAGGGCTCCAGCAGTCGATCCGTCTACGTTAGCCATCGCCTCCAGGGCCTCGACGGCGCGGATGGGGCCGACATTATCCGCCGCCAGCTTTGTCGCCAGCCGCGCAGCGGCCCGTCCGTAGGCGCTGTCGGCCAGTACGTCTCGGACCGCCTTGCGGATGCGGCGCGTCCCCGCCCAGCGCGGCAGGCGCACGCCCACCTTGGCGAAGGCGACGCGTGCGGCGTTGTCTGGCTGGTCGCGTCCAGTGGGGATCACGACGACCGGCTTGCCGTGCGACAGGGGACGCAGAACCGTGCCGTGCCCCCCGTGGCAAATGATGAGATCGCATAGCGGGACAAGCCGGTCATGATCGGCCTGCTCGACCACGGTGATGTTCGAGGCGGCCGGAAGGTGCAAACCCGCCAAGGCTGGACCCAGGGTGATGATGGCATGCGCGTCGATCCTGGTCAGGGCTCGCACCACGCGTCTGACGGTCGCCGACTGGCCTTGGTGGGTGGTGCTGAACGACACCAGGATGTTGCGACGCCGGTCATCGATCAGCATCGCGTCCGCCTCTGTCGTCTCCGCCCAAGCGGGCCGGCGCCCCAATGGCCCTACATAGGAAAAGGGCTTGGGCGGCTCCTGCGCCTCATAGTCGAACGCCTGACTGACACCGAGTAGGATTTGATCTGCCGCCGCCAACTGATCAAGGGCGCGCTGGAGCGGCGCAAGGCCTAGCCCGGCGCGAGCCTTGTTCAGGTCGCCAAGCGCGACATCGTACCAGCCTGCGATCAGCCGGCGAGCGACCGTCTCGCGGCGAAGTTCGAAGGCGTTCTGCGCCGGCGCAAAGCCTGGACCGAAGGGCGGCTGATCAGCGCGGGTGGGGAAGCACCACACGTTGGAGGTCAAAAGCGCCAGAGGAAGACCAGCGGCCTCGGCGGCCATCATCACCCCGAACAGCAACTCGTTGGAGACCACCACGTCGGGTGCGAAGCTGCCGATCAAGGCTGTCGCGTCGGCGGCGTAGGCGCCGGCCGGACCGCCGATGACGCCCTTGCAGACAGCCTTGACGACCGCGGGCGGCAGCCGAGGCTTCCAGTCGCGCAATGGATCGTCGCCGTCACCGAGCGTCAGTCGATTAGGCGCCTGTCGCCAGGGCTGGAAGTTCAGCTCCAGAGCCTCGGCTGCGGCGCGATTGGCTTCATCGGAGACGAACAGAATCTCGTGGCCGCGCGCCTGCAACGCGCTGGCCACGGCCAAGGGAGGCGGCACATGGCCCCCGCCTTCAAACGTCGTGAACAGGAAGCGCATGGCGCACCAGGCGGGCTTGGCGAAGGCGGTCCAGATCGGGGGAGCCCGTGGCGAAGCAGCAGATGCGCAGTTGCTGGGCCATGATGTCGAAATGACCAACGACCGCCTCGGCCGAGACCAGCGCCGCCTCGAGCACGGCGCCAGCCTGTCCCACAAGATCGGCGCCCAACCGCAGCGCCTTGGCGGCGTCCAGGCCGTGACGCACGCCACCCGAGCCGATCAGCGGCGTATCGGGCAAGGCGCTGCGAACCTCCTCCAAGGCGCGCGGGGTGGGTATGCCCCAGTCGCGGAAGGGCGCGGCGGCCTGGCGGGCGGCGGGGTCAGCGGTTCTTTCGGCCTCGATGCCCGACCAGGAGGTGCCTCCGCGGCCGGCCACATCCAGGGCGGCGACCCCGGCGTCACGCAGACGGCGGGCCACGCCGGCCGAGAGCCCTGCGCCCACCTCCTTGACCAAGACCGGCGCGTCGATGCGCGCGCAGATCATCTCAATGGCGCTGAGCACGCCGCGCCAGTCGCGGTCGCCGCCCGGCTGCACAGCCTCCTGCAACGGATTAAGATGGATGATCAGACCGTCGGCGCCGATCATCTCGATGGCGCGGCGCGCCTCATCGACGCCGTAGCCCAGAACCAGCTGCGCGGCGCCCAGATTGCCCAGCAGCGGCGCGGTCGGGATCCGGCGCCGCAGCGTCTTGTCGATCCCCGCCGCGCCGGCCCCCTCCAGCGCCACGCGTTGAGAACCAACCGCCAAGGCGATCCCAAGATGCTCGGCGGCCTCGGCCAGATTGGCGTTGATGGCCTGACCGCGCGCGGGGCCGCCCGTCATCGAGCTTATGAGGAACGGCAGGCGCAAAGACCAGTCCAGGAAACGCACGCCAAGATCCACCTGATCAAAGCCGATCTCCGGCAAGGCGTTGTGGTCGAAGGCGTAGGCGTCGAAGGCGTTGGCCCGGCCGGCTTGGGCCTGCTGCGCCAGGGCGATGTCCAGATGCTCGTCCTTGCGGCGGACGATCGCCTCGCTGTCGTTCATCACCGAAAACTTCGCCCCACGGAACCTAGACTATGGGAACGCCGTTGCGACCATTACGTGCCAAAGAAACTTCGCGAGCGCGCAGGAGACGCCATGGACGGTCCAGCTCGGCTTGCGCAACTTGGCCGCCTGCGAAAAGACGTAGACGCCGCTCTTGGTCAGATCACGCCGGCCGGCGCGCCGCAGAACCGCGTCGCCGCCGCCATGCGCCACGCTCTGTTGTCGCCCGGCAAACGCATCCGACCGCTGCTGACGCTCCTGGCGGCGGGGCAGTTGGGCTGCCCTGCCTCAAACGCAATGCCCGCCGCCTGCGCCCTGGAGATGGTGCATGCGGCGTCCCTGGTGCTCGACGATCTTCCGTGCATGGACGACGCGGACGAGCGTCGAGGCGAGCCGAGCGTTCACCGCCTGTTTGGCCAGGACGTGGCCGTCCTCGCCGGGGTCGGTCTGCTCAACGAGGCCTATGCGGTGATCGCCAAGGCCGAGGCCCTGCCGAAGGCCGCGCGGGTCGAGATGATCGCGGTGCTGTCGCGGTCGGTCGGGGTCAACGGACTGATCGGCGGGCAGGATCGGGATTTGCTCGCTTGCGACAGCCGCTCCTTCGACGAGCTCAGCAAGCTTCACCATGAGAAGACCGGCGTCCTCTTCGTGGCCGCCGTCGAGATCGGCGCCTTGGCGGCCGGCGCCACCGCCGAGGCGCGCGAGACCCTGCGGCTTTTCGGGTGCGAGCTTGGCCTGGCGTTCCAGGCCATTGACGACCTGATCGACCGCAACGAATTGGAAGGCCAGCGGCCGGCCAGCAACCTGCTGTCGGCGCTCGGCGCCGACGGAGCAAGGCTTGAGGCCGAGCGCCGCATGGAGCGCGCTCGCCAGACCCTCAGGCAGGGCCCGCCGCAGCTTGCGACCATGGACGGCTACCTGGAGCTTCTGGTCTCGCCCGTGGCGGCGTAGGCTGGCGCCATGTGGAGCATCGCAGCCAATATCGGCTGGTTCATCGCCGCCCTGGCGGCCATGGAGGGCGTCGCCTGGGCGACCCATCGTTACATCATGCATGGCCCCATGTGGCGCTGGCACCGCTCGCACCACGAGCCGCGCCTGGGAGCCTTTGAGCTCAACGACCTGTTCGCGGTCGTCTTCGCCGCCTTGGCCATCGGCCTTTTCGCCCTTGGCGCCGCCACGAAGATCGCCGCCCTCACCTATTGCGCCGCCGGCGTGACCGCCTACGGCGCTCTCTACGCCCTAGTTCATGACGGCCTGGTTCACCGCCGCTTTTGGCTGCCGGTCAAGCCAAGGCAGGGCTACCTGCTTCGGCTGGTCCAGGCGCATCACCTGCACCACCTTCATCACGGCAAGGACGGCGCCGTCTCCTTCGGCTTTTTGTGGCCGATGGATCCCCAGCGGCTCGCGGACAAGCTCAAGCGCCAACGGCAGGATACACGCCTAGACGCGTGACCAAAGGTCCGCGCGGGGCGGCGGCCCAAAGGGGGCTTCCAGGCGGCTCCATAGCGCATCGATCAGGCCAAGGACCAACAGGCCGGCCATCATCGGCTTGGCGACACGGCGGCGGGTCTGCAGAGCGCTTGGACCGACCTTCAAAATATCGCGGCCAATACGCCGATAGATCCGCCTTGCGGCGGCTACCGCCAAGGCGCCGCGAAACGGCAGAGCGCGAAGTCCGACACGGGCGCTGTCGTAGTAGGCCTCGGCTAGACGTAGCTGGTCGCGCACCACAGCGAAGACAGCCGCCTGGTGCGCCGGGTCCAATAGATCTTGCGGGTCGGCGGGCGCGCCTTGCTTCGTCAAGGCCTCAGCCGGTAGATAGACCCGCCCGCCCAGCGCATCCTCTCGCACGTCACGGCAGATGTTGGTCAGCTGAAAGGCCAGGCCAAGATCCTGAGCCCTTCGCAAAACCGCTTCGTCCCGCGCGCCCATGATGGCGGCCATCATCACGCCGACCACGCCCGCCACGCCCCAGCAGTATTGAAGGGTCTCATCGCCACGGACGAACTTGCGCGCCTCCACGTCCATGGCGAAGCCGTCCAGCAGCGCGTCGGGCCAGGCCGGATCGAGGCGGTGCTTAAGCGCCACCCGCGAGAAGGCCGCGAAAGCCGGCTCATCCATGGTCTCGCCCGCCAGGGCCTGGCGCGTCCTGATCCGCAGCCGCTCCAAGCGCGCGCGGCGCTCTTGGTCGGTGATGGGCGTCAGGACGCCGCCATGATCCTGCCCGTCGATCTCATCATCGCAGTGGCGGCACCAGGCGTAGAACTGCCAGACGTCCTGACGCAGGGACTTTCCGAACAACTTGGAGGCCGCCGCAAAGCTGGTGGAGCCCTGCTCGATAGAAGCCTTGCCGTGCTCGACGACCGCGTCGCTCACGCCGCATCCGCCGCCGCCGCGGCGTCGGGTCTGACAGCCAGGTCGATCCCCCGCTCGCGAAGATCCTCGGCGATGACACGGGCGGTGGCCTTGGCCGAACCGACGACGCCAGGGACGCCTGCACCGGGGTGGGTGCCCGCGCCGACGAAATAGAGATTGCGCAAGGCGGCGTCGCGATTGTGGACCCGGAAATAGGCGCTTTGGCTGAGAATGGGCTCCAAGGAGAAGGCGGCGCCCAGATGGGCGTTGAGCTGGCTCTTGAAGTCGTCCGGCGTGAAGATTTTCAAGGTCGCCAAGTCCTCGCGCAGGCCCGGAATGGCCCGCGCCTCCAAAGAGGCCAGGATCTTGTCGGCGAAGCGCGGCCCTTCGGCCGCCCAGTCGATCGGCTGGCGAAGATTTGGCACCGGCACCAGGGCGTAGTGCGTTGAACAGCCCTCGGGGGCGAGGGTCTCATCGGTGACGCTAGGCGAGTGCAGGTAGATCGAGAAATCCTCGCGCAGGGGTTTGGCCCCGCAGATATCGTCCACCAGGCTCTTGTACTCGGGGCCAAAGAGGATGGTGTGATGACGCAGATGCTCATGCCGCCGCTTGAGCCCGAAATAAACAACGAAAAGCGACATTGAAAACCGCCGCCGGGCCAACCGCCGGCCCATGGCGCGTCCGCGCGGTTGGTCCTTCAGCAAGGCGGCGTAGGTGTGCATCACGTCGGCGTTGCTGACCACAAGGTCGGCTTGCAGGGTCTCCCCGCAGGCCAGGCGCACCCCCGTAACGCGCTCGTCGGCCGTCGTGATCTGCTGCACGGGTGAGGCTAGCCGCACCTGTCCGCCCAGATCCTGGAAGAGGCGCACCAAGCCCTGGACCAAGGCGCCGGTGCCGCCGCGTGGGAACCAAACCCCCCATTTTCGCTCCAGGGCGTGGATAAGGGCGTAGATCGACGAGCTGGCGAAGGGATTGCCGCCCACCAGCAGGGTGTGAAACGACAGGGCCTGGCGCAGATGCGGCTCTTTCACAAACCGCGCGACCATCGAATAGACGCTGCGCCAGGCCTGAAGCTGCATCAGCCGCGGCGCGGCCTTGAGCATCGAGCCGGGATCGAGGAACGCCACGTGCCCCAGCTTCAGATAACCTTCCTCGAAGACCTTTTGCGAATAGGCCAGGAAGCGGCGATAGCCGGCGACGTCCGGCGGATTGAGCGCCTGGATTTGCCGATCCAGCTCGGCCTGATCGTTGACGTAATCAAAGACCACGCCGTCTTCCCAAAGCAGCCGGTAGAAGGGCTCGACCGGCAGCATCTCCACATAGTCGCTCATGCGCCGTCCCGAGAGCGCGAAGAGCTCCTCCAGACTGGAGGGGTCGGTGATCACCGTCGGCCCGGCGTCGAAGGTGAAGCCATCCTGTTCGTAGACATAGGCGCGGCCGCCGGCGCGCTCGCGCGCTTCGATCAGCGTGGTTCTCATACCCATGGACTGCAGGCGGATGGCGGCGGCCAAGCCGCCAAAGCCCGAACCGATGACGATGGCGCTAGGCGCGGGCATGGGCGGATCTCCAGGCGGGGGGCGCGGCTTTAAGGGCGCGCAAGACAGGTACGGGCGGACGGCCGCAAAGGACGCGCGCCTTGTCGCGCAGGGTCGAGCGCGCGGCATAGAAGCGTTCGATCACAGGCTCGGGCAGGCCATAGAAGCGCTCAAGAACGCGGTACCGCTGATCGCCCTTCGCCGCCCTGAAGAGCATGCGGTTCAACAGCCGGTAGAAGCCCCGCTCGCGCCAAAGCCTGCGTGAACGCTCGCGAAGGAGCTTCGCCACAGCCTCTGTGCCGCCGTCGGCCGCCTCGGCGACGAGCGCGGCCACCGCCAAGGCGTCCGGCAGCGAGTAGCCCGTTGTGGGATGGAAGAAAGCTCCGCGCAGGCCGACTTGGGCGGCGGGGTTGCCCGCTTGGTCGAGATAGGCGTCGATGTCGCCGTCTAAGGCGACAGGCAAGACACCCGTCTCGCGCCGGATGATGTTGGCGACCATCCAGCGGCGGGCGCGGGCGTAACGTAGGACCGCCGTCTCCAGGGCCGGCGTCTCCAGGGAGGGGGTGTCGGCGTAGCGGGTGTCCTCGACCAATAGTCGGTCAGGCCCCAGCGGCAGCACATAGATGAACCGGTAGTCTCCGTTCTGGAGCACGGTGGCGTCCATCACGATGGGCCGCTGCAGGCCATGCGGCCGCTTTAGCCTAAGCTCCAGCCCGACAAACTTCTGGAAGCCGATCTGCAGATGCTCGGAGGCCCGCGCGCCGCGACCGTCGATGACGAGGGGCGCAGTGAGCTGCGCGTCGTCTTCCAAGGTGACCCCGTCGGCCCGGACCTGCGCCGCCGCGCCGACGATGATCTCAATTTGCGGCTGCTCCCGAAGCGCCGCGGCCAGGCGCTCGCCTGTCAGGCAGGCATATCCGGTAGCAAGCCGCCGCGACCGATCTGGGAACGCGACGTCGTATCCATCCCATCGCGCTTCGGTCAGGCGTTCAAGACGCGCCCAGTACTGATCCGGCGCGTCTGTTCGAAAGAGGCACCAGGTGTGGGCGACTGCGGCCTCCAGGCCGGTGGGGTCGACCAGCGCAATGCGTTTTTGGGGATAGCGGTCAGCCAGTTCCAGGGCGATCAGCCCATTGGCGAGGCCGGCGCCGACCAGCAGCACGTCAAAGTCACGCCGGTCCATGTACGCCTCCGCCCTATCGGACAAGAAGCCCATTGGCCGCGAATGGTTCCGCTTGATTATGAGGGGAACGCCGCGCCCTTCAGCGGCGCAGGTGGAAGACCGGCGCAAGATCGACCTGCACCGGAACGTTGTCAGCGCCCGCCTGCATGATGTCGGCCATCATCGCCCACCACCGCTGCATGATCTCGGTCCGTGGCAGATCGCCCATGGTGTGGTCGGTCCTGCGGGTCAAAATTGCAAAGAGGTGACCCGATAGCGGGTCCAGAAATATCTGATAGTCGATCACCCCCGCTTCGATCAGCGCCGAGGATAGCTCCGGCCAGATGTCGTCATGGCGGCGCTTGTACTCGGCGGCGTGCCCCGGGTTGAGGTTCATCCGAAAGGCGACGGTCTCGGTCTGTTGGCTCATCTTGGCTCCTCGCAATCTGGATCAGACCTGCAGGCCGCCGGGCCCAGGATCCATCGGCTCGGCTGCGGGACGCGCCGCTGCGCCGCGCCCCCAAAGCCGCTCGTAGGATGTCCCGGTCAGATCCTCGAGCACCTTGCCGGCCTGGGGGCTCGACGGGGTTTGCGCCCCGCCGCGCAGATGTTCGATCTCGTCCATCAGGATCTGGTGGCTGCACGCATTCAGTCCAAAACGCCAGGAGCCGGCGAGGCCCAGCAGCATGACGACGATCGGCCCGGCGATCAGCAGCCAAGCCACGGTGGCCACGGCCTGTGGGCTCTGGGCGACGGCCGCGCCCCCCGCAGCGGGCGCCGCATAGCCGCCTAGCTCGATGATCCAACCGGCAAGGATGATGGCGCCCGATTGGGCGACTTTGCGCACCAGGGTCATGACCCCGGCGAAGATGCCTTCGCGCCGCTGGCCGGTGACCGCCTCATCGACGTCCGGCAGGTAGTTGTAGACCGACCAGGGCACGAAGTTGAGCGTGCCGCGCCCTAGGCCCGCCAGGATGACGGGGCCGAGCAACCAGAGGATCGAGGCCGCGCCGGGAGCGCCCGCAATGTCGCCTTGCGGCACGGTCGGCCGGATCGCATAGACGGCCGCCAGCATGAGCAGGGCGGCGCTGAAACAGCCGATGGCGATCTTGTAGGCGGCCGACGGCCCGATGCGGATCACCACATTGATGGCGATCATCACCGAGACCAGCTGGGCGGCGTACATGGTGGTCATCATCTGCGAGATCATCACCGTCGCGCCGGCCATGACAGTCGCCACGAAGATCGGGAAGGCGGTGTTGAAGATGTCCTGGGAGATGTAGCCCCCAAGATAGATCGACAGATGCTGGCGAAAGGCCCGAATCTTCAAGGTGGAGAAGAGATCGCCGAACATGCGCACCGGGATCAGCGCCGCCGCCCTGAGGCTGAACGGCTCTGGCGAAAGCGCCCTTTCTTCTTCGGTGTAGGGCCGCTCCCAGCTCAGGCACACGACCAGAACGACGACCGCGCTGAAGGCCAGGCCGAAGATCGCCCCCATGGTGAAGAAGGTCTGCGCCGAGTCCCGGCCCCCGACGGCGTTGATGATCAAGGTGGGCAGATAGGAGGCGGCGATGGCCGAGGCCTGGCCGGTCAAAAGCCGCGCGCCGGCGAACTTGGCCTTGGCTTTGTAGTCCTTGGTCATCTCCGCCGCGAGCGTCTCCCACGGAATGAGGAACATCGTGTAGAGGAGCTCAAAGACGATGAAGGTCGCCAGGTAGTAGTAGAAGCTCTGGCCCGTCACGAAGATCAGAGCGAAGCTGGGCAGCAGAGGGATGGTGATCAGCAGGAAGATCTTGCGCCGCCCCACCCGCCGCCCGATCCAGGTATGGCGAAGATTGTCAGACAGATAGCCGATCAGCGGGCAGCTGACGGCCTCCAGAAGGCGCGGAAGACCCAGGATCAGCCCCGCCTCCACCGGCGTCAGGTCGCAGAACCGGGTGAAGAAGTAGAACAGCCAGCCGGTGATGACCGCCTGCGCCCCGGCGCCAAGGACGTCGCCGGAGCCCCAGCCCCAATAGTTCCACCAGCGGGGAATACGAGGCCGAGGCTGCGCGTGGGAGGTCATGTCGTGGCTCGGCTCAGATGTACTGGCGCATGAATTCGGCCAGGCACAGGATGGCCAGCGACTGGCCATAGGGCATGGAGGTCAGGGGGATGTCGCGGTAGCCCTGCTGGTCGTCGAAGACCGGGGTGCCGAACGACACCTGCTGCAGCTCGCCGTCAGGCGAGATGTTGGCCAGAACGCCCTTGACCGCCTTGACCGCCATCGCCTCGTACTCGGCGCCGACATAGCGTTTGCGCACCGCTTTGAGGACGCCATAGGCGAAGCCCGCCGTGGCCGAGGCCTCCAGGTAGCTGGTCTCATCGGGGATCAAGGTGCGCCAGAGGCCGCTGTCATGCTGATGGGCGGCCAGGGCCTTGATCTGGGCCTCCAGCGTCTCGATCAGGAAGCGGCGCAAGCTGTCCTCGGGCGGCAGGTCCAGAAGCTCGATGAACTCGGGGATGGCGATGGTCACCCAGCAATTTCCGCGGGCCCAAAGGGCGTCGGCGAAGTTATGGCGCCCGAGAAATGTCCAGCCGTGGAACCACAGGCCCGACTTGCGGTCGAACAGGTACTTGATGTGAATGAGGAACTGCTTCTTGGCCTCCTCCACATAGTGGTCGCGCCCCAGCAGCAGGCCGATCTTGGCCAGCGGCAGGACGCTCATCATCAAGGTGTCGTCCCACAGCTCCTGCGGGTTCTCGTCATTGAAGACGATGTGCTGGAAGCCGCCTTCCTCGGTGCGCGGCAGGCCGTCCATCAGCCATTCGGCCCAGGCGTCCAGATAGGGAAGATAGGTCTGGTCGCCGGTCTGCTCATAGAGATAGGCCAGGGTCAGGAACGGCGAGACGGTGTTGATGTTCTTGGTCGGCGTGCCGGCCGCGAACCGGTTTTCGAACCAGTCGAGCATGATCTGCAAGGTGGCCGGATCGCCGGTCTGTTCGAAGAACTTGTAGAGGCCGTAAAGGCCGATCCCGTGGGTCCATTCCCAGTCGTTCCAGCCTTTGGTGTCGATCACCCGGCCGTCATCCAGGCGCAGCAGGAACTCGCCGGACTCGTCCTTGATGTTGACCAGGTTGTCGGTCAGCCGCGCGATGGCGTCGCGTACATCCGCATAGGCAAGATCGTGGATGAGATTGGGCATCGAGAACTCCAACAACACTCAAAGGCGGCGCGCCGATATGGCGCTCATGGCTCCTCTAGGAGACGGACGAGCGCGACGCCACAGCAACCGACGTCGCCGTCCTTAGGCCATGACCAAGAACGGCTGGTCTTTGGCGACCACGATCTTGCCGGCGGCGTCGAAATCGATGCGCACCAAGCCCGGCTTCTCGCGGAAGGGCGCCGCGTCGTCGTTGCCGAAATAGGTTTGCCACCAGCGGCCCTTGTGGTCCTTGAAGACATTGCCCCCGCCCCCGCCCGGCACGCCCTCGTGCTTGGTGTGATAGGGGCCAAGGAGTTTGTCGGACATGGCGAAGGCGAAGGAGTAGCGGCCTTCGGTCTTGTGCACGACGCCCAGGTAGTAGCGGCCGTCGCGCTTGAAGAGCGTGGCGCCCTCAAAGCCCATGCGTCGGCGCCCTTGAGCGTCGGTATGGACCACGCTGTCATCATAGACGAGGGGGATCCAGTCGCCGGCGAAGGCGCTGAAATCACGCTTGATCTCGCGTACCGCCTCGGCCGCCCCGAAGGTCAGCCACACCCGTCCGTTGTCATCCTCGAACAGGGTGGAGTCGATGCTGCCCCTGATCGGGGCGGTGTCGGAGATCACCGCCTTGTAGGGCCCTTCGGGCTTGCCCGAGATGCTCTTGAGCAGGCCGACGCCGACGCCGCTGATCGAGGTGCAGATCACCCACGAGCCGGCGACGTAGTGGATCTCCGGAGCCCAGATGGCGCGGAAGGGCACGCCCTTGCGCATGGTCCAGTTCTTCTCCCAGGTTCCGTCGCGGTCGATGCTCCAGACCAGGCCCAGATAGTCCCAGGTCGCAAGATCGCGCGAGCGCCAAAGCTCGACCCCGTCATTGACCGCCCAGATGTTGTCGCCCGTCGAGCCGGTCATGTAGTAGCTGCCGTCCGGCGCGGGGCGGATGATGGTGTCGCGGATATGGGCGTCCCAGATGGGGCGGATCGGCGGCAGGAGGCCGTCCTTCACCACCGAGCCTGAGGACGAGCCGCCCCAGGGCGCGGTCGGATAGGTGCGCGGCTCAGGTCCCTGGTAGCGGACGTCGGGCATGCCCGACACCCAGCCGCCGCCCTGCGTGCGGCGCGTGACGGGCGCTCCAGCCCCGCTGATCCCGCTATAGGGCCAGTAGTCGGACCTGGGGGCGGGGATGATGCGTCGGCTGTTGTCCACATCGTCCGCCAGGGGCCGGCCTGGAGGCGGCGGCGCATCGCCATAGACGGTCTGCGCCCAGGCCTTGGAGGCGATGGCGGGCGCGAAGGCGGCGGCGGCCACGCCCAGGCAAAGTTCGCGGCGACGCAGGAGGGTATGGATCATGGGTCAGACCTTTGGACGCCAGCCGTCGGCGCCGGCCAGGAACGGGCCCTTGGCCCAGCGAGCGGCCTGGGCGGCGGTGAGTTGGTGAGTACGCGGCTCACGCGCAGAGACATCGCCGCCAGGTCCTGACGAGGCGAACTCGGCGAAATAGGCGGTGTCGAGCGTGGTGGTCTTGCCAGGATGCCATTCGCGCCAGCCGGCCGGATTCAAGGGCGCACGGATATCCGTGCGCATGAAGATGACCGTGGCGTAGGGCCGCCAGGCGCGACCCAGATAGACGTTCTTGGCCTGCGGCTCTGCGCTGATCACGCAGCGGTCGAAGACATAGGCGCTGTCCTGATCGGGCGTGGTCTTGCTCTGGGCCGTGATGAGGATCTCGTCATTGGCGATGGTGTGGATCTGGCAAGCGTCGAAGAACGCCTTGGCGTCGCCGAAGATGAAATCGACATGGCCCTCGATGCGGCACCGATGGAAGTACTGTCGGCTGGGCGGCCCCCCTTTGCGGCTGGCCGCATAAAGGGTGTCCTGGGCGCCCAGCAGGACGACCTTGTCGAGCACCGCGCAATCACCGGTGATCGCCAGGGCCACCGCCTGGGAGCGCTGGGCGTCGCGCAGGTGATAGTCGTTCTGGATGGTCAGGTTGCGGGCGGTGAAATCATCGCCCGAGACGTTGAGGCTGTAGGACTTGAAGGTCCCGCCAGCCGTGCGCGCCCCGTCGCCCCAGACCAGCACCACGTCCTGCGGCCGGCGCCCCAGGCCGATCAGCGACACCCCCGGCGCCTCGATCGACAGCTTCTCGCGGTAGACCCCTGGCGCTATGGCGATCTGACCGCCTTCAGCCGGAAGCGCGGCGAGGGCCGAGGCGATGGTCTGATGTCCGCCGGGTCCGACCTTAACGCGAGCCGGTCGGGCGGCCGACGCCGGCAGGCCTGATGCGGCGACGGGAAGGATCGCAAGACCGGCTGCGAACCTGCGCCTGGAGAGGCTCATTCCGCACCCGCGCGGTTTTGCGGATAGCCGCCCACCTGAGCCTCGTCGTCGATGACGCGGCCGGTTCCTTCTCTCACCTCAGCGACCACACGAAGGTCGACCGCGTCGCGGTCCGCGGGCCTTGCTCCAGCGTTGGCCAGGACGTGGGCCTCGACCTTGCTCGCCGACATGGCGACAAGTCCGAAGGGCCAGAACGGCGCCTTGGCAAGCTGAGCCACCTTGGGTCGCGGCGTGGTCGGCAGGACCCGCAACGGCTCCATTGGCCGGCCATCGGCATGATGGGAGACGTTATCCTTGGCGTAGAGCTCAAGATCGCCCTGCCCCTCGACGATGAGGAACGGAAGATCGGGGCGCGTCGAGGCGCCGCCTTTGGTCACGTTGCCGACCAGGGCCAGCTTTCCGACCTGCCAGGCGTGACCCTCCCACTCGGGCGCATTCAGCGCGTAGTGCATGTTTCGCGTGCCCGGATCGTAGATCAGGTTGTTGACCGACACCGCGTGAACCCCGCCCTTGAAGAGCTGATTGCGCTCCAGGTTGTGGGCGTAGAGGTTGCCCACGATGAGGATGCCGGTGGCGTTGTCGTGGATCAGGCTGCCCTTGGAATGCTCGCCCTTGGCGTGGCTAGCGTGGGAGAGCCCCTCCGAGACGATGTTGTTGCTGAAGGTGATCCGGTGCGAGGTCCCGGCGCGCCACTTGGCCACGTCCTCGCCGCCTTCGAACCTAGGGCCTGAGGCCGACAGGTTCTCGTCGGTGGCCCAGGAGACCGAGCAGTGGTCGATGATCACGTCGCGGGCGCTGCGCAGCGAGATTCCATCGACTTCGTAGCCGCTCTTGTCCGGCGCCCCGTCCCGCCCCGCCCGCACCCGGATGTGGCGCACCACCACGTCGTGCGTGGCGATGGAAAGGTCGCCGCGGATCAGGGTGATCCCGGGCGAGGGCGCGCTCTCCCCATCGATGGTCACGAACGGCTCGCGAAGATTGAGCGACTTTCGTCCAAGGTCGATGACGCCGCCGACCGAGAAGGTGATGGTCCGCGGGCCCTTGGCCTTCATCGCCTCGCGCAAGGATCCAGGCCCTTCGCCCGCCAGGGTGGTGACGACGATGGAGCGGCCGCCGGCGCCGCCGCGCGTATGGGTGAAACCGTCGTCTTTCGGCGCGGCTGTCGCCGCCTCTAGCGACGTCGCAGCGCAGGCCGCGGCGATCGCCGTGGCGGTGAATAGGCGGCGATTGATCAGCGCCTTGCCAGCATCCATCGGCTCCTCCCAAGAGCAGGCTCGATCGGCGCGCACACCGAAAAGTTGCGCTGAAGCTTGGCTCCAGACGCATCCCTCCTGGGTGGCGGCTCGTTGGCCGCGACGCCGTGTCGGAAGCATCAAGGCGGGGGTCGCCAAGCCCGGTCAAGAAAAAACTGACACCGGTGGCATTGTCAGCGATTTGCGTTCGAGCTAGCAATGATACCGGTATCTTTTGCGATTAAGCGACAAAAGGGCCTGTTTTCGCCCGTCGGGCGGAGACGAGAGAGAGTGACGGCCGTTCCCTGGGCTGGGCGGCTGTAGGCGCGCATCGGCTGGCGGCATCTTCGCCGTAAAAGCCGAGCGACGCGGGAGGAGCCCGGGGAAGAGACCTATGATTCACACTACGCCACAATTGCGCGCGCGCCTTGGTTGTGGAGCCTCGACGCGGGCTTTGGCGATCGGTGCGGCCCTGGCGGCCGCACTCGTCGCGGGCCATGCCTCGGCTCAGGAAGCCGCGGCCGCTGACGACACCGCCGTCGAGGAGATCGTCGTCACGGGCTTTCGGGCCGCGCTGCAGAGCGCGCTCGTCCAAAAGCGCGAATCCAACGTCATGGTCGATGTCATCAACGCCGAGGACATCGCTGACTTCCCCGACGCCAACCTGGCTAAATCGCTGCAACGCCTGCCCGGCGTTTCGATCGACCGGGTGAACGGCGAGGGCAACAAGATCTCCGTGCGCGGCCTTGGCGGCGACTTCACCCGCGTGCGCCTCAACGGCCTTGAGACCCTGTCGACCTCGGGCTCCAGCACCGCCGACGGCGCCCTGAGCCGCGACCGCGGCTTTGAGTTCAACACCTTCGCCTCGGAACTCTTCAGCTCCTTGCAGGTGCAAAAGACGGCGTCTGCGGAAGTCGACGAAGGCTCGCTGGGCGCCACGGTCGATCTGATCAGCGGCCGCCCGTTCAATTACAGCGGCCGACGCATGGCCTTCACCGCCCAGGACGCCTATTACGAGAACGGCGGCAAGCATAACCCGCGCCTGGCCGGTCTGGTTTCGGATCGTTGGGACACGCCGTTTGGCGAGTTCGGCGTCCTGGCGTCAGCGGCCTATAACCGCCGCGAACAGATCATCGACAGCTACACCCGCGGTCTGGGCGGCCCCGACTACACCTATCGTGGCTCCACCTATAACAACGCCGCCGCCGCGGCCGCGGGCGATCCGCAAGGCTTCGCCCTGCCCACCGGCGTCAACGCCGCCAACGTCATCCCGCGGGTGACCAATCCCGAGGCGCTGCAGTACCTGATCGGCTCCAACCCGCGAGCCTACGAGCTGCTCTACGGCCCCAACAACTATCGCGGCTCGCTGGTCCGCATCCCCACCCTGTCGTCGCTAAACCATCGCGAGCTGGAGCAGGAGCGCCTGGGCCTCACCCTATCGATGCAATGGAAGCCCACTGAGCGGACGACCATCACCTATGATGGTCTCTACGCGGAGATGGACCAGACCGCCGACAACTATCAGATCGGGGCCATCGGCCTGAACCGCAACAACACCAACGGCAACCGCACCGCCAGCAACTTCAGCTACCAGACAGCGACCACCGCCTCGGCCGCTCAGAACACCTACGCCAACCGCAGAAGCGCCTACGCCAACTGCGCCACCCAGGCGGCGACGTCCTTCCGCGACGCCATCGACTGCGGCCAGTCCCAGTATGGCAATACGCCGGTGTTCAATTCGACGATCTATGGCGCGGGCGGCCTGCCGGCCGGCGCGGGGAGCTTCAATCCCAATAACCTGGAAGTCTACGACTACTACAACCAGCCCGGTTCGGTCGGCTATGTGGCCCACCCGCAAGGCCAGGCCATGCGCGCCCAGTTCCTGGGCCGCCCGTCGACCCGCCTGATCGACGCCGGACTGTCGGCGGCCGGCGACAGCGCCAACTACCTGGTGTTGGGCAATGTCGACTTCCGCTCGGCCATCGACCAGGGCTCGTTCACCAACTACTTCGCCCAGAACTCAATCGACATCACCCACGAGCTCACCGACAACTTCCGGGTCCACGGCAAGTATGGCCGCTCGCGTTCGATCAACAAGAACACGGGCCTGCTGGCGGACTTCATTCGCCTGGACTCGGGCAACGGCACGGCCGGCAACGGCTACTTCGTCTATGACGACCGCGACGGCGGTCCGATGCCGTCCATGGATTTCGGCTTCGATGTCGCCGACCCGACGAAGTGGGATTTCGTCAAGGGCTACTCGGCCCTTCGCCACTACTACACGATCTCGCGCAACGACTACGAGGCGATGCAGTTCGACGTCGCCTATGACCTGAACCCCAACTTCACGTTCAAGGCCGGGGCCAGCCAGCGGGAGTTTGGGTTCTACTACACCCGCTATGAGCGTCTGATCGGCGACACCATGAACCCCAGCCTTCTCGAAGGCGTGCGCGGGGGCCTGGTGGGCGCAACCACCGTCGGCCAAATGGGCCAGGTCGTAAAGTTCGGTGAAGGCCTGGACATGCCCGCGGGCACGCCCAAGAGCTTCTTCGCGCCCAATCTGGAGGCTTTCCAGCAGCGTTTCGGCTTCGACTGCAACTGCATCAACAAGTTCGGCGACTGGCGCCTGTCCGACCTTCGCAACGGCGGCGTCGGCACCTTCGGCGTCGACGAGAAGGACACCGGCTTCTTCGGGCAGGTCGACTACAACCTGACCTTCCTGGGCCGCACGCTTCGCGGCAATGTCGGGGTGCGTCAGGTCAAGACCGAGATCGAGGCGCGCGGTCGCACGCCCAGCGGCCGGCCGGTCGAGGAGGGCCACAGCTACAACGACACGCTGCCGTCGTTCAACGCCGCCTATGAGATCGATGAGAAGCTGATGCTGCGCTTCGGCGTCGCCAAGGTGATGGCGCGCCCGCAGCTGGTCGCCCTGTCCCCCGGCATCAGCAACCTGACGGTGCCCACCGGCATCGGCACGCAGCCGGCCGACTACGACGGCAGCAACGCGGCCATCACCGTAGGCAATGTGCGTCTGAAGCCGTTCCGCGCCACCAACTATGACGCCAGCATCGAATGGTACTTCACCACCGGCGCGGTTCTGTCGGCCGCTGTGTTCCGCAAGGAGATCAACAGCTTCCCGCAGATCGTCATCCGCGAAGGACCGCTCAGCTCGATCTTCGACGCCGAAGGCATCGCCAGCATCCGGGCCACCTATGACGGCCTGGTCGATGATCAGTCGGCCAGCCGCCGAGCCTACCTGGATCAGGACCGCACCTTCCAGATCCGCCAGTACAACGATGCGCCGGGCGGCTTCCTGCAGGGCTTCGAGCTGAACTATCAGCAGAACCTGACCTTCCTGCCCGACACCTTCGGCTTCCTGCCACAGTGGACGCAGAACTTCGGGGTGCAGGCCAACTACACCTATATCGAGAGCGAGCTGGAATTCATCCTCGACCCGGTGGCGAACATCACTGGCAAGGCTCCGTTCCTGGGCGCCTCGCCCAAGTCGCTGAACGCCACGGTGTTCTATGAGACGCCAAAGTTCAGCGGCCGCGTCTCGGCCGCCTACCGCTCACCCTACAAGACGACCTATCCGCTGGCCTCGGGCGGATGCAATCCAGGTGTGTGCAACTCGCCGCTGATCAACGACTTCGTCTCCAGCAAGAAGACGTTCAACCTCGACGCTTCGCTCTCCTACCAGTGGAACGAGCACCTGACCTTCACGGCCGAGGCGCTCAACCTCACCGACCAGAAGGACCAGCGCTTCGGTTACGAGAACGACCCGCTCGTCTCGCAGTACGCCAGCACCGGCCGCCAGTTCTTCGTGGGCGCGCGCTTCGTCTACTGACCCATCCCTTGGATCCCCTCCAAGGTAACTTCGAGGGCGCCGGTGCGAACCGGCGCCCTCTTTGCGCCCCTCCCGTCGCGCCGTGCGGGCGCTCGCCGGGAACAGAGCGGTCCAAGTTTCGTTGCCAGCATCAGCCCGGCGTTGAGGAGAATGCGTGCGCAGCATCGAGCGGAGCCTGACGCTGTTTCGCCACCGATTCATCCCGGCGCAGCGACGGCTTGATCCGATCACCTTGCTGGAGTGGTCGGCACGGGCTGGCTACGCGGCCAGGGGCGTCGTCTATCTGGGACTGGGCGGGGTCGTCCTTCTGGCCGCCGCCGATCTCGCCCCACGCGCGCAAGGCGCCCGGGACCTTCTGGCCGCTTGGGCGAAATGGCCGATTGGACTGGTCCTGATCGCGGCCGTCGCTTGCGGTCTGTCGGGCTTTGCGCTCTGGCGCGGCTTGCAGGCGATCTTCGACGCCGACCGCCACGGCAAGACGCCCAAGGCGTTTGCGGTGCGACTGGGCCAGGCGGTTAGCGGCGTCGTCTACGCAGCCCTGGCCTTCAGCGCCTTTGAACTGCTCGATGTCTTCGAGGACTTTGGCGAAGCCGACGAAGGCGAGTCACCCCAGGCGCTCGCCGCGCAGCTTCTGTCCTTGCCGCATGGCGACCTCCTCCTGCTTGCGGCCGGCGGGGTCTTGCTGGCGGTGGGCGTCGGCAATGTTCTCCAGGGCCTAATGCAGGATTTCGGCAAACGACTTTCGTGCAGCGAACGGGTCTGCCGGAGGGTCGTCCTTCTTGGCCGCGCCGGCTATGTGGCGCGAGGCCTGGCGACCTTGCCTGCGGGAGTGTTTTTGATCCGTGCTGGATGGGAGACTCAAAGCAGCGAAGTCCGCAGCTGGGCGGACGCGCTGCAAGTCATCGAGGAAAGGCCTATGGGCGCATGGTTGCTCGGCGTGATCGCCTTGGGCCTGCTCGCCTTCGGAGCCTTCGGGTTTGTTGAGGCGGCGTTCAGGCGGATACAGCCCAACGCGTGATCAGATGCTCAAGGCTGCAACTTCGTATTCTGCCCAAGGCGCGCAAGGTGGCGTCGCCATGATGGCTGCGCTCGAAACGCGAACATACTTGCACACGGTCTCTGCCCATCGGGTCATTCGTTCCGGGCGCGGGAAGCCGACTTGCTGAACCAAGGTCAGCGCCTCCCGTCGATCGATCAAGCGCAGGCGATGTTCTCTCGTGAGCGGCGAACGAGTCGCCAGAACGGATACGCTTTTCCGGATAATCGCCTTCGATATACGCAATAGCGGAATTCCGACGGGCCTCTTCTGCTGATGAAAGACATGACCTCAGCCGCTCGAAGCGCTCCAAGCTTGTTCAGACGGATCACTTTCCAGGCGGGAAGGCCTATAATCAGGCGCGCGGAGCCTGGAAGCTCTCGATCACGGCCGCATAGTTGGGCGCGGCCAAGGCATAGAGCTTGGCCATTTCGGCTGCTTCAGGGCGCGCCCACGTGCGATGAAGCTCGCTGAGCAATGCATTGGTGGTGGTCGGCTTGACGCCGCCTTGGACGAAGCGGGCCAAGCTGGTCCTGGACGCCATCTCGCTAGGATCCCCCGAGGCGTCGATCACCGCATAGACGTCGAACCCCGCCGCCTGAGCGTCGAGGGCCGGGAACATCACGCAGACGCTGGTCCATACCCCGGCCATGACCAGGGTCTTTCGGCCGCTGCGGCGCACTTCGTCGACAAAGGCCTCATTGTCCCAGGCGTTCACCTCACCCTTGCGCGGCACGAAGACCGCGTGAGGCGCGAGCTCGTGAATTTGCGGCATGAGCGGACCGTTGGGGCCGCGCGGCTCCGAGGCCGTGGTGATGATCGGGACGTTCAGCAGGCTCGCCAGCCGCGCAATCATCTCCACATTGCGCCTCAGATCACTCAGCGCGATGTCCTTGACCGTCTGGAACAGGCCCGATTGATGATCGAGCAGAAGGATCAGGGTGTCGTTCAGATCGATCAGCGCCGCGCCGCCGCCGGTCGGCAAGACGCTGGACTTGCCGGTGTGAGGAGAGGTCATGGCTTGAGGCCCCTAAAGGTTGAGGCCCTCAATCTCGACGGTGACGCCGGCGGGCGCTTGCAAATTCGCCGCATCGACGTCCATGTCAGCGCCGCAGGGTGTGCAGAACCGCCGCCAGGGCGAGCAAGGCGAAGACGAAGAGCAGCGTGAAGATCAGGAGCTCGTGCATGGTGTAATCCTCCGATGTCCCCGGAACCGACCGGGGCTGACGAAGGAACATTGTCGGCCCGCCGCGGCCGCAGCGGAGAACATCGCGCCTATCCCCACGCGCGGGCACGGGCCGGACGAGCCTATCCCTTGAACGCGAGGACCTCCGCGGACAGCTCGGCCCGGTCACTGACCCTCAGGCCGCGGGCGCGCAGGTAGCCGCAAAGTTCGGCGCGCTCTCGCGCGTCGACGAGCAGCCCCGCGTCGATCACCAAACGGCCGCGCGGAGCCAGCACGCCTGCGACCGCGCCGACCAAAGTGTCGGCCCAGACCGCTTCGGGACAGCCGACGACCAGCAGCAGATCACATCGCTCATCGGCCGCCGCGGATGTAGCGCGGCGGGCGGCCTCGACGCGGGGAAAGCCGCGACGCCATAGACCAACCATGGCGTCGGCCGCTTGCGGCCCGGCCACGGCGACGGCATCGCGAGGCGTCGCCTTGGCAAGATCGAGCATTCGATCCAGGGGATCGGCATGCGGTAGGCCCAGCAGAAATTCAGCGGCCTGGATGGCGGAATGGACGGACATGGATGACTTCCAAAAAACGCTCCTCTTGGGGAGCGCTGGAACGATCGCGCTGATCGCCGACAAGCCGCCATGCGCAAAACGGGATGCCCGCGTAATCGCGGCGTAAGGATTAGTCCGCCTCGAAGCGGTAGCCGACGCCCGGCTCGGTCAGGATCATCCGGGGCGCCGAGGGTTCGGCCTCCAGCTTCTGGCGAAGCTGGCCTATGAACACCCGAAGATACTGGGTGTCCTCCACATGCGCCGGTCCCCAGATGGCGGTCAGCAGGTCCTTGTGGGTAAGCAACCGCCCCTGGGCGCGAGCGAGCCGAGCCAGAAGGTCGAATTCCTTGGGCGACAGCTTCACCGGCGCCCCGGCCCGCATGACCTTGTGCTTGTCCAGATCGATGAGGATGTCGCCGGCCTGGATCTGCGACGGCCCGGCCCCGGCCTTGCCCGCATGGCGCAGGGCCACTCGGAGGCGGGCCAGAAGCTCGCCGACCCCGAAGGGTTTTTCAACATAGTCGTCGGCGCCCTTGTCCAGGGCGTCGATTTTCTCGATCTCGCGATCGCGGGCCGACAGGATAAGGATCGGCCCGGTATAGAAAGCCCGCGCCTTTTCCAGCACTTGTTTGCCGTCCATGTCCGGCAGGCCCAGATCCAGCACCACCGCATCAGGGCTCCAAAGGGCGATGGCGCGCAGACCCTCCTGCCCGCTCTCAGCCTTCAGCGGCTCATAGCCGGCCGCCTCCAGGGCGGGGCCGAGGAACCGCTGGATCTGCGGCTCGTCGTCGATGACGAGGATGCGCTGGCGAGATCCGGTCATAGCAGGTGATGCGGCGTCTGGATCGCCTTGGGCAGGCTGATCAGGACGCGTGTTCCCTTGCCGTCGCGGATCGGGCTGGCGGCGGCGATACGGCCGCTCATCGCCTCGACGAAGCCCTTGGCGATGGCCAGACCGAGCCCTGCGCCTTTGCGGCGATCAGTGGGCTCGTCCATGCGGCGGAACTTCTCGAACACGCGCTCCAGCTCCTGGGTGGGAATGCCCTTGCCCTCGTCCTCGATGCTGATGACGACATTGCCGCGATCCTCATAGACCGCCAGCTCGATCGCCGCATCAGGCGGACTATAGGCGATGGCGTTCTCCAGGATATTGACCACCGCCTGCTCCAAAAGGCCGGCGTCCGCTTGCACCAGGGTCAGCTTGGCCGGGTAGTCACGACTGACGATACGCCCCTCCAAGCGGCGATGAACACGCTGCGCCGCCGCGTTGAGCACGTCGCGCAGGTCGGTCGGCTCGGCGCGCACGGACAGGCCGCCGCCCTCCAGCCGCGTCATGTCCAGGAGGTCACCCACATAGCGGCTCAAGCGTTCGGCCTCCTCACGGATGGAGACCAGAAGATCGGCGCGCACCGCGGCTTTGAGCGACCTGCCGTAGTCGATCAGGGTGGTGGAGGCGCCCAGCACGGTCGACAGGGGGGTGCGCAGATCATGGCTGATGGAGTTCATCAGGGCCGAGCGGAAACGGTCGGCCCTGCGCAGGGTCTCGGCCTCCACCGCGTCGGCGGCCAGCTCGGCGCGCTCCAGGGCCACGGCGCCCTGCTCCAGAAGGGCGGTCACCAGGCGTTCGTCCTCGGCGCTCGCGCGCGCGGCGCCGCGCTTGACGCCCGCGACGCCGGCCCGGGCCCGCACCCCTTCCAGGGGACGGAAAGTCCAGGGCGTTTGCGGCAAGGTGCCGGTGCCCGCCCCGGCCGGCTCGCCCTTCTCCCAGGCCCAGCGCGCGGCGGCCATGGCGGTCGTGTCCAGCACCTCCAGCTCGGGCGCCCCGGCGACGATGGCGATCTCGCCATCGCGCGGCAGGAGCACCAAGGCCTTGCCGCCAGCGGCCGCCGCGGTCTGTTCAGCCAGGGCTTTCGCAGCGGCGGTCTTGTCGGCGGCGGCGGACAGGGTTCGGCTGGCCGCCAGCAGCGCCGAGACCGCCGCCGCTCGCCTTTGCGCGGCTCGCGCCTGGTCCCGCACCCGCCCCGCCAGGCCGCCCGTCGCCAGGGCCACCGCCCAGAACACAATCAGGGTCAGCACGTCGGTCGGCGAGCCGATGGCCAGGCTGTAGCGCGGCTCCAGGAACAGAAAGTTGTAGATCAGGAAGGCGACGGTGGCCGCCGCCAGGGCTGGCCGAAGACCGTAGAGGACCCCCGCGCCCAGCACCGCGGCCAGGAAGATCATCGACAGATCGACGCGCGCCGAGATGCTGTCGAGCCCCCAGGCCGCCAGGGTGGCGGCGACCACGAAACCGGCGCCCGTGAAATAGCCGAGCCAGCCCTCCGCCAGGTCCAACTTCGGGGCAGGCGCAGCGGCCTCCTCCGCCCGGTCCGTGACGATATGGATCGCCGCCCCCCGCGAGCGGCGCAGGAGCGCCGCCGCCAGGGAGCGTCCCAGCGCCTCTCGCAGACGGCTGTCGCGGGACTTGCCGATGACGATCTGGGTGACGTTGTTGCGGCGGGCGTAGTCGAGGACCGCGCCGACCAGATCATCGCCGGTCAGGGTGACGGTCGAGCCGCCCAGCTGCTCGGCCAGCTTGATCGCCTCGAACAGCCTGGCCGCGTCGCTGCGCCGCGCCGGCTGCTCCACATGCGCCACGGTCCACGGCGCATCCATCATCATGTCCGACAGACGCCGGCCGGTGCGCACCAGATTGGCGGCCATGGGGTCGCCGCAGACCAGGACGAGGATCCGCTCGCCCGCCGCCCAGGGGCCCTCCACCCCCTTCTCGCGCATGGCGGCGACCAGCTGGTCGTCCACGGTCTGCGCGGCCCGGCGCAGGGCCAGTTCGCGAAGGGCGGTGAGGTTCTCGACCTTGAAGAAGTTGTCCGCCGCCAGCCGGGCCGTCTCGGGCACATAGACCTTGCCATCGGTCAGGCGCTGGCGAAGCTCGTCCGGGGTGATGTCGACGACTTCGATATCGTCGGCCCGCGACAGGGCGCTGTCAGGGACCGTCTCGCGCTGGCGCACGCCGGTGATGCGCAGCACCACATCGACCAGGCTCTCCAGGTGCTGAACGTTCAGGGTGGTCCAGACGTCGATCCCGGCGGCCAGCAGTTCGGCCACGTCCTGCCAGCGCTTGGGATGGCGTGAGCCGGGCGCGTTGGAATGGGCGTATTCGTCGACCAGCAGCAGGGCCGGCTTGCGCGCCAGGGCGGCGTCGAGGTCGAACTCCATCAGGGTGCGGCCGTGATGCTCGATGGGCGCGCGGGGCAGCACTTCCATGCCGCGCAGCAGGGCCTCGGTCTCACGCCGGCCGTGGGTCTCCACCACCCCGATCAGCACGTCGCCGCCCTCCGCCTTTCGGCGGCGAGCGGCGCGCAGCATCTCGTAGGTCTTGCCGACCCCGGGCGACATGCCGAGGAAAACCTTCAGCTTGCCTCGCCGCGCCTTCTGGGCGGCGGCGAGGAGCGCGTCGGGGTCGGGGCGCGGCGGCTCTTCGATCACAGTCTATCGAGCGCCCTGTTGACGGCGAGGACGTTGACCCGCGGCTGGCCGATGAAGCCCAACAGCGGCTGCTGCGTCTCGTTTTCGATCACCGTCTGCACCTGGCGGACCGTCAGCCCTCGGGCTGCCGCGACACGCGGAGCCTGAAGACGGGCATAGGCCGGAGAGATGTCCGGGTCGAGTCCCGAGCCGGACGCGGTGACCGCATCGGCGGGAATGGCCCGGCTCGGCGCCTCCACGCGCAGGGCGTCGGCCTCCGTCTTCACGCGCTCGGCCAGATCGGTGTTGAGCGGACCCATATTGGAGCCGCTGGAGGCCGAGGCGTCATAACCGTCACCGGCCGCCGAGGGCCGCGGGTGCAGGTACTTGGCGTCGCTGAACCCCTGGCCGATCAGGGCGGAGCCGACGATCTGGCCCTGATCGTCGCGGATCAGGCTGCCGTCAGCTTGCGACGGGAAGATCGCCTGCCCCAGGCCCGTAACCGCCAGGGGATAGCCTAAGCCGAGGATCACCGTGAACAGGACCATCGAGACGATGGCCGGACGGATGTGCTGGATCATCACGCTCTCCTAGAAGCGCTTGGAGACGCCGACATAGACCTGGGCGTCGGGGGTCTTGTCGTTGAGGCCGAAATTGCCGCCGACATCGAACTGCAGGGTCGGCGCCGCCAGCCAGACGACGGCGGCGTCGGCCGAGAACTGGGTGACGGTGTCGGCCGGATCGAAGTTGGTGTTGGTCCAAAGCTCGCCATAGAGGGTGACCGTGGAGCTGATCGGCCGAGCCAGGTTGACCAGGTTGGTCACCGCCAGGTGGCGGCCATCCCCATCGGCGTCGAGCAGCAGGTCGGCCTGCGGACCGAAGGTCAGGGTGAAGCCGTCCAGGGCCACGCTGACCGGCAGGGCGACGCCGCCCTCGACCTCGTCATTGCCCAGCCCGTCGGCGGCGGTCGGAATCTTCACATAGGGAATGACCGAGACCGTCGTCCTGCCGCCCGTCTTCAAGGCCTGCTTGTAGCGCACATAGACGTCGCCCGAGCCGCTGATCTTGTTCGCGCCGGTCACGCGGCTTTCCACATAGGGCGTCCAGGTCACCTGCAGGTCGCTCTTGTCGCTGAGGCCGTATTTGACGGTTGTCGCGCCGTAGGCCGTGGTCTTGGCGACAACCCCGCCGGCCTTGTTGCGCGTGAAGTTGACGCCATCGGCCTCGACCTGCCAGGCGCCGGCGACGACCGTGCAGGTGGCGTTGGCCTTGGTCGGCCGGTCGGTGCAGATCGGAGCCTCTTGGGCGCTGGCCTCAGCGGCTGTGAGCGCGGCGGCGGCGGTCATGCCGAGGAAAGTCGACAGGTAGAAGAAACGCTTGTTCATAACGATAGTCCTTGGGGAACCGACGCTCAGGCCGGGCCGACGGCGGAGAGGAAGAGGTCGATGAGCTTGATGCCGACGAACGGGGCGACGAGACCGCCGAGGCCGTAAACCAGCAGGTTGCGTGAGAGCAGGTTCGCGGCGCCGACGGCCCGGTACTTCACGCCCCTCAGGGCTAGCGGGATCAGCACGACGATCACCAGGGCGTTGAAGATCACCGCCGACAGGATCGCGCTCTGTGGACTGGCCAGGCCCATGATGTTCAGGGCGCCCAGCTGCGGCAGAGCCGCGGTGAACAGCGCCGGGATGATGGCGAAGTACTTGGCCACGTCGTTGGCGATGGAGAAGGTGGTCAGCGCGCCGCGGGTGATGAGCATCTGTTTGCCCACCTCCACGATCTCGATGACCTTGGTGGGATCGCTGTCGAGATCGACCATGTTGCCGGCCTCGCGGGCGGCCTGGGCGCCGGTCTGCATGGCGACGCCGACATCGGCCTGAGCGAGCGCCGGAGCGTCGTTGGCGCCGTCGCCGCACATGGCCACCAGACGTCCCTTGGCCTGCTCCGCCCGGATCAGGCGAAGCTTGTCCTCGGGCGTGGCCTCGGCGAGGAAGTCGTCGACGCCGGCCTCTGACGCGATGGCGGCGGCGGTCACCGGGTTGTCCCCTGTGATCATCACCGTGCGCAGGCCCATGCGGCGAAGGTCGGCGAAGCGGGCCTTCACCCCGGGCTTCACCACGTCCTTCAGGTGGATCACCCCGACCAGGGCGCCGTCCTGGCTGACCGCCAGGGGCGTGCCGCCCGAGCGGGCGATGCGGTCGATGGCGGCTTCCAGCACGCTCGGCGGGACCGCCAGCTTGCAGGTGCGCAGGACCGCGTCGACCGCGCCCTTGCGCCAGCTGTGGCCGTCGGCGTCGAGGCCCGACTGACGGGTCACGGCGCTGAACGGGATGGCGCTGGCGCCCTTGGGCGTCTCGATGACCACGCCGAGGTTGCGGCCATGCTCGATGATCGAGCGGCCTTCCGGGGTCTCGTCGGCCAGGGAGGCGATGACGGCGGCGCGCAAGGCGGCCTCCGGACGCACGCCCGGCGCGGCGATCACCTCGGTGGCCATGCGGTTGCCGAAGGTGATGGTGCCGGTCTTGTCGAGCAGCAGGGTGTCGGCGTCGCCCGCGGCTTCCACGGCCCGACCGGACGTGGCCAGGACGTTGACCTTCAGCAGCCGGTCCATGCCGGCGATGCCGACGGCGGAAAGCAGGCCGCCGATGGTGGTCGGTATCAGGCAGACGAACAGCGCGCCGAGCACCAGCGGATCAAGCTCGACGCCCGAGAACTTGCCCAGGCCCAGCAGGGTGACGACGGCGATCAGGAAGATCAGGGTCAGACCCGCCAACAGCACGGCCAGCGCGATCTCGTTAGGCGTCTTGCGGCGGTCGGCGCCCTCGACCATCGCGATCATGCGGTCGAGGAAGGACGAGCCCGGCTGGCTGGTGACGCGCACCTTGAGCCAGTCTGAGACCACGGTCGTGCCGCCGGTCACCGCGCTGCGGTCGCCGCCGCTTTCGCGGATGACGGGGGCGCTCTCGCCGGTGATGGCCGCCTCGTTGACGCTGGCCACGCCCTCAACGATCTCGCCGTCGGCGGGGACCACGTCGCCGGCCTCGACCAGGACGATCTCGCCGACGTTCAGCTTGTGGGCCGGGGTCGGGATGATCGTTCCCGTCTTCAGGTCTATGATCAGCTTGGCCTTGGTGGTGACCCGGGCCGCGCGCAGACTGTCCGCCGCCGCCTTGCCGCGCCCTTGCGCGATGCTCTCGGCGAAGTTGGCGAACAGCACCGTGGCCCATAGCCAAAGGGCGATCTGAACGGCGAACCCGGCCGCGGTCCCCGTCGCCACGGCGGCGACGGCCGAGACGGTGGAGAGCACCGCCACCGCCCAGGTGGCGAAGATCACCGGATTGCCGGTCAGGGCGCGGGGGTCGAGTTTGAGAACCGCGTCGCGCACGGCGCGGCCCATCATGTTCGGCGTCAGGCTGGCGGCGAAGCCGAGGCCCTTGTGCGACGAAGGTGTCGAATAGGTCATGGGGGGAGGTCCCTTAAGACCCGGAGACCGCCGCCAGCACCTGGAAGTGCTCGACGATCGGACCCAGGGCGAGAGCCGGGAAGAACTGCAGCCCGCCGAGGATCAGGATCACCCCGATCAGCAGGCCGATGAACAGGCCGCCGTGGGTCGGCAGCGTGCCGGCCGTGGGCGCCAGCTTGGGCTTGGCCGCCAGGGCGCCGCCGATGGCCAGCACCGCGACGATGGGGGCGAAGCGGCCCATCAGCATGGCCAAGCCCAAGGTGGTGTTCCACCACGGCGCGTTGGCGGTCAGGCCGGCGAAGGCCGAGCCGTTGTTGGCCGTGCCGGAGACGTAGGCGTAGAGGATCTCCGACAGGCCGTGCGGCCCCTCGTGCATCAGGCCCTTCAGCGCCTCGGGCAGGACGGCGGCGAGCGCGGAAAAGCTGAGCATAGCCAGGGGAATGACCAGCACCGCCAGCATGGCGAAGGTGATCTCCCGCCCCTCGATCTTCTTGCCGAGGTATTCCGGCGTGCGGCCGACCATCAGGCCGGCCACGAAGACCGACAGCATGGCCATGACGACCATGATGGCGATGCCCGAGCCGATGCCGCCGGGCAGGATCTCGCCCAGCTGCATCAGGAACATGGCTGTCCCGCCGCCCAGGGGCATCAGGCTGGAGTGCATGCCGTTGACCGAGCCGTTGGACGCGCCCGTGGTCATGGCGGCCCAGGCGGCGGTGGCCGGCGCGCCGAAGCGCACCTCCTTGCCCTCCATGTTGACCGCAGCATCGACGCCGGCGGCGACCAGGGCGGGAGCGGCTTGCGTCTCGGCCCAATAGATCGCGCCGGCGCCGGCGAAGAGCAGGATGAAGGCCGCCGTCGCCAGGGCTTTTACATCCTTCTTGGCGAAGGCCGACCGGCCGAAGGCGAAGAACGCCGCCCAGCCCAGCATGTTGATCGACACCGCCGTGATCAGGTTGGTCAGCGGGCTGGGGTTCTCGAAGGGGTGGGCGGAGTTGGCGTTGAAGACGCCGCCGCCATTGATGCCCAGTTGCTTGACCGCCTCCTGAGAGGCGACCGGGAACAGGGCGATCTTCTGCTGCGCGCCTTCCAGCGTCGCGGCGACCACGCCGGCGTTGAGCGTTTGCGGCAGGCCGAGCGCCACCAGAACGACGGCGAGGATGAGGCACAGCGGCAGCAGCACCCACAGGGTCGTGCGAACCAGGTCCGCCCAAAAGTTGCCGACGCCCGTCCCGCGATTGGCGGTGAAGGCGCGGGCCAAAGCCGCGGCGATGGCGGCGCCGGTGGCGGCGGAGACGAAGTTCTGCACCGTCAGAACCAGCATCTGGCTGAGCGTCGACATGGTGGTCTCGCCGCCATAGCTTTGCCAGTTGGTGTTGGTAACGAAGCTGACGGCGGTGTTGAACGCCAGGTGCGGCGCAAGCCCGTCAAACCCCTGCGGGTTCAGCGGCAGGGCGCCTTGCAGGCGCAGCACGCCATAGACGAACGCAAAGCCGACGAAGTTGAACGCCAGCAGCGCGCCGGCGTAGCCGAGCCAGGTCTGGCTCTTGTCCGGGTCCACGCCGCAACCGGCGTAGAACAGCTTCTCGATGGGACGCAGGATGGGGTCGAGCCAGGTTCGCTCCCCATTCCAGACGCGTGACATGTAGACGCCGACCGGCCAGCCGATGGCCACGGCCAGTCCCAGCGTCAGGGCGATCTCCGCCCAGCCTTGGAAATTCATGGAAGATGTCCGTTAGAAACGGTCGGGCCGCAGCAAGGCCGCGACCATGTACGCCGCGACGCTCAGCGCCCCGGCGGCCCACAGAAGGTCGATCCACATGGGTCAGACCTTCTTCAGCGCAACGGCGAAGGCGGCGAAGGCCAAAAACGCCCCGCCGCCCAACGCCAGAAAGATCAGATCGGCCATCGGCCTCATGCTCCAGCTTGGAAAAACTGGGCGTGGTGTGATCCTCATGGCCGTAACGGGGCCATCAGGGATCGCGCGTCGCGCATAAGGACGGCGTAAAGGCCGCGATCAGTCCGAGACCTAAACGCCCGCCAATGCCGCCAGATAGGCCTCCATCAGACGCACCAACTCGTCCTCCAGCGCGACAGGATCCAGGGCCAGATCCTCCTCCGCCGCCGAGGCGCGCAGCAGGCTGACCGCCGCGTGGGTGAGGATGAACGCACGCTCCGGCGTCAGGGTGATGTCCAGCTGCGCCTTGCCGGCGATGGCGGCCAAGAAGAGTTCGTGGTGGCGCAGGAGCACCGCCTCGCCCTTGCTGAACAGCGCGCCCAGCAAGGCATGGCGCGTGGCCGGCGAGCCTTCGAACCCGTTCATCAGGGCGCGGACGATGGGTCGCACGCTGCCCAGGTTGGGCTGCTCGATCAGCATGGCGGCGATGCTGTCGCGCACCGCTTCGGCGCGGCGCTGGGCCATGACCGCCAGGATGTCGTTCTTGTCGGCGAAGTACTGGTAGAGCGTGCCGATGCTCACCCCCGCCCGCGCGGCGATGTGGTTGGTCGTCAGGGCGTCAAAGCCCCGCTCCTCCAGAAGCTGAAAGGTGGCGTCGACAATGGCGTCCACGGTCGATGCGGCGCGAGCCTGGCGAGGAGATCGTCTCGTCTTTTCAGTCACTTGATGTCGCCTCCAAGGCGCCGACACGCCCTCGGTCGAAGGCGAGTAGGAACATGAGCAATGCTTACATAACCTGATGAGAGACGACAGGATCCACCCGATGGATCCGAAAAAAGCAGGAGCAGACATGATCCGCAGCATTGAAGAGGTCCGGTCGCGGGTGGCCGCCCAGAAGACCCTGCTGCCGGCCTTCTACGGCGCCGTCGATTTCGACCACACGCCCGAGCGTTTCACCGATGACGCCAGAGCGGCCGTCGTCACCGATCGCGCGCCCATGGGCGTGCGGGTGACCCAGGATGATCTCGATCGCGTGCGAGCCTACACCATGCTGGGCGATCATGTGGCCGACGCCTATGCGGCGCTCATCCCCGACTATGGCTTTCGCCGCCTGATCGCCATGCTGACCCAGGCCTGTGAACAGGGCGTCGACGCCGTGAAGGATGCGCCGCCTCAACTTCGCGCCTTCATCGCCGACATGGAGGACACGCCCGACTGGGTCGATATGGATCTGGTGCGCCGGGGCGCGCGGCTGGACCGCAACGCCACCGCACATCTGGCGCCCTTCGCCATCCGCGGGGCGTTCATGGCCACGTTCCTGAACAAGTACGCCGCCCTGCCCATGGCCCTGACCGGCACGCTCAGCAACGACACGGCGGCCAAGCGGGTCAACGAGACGGCGACCTTCTTCACCACCACCGTCCTGCCCGGCGCGCTCGAACGCCATGGGGAGGGCTTCAAGGCCGCCGCCATGGTGCGGCTGATGCACTCGATGGTGCGCTTCAACGCCCTGCGCTCGGGACAGTGGGACACCAAGATCTATGGCGTTCCGATCCCGCAGGTGGACCAGATGCCCGCCGGCCTGATCCCGATCTTCCTCATGGCCTTCGCCATGATCCGCAAGGGACGCACCAGCTTCACCCGCGACGAGCGGGCCAAGGTGGAACTCGCCCGCTACCGCTGCTTTCTGCTGGGCCTGCCGCAGGACCTGTTGGCCGACACGCCCGAAGGGATCGTGCGGATCATGACCGCCCGCAACAGCACCCTGCGTCGCGGCTTCGACGACGCCACCTCCGGAGCGCTGATCCGCGCCACCCTGGACGCCTACCTGCCGCCCGATCGCTCGCCGACCAACCGGCTGCATGACCGACTGGAGCGCCGCTTCGCCAGGACCTTCTTCCTGCGCCACTTCATGGAGGGTGATCGGCTCAAGGCTCGCGAGATGGGCATCGAGGTGAGCCGGTTGGACGAGGTGGTGTTCGTCGCCTGCGGCCTGCTGGTCTACGGACGGCTCGCGGCGTTCCGGATCGCCGGCAAGGTGCCCGGTCTGCGCGACGTCACCGATGCGATTTTGGTGCGGCGCATCCGCCAGCTCCTCGTCCGCTACGGACACGCCGAGTACACGACGGACGCCGCCCGGTACCGTTCGGCGGCGCGGGCTTCGGTTGGATCTGCGTGAACGGTGTGATCGTGTGCGCTACAGCCTGCCGTGCGCAACGGATCCGGTCGGGTGCGGATACCGCTTGGAGGGCCGAAGACGCCCAACCGTCGCGGACTCCTGCTCGCCAGTATTGACCGTCTTTTGGGTCATTTACGGCCTTGGAACCAAAGCTGGGTCATTTTTGGATATGCGCAACAGACGCGGACACGGCTCCGATGCCCAACGGTTCTTTCGGACTCGCCGCCGCCGACGAGCCCTGCGCAACCTGCTCACCCAGCGGACCGCCGGCTTCGTCGCCGTAGCGCTGATTCCGATCGGCTTGGCTCTCAACGCCCCTGCGATCCAACGCCTGATCTTAACCGGGCAAAGCGCCGGGACAGCTGCGTCGATCTCCGTTCCTGCGCAGTCTGTCGCTCCCGATCAAAGTGGCCCGCCAAAGACCGACACCAAGCGTGTCGGTATCACCACCCCTTCAGGAGACCCCGTTGGCGCCAGCTCGCGTGACGAGGTCGCCCCCGATCCTCCCGTGCGGTCCCCAGGCCTCAGCCGTCAGGATCTGATCTCTGGCGCAGACATCCGTGTCGTCGATGGAGATACGATCCGGCTACCGGACGGCGAGCGGGTTCGTATTCTCAACATCGACACTCCGGAGATGCCGCCTCGCGCCCGATGTGAACGGGAAGGCGCTTTGGCTCTACAAGCCAGGGATCGGACTCAAGAACTCGTGCTCGCCGGCGATCTGAGCCTTCTCGCTAGCGGGAGAAATCGCGATCGCTATGGACGACTGCTACGGCGCATTGAAATCAATGGACGCGATCTGGGCGAGCAACTGATCAGCGAAGGCCTGGCTCAGCGCTGGTCGGGGTCCAAGGCGCGATGGTGCTGACGAGGCTCACGTTGAGCCGTCAGCCAACAGGACCGTCACTGGAACCAGCGGCCAAAGCGGTCATGCTCGTCGTCGAGGACACTAACGATGTGCGAGCCCATGCCGTCACGATCTCGCACGAGCTTGACTGTCGCGAGCTTGAGCTCGTTGCGCCCGCGCAAAAGCATGGCCCTGGAGGTATCGGCCGGAGCTATATCAGCCGCGGTCGAGTTGGACACAGTCCACAAGTTGGGAAGACAGCTTTGCGATGAGGCCTTGCAGGTCGGCCAACCGCGCGGCCTGATCGTCACGGATGGCCTTTAAGGTGTTGATGAGTTCGGCAGCGTCACCCGCATCAACGACCTGCTGGATCTGATCGAGACTCAGACCATGGCGGCGCAGCGTCACGATACGTGCCGCTCGATCCGCGCTTCGCGGGTCGTAGTGGCGCGCGCCGCCTCGGCCCCGGGAAGACTGGATCAGGCCCCGCTCCTCATAGAAACGAAGCGTGCGGGCGCTGACCCCAAGTCGCGGCGCAAGGTCCTGGATCGAGCACGCCACCGGCGGGCCCTGGTGAACGGACTGGGTCATGCCGGTCAGCGCCGCTGCAGGCCAAGGCTGATGCGGCGGGCGGCGTCTGCGAGAAGATCGCCCATGGCTTCGCACGCCGCCTCGTCCACCCGCTCGACTGGCGCAGAGACCGAGATCGCCGCGAACGGTTCGCCGCGACTATTTCTGATCGCCGCGCCGACACCGTTTTCATTGGGCCAATTGGTGCGGTAGGCGGTGGCGAACCCACGCTGACGCACCTGAGCCAACTCCAGGCGCAGAGCCTGCGGGTCGGTGACCGTAAGGGCGGTGACCTTCTGCAACGGCGCGGCGAGATAGGCCTCGAGTTCATCCTCGGGCAGGGTCGCCAACATGGCTCGCCCCAAGGAGGAAGGGTGCATCGGGCCTGGCCGCCACAGGGGCCAAGCATGGGTCACAGGGTTGATGCCGTCCAACCGCTCGACCAGCGCCATGCGAAAGCCGTCGCGCACCGCCAGATAGACGGATTCCGAGGTACGCCGGCGCAGCTCCTCCATCACCGGGATGGCGGCGGCGCGAAGATGCCGGGTGGCGAAGTCGGAAGGGCCGACCGCCAGGCCAGCGCGCAGGGATAGCGACCAGGCTCCCTTCTCGTCGGAAACAGTCTCGATCCAGCCGGCCTCCCCCAACGCACGCAAAGCGCGCTGTACGGTCGATTTGGGCAGGTCCAGCTCGCGAGCGAGTTCTGAGACCCCCGCCGGCTGCAATCGGCCGAGGACCTCAAGGATGTTCAAAGCCGTCTCGATGGGGCGCATGGGGGTCTTCTACGTACTCTTGATCGTTCAGTGACGCTGCTTCGCGGCGCGATGCAACTCAGCGGGCCACCAGACGCACAAGCTCGCCCCCCGAGCGCAAAGACGAGATGTCCCAGACGGCGGCGACGACATCGCGCGCGCGGCCCGCGCCGAGGAGCGGGCTCATCAGCTCCAGCGCCTTGGCCTCCACGTCAGCCTTGCTCATCGGATGGGAAGGGAAGCCCGCCACCCAAGGGACAAAGATCTCGTGCCGACGGCCGTCCTCTTGGACCACGACCACGCGCGCCGACTCGGTGCGGGCGGATCCTTCGGCATGCTCCTGGGCCGGATCATGGACCACATCGACCTTGGCCATCATCGCCTTGGCGGCGGGATCTCCATGCATGCGCTTGAGCGACTGGGCCGAGACGAAGTCCAGGCGCCCGTCAATGAGGATGATGGCCGACAGATAGCGCAGGTTGAGCGCCGGCATCTCGGCGTTGCGGAAGGCGTCCCAACGGCCGGGCATGGAGATGGTCACGCTGGCGACCCTGCCGCGGTCGATCCTGGGCAGCAGCTTCAGCAGGCCGTCGACGGCCGGCTGGGTCGGGCCGCCCACCGGGTAGCGCTTGTAGGCGGTCTCATGAAGCTCGGTGCGCTCGCCCAGCTTGTCGATCAGATAGTCGGGATTGTTGCCCTCACCGCGGAAGATCGGTGAGCGGAACCAGCCGTTGGAGCGATCGAAGCTGTTGCGAACGCCGGTGAAGCCGGCCTCGACCATCAAGGCCGCCTGCAGGCCGTTGCGCGCGCCCATGCCGGCGAAGACGAAGGATTTCTCGATGTGCTCGACGTCCGACATCCACTGCCAGGATCCGGACGCCTGCTGGGCGCAGTAGGTAAGGACGTCGCCGATGCGATCCTCCGCGATCCCCAGGATCGAGGCGGCGGTCGCCGCCGTGCCGAACACCGGCCCAAAGCCATGATTGGCGATGTTGGCCTTTTGCAAATTCTTGTTGCCGATGGCGCGGGGCACGCGGCCGGCCAGTTCATAGCCGACGATCACCGAGCGCAGGACCTGCTCTCCGGACTTGCCGCGCGCCTGGGCCAAGGCCAGGGCGGCGGTGACGACGGAGGGCCCAGGCTGAACGAAGGAGGCCGGATTGAAATCGTTGATCTCGGCGCCGTGGGCGGTCATCGCCCCGGCGAAGACGGCGTCTACGAGCGCTGCCTTCTGGTTCGACGCCAGGATCGTCACGGCGCTCCTCTTGGCGTCGCCAGTCTGGGCCAGGGCGTAGTTGCGGGCCAGGACCGAGGGCTCCAGGTCGCGGCACGCCACGGCCGAGGCCAGGGTGTCGAGGATGTGGCGACGGGCCAGTTCCCGGTGCTCTTCGGGAAAGTCGAAGGACTGGCTGGTGGCGATATAACGCGACAGCGCCGCAGTGGTCTTGCCAGCCGGCTCGGCGCTGGCCGCAGAAGCGGCCTGCCTGGCCGCCGCGGGCAAGGCGGGCAGCGCCAGGCCGCCCAGGGCGAAGGCGGCCAGTACGTCTCTTCGGTTGGCGTCGGTCATGGCGTATCTCCGTTCCAAAAGGCTGCGGGCCCGCGGCTTAGCGGGCCCGCGAGGGAGGATTGCTTAGAAGCGGCGGGTCAGGCCGATCGAGTAGCGGCGCTGCAGCAGGTCATAGAGCGCAAGATCAGTAGCCCCCTGCCCCACCCAGCCCGGAGGCGCCTCGTCGAGCAGGTTCTGGACGCCTGCCCGAAGGCGGGTCTTCTCATCGAACTGATAGCTGGCGGCCAGATCGAAGTACTGGCGCGTCTTCACACCGGGCAACGTCGAGTTGGCCACGCCCACGGCGCTGTAGTGGCTCATGCTGTCGTTCCAGCGATAGCTCAGCCGAACCTCCAGCGGACCTTTGCGCCAACCGGAGGTCAGGGCGACTTTCCAGTCGGGGAAGCCGATGGCGCCGCTGTCGATCTGGCTGTTGCCGATCGTCCCCGCATAGTCGAGGAACGGGGCTCCGGCGAGGTTTTGGATCTTGTAGTCCAGCAACCGGGTCACGATCAGATTGAAGCTGAGCGCGCCGGAGTCGCCCAGGCCGATGTCGGCGAGGTCGAAGCCCCAGTCGACCTGGACGTCGACGCCCGACGTCTTGTAGGCGGCCAGGTTGAGGGTCGGCTGGCGCTGGGTCTCGATGCCGCCGTTGGCGTTGCGCTCGGTCAGGCTGCAATAGAAGTTGGTCGGATCATAGGTGGGGTTGGACTGGCCATCGGCATTGAAGCAGCGCGACAGGCCCACCTGGGCGGTGATCACCCCGATCGCGTCCTCCACCTCGATATTGTAGTAGTCGACCGAGGCCGACAGGCGGCGCAAGAGCGGGGTGTCAAAGCGGCTTTGCCACACTAGACCCGCGGTGATGGTGTTGGCCTTTTCCTCCTCCAGCGCCTCGTTGCCCGAGGCCAGGCCGCCCACCGAACTGCCGGCGAAGCGGTAGATGTCGATGATGCTGGCGCCGACGCCTTGAGCCAGGCAAAGCCCCCGAACCTGCGCGGCGTTGGGGTTCAAGGCGGCGTTGCGCAGGCGCCCGCCCACATCGCACGGATCGCCGGCGCCGATGGCGGTCGAGCCCAGCGCGGCGGACGCACGCTCCGGCGGCGCATAGAGCTCGCCCAGGCTCGGCGCGCGGATTGCGCGCTGGTAGCCGCCGCGGGCGCGAAGACCTGCGCCCAGGGCCCAGTCGACGGACGCCTTGTAGGTGTTGACCCCACCAACGAGGTTGTAGTCGGAGTGGCGCAAGGCCAGGTCCAGGTTCAACTCGTCGATGAATGGCAGGTCGCGCAGAACCGGCACGAAGACCTCGGCGAAGATCTCGCGCACATTGTAAGAGCCGTCGGTGGGCCCGGTCAGCTGCACCGGCCACACCTCGTTGTACACCCGCGCATTGTCGGGGGCGTATTCATAGGTGGCGCGGCGATAGCTGGCGCCGGCGGCGAACCGCACCTGGCCCGCCGGCAGCGCCAAGAGGCCGCCCTGCAACGATCCTTCGACGATCTGCTGAGTAAGCTCGGTCGTCTCTTTGAGATTGCGGTTGAGGAAGTTGTAGCAGCCCTCCTGCCCCGGGGTGTCCTCGAGAGCGGCGGGGATGAACGGATTGAACCCGCCGGGGCAGATCGAGGCGCCGCCGTCGGCGGCGTTCACCAGGGTGTTCCAGGCGGCGATGTTGACGAAGCCCGAGCTGGTCTCATTCGTCTTGGTCGTGCCGTAGGAGCCGTAGACGTCGAACGTCCAGTCGCGGAACGGCACCTTGCCCTTCACCCCCAGGACCGTCTCGTTCAGGTCATAGGCGAACTGGTAGTCGGTGCGGCCGATGCGGCTGGTGCTGAAGACGAAGTTGGCCGGCGCATTCGGGTTTGGCCGTGAGGCCAGGATCGTGCGTAGGTCGGCTGGAATGAATGGGTTGGTGACCGGGATCAGGCCAGCGGGCGTGCCCGAGCCCGCCGACCAGCCGGCGCGGCTATAGGCGCTGTCGTAATGCATGTGGTTGAACTGGAAGTAGGCTTCCACATCGTCCGTCACGTCGTAGGAGCCGCGCACGAAAGCGGTGTAGCGCTCGATCGGGGTCTGCAGCGGCAAGGTGTTGCCAAGCGGGAAGACCACCCGATCCTCGTAGGTCACGTAAGGGTCGTCATCCGGATACCGCAGGTTGAGGATCGGCGCGGCGGTCGTGAAGATCGTGCCGTCACGGTTGACCCCGAAGGAGGCGTTGCGCGCCGGCGTGCCTGCGCCGTAGCGTCCGAACACGGTGTTGAGCACCGCCTGGGACGGCAGGTTGCTGGCCGCCGAGACGAAGCCCCCGCCCTGCAGGGCCGAGGCGAACCCCGAGCGCTCGAAGAAGGGGCGGCTGTCGCGATAGGCGCCTTGGCGATCGAAATAGGTGACAGCGGCGACGATGCGGCCGCGGTCATCGTTGGCGCCCGCGCCGAAGGTCGCCGAGAAGGAAACCGCCTCGGCGTCGTTGCGGTCGGTGATCCCGTAGGAGGCGTCGAGCTCCAGGCCTTCGAAGTCACGCTTGAGCTTGAAGTTGACCACCCCGGCGATGGCGTCCGAGCCATAGATGGCCGAGGCGCCGCCGGTGATGATTTCGACGTTCTCCACCAAGGCTGGGGTGATGGTGTTGAGGTCAACAGCACCCAGCGCGTCGGAGGGCTGGGTGCGGCGCCCGTCGATCAGCACCAGGGTGCGCTGGATGCCCAGGCCGCGCAGGTTGGCGTTGTTGCGCCCCTGGCGGGCGGGACTGGAGCCGCTGTTGGCGTTGCTGGCCGCGAACTGCGGCATCTGGTTGAAGGTGGCGTCTAGGGTCGCCGGCCCGCGGGCGGCGATGGCGTCGGCCCCCACCGTCACGATCGGGCTTTCGGCCACATAGTCGGTCCGCGCGATGCGCGATCCAGTGACGACGATCTCCTCGACTTCGGCCGACTCCTGGGCGACCGCCGCGCCCCCCCACAGCAAGGCGAGCGCCGAGGCGCCGCAGATGACGTTCAACCGCATGATCCACCCTAACTTGTTATCGTGCCGTCTTGCGGCACGCTTTGCCATTACATGCTGTCTCGGACGGAACGCCGTGTCAAACGCGCGTTAGAATGGCGGGTATCGCAGCGTCGATTGCGGTGGCGTGGATTTAGATTTGGCCGACGGTTTCGGCGAGGCGGGCGGTGGCGAGCAGGAGGGCCTCAGCGGTCTTGGCCAGCTGCGGCTCATCGAGCCGGGAGGCCGGCCCCGATATGGTCAGGGCGCCGGCGGCGCGCCCATCGCGGCTCATGATGGGCGCGGCGATGGCGACGACGTCGCTTTCGGGGCGAGACATGGCGTAGCCGCGCCGGCGGATCGCCTCCAGCTCGTCCATGAAAGCGGCCGCATCGAAGTCGCGCCGATTGAGCAGGCGCGCGGCGACCCGCTCGACGATCGCCGCGGCGTCCGGCGCGTGAGCCAAGATGGCTTGCCCACCCGCCGCCAAGGGGGCCGGCACACGACTGCCGGGCCCGGTGCTGAAGCGCATCGGCCGGGGTGACACAAGCTTGTCCAAAAAGAGCACGTCGTCCCCGCTAAGGACGGTCAGGCTCACCGTCTCGGCCGTGGCGGCGTGAAGATCGGCCATGAAGGGCGCAGCCGCGCGGCGCACGGGATGCTGGCTGACCGCGCCCATGCCGATCTCCCACGCCTTCAGGGTTGGACGATAGCGATCGGTGACCGGCTCCTGGTCGACATAGCCGAGCGCCATCAAGGTGCGCAGCAGGCGATGGACGGTGCTCTTCTGCAGCGCCAGATTCTGGGCGACATCGGACAGTCGAACCGGCGCCGGCGCCCTGGCCACCGCTTCGAGGATCGAAAACGCCCTCATCACCGACTGGTCCAACGCACGGCTCCTCGTCTGCGTCCCTGGCTTACGAGCGGCGACGGCGAGCCGCAAGGTCGGCGCATTGACATTTCGAACAAGCGTTCGACTATTAGCCGTAAGAACGAAACGCCGTTCCGCCTGACGGAACAGAAGGTAACATGCACGCTGGGATCTCAGGGACGCTAGACCGCCGCCAATTCGTGGCAGCCGCCGCGCTCGCCCTGGGCGGCTGCGCGGGCGCCGCGCGCATTGATAAGGGGCCGGGCGCTCCGTCCGCCCGCGGTCCCGGGCGCGGGCCGTGGGCGGTCGCCTCGCCGCAGAGCGTCGGCCTGCAAGTCGCCAGCCTGGAGCGGGCGGCCGACCAACTCGGCGCGGCCGGCGAGCGCCAGGGCCTGGTCGTCGTGCGCGGCGGACGCCTCGTCTTCGAGCGTTACTGGGCCAACCCCTGGCATCGGGACGAGGCGACCTGGGGCAATGTGTCGTTCTCCTCCGGCAAGTCCTGGGGCGGGGCGATGGTCGGCCGGGCGATCACACAGGGTCTTCTGAAGCTGGACGACCGGGCCGAGCGCTATCACCCCTCGGCGCAGTCGGGCCTGCGACCGGAGGTCACCATCCGCCATCTCCTGACCATGACTTCGGGCGGCACCTTGAACGTCAAGCCAAGTTCGCGCCCGCCAAGGCGCCTCGACCAGCCGGCCTTGGCGCCGTCTGCGGGCGACGAGTATCGGTGGCAAGACAAGGGCGAGACGGGATCGCCGCCGGGCTATGGCAGGACGATCCCCGCCGGCGGCCAGTTCTATTACGACGGCGCAGCCGCCGATCATCTGGCCGATATCGTCGCCGCCGCGTCCGGACGCAGCAGCCACGCCTACATGATGGACGAGCTCGTCCGCCCTCTGGGCTGCGAGGTGTTCGCCTATCAGAACGAAGGCGTCGACAGGGCCGGCAACATCCGTATCGGCGGATCGATCCTTTTGTCGTGCCGTGACATGGCGCGACTGGGCCAGCTTTATCTGGACAAGGGAATGTGGGGCGGCAGACAGCTCATCGCCGCCGACTATGTGACCCAGTCCCTCACCCCTTCGCCGCTTAATCCGGCCTACGGCTTCTTGTGGTGGCTGAACGCCAGCGGCCGCGTGACGGGCGCCCCACGCGACATGGCTTTCGCCGCCGGGGCGCGGGGCCAGTTCTGCTTCGTCCTGCCAAGCCGCGACCTGGTGGTGGCGACCATGGGCTTTGGATCAGCTCAACTCAGCGCCGACGCCGCCTGGGCGGCGCTGGGTCCGGCCTTGCTCTAGGGAAGGCGCGCCATGGCTCTGCTCACCAACCGGCGCGGCCTTCTGACCGGCGCGTTCGCCAGCGGTCTTGCCGGATTTGGCGGGACGGGCCTCGCCGCCGCGCTCGACGAGACGCAGGTCTTCCCGGTGGCGCAGACCGCCGACGGCAAGATTCGCGGCCTTCGGACCGGCGGGATCAGCGCCTTTCGCGGCGTGCCCTACGGCGCTTCGACCGCGGGCCCCAATCGCTTCTTACCGCCGCAGCCCGTAAAGTCGTGGATCGGCGTGCGCGACTGCCTAGATTTCGGCTCCGTCGCCCCCCAGGCGCCGGGCGACCGTCGACATGACTACGCCGATCTCATCCTCAATGACGTGCAGCCAGGCGGCATGGGCGAGGACTGCCTAGTCCTCAATCTTTGGACCCCGGCCCTCGACGGCGCCAAGCGGCCGGTTCTGGTACGCTTCCACGGCGGCGGCTTCTACGGCGGCTCCTCAAACGGTCCAGGCTCGGACGGGGAGATGCTGGCGCGGTTCGGCGACTGCGTTGTGGTCACCGTCAATCACCGTCTGAGCGCCTTTGGGTACCTGCACCTGGGCGACGACGGCGCCTTCGCCGACGCGGGCGTCGCGGGCCTGCAGGACCTGGTGGCGGCTCTTGGCTGGGTGCGCACGAACATTGACCGGTTCGGCGGCGATCCGTCCCGCGTCCTGATCTTCGGCCAGTCCGGAGGCGGTGCGAAGGTCTGTCATCTGATGGCCATGCCTTCGGCCAAGGGCCTCTTCCACCGCGCGGCGGTAATGAGCGGGCCACGCCTTCGCGCGGTCGAGCGCGAAGACGCGGCCAAGGCCAGCAGCGAACTGCTGTCCGCTTTGGGCCTGCAACGCGGCCAGCTGCGCCAGCTTCAGGCCCTACCGTACCGGACGATCCTCGTCGCCCAGATGCGGATCGAGGCGGAGGCGCGGCGACGCGGCGAGGCGCCCAACAGCTTCGCGCCGGTGCTCGGCGACGCCCTGCCGCGCCATCCCTTCGATCCCGACGCGCCGCAGGTCTCCGCGCACGTGCCGCTGATGGTCAGCACCGTGCTGGACGAGCGCACCTATCGCGAGCGCGATTTCCACATGACCTGGGACGGCGCGCTAAAACGCTTCGAGGCCTTAGCGGGTGAAGAGGGGCCGCAAGTGCTTTCCCGCTACCGCCAGGATGATCCGAACGCCACGCCCTTCATTCTCTGCGCCCGCGCCGTGACCGACCAGACCTATAGGCGCGGCGCGGCGCTGATCGCCGAGCGTAAGGCCGCCCAGGCGGCCAAGGGCGGCGCTGCGGTCTGGAGCTATCTTTGGACGCAACCCAGCCCCGCATGGGGCGGCCGCTACGGCGCCCCGCACGGCATCGATGTGGCCGCCGCCATGCATGACGTCCGCCTGCCGCTCTACGGGCCTACTGACACGAACCGCCGCCTCGCCGATGCCTTGGCGGGCGCCTTCGTCGCCTTTGCGGCCACCGGCGATCCAGCCACCTCGCGGCTTGGTTCGTGGCCGGCCTACGATCCCGACCGCCGGGCCACCATGGTCTTCGGCGAACATCCGGCCGTGGCCGACGATCCGCGCGGCTCGTTTCGCCGCTACTGGGCGCGACGCGCGCAAAGCCCCCTTCCCGACAAAGACTAAGCTCGCTTTCCGGAGACGCCTATGCCCGCCTACGCGCCCTCTCGCCGCCTGATTCTCGGCGCCGCCTTCGCCGCCGCCGGCGCCGGCCTCGCCCGGGCCGGCGACGAGACCTTGGTGGAGACGGCGCAGGGCCGCTATCGCGGCCGCGTGGAGAACGGCGTCCATGTCTTCAAGGGCATGCGCTACGGCGCCTCGACCCAAGGGGCGGGACGCTTCATGCCGCCGAGGCCCGCCGAGGCCTTCGCCGGCGTACGCGACGCGCTTGATTACGGTGATCAGGCCCCTCAGATCCCAAGCGCCCTGGCTTCGACGCAGGCCATGAGCGAGGACTGCCTGCGCATCAACGTGTGGACGCCTCAGGCGGCGCGGACGTCCAGACGGCCGGTGATGGTGTGGTTCCACGGCGGCGGCTTCGAGGCCGGCTCTGGCGCGAGCCCGGTCTATGACGGGACGCGGATGGCCAGGCGCGGCGATGTCGTGGTCTGCACGATCAACCATCGCCTCAACGTGCTGGGCTTTTGCGATCTGTCTTCGGCCGACCCAGACTGGGCCCGCTCGGGCAATGTCGGCTACCTGGACCTGATCGAAGCCCTCAAATGGGTGCGGGCCAACATCGAAGCCTTTGGCGGCGATCCCGACAACGTGACGATCTACGGCCAATCCGGCGGCGGCCGAAAGGTGAGCGTCTGCTTCGCCGGGTCGGAGGCGCCTGGCCTCTTCCACAAAGGGATCGTCCAATCAGGCTCGCACCTGTTGGTGCAGACGCCCGACCAGGCCGCAACCTTGAGCGACGCGCTGATGAAGACCCTTTCGGCCGCGACGCCCCGGGCGCTGCAGGACGTCCCCTTGCGGGACCTGATCATCGCGCAGCGCAAGGTGATCGGCGCCGCGGGCTATCGGTTCGAGCCGGTCATGGACGGGGTCTCCTTTTCGGCCCACCCGTTCATTCCCGACGCTCCGCGCGCGACCGCCAAGGTCCCGATGCTGGTGGGGACTACCCAGACGGAGCTGTCCAATCAGCTCGGCCGCGACCCGACCATATACGGCATCGACGAGACTCAACTCGCCGGGCGGCTGATGCGGTTCCTGCCGCCCGGCGACGTCGCAGAAGCGATTACGGTGTTCAAGACGTCAGCGCCGCAAGCGACGCCTGCCGAGCTCTTCTTCCGCATCACTTCCTGGCGTTCCTACATCAAGAACGCCGTACTGATGGCCGAGCGACGCGACGCACTGAACGGTGCGGACAACCCAACCTGGATGTACCAGCTTACCTGGCGTTCGCCCGCTGAGGGCGGGCGGCGTCTAAGCCAGCACACCCTCGACCTGCCGTTCATGTTCGACAATGTCGACAAGGTCCCGCACCTGACGGGGCCACAGAGCGACGCGACCCGTGCTATGACCCAAATGATGGCTGAGGCATGGCTCGCCTTCGCCCATACGGGCGACCCCAACCACCCTGGCCTTCCCTCCTGGCGTTCCTACGACCTCAAGCGCCGTTCAACGATGCTGTTCGACGTACCCGCCCAGCTAGAGAACGATCCGTTCAGGGTGGAACGGCAGTTCATGTCGCGTTACGAGCCGGTCCGCGCCACTGCAAGCGACGGCGCCTGACGGCCGGCGCACCCGGTGACCAGACCGGCGCTCAGCCCTCCTGCTCGGCCATGACCTGATGCAGGAACTGCAGCTTGGCGACCGGCTCCAGGGGGCCGGCGGCCTTGAGCAGCTTGAACGCCTCATCGCCGGCTTCGACCGCGAAGTCGATGTCCGCATCGGTCATGGCCGCGCAGATGAACATGTTGTGCCAGGGATGGAAGTAGACGCCTCGCTTCAGGAGCTGCTCGTTCCAGAAGTAGCCCTTGGACAGGTGCTCATCGTCCTCGAACATGATCAGCGGCAGCTCGGCCGGGCCGGTCTGGCGCAGACCAAAGCCGTGGCGGCCGGCCGCCTCATCCAGGCCCTGGCGCAGGCGAAGGCCCAGCGCCTGGGTGCGCTCCAGATAGTCGGTCTCGCGGATCAGGCGCAGGGTCTCCAGGGCCGCAGCCATGGGCGCGGTGGAGAACCAGAACGAGCCGGTGACATAGATCATCGCCGCGGCGAACCGCGCCTTGTCAGAGCCCAGCAACGCCGAGATCGGATGGCCGTTGGCGATGGCCTTGCCCCAGGTCGAAAGATCAGGCTGCACGCCCACCCGCGACCAGCTGCAATCGCGCGCCAGGCGGAAGCCCGCCCGCACATCGTCGACGATCAGCAGAGCGTCATGCTCGTCGCAGAGCTCGCGGGCGCGCTTGGCGTATTCGACGCTCGGGTTCTGCTGATCGACGAAGGTGTCATGCTTGATCGGCGAGGCGAAGATCGCCGCCAGATCGGTCCCGGCGGCCCGCACGGCCGCTTCCAGGCTCTCGACGTCGTTGTACTCGTAGAAAATCTGATTGGCGCGGTCCGAAGGCGCGACGCCGAACTTCAGCGGCGTGCACCACGGCGCCGCCCCGTGATAGGCGCCTTTGGCCAGGACGATGGTGTTCTTGCGCGTGTGGTTGCGCGCCGTCATCAGCGCCATGGTGGTGGCGTCGGTGCCGTTCTTGCAGAACATCGCCCAGTCGGCGTGGGTCACCTGGCGGGTCATCGCCTCGGCCAGTTCGACCATCGCCTCGCCCGGCCCGGTGAGGGTGTCGCCCTCTCTCATGCGGGCGACGTAGGCGTTGTCGATGCCCTCATGACCGTAGCCGAACAGGTTGGGGCCGTAGCCGCACAAGAAGTCCAGGTATCGGTTGCCGTCCACATCCCACAGGTGCGCGCCGCGCCCCCCCTTGAAGAACTGCGGATAGTCATCGGGCAAAAGCATCACCGACTGGTGGCCGTACATCCCGTTGGGAATCACCGCCATGGCGCGCTCGCGCAGCGCTCGGTCCTTGCTGTTGGTCCAGTCCATGAGCCAGCTCCTAAGAGTAGTTTTGACTACCATAGATAAATTGCGCTACCAATCAAGTCGCTGAAGGGAGAGCGGCCATGACCAAGAGCCTGATGTGCGTGGGACTGACCACGCTGGACGTGACGGGACGGGCCATCGACGCCCTGCCAAGCGGTGAGGGAACCACCCTCGTCGAAGGCATCGCGGTCAATCCGGCCGGGACTGCGGCGGGCGCGGCTTTGATCGCCGCGCGCCTGGGCCTGGACGTCTCTTTGCTTGGCGCGGTGGGCGATGACTTCACCGGTCGCTGCGTGCGGTTAGGCCTCGAGGAAGGCTCTGTTCGCCTGGACCACCTGGCGGTGCTGGCCGGCTTTCCGACCTCAACCACGATCCTGGCTGTCGACAGCCAGGGACGCCGACCCAATTTCCATGCCCTGGGCGCGGGCCTGTTCGCCGAGGTCAACGACGCCGCCGTCAAGGCGGCCGGCGGAAGCGACTTCGTCCACTATGGCGGCATCGGCGGCCCCAAGCTCGACGGCGGGGAAGGCGCGCGCCTCCTGAAGGCGGCCAAGGCGGGCGGCGCGGTCGTCACCTTGGACATCATCTCGCCGCAGCCCACCGCCCGCCAGGAGCTGGAGCGTCTGGCGCCGCACGTGGACTACCTGCTGCCAAGCGCCGAGGAGGCCCGTCATCTGACTGGCCAGGAGGATCTCGCCGCGGCGGCGGAAGAGTTGGCGGCCCTGGGTCCTCGAGGCGTCTTCATCAAGGACGGCCCGCGCGGCGTGGTGGTTCGCCTGGCGGGCGAGACCACGCGCCTGCCTGCCCATGAGATCCGTCCGGTCGACACCACCAGTTGCGGCGACGCCTTCTGCGCGGCTTTCGTACGGGGACTGGCTCAGTCCATGCCGCCGCTGGAGGCGGCCCGGTTCGCCACGGCAGCGGCGGCCCTCGTCGCCCAGGGCCTGGGCGTCTACGGCGCCCTGAAGGATTTCGACGCCGTGGTCACAGCCATGCACGATCTTCCCCTGAGAGGCTGAAGACATGGATTCGGAGGAAACCGCCCTGCGCGAGAAAATGGTCGAGGTCATGCGCGCCATGGACGAGCGCGGCCTCAACCGCGGCACGTCCGGCAACATCTGCGCGCGCCTTGGCCCAGACATGCTGGTCACGCCCAGCGGCGTGCCGCCCCAGCGCCTCACGCCCGAGCTGATGGTGCGCATCGGCCCGGCCGGCGAAATCGCCGACGGACAGGCCAAGCCCTCCAGCGAATGGCGGATGCACCACGCCATCCTGGCGCTGCGCCCCGACGCCGGGGCGGTCGTCCACTGCCATTCACGGCACGCCACCATCCTGGCCTGCGCCGGACGCCCGATCCCGCCGGTCCACTACATGGTCGCCGTCAGCGGAGGCCCAAGCGTGCCGGTCGCCCCCTACGCCACCTTCGGCTCCGAAGCCTTGGCCCAGTCGGTTGTGCAGACCCTGGCGGGACGCCGCGCCGCGCTGATGGCCAACCACGGCCAGATCGCCCTGGGGCCCAACCTCGATCTTGCCCTTCTGGTGGCCGAGGAGATCGAGGAGCAGGCGGCGGTCTATTGGGGGTGTCTGGCGATCGGCGGCCCCAAGCTTCTCGACGATGGTCAGATGGCCGAGATCGGCCAGGCCTTCGCCCGCTACGGCCAAACCCCCAAGGCGGGATCCAAGGCATGAACCGAATGGGGCAGGACATGACGTCGTCGCGGCCAAGCCTCGTCCTCTTCATGGTCGGCGTGGTCGCGATCCTGATCGCGGGCCTTCAGCCCGTCATTCTCGGCGCCCTGGAGCACGAAGGGCGCCTGGACCTGTCGCAGATCGGCGTGGCGGCGACGGTCGAGCTCCTGGCCATCGGCATCGCCTGCGGCGCCTCGGCGGCCCTGCTGCCCACCCGCCGCATGCGCCTGATCCTATGCCTGGCCGCCGCGGCTCACGGGGCCGCCAACCTGGCTTGCGTCAACGCCGCCGCCGGTCAGCTGGTCGCCCTGCGCGGCCTCAGCGGCGCCCTGGCCGGCGTGATGCTGTGGTCCTGCGTGGCGATGATCGCGCGCGCCCATCGGCCCGAACGCCTGGCCGCCGCCTTCGTCACCGTTCAGACCCTGGCCCAACTGGCGATCGCCGCTGTCTTGCCTCTCACCGCCATGGCCGTCGCCGGCGCGGCGGGGGGCTTGGCCAGTCTGGCGGCCCTTTCGGCGCTGATCGCCGTCGTCGTCTGGCGCGGTCCCGACCAGTTGGCCGATCCGCCCCGGCAGGACCAAGCGCGCGGCCTGCTGTCCGCCCCGGCCTGGATCGGACTGGCGACAGCCTTCCTGCAGATGGCCTTCATCGTGGCGCCATTCGTCTACCTGGAGCCCCTAGCGGCGCATGCCGGCCTGCCGCAGCAAGCGGCCGGCCTAGCCACCGCCGCCGTGCTCGCAGCCCAGGTGACGGGCGGCCTGGCGGCCATGATCGGAGGCGGTCGACTACCCCCCAGGCGCACCCTCGCGGCGGCGATGATCGTCGGAGCCCTGGCCCTGGCCGGCCAATGGGCCGCGCCGTCGTTGATGATCTTCGTCGCGGCGTCAGGGCTGTTCGGCTTCGCCTGGCTGTTCAGCCTGCCCTTCCACACCGCTCTGCTGATCGACCTTGATCCGACCCGGCGCGGGGCGATGCAGTTGGGCGCCGCTCAACTGCTCGGCAGCGCGTGTGGACCGCTGGTCGCCTCGCTTGTGGTCGAACGTCAGGGGATCGAGGGCGTCGCCGCGTTCTCGGCCGTCGCGGTCGCCGCAGCTCTGGCCATGCTCGTCGCGTCAGGCTGGGTGGGGAAACGAGCCGCCCTGGTCAGGCCTTGAACCGCCGGGCGTCGAAGTGGGCGTAGTAGAGGCTAATCATCCGACAGACCTCCTCGTTGATCCGCGCCTCTTCAGCGGCCGGCTCTTCCAGGGCCATCTCGGTGGCCGCGTACATCAACTCTGTCGATAGCCGGGTGGCGGCCATCAGTTCTTCGACTGACGCGCCGGGATAGAGCGTCTGCATGTGCGTGGCCAAGTGGCGCGCCACGCGGTCGCGCGAGCTGACGCGGATCTCGTGCAGCAGCGGCACCGCCCGCATGGCGCGCAAGATCCACACCCCGCCAGGCGCCTCGCGGGTGATCTGGTTGACCTTGGTCTGAACCGCCAAGTTCTTGGCCACGGCCTCATCAAGGGTCCGCGCCTCCAGCCCGCCATCGGCGATCCAGGCGAACACCGCCTCGTCCTGGGCGTCCATCAGACGACGGCCCAGCTCGCTGAGGATGGCGTATTTGTTCGGAAAGTATCGATAGAGCGCCGGCGGCGTCAGCCCGGCGCGCTGGCACACCATGTTGGTGGACAGACGCTCGAAACCCACCTCGGCCAGAAGGGCGCCGGCGGTGACCAGGACGGTCTCGAAGGTCGCGCGGGCCCGCGCCTGGGTTGGAGCAAGCTTGGTGTCGAGCGGCGTATCTTGCGATGATGGCGCCGGCCGCATCTTGGCCATGCTCGTCTCCTCGGGCTCCTTGGGCGGAGCATGCCGGCGGGGCGCGCGGCCCCGCCGGTCAGCGTTTAGTAGCTATAGCGCAGGAAAACGCCAAGGCTGCGGGGTCGATTGTAGGTCAGAAGATCGACGCCCAGGCTGTCGATGTTGGAGATCGACACCACCCAATCCTCGTCGAACAGGTTACGCGCGAACAGGCCCGCTTCCACGCCGCCCTTAGGCGCACGCCAGCTGACCTGAGCGCCCGCCACCCACACGCCGTCCTGCGACAGGCGCTCGGCGTTGGAGTTGTCGAAGTAGATCTTCGACGAATAGGTGGCGTCCAGACGCGTGAAGATCTCGCCCGCCGAGCCCAGGGGCAGGGAATGGGCGGCCGCCAGGTTCAGGGTCGCCTTGGGCGCCTGGGGAAGACGGTTGCCGGTATAGTCCTGCCCTTCGGAGACGAACTCGCCGTATTCGGCGTCGAGCAGCGACAGGCCCGCGTCCAGTTGCAGGTTCGCCGTCGGCTTGGCGGTCAGCTCGAACTCCGCCCCCCAGACCTTGGAGCTGGCGGCGTTGTCCAGCACCAGCACGGTCAGGCCGTTGCGCAGCGCCTGGGCGAAGACCTGCTGGTCCTGGTAGTCGTAGTAGAAGCCGGACGCGTTCAAGCGCAGGCGGCGATCGAAGAACTGGCCCTTGAACCCGACCTCGAACGCGTCGAGCTTTTCATTGGCGTAGGGCTCCAGCTGATCGGGACTGGTCGCCAGACCGCCGAAGAAGCCGCCGCTTTTGAAGCCGCGGTTGTAGGTGGCGTAGATGTTGACGTCGTCGGTCAGCGCATAGCGCGCGCCCACCCGGCCCGACCATGCGGAGAACGTCTTGTCCTGCTTGGACGTCAGGATGGTGGCCAGGCCGTCTTCGATCTCGCTGCGGTAATCGAAGCTCTTGTCGTCCGCCGAATACCGCAGGCCGCCGGTTATGGTCAGGCGCTCGGAGAGGCTGTAGTCGGCCTGACCGAAGAGCGCGTAGCTCTTGGTCTTCTGGGTGTAGGGATAGCCGAAAACCGCCACGCTATCGTCCGGGCTGATCCCTAGCGGGTTTTCGGGCGACACGAAGAACGGTCGATAGTCGCGAAGAACGTCCTGCAGGCTGTCGTCGCGGATGGTTTCGTCCATGTAGAAGCCGCCGACGACCCATTTGAAGGCCGCCTCGTCGTCCGACTGCAGACGCACCTCTTGGGTGAAGGCCTTGGCCCGCGCCCGGTAGTTGATCTCGATCATCTGCATAGGACTGGAGTCGGTGTTCTCCAGCGCGTTGCGGTTGGCGTGCTGATAGGCGGTGACCGACACCAGAGCCACCGATCCCAGGTCCCAGTCGATCTGCGTCGAGGCGTTCCACAGATCGACCCGGTCCTTGCCCTGCTGATTGTAGTCGCCAGCCCGGATGTTCCCGTCTGTGTCGGCATAGCCCATCAGGTCGGTGCAGCCCCCGCTGGCGTAGGCGCTGGGCAGGCAAAGCCCGTTGGATCCGGCCACGGCAGGTGTCCCGGGAAACAGAGCGCGATGCTGGGGAAGGGTCGCGTCGCCGCGGTTGGAGAAGCGTTCGAACTTGCTGAACACCTCCACGTCCTCGTGGGGCGTGTAAAGCAGCGACAGCCGCCCGGCCCAGTTCTTGGCGGCGTTGACGTCCTCGCCGGTCACCCGGTTGAAGGTGTAGCCGCCGTCCTCGACGAACTGGCCGGCCAGACGGAAGGCCAGCTTGTCTTCGATCAGGGGACCGCTGATCCCGCCCTGCAGATTGACCGCATCATAGGTGGCGTATTCGGCGCGCGTCTCGCCGGTCCAGTGGAAGGTCGGGCGCTTGGTGGTGACGTTGATCGCGCCGCCGTTGGTGTTTCGCCCATAGAGCGTGCCCTGCGGTCCACGCAGGACCTCCACCTGGGCCAGGTCGAAGAAGCCGGCCATCTGCGCCAGCGGCGAGCCGACGAACACGCCGTCCACATAGACGCCCACGCCGCTGGAAGCGTTTGGATTGAAGTCTGAAAGCCCAACCCCACGGATGTAGATCTTCGGGTTGGCGGCCGCGTCGCCGGCGCTCACCCGAAGGCCGGGCGCGACGTTGTTGAGGCCCATGACGTTGTTGACGCCCTGATCCTGCAAGGCGCTCGCGGTCAGGGCGGTGACCGATACGGGCACGTCCTGGAGGTTTTCTGAACGCTTCTGAGCGGTGACAACGATCTCTTCGATGGCGAAGCCGCTCGTGTCTGTTGCGGTCTGAGCAGCGGCGGCCCCGGCGAGCGAGGCGGCGGCTGCGGTGGCGAACCAAAACGCTTTCATCACTTATCCCCCTACAGCTGAGCACTTTTCGCACCGTCAGATGCGCGGCTCTGATTATGGTAGTCGCTACTATTCAGTACCGAAGACTATGTTTGCAAGTCACTTCGATTGGAACAGGTTGCGTGCAAAGCAGGCGCGCGGCGCCCACGAACCGAACGCGCGCGCCTCACAGGCCATTGCGCCGAAAGCGGTCTTGCCAATACGATAATTCAAACTACCGTCGTCGGTGAGAGAGGGAGGCCGCATGCCCGCATTCTATTCCGACCGCCTCAGCGCCCGCCCCGGCGACGCCGTCAGCCTGTTCATCAGCGCGCAAGGTCCCTGCCGGATCGAGGCGGTGCGCATCGGAGCAGAACACAAGAGCGTCCTCACCCTCGAAGGGATCGAGTGCCGCTCCCAGCCGGTCCCCCAGGACGCCGACGCGAAGGGTTGCGGGTGGAGCGTCACGACGAGCCTGACCATCGGAAGCGACTGGCGGTCAGGCTACTATGATCTGGTTTTGACCGACGCCGCCGGGCAGGTCGCCCGCCACTTCGTCTGCGTGCGCCCGCCCCGTGGAGAGCGGCGGGCCGACGCCGCTTTGGTCCTGGCGACCAACACCTACCACGCCTACAACTGGTGGGGCGGGGCCAACGCCTATTGCGACGTCACCGCACTGATGACGGGCAAGAAGCCGTTTCCCGAGGCCATGGCCGGCGCCATCGGCGTGCTGTCCACCGAGCGCCCCTTCTCATCGCTGATCGTCGGGGCGCCGCAGGACGCGCCCCGCTTGGTCAATATGCGCAAGCGCCAATTCCAGGAGCCGCCCTTCGCGTCGGACATGACCTGGATGCTGGCCAATCGCGCCTCGCCCTATGACGGCTCGGCCGGCTTCCTCAACAAGTGGGAGCATGCCTTCGTGGCCTGGGCGGAGGCTGAGGGCTACGTGCTGGACTTCCATACCGACTACGACCTCGACGCCGAGGATGATGTGCTGGCGGGCTACGCCTGCGCCCTCTTTGTCGGCCACAGCGAATACTGGTCGGGCAAGGAGCGAGACCAGGTCGAGCGCTTCGTCGACGATGGCGGGGGCCTGGCCATCCTGTCGGGCAACACTTGCTTTTGGAAAGTCCGCTGGGAGGACGAGGGACGGACCTATGTCTGCAAGAAGTGGCGCGGCTTCGAGGACGAGGCCGACCAGATCGATCCCCAAAACGCGACGCATCTTTGGTCGCATCCGGCCTTCGCCCGCCCCGAAGCCGAACTGACCGGCCTCAGCTTCGTGTTCGGAGGATACCACCGCCTGGGCCTTTGCGTCGCCCGCGGGCAAGGCGGCTTCACGATCTATAACGATCACCATTGGGCGCTGGCTGGCTCGGACCTGTTCTACGGCGACGTCATTGGCGGCGATCTGCCGCTCATCGGCTATGAGAGCGACGGCTGCCGCTTCCAGTTCGGTGATGACGGACTGCCCCGCGCCACGCCGATGCTGGGCGTGCCGCAGGACCTGCAGATCATCGGCCTCGCCCCCTGCGCCTTCGGCGAGGAAGCCGGACGGGGCTATGACCCGATCATCCCGCCCGAGAAACTGGACGTCATCGCCAAGGTGATGTTCGACGACGACAGCCCCGCCGCCCAGGCCAAGGTGCTGCGCGGCCACGCCGTGCTCGCCAGTTTCAAACGCGGCGCCGGAGAGGTGTTCAACACCGGCACCACCGAATGGGCGCACGGCCTAGCCGCCAAGGATCCGTTCATCCAGGTCATCACCCGCAACGTGCTGTCGCGCTTCGGCGTCCAACCCAAGTAAGGCAGGCGCCTCGCCGCGCGCGCCTCTTTCATTCGCCTAATCGCACCTCCGTCTTCGTTCCGCATTTCGCCACCGCCGTGGTCGGCGATCCGGTCGAAGGGAAGTCGACGGTCGCGCCTGAACGCGCCTTGCGAGGCACGTTGTCGATTGCGCCTCAAATCGGTTATTTGTATGATAAAACCGACATCCAAGTGAGCCGCCCATGAAGATCACCGCCGCCCGCGTCATCGTCACCTGCCCGGGGCGCAATTTCGTCACCCTGAAGATCGAGACCGATCAGGGCGTTTATGGCATCGGCGACGCCACGCTGAACGGCCGCGAGCTGTCGGTCGTCTCATATCTGCAAGATCACGTGGCCCCGTGCCTGATCGGCATGGACCCGCGGCGGATCGAGGAAATCTGGCAGTACCTCTATCGCGGCGCTTACTGGCGCCGGGGTCCGGTGACCATGCGCGCCATCGCCGCCGTCGACGTGGCCCTTTGGGACATCAAGGCCAAGATGGCCGGCATGCCGCTCTATCAATTACTGGGCGGGCGCAGTCGCGACGGGGTGATGGTCTATGGCCACGCCAATGGCGGCGACATCGAAGAGACCGTGGATGCGGTCGGTCAGTACATTGACCTGGGCTACAAGGCGATCCGCGCCCAGACCGGCGTGCCCGGCATCAAGGACGCCTACGGCGTGGGCCGCGGCAAGCTCTATTACGAGCCGGCGGACGCCGCCCTGCCCAGCGTCACCGGCTGGGACACGCGCAAGGCGCTGAACCATGTGCCCAAGCTGTTCGAGAAGCTGCGCGCGACCTACGGCTTCGACCACCACCTGCTGCATGACGGCCACCACCGCTACACGCCGCAGGAGGCGGCCAACCTGGGCAAGATGCTTGAGCCCTACCAGCTGTTCTGGCTGGAAGACGTCACTCCGGCCGAGAACCAGGAAGCCTTCAAGCTGATCCGCCAGCACACGGTCACGCCCCTGGCCGTGGGCGAGATCTTCAACACGATCTGGGACGCCAAGGACCTGATCCAGAATCAGCTGATCGACTACATCCGCTCGACCATCGTCGGCGCGGGCGGCGTCACGCACCTGCGCCGCATCGCGGACCTCGCCAGCCTCTACCAGATCCGCACCGGCTGCCATGGCGCCACCGACCTGTCGCCGGTGACCATGGGCACAGCCCTGCACTTCGACACCTGGGTCCCCAACTTCGGCATCCAGGAATACATGCGCCACTCGCAAGAGACCGATGCGGTCTTCCCGCATGATTATCGCTTCGAGGACGGCCTGCTCTATTGCGGCGAGACGCCCGGCCACGGCGTCGACATCGATGAGAAGCTCGCCGCCAAGTATCCCTACAAGCCCGCCTATCTGCCGGTCGCCCGGCTGGCGGACGGGACCATGTGGAACTGGTAGACTTCCTCCCGACCAGAACCACCCTTGAGCCGCCGCATCTTCCTTGGACGCGGCGGCCTTTTTCTTGATCAGGCGGCCGACAGGGCGGCGATGAAGGCCGTGGCGCGGGCGTGGACCTCGGCCGCTGAAAGGCCGGGCTTATAGAGCGCCGAACCAAGGCCGAAGCCAGCCGCGCCGGCGTCCAGCCAAGGCTGCATATTGTCGGGCGCGATGCCGCCCACGGGCAGGACGCGCATGGATTTGGGCAGCACCGCGCGCATGGCCTTGAGCACCGTCGGCGACGCCGCTTCGGCCGGGAACAGTTTCAGCGCCGTGGCCCCGGCGTCGATGGCCGCGAAGGCCTCGGTCGGCGTCGCCACCCCTGGCAGCGAGATCAGCCCACGAGCGGCCGACGCGGCGATGACGCCCGTATTGGCATTGGGGGAGATGATCAGCGTGCCACCGACATCCGTGACGGCGGCGACGTCCGCCTCACGCAGCACGGTGCCGGCCCCGACCATCGCCCGTCCATCAGCAGCGCGGACGAGACGCTCGATGCTGTCGAGCGGATCGGGAGAGTTGAGCGGCACCTCGATCAGGGTGAAGCCGGCCTCGATCAGCGCCTCGCCGACCGGAACCGCCTCCTGGGGCGTGAGGCCGCGGAGGATGGCGATCAGCGGGCAGCGGGCGAAGGCGGCGTCGAACTGGGCGAGGTGGGTCATCGGGTCTGGCTCTCAATGGCGATGATGCCGGCGACAAAGGCGGCGTGGCTGTCGACCAGGCGGGCGGCGCAACCATTGGCCTTGATCGCGGCCGTGTAGAGATCGCCCAGCTCCGGGCCGGACAGGATGTGGACGCAGTCGTGAGTGGAGGCGTCCAGCCGGGCGGCGACGTCGGACCCGATCAGCAGGCCGCTGGCATAGGCGGCGGCGTCCGCGTCGTCGCGCGTCCCCAGTATCTTGGCGGCGCGGATGCCGAACAGCGAGGCGGCAAGATCGCGCCGTTTAGCGTCCTCGACTCCTTCGAGGAAGGCGGCGCCGTTCGCAACATCGCCCCCAAGCTGGGCGGCGAGCAGGCCGTGGCCGCGCAGCAAAGCGAACAGCTCCCCCGTCATCGCCGTAGTGAAACCAGCGATCCGGCCGCCAGCCATGGTCGCCCATTTGCAATGGGTGCCCGGCTGAGCGAGCAGCGCGTCGGCGGGGACGAGCCCGGCGCCGGCGGCGCCCAGCAGTTGCACCTCCTCGCCGCGCATGATGTCAGGCCGACCGTCCGCCAGGGTCGATACGCCCGGAACGATGGCCGTGCGCGCATCGATGCGCAGGAGGTTGGCGGCGATCGCCTCGATCCCCGCCGGCGCCGCCACATAGGGCGCGACACGCCAGCCGATGTTGGAGCCGACCATCCCCGCCAGGAGCATCGGCAGGTCGCCGAAGCGCGTGCGGATGTCGGCCACGGCCGCATCGAAGTCGCCGACGGCCGTGACGCCCTGGTCGTCGCGCTCGGTGCGCACGACCTTCCCGTCCTCGATCCGGTAGACTCGGCGGTTGGTGGTGCCCCAGTCGACCGCCAGGAACGGCTCGCCCATCCTCACCACCAGGTCGCGTAGAGCGCGATCAGGATCAGGATGACGCCGACGCCGGCGATGTTGAAGCTGCGCGAGGTGGCGAAGCTCACCCCCTCCATGGTCACCCGGTTGGCGTCGCCGCGCCCCTTGACCGCCAGGCTCAGCACGACCGCCAGGGCGAGGCTGGACAGGAACACGATGCCCATGCGGTCCATGAACGGGATCTGCGGCAGTATCATCTTGAGAGCGTACGACAGCACGACCGAGGCGACCGCCGCGGCGATGGCGCCGGCCTCGCTGGCCTTCTTCCAGAACAGGCCGAGCAGGAAGATCACGGTGATCCCCGGAGTGAAGAAGCCCGAGAATTCCTGGATGAACTGGAACGCCTGATCCGACTTGCCCAGCAGAGGGCGAGCGGTCAGCAGTGCGATCACCACCGCCAGGGCGGCGACCACGCGGCCGACCAGCACCAGGTGCTTTTCATGTCCGCCCGCGCCGGCCTCGGCCTTTGTGTTCATGCCCCGCGCTTTGGCGTAGAGGTCGAGGGTGAAGATGGTGGCGATCGAATTGATCTTGCTGGCCGTCGACGCGATGATCGCCGCGATCAAGGCTGCGAAGACCAGGCCCAGCAGGCCGGGCGGCAGCAGCTTCATCATCGTCGGATAGGCCTCGTCGGGCTTGCCCAGTTCCGGCGCCAAGACCACGGCGGCGATGCCGGGCAGCACGATGATCACCGGCATCAGGAGCTTGAGGAAAGCGGCGAAGACGACGCCCTTCTGTGCATCGCCCAGGCTCTTGGCCGCCAAGGCGCGCTGGATGATGTACTGGTTGAAGCCCCAGTAGCTGAGGTTGGCGATCCACATGCCGCCGACCAGCACCGAGACGCCGGGAAGGTCCTTATAGAAGGGGTGGTCGCTGGCCAGGATCATGTCGAAATGGCCCGGCACGCGGTCGGTCAGAACGCCGAAGCCGGCGATCACGCCCTGGCCGCCGCCGATCTCGTTGAGCGTGAGGTAGGTGATGACCAGACCGCCCAGCACCAGCAGGGTGACCTGCACGATGTCGGTCAGGGCCACGGCCTTCAGCCCGCCATAGAGCTGGTAGAGCAGCGCGAAGGCGCCCAGCGCGATCAGCGCGGTATCCTGGTCCACGCCCGCGACCTTGTTCACCGCGATCGAGCCGAGCCAGATGATCGACGTCAGGTTCACGAATACGTAGAGCGCCAGCCAGAACACCGCCATCAGCACCGGCAGCACGCGACCGTACCGCTGCTCCAGGAACTGCGGCATCGTGTAGATCTCGTTGCGCAGGAAAATCGGCAGAAAGAACTTGCCGACGATCAGCAGGGTCAGCGCGGCCATCCACTCGTAGGATGCGATCGCCAGGCCGAGCGCATAACCCGAGCCCGACATGCCGACGATCTGCTCGGCCGAGATGTTGGCCGCGATCAGCGACGCGCCGATCGCCCACCAGGGCAGTGATTTTGAAGCCAGGAAGTAGTCGGACGTGTCCTTCTTGTGGCCCGTCTTTTCGCGACTGACCCATTGCGCCAGACCGAAGATGCCGATGGCGTAGACCACCACGACGATCAGATCGATTTGCGACAAAGTCGTCATCGCATTACTCCCCCTTCGGCGCACGTTGGTCGCCAGTCTGGAAGCACATTTATCGTATAAATTAGGCTTGTCTAGCGAGCGGTGCTGGACCATGTAGGATGCAGGCCGCGTGACAGTGGTAGGAAGGCGATGACTTGGCGAGCGAACTGACGACGCTGACGGAAGGAAGCCAGCCCGAACTTGGCCGGAACCTGACCTATGGCTTGCTCGACAACATCGGACGCGCGATCGTCACGGGACGGTTCGAGCGCGAGCAGTTTCCGACGGAAGCCGAACTCGCCAAGCGCCACGGCGTCAGCCGCTCGGTGACGCGCGAGGCGGTGAAGATGCTCACCGCCAAGGGCCTGCTCAGCGCCCGCCCCCGGCAGGGCACCGTGGTCCAGCCGACCAGCTCCTGGAACCTGTTCGACACCGACGTGCTGCGCTGGCTGCTTGAGCGGCAGTTCTCGGTCGAGCTGCTTCGTCAGTTCAACCAGCTGCGTGTCGCCATCGAGCCGGAGGCCGCCGCGCTCGCCGCCCAGTTCGCCGATGAGGACGACCTGCTACGGATCAATGAGGGACTTGTCCGGATGGAGGCCGCCGACCGCGGCCTGGACGACACGCTGGAGGCCGACATCGCCTTCCACGTCGCCATCCTGCACGCCTCGCGCAACCCGTTCTACGCTCAGCTGCGCAACGTGGTCAGCACCGCGCTGCGCACCTCGATCCGCTTCACCAACCGGATTAAGGGACGCAGCGCCAACGTCGCCGACCATGCCGCTGTCCGCGACGCCATCGCGGCGCGCAATCCCGATGCGGCGCGCGCCGCCATGCGTGCTCTGATCGGCGACGTGCTCGACCTCATTGAGGAAAAGGGCGACGTCGCCGGCTGATCAAAAACGGCAGGCGCAAAGCCTGCCGTCCCGATCGCCTATTTGCCCGCCGGTGCGCCCGAATTCAGGCGGCCAGAGTTCAGGCGGAAAGTCATGACGTTGCGATAGGTCTGGCCGGGCTCCAGGCGCGCGCTCGGAAAACCCTTCTGGTTCGGCGCATCCGGGAAGTTCTGCGGCTCAAGCACGATCGTGTCGCCCATGCGGTAGACAGCCTTGGACTTGCCGTGGCTGGTCCCGTCCAGGAAGTTTCCCGAATAGAACTGCACGCCCGGCTGGTTGGACCACAGCTCGAAGCTGCGCCCCGACGCCGGATCCTGCACCCGCGCCATCAATTGCTGGCCGTCGATCACCTTGCGGCCGATCACCCAGTTGTGGTCGTAGCCGCGGCCAAAGACGATCTGCTGATCGCTGGCGTCGCGCACGCGGTCGCCGACTGCTCGCGGCTTGCGGAAATCGAAGACCGTGCCGGCCACCGGACGGAACTCGCCCGTCGGGATCGCGCCCGCGTCGGTGGGCAGGTAGGACTTGGCCGGGATGGTCAGCAGATGCCCCATGGCGCCATTGGCCGATCCTTCGCCCGACAGGTTCCAGTAGGCGTGGTTGGTGATGTTGACGATCGTCGTCTTGTCGGTCGTCGCGGTGTACTCGACCGTCAGTTGGTCGCGCTCATCCAGGGAATAGGTGGCGTTGACGGTCATCGCGCCGGGATAGCCCTGGTCGCCGTCGGGACTGACATAGCGCAGGGTCACCGACGCCTGCGGACCGTCCTTCACCGACACGATCTCCCACAGCACCTTGTCGAAGCCGGCCGTGCCGCCGTGCAGCGCATTGGCCCCGTTGTTGACCGGCGTCTGATAGGTCTTGCCGTCCAAAGTGAAGCGGCCGGCCGCCAGGCGGTTGGCGAAGCGCCCCACCGTCGTGCCGAAGTACTGCGGCTTGGCGATATAGTCGCCCATGTTGTCGTAGCCGAGCGCCACATCGGCGCGCTTGCCGTCACGGTCGGGCATCACCACCGACTGCAGGGTCGCGCCCCATGCGATGACCGTGGCTGAGACGCCGCGTCCATTCGCCAGGGTGACCGCGCCCACCGCGCGGCCATCGGCCAGCTTGCCGAACTCCGAACGCGCCGCTGTCGCCGCCTGGGCGCCGCCCGCCGTCAGGCAGACGGCCGCGCAGGCCGCCAGAACTATCGACTTGGTCTTCGCCATCCTCGGGCTCTCCCTATCAGCCGCCATACATTTGCGGTCGCCGGCCGCGGCAGCCGGGATCGACCTCGAACAATGCTCCGCCCAGGGGCTCGTCCACGCCGTCGCTGGCGGAGGTGACGAACATCCGATCAAGCGCGGGACCGGCGAAGGCGCAACTGGTGATCTGGCTGGCCGGCAGCATGATCGAGCGTTCGCGCTCGCCATCCGGCGTGAAGCGCGTCACGCAGCTCGCCCCCCAGCAGGCCACCCAAAGCCCGCCGTCGGCGTCGAACGTCATGCCGTCGGGATTGCCCCATTGCGGATCGAAGATGATGAACGGACGGCGCTCGCCCAAGCTGCCGTCGTCGTTGATGTCGAAGCGGAAGATGACGCCCAGGGCGGTGTCGGTGTGCAGCAGGAACCGCCCTTCAGGATCGATCGCGGGCCCATTGGCGATCGTATAGGGACTATCGGCATGCACGATGAAATGGTCGGGATCGATCCGGTAGAACGCGCCCGAGGGCCGGTCGCAGGTCGCCGGCATGGTCCCCGCCCAGATCCGTCCCAGGCGGTCGGCCTTGGCGTCATTCAGGCGGTTACCGACAACGCTAGCGTCCACCGATCCGATGGTCGTGCGGGTGTTGGACGGCAGGTCGAGCAGGACGATGTCGAGGCCGATCCCGGCGACGAAGCCGCCCCGCTCACGCTCGATGACCCAGGCGGCGTAGTTTGGCTGCGCGAAGCTGATGACGCCGTCGTTCGCCAGTGACAGGCGGTTGATGCGGTGCTCGAGAATGTCGACCCAGAAGAGCGCGTTCTCGCGGGCGGACCACAGCGGCCCCTCCCCCAACCGGTCGCGACAGTCGCGCTGGATGACGCGCACCTCGCTCATCAGTGGCTGTCCCGCGGCAACCCCTGGGTTTGGGCGATGCGCTGGTATTTGACCGCCAGTTCGATCACCGCGCCGCCGTCGAACTGACCTGTCACCTGGCGGTGGATCTCTTGCCAGGGCGTCTGCGAGGCGGGGACATAGTTGAGGCTCGCCGCCAGCTCTTCACGGCGGCGCGCCAGCTCCTCGGGCGTGACCAGCATGTCGGCGCTGCGCTTGACCAGATCGATACGGATGCGGTCGCCCGTGCGCACCAACGACAGGCCGCCGCCCACGGCCGCCTCGGGCGCGGCGTTGAGGATCGACGGGCTGCCGCTCGTCCCTGACTGGCGGCCGTCGCCCAGGCACGGCAAGGCGGTCACGCCGGCCTGGATCAGCCTGGCGGGCGGGCGCATGTTCACGACCTCGGCGCCGCCCGGATAACCGATCGGCCCTGCGCCGCGCATGATGAGGATGGAGCGCTCGTCAGCACCCAAGGCGGGATCATCGATACGTGCGTGATAATCCTCCGGCCCGTCGAAGACGATGGCCGTGCCCTCGAAGGCGTCCGGGTCGTCAGGGTTGTCGAGATAGCGCGCGCGGAACTCCGGCGAGATGACGCTGAGCTTCATCACCGCGCTGTCGAACAGGTTGCCCGACAGGACAGTGAGACCGGCGGCCGGCTTCAGCGGATCGCTCAGGGGCCGGATCACGTCGGCGTCTAGCGTGTCGGCTTCACCGACATTGTCGGCGACGGTCTTGCCGTTGGCGGTCGCAACATCGCCCTCCAGCAGACCTGCGCGCAACAGCTGGCCCATCACCGCCGGCACGCCGCCGGCGCGATAGAAATCCTCGCCTAGATAGGCGCCCGCCGGCTGCAGGTTGACCACCAGGGGGACGTCGGCGCCGTGAGCCTCCCAATCGGCCAGGCTGAGCTCGACGCCCACATGGCGGGCGATGGCGTTCAGGTGGATCGGCGCGTTGGTCGACCCGCCGATGGCCGAGTTGACCCGGATGGCGTTCAGAAACGCCTCGCGGGTCATGATGTCGGACGGCTTGCGGTCGGCCCTGACCATCTCGACGATCTGTACGCCGGTATGGAAGGCGTTCTCCTGCCGGTCGCGATAGGGCGCCGGGATCGCCGCCGAGCCGGGCAGCGACATGCCAAGCGCCTCGCACAGCGAGTTCATTGTGGTGGCCGTGCCCATGGTGTTGCACCAGCCGGTGGACGGCGCCGAGGAGGCGACGAGCTCGACGAAGCCCTTGTAGTCGATTTCTCCCGCCGCCAGCATCTCGCGGGCGCGCCAGACGATCGTGCCCGAGCCCGTGCGCTGGCCCTTATGCCAGCCGTTAAGCATCGGTCCGACCGACAGCGCGATCGCCGGGATGTTCACCGTCGCGGCGGCCATCAGCGCCGCGGGCGTGGTCTTGTCGCAGCCGATCGTCAGCACGACCCCATCCATCGGGTAGCCGTAGAGCGACTCCACCAAGCTCAGATAGGACAGGTTGCGGTCCAGACCCGCGGTCGGACGCTTGCCGGTTTCCTGGATCGGGTGGACCGGAAACTCGATGGCGATCCCGCCGGCGTCGCGGATGCCTTCACGGACGCGCTTGGCCAGTTCGATGTGGTGGCGGTTGCAGGGCACAAGATCGCTGCCGGTCTGGGCGATGCCGATAAGCGGCCGCCCCGACTGAAGCTCTTCCAGGCTGATGCCGTAGTTCAGATACCGCTCGACATAGAGGGCGGTCATGTCCGGATTTTCCGGATTGTCGAACCATGCGCGCGACCTCAAGCCTCGCGGTCCGTTACTCCGTTGGTCCAACTGCGCCACCCTTCATTCACGGCCGATCCCTTGCCGGTCCTGCCGATCGCCGACTTCAGATCCGCATTGATAATGGAGTTCAGGGCGGATAGGAACCATATATATCGTATAAATGAGCAGGTGATGAGCAAGGTCAAAATCGGCATCGTCGGCGTCGGCAAGATCGCCCGTGATCAGCACCTTCCGGCCTTGGCCGAAAGCGACGCGTTCGAGCTGTGCGCCACCGCCAGCCCGCATAGCCGGGTCGATGGAATCGAGGGCCACGCCTCGGTCGCGGAAATGCTTGCCGCCCGACCGGAGATCGAGGCGGTGTCGCTGTGCACGCCCCCGGAGGGACGCTTCGAGCAGGCGATGACCGTGCTGCAGGCCGGCAAGCACCTGATGCTGGAGAAGCCGCCGGCCGCGACCATCTCCGAGGCCGAGACCCTGCGCCAGCTCGCCCGCGAGAAGGGCCTCGCCCTGTTCGCCACCTGGCATTCACGCGAAGCCGCCGAGGTGGACGCCGCCCATCAGTGGCTTGCGGGCAAGCGCATCGAAGCCGTGCGCATCCGGTGGAAGGAAGACATCCGCCATTGGCATCCGGGGCAGGACTGGATCCTGGCGGCGGGCGGGTTCGGCGTGTTCGACCCGGGCATCAACGCCCTGTCGATCGCCACGCGCATCCTGCCCGAGCCGCTGGTCGTCACGGGCGCCGTCCTGTCGATTCCTAAGAACCGCATCTCGCCGATCGCGGCGACGATCACCCTGCAGTCAGGCGACGCTCCGGTGGATGCGCAGTTCGACTTCCTCCAGATCGGCGAACAGACTTGGGACATCGAGGTCGACACGGTCGTCGGCCAACTGCGCCTGCGCAACGGCGGCGGCCGCCTGGAATTGCCGGGCGCAGCGCCGCTCTGCGGACCCAACCGGGAATACCTCCGCCTCTATCGCCGCTTTGCGCAGCTTGTCCGACAGCGCGAGATCGACGCCGATCTGCGGCCCATGCAACTGGTCGCCGACGCCTTCCTGGTCGGTCAGCGCGAGGAGGCCGCCCCGTTCGCGTTCTGAAGGCGCTATTTGCGGCCAACGCTTGCCACAGACATTGCTCCGTGAACTTTCGTTGACGACGATTTGCGTTTAGAAACGCAACCTTAAAGCGCGATCGCCTTGAAGGACGCGCAGGCGTTTGGGCGGTGATCGTGAGTTGGGGGAAGAGAACCTTTGGCGGCGTCGAATACGACCTTTGCCATCTTGATCCGTTCACGATGCAGGTCACGCCAAAGGCGCCCGGCAGTCCGACATACAACGTGCGGGTTACGTTTACTTGTCACACCTTTACAAGAGAGTGGTGTGACACCGACGCGCCCGACCACAAACATCAGGAGGGAAGTGAAGCGAGAGCTTTTTGCCCGATCCGGTACGGCCATTCTCAGCATTTGGAACAGCTGATCCGCAACGCTTCTGTCGGGAAGGTTAGATTTAATAACCAGACGCCGTGGGTTATTCCAGCAACGATCCCCGGATTAGATGGGCCGTACGCTATCTACTTCAACGCCATCAAAGCTCGCACGCCAGGGCTTCACGTCATCGTCGATGTACGCAGCGCTCATCATAAGCCGACGCTAAACATGCGTTTGCCGCAGGTGACCTTCGCCACGGTCATCGGAAATACCGCCGCGGGAAAACCGATTAAGCGGCCAAAATAATAGCCCTCCCCGAAGGGAGGGCCATTGCGCGAAAACCTCTTACCTCCGCGAGCCGCGGAACCTCCCGAGAGAGGCAGGGCGCTGTTTTTCATCGCCATCAGCGGGCACATAATGCCCATCACGGTCATTAAGTTCAACTTAATATCGCAAGATAGCGAGTGCTAACGTTAGCACTGAGCTTAATTCTAACGTTATCAAAGCTCTCATTAAGATCCTTGATAAACACCTCAGGCACGGACAACGCAGCGAAAGCCGATATGGCTGGTGGGGCTGTCGATCGCCTGCGGGTGGCGCGCGGCGGGCCGGTAGCGCCGGCAGTAGTTGGGCGCGCATAGGTGTGATCCGCCCTTGATCACCTTGCGCCCGGTACGCTGGGGGTCGTCCGGATCGAGGCTCTCGCGCTGCTGGGCGCCGCGCGGATTGTCGATGGCGCAGCAAGCCTTGGTAGGAGCGCCCTTGGGCGCGCCGTACCAGTCGCGCGTCCACTCCCAGACATTTCCGATCATGTCGTGCAGACCGTAGCCGTTGGCGGGGAAGGCGCCGACCGACGTCGTGCGGTAGCCTCCATCCGCCTTCTGGCTGGCGAAGGGAAACCGGCCTTGCCAGTAGTTGGCCAGCATGGCGCCATCCGGCGCCAGTTCGTCACCCCAGGCGAACTCACGGCCCTCCAGCCCGCCCCGCGCGGCGAACTCCCATTCGGCTTCGGTCGGCAGGGTCTTGCCCGCCCACTTGGCGTAGGCCAGGGCGTCGGCATAGGCGACCTGCACCACGGGGTGGTCGTCGAGGTCGAAGATGTCGCTGTCCGGCCCGGCTGGATGCCGCCAGTCGGCGCCCGGCGTGAAGGCCCACCACTGGGTGTGGTCGTCCAGCTCAACCGGCCCATCCGTCGGCTGAAAGACGGCGGAGCCCGGGATCGCCATCGCTGGATCAAGGTCGGGGTAGTGGGCCGGATCAGGCGCCAGTTCGGCGAAGGTGCGATAACCCGTGTCCGCCACGAAGGCGGCGAACTGCGCGTTGGTCACCGGCCCCTGGTCGATCCAGAACTTGTCCACCTTCACGCGACGTGTCGGCGCCTCTTCGGGGTAATTGCGCTCCGATCCCATCAGGAATGCGCCGCCCTGAATGCGGATCATCCTTTCGAAGCGCTGTTCCCCGAGCGCCTTCATCGCCGAGGGCCGTTGGCCTCGCTGGTCAAACGCTTGATCAGCTCGACCTCGGCCGGGCGATAGGGCTTGCCGTCGGCGCGCAGGACCTCGTGGAACCACAGGGTCGGCTCGTCGAAGGTGTAGGGCTTCTTCCAGCTGTCCCACGGCATGCGCGTCTGGGACTTACCATCGACGAAGCCCCAATTGATCATCGCGATCTTGTACTTCTTGCCCAGGGGCAGCGAGCCGTCGAAGGTCGAGCCGTTGCCGCGGGCCATGTACTCGGTGGCCAGGACCGGGCGTCCATAGCTCATCATCTGTTTGGCCCGCCGCTCGAACTGTTCGGGCCAACCATAGTCGTGGAAACTCATCACGTCCGACTGGGCGATCTGGATCTTCTCCACCGCATCCAGCTTCTCAGGCTTGTCCCAGTCATTGCCGACCCAAAGGCCGCTGGTCAGGGGCTGGGTCGGCTCGGCGCTGCGCGCCCATTCGAACACCGGGCCGAGCAGGCCGGCGACCAGCTCCTTCTTGTTGGGCGTCGCCTTATAGAAGCCCATGCTGCCGCCGCTGTTGTTAGGCTCGTTCCACACGTCCCAGACCGCGATGCGCTTATCCTTGGCGAAGTGGCCGACGATGTCCTTCACATAGGCTTCCAGCTTGCCGTACTGGCTCTTGTCGGCGAGGCGCGCCGCGCCGGGCGCCTGAGCCCAGCCCGAATTGTGAATCCCCGGGATCGGCGGCCGCTGCGGGCCGGACCTCGGGTCCGGGTCCCAGCAGCTGTCGAACAGGACGAACATGATGCGGATGTCGTGCTTGTCGGCGATCTGCAGGAAGGTCTCCATGCGCCGCTTGAGTCCGGGCGCATCCTCCTCCCAAAGCATGTTGTGCAGGTAGACGCGCATGATGTTCATGCCCATGGCGGACGCCCAGCCGAGCTCCTGGTCGATCTCGCCCGGATTGAACGTATCGGCCTGCCACATCTCGAACTGATTGATGGCGCTGCGGTTGTTATAGTTGGCGCCGACCATCCAGGGCTGCCTGGCGTACCAGGTGGCGGCCTGCTCCTTGGTCCACATGTCGCGCGCGTCGGCGACAGACGCGGCGCAGAGCATCAGGCTCGCGCCGGCGAGAAGCAGCAGACGTTTCATCGATCATTCCTCCCAGGACGCTACGCTATCCCCGTCAGCGGACAGCGCCATTTGCCTCGCTTATAAATTATATGATTTATAAGCAACGTCATTCGAGCATCGATCATGCGCCTATCATCCATCGCCAAACGGACCTTGAGCCTTCTGGCGGCGACCGCGCTGATGGGCGTCGCGCCGTCAGCCGCCATCGCCGCCCCCAAGCGGCCCAACGTCCTGCTCATCATGATCGATGACCTGAAGCCGACGCTGCGGTCCTTCGGCGACTCTACCGCGATCAGCCCGAATATCGACAGACTGGCGGCGCGCGGCAGCCGGTTCGAGCACGCTTACGCCAACCAGGCGGTCTGCGCCCCGAGCCGCATCAACCTGATGACCAGCCGGCGCTCGACCTCCAGCGGCATCTACGAGTTCGGGATGGATCTGCGCGACTACATCCCCAACGCCGTCACACTGCCGCAGCTGTTCAAGAACCAGGGCTACGTCGCCGAGAGCTACGGCAAGGTCTTCCACGTCGGCCACAACACCCATGACGATCCGGCCAGCTGGTCCGCCCCGCCGGTCAAGGACCACGTCGTCGAGTATCTCGAACAGGCCAGCACCGGGGGAAAGCCGACCCGGGAAGAGGCGCTGTTCAACGAGGTTCCGGTGGAGGGCGACGTGTGGCGCTACGCCGCCACACTGGGCCGCGGCGCGGCGTGGGAAAGTCCCGACGTCGCCGACGACGCCTATGCGGACGGCCGCACCGCCGCCCGCGCCGCCAAGCGGCTGGGCGAGCTCAAGAGCTCCGGCGAGCCGTTCTTCCTGGCCGTAGGTTTCGCGCGCCCGCACCTGCCGTTCTCGGTGCCCAAGCGCTACTGGGATATGTACGACCCGGCCAAGCTGCCAATGCCGGAGTTCGAACGCCTGCCCGATGGCGCGCCGGCCCTCGCCGGCAAGGTCGGCGGCGAGATCACCGCCTATACGCCGGTGCCGCCAAAGGGCGACGCGGCGAACTATCCGCAGGACCTCAAGCGCAAGCTGATCCACGGCTATTACGCCGGGGTGACCTATGTCGACGCGCAGATCGGCAAGGTGCTCGACGCGCTTGATCGCGAAGGGTTGGCCAAGGACACCATCGTCGTCCTATGGGGTGATCACGGCTGGCACCTGGGCGACCACGGGATCTGGACCAAGCACACCAATTTCGAGCAGGCGGTGCGCCAGCCCCTGATTATCGCTGGGCCCGGCGCGGGGCGTGCGGGGCAGGCCCCGGCGCAGATCGCCGAGACGGTCAACGTCTATCCAACCTTGGTGAACCTGGCGGGCCTGAAGCTGCCGAAGGGGATGCAGCCCATCGACGGCGTCGACCTGACCGCCGCCTTGCGCGATCCGGCGCGCGTGCTGAGGCCTTACGCCTATCACGCCTACAATCGCCCCGGCCGGATCGGCCAGGCGATCCGCACCGAGCGATACCGGCTTGTGCGCTGGGTCCCCGACGCGGGCGGGCAGCAGATCTACGAGCTCTATGACCTGCAGGCCGACCCTGGCGAGACCCGCAACATGTCGGACGCCCTGCCCAAGGTGCGCGCCGAGCTAGAGCGCTATCTCGACGCCCAGCCCAAGCCCCTGCCGATGCGCCGACTGGCCAACGCCAAATGACGGCGGCGGCAAGGGGCCAAAACAGGATACGCGCGTGGATGATCGCGCTGTGCGCGGCGGCGAGTTTGCTGCCCGCATCCGGCAGGGCGCAGGCCGCGCTCGGCGCCAACTACAACGAGCACTACGAGGACGTTGACTACCGCGACCTGGAAAAGGCGGACGCCCATTGGGTGCGCCTGTTCCTGACCATGCCGCAGCTGGATCAGACCCCGGCCGCCGCGCACGGCGCCGTGCGGACCATCCTGGCGGCGGGCCAGCGAGGCTACGGCACGATCCTGTCGCTCAAGTTCCCGCGCAACCGGCAGGACTTCCCCAAGCCGGGCAGCCCGGAGATGCGACAAGAGCTGCGCTGGCTGGATGAGACCCTGCCCCTGGTGATGGGCAAGGTCGACATGCTGGTGATCGGCAACGAGCCCTACATCGAGAGCCGGCGCGAAGATCGCGACCTGGACCTCAACGCCTACTACGAGGCGCTGGCGGAACGGGCGATCCGTTACAGGCGGCTTTACTGCCCCGCCGACTGCCGGACACGCCTCTACATGGGCGCCCTGAACCGCATCGACCTGGCGGAGAACCGCACCGCCTCCACCGAGCGCTGGATGACGTTCGTCAGGACAACGCCGCAGATCGCCGGTGTCGACATCCACCCGCATCTGCCCAGCATCGAAGGCTCGAAGGTCTTCGTCGACTACGTCGTGCCGCGCATGCGTCCCGACCAGACCTTCATCGCCACCGAGTTCTCCATCGTCCGCTGGTGGCAGCAGCACCTGAGAGAGCCGATCCCGGCCGCCTTCGCCGACCAGTACGGCCTGCCGCGCGATACGCGGAACTGGCAGGTCATCCGGGCCGCGCTCGAAGCGCCCTACCCGAAGGCCAAGTGGGATGAGTTTCTGCGGCTGAGCCCGTGGTTCGAGACCCGCAAGCACTACCTGCGCGACCAGATGCGGATCTTCCGGGACAGCGGCCGCCTTGCCGTCGCCACCTATGGCTTCAAGCAAGGCGCATCGATGGGCCGGAACTTCGGACCCAACACGGCGCCGTGGCTGCTCAACAGCGTCTATGCGCCGACGACGGTCGCCAGGAATCCCGACGGCTCCGCCGCGTTCAACTACGCCTGGATCGACGACTTCCGAGCCCTGCAAGGGAAATGACAAGCATGACCCTGGCCGCCCTGCTCTCCAGCCTGGCCCTGGCCGCCACCGCCGCGCAAACGCCGCCCTCGCAAGTTCCGATGAAGAAGGCGGTGGCCGACGACATCTTCGCCGACCACCCGTCGATGGACGGGAACGCCACCGTCATGCCGGCCGTCGACGCCAGGCCGGTCAAACCGATCTTCAGCGAGCGGCCGATCGGCGACGCCTCCATCGCGCGCCTGCCTGACGGCGGATGGATCCTGACCGGAACCTCCCTGCGCATCGGGACGCGGCATGGGGTCGAGCTGTGGACGTCGCGGGACGGCGCGGCATAGTCACGGATCGGCCCGGCCAAGATCTCAGGCGACGACATAACGCCAGGCGACATCTCCGAACGCTATCTGGCGCCGTCGGTGACCGTGGCCGGCGACAAGCTCTACCTCGCCTTCTCGGACAAGACCGGCTGCGCGCGCATCGCTGTGGGCGGCGCCGCGACCCCCGGTGGCGCGTTCACCGCCTCGCCCTGTTTGGTCGAGGATGCAGCCGATGTTTCGTTGTTCGTGGACAAGGGCGGCGAGGGCTATCTGGTCTGGGGCGGCGGAATGATCGCGCGGCTGCAGCCTGGCTTCCGGAAACTGGCGGAGACGCCTCGCTTCCTCAAGCCGGACCCGGCGCTGTTCGCCAATCATCCGCCGCCGGGCAAAGACTGGCCGGCGCGCACCCACGTCGGGACGCGCGGCGCGACGATGGCCCGTGACGGCGACCGCTACGTCCTGGCCGCCAGCGAGGTGACCGGCCGCCTGCGGACCGCTGCCGAGGACCTGTTCGTCGCCGAGGCGCCAACGCCCTACGGCCCGTTCACGCTGCGCGCCCTGGCCGTCCCCCACGCCGGGCGCGGATCGTTGGTCCGGCTCGACGACGGCAGACTGGCCGCCGCCTACAATCCACGGTGCGAGGACAACTTCGCCCTGTTCTGCGAGCAGGTCGGCCTCGTTGCGCTGGAGCGCGCGCCCGACGGCCGCCTGCGTCAGGCCGCCTCGGCGATCACCGAGGACAGCGCGGTCGCCGCTCGCAAGCCGCTGGTCACCACCGAGACCATGCGGGACCCTTCAGTGACCCTTGGCGGCGACGGCTTCTACTATCTGGTCGGCACGCTGGACGGCTACGGCTACCACCGGCCCGACGGCGGGGTGAAGCTTTGGCGCTCGGCCGACCTCAGGCAATGGGACGAGGTCGGCTTCATCTGGCGCTGGGAGGGCATGGGATACGACTTCGGCGCCAACATCGCCGAACTGTGGGCGCCTGAGATCAGGTGGGTCGAGCGTGACAGGACCTACTACCTGGCCCTGTCGGTCATGGAGCGCGGCGTCGGCGCCAAGACCTGGCTCTACCGCTCAAAGAGCGGCAAGGCCGAGGGGCCGTACGAGAATGTCTGCGGCAGCTATCTGGTCAAGGGCGTCGACGGCTTCCCGTTCGAGGATGAGGACGGCCTCTACTTCCTCTGGGGCGGCGGCAGCATCGCCAGGCTGAACGCCAAACGCGACGGCTTCGATGGACCGGTTCGCCAGCTGGTCGATGTCGATGGCGACCATGTGGGTTACGAGGGAAACGGCCTCATCAAGGTGGACGGCGTCTACTTCCTGACCGGGGCGGAATGGCACGGGCCGCTGCGCACCCACGGCACCTACGACATGATGTATGGGACCTCGACCTCGTTGCTTGGCCCTTATAGCCAGCGCCGCATGGGCGCGCCGCACGGCGGCCATGGCACGGCGTTCAAGGATAAAGAGGGGCGCTACTGGTACACGATGTTCGGCAATGACCCGACCGCCCCGTGGCGCATGCGGTTCGGTCTGGTCCCGATCGATATCGGCGAGCCTTCCTCGATAGGGGTCCCCCGCGTCGGGGATGCCCGGGACCACTAGGCGGGGGCCTGCATCCCGTGATTGCGAGCAAAGCGCTCGAACAGGCCGGGCCAGGGGTGATCCCTGCCCGCCTCTTTCAAGGGTAGGCCGTGGCCGCCCTTCTCGAAGATATGCAGCTCCGACGGAATCTTCGCGGCCTGCAGGGCGGCGAACATCATCAGGCTGTTGACGGGGCTGACCACCGGATCGTTCGCCGCGTGCGCGACGAACGTCGGCGGCATGTCAGCTGGAAGGTCATTCTCGGCGGAGAACCTGGTCACCCGCTCCGGGGATATGTCCCCGCGCAGCAGCTCGCTCTTGGAATGGGCGTGCGCCGCGGGCTCGGTCATGGTGATGACGGGGAAGAACAGGCCCACGACCGTTGGGCGCGTGGGCTGAGCGTCGGCGGCGTCCACGGGGTCATAGGTCTTCAGATCGGAACGGCTGGCGAGCCGCGCGGTCAGATGCCCCCCAGCCGAGAAGCCGATGGCCGCCACCCTCGCCGGATCGATCCCCCATTTGCCCGCTCCAGCGCGGATGAGGCGCATGGCGCGCTGCGCGTCCTGCAGCGGCACGTCCGGTCCCGCCGCCCAGCCGTCGCGCGGCAGGCGATAGAGCAGCTCGAACACGGTATAGCCCCGCGCCGCGAAGGCCCAGGCGATGCCTGATCCCTCACGTCCCACGGCCACGCGGGCATAGCCGCCGCCGGGGATCAGAAGGATCGCGCCGCCGTTGGGCTGCTGGGCCGGCACGACGTTGAGCATGGGCGTGGCGATGTGCGGCCAGGCGATGTCGTCCGCCGGTCCGTCCGGCGAGCGCTTGACCACCTCGTCGCGCACGCTGAGCCCTTCGCCGCCGGGCGGCGGGCCGGGCCAGATCGCGAACCGCTCCACCGGCGCCGCCAAGGCGGGAAGGCCCGCCGTCGCCCCAACGGCGGCGGCGCCTGCAAGCCATGCGCGACGGGTGAAATCCATGGCCGCTCGCTACCGGGCGATGGTTTCGGGCGGCGCCAGATAGGCCTTGGCCAGACCTCCGAAGTCGACCACCAGCGAGTTGACCACGACGCCGGGATCGAGCGCATAGATCCGCAGCGTCTGTTCGCCGCTCTTGGCGATCTGCCACTCAGTAGTCGTGGTGATCGCGTTGCGCTGCACCCCGTCGCTCCAGTCCCTCTTGGCCTCGGCGTCGACCACCTGGATCGGGCCGCCGTTGATCGAGACACCGTAGCGCAGCTTGTGTTCGCCGCTTAGCGCGAAGCTGGGCAGCAGGGTCGCGTGCAGCTTGGCCTTGCCGTTGCTGGTGCTGCGGAAGCGGTATTCGGCATAGGGCGCCTTGGCCGGATCAACAGCGCTCGGCAGGTTCACATCGCTCATCAGCGCGTTGCCCGATCGCCCGAGCTCCGCGGCCCGGCTCCACCCGCTTCCCGCCAGAGAGGTATAGCGGCCGCCGCTGAACGCGACGATGCCGCCATCCTCCACCAGCGTCCCGGTCGGCGCCGCGACGTTGCGCGCGGCGACCTTGATCGTGCGGCTCTCGCCGGCTGCCGAAATGGTGACCGCGCCTTCGGCCGTCTCGTTGGCCTTCAGCTTGCGCCAGTCGATCGACACCCAGAGGCGCTGGTCGCCGCCGAGCTGAGTTTCCTTCTCGATTTTGATCCAGGGCGTCGAGGCCTTGGCGTCGATGTCGAGCTTGCCGGCGCCGGTGTTGAAGGCGTCGATGTAATGGCGTCCGTCCGTCGCCCGCTCGAAGGTCGGCAGACGGTCCGGCGCCGGGCCGTTATGCCAGCGGCTGGCGCGAAGGGCGTAGTCGATGGGCTGATCGGCCTTGGCCGGGCGGGCAGACCAGGCGTCAACTGAGCCTTCAACCGCCACGCCGAGCGCCGGCGTCGCCGAAGGCGTCACGCGGCCCACCGGCGGTACATAGAAGACCGACTGGAAGCGCGGGGCGTCGTCCATGAACTTGGCCCATTTGCCGTCGCCCGTCGCGTTGTAGAGCTCGGTCGCCTGCTTGGTCCGCTGGAACGCCTCGATGGCGGCGTCCGCGTGCAGGTTGGCGCTTGCGCGACCCTGGTGCGCGTAGAGGAAGCTGCGGTCGGCGCTGAGGATCTTGATGTTGGTCATCGCCGCCCCGCGCACCGGGTACTGCACCAGGTGATAGAAGCCGTCGCGCTTTTCCTTGGGCAGGGCGGCGGCGATCTTCTCGGCCCGCTCGTCCAAGGCGCGGAACTCGGCGATGCGGCGGCCGGCCTCGTCGCCATAGGCGACCGGCGAGAACGGGGTCGTGCGCGGCGTCGTCTCACCGTCATTGAAGCCCATGTGCTCGGGCTTGCGCGCGAAGTTGAGGCGGTAATAATCGTCCATCAGCCCGGCGATGGCGTCGGCCTGTTCCGGCTCGAAGGTCTCGGCCGCCCAGCTCTTCAGCCAGCCCCGCTGGCCCAGCTTGGCGGTGCCCTCGTAGTCATAGGCCAGGTCGAGGAAGTAGTTCATTCCCCGCTCGCCCGGCTTGATGTCGCCGACATTGACCACCCAGACCCGCCGCGCATTGGTGGCGTAGGCCTTGCCCATCTCCTCGCCGATCAGGGCCGGCGGCGTGGTGTCGAGCCACAGGTAGTCGTTGGGCACGCCCCAGTAGGAGATGTGGTAGTAGACGCCGCCCCCGCCGGAGCGCTTCTGTTCGGCCTTGGTCGAGAGCTGGCGGATGTAGCCATAGTTGTCGTCGACCCAGCCCAGCGTCACGTCGTCGGGCACCTTCATGCCCTTGCGATAGACGTCGAGCACTTCTTTGTAGGGCACGAAGACCTGAGGAACGGTCGCGGGATCCTTGCCCACGTCACGCAGCAGGCCGCGCTGGTCGGAAACCACCTGCTCCAGCAGCTTGACCCCATCGACCCCGCGGCCAGCCTCGACCGCGCTGTCGTGGATGCCGCGCATGCCGACCGTATAGACGTTCTCGAACCTGTGGTTGAGCTTCACACGCTCGCGCCAGTAGTCGAGAACCTGCGGCCCATTCTTGTGATAATTGTACTCGCCGCGGGCGTCGAAATTCCATTCGGCTACGTTGTTGCGCAGCATCGGCTCGGCGTGGCTGGCGCCCATGACGATCGCGTAGCGATCGGCCATCTCGGCGTTGCCCTGCACCTGGTTGAAGGCCGCCGTGACCTTGTGCATCGCCGGCCACAGGAAGTTGGCGCGCAGGCGCAGCAGCAGCTCGAAGATCTTGGCGTGAGTCTCGGGCCCCACATCGCCGGTGGGATCGTTCTTGGCCGCCCAGGGGCGCAGCGACCAGTCCTCGTCATTGATGAAGATGCCGCGATAACGCACGGACGGCGAGCCCTGTACGATCGTGTCGGGGCTCAGAGTGAGGTGCGACTTGCGGGTCGGCGCAGCGTCGGCCCACCACACCCAGGGCGACACGCCGATCTGTTCCGAAAGCTTGAAGACGCCGTACGCGGTTCCGCGCCGGTCAGCCCCCGCCACCACCAGGGCGCGCGAGACGCCCGGCGCCGGATTGTCGATCACCGCGATCGTGTAGGCCTCGCTCTGACCGGCCACCTTGTCGACCACGATGCGCTTTTCGGCGACCAGGCGGTCGATCAGCGGCGAGCCGCCGATGGTGCCCGCGAAGATGGCCAGACGTCCCTCAGGAGCCTGCGTCGAGACCTTGGGCCGCACGCCCGAGACCCGCTCCACGTCGCCGGCGAAGGCGCGGGCGGCGATCTCGACCACCGGGGCGTCGCCCTGGCTGATGAAGATCGTCGGGGCGACGCCGCCCACGACCAGGTCGAAGCCGGCGGCCGGGGCCGCCTGCTGCGCCAGCGCATGCGCAGGCGCCAGGGCCGGAGCCGCCGCCGCGACGCTCAGCGCGGCCAGAATACGGACGATCGCCATCCTGCTTTCCCTCTCTCTAGTCTCTTATGTTTGTCGCCGGCCCGGGCGCTATTTCAGGTACGGGCCGGTCTTGCCCCAGCCGATCTCGGTGGCGGCCAGCGTCCAGGTCTTCCCGCGGTCCGGGTTGCCCTGGAAGAACAGCAGGGTGCGGCCGCGGTACTCGAAGATGCAGGGGTGGCCGGACTCGGAGTCGTTCCAGCTTCCGGGCGGTCCGTCGGCCAGCAGCGGCCGGTCGGAAACGCGCTTCCAGTTCACGCCGTCGGTGCTGACAGCGACGCCCACCTGCTGCGGCTCGTTATTGTAGCCGCCTGCGTAGAACATATAGAGCTTGTCGCCGCGCCGGATGATGCTCGGCGCCTCGATGCACTTTCGCTCCCAGTCGAGCTGCGGCTCCAGCGCCGGGCCGTCCTTGCTGAGATTGGTGAAGTCGCCGGCGGTGAACTTGGAGTTCAGCGGCGCTGCCGCCACGCCGATCTTCTGGACCTTCATCTCCGGATCGCGCGTGGCGTAGTAGAGCAGCAGCCGGTCGCCATGGACGAACGCCTCGGCGTCGATCGCCCGGCCGGCGCTCCATGCCGCATCGGTCGGCCTGAACACCGGATTGCCCGGATCACGGTCGAAGGTCAGCCCATCGCCGGACACCGCGTGACAGATCGCATCGCGCCGGCCGTTGCCATAGGTCTGGTAGAACAGGTGGACCTTGCCGCCGATGACGATGGCGCCAGGGGCGGCGATGCCGTTGCGCTCGACCTCCTGGACCGGGAGCACCTCGCCGACCTTGGACCATTTGCGCAGGTCGCGGCTCTGAGCGATGCCGATGGCCCAGCCGGTCGGGAAGCCGTCTGCGCCCTGCTTGTTATCGCGGGCCGGCGGGATCGAATAGTACATCAGGAACCGCCCGCCGAAGCGGACCACCGAGGGGTCCTTGGCGTAGGGCTGGCCGATCCGGCTGGTGTCGGAATACTTGGTGAAGAGCTTGGCTTCCTTGGGCGCCGGCGCCCGCGCCAGAGAGACCCTGGGCGCCGCCAACAGGCCAGCGGCGAGCGCGCCTCCGACCAAAGCCCTGCGCTGCAAGCCTTTTGCGCTTCCCATGCGATCCTCCTTGTCTCGTTATCCTCACTCTAATAACATTTATCATACCAATCTAGCCGCAATCGTAGCAACGCCTGCCGGGCGGCTGAAAAATGAGGGGAAACGAAATGGCGCTCAGACACGCCTTGCTCAGCGGCCTCGCCGCCGTCGCCTTGCTGGGAAGCGCCGCCATGGCGCAGGCGCCCGCCCAGAACATGGCGCAAACGTCAGCGCAGAAGGGTCCCGTGGAGACGCCGCCCGGCGCCCCGGTGATCCCCTATGTCGATCCGGCCAAGGCCTATCTGCTCGCTCACATGACCAGCGAGAAGTATGGCGTGATGTACTACTCCGTCAGCGTCGACGGCCTTCATTGGCGCCGGCTGAACGGCGGCAAGCCGACGATCTCGCCCGACGCCTATCACGGCCACCCGTCCATCGCGCGCATGCCGGACGGGCTCTACATTCTGGTGGGCAACAACAGCGACAGCGACCGCCTGATCCGCTTCTGGAGCTCCAGGGATCTCATCACCTGGACCCCCTACGGCACCTATGAGCCCGACCTGTCGCAGGTCGTCGGCCATCCCAATCCCCTGCCGCTTCTGGGCGCGCCCAAGCTGTTCTACGACAAGCCGTCCGGCAAGTTCCTGCTGACCTGGCACACGCCGAACGTGCCGCATGTGGTTGAGGACCCAGAGCGCCTGTGGGCGAGCCAGCGCACCCTCTACGTGCTGTCGAGCGACCTGAAGACCTTCGAGGGACCGCCCAAGCTGCTGTTCGATTGGGACATCGCCACGATCGACACCTTCATCACACCCGGCGACAAGGGCGAAGGCTATTGCGCGGTCGTCAAGGACGAGCGCTACCCCTCCTACAACTGGACCAGCGGCAAGACGGTGCGCGTCAGCTGCGCGCCATCCTTGCTCGGCCCCTATCCGATGCCTGGACCGCCGATCAGCCCCAACTTCCGCGAAGCGCCGACCCTGATCCGCTCGCCCAGCGGCAAGGACTGGCTGATGTACTACGAGCAGTACGCTGGCCAGAGCTACGGGGTCTCCAAGGCCCCCAGGCTGCAGGGGCCCTGGTATCAGCTGCAGGGCAACAGCGGCGTGGAGCGGTGGAACCGCTTCCACATGCCGGCCGGCACCCGCCACGGCTCGATGATCGAGATCACCCGCAAGGAGTACGACGCCATCGTCGCCGCCTTCCCCGAAGGCCCCGCCGCGGCGAAGTAGGCACCCGCAAGGACCGCACATCAAGGGGAGGGCGACCCGGTCGCCCTCCCCTTTCGTTTGAGCCGCAGTCGTCCCAGTCCCGCACAAACAAAGAGGGCCGCACGGCATGCCGTGCGGCCCAGTTGCGCCTGTCGCAGGGTAGGCGAAGATCAGTAACGGAAGCGCAGTCCCATGCGGTAAACCGACTCCAGGTAGCGCACCTGCCAAGGGTAGCTATCGCCCTGCACGTTGAACTGGCGGGCGTTGCGAGCCGGATTGCCCAGGGCGTTGGCGACGTTGAAGAACACGCTGACCTGCGGGGTCGGGTTGAACGACCCCGAAAGGTCGACCACGCCACGGCCCTCTTCGCGCATGGGCAGAGTGGGCTGGGTTCCTGTCACGGCCGGGTCGGTCACCGCGGCATAGGTCTGGAACCACGAACGATAGTTGTAGGAGGCGCGCAGCGAGACCTTCTTGTCCTCGTAGAACACCGAGGCGTTGGCCAGGTGCTTGGAGGTGTTGGTGATCGGCTGCTGCCCCGGCAGCGTCGCAGCGACGGCCTGGGAGAGTTCCGAGCCGTGGTCCAGATAGGTGTAGTTGCCAAGCACGCCCAGATTGTTGGTCCAGCTGGGCAGGAAGTCGGTGCGCAGGAAGGTGCGGAAGCCGACCTCCACGCCCTGGATCCGGCCCTTCTGGCCGTTCTCCGGGCTGTTGATGTTCAAAGGTCCAAGCTCGGGATCGTTGATGATTCGCGTGCGGTTGTTGATGAAGCCATCCACATCGCGGCGGAACACCTGGATTGTGGCGGAGCCGGAACGCGAGAAATAGTACTCCAGCGAAGCATCGTAGTTGTTGGACTCGATGGGCTGCAGGTCCGGGTTGCCGCCGGTGGCGGTCCTGAAGCAGGTCGCCGGGTTGCTCGGATCGGTGCAGTTGGTCGTGGCGCCGATGGTCAAGGTTGGATTGAGCTGCCCAAAGCTGGGTCGGGTGCGCGTCTTAGTGAAGCTCAGACGCGCCTGCAGTTCCGGCGTCAGCTTGAAGCGGGCGCTGACGTTGGGCAGGAAGTCGTCGTACTCGTTAGAGCGCGAATAAGGCGTGGGCGTCGTCGTGCCCACGGTCACGGTGCCATCCAGGCTCGTCTTGGTGCGCACTGCGCGAAGGCCGATCTGGCCGTCCACGGGCACTGAACCGAGGTCGAACCCGTAGTGGACCTGCGCATAGGCTGCGTAGGATTCTTCATTGGAGGTGTACTGCGGGACCCGGAGCGGCATGCCCGTGGCGCGGCCCGACAGCGTGCGGATCAGGTCCATATACTGGATGACGCTCTCACGCGTGGCCGACAGCCAAGTGGTGGGATGGTTGCTGTCGTCGCCCTTGAAGCCCGCCGGGACATTGCGGAACTCCAGCGGCAGGTTGGCAAATTGCAGGGCCGCCAACTGCGCCGGCGTGCCCGCCGGGGCGTTGATATTGCCGGTGTTGTAGTTTTCGACTTCCGCGTCACGGTCGCTGTAGCGAACGCCGACCTGCAGCATGTCGAAAATCGAAAGCTCGAGCGGGATGTCGGCGTCGAGCCTCCCTTGCAGGCTCGTGCCGTGGGCCTGGCTGCCGTTCTCGGCGTATCCCGTCATCCGCCATGCCTCGCGGTCGAGGAGATTGATCCCGAGAACCTGGGCGCTACCGCCTCCGCCGCCGTCCTGATCGTCAAAGTTGAAGATCCGGGTGCCGGTCTGGTTGGTCTGGGTGTTCATCTGGAAATTGGTCGAGGTGAAGGTGCTGTCGGTGTAGGCGACATCCCCCTTGATCCTCGCCTGCCCCGCCTTCCAGATGAAGCCGCCGCCGCCCTGGTAGGTGTTGGTCCCCGACCATTGGCCGACCTGATAGGCGCCGACCGGATTGCCGCCCGTGGCGGTCATCTCGCAGATCAGCGTGCTGCTGCCCTCACAATAGGTCACGTCGGAGATCGTCGCCGCGGAGCCCGCCTGGACTTGCAGCGCCCGTGAGCGGCCGCGGCCGCGGAAGCCCTGATAGAGAAAGTCGCCGTAGAGCTCGAGCGCTTCGTTCGGGCGCCACTGGACGGCGGCCTGCCCGGCGGGACGCCAACGGGTCGCGCTGGGATACTCGAATGTGACGACGGCCGGATAACGCGCCCCCGGGAAGGTCGCCGTGGCTGGCCGCAACTGGATCGTCTGGTTGTTGACCCGCCCCGGATCGGCGAAGTTGTTGTCGGTGTAGAAGCCTTCGACGAGCACGCCGATCTCGCCGATCGACGTATCCCAGCGGTTGCTCAGCAGCAGGTTGGCGTCAAAGCCGGTGCGGTCCGATTGGCGCCAATGCAGCCCGGTCACGCCGCCGGCCACCCGGGCGCCCTTGAAGTCGAAGGGCTTGCGTGAGCGCACATCGATCAGACCTGCGATGCCGCCTTCAATGAGGTTCGCCGCACCGGTCTTATAGACGTCGAAGCGAGCGATGGTGCCGGACGGGAAGTCCTGAAGGGCGACCGACCGGCCTTCCGCTGTGAAGATCTCGCGACCGTTATAGGTGGTGGTCAGATCAGGCAGGCCGCGCACGCGCACGCTCGCCGCCTCGCCGCCTGAGCGCTCCACCGACACGCCAGGCACGCGGGCCAGGGACTCGGCGCCCGTGACATCCGGCAGTTTGCCAATGTCTTCGGCGACGATCGAATCGATCATCTCGTCGGAGTTTTGCTTGATCGCCTGGCTTGTTTCCAAACTGGCGCGAAAACCCTGGACGACGATCTCTTCGACGGCCTGCGGCTCGTCTTGGGCGGCCGCCGAGGCCGATGCGCTCTGCGCCGACGCCATCTGGGGCGCCATCAGCAGGGCCAATCCCGAGGCGCCGATGAGCAGGTAAGACTTCAAAATCACGCTGTTTCTCCCCCGTTTCTGCAAGGGTGCGTCCAGCAAACCCTGCTTTCTTATGAAGCCTATTTATCATATTTAAATGGCCTGACAAGTTTGATATTGGTCGGGCGAGTTCGAAGCCTGGGAGGGACGTTTTGAGAGCATCGAGGAACCCCGCCTTGGGCCTCATTATTAGGACTGCGTGCTCTGCCCTGCTCCTAGGAACCGCCGCAGCCGCGCCGACGCCGACGCCGACCGTATGGACGCCCGCGTGGACAGCCAGCATGTGGGCCGCCGCCGGACGAGGGCAGGTCCTCGTGGAGAACGCGACGATCCGCTTCACAGTCCGCATCGCAGCGAGCGGCGACAGTTTGCGGCTCCGGCTCTCGAATGAGTTTGGGCTGCCCCTCAAGATCGGCGCGGCAAGCGTGCGCATCGCTGATGGCCCGTCGGTTCCGGTGACATTCAACGGCGCACCAACGAGCGTCCTCCCGCTCGAGGGCGGCGGAGTCAGTGACGCCGTCCCTCTAGCGGTGCGGGCCTTTGACCTTGTCGAGGTATCTTTGTTCCTCCCAGAACGAACCGCCCTAAATACGGTCCATGGAGCCGGCGGCGCAAAGACGGCGATCTCGGCTCCCGGCGATTTCACGGCCACGCCGTTCGAGCCAGTCGCTCGCTCTGACAATCGCCCGCTGCTCGCCTCTGTCGAGGTGGCCGGACCGGCCCGCCCTGTTGTCGTCGCTTACGGCAACTCGATCACCGACAATACCGGCTGCGCCAACGATGCGACGCCGATCTGCCGATGGGGCGACCTATTGGGCCGCAGACTGGCCGCGGCGGGCAAACCGCACGTGGTCGTGACCCAAGCGATCAGCGGCAACCGCCTGCTGGCCGGCGGATCTGGCCCGACCGCCATTGATCGGTTCACGCGCGATGTCCTCAGCCAGACTGGGGTCAGCCACGTGATCGTGCTCGAAGGCATAAACGACATCGGCCAATCGGGCCGCGTGCGCCCAGACGGCTCCAAAGGACCGGTCACCACAGCCGAGCAGCTCATCTCCGGCTACGAACAACTGATCGCCCGTGCGCACGAGCGTGGCGTGAAGGTCATGGCTCTAACCATCCTGCCATTTGAAGGCGCCAACTACTACACGGCGGCCGGCGAGGCGCTGCGGATGCAGGTCAACGACTGGATCCGAACCTCAGGCTCCTTCGACGGCGTCTTCGACATGGAGAAGGTCATGGCCGACCCGACCAACCCAAAGCGCCTCAACCCGGCCTTGCAGCGGGGTGACAACCTCCACCCTGATGGAGTCGGCGAGGCGGTGATGGGTGAAGCGATCCCGCTGGACTGGTTCAACTGATGCCAAGAGGGGTCTCATGAAGACGTCCGCGCGCAACGAAGGCCCGCCGACCGCGCCCCGGACCGGCGCCAAGCTCTATCAGCAGATCGCCTCTCAGATCGCAAAGGCGATCGCTGAAGGCCGCTATGGTCCCGGCTCACGTCTGCCGGCCGAGCGCGATCTGGCCGATGAGTTCGGAGTCAGTCGGCCGACGATCCGAGAAGCGATGATCGCGCTGGAGATCCGCGGCTTGGTTGGCGCACGGCAAGGTTCGGGAATCTACGTGAACGCAGCCGGCGCCGAGCCTCCTCAGGCCGGCCCGGATCTAGACGTCGGGGCGTTCGAACTCATGGAGGCCAGGATTCTGTTCGAGGGCGAAGCTGCGGCGCTCGCGGCCCAGTCGATAGACCCATCTCAGCTTTCCGAGCTCTACACGATGGTCGAGCAGATGGAGCGCTCGGATAGGACCTCTGAGGCCTTTGACGCGGACCGCCGCTTTCATCTGGCCATCGCGCGGGCCACGGCGAACTCGCTGATCGTCTCTACAGTAGAGATGCTGTGGAATGTGCGCGAAGGCTCGCCGCTTTGCGCTCACATGTTCGCCCAAGCCCATAGCGGCGGCGTCGCGCCAAGGGCGAGCGAGCACCGCGCCATCGTCGAGGCTTTGGCGTCGCGCCAGCCGCACCGAGCGCGCGAGGCCATGCGGGGCCATCTAAAGCGCGTCGTTGATGATCTGCTGGAGGTCACCCGATTGGACATGATCCGCAAGGCTCAAGCTGACTTCACCAGTCACCGTGAACAACTTCAGGCCCGCATGGCGCTCTAGCAGCGTTCGACCCTTCCGACACGATATGGACCTTCACATGGGCCGCGCATTGCTCTTGTTGTCGATCTTGCTGTGGTGCCAGCCCGCTGCTGCGCAATGGCCGCTCGCCGACCCTCGCCCAAGAATCCATTTTGCGCCGGAGCGCAATTGGATGAACGACCCCAACGGCCTGGTCTTCTACGACGGCGAGTATCATCTGTTTTACCAGTACAATCCCCATGGCGACCGCTGGGGGCATATGAGCTGGGGACACGCCGTCAGCGCCGACCTGATCAGCTGGCGTCACCTGCCTATCGCCATTCCTGAGACCGAAGTCATGGCCTTCTCAGGCAGCGCCGTGATCGACTGGAAGAACACCTCGGGCTTCGGACGCGACGGGGCGCCGGCGATGGTGGCGATCTATACGGGCCACGATCCGAAGACCGGCAACCAGTCTCAATTCGTGGCTTACAGCAACGATCGCGGCCGTACGTTCACCCGACATGGCAAGGTGATCGATATCGGCTCGACCGATTTTCGCGACCCCAAGGTCTTCTGGCACGAAGGCACGATGCGCTGGGTGATGGCGGTGACGAAGGCCGTGGAGAAGAAGGTGGCCTTCTATTCATCGCCCGACCTGAAAACCTGGAAACACGAAAGCGATTTTGGCCCGACCCCATCCGCCAAGAGCCACAACTGGGAATGCCCCGATCTCTTTGAGCTGCCAGTGGAGAACGGCAAGCCTGGTGAGCGCAGATGGGTGCTGGCGGTCAGCCAGGGCAGCGGCGCCCAGGATGGCGGATCCGGCGGCCAGTATTTCGTCGGCGCCTTTGACGGCCGCAAGTTCACCCTGGAGCCGGGGTGGAACGACGCGCCTCACTGGCAGGACTTAGGGGCGGATTTCTATGCCAGCCAGTCGTGGAGCGACGTCCCTGATGGGCGCCGCATCTGGATCGCCTGGGCCACCGATCTTCGCTACTCGCGGGCCATGCCCACCTATCCTGCACGGGGGCTGATGACCTTGCCGAGAACCGTCACGCTGCGCCGTGAAGGCGCCGACTGGCGCCTGGCTCAAGCACCGGTTGGCGAGTTGGAGCGCCGCCGCGGCAAACCCACCCGACTTCGCAATGTCGCACTGTCCGACCGTCCGCGAGAGATACGCTTGGGCGACAGTGTGGACATGATCCTTACCTTCGACCCCGGCAAGAGCTCTGAGGTAGCGGTCAGCCTGACCGACGAGCAGGGCTACGCCCTAGTAGTTGGCTATACCCCGCAGACTCGCGAGGTTTGGGTTGATCGAACGCGTGCAGGGCCGCATTTCCACGACAGCTTTGCTGATCGCAACCTCGCAACGGTCCCAAGCAGCGACGATCCCATAACGCTTCGGCTTGTGGTGGATCGCTCGATAGTCGAGGTGTTCGCCGCTGACGGGACCCGGACGCTCACGAGTCGCTTCTTCAGGGGTGAAGGCAAATTGAGATGGACGCTTAGCGCTCGGGGCGAGGGTGCGATAGTCCAGTCGCTTGACGCTTGGCCGGTCGAACCGACGGCTCCGTTTTGATATCAGGCTCGAGACGTTGTCCAGCCCGCGGCCCCGGAAGAGGTCTATGGGGTCCTCAAAAAAGGCGTCGCAGTTCTATGCCAAGCCCAGAGCACGCAAGAAACTTGGCACGGATCGGCGAGGCGTTCGCCCGCTGCGGTCAGACCCCCAAAAGCGGCGGCCGAGACAAGGTCCCGCCTCCGCGAGACTAAGCGCTCGGCGCAAACTTATCGCGCTTGCGGCTCTGGTTGAATGCGGTCACCAAGCTCAACGCCCGGCGCCTCAAAGACCTTATGCCAATTCGCCTCGCGCGGGGGGCCTGCCCGCCGATCAGGCTCGCTCGACAGATCGCCCTCCACACCCTTGGATGTGAGCGGCGGACGATCAACGGCGTCAGGCGTCACGCTCAAGCGTGAACTCCGGCATCCACGGCGTTGACGTAGTCTAGGACCTCATCGACCCGTCCGTTACGAGCCAGTTGCGCCGCCGTTTGACCCGAAAAGCCCGGGAGCGCCTGTTTCGAGCACCAAGCGTGTGCCAGCGCGGCGGATTCAAATCGAGGCTCTACCGCAATAAGCACTTCCCGAGCGTCTTGCTTCGGCATTTGGCCTCCAAAGCGATTGCGGCGACCCGCCCGCGAATGACATTACTCTTTAGGCGCGCGCTAGACACGGTCATCGTTCACGAAAGGCTGTCGGCGGCGCCGCCGAGAATGGCTTCGCCGTTGATGAAGTTCCCCAGCCTCTCTGGCCGACAGGGATTGTGAGCAGAGCGACGGCTCCCGCGCCTGATGCCAGGCCGCAACCATCGCGGCTTGATTTAAACGCCGCCACCCGCTTCAATATCGTATACGATTATCTGGAGTTTGTGGCGTGTTTTCAGACGACGATGTGGTGGTGCTCTCTGTCGACGAGGTCCAGGCGGTCTGCGCCGAGGTCCTGGAGAAGGCGGGCCTGTCGCCTGAAACGGCCGACTGCATCGCCCGCACGATCACCGCCGGGGAGCGCGACGCCTGCGCCTCGCACGGGGTCTATCGCCTGCCCGGCTGCGTGCTGACCATCAACTCGCCGCGTTTCAACAAGCAGGCCAAGCCGACGATCACCAGCGTCACGCCGGCTTTCCTGCGCGCGGACGCCGACTTCGGCTACTCGATTCCCGCCTTCGTGGCGGCGATCCCCCAGCTGGTCGAGAAGGCCAAGGCCATGGGCGTGGCCATTCTGGCGATCAACAACTGCTTCCACTTCTCGGCCCTGTGGCCGGAGATCGAACGGCTCACCGATCATGGCCTCGCCGCCATCGCCGTGACCCCAAGCCACGGCTGGGTCGCCCCGGCGGGCGGCAAGAGCGGCCTGCTCGGCACCAACCCTATCGCGTTTGGCTGGCCGCGCCCCGGCGCGCATCCTTACGTCTTCGACTTCGCCACCAGCGCTGTGGCGCGGGGCGATCTTTCCCTGCACGACATGGCGGGCAAGCCCATCCCGGAAGGCTGGGGCCTCGACTCCGAAGGTCGGCCGACCACCAGCGCGCGTGAAGCCCTCGACGGCGCCATGCTGACCTTCGGCGGCCACAAGGGATCGGCCCTCTCGACCATGATCGAACTGCTCGCCGGCCCGCTGATCGGCGACATGACCAGCACGCAGTCGCTGGAATTCGACGACGAGGCCAAGGCCGCCCCCTGCCACGGCGAACTGATCATCGCCTTCGATCCCAAGCTGCTGGCCGGCGACGCCGCGCAGTCCAGCGTCGACAGCGCCGAAGCCCTGCTGAACGCCTTTGGCGAACAGGGCGCCCGCCTGCCGTCGGAGAGGCGCTACGCCGCCCGGGCCCGGTCGCTGGCGCAAGGCGTACGCATCCCCCGGCCGCTCTACGACCGCATCAGCGAGCTGAGGTGACGAAGGGGGCGGACATCGAAGCCGCTTTACAACAGAACTTAACCATGAGCTCCTTGATGACATAACAAAGACAATCGCTGCTCCGGGGGGAGAGAAATGCGGTCATCCAAGAAGCTCACGCTTGGCGTCGTATTGGCGCTTGGCCTCATGGCGGCGCCCGCCGTCGCGCAATCGCCCGTGGCCTTGAGCGACACGGCGCTTCGCAAGCAGATCATCGCCGACGGGATCGCCGCCTATCCGGCGCCCTGCCCTTGCCCCTACAGCATCGCACCCAATGGCGGACGATGCGGGGCCAAGAGCGCCTATAGCCGAGGCGCTGTGTTCGCCCCCAAATGCTTTGTCGAGGACATCAGCAAGGCGGACCTGATGCAAAAGCGCCAGATCAGCTACCAACGCTAGCATAGTCGCTAGACGAAGGTGATGGTCCGGGCCTGCTGGTGGATGCGCTCCTGGATCGTCCGCAGCCTGGCGTTCATGGCCTTCCAGTCGACGCCGATCATCCGCCCGCCGCTCTTGCGCAGACGGCCCGCCACCCAGACGCTGTCGATGTCTGATCGCGCGGCGTAGTTGACGACCCGGTCGGCCAGGCCGCCCGCCGTCGGGAAGCCCGGCCGGTCGGTTGAAAGCAGGACCAGGTCCGCCCTTTGCCCCACCTTCACCTGGCCTGCGACGCCGCCCAGGTTGATGGCGTCGTAGCCGGCCCGCGTCGCCACATCGAGCAGGTCTGTGGAGGTGTAGTCGGCGACGATGGCCGCGCTCTCCTCGTGCTGCGACATCAGATAGTAGGATGCGCGGATGTGCTCGAAGTAGTCGCTGGTCATGGCCAGGGGCGCATCGATGCCGATGCCGGTGCGCACCCCCGCCTTGCGTCCCCTGGCCATGGCCGGATCGCGCCGGGCCTGGGCGTTTCTGGGGAAGGTCTCGGCCATGCAGGTGGCGCACAGCATGGCGCCGCTCTGCCGCATCAGGCCAAGCTCGTCGTCCGACAGCCCCACCCCGTGCGAGCAGTGGACGTCATCGGCCAGAAGCCCTGCCTCATGCAGGTCGCGGATGCCGAGCCCCCGATGCCCGAACCGCCCCGCCGGATAGGGCGGTATGCGGTTGGCGTGGAAGGTGATCAGGCCGACGCCCAAGCGGCGGCTGGGGATGAACTCCTCGGCCTTGACCCGCTCGATGGGCTGGCCCTGCGAGCCGACGCTGAGCGCCATGCCCAGCTGCAGCAGATCCGATGAGCCGTTGAACACCTCGGCGCGCAGACGACGCATGGCGTCCCAGTGAGAGGCGTCGGTGAAGGCGCCGGCCTGCTTGCTGGCGTGCGCCAGGGGCAGGGTATCCCCGGGGCCGTAGTCGATCGTGTGGCTGACCTGGTGGGCGTACCAGCCGCTCACGCCGGAAGACTTCAGCCCCCGCGCCGCAGCCATGGTGCGGTCGGCCGTGTGCTGGCCATGGGCGTGGTCGATGAGGGCGGTCACTCCGCTGTCGATGGCCTGCAGCCCGCCGTAATAGGCGATGAACTCATGGTCCTCCGCCGTAGCGCAGGGCATCCATTTCATCTTCCAGATCTGGTAGTTGGCTGAGAAGTCGCGATGGTTGGTCTTCACCACGCGCCCTGCTTCCACGCATTGCCAGATGTGACGGTGACCGTCGGCCATGCCGGGCATCAAAATCATCCCCGACGCGTCGACAACGTGGGCGCCTGCAGCCGACAAACCCCTGCCGATAGCGGCGATCTTGCCATGGTCGATCAGCACGTCGACGGTAGACAGCTCACCTTGGGCTGGGTCCATGGTGATTACGTCGGCGCCTTTGATAAGGGTGCGCGCCGCCGCGGAGGCCTGACTCGCCAGCGCACGGCCATGAGCCGCCGCCCCGGCCCCAAGGGCGGTCATGGCACGCAAGAGCTGCTGGCGGGTCAATTGAGCCATAGAGCCATCCTTGGATCGTATGACCAAGCTTCGCCCTAGGGACACCGCGCCGCAAGAGCAGCAACGCCAATCGGCCAAGGCCTTGCTCGGATGACAACGAAGCGGCGTTCGTCTGCACATCCTCAAAGCAGAGGGCGCGCCCTTGGGACCGGAGGTGGCGTTCATCAAGCCGGCCGGTCAATCTGGCCCGTAAAATGTGAAGGTCAGTGCAGCGAGAGGCGGCGAATGCGGTCTGCGGCGTCGCGCATCAGCTGGGCGTATGCGCTGCGTCCCAACGCCAGGCAGATTTCCGAAGCGTCGAGCGCGCGGTGATACACATCCTCCAGAGCCTCGGCCGGGAACGCTTCCACCAGGCGTCGCGCAGCTTCCTCGCTATCGAGCGGCTCAAGATCGGAACTGTTGCTCACGCTATTCTCCCCATTCCCCATCTTTCCTTTCGGTGAGCGCAGGCGCGCATGCAAGCGACGCCATTGCACAAAAGCACTGAGGCTTCCGCGCGGCGGCGACGTCGCCACGCGCCTAAAAAAGAAACCTCCAGCGAGCGATCGCTCTGCAACTGAGGTTCGACCTCCAGGGTTTGCTGGGTGAGGGAGGCCCTTCATGCCCCAGGCCAGAAAGTCCGAGCCGGCTGTCGCCGGTGAAATTCTCACGCCTGGGGCGGCGCCGCCCGAGGTCAAGACGCCCGCATCCGCCCAGCCGCCATGCTCGGCGATCGCGGCTGAACTGTCGGCGCGATCGCGCAAGACCGCAACCCAAGTCCATGTGGCGTCCAGCGAGCGGCGGGCCGAGGAGATCGCAAGAGCTTTGCGCGGCTTTACGCCCCAAGCGCAGGTCCTGGTCCTGCCGCCGTGGGACTGCCTGCCTTACGATCGCGCTTCGCCATCGCGCGACATCATGGGCCGGCGCATGGCGGTATTGGAGATCTTGGCGACGACCACCGCCAAGGACCGTGTCGTCATCGTCTCGCCTGAAGCGCTCATTCAACGGCTGGCGCCCAACAGCGCCCTTGAAGACGCCTTCGTGTTGCTCCGCGTCGGACAGGCGATCGACCGTGCGCAGCTCACCCAGTATTGCCGCCGCGTCGGCTATGTGACGGACGATCGGATCGATGAGCCAGGCGAGGTGGCGATCCTTGGCTCAGTCGTCGATATCTTCCCGGCGGACGCCGCATTGCCGGTGCGGTTGCGCCTGGGCGAGGGCGACGTCATCGAGGAGATCAGTCCCTACGATCCGCTATCACAGCGCACGATCGACACGCTCGCCGACCTTCGCGTGGGTCCCGCGAGCGAATGGATAGAACCGTCGCAGAGCCCGCAAGAAACGAAAGAAGCCGACGCCGGCGAGCCTCGCCCCGCGGGCCGAGAGCATGGCCTGGCCCAGCACTATGGCGCCCTGCAGACGCTCTTCGATCTCATACCCAAAGCCCAATACAGTCTCGATCCGAAAGCGCGACAAAGGCTTGAGGAAGCCGACCGACATGTCTCTGAGGCGTTCGAGGCGCGTCGCGCACTTGCGACGTCGCAGACGGCATCGCCGCCCGAAGGTCTGTATCTTGGCCAAGATGAGCTCGAAGCGGGGTTTGAGCATTGGACAGGCCCGCAGGCTGTGGCCGCCCGGCTGGAGCCGTTGCCGCCGCTTGGCGGACGGCGCAATGCGAGCAAAGCGCTGGGCGCCTTCGTTGTCCAAGCGCGAGAGGCTGGGCGACGGGTGGTTATTGGCGGCCTTGAACACGAGGTGAAGCTCATGGCCCGCGCGCTGCAGCGAGGGCCGGGTCTGATCGCCCGCCCCATCGCCGATTGGGCCCAGGCCCTTGCTGCGGCGCCGGGCGAGCTTATGAGCCTGAATGTCGACGCCGACGCCGGTTTCATCGACGCGCAAGCCGGCCTTGTGCTGATCTGCGCAAGCGACGTCTTTGGTGGACGGCTCGCCGCGCGCCAAGGCGGTTCGGCAAGCGCCCTGGAGCTTGAGCAGGAACTGCAGCTGGGAGATGTGGTCCTGCATGAGGACCATGGCTTGGGTGTGCTGCGCGATGTGAGAACGATCGATGTCGATGGCGCGCCGCGCGACACGGTGCAGCTGGAGTACAAGGGCGGCGACAGTCTGTTGGCGCCGATCGAGGAAATCGGACGCATCTGGCGCTACGGCGCCGAGGCTTCGGCTGTCGCCCTTGATCGGCTTAAAGGCGACGCATGGCCTAAGCGACGCGCCGAGGCGAGCGCACAGATCGACGAGGCCGCCGCCTCCCTGGTGGCCCTGGCCAAGGAGAAGGCCGGCCGCACCTGCGATGCGATCGAGCCCCCCAGGGCGGCGTTCGATCGCTTCGCGAGCCGTTTCCCCTATCCCGTCACCGAAGACCAGGCGCGGGCGATTGATGACGTGCTAGTCGATCTGCGCTCGGGGCGACCCATGGACCGCCTGATCTGCGCCGATGTCGGCTACGGCAAGACAGAGGTGGCCCTTCGCGCGGCCGCGGCTGTCGCCTTGAGCGGCCGACAGGTGATGCTTGCAGCCCCGACAACGGTGCTGGCGCGCCAGCATTTCGAGGTCTTCAAGCGCAGGTTCGCAGATTTCGGCGTGGGCGTCGCACAGCTGTCGAGGCTGGTGTCGCCAGGTCAGGCCAAGGCCGTACGCGAAGGATTGGCCAGCGGCGAGATCAGCGTCGTCATCGGCACCCATGCCCTGGGCGGGGCCGATGTCCGCTTTGACGCTCTTGGTCTGGTCATCATCGACGAAGAACAGAAGTTTGGCGCCGCTTTGAAGGAGCAGCTCCGCGCCCTGGCTGGCGGGGGGCACATCTTGACCCTGACCGCCACGCCCATTCCCAGGACGATGCAAGCGGCGATCGTCGGACTTCAAGCTGTCAGCCTCATCGCCACCCCGCCCGCCAGGCGCCGCCCGGTGCGCACCTTCCTGGCGCCCTTCGACATCGCCAATCTTCGCACCGCGCTCTACCGGGAGCGTCGTCGGGGCGGCCAAAGCTTCATCGTGGCGCCCCGCATCGAGGATCTCGATCCCCTGAGGACCTTGCTCGATCGCCACGCCCCGGACCTGTCGGTGCGTGTGGCGCATGGCGGCATGGCCGCAGAGGCCGTTGACGATGAGATGCTCGCCTTCGCAGACGGCGACGGAGATGTTCTTTTGGCGACCAACATCATCGAAAGCGGGTTGGACGTCCCGCGGGCCAACACAATGGTGATCTGGCGTCCCGACCGGTTTGGCCTGTCGCAACTGCATCAGCTGCGCGGCCGGGTGGGGCGAGGTCGAACGCAAGGGGTCGCCTATCTGCTTACAGACGACCGCGAGCCGATCTCGGATGCGGCTCGCTCGAGGCTGTCAACGCTGGAGGCTTTCGATCGTCTGGGTTCGGGGATCGCGATCAGCGCCCGTGACCTCGACCTAAGGGGCGGCGGCGATCTGGTCGGCGACGACCAGGCCGGCCACATGAAGCTGATCGGCTCCGCCCTATACCAAAAGCTGATGGAACGGGCCGTGCGTCAAGCGCGCGGCGAGGTGATTGAGGACGAGTGGTCGCCGCAGATCCGCCTGGATGGGCCAAGCCTGATCCCCAAGTCCTACTGCCCAGACCCGGTCGTCCGCCTCAACCTCTATGCTCGGTTGGCGCGCCTTGGCGAGATCGCCGACATAGACGCCTTCGAAGAGGAACTTGTCGACCGTCTGGGACCAACGCCCCCCGAGGCGCAACGCTTGCTCCTGACAGCGCGCTTGAGAACTCAGGCGGCGCGCGCGGGGGTCCAGCGGCTGAGCGTTGGACCAAAGGGCGTTCTGCTTGAGTTTAGAGGCAAGCCGCCCAAGGGCGCGGCAAAGGCCATTCGACGTCTACACGCCGATGTCGAAACAAAAGATCAGCGCGTGGTGCTCATCGGCGCCTGGGACGAGCCGCAGATGGCCGCTCTGCTGGACCGGGTGCTGGAGGCGCTCGTCCCCGACGGGTAGGAACTTCGGATCAGCGGCGGCGACGATTAACGCATGATAATGACGCTGCGCGAACGTCGTTCTACTCTTCCGAAAGTGGAGGGGCCATGGACAACTCAGCAATCGGCATCAAGGGTCGCGCCAACGCCTTCGACCGGGCGGTGGGCGAGCGCATCCGACTTCGTCGACGCGAACTGCAGATCGCCCAACCGGAACTTGGTCGGCTCTTGGGCGTGAGTTTCCAGCAGATCCAAAAATACGAGCGCGGGGTGAACCGGCTCGGCGCTTCCAAGCTACGAGACGTCGCGCTGGCGTTGAACACTTCGGTGGCGTCGCTGTTGAACGAGGCCGAGGCGATCGCCACGCCTTATTCCGAGCTCGCCCGGCTGCTGCCTCAGCTTTCAGCCGATGACCAGCAGGTGGTCTTGCAGGTCGTCCGGCGATTGGCGCAGACCTAGTCGTCAGCGCCGTGGTCGGCTCCACGATATTGGGCGACGGCCATTCTCGTGGCGATTTGCGCCAGACGACCCAAACTGAGTAACCCTGTCTTTGCATTCCCGCCGCAGTTGAACGACCGTTCTGGCGGGGGCGTTTTCGATACGGCGCGGGGTGTTTCGACCCCAGTCCGCGCTTCGCGTCGGCTCGCGGACGCCCCCAGCTTCACGCACAACAATCGAGAGCATCGCAATGCAGGCTCAAGCCTCATTGGCGTCCAGCCCAAAGCGGACTGGCAAAAGCCTCTGGGCTTTGCGCTGGCTGTTCTTCTGGCTTCCGCGCCAACGCAAGCCAAGGACCACCTCGGCGCGCAGTCCACGCCTGGGATCAGGACCGTCAGTGTCGGACTGGACACACGATCTGGCCGCGCGCCGACCAGAGGCCGGCACGCAGCACTGATCCACAGCAGCTAGGGCTGAGCCGACGAGAACTCCAGCGCCTGCAGCTCCACCTTCTGCGTCGGGGCGCGCTGCACGCGGCCTGACACCCGACCGTGTTCGCACGTCCAGATGAAGCGGCCCTCCATGGCCGACAGCGGTTGCACCGGCTCCCTGGCTGAACAGGCGCCGACCTCGGCTTTCAGGTCAGCGATCTGGCGCTTCCACCGCGCCGCGTCCTTGTCGAGAAGCAGGTTGTTGGCCAAGGGGGCCCTGGCGATATCGCCAGCCTTCCACACCTCGCGCGCGGCTGCGTAGGCTTCACTGAGCCCAGCGCTGACCGGCACGTCCGTCACTGAGTGCAGCTCGCCAGCTGCGTTCATCGCCACCAGTGCGCGGTAGGCCGGCAGGGCCGGTCCGGCATAGGTGCGACTGGCGAAGGCGAAGACGCCCACGCCCTTGGCCGGCAGCAGCATGACGATTGAGCCGTAGCCGGGGTAGCCGCCGCTGTGGGTGACGATCTGCCCAAGATCGCAATCGTCGATCACGCTCCACCCCATGGCGTAAGCGGCGGCCTGCCGGCAGGGCGCGCCGCCGACCGCGGGCGGACGCATCCGTCCCGACACGAAGTTGTCTCCTGTGACGATCTCGCGGACGGTGGAGCGGCGCACCGGCCCCTGTTCGGCGCCGTCGCGCGCCGGCCAGGCCGACAGCAGGAACGAAACCCAACGGGCGTAGTCGGCGGCGCTGGTCTCCACCCCGCCCATGGCCCCGAAGGTCCCGTCCGTCATGTCGGGCTCGCGCACCCAGGCGTTGTCCTGCCAGCGATAGCCGATCGCCCGCAGATCGGCGCGCGAGGCGAAGATGTCGTAGCCCGCGGTCTTCATCCCCAGCGGCCGCATGATCGTCTCGCGGATGTAGTCCTGGTAGGGCCGACCGGAGACATTGGTGATGATGCGGCCGAGAGTTGCGTAGCCGAGGTTGGAATATTCCATGGCCAGACCCGGCGCGCGCGAGAACGGCACGCCGCCCGACAGGTACTGGGTGAACTCCGGCTCGCTCATCACCTGCTGGCGGTCGCCCCAGGGATTGTCCTCGACGAAGCCGGCGGTGTGGGTCAGCAGATTGCGCACCGTGATCTTTGGGCTGTCGGTCGTCGGATAGCGCCAGGATTTGAGCTCGGGAACATAGAGCTCCGCGGGCGCTTCCAGCGACAGCTTGCCCTCGTCGCGCAGCTTCAAGATGGCCAGGGCGGTGAAGGCCTTGGACATCGAGGCGATGCGAAAGAGGCTGTCGGCGGTCACCGGCGCCTTGCTGTCGATGTCCTGCTGCCCCAGCCCCTTCACATGGACCAGCTTGCCGTCGGCGACCACGCCGTAGACCAGGCCAGGCGCGTGCGCGGACAGACGCCAGTCGGCGAACATCTTGTCGATGGCCGATAGGGTCTGCGCTGACGGCGCAGCGGCTTGGGCGGACGGCGCCAGGATCAGAAACAGACTGGCGAGCGCGGCGCGGAGCTTCATGATGACCTTCCCCAGGTTGAGGCGACAGGGGAGGGCCGAACGCCGCCAATGGCAAGGCCCAGATCATCGGGCTCTATCGAAAGTCGGAAAGCCACCGATGGAAGGCGGCCATGCGGGTGCGGGCATCCTCTTCGGCGACCTGGGCGTCGTCAGGCGGCGGCCTTGATGGAAGCAGAAGACCCGACCCGCGGATCTCGCTTGGCGCGTAGCCGAACTGGCGGCGAAAGGCGCGGCTGAAGTGGGCCTCGTTGGCGAAGCCGAAGGCGTCGGCGACATCGGCGATGCGCCGGCGCTCGGCGGGATCGGCGAGCGCCTGATGCACCGCGGCCAAGCGGCGCGCCTGGATGTAGCGGGCCACGCCTCCATCCTCGTTGAAGAGGGCGTAGAGGGTGGAGCGTGAGATGCGAAGACGAGCGCAGAGCGTATCGGCCGACAGATCCGGATCGAGCAGCTCGGCTTCGATCAGCCGCCTGGCTTGACGACGAAGCGTGGCGTGCAGGGGAGCGGCCGCGCGTTCGTTGTTCTCGGCGCTGGGCGCAAGGCAGGCGGCCAAAAGCTGCTGGGTGGCCGCCGCCGCCCGCGGAGCCTCTTCCGTCGTCATCTGGTCGGCGGCGTCGGCCAAGGAGATCATGTAGTCGCCCAGCAGCCGCCCCAGCGCCCCGTCCACCATGCGCCCGTGAAGGGCGTCGGCGTTGTTCATCACCGCGTCCATGGCGTCGCGCGCCACGAACAGGCAGACGCAATCCATGGCTGCAGGCGGCCGCACCAGCGCCTGCCCCATGTCCATGATCATGATCGGCGTGCGACCCACAGGCCGCCCATCAGCCCCGCGGATGAAGTCGAAGCGGACCACGTAGTAGTCGAGCTGGTCGGCGCGGATTTTCACCGGGGTGCGCTCGTATGCGAGGGCGTCCACCCGCGTGCCGCCGACGATCACAGGGCCCAGGTGCGCGCTCAGGGCCTCGCCGGCGAAACGCTTGGGATCGTCGGGGGTGGCGGCGATATCGAACATTGGGGCGATGGCCGAGCGCCAGGCCTCCAGACGCTCGCGCTCGTCGAAATCGGCGGTCGAGAACCGAAGCAGCGGGATGGTCGACAAGGGCTCGTCTCACTCAACGCGACATTGTCGTCTAACCGCCGCCGCAGGGCCTGTCAGCACCCGATGACCGCCTCATGGACGCAGGGGCAAATCTTTGGACACCCGGTCAATCCCTTCGCTCCGACCGCGCGCTAGAGCCTCGCGTCAAACCTTTAGGGGAGGTGACTGTGGCGTTTCAGGTTTATCGTGCGGGCCAGTGGCGCGACGTGTTTGAGGGCCTCGGCGGTGTGGCGGCCTGGTCCGTCGGCGGTGGCTCTTACGCGCCTTTTAACCCAAGAGTGGACGGCCCGCTGACCATCGATTTCGACCCGTGGATTGTCTTCGATGGCGAGACGACCGGAGGGTTTAACGCGCAGCTTTCCAGCGGCCGCACGAGCGCCCTTGTCTATAGCCAAGCGAGGGTCACCGGCGCTCAGGCGGTCAAGTTTGACGCACAACTGTTCACCGCCGAAGTCGATTTGGAAGGCGGCCCGCTCGCTGACATCATCATCGGCGGCCAGATGGATGATGTCCTGCGAGGGGGCATGGGAGCCGACACCCTCACCGGCGGGGGCGGGGCGGACCGGTTCAGGGGCACGCTGGCGGAGTTCGCCGGCGACGTGATCACCGACTTCGCTGTTGGCGACATCATCGAAATCTTCGACGCCTCCGGCCAGACGGCCGTGCTTGGCGACGGCAATGTGCTGACCATCGGCGGGGTGGACATCACCTTGGACGTCGACGCCGACTATAGCGGCTACGTCCTTCACCAGGGGGATCTCCTCGGCTATCGCACGATCAGCTTCGCCCCTCCATCTGTCACAATCACGGACGTAGACGCCGACAAGGACGAAGGCGCGGCGGGCCAAACCACCGCCTTTAAGTTCCGCCTTACCCGCGACGGCCCGCTCGACGGGGCGGCCAGTGTCAAGTGGACGGTCAGCGGCACTGGGCAGCACGCTTCAAGCGACGACGATTTTGTCGCCGTCTCTGGCCTAGCGCAGTTTGAACCGGGCGAAGAAAGCGTCGAGGTCATTGTCGAGGTGCGCGGAGACGACGACCGCGAGCCGCATGAACAGTTCGTTGTCGAACTCAGCGACCCCACTGGCGTAGCCCTGGGCGTCAACACCCAGTCCTGGGGCTGGGTGCGCAATGACGATGGCCCCAACCAAAGCGTGTCGATCGACGAGAACGACATGTGGACAAGCCTGCGCAGCTCGGAAGGCTGGACCGGGGACAGTCACGAGATGTCGGTCCTGTTGCGCCGGTCCGGCGACCTTCGAGGTTCGCTGGAAGTCGATTGGTCTGTGGGGCCCGGATCAACGGCTGATTCAGCCAACGCCGATGATTTCGAAAACGGCGCCTGGCCCTCCGGGACGGCGATCTTCGAGCCAGGCGAAACGACGGCCATCGTGCGCTTCTATGTGCGCGGCGATGCGGCGCGCGAAGCGGACGAAAGCTTCAGGTTCACCATCGCACCTGATCCCGCCAAGGCCGATTTCGACGCCGACAAGTTGAGCATCGAAGGCGAGATCTTCAACGACGACGCCACAACCACGCCCAAGGTCTCGATCCGCGCGGATACGCTGCGCATGGTTGAAGGCGACGACGGCGATGAGACGCCGTTCACCTTCACCATCGAGCGCAGCGGTGACGACCTGACCGAATGGAGCGAGGTGCGCTGGCGATTGACGCCCAGCGGCGCCCATCCAGCCGACCTCGACGATATGGTTGAGGATCAGGACTACGAAGGCTGGCTCACCTTCGCTCCTGGTCAGACGACGAAAGACATCACCTTGCTCCTGAAGGGCGACGAAGACGCCGAACGCGACGAGACCTTCAGCATCGTCATCACCGCCAGGGGCGCTGACCTTGAGGTCGACCGGATCAACGGCGTCATCGTGGATGACAACTCGCCGCCCGAGCCTGAGCCCGAGCCTGAACCGGAGCCGCAGCCTGAACCAGAACCTCAACCCGAACCTCAACCCGAGCCGCAACCGTCTCTAACGACGGAGCGGATCGAAGGCGGATTTGGCGCCGCCGCCGGCCTGCAGCCGGGGTCGATCAAGGGCTCGGCCCCCACCTTCACCCTGCCGGACGGCACAAGCGTCACCAATCCGGCCTATGAGACGGCCGCCAGGCTGGCGAATCTGATCGCCCGCTTTGAGGCGGGCCTTATCGATAGACCAGCTCTGGTCGACGGCGTCGTGGAGTTGGCCCGGCCGACCTCGGCGGTGGCCCTCCAGGCCTATCAGTTCTTCACAGGCTCCGCCCCCACTCAGGCGGGCCTGTCCTGGCTGGTGGACAGCGCGGACAACCCAAACGATCTGACCGACGCGTATTATGCCCGCTTCAACGAGACGAACCGCTACTTGAACTTCGCGGTGAACCTGGGGGTCGAGGGCGAAGGGGCGAACGCCTTCACCGCCGGCTACGCCGCCCTCGATTTCGCCGGCGCCGTGCGCAAGGCCTACGACATCATTATCGGCGTGGAAGAGGCCCGGGCCGGCGGCGTCGACATCGACGCGGCGCTGGCCTGGCTGAGCGGGCAACAGGCATATTTCGAAAGCTTCGCCGGCTCGGCCCTGGGCGGTAAGGCGGCCATGGTCGGCTACCTGATGTTCGCGGGCATGCAGGAGAAGGTCGGCCGCTACTTCGAAGCCGCCCACAACTGGCTGGAAGCCGCCTTCGACGGCGCCGCCCCCTATGGCGCGCCGCTGCTCGGCGTCAGTGAGATTAATCGCGCCGATCTGGAGATGGTCTAAGGCCGTGCGGCGGGCCGTCCAATTTTGGTCCGGCCTGCTTTGCCGTCATCTGTGGCGGCCCAGTCTTTCCTGGCCGGGAATCAGCGTCTGCCGCCGATGCGGCAGGCGCGTGCGCAAGGAAGTTTGAGGGGCCGGCGTCAGCGAGGGCGCCAGTTCACCCTCGCCCGCGCCAGGGTCTCCGCCAATTCGTCCAGCGAATAGGGCTTGCGCAAAAGCGCGTAACCGCGCGTCCCCTCCTGGGCCAGGACGTGGCTGTAGCCGCTGGTCAGGACCACCGGCAGATGGGGGTATAGGCGCAAGATCTCGTCGGCCAGATCCATGCCCGAACGCCCCGGCATGACCACGTCCGTGAAGACCAGATCGAACTGACCAGGATCCCGGGCCAGTTCGGCCAGCGCCGCCTCCGCGTCGGTCGCCCAGATGACGCCGTGGCCCAGTTCCGCCAGGGCGTGGCGGGCGAAGTCGCCCACCTCCCGATTGTCCTCGACCAGAAGGATGCAACGGCCCGCCTCCAGCGCCCGCGCTTCAGAGCGCGCCTCCACGGGCCGCGAGACCGCTTCCGAGGTCAGCGGCAGATAGAGCGTGAAGGTCGATCCGAAGCCTGGCGCGCTTTGCACCTCCACCTCGCCCGACGACTGCTTGGCGAAACCAAACACCTGGCTGAGACCAAGTCCGGTTCCCTGGCCCACGCCCTTGGTGGTGAAGAACGGCTCGAAGATGTGGTCGATCTTGTCGGCGGCGATGCCGACGCCGGTGTCGGTGATGCTGATGGCGACAAAGTCCCCGCGCACGGCCTCTTGGTCTCGCACGGGGGGAAGTCGATCAACGACGCGCACCTCGATCTTGAGCACCCCCTCGCCGGCCATGGCGTCACGGGCGTTGACCGCCATGTTGACGATGGCGGTGTCGAACTGCGTCGGATCCGCGGTGACGAGGCAGGGCTGCTCTGGCCGCGCGTAGCGTAGGTCGATCCGGCTGCCGAGCAGGGTGTTCAGCATGCCTGAAAGAGCGGCGATGCTGGCGCTGGCGTCGAACACCTGCGGCTGCAAGGTCTGCCGCCTCGCGAAGGCCAGAAGTTGACTGGTCAGGTTGCTCGCCCGGTCGGCGGCCTCGGCGATGGCCCCGATATAGCGCTCGCGACGCTCTTCGCTGAGGGCGGGTCGGCGCAGCAGATCGACCGTGCCGCGAATGACGGTGAGCAGGTTGTTGAAGTCGTGCGCCACCCCGCCGGTCAGCTTGCCCAGCGCCTCAACCTTCTGGGACTGGCGAAGGGCCTCTTCGGCGGCGCGCAGGGCTTCGGACGCTTCCCGTTCGGCGGTGACGTCGCGCCCGATGGCGAAGATTTCTCCATCGCCGGGCCCCGCCACCCACGAGATCCAGCGATATCCGCCGTCCTTGTGCCGAAAGCGCAGCAGGGAGGCCGGCAGCTCGGCCACCTGCGCGATCGCCAGGGCCTGCGCCGTTCGCTGCAGATCCTCCGGAGCGACAAGATCATTGGCGGACATCCCCACGATCTCCTCGGCCTCAAAGCCGAGCACCGACTTCCAGGCCGGATTGGCGCGCTGGTAGACGCCAAGAGTGTCGGCGACCACCAGCAGGTCGGGCGTGTTGCTCCAGAACTGTTCGATCTGGTTGGTGAGATCGGACGCCTCGTTACGAAGCCGCCGCTCGACCCCCATGCGCTCGCTCTGATCGCGCATGGCGCCGACCATCCGAACCGGCCGCCCCTCGGCGTCACGGATGACGAAACCCCGATCGCGCACGTCGGCATAGGAGCCGTCGCCGCGCAGGAAGCGGTAGTCGGCCGCCCAGTCGACCGCGTCGCCATCGATCACCGCGTGAATGCTGGCGTCGATACGCGCCCGGTCCTCGGGATGGATATGGTCGATCCACCAGCCGCCAGCGGTTCCGACGTTGGACAGCGCATGTCCGTAGGCGCGTTCGATCGCCTCGTTCCAGGTGACCTGATCGCGTTGCAGATCCCAGTCCCAGATGGCGTCGTTCGTGGCGCGATTGGCCATTTGCAGGCGCTGCTCGGTCTCGCGCAGCCGCGCCTCGGCCAGCACTTGGTCGGTCGTCTCGGTGGCCGCGCAATAGAAGCCCTGGATCCTGCCCTCATCGTCCCGCAGGGGAGTCCAGGAGAAGGTGAAGTAGCCAAGCGGCCGATCAGGCCTGCCGCCCACCGCGATCGGCAGATTCACGAAATGCTGGGCCTCGCCGCGCTGAATGGCGGCGATCACCGGCGCGAACTGATCCCAGATCTCCGCCCACAAGGTTCGGTAGGGTTGGCCCATCCCCGCCGGATGCTTGAGGCCAAGGATCGGGATGTAGCCGTCGTTGTAGAGCGAGATGAGCTGCGGGCCCCAGGCGATGTATACCGGCTGAGCGGATCCCAGCATGAGGCTGACGGCGGTCTGCAGGGTCTTGGGCCAGGTCAGCGGATCGCCCAGCGGGGTCGCACGCCAGTCGTGACCGCGGATCTGCGCGCCCGTCTCGCCCCCGCCCGAAAGGAAGACCAGAGGCTGGCTCATCCAGGCTGCTCCTGTCGTCCCGCCTCGCTTCGATAGGTCAATGAAACCTCACCCACGCGCCGCACGGCTGTCGCACGCGCGACCCTCCCCGAAGCGCAGATAACGAGCTGAGCCGCAAGGTCGTTCCCTAGGGCGACGCAGATGCGGCTGTGTCGTCACTGCGCCCTATCGGACACAGTTTCCATCGCGGCTTCCATGGCGGCGCAGAATCTTCGTCCAGCCGTGCATCCGATGGTCTAGCTCGGGCATTGCCTCTTGAATGTTTGCAATCTTGGCCGCCTCGCTGGTCGGCGCTTGCCTCATGCCGTTGCTCGCGCGCGTCATGGGCCGGGGCGCCGGGCTGATCATCGCGCTGCTGCCCGCTGGACTTCTCGCCGCCTTCGTCACGATGGCGCCGATCGTCGAGCGCGGCTGGGTGTTGGGTCAGGGCCGCCAGTGGGCCCCGATGCTGGGCCTGGACTTCACGCTCCGCCTCGACGGATTCTCGTTCCTCTTCTGCCTGCTCGTCACGGGCATCGGCGCGCTCGTCATCATCTATGCCGAGGGCTACCTCACCAACAAGACACGGGCCGAGCGCAGCCGTTTCTACACGCTGATCCTGCTGTTCCTCACCGCCATGCTCGGCACGGTCCTGGCCGAGAGCCTGCTGGTGCTGCTGCTGTTTTGGGAAGCGACCAGCATCCTGTCGTTCCTGCTGGTCGGCTTCGACAGCAAGAGCCCGCGCTCACGCCGGGCGGCGTTGATGGCCCTGCAGGTCACAGCCTTCGGCGGACTGATGCTGCTGGCCGCGGTTTTGATGATCGGCCAGGTGCTGGGCTCCTACTCTATGGCCCAGGCGATCAGCCAGGCGCCGCGACTGGCCGCCAGCCCCTACGGCCACGCCATCGTCGCCTGCCTCCTGATCGCCGCCTTCACCAAGTCGGCGCAGTTTCCGTTCCACTTCTGGCTGCCCAACGCCATGCAGGCGCCGACGCCGGCTTCGGCCTACCTGCACTCGGCGACGATGGTGAAGCTGGGCATCTACCTGCTCGCCCGCTTCGAGCCGGTGTTCGCCTCGGTCGAGTGGGGCCGCCCCACGGTGATCACGGTGGCCTGCGTGACCATGGTCGTGGCCGCGCTCCAGGCCTTGCGGGCGGAGAACTTCAAGTCGGCCCTGGCCTATTCGACCATCGCCTCGCTTGGCATCCTCACCCTGCTGGTGGGCCTTGACGGCCCGGCCGCGACGGTGGCCATGGTCGGCTTCCTTTTGGCCCACGCGCTCTACAAGGCGGCCCTGTTCTTCTGCGCCGGGTCCGTCCTGCACGCCACCGGACACCACAACCTGCGAACCCTCGGGGGCCTGGCGCGCTTTTTGCCGCTCACCGCCCTGGCCTGTGTCGGCGCCAGCCTGTCCATGGCCGGCATTCCCCCGTTCATCGGCTTCATCTCCAAGGAGTTCCTGTTCGAGGCGCAACTGCAAAGCAGCTGGGAGCTGGCCCCGCTGGCCATCGCCGTCCTGGTCAACGCCGCCATGGTCGGGGTGGCCGGGGTCATCACCCTTCGCCCCTTCTTCCTGGGCAAGGGCAAGGTCACGAAGGTCGACCATGGCGAGACCTTCTGGCTGGTGACCCCGCCCCTGCTCCTGGCCTTGGCCGGTCTGGTCATCAGCCTGGAGCCCGACTGGATCACGCGCACCGCCCTTCGCCCCGCCGTCGCCGCCGTCTATGGCAAGGCGGTGGAGGTGGACATCGCGGTGTGGCACGGGGTCACGCCCATGCTGCTGCTCAGCGGGGTGGTGGTCACCATCGGCGCGCTGATCGTGCGCTTTTGGACCCCGATCCACGAGCGCCTGCGCGGCATGGAGCGGTTCGACAACCTCGCCATCGAGCGCCTCTGGGAGGGCGGGCTGCGGCGGCTGGTGCTCGGCTCGCGGACCCTGACCGAATGGATCCAGCACGGCGACCTGCGGCGCTATCTGGTCGGGGTGATCGGCGGCGTCGCGGCGCTGATCGTCTGGTCCGTCGTCGGCGCGGGAAAGACCCCGCAGCTTCCGCTGCTTGGCGATCTTCGCCCCGCGCCGATCGTGGCCGCCCTGGTCGGTCTGGCCGGCGCGGTCGCCGCCACCCGCGCCAAGTCCGTCCTGGCCTCGATGATCGCCACCGGCCTGACGGGCTTTGCGGTCGCCATCACCTTTATGACCAACGGCGCCCCGGACCTGGCGCTTACCCAGTTCACGGTCGAGACCCTGATCGTCGTCCTGCTCACCGCCCTGCTCCTGGCGGTGCCCCTGGCCAATCCGCCGACACGCAGCCGCCGCATGCAGCTGACCGACGCAGGCTTGGCGTCGGTGATCGCCCTGCTGCTCTTCCTGGCCGTGCTCGACATGACCGCCCGCCCGCACGTCTCGCCGGCCAGCGATTTCTTCGGCCGCATGAGCTATGTCGCCGCCTACGGCCACAACGTCGTCAACGTCATCCTAGTCGACTTCCGGGCCTTCGACACCCTGGGCGAGACTACCGTGATCGCGGTGGCGGCGATCCTGGCGCGGGCCCTGCTGATGAGCCGCGGCGGCGACGCGCCGCAGAGCGCGCCCCAGCCCGTCCACTTCTCGTTCCAGGTCGCGGGCCGGATGCTGGGGTGGCTGCTGCTTATCGCCTCGCTGGTCATCCTGTGGCGAGGGCATGACCGGCCGGGCGGCGGCTTCGTCGGCGGTCTGGTGGCGGCGCTGTCCTTCGCCCTGGTCGCCCTGGCCTATGGCGTCGATCGCGCCGAGCGGGCCCTGCGCGTCGATCCCCTCACCCTCGTGGGCATCGGCCTTTTGTGCACCCTCCTAAGCGGCCTGCCCGGCATGTTCGCCGGCGAGCCGTTCCTGACCCATCTGTGGTGGGAGCCCGGCGGCTGGCTGCCCAAGTTGGGCACCACCATGGTGTTCGACCTGGGCGTCTATCTCGTTGTGCTGGGCGCGGTGCTGGCCTTCCTGTTTGGACTGCAGCGGGAGGCGGCGCGATGACGTGGCTCTACGCCCTGGTCGGCTCGGCCATAATCGGCTGCGCGATCTTCATGATCCTCTCGCGCAACCTGGTGCGCATGCTGCTGGGCCTGTCCCTGCTGGCGACCGGGACCAACCTTCTGCTGTTCACCGCCGGCCGCATCGAAAGCCCGCAGCCGCCGATCATTGCGCCCGGCGCCCGCGTGTTGGGGGAGACCGCCGACCCGATCATCCAGGCCCTGATCCTTACCGCCATCGTCATCGGCTTCGCCCTGACCGTCATGCTCGGGGTCCTGGTCCTGCGCGCCTGGCGCACCCAGGCCAGCGTCGACGCCCGCCAGACCGGGGTGGCAGAGACCAAGGGCTCTCCGCGTTCGAGGGAGGCGGCCGATGGGTGACGGCCTGCTGCTCCTCGCGCCGATCCTCACGCCCTTCGTCGGCGCGGCCATCGCCCTGCTGGTCCGCCAGCGGCCCGCCGCCGCGACCACCGTCGGCCTTTCGACCAGTCTTGTTCTGGCGCTCGCCTCGAGCGGCCTGTTCTGGCGCGCCATGGAGGGCGTTCAGACGCCCCTGCTGGTGTTCGGCGACTGGCCGCGCGGGTTTGGGATCAGCATCTCGGCCGCGCTGCCCGGCGCCGCCCTGGTTCTGGTGACGGCGCTGATCGCCCTGGCCTCGGCGGTCTACGCCCTGTCCGATATCGGGCCGCGTCGCCGCCGCGCCGGCTATGACGCCCTGATGCTGGCCATGATCGGGGCGGTGAACGGCGCCTTCCTGACCGACGACCTGTTCAACCTCTATGTCTGGTTCGAGCTGGCCCTGCTGGCGGCCCTGGGCCTGCTGACCCTGGACCGCCGCGCCGCCCAGATCGACGGGGCGATCCGCTACGCCGCCTTCGCCATGCTGGCGGCGACCTTCATCCTGATCGGCGTCGGCATGATCTACGGCCTGACCGGCACGCTGGATATCAAGACCGCCTCGGCCGCCCTGGCCAGTCGTCCGCCAAGCCTGGCCTCCGCGACCGCGGCGGCCCTGCTGCTGGGCGGCCTGTTGCTCAAGTCGGGCCTGGCGCCCTTCCACCTGTGGCTGCCGGCCTCCTACCACACCGCCCCGATCACGGTTGCGGCGGTGTTCGCGGGCCTGCTGACCAAGATGGGCTTCTACGCCCTCGTCGTGGTCTTCGCCGGCGTGTTCGGGGTCGGCTCGAACGGCCTGGGCGCGGCCCAGCTCACCCCGCTCTTCGCCTGGGTCGCGGCGGGCACGATGGTGATCTGCGTGGCCGGCGCCCTGGCCCAGACCGACATGCGCCGTCTGCTCGCCTACCACGTGATCGCCCAGGTCGGTTACATGATGGCCGGCCTGTCCCTGGCCGAGCGCGAGGGCGTGGCGGCGGCGGTCTTCTACATGATCCATTCGATCATCGTGCAGGCCAACCTGTTCCTCGGCGCCGGCCTGATCCGCCGCGCCTGCGGCAGCTGGGACCTGACGCGCACCGGCGGCATGATGCGCAAGGAGCCGCTGTTTGCCCTGCTGTTCGCGGTCCCCGTGCTGTCCCTGGCGGGCATTCCGCCCTTCTCCGGTTTTTGGGCCAAGGTCATCGTCATCCGCGAAAGCCTTGACGCCGGCATGGCCTGGTTGGGCTTCACCGCCATACTGGCCGGACTGCTGACCATCGTGTCGATGTCCATCTTCTGGTCCGACGCCTGCTGGCGCCAATCGCGCACGCCCCTGCGGCCCGTGCCGAAGAGCGGCCTCGTCGCCATGGCCATGCTGTCGGCCGCCACGGTCGCCATCGGCCTTGCGCCCCAGGCCCTGTGGACGGTCGCCCAGCTGTCGGCCCGCGCGCTGGGGAGCGGGTCATGAAGACAATCCGCCGCCTTCGCGCCGCCCTCGTCCTGGCGGCCATCTTCCTCTGGGACCTGGTGGTCGCCTCCATCGGCGTCGCCCGCATCGTGCTGGCCCCGCGCATCCGCACCCAGCCGGCGATCATCGTCGTTCCGGTGTCGGTCGAGCCGGACTGGGCGGTGGCCCTGTTCGCTTACTTCACCTCCCTGACGCCGGGCTCCACCTGCCTGCACGTCTCCGACGACCGCAGACGCCTCTATGTCCACGTCCTCAAAAGCGCCGACGCCGAGGCTTCGGCGTCGCGCTTCAAGCGCCTCTATGAGCGCTGGATCGCGGAGCTTGCGGCATGACCCCGATACAGATCCTCGCCGCCGTGCTCGCCAGCGTCCTGGCCCTGGCGCTCGTCCTCGCCGCCTGGCGGATGATCCGGGGGCCGAGCTTCGCCGACCGCTTCATCGCCCTCGACATGCTGACCGCCATCGCCGTCAGTTTCGCGGCCCTGACCACGGTCGCCACCGGCTCGGACGTCTTCCTCGACATCGGCCTGGGCATCGCCCTGATCAACTTCGTGGCCACGGCGGCCTTCGCCGTCTTCGTGGAAAGAAAGGGGCGAAAGCCATGACCATCGCGGCGATGACGCTCATGGTGCTGGGCGCGGGCTTTCTGCTGATCGCGGCCATCGGCGTGGTCAGGCTGTCCGACCCGCTTCAGCGCATGCACAGCGCCACCAAGGCCGGCACGCTCGGGGTCGCCCTCCTTCTGCTTGGCGTGCGCTTCTCGGGTCTGGTCGAGACGGGATCGACGGTTCTGCTGACCATCCTCTTCCTGCTCGTGACCCTGCCGATCGGGGCGCAGCTTCTGGGTCGCGCGGCCTACGTCTCGGGCGCCAAGCTGGAAGGGCTCCAGACCGATCCTATCGCCGAAAGCGGCGAGCTCGCCCAGATCGACGAGCCCCTGGAGCCCAAGGCCTGATAGCCGATCAGGTCGGCAGCGCCTTCAGGCCCACCTCGTCGGTGACGGCCCGTCCCGGAGCGATCTTGCGGCGCACCGTCTCAAATACCGATCGCACGTCGGGTGAAAGCTCCTGGCCGCGCAGATAGCTGTCGATGAGCCGCAGCAGGTCGTCTTTCGCGTCCTGGCTGGCGGCGCTGGCCGCCTCGTCCTTGTCCTCGAACCACTGATCGATGGTCAGCCTCAGCCGGTCGATCCAACCCATCGGCGAGCCGGCGTCGCGGTCCTTGCCGTCACCCCGTACGTTGGCGCTGAGGTTCTGCAGACGCTCGGCGCGGGCGGCCAGCGCCGCTTGCAGGGCGGCGCTATCGGCGACCTTCGCCGCGCGCCGGTGCAAGCTGGCGGCGTCGGCCAGGGCGTCCGACAGGGCATCGAGCGCGGATCGATCTTCCCGATTGAGCATGCTGGTCCTCCAAGTCACCCGAGGATCAACAGCGGGGTCGCCTGGGCGTTCCCCTAACCGGGTTTCTCAGACGTCCCGGCGGCCCGGCCACCACCGCAGCAGGTGCTTGGCGCTGAGCGACAGCCAGCAGATCGTCACGCCTGTGAACATCGCGCAGACCCCGGCCCAGAAGCCGAACCCGTAACCGGTGACGACCATCAAGAAGAAGCCGCTGATGAGCAGGGCCGAGCCCGCCATCATCGAGACGGTGAAGCAGGTGGACGCGAGGCGAAACAAGGGACTGTTCATGGCGCCGCTTAACCACGGCGACGCTCGCCAACCCGATGTGGTGCGACGCCACAGCGACGCTTCGCCTCTGCGCGTTTTGCCGCAGCGCTTGTTACGCGTTCAGCCTATTCGTTCAGCGCCCCGACCACCGTGGCCGGCGTGCTGGCGACATTGATGACCGGGATCGCGCATTCCAGCTTGGCCTCGACGCCCCGCAGGAAACCCCTTCGCGCGTGGCCGGCGTCGACCATCAGCTCCAAGCGGCGATCGGCCGGCGCCGCGCCGCTGATCTCGCGGATCAGGCCGCGGAAGGGGATGATGCTGTTGACCAGGGTCCGCCCGCCGGCCTCCGCCAGCTTGACCCCACGGTTCTCGCGAGCCGGCTCCGATCCGTCGAGGTCGGGCCCCAGCACCTCGTCCAGGGCGGCGCGCTGTGCGGCCACGGCCTGGCAGCTGTCGAGGCCTTGGACGTCATAAGGCGCGGCCGCCGCCTGCTGCAGGATGGCGGGGATCTGGCGCTTGGCCATGCCCAGGTCGCGGGCCGGCTGCGAGCCGACCGTCACCACCGTCTCGCGCCAACCGCCGCCGGCCTCGTCCTTCGGCTCCGGCGCGGATGCGTTGTCGCGCGCGACCGCCTGGCCGGCGCACAGAAGGCCCGTGAGCAGGATCGGGATAATCTTGGCTGAAGGTCTCATCGCAGTTCACCAGCTGATCGTGGTTCACCAACGAGGGCTCACGCCCGTGGTTCCGACGCCGGCACCGGTCGACGCAATCGTGAGACGTGCCGGACATCAACGCTCGCCACGCCCTGCACTGCGTTCGCCGACCTGGACGTGGCCAGTCTTCCTTGACGCGGCCGCCGATCCTGCGCCCTAACAGGTCGAGCTCGAGGGGCGCCCCGCCAGCGGCCGGGCGCGAGCTTTCGTCGAGGGTTGGAGAAGCGGTCCATGGGCAGGTTGAAGACGCATCTGTTGTTCGGCGTCATCGCGATCGTCGGGGCCGCCTCCCTGGCCGTCGTCGCCCTGCATCGCGGCGAGAGCATCAGCGCGGTGTGGATGGTGATCGCCGCCCTTTGCACCTACGCGGTCGCCTATCGCTACTATTCCCGCTTCTTGGCCGGCAAGGTCCTGGCCCTGGACGGCGCGCGTCCGACCCCAGCGGTTCGGCGCAATGACGGGCTGGACTATGTGCCGACGCCCCGCAACGTCCTCTTCGGCCACCACTTCGCCGCCATCGCCGGCGCCGGTCCCCTGGTCGGCCCCGTGCTCGCCGCCCAGATGGGCTACCTGCCGGGCATGATCTGGATCCTGATCGGGGCGGTCGTGGCCGGCGCCGTGCAGGACATGATGGTCCTCTTCATGTCCACCCGCCGCGACGGCAAGTCGCTGGGCGACATGATCCGCACCGAAATGGGACCGATCCCCGGGATCATCGCCCAGGTGGGCGTGCTGATGATCATGGTCATCATCTTGGCGGTCCTGGCCTTGGTGGTGGTCAAGGCCCTGGCCGAGAGCCCGTGGGGCGCCTTCACTGTCGCGGCCACCATCCCCATCGCCATCTTCATGGGTCTCTATTCGCGCTTCATCCGGCCTGGGCGGGTCGGCGAGGTGTCGCTGATCGGGGTCGTGCTGCTGATCCTTGCCATCATCGGCGGCGGCCAGGTGGCTGCCCATCCCGTCTGGGGTCCGGCCTTCACCCTGACCGGCCCGACCCTGGCGGTGGCGATGATGGCCTATGGCTTCGTCGCATCGGTCATCCCCGTGTGGCTGCTGCTGGCCCCGCGCGACTACCTATCGACTTTCTTGAAGATCGGGGCCATCGCCGCTCTGGCCATCGGCATCCTTATCGTGCGGCCGCACGTCCAGATGCCGGCGATCACGCCTTTCATCGACGGCACGGGGCCGGTCTTCGCCGGCGCGCTGTTCCCGTTCTTGTTCATCACCATCGCCTGCGGGGCCGTGTCGGGCTTCCACGCCCTGATCTCGTCCGGAACCACGCCCAAGCTGATCGAGAACGAGGCCCAGGTTCCTATGATCGGCTACGGCGCCATGCTGTGCGAAAGCTTCGTGGCGGTGATGGCCCTGATCGCCGCCACCATCTTGGATCCCGCGATCTATTTCGCCATGAACAGCCCGGCCAGCGTCATAGGAGCCGACGCCGCCTCGGCCGCCGCCGCCGTCGCCCAGTGGGGCTTCCACATCACCCCGGCCGAGCTGGAGCAGATCGCCCGCGACGTGGGCGAGCACACTATCCTGTCGCGGGCCGGCGGCGCGCCGACCCTGGCGGTCGGCATGGCCCACATCCTGTCGTCGGTGATCGGCGGCAAGGCGATGATGGCCTTCTGGTACCATTTCGCCATCCTGTTCGAGGCTCTGTTCATCCTGACCACGGTGGACGCCGGCACCCGGGTCTGCCGCTTCATGATCCAGGACCTGCTGGGCCTGGCGGTCCCCAAGATGCGCGAGACCAATTCCTGGAGCGCTAACGTCATCGCCACCGCGCTGACGGTCGGTCTGTGGGGCTACTTCCTCTACACCGGGGTCGTCGATCCCTTGGGCGGCATCAACAGCCTGTGGCCGCTGTTCGGCATCGCCAACCAGATGCTCGCCGCCGTCGCCCTGATCCTGGGGACCGTGGTGCTTTTCAAGATGAAGCGGGAGCGGTTCGCCTGGGTGACTCTCTTCCCAACCGTCTGGCTGCTGATCTGCACCCTGACCGCCGGCCTGCAGAAGCTCTTCCACCCGGATGTGCGCATCGGCTTCCTGGCCCACGCGCGGGCCTATCAGGCGGCCCTGGCCGACGGGCGGCTCCTGGCGCCGGCCAAGTCGGCGACCCAGATGCATCAGGTGGTGATAAACGACTACGTCAACTCCGCCCTGACAACGGGCTTCCTGTTCGTGGTGGTGACGGTGACGGTCTATGGGATCGGCGCCTGCCTCAAGGCGCGCCGCGCCGCCGCCCCGACCGTTCACGAAGTTCCGGAAGCGGCCCATGCTTGAGGACCTCGCCTGCCGCTGCCGCGATGTGGCCCTCGGCTGGGGCCGCGAAGCCCGGCGGACCGCCAACCTGATGATCGGCCAGCCTGACTATGACGCCTATGTGCGCCACGCGGCCGATCGGCATCCGGACGAAGCGCCGCTGGACCGAGTTCAGCTTCTTTCGCCTGCACGAGGCGCGGCGGTTCGGCGCTGGCGGCGGCTTTCGCTGCTGCTGACGAGGCGACTTTCTTGATCGGGTGGGCGCGAAGCTGGCGCTGCGAGCGGGTTTATCCCACAGACCTCGAAATTGTGGGATAATTGGCATTCGAGTCGGTGCATCGCCAAGGCGCCGGCACGTTGATCGCCACGTACTAGCCTTTTAGAAAACCGACTTGGACTGCGCCATGTGCGGCGGCGATCTCAGCTCTAGAGGCTCGCGTCACGCCCGCCTCCTCCGCCACCTGAGGCCATGTCGCCACCGCGGAAATGACCTCGTCGACGACCTGACCGATCAGCTTCTCGTCAATGCCGTGGCGTTTGCCCAGCGCTCGAATCTGAATCAGGGTCGGTCGGCGCCCCTCGCCTTCGACATCTAGGTAGTGCTCTCCTCCCGGCCCGACGGAATAGGTTAGGTCATAGGCTGGCGACAAGCGCCACTCGCCTGAAGGCGTCATCAGGAATGAATGCTGGCGCACATGATCGTCGCGATTATGGGCGACGACATTGAAAACCATCCGGCGAAAGGCGGCGGTCAAATCGCTGGCGTGCCGGGTCACCGCGGCGGTGAGACGCAAAAGCGTGTCGTAGGAAGATGGCTGGGTCCAAGGAGCTTCGATGATCGCTCCCATGGATAGCATGTGCAGACGCTTGCCGGGGTATGGTCGATCAAACCTGCGGGTCGCAAAGTACCCTGGGCCAGCCTTAGCGGGCAGCAGACGAAAATCGGGGACCTGAAGGCCAGCAGCAGCCGCCAAGGCTGCGTAGGCCGCCTCGATCGGGCCGATGTCCGGCGGGTCGTTGGGCGAAGCGAATTTAACGATCCACGACGTGTGGCCAGGCGGCGTTTCGCCCTCAGCGATCGAGATCTCGCCCGCACCATCAAAGCCGACATGGATCTTCGGCCTGGCGCCGCCCGAGCCGGTCGCAAGCGTGGCCAATGTCGCCGCAAGCGCCCCTTCGTCACCCGAGAGAATGGAAGCCGAACTCGGCCGCCAGCTCATCCAGATCGAGCGTCTCGACCGAGGGATCTGGCGTCGTCGCCGGCTCATAGACGAGCGCGCCCCGCCCCTGACGACCAACGAGCGCAAGCCGATCCAAAGGGCCAAGTTCGTCAAACCTGACCCCCAGCCTCGCAAGGCGTCGACGCGTCACCAGGGCGCCCCAGGAGTTCTGGAAGGCTGTCGCAGATAAACCCGTGCAGCCCCTCCAGATCGCGTCGTCGCGCGGCGTGCAGGCCCGGCTCAACGGGGTAGTGGAGCCCCGATACCGGCAGCCCGCAGGCAAGCAGCTGCGGCGACCATTCAAGCTGCGCCAGTCCGTTCGCCATCGCCAGACGTCCCGCCGGCATCGCCAAGGCTTCTTCATCAAAGCAAAGGTTGAACGCGAGTGGCGAACCCGGACGAAGCCTCATTGGCGTTTTGATCCGCGCGCACCAGCCTGAACCTTCTGTTGGTTCAATAGCTCATCGAGGCTTGTGGCGGCCGGCGGCGGAAACAGAGCGTCGAGCCCCTCCTCGCAACGCAGCGCGATGCACGCCTTGACCACGTCACTCAAAGAGGCCTGACCCGACACCTCCAAGCGTCTCCATGTTCGGTAGCTAACCCCAGAGCGCTCCGCCGCCGCCTGCTGCGTCAGACCCAAGGACTTGCGACGAAACGCAATTCGTCGCCCCAGCTCTTCCATTAGCTCGACTGGCGTTTTCAACATCGGCCAAATATGGCCTATTTATCGGCGATTATCAACATTATTGACCATATTTGGCCAATTATTGACTGCGCAGAACGCGGTCGGAAGGTCCCTCAAGGCCATCGCCGTGCTACTAAGCTCTAGCCAACCAACCATCCAAAGAGATGGTTCGACCCAGCGCCGGCGGCATCGGCCACAAATTAGCCTTGGCCTGTTTCGCGATTGAAACGTTGAGGCAACGCTCTTGGGGCAATAAGGCTCGCCGCAGTGCGTCCAGACTTCAAAAAACTAAGCGCAGGTTCCATGCGATCGACTTCGACGACCCCGACACGCCTTGGCGCCGTCGCCGCCGCCATCTGCCTTGGCGGCCTCACCCTGGCCGCCTGCGGCAAGGGCGACCAGCAGGCCGGGGGTGGCGGACGAGGCCCGGGCCGCGGTCCGGTCGAGGTCGGCTTTGTGGTCGTCCAGCCGTCCAGCTCGCTGGTGAACGTCCAGCTTTCGGGCCGCACCGTCGCCTATCAGAGCTCCGAGGTCCGACCCCAGGTCACCGGCGTCATCAAGAAGCGCCTGTTCACCGAAGGCGCGATGGTTCGCCAGGGCCAGCCGCTCTACGAGATCGATCCCAGCCTCTACCAGGCCTCCGTCAGCCAGGCTCAGGCCAACCTGCAAAGCGCCCAGGCCAGCCTGACCGCCGCGCGCGCCCAGGCCGACCGGTTCAGGCCGCTGGCCCAGATCGAGGCCGTCAGCCAGCAGGACTACACCAACGCCGAGGCCGCCGCTCGCCAGGCCGAGGCCGCCGTCGCCCAGAACCGCGCCGCGCTCGAGACCGCGCGGATCAATCTGCGCTTCACCACCCTGCCCGCGCCGATCACCGGCCGCATCGGCCGCTCCCTCTTCACCGTCGGCGCCCTGGTCACCTCCAATCAGGCTGATCCGCTGACCACCATCCAGCAGCTGGACCCGATGTATGTGGACATCCAGCAGTCGAGCGCCGAGCTGATCGCTCTGCGCCGCGCCATCGCCGCCGGCGGCGTCGCGCCGACCACCGCCCAGGTGCGCCTGACCCTTGAAGACGGGTCCGAGTATCCCCAGGCCGGCGTCGTCGAGTTTTCCGAAGTGGTCGTCGATCCCTCCACCGGCGCGGTGACCTTGCGCGTGCGCGTGCCCAACCCGCAGGGCCTTTTGCTGCCCGGCATGTTCGTGCGGGCCAACTTCGCCCAAGGCGTCGATCGCAACATCTTCCTGGTCCCGCAGCAGGCGGTGGGCCGCACCCCGCGGGGCGAAGCCAGCGTCTGGCTGGTCGGCGAGGACGGCAAGGCGGTGCAAAAGACCATCAAGGCTGACCGCACCGACGGCGACTCTTGGGTCGTCACCAGCGGCCTCAAGGCCGGCGACAAGATCATCACCCAAGGTCTCGGCAATCTGCGCCCAGGCGCTCAGATTCGTCCCGTGCCGGCGAGCAAGACCCAGACCATCGCGCCGCGGCAACGCGGCCAAGGCGGCCCTCAGGGCGCAGGCGGTCAAGGCGGCGGTCAGGGCCGTGGCGGCCAAGGCGGCGGCCAACGGCAGGGCGGCTAAGCGATGTTGTCTGGCGTCTTCATCAAGCGGCCCATCTTTGCGTGGGTCTTGTCGATCATCGTCATGCTGGCGGGCCTTGGGGCGCTCACCGTGCTGCCGGTCGGCCAGTATCCTGATGTCGCGCCTCCGCAGGTGAACGTGCGGGCCAGCTATCCGGGGGCCTCGGCCGAGACCATCCAGAACAGCGTCACCCAGGTGCTGGAGCAGTCGCTCACCGGCATCGACGGCTTGCTCTATTTCAGCTCCAGCTCGACCTCGCGCGGCTCGGTCGGCATCACCGCGGTCTTCGCCAAGGGCACCGACCCGGACATCGCCCAGGTCCAGGTTCAAAACCAGGTGCAGCAGGCCATCGCGCGCCTGCCGCAGCAGGTTCAGCAGCAAGGCATCCGCGTCAGCAAGTCCAACCCGGACTTCCTGCTTCTCGTCGGCGTCTATGACGAGACCGACCGGATGACCAACCAGGACGTCTCCGACTACATGTCGTCCAACCTGCAAGACAGCCTGGCGCGCATCGAGGGGGTGGGCGACACCAACGTGTTCGGCGCGCCTTACGCCATGCGCATCTGGCTGAACCCGCAGCGCCTGGCCGCCTACCAGCTGATCCCGGGCGACGTGGTCGCCGCCATCCAGGCTCAGAACACCGAAGTGGCGGCCGGCGAAATCGGCGGCCAGCCTCAGCCCGACACCAACATGCTCAACGCCACGGTGACGGCGCAGGCTCGCCTGCAGACGCCCGAGCAGTTCGAGAACATCATCTTGAAGACCACCCGCAACGGCGCCAGCGTGCGCCTGAGCGATGTGGCCCGCGTCGAGCTGGGGGCCGAGAACTACAACGCCCGCAGCCGCGTCAACGGTCACCCGGGCGCCGGCCTCGCCGTGCTCCTGGCCCCAGGCGCCGATGCGCTCAAGACGGCCGAAAGGGTCAAGGCCGAGGTCGAACGTCAGGCGGTCAACTTCCCGCCGGGCATGAAATTCGCTTACGCCAACGACACCACCGACTTCATCAAGCTGTCGGTCAAGGAAGTGGTCAAGACGCTGATCGAGGCGATCATCCTCGTGATCATCGTCATGTTCGTCTTCCTCAAGAGCTGGCGCGCGACCCTGATCCCGGGCCTGGCGGTCCCTGTGGTGCTGCTAGGGACCTTCGCGGTCTTCTATGTGGCCGGTTTCTCGATCAACACCCTGACCCTGTTCGCCCTGGTGCTGGCCATCGGCCTGCTGGTCGACGACGCCATCGTGGTGGTCGAGAACGTCGAGCGCCTCATGCACGAGAACCCGGACATGTCGCCCAGGGAGGCGACCGTCCAGTCGATGAAACAGATCTCGGTCGCCCTGGTGGCCATCGCGCTGGTGCTGTCGGCGGTGTTCATGCCCATGGCGTTCTTCGGCGGCTCGACCGGCGTGATCTACCGTCAGTTCTCGCTGACCATCGTGGCGGCCATGACCCTGTCGGTGCTGGTCGCCCTGGTCCTCAGCCCCGCCCTGACGGCTACCTTGCTTCGCCAGCACCGCAAGGCCGGGGACGCCGAACCCAAGCAGAGCCTGCTGCAGCGGCGCGCGCCGGGCTTCGCCCGCTTCATCGACAAGGCCTCCAAGAAATTCGACGAGGTCTTCGACAATATGAGCGCCGGCTATGAGCGCGCCGTGGGCAAGGTCATCGACCGACGCATGTTGTTCCTGGGCATCTACGCGCTCAGCGTCGTTGTGCTGGCGGTTCTTTTCATCCGCCTGCCCACCGGCTTTTTGCCCACCGAAGACCAAGGCAGCATCTCGGTGCAGTTCCAGCTGCCGTCGGGCGCCACCCAAGGCCGCACCTATCAGGTGCAGCAGCAGGTGGAGCAATACTTCCGCACCCACGAGGCCGACAACTTCAAGACCATGTTCACGGTCAGCGGCGGCGGCGGGGGCGGCTCCAGCGGTCAGAACACCGGCCAGGGCTTCCTCAACTTTGTCGATTGGGACAGCCGCAAGGGCAAGGAGAACAGCGCCGGCGCCATCGCCGAGCGGGCTTCGTCGGCCTTCTCGGGTTTCCGCGACGCGCGGGTCTTCGCCCTGCAACCGCCGGCGATCCGCGGTCTTGGCCAGTCCAACGGCTTCACCCTGCAGCTGCAAAACGCCAGCGGCATGTCGCGCGCCGACTTCGAGGACGCCCGCGCCAAGCTGGTGGAGTTGGCCAGCAACGATCCCATGCTGACCGCCGTGCGCCTGAGCGAACTGCCCGACATCCCGACCCTGCAGGTCAACACCGACCAGGAGAAGCTGGCGGCCCTCGGTCTGACCCAGGCCGACGTCAACACCACCCTGTCGACCGCCTGGGGCGGCCGCTATGTGAACGACTTCATCGACCGCGGCCGCGTCAAGCGCGTGTTCGTCCAGGCCGACGCGCCGTATCGCGCCAAGCCCGAGGACCTGAGCCAGTGGTTCGTCCGCGGCCGTGAGGGCCAGATGGCGCCCTTCACCTCCTTTGCCAGCACAAGCTGGTCGACCGCCCCCACCACCCTGGCGCGCTTCAACGGCGTGCCGTCCTTCGAGATCCAGGGGCAGGCCGCCCCGGGCGTCAGTTCGGGCGAGGCCATGGACCGCATCGCCGAACTGGCGTCCCAGATCCCTGGCACCACGGTGGCCTGGTCGGGCCTCTCCTTCCAGGAACGCCTGTCGGCGGGCCAGGCGCCCCTGCTCTACGCCCTGTCGCTGCTGGTGGTCTTCCTGTGCCTGGCCGCGCTCTATGAGAGCTGGTCGATCCCGATCGCGGTGCTGCTGGTCATTCCGCTCGGCCTCATCGGTGCCGTCGTAGCGGTGACCCTGCGCGGCCTGGTCAACGACGTCTATCTTCAGATCGGTCTGCTTACGACCATGGGCCTGACCGCCAAGAACGCCATCCTCATCGTCGAGTTCGCCGAGCAGGCCGAACGCCAGGGCGCGCGCGTCATCGACGCGGCCATGCAGGCGGCCCGTCTGCGCCTTCGCCCGATCCTGATGACCAGCCTGGCCTTCATGTTCGGGGTCCTGCCGCTGGCCATCTCCACCGGCGCCGGCGCCAACAGCCGTATCGCCATCGGCACGGCGGTGATCGGCGGGGTCGTGGCGGCGACCGTGCTGGCCATCTTCTACATCCCGCTCTTCTTCGTGCTGGTGCGCCGCGTCAGCCGTGACGGCCTCAAAGGTCTTCGCGGCGGCGACTACGCCCCCGCCGGCCAAGCTCCCGCCGGGGAGGCCGCGCAATGAGCCGCCCTCTCCTGATCCTCCTGGCCGCGGCCTCCACCGCCGCCTGCACCATGGAGCCGCGCTACGTGCGGCCGGACGCGCCGGTTCCGACCCAGTGGCCGACAGGTGGTCCGTATGTGACCGCCGCGGCGACCGCCGCGCCGGCCGCGGCCAATCCGGTGATCGTCGATCCGCGCCTGCAGCGCCTCGCCGCCCAGGCGCTGGAGAACAACCGCAACCTGCGCGTCGCCCTGGCCAATATCGAGGTCAGCCGCGCCCAGTACCGCATCCAGCGCGCCGCTCTCTTGCCGGAGCTCACCGCGTCTGGCCGCTACACCGCGTCTCGACGCTCGATCGCCAATGTCAGCGGCACGGGCGCTACCGGCGCCGAGCGCGACAATGAGAGCTATTCGGTCCAGGTCGCGGTGAACGCCTTCGAGATCGATCTCTTCGGCCGCGTCCGCTCTTCCACCCGCGCCGACCTCAACCGGTATCTGGCCACCGAGGCCGGCGCCCGCGCCACGCGCCTGACCCTGGTGGGCGACATCGCCGAGGCCTGGCTGAACCACGCGGCCGACAGCAGCCTCCTGAAGATCGCGCAGGACACCGCCGCCAACGCCCAGCGCAACGTCGAGCTGACCCGCGCCCGTCTCGAAGGCGGCGTCGCTCCGCGCACCGATCTTCGCCAGGCCGAGACGGTCATGGCCACCGCTCAAGCCGACGTCGCCCGTCTGCGCTCGGTCGTCGCCCAGGACGTAAACGCCCTTCAGCTTTTGAGCGGCGCTCCGGTCGACCCCGCCCTGCTGGCCGGGTCGATCGATGAGGTCGCCAACGCGATCGCCCTGCCGGCCGCCGGCCTCAGCTCGGCGGTTCTGCTGAACCGGCCGGATGTCATCCAGGCCGAGTACAGCCTGCGCGCCGCCAACGCCGAGATCGGCGCGGCCCGCGCGGCGCTTTTCCCGACCGTCTCGATCACCGGCGCGGCGGGCTACGCCAGCGAGGCGCTCTCGTCGCTGATCAGCAACCGGGCGTTCAACTCGTCCTATGGCCCAGCCGTGACCTGGCCGTTCTTCCGCGGCGGCGCGGGTCTGGCCGCCCTCGATGCGAGCCAGGCCCAGAAGGCCGCGGCGGTAGCCACCTACGAGCGGGCGATCCAGGCCGCCTTCCGCGAGACGGCCGACGCTCTGGCCCGCAACGGCACGATCGAAGATCAGGCCGCCGCCGTTCGCCTGCGTCTGGACGCCGCCGCCGACACCTATCGCCTGGCCGAAGCGCGCTATCGCGGCGGGGTTGATCCCTTCCTCGCCAGCCTCGACGCCCAGCGCACGCTCTACAGCGCCCGCCAGACGCAGGTCGCGATCCAGCTGGAGACGGCGATCAACCGCATCGATCTCTATCGGGCGCTGGGCGGCGGCGACCCGCTGGACATGGCGCCCCTGCCCCCTTTCGAGCCTTAGAGTTGGTCAAACCGCGCGACGCTGTGGGCGCAGCGCGCCACAAACGCTAAACGGCTTGCAGCCGCCGCGCACCCGTGGCGTTCAATAGGTCATGAGCCAGCAGACGCCGCCAGCATCGCCGAGCAACAGCGGCGAGCCGCTCCGACAGGAACCACGAGGCCGACGCGGTTTCGCCGCCTTCAACACCATGTCCACCCGCCTGCTGGCTGGCCTGATCGCCGGGATCCTCACCGGCGCCGCGCTTGCGCGCCTGGACACACCCGTCGCGGCGACCGTCCTGGCCGTCGGCGCGAGCGTCGGCCAGATCTGGCTGGACGCCCTGACCATGACGGTCGTGCCCCTGGTCTTCGGGCTGCTGGTGACCGGCATCGCGTCCGCCGGCGCGAGCGGCGCACAAGGCGCCATCGCGGCTCGCGCGGCGGTCTGGTTCGCTGTGCTGCTGGTCGGCGCCTGCGCGCTCTCGGCGCTGACGGCCTGGCTCTTCATGACCGCATGGCCGCTTGGACCAGGGGCCAGCGGCCTGATCGGCCAGGTGACCGCGCCCATGCCCGCGCCGTCAGCCGGCGACGCGCCCTGGTATCGGGGGCTCATCCCAGCAAACCCCGTGAAGGCCGCGGCCGAAATGGCCATGGCTCCACTGGTGATCTTCGGGCTGATTTTTGGGCTGGCCGCCGATCGTATCGAGGCCTCGCTGCGCGACCTGCTCGTGCGCTTCTTCCAGGCCGTGGTCGCAAGCATGCTCGTCATTGTCCGCTGGGTGCTGCTCATCGGGCCGTTGGGGGTCTTCGGCCTGGCGCTGTCGGTAGGAGCGAGTTTCGGCGCCGGGGTGGCTGGCGCGCTTGTCAGCTATGTGGCCACCGTATGCATGGCCTGCCTGGCGGTGAGCCTGGCAGCCTATGTGGTGCTGCCGCTGGCGACCCGCACCTCGCCCATGCGCCTTGTGCGCGCCGCCCTGCCGGTTCAGGCCCTGGCGCTGGGCACCCAGTCGTCGCTCGCCTGTCTGCCTGCCATGGTCAACGCCGTTCCTCAGCTGGGCGCGGGACCAGGAGCCGGTGTCGTCCTACCCTTGGCGGTCTCGATCTTCAGGATGTCGAGCGCGGCGGCCAATATCGCCGTGGCGGTCTGGCTCGCCCATCTGCATGGGGTCGCGATCGCCCCGGGGATGGTCGCTATCGGCGTGTTGATCGCCGCGCCCGTCAGCTTGGCGGCTGTCGGCTTGCCGGCGCAGGTCAACTTCTTCGCCACCATCGCGCCTGTGTGCCTGGCGATGGGCGTTCCGATCCAGGTTCTGCCAATCCTCCTGGCGGTAGAGACGCTCCCGGACATCATGCGCACCCTGGGCAATGTCACCTGGCACATGGCCGTGACGCGTCTGGCGGGCGGCGAGGCGCGACAGACGCCGTAGCGACGCCGCCGTCTCGCCGAACGCGGATCCCTCAATTTGGGTAACAGCGCCTCTGCCGCGCTAAGCAAAACGACGCCATCATACATAGCCGGCCGCAGAACAACGTTCGCCCAGATAGAAAACAACGTGTCCCATTCGCACAGTAGAGTTAAGCTCAACGGTTAAGGTATGCAGTCGTCGCATTAGCCATGGACGTACACTCTTGGCGGCGATAAGCGATAGATAGGCGATGATCTACGCTCGTGCGGATCATTACTCTAATGGTTAACGCTAGGACCGCCCCTTCGGCGAAGGTTCGATATGGCCCTTAATAACATCCAGCCTTCCTTAGTTCTGGCCCAATATATCCAGACGCAAGGTGCCTACCCCTCGCGCGATGAAGGAGAGCTTGGCTATAACGGCTATACGCTGGGCTTTGTTCGAACCGCGAGCTTCGCCTTCGCCGGCGGCGAGGACGCTATGCTGGCGTCAGGCCAGACCCTACCGGTCAGCCCAAACGTCGCGCTCTATAGCATACTTGGCATAAACTTTGGCGGTAACGGCCAGACGAGTTTCCGCCTTCCCGATCTGGCCGGTCGAGTGTCGGTGGACGACGGCGGGGCGGCCGGAGCCGTTGGAACGATCAGCGGCGTCGACCAGCTGACCGTCACCAGGAACGTCCTTCCAGCCTACGCTGGCGGACAGGGACAAAGCCTGTCCAATAACCAACCGCAACTGACCCTCAAATGGCTTGTCCGCGTGGGGGATGACGACGGCATGGCCGGCGAGCTGGCGCAGTTCGCAGGAAGCTTCAACCCTCAAGGGTTTTTGCCCGCCGACGGAAGGGCCCTAAACAAGACCGACTATCCAGCGCTCTATCAGAAGTTGGGCGACACCTACGGCGCCTCGGCGACCACCTTTAATCTGCCCGACATGACGGGCCGGACCGCCATTGGCGTCAACAGCGCTGCGGGCCTTGAGCTTGGCGAAACCGTCGGCTCGGACACGATCACCATCACCCAGGCCAACATGCCCGAGGGGCGCGATGGACAGGGCGCGCCGATCAACAATCTAAGCCCGAGCCTCGCCGTCAACTATTACATCGCCGCCTACGGCATGTACCCAAGCCGCGACAGCGGCCTCTATGCTGAAGACGTCACGGTCGGCGAGATCCGCGCTTTTGCCGGAGACGGTCCCAGCGCAGGCTGGATTCCTCTCGATGGACGCATTTTGTCCATCGGCGACTATCAGGCGCTCTACTCGCTGGTCATCAACACCTTTGGCGGCGACGGCGTGACCAACTTCGCCGTCCCCGACCTGCGGGGCAAAGCGATCATCGGAGTCGGCCAATCCTTGGGCGCGACCTACAATCTTGGGCAAACCGTGGGCCAGTCCACGATCACGCTCCAAGAAGGCGATCTTGGGCTTTATCGCCCGGTGAACAACGTCCCGCAAAGCGTGGCGCTCGACGCTGATCGCAAGGTTGAGTTCACCGGCGCCAACGCGATCAGCATCACCGATCAGGACTATTTCACCCGGCCGACGACCGTGACCTTGAGCGTGTCTGCCGGTGTGTTGACGGCCACCGACGGTCCGGCGAGCAGCAGCCTCACCAAGACCCTGACGCTGCCTCAGCTGAACACGTGGCTACAGAGCGTCGTCTATGAGCCGCCTTCAGGACAGTTCACGGGCGCCACGCTGACAATCCGGACGAGCGATGGCTCGGCCACGGATGTGGACACAATCGCGATCGCGCCGCCGCCGAACGCCTCGCCTGTGATCGCTGATGGCCAGACGTTCAGCGCTGCGGAGAACCAGACCCTCATAGGAACCTTGGCCGCTACCGACGCTGAAGGCGAGACCATCACATACGCCCTTGTCACAGGGGCTGGCGCCCACGCGCACAATCAGTTGGTGGTCATCGACCCTGCGACCGGCGCGCTGTCCTTCAAAGCCGCGCCCGACTTCGAAGCAGGCCCCAAGACCTTGCTCGTCAATGTCATCGCCACCGACGCGAATGGAAACGTCAGCGCGCCCAAGACCGTCACAATCAGCGTGACCGACGTCAATGAGGCGCCGTCGATCACGGCTTTGGGGGGAGGCGCGTCAGCCTCCACGAGCGTTGCAGAGAACTCAACGACGGTCGCCACGCTGACGGCCTCGGACCCGGACGCAGGCGACACGCTCTCCTGGTCCATCTCTGGCGGAGCCGACGCCGCCAAGTTCATCATCGACGCGGCGACAGGCGAACTTCGCTTCAAGGACGCGCCAGATTTCGAACAGCCGGCCAGCGCCGCGGGGACGAACGTCTACGCGGTCACCATTAGCGTTTCCGACGGCGCCCTTGTTGGCCAGCAGGCCATCACGGTCACAGTGACCGACGTCAACGACAACGCACCTCAGATCACCAGTCCGGACCAAGTGACGGTGAGCGAAAACATCGCCCCAACCACGGTTGTGGCGCAGGTGTCCGCCACGGACATCGACACCGTCGGGGGGGCGATCAGCTATTCCCTCGGCGGCGCTGACGCGGGGCGGTTCACCATCGATGCCGCCGGTGCTTTGCGTTTCCGCTCATCGCCCGATTTCGAAGCCGCCGCAGATGCGGACGGCGACAACGACTTCGAGCTTACGATCATCGCCAGCGATGGCGTCAATTCATCGTCGCGCGGTCTGACCGTCACGGTCGAGGACGCTAACGACGCGCCCACGAACGTCGCCTTGGTCAATGTCGCAAGCCTCAGCGAGGACGCTGACACCAGCGCGCGCATCAAGGTCGCCGACATCGTTGTGGCGGACGATGCTCTGGGAACAAACGGCCTTAGCCTCGCCGGAACCGATGCCGCCCTCTTCGAGATTTGGGGCGGCGCGCTTTACCTCAAGGCGGGCGCCGCCTTGGATTTTGAGGCCAAGCCAAGTCTGAACGTCCGCGTGGTCGCAAGCGATGCGGCCGTGGTCGGCTCGAGCCCGGTGCAAGCCACCCTGAATCTTCCCATCGCCGACGCCAACGAGGCGCCGAGGATCACGTCACACCAAGGCGGCGGCGCGGGCTCAGTCAACGTGACGGAAAACGCCACCGCGGTGGCCGGCATGACCGCTGTCGACCCTGACGCCGGGGCCAGCCTGATCTGGAGCATCGATGGCGGCGCCGACGCGGCGAAGTTCTCGATCAACCCTGCGACGGGTGAACTTGTCTTCGTTACTGCGCCTGACTTCGAGCAGCCGGGCAGCGCTGCAGGGACCAACAGCTATGCTGTGAAGATCAAGGTCTCCGATGGGACTTTCGCCGACATTCAGGACCTCACCGTCAGCGTCACCGACGTCAATGACAACGCGCCGGTTATCACCTCGAGCAACAGCTCCACGGTGGCCGAAAAGATCGCGACTGGGGCCATCGCGCACCAGGTGACGGCGACGGACCTCGATACGGCCGGCGGCCCGATCACCTTCTCAATTGGCGGCGCTGACGCCGGGCGCTTCACCATCGACGGCGCCGGCGCGGTACGCTTTCGGGCCTCTCCAGACTTCGAGGCGCCAAGCGATGCGGACGGCGACAACACTTACGTTCTGACCGTCACCGCAAGCGATGGTCAAAACACCACCGCCAGCGGGCTTACGATCACAGTCGAAGACGCCAATGATGCTCCCAGCGGCGTAAGCTTGAGCAACCTCGCCACGATCGCCGAGGACGCCGACATCTCAAGCCGGATCAAGGTGGCCGACATCGTCGTCGCCGATGACGCGCTTGGGGCCAATACGCTCAGCGTCAGCGGAACGGATGCGGCGAAGTTCGAGATCGACGGCGGCGTTCTTTATCTCAAGGCCGGCGTCGAGCTCGATTTCGAGACCCAGCCGCACCTCGACGTTCGCGTGATGGCGCAGGACCTGGGCCTGCAAGGCTCCGCTGCAGTGGGCCACGACCTGCGACTGATGATCGAAGACGTCAACGAGGCCCCGAAGATCACCTCCAACGGAGGGGCGGCCTTGGGCGCGGCAAGTGTGGGCGAGGGGAGCACGCTTGTGACCACCGTGCGCGCACTCGATCCGGACGCGGCCAGCACCATCCGCTATGCGATTGTCGGGGGAGCGGACGCGGCGCTGTTCGCCATTGACGACACCACTGGAGAATTGAGGTTCCGCACCGCTCCGGACTTCGAGGCGCCAGCGAGCGGCCAGACGACGAACATCTACAGCGTCGAAGTCGAAGCGGCCGATGGCCCCTCGGCCGCCGGCGGTCTCGCGAGCCGCCAGACGCTGAGCGTCACGGTCACGGACCGCAACGACGTCGCCCCAGTGATCACCTCGTCTCCGCAGGCCGCCGTTATCGAAGGTGTTTCCGCCCAGGCTGTCGTCTACACCGCCACTGCGACCGATCGCGACACCACCGGCGAGACCATCAGCTTCACCCTCCGCGGCGCTGACGCGGCGTATTTCTCCATAAGCCCCTCGGGCCAAGTGCGCTTCTTGGAGACGCCGAGCTTCGCGGCGCCCAAGGATGCGGGCGGGGACAACGCCTACGATCTGATCGTGACAGCCACCGACGGCGTCAACTCCAGCGACAAGGCTATCGTCGTGCGGGTCCAGCCGCAACCCGAGCCGGATCCCGAGCCTCAACCCCCTGCGCCCCAGCCGGGCTCGGGCCCAGGTTTCGTTCAAGCCGTCAGCGGCGTTGTCGGCGTCGACCTTTCCGGAGACAAGGCTCAGTCTTCGACCCTCACCCTGGCCGACGGACGTGTCGTGCCGAACCCCGTCTATGAGGCGGCTCAGGCGCTGAGCGCTATCCAGGCGCAGTTGACGGCCGGGCTGATCACGCCGCAGGAGGCGATCGAGCGCATTGTCGAGCTGTCCGCACCGACCTTCGGCGTGGCCAGCGACGCCTATCGTTTCTTCACTGGCTCGCCCCCAACCGACGAAGGTCTCGTCTGGCTGATCGATTCACCGGACAATCCCAACGACCTGACCGATCCCTATTACGCCGCCTTCAGCGTCGAGAACCGCTACATCAATTTCGCGGTCAATCTGGGCAAGAACGGCGAGGGCCGCGCCGCCTTTGAAAGCGCCTACGGCGCGATGAGCTTCTCTGATGCGATCGCCAAGGCTTACGAGGCCATCATCGGCGTCAACGAGGCTCAAGCCGCTGGCGTCGATGTGGCCGCCGCCCAACGCTACATCGCGTCGCAAGAGGGATACTTCAGCGCCTTGGGCGGCGGCGGCCTGGGGGCCAAGGCGGCCATGGTCGGATACATCCTGTCCCTGGGCTCAACCTTCCATGTGGGTCGCTACTACGAAGCGATGGAAGATCAGGTCGGTGACCAGATCGGCCTTGCCGGTGTAGGCGGCGCGCCAGTGGAGGCCTGGGCGGCCTGATCCATCCTCGCGGCGGACGCAAATGTCTCATGCCGGCCCCGACATTGGGCGCCGGCTGCCGTTCCTCCAGCTGCGGATCGCCACCAACGCAAAATTTGGCGCGCCGTCGAGGATCCGATATTTCGAGACCGCGAGCTTAGCGCCTTCGATCCCGCAGCTAAGCACTCCCACCCACGCACCGGCTGCTACGCACGCTCACCTTAGCCTGAGTGATGTCGACGCCCTCACGCCGCCTGCTCGAGCCTCGGGGGCTCAAGGCCGCTTTCGCGCGCGAGCGCGGCGAAACGGCCGTCAAGCGCCATGAGCGAGGCGAAATCACCACGCTCGACGATCCTGCCTTTGTCGAGCACGAGGATTTGGTCGGCGTCGATGATGGTCGACAGCCGGTGAGCAATGACGAAGGTCGTACGGCCGCGCGCGGCGTGGTCCAGCGCAAGCTTGACCTTGCGCTCAGTGACTGTGTCCAGGGCGCTGGTCGCCTCGTCCAGGATGAGGATGGGCGCGTCCTTCAAGATGGCGCGCGCGATGGCGAGCCTTTGACGCTCGCCGCCCGACAGCAGCTGGCCGCGCTCGCCGATGACGAACTGCAGGCCGCCAAGCTTGTCCTTGACGAAATCGCTGGCTTCGGCCGCTTCAAGCGCCGCGAGCATCTGGGCCTCGGTCGCCTCGGGGCGCGCGATGCGCAGGTTGTCGGCGATAGACCGGTTGAACAGGCCAGCGTCCTGGAACACCACCGCCACAGAGCGGCGAAGCGAGTCCAAGGTCAGCTTTCGGATGTCGCGTCCGTCGGTGCAGATCCGCCCAAGGTCGGGATCGCGCAGGCGCTGGAGGAGGACCATCAAGCTGGTCTTGCCCGCGCCTGAGCCGCCCACCAGCGCGATCACCTCGCCCGGCCGCGCCGCAAGGTCGATGTCGAAAACGCCAAGGTCGGTGCGGTCCGCGATCCAGTGGGTCACACCTTCGAAGACCACCTCTCCGCGGGCCGCCGTCAGGGGCGTCGCGTCCGGCTCGTCGTTCGAGGCCGGCTTCTCGTCGAGCAACCCAAAGAACGCCTCCAGCGCCGGGTAGATCTTCGAACACTCTTCGCGCCTAGCGCCCTGCGGCAGCAGCCCATAGGGGCGCGCCGAACCGCTCACGGGCGCGATGTGATCAAGGCCGGATCGACACACTGCCTTGGCCCGCCAGCCTGACACTCCGCGGCCGCCCGGCTGGACGTGCAGTTCACCGTCGGCTCAAGAGCTCTCTGGTGCTGTATACTGGTTACTCGCGATCTTCGGCGGCCAGTCGGTCTTCCCATTCCAACAGGATGGCGATGGCGGCCTTTGTTTGGTCCCGCAGCTTATCCAGCGCCGCTTGGGCGCTGACGCCGTTGTCGATCGCCGTCTCCAGCGCCCTTGCCGCCGCTCCCAGTTCGCCCAGGCCGATACTTCCTGCGGACCCTGCGGTTTTATGCGCTTCTGACTTCAGGACTTCCAGCTCATCGGTCTTGAAGCGTTCCTCAAGTCCGGCTCGAGCCATTCGCACCATTTTAAGGGTCGCAACCGGACCCATCGCCGCCTCGAAGTTCGTGCGCGCCGCGCGATCGCGCTCCCCGTCGCTTTGGCGAGATCCGCCCTCGGCGGACGTGCCTGAGTGCCCCGCCTCCTTTTGCCCCTGACCCAGGAACGCCCTGCGCAACGAGCGGTCGAGCTCCTCAGGCGACACAGGCTTGAGCAGGTGGCCGTCCATCCCCGCCTCCAAGCAGCGCTCCACCTGCTCGGGGCCCCCGCTGGCGGTAAGCGCCACGATGGGAAGATCTGTCTTGCCGCTCGCCCTTATCGCCTCGGTCGCGGCCAAGCCGTCCATGACCGGCATGTGGATGTCCATCAGCACAAGGTCGAAGTCTGCGCTGGCGACCCGGTCGACGGCCTGTTGTCCATCCTCGACAAGCTCCACCTCGCACTCGCGCTGGAGCAGAAGCGCATGAATGAGTTCGCGATTGAGCTCCACATCGTCCACCACCAGAACCTTGCGTCCTGGATAGACGGACCGGCCTCGCCACGCCTTGTCTTGGGAGGCGGGGGCCTGCCCGCGCGGCAACGTCGCCTCGAGCCAAAAAGTGGATCCCTCGCCGACGGTGCTTTGCGCGCCGACGCTGCCGCCCATCAGCTCCATCAGCTCGCGTGAAATGGCCAAGCCAAGTCCGGTCCCGCCAAAGGTCCGCGTCACCGACTGGTCCGCCTGCGAGAACCGCTTGAAGAGATTGGCGAGCTTTTCGGGGGCGATGCCGACCCCTTGGTCGACGATGCTCACGCGGACCGTCGTGGCCTCGCCACCTTGCGGGCTCGCCTCCACGCGCGCCACCACCTCACCGTCGGCGGTGAACTTCACGGCGTTGGAGAGATAGTTGAGGACCACCTGGCGAAGGCGATACTTGTCCCCCAGCACGGCCCCAGGATCATCGCCTTCGAGCCGCAGCCGCACCCGTCGCTCCTGGGCCTGAGGCTCGACCATCGACATGGCCTCGGAGATCATGTCGTTGAAGTTGAAAGTGAGCGCCTCGAGTTGGACGGCGCCGGCCTCCAGCTTGGAGAAGTCGAGCACGTCGTTGATCAGCCCATTGAGCGCCTCGCCGGCCCCGCGGATGAGCCCAACCTTGCGCCGGTCTTCCGGCGTCAGATCACGGCTGTCGGCCAAGAGCCGCGAAAACCCGATCACCCCGTTCAGGGGCGTGCGAAGCTCGTGGCTCATATTGGCCAAGAACTCCGACTTGGCTTGATTGGCGGCCTCGGCGGCGTCGCGGGCGGCGGAGAGCTGCGCGGTGAGGCTGGACAGGCTTTCTGTCTGACGCTCCAGCGCCATCTGCGCCAAGACACGCGCGGTCTGGTCCTGCACTTGTGAGAGGAAGTAGCGCGGCGCCCATCTTCCGCCCGTACGACTGAGACCGAAAGGCTTACCCACACCACCTGGCCGTCCTTGCGGATGTAGCGCTTGTCGACAACGAAGCTGTCGGCTTCGCCCGAGCGCAACTGGTCCAGGCGTTCCAGGTCCCCGCCCAGATCTTCTGGATGGGTGATTGACTGGAAGTCGAGCCCGAGCGCCTCCGGCTCCGAATAGCCGGTGATGTCGCAAAAGGCCTTGTTGACCCGCTCATAGCGACCTTCGAGATCCACCTGCGCCATGCCCACGGCGGCGTGATTGAAGGCGTTTTCGAAGGCCTCGGTCTGGGCCTTGCGGTCAGTGATGTCGCGCAGGAGGGCCGTATAGCGCCAGCCCTCCGGCGTCTCGGCAGCGCTGACGGCGACCTCGATGGGAAACTCCTCACCATCTTTGCGCAATGCGATCAGCTCCAGACGCTGATCAGCAACTTCACCCTGGCGTGTCTCGAGGAAAGAACGGAGACCTTGGGTGCGGGCCTGCGCGTAGCGCTCGGGCACGATGAAATCGACCAAGGGTCGGCCCACCGTTTCCTGAGCCGCCCAGCCGAACACCCGCTCCGCCATGCGGTTCCAATCGAGAACCCGCCCTTCGTGATCAACCGTGATGATCGCCTCATAGGCGTTATCGATGACCTCGCGGGCGCGAAGCTCGCTGGCGCGTAGACGCGCCTCGAGGGCCCGTCTTTCGGCGATGTCTCGGATCACCGTGACGACCTCGCTGGGCGCTCCGGAGGCGTCGCGCACCAGACGCATGCGCGACTTTACCCAGACTGGATGGCCATCGCGGTGGCGGGCGCGGTGCTGCACCGTGATCACCTCTTCGCCGGCTGAAAGCCGCGCGAACGCGTCCTGCACCAAGGCCAGGTCGGCGGGGAAGACGAAATCAAGCGCCGTTCGACCCGCCATGTCCTCGGGGCGATAGCCTAGAAGCGCCTCCACCGCCGGCGAGATGTAATTGCTCGCGCCATCAAACCGCACACGCGTGACCACATCGGCCATGTTGTCGGTCAGCAGCTGATAGCGCTCGCGCGCGCGCCGCAGGCCCCGGAGGACCTGGTGGCGGTCGGTGACATCCTGGATGACGCCGGTCAAACCGAGGGTCTTGCCGTCAGGACCAAGCTCTCGCGTCGCTCGCACGACCGCCACGCGTTGCTCGCCATCGCGCACATAGCTGATCTCATGTTCGAACGCCGCGCCGTTCTGCAACGCTTCACGCGCCAGTCCTTCGAGCGCCTCGCGCTGGCTAAGCTGCAAGGCCGCCACCACTTCAGCTGCGCTGCGGCCCCGGACGGCCTCCCCCAAAAGCGCGACGGCCCCCTCGCTCCAGGTCATCGCTTGAGTGTCGGCGTCAAAGCGCCATCGTCCTGCGGCCGCGAGGGATTCGGCCATCTGGGAAAGCCGACGCTCCTCATCGAGCTTCGCCTGCGCAACCCGCCGTTCGAGCTCAGCCATGGCGAGACGCGCAAGGTCCCGCAGGCCTTGGATTTGGTCGTCAGACGGGCGTGACCTGGGCTTGGTGTCGATTACGCACACCGTCCCCAGATTGACGCCTTGGGCGTCGCTGATCAGCGCCCCGGCGTAGAAGCGCATGCTCGATGGGCCGTGGACCAGAGGGTTGTCTGCGAACCGGGCGTCAAGGGCGGTGTCCTCGATCAGCAGGACCTCGCCCGGCGGTAAATCCAGGGCGTGACGGCAGAAGGCCAGGTCGCGGGCCGCCTGCGGCGCGTCGAGCCCGATCTTGGCTTTGAACCATTGCCGCTCAGCATCGGCCAAGGAGACCATGGCGTATGGCGCGTTGAAGAGGCGGCTGGCCAGACGCGCGATGGCGTCGAAGCCAGGCTCCGGCTCGGTGTCCAGTATTCCGTAGGCCTTGAGCGCAGCTACGCGCGCCTTTTCGGTCATGCCCTTCCTCCGGGGCGCCGGGGATACGCATCGTCCACCCCGCCCCCACGCCCGCACCTTATGGTTGTGAACTCACAGCACTTGCCCGGAGTTGCGCGGGCTCGAACAAAGCTTCCGTCAAATGACAGCGAGGCGCCAAGCTGCCGCGGGTCTAGGCGATCTTTGTCCACCCTAAGCAGCCGGACGGGCCGGCCGATGACACCATGAGCGCGCCTTGGGCATAGAGCGCCCAGGCGCGGTGCGGCTCAGCAAGCTCGATCACCATGGCTCCGTGAGCAACATCAATGAGCCGGCCGTTGACGACGGCTACGGCGTCCATCATCGCCACTTGGCTCACGCCTGGTGCAAAGATCACCATGACACGGTTGCTCGCGGGCGGCGGCGCCGAGCTCCACACAGCCCCACCGACGGCGAGCAGAGCCAAACATGCCGCGATACCGTGGCCGCGCCTGCCGCCCCTCCCGCGAAGGGCAAGCAAACCCCATAGCGTCGGAGCTAATCCAAGGCCGACGAACCAGATCAGATCCCATGCCAGCCAGTCAGGCGTGTCCAGGCGGACATGGTGTAAATTGAGAATCCAGTGGAAGAGACCGACGTCGGCCAGATTCCAACCGCCAAAGCCAATAAGCGCACCCGCAAAAAGCCACCGAGCGGCGCCGGGTGCGCTGACATGCCTGCGAGCGGACCAAAGCCAGGCGAGCCCAGCGATCGCCACGGCGTACATCAAGGCGTGAAAAAGCCCGTCTGCCAGCACCTGAAAGCCAATGTCCTTGGGCGCCCCCTCGGCAAGGCTAAGCAGGTGATGCCACTGCAAGATCTGATGCAGCAAAATGCCGTCAAAGAAGCCGCTCAGCGCCACGCCGATGACGATCGCCGGGCCGAATACGCCGTCACCGGAAGTTCGCTGCATTGTGGTCCCCCGTGCGATGTGTCCCCCAACCTTGGATGAGAGGCCCAAGTTCCGACCGCGTCGGAGCATTTTTGGAGATCACTGCAGAGACTGTCAGCCTCGCTCTGGCTCGGACGAGCCCTTTACTGCGTTATAACCGTTGGGGCGACGAGTACATCAAGCGTCCTGCTCGCTCCACTATCGGAGGCGGATCGAACGATGCTTCCTGCGCCCAAGTCAAAGGTCAGAAGGTCGGATCGGAAGCACTCCAAACCAACGATGGCGTCCGGCGCGCCGGGCACGCGCTGGTCAGGCAGAACATTGACCTCCACATCTTCGAAGGTGCGCCCCGCCACCGTAAGGCTGCTGACGGGCACAGACTTCGTCCTCACGGTCCCGCCTAAAACAATGCTTTGATCAACCCGCCCGGGTCGCCCCGCAAGGCCGTACTCACTAGCCTTGGCGTGCGAGAGGGTCAGGTGACCAGAAGCGCCGCTGTCGACCAGAGCGCGCAAGGCGCGTCCCTCCAGATCCACCTCGGCCGTCAGAGGAGAGCCGCCAAAGCGGGCGCGCAAGCCCTTGGGTCTTTGCGACGAGATCGACAGGGCCAGGCGCCGATTTGGTAAGTCCAGGGTCACGACCATGGCGCTGAGCGCGTCGCGTCCCAGCACCACGTCGGCGGCGAAGGCACCGGCCTGCGCCAGGGGGCCCAGGTCGAGTTTGGTGGCGTTGAGGCCTACGAGGCTGAGGCTCCCGAGCGTCAAGTCAAAAGGCGTGCGACCGCCGAAGCTGACCCCGCCGCCAAGTCCCACCGCCGCCATGGGCAGGCCCGCCTGAGCCTCCAGACCGAGCCGATCGGCGACCGCCGCATGGATCACCGAACGCTCTGCGCCGGTATCGATCAGTACCGTGACCCGTTCGCGGCCGATCCAGCCTTCGGTGATGAGGATCGCCGCCTGCGGGGCGACGATCCGAAGCCAGCCTGACGTCTGAGCCGTTCCCTCGGGCGCCAGCTGCGGGGCGACCCATAGCTGCTCGCGAAGCGTCCAGGCGGCGCCGAACCCGGCCCCTATCAATCCCAGCTGAGCCAACAAGCCGCGCCGCGTGAACAAGAAATGCGCCTCCCACGGTCCGCCCTGCACCCGTTCGTATCTAACAACGCGAAGATGGTGAAGTTGCGTTGCTCGCCGTCATCCTACGCCGCTACGCCGGGAACAAAAAAGGCGGCGGACGCAGTGTCCGCCGCCTCTCTTGGCGCTTCGGAGTCCGCCCTTAGAGGTTGAACTCCGGCTTGCCGTAGGCGCCGACCAGATCGACATGGAAGGCCGCGCCATCGGCCATGTCCACGAAGTAGGCGTTGCTCGACTTGGCGTACATGCCGGCATCGCCCTTCATCGCCTCAGCCAGCAACCAGCCGACCATGGCCGCCTTGGTCCCTTGGCCGTTGGGGCCGTCGCCGCCGTAGGAGGCGAAGTAGGCCGCGCGTCCGTCGGCGAGCAGGCTGGTCACCTTGGCGTCGTCGGCGCTGGCGCCGAAGATCTTGTCGTAGGCGGTCTTGGTGGCCTGGGCCAAGGTCTTGGCCCCGTACTCGGCCTGGAAGGCGGCCTTGCCTTCGCCGTCACGGCCCAGGTTCACCGCGAAGTTGATGTAGCGGTTCTCGGCGTTGAACGCCTGGTAGTAGGCGCTGTTGAGGTTGTTGGGGTTCGGCCCGATCGGCGACAGCAGATAGTCCATGCCGCCCTCGCCCGGCGTCTTGCCGGTGAAGAAGGCGTAGTTGGTCGTCGCCACGGCGGCCGAGGCGTCCGCCTTCTGGACGATCTCGTTCAGCGCGGACGCCTCGGTCTTGGCGCCGCTGGCGACCTGACCCGACAGGGTCTTGATCCAAGCGCGGTCCGTATCGCTGGTCGGCGCATAGCGCAGGATATTGTCGAAGGCGTTGGTCAGGCGCACCTCGGTGTTGGCGCCCTTGACCACCAGGGCGTTCCAGTCGGCCAGGCTGAGTCCGGTGACGTTCTCGACGGTGATCGTGCCGCCGGCCCAGGTCAGGACCGTGCCGTTGGCGGCCGCGGCGGCGGCGGTGAACTGGCCGCCGTCCAGGTCGAAGCGATCGCCTTGCGCCGACGAGAAATCGCGAACCTTGTCGGTCCCTTGGACGGTTCCCGAGAAGGCGAAACGGTCAGCGCCCGCGCCGCCCCACAGTTCATCGTCACCGGCGCCGCCGATCAGGATGTCATTGCCGCCGTTGCCATAGAGGAAGTCGTTTCCGGCGCCGCCATCGAGCTGGTCGTCGCCGTCGGTGGTCATGATCCCTTCCTGGTCGCCCGACAGGGTGTCGGAGCCTTCGCCGCCAATCAGGCGGTCATGGCCGCCGTCGCCGCGCAGGTGATCATTGCCGCTCTCGCCGCGCAGGCTGTCGTGATCGGCCTGGCCGTACATGTAGTCGGCGCCGTCGCCGCCATAGAGGGCGTCATGTCCCGCGCCGCCATGGACCTTGTCGTCCAGCGAAGCGCCCTTGACCCGATCGCTGTAGGCGCCGGTCCAGATTTCGCCAACCTCGACCCCGACGATGCTGCCTCCGCCGGTGACCGCCTGCTTGCCGGTCTGTGCGGCGCTCAGGTCGAAGATGACCGAAGTCGTCGCCTTGGTCAGGTTCACATAGGCGAAGTCGCCCTGGTTGGCCGGATTGGAGCCGCCATCGAAATGATCACCCCAGCCGCCATAGAGACGATCGAAACCCGTGCCGCCGAACAGTTGGTCGGACGAAGTGTCGGAATCGTCGCCGCCGCCGGCATAGAGGTAGTCATCTCCGTCGCCGCCATTGATGATGTCGGCGCCCGCATCACCCCAGATCTGGTCGACGCCGCCCAGCCCGTTGAGGACGTCATCACCCGCGCCGCCAGCGATCTGATCGCTGTCGTTGGTGCCGTTGTAGGTGTCGTTGCCGTTCGTGCCGTCGTATCGGGCCATGTCTATCCCTGCTTCTCTCGAAAAGGAATCTCGGACCAAGCTGTCCCTAGAGCTCGCGCTCGATATAGGTTAGCGGTTACCCAGATTCTGGAGGCGGGGCTTTAGCGGCGCTGCGTTAGCCGCGTTGATTATAGGTTGCGAGGATCGCGACCCGACAAGCACGATTTGCCTGCGCCCTTCGCTTCATCATCACCAAGTACTTGATTATTAATTGTATTTCGAGATATCGAGGATCTTAGCATCGGATGGAAAATGCGCGCTGGCGCATTAATTCGACTTAAGATTCCCGCAAGCTCTAGCGCGGAAGCCGTTCGGTCTACACAGCGCCTAGTTGCGCGGGGCGGTGGACGTCGGTCGTTCGATAACCTCGGAACCGCCGAGCTCGAGGATAGAGGGCAGCGGCGCCACCTTCGAGGCTTCGACCGGGTCAGCGGGAAGCTCGGCGTTTTGGGGGCGGATCGGTGTGGTGTCGCCCGCCACAGGCGTGGACAAATCCGGCTGGCGCACCGCATCCAGCAGGTGGGTGACGATCTCGGTCGGCAGAGCCCCCTTCCACTTAACCCTATCGAAGTTGCGGGTCGGATCGTAGGCTACCGTGGTCGCCGACAAGGTCTCGGGACGCAACATGCCGGTGGCGGCGAGAAGCTGAACGCGGCCGGTGTATTCGTTGGCACGGGTGCGCAGGAAGTTGAGCTGAGCCTGCAGCAACTCCTGCTGGGCGTTCAGGATTTCGATCGTGCTGCGCAGCGCGAAACGCTCTTCCTCGCGAACGCCATAAAGCGCCACGGCGGCGGCCCGCATCTCCTCTTCGATCGTGACTAGGCTGTCGCGGAAGAGGGTTAGCTGATCCCAGCTCTGAGAAACCCCGAACACCGTGTTGCGGCGAGCGTCATCCATGAGCTGCTGATCGCGATTATTCTCCGCAACGGTCTGACGGATCACGGAAGAAATCTGGCCGCTGGAGAACAGCGGCTGGGTCAGGGTTACAGAGGCTGTGTAGTTGTCCACACGACCCAGGCGGTCGTCATACTGCGCCACAGGGCCACGCGCCCAATCGATGCGGCCGGTCACCTGCGGCATACGACCAGCCTTGGCCTCGGCCATGCGTGATCGGGAAGCAGCCTCGGTATAGGCCGATTGCAGCAGCAGGGGGCTGTTGAGTTCCGCCAGGTCGAAGGCTTCGTCAAGCGTATCAGGCAGACCCTGAAGGTCGGGCTCCGCCTCCAGGGTGCCCGGAGCCTGGCCAACGATCGCCGCGTACTGGGCGCGGGAGATGGACAGTTGCGCCTTGGCGTTGACCACTTGTGTGCGCGCCGCCGCATAGCGGTGGGTGGACTGCTCCACGTCAGTCAGGGTGACCTGCCGGACCGAGTATTTGTCCTTGCTGTCCTGAAGCATCTTGGCGAGAGCCTGGGCGGACTCCTCGCTCACGCGCAGGATCGCCTCGTCACGACGCACGCCCACATAGGCGGCGACCACCCGCGTCAACAGATCGTACTCGGCGCGGCGCAGGCTCTCGCGGCCCGCCTTGATCTGCGCCTCGGCGGCGTTAAGGCGCGCAGTGAGGCGGCCGCCCGTATAGAGCGGCTGCGCTAGGACTAACTGACGGGCGCTGGTGTAGTCCTTGTCCTTTTGCTCCCCCGCGGGCGCGAGGATGGAGCCAGGCACGTCGCGCTCGTTGTAATTGTAGGTGCTGCTGACCTGACCGCTCGCCTGCAGGCCAAAACCCGCGCGGGCCTGAACGTAGCTCTCATCCAGCGCCTTGACCGCAGCGCGTTGAGCCAGAATTTGAGGATTGGTCCGATAGGCCAGGTCGATGGCCTCTGCCAGGGTGTCGGCCAGGGCGTGACCGGGAGCAATCGCTCCCAGCAGGAGCGCCAGCGCCGAGGCGCCAAGGGCTAGCTTCTTCACCATCACCGTCTTCGTCTCTCTACACAGACCCCCGGTATTCCAGACCGTGGGATCAACCAGATCATCGTGACCTATTCAAGGACGCTCACGCCAGCAATCGGCGGATCGTCTCGTCCCAGGTCACACCTTTTTCGTCCCATAGGGACTTGGCCGCCGCACCCAGGCTTCGGGCCCGGGCGGGATCGGCCAGCCGCACCATTCCATCGGCCAGGGCTTGCGCCGTCGGCGCCACGACCGCGCCGGTGTCGCTGTTAACGATTTCCAGCAGGCCCCCGCTGTCCTCGACCGTCAGCATGGCCTTGGCGCAGGCGAAGGCCTCCATGGTCACATAGCCCACCGAGTCCTCGTCGAACGGCAGATAGGCGCAGGCCAGAGCCCCCGCCGCCCAGCGGGCGATGTCCTCGCGCGGGTGGAAACCGAACTTCAGCGCCACGCGGTCACCCAGATCGAGCCGCTCGACCAGCGCCTCCAGCTCGGCGGCGTATTCGGCGCTTTCCGGCGGGCCGGCGATGATCAGGCGAGGACCGCTTTGGGTGAGGGCCATGGCCTCGATCAGCAGGTGCTGGCGCTTGCCGGGCGCCACGCGGCCGCCGGCGAAGATGTAGTCGCCGTACACGCCGGGCTGGAACAGCTCCTCGTCGTTCAGCGGCGGATAGAGCACCTCGCTGGCGAAGCCGTTGAACTTCTTCAGCCGGCCTTGGGTGGTTGGCGAGTTGACGAAGATTCTGCGGCAGGCGGCGAAGCACTGGTCGTCGGCGTGCTGAATAGCGCCTCGGATGGCCCGGCCATCCGGATCGTCGCCCAAGTGGCTCTGGCCGGCGATATCCAGGTCATAGGCCTGGCGGAACTGGTGCAGCAGCCACAGGACCTTGTTCTCGTGCGGGATTAGGTAGGCCGGGAATTTCAGACCGATGACGCGGTCGACGTTGAACAGCTGGAACGCCTGGTTCAGCACGATCTCGTCGATCAGTCGCTCGCGCGGCGCCCAGGCAAAGGGCACGCGCAGCAGCTCGGCCTGCACGCCGCTCGCAGCGTTCAGCTTGCGCACCAGATGGTCCGCCAGCTCCTCCGCCCCGCCCCGGATGAAGGGGGCGGCGTTGTTGACCACCAGAACCTTCATTCGGTGAGACGCTCCACCACGGTGTTCCAGTCGATCTTCAGGTCCGACAGGCGCTTCAGCGAGGCGTCGCCCATCTTGCCGGCGAGTTTTCGGTCCAGCCACAGACGGTCCATCGCTTGCGCCAAGGCGACGGGATCAGGCTCGGAGACAAAACCGTTGCGGCCGTTCTCCACAAGCTCCAGCACACCGCCGCTGTCGGTCGTGGTCAGAACAGCCTTCCTGGCATGCGCACCCTCCAGCGAAGGATAGCCGTAACTGTCCTCGTCCTTGGGCAAATAGGCCACGGCCAGGGCCGGGGCGATGACCTCGGCCTTTTCTTCTTCGGTGATCCAGCGGTCGTCGAAGACCACCTTGTCGGCCACGCCCAGGCCCCCGATCATCTGGCCGATCTCGGCGCCATAGGTCGGGTTGGAGGCCGTGCCGCACAGACGCAGCTTCACGCCGCTCTTCACATGCTGCATCGCCTCGATCAGCAACGACTGGCGCTTGTGCGGCTCCACGCGGCAGACCACGACGATCTCGTCGCCATAGCCGTCGTGACGGAAGCGTTCCGGCTGGTAGATCGGCGGATAGAGCGGATCGGCCTTGATGCCGTTGAAGTTCATCAGTCGGTCGGCCACCACTTGGCTGTTTGTGTAGACGGCCTTGGCTTCCTTGATGGTGCGAGTGTCCAAGTCCATCAGCGCCTTGCGCACCGCGGTCGACTTGGCGTCGACCGGCACGCCGTACGGGGTGTCCCACAGATCGTAGTAAGCGCGGATGTGGTGGATGAACCACAGCACCTTGTTGGGATGGTCGATCACGTGCGCCGGCGGCCGAAAGCAGATCACCCGATCACAGGTGTCAGTCAGGTCGAGCAACCGCCAGGCGGCCGTCTGGTGCAGCAGCTCGTCCGGATGGTCGATGAAAGGCAGATAGAAGCGCTCCACCTGGTGCCCATGGGCGCGCAGCTTCTCCTCCAGCCATTCGACGATGAACCGGGCCCCGCCGTTGATGAACGGCACGAAGGAGGAGACGAGAGAGATCTTCACGCGACTAGGCCAGAACCTTGTCGAGGGCGTCGACCACACGTTCGATGTCGGCTTCGCTCAGAAGGCCGTGGGTTGGAAGGTTGACGCCGCGCCCGGCGCACAGCTCAGCCTTCGGGAACGGGCGCGTGCCAAGATGCTGGTAGGGCGGCAGCACGTGCATGGGATGGAAGACCGGACGCGTCTCAATCCCCAGGGCATCCATGTCGAGCATGACCTGGTCGCGGGACTTGGTGACGCCCGCACCCAGCTGGATCGTGTACATCCAATAGACGTGTTCGGCGTAGTCCTCGACGACCGGGAGGATGACCCTGTCGCCCAGTCGCGCCATGGCCCGATCGTAGAGCGCCGCCACGCGACGGCGTCCTTCCAAGTGGTGATCGACGCGCTCCAACTGGGCCAGGCCGATAGCGGCCTGGATGTTGGTCATACGATAGTTGAAGCCGATGATCGGGAACCAGTAGCGACGGGCGGGATCCATCCCCTGGCCACGAAGTAGACGCAGCTTTGCGGCCAGCTCGTCGTCATTGGTGGTGATCATCCCGCCTTCACCGGTCGTGATGATCTTGTTGCCGAAGAAACTGAACACGCCGACGTCGCCCAGCGAGCCGGTCATGCGGCCCTTGTACTTGGCGCCGACCGCCTCGGCGGCGTCTTCGATAACGAACAGGCCATGCTTCTTGGCGATGGCGTTGATGGGGTCCATGTCGGCCGGATGACCATAGAGGTGGACCGGCATGATGCCCCGGGTCTTGGGCGTGATCAGCGCTTCGATATCAGCGGGATCGATGTTGAAGGCGCGGGTCTCGTTCTCGGCCAGGATGGGGGTCGCGCCGCAATAGCTGACCGCGTTGGCCGAGGCGATGTAGGTCAGGCTGGGGACGATGACCTCGTCTCCCGGCTGCAGATCAAGCCCCACCAGGGCAAGGTGCAGGGCTGTGGTGCCGTTGTTGCACGCTATGGCGTGCTTGACCCCACAATACTCTGCGAAGCTATTTTCGAATTCGCTGATGAAGCGTCCGACAGACGAGATCCAGGTGGTGTCCAGGCACTCGTTGACATACTCGCGCTCGTGCCCGTCCAAGACGGGGGCGGCGACGGAAATGCGGGGAAGGTTTTCAGCCATTCGTCTTCTCACACCCGGCCGGTAACGCGGGCCGGAACGCCCATGGCGAGCGCGCCCGCCGGAATATCGTGGACCACGCAGGCGCCGGCGCCGATCACCGCGTCGTCGCCAATCTCGCGCCCCGGGATGACGCTGGTCCCGACGCCGAGGAAGGCGCGCTGACCGACCGTAACATCGCCCGCCAGGGCGCACCCCGGTGCGATGTGCGCAGCCTCGCAGATCAGCCCGTCATGATCGACCACGGCGCCGGTGTTGATGATCGCCAGATCGCGCAAGTCGGTCTCGGCGTTGATCACCGCGCCGGCCATGATCGCGATTCCCGCGCCCAGGCGAGCCGACGGCGAGACCCGCGCGGCGGGGCTGATGGCGTTTACCAGTTCAAAACCCGCCTTCTGCGCCTTGCGGCCCATACGCAGGCGCAAGCCGTTGTCGCCGATGGCGACGAAGGCGGCGGTTACACCGTCTGCCTTCAGGCTCTCGAGCTTGGAATCGTCGCCGATCACCTGCGCCCCGACGACCGTGCGCGGCGTCGGATCGGCGTCAAGCACGCCGAACACCTCATGACCACTGGCGCGCAGCAGTTCGATCACGACCTTGGCGTGACCTCCCGCGCCCAGAACGATCACGGGCCCGCTCGACATGGTCAGCCGCCGTGCCGCTTCAGATCGGCCTCGACCATCTCGGTCATCATCTGTTCGAGGGTGGTGGTCGGCTCCCAACCAAAGACGCGCTTGGCCTTGGCCGGATCGCCCAGCAGGATGTCGACCTCGGCCGGACGGAAGAACTTCTCGCTGACCACGACGTGGTCCTCATAGTTCAGGCCCGCCGCCTTGAAGGCGATGTCGCACATCTCGCGCACGGTCACCGTGCGACCGGTGGCGATGACGTAGTCGTCCGGCTCATCCTGCTGCAGGATGCGCCACATGGCGTCCACATAATCGCGGGCGTGGCCCCAGTCGCGCTTGGCGTCCAGGTTGCCTAGTTCGACCTTGGTCGCCTTGCCCAATTTGATCTGGGCGACGGCGTCGGTGACCTTGCGGGTGACGAACTCCAGGCCGCGCAGCGGGCTCTCGTGATTGAACAGGATGCCGCACGAGGCGTGCAGGCCGTAGCTCTCGCGATAGTTCACGGTCAGCCAGTGGCCGTACATCTTGGCCACAGCATAGGGGCTGCGCGGATAGAACGGTGTGGTCTCGCTTTGAATCGGCTCCTGCACCCGGCCGTACATTTCCGATGATGAGGCCTGGTAGAAGCGAGCCTTAGGCGCCTCGTAACGCAGGACCTCCAAGATATTGGTGACGCCCAAGGCTGTGACCGAACCGGTCAGGTGCGGCTGGTCCCAGGAGGCGCCGACGAAGCTTTGGGCGGCGAGATTGTAGATCTCGTCCGGCTGCACATCACGCACCACGCGCGTCAGGGAGCCCAGATCCAGCAGGTCACCAAGGACCAGGTTGACCCGGTCGGCCACGCCAATCCAGCGAAGACGCTCCAGCATGGCCTCGGGCGAGGCCGAACGGCGCACCATGCCGTAAACCTCATAGCCCTTGTTCAGGAGCAGCTCGGCCAGATAGGCCCCGTCCTGACCGGTCACGCCGGTGATCAACGCTTTCTTCGACATGCGCGCTCGCGCCCTTCTCGTTATCTCAGGTGCGCGGCGAATTTTAAGCGGCCCCGCCCGCGGCTTCGGCGGGGCCTCACGGATGAGCTGGCGCCCTACTCCTCGCGCATGGTTTTGCGCAGGGTGTTGGACAGCGGCTCGAACAGGTACTGCAGCACCGTGCGCTCGCCGGTCGGCACGATCACCTCGGCGGGCATGCCGGCGGTGATCCGCTCGGCGACATCCTTGGGCAGGTTGCTGTCATCGACGCGCACAATCGCCAGGAAGTAAGCGGTCTTGCTGGCCTCGTCGTAGATGCGGTCCTTAGAGATCGATTGGATCGTTCCCTCGAGCACTGGGATCTTGCGCGAGTGGAACGAACTCAGGCGGACCTCGGCGCGCAGGCCATTGTGGATATTGTCAACGTCGGTCGGCGCGAACTGGGCGTGGATCAGAAGGTCCTCGTCCTCGGGCGCCACATCGACCATCGGCTCACCGGGACGGATCACGGCGCCGTTGGTGAACACACGCAGATTCTGGACGACGCCGTTGGCCGGCGAGACCACATTGATGCGCTTCACCTGATCGGCGGCCACGACCTCGCGCTCGCGGATGTCGGCGATCTTGACGCGGACTTCCGCGATTTCTTGGCTGACTTGCTCATAGAACTGCTGTTGCAGCTGGCGGATCTTGAGCCCGACTTCGCCGACACCTTGCTGCGCCTTCGATCGGTCGGCTTGCAGTCGACCGATCGAGCCGCTCAAAGACGCGCGTTCGCGCTCGAGCGCCAGGAGACGCGGACGGGGTACTAGGCCCTTCTCGTAGATCGTGCGCAGGCCGGTCAGTTCATCGTCCACGAAGCCCATCTGCTCACGCAGGCTCGCGCTTTGACGATCGATGCCGTCGATCTCGCTCTGGAACTGAGCCTTCTGAGCGTTCAGCACATCGACCTGACCGCGGATCGTGGCCCGGCGTTCGAAGAACTGCTTCTGCTCATCGGCGACAGCGCGCGCCACGGCGGGATCGCCAGCCGCGTTGCTCAACTCAGCCGGCCAGCTGATCGAAGGCTGATTGTCGCGCTCGGCGGAAAGACGAGCTTCCTGAGCGCGCAACGCCAGAAGCTGATTTCGGGCGATCTCGAAGCTGGCGTTGGCCTGGGTAGGGTCGAGCTCGAACAGCAACTGCCCCTTCTTGACCTCCTGACCTTCACGCACGTGAATGGCGCGCACGATGCCCCCTTCTAGGTGCTGCACCGTTTTGCGGCTGGTCTCGTTGGACAGCGAGCCATGCGCGATCACGGCGGCGTCGAGAGGCGCGAACGCCGCCCAGAGCCCCAGGACGCCAAAGGTGAAGATGATGATCCCGTAGCCGAAACGGCTGACACCCTTGGACTTGTCCTTGGGGTCGAAGATTTCCGACAGCTTGGGCATTTTCAGAAGCGGGTTCATGTCTTGTCGCCTTGTCGGGATCAGGCCGGAGCGCCGCCAGCCGGCGGCGTAGCAGGCGGTGCGGCCGGGCGCGGAGCGCCAAGCAGCTTGCCGAGCATTTCGTCACGCTTGCCGACGTCGGCGATCACGCCGCCATTGACCACCATGATGGCGTCGGCCACGGCCAGAAGGTTCGGCTTGTGGGTAGCGAAGACGACCGTCTTGCCCGCCGACTTGAGTTTGGTGATGGCCTCCACCAGAGCTTGTTCGCCGGCAGCGTCCAGACTGGCATTCGGCTCATCCAGTACGACGAGGGCGGGCATGCGGTAAACCGCGCGGGCCAAGGCGACGCGCTGACGTTGACCGCCCGAAAGCGTCGCGCCGACTTCGCCGATGGGCGTGTCGTAACCGTTTGGCAGACCTTGCACCATCTCGTGAACGCCAGCGAGGCTGGCGGCTTCAATGACGTCGTTAGCCTCGTACTCGGAGAAGCGAGCGATGTTCTCGGCGATCGTACCGCTGAACAACTCAATGTCCTGCGGCAGGTAGCCGACGTGGCGGCCCAGCTGTTGAGGGTCCCATTGCTTAAGGTCGAAGCCGTCCAAGCGGATCGCGCCGGCGACCGTCGGCCAGACGCCGACCAGACCGCGCATGAGGCTGGACTTGCCCGCGGCGCTGGGGCCGACCACGCCAAGGACCGTGCCCGGTTCGAGTACGAAGCTGGCGTTACGCAAAGTCGGCGCAGAGCCGCCTGGCGGCATGATGGCGGCGCCCTCGACGGCCAGCCGCCCCTTGGGTTCGGGCAACGGCATCCGTTGTTCATCCTCAGGATTGTCCCGCAGGGTGACCTGCAGACGATCCCAGCTGCCGCGGGCGCTGACAAAGCCCTTCCACTGGCCCACCGCCTGCTCGATCGGCGCGAGAGCGCGGCCGACGATGATCGAAGCGGCGATCATGGAACCGGGCGAGATTTCGCCCTTGATGGCCAGATAGGCGCCGCCCCCGAGGATGATCGTCTGAACCACCTGACGGAAGAACTTGATGCCCGACATCAGGGCGCCGCCCCGATCGCTGGCCGACGCCTGCCACGAGACCTGTTCGTCGCGCTTGAGCTTCCAGCGGGCCTGCAGGCCGCCCCACATACCCATGGCCTTCATGACCTCGGAGTTCCGCAGCGTCGCGCCGACGTCGTTCTGCGCGGAGATCGCGGCTTGGTTGGCCTTCTTGATCGGCTCGTTCGTCACGCGATCATTGGCCAAGGCAAGACCGAAGATGATCAGGCCCGAGACGATCGCCAAGACGCCGAAGAACGGATGCAGGACGAAGGCGACGATGACGAAGACTGGAATCCATGGCGCGTCGCAGAACGCGATCAGACCCGCGCCCGTGAGGAAGTCACGGATCTGGTCCATGTCGCGAAATGACTGCGGCCCCATGCCCTTGCGCTTCAGGGTGGAGTCGAGCACCGCGCCGAACACCGGATCACGCACCGTGCCATCGAACTTCAGCCCGCCGCGGACCAGGACTTGAGTGCGCAACGCTTCCAGGAAGCCGTAGACGACGAACAGGAAGATGACGATCAGCGTCAGAAACAGCAGCGTCATCTCATTGCGGCTGGTCAGGACCCGGTCGTAGACCTGCAGCATGTAGAGCGGGCTGACGAGGGCCAGCACGTTGATAAAGAAGCTGAACACGACCGCGGTGACGATCGCCGGCTTGGCGGCGTCGACGGCACGGTTGAGAGCGGTCGGCTTTGCGTTAGCTTGAGGAGCGGCAGGAGCAGCCATTCAAAGGCCCTAAAGGCGCGGCGCCGAAGCGCGGCTCTGGATCGAAGCGATCAAGGCGGGGCCTCGACCATGAAATTGCGGCGGAATGTAAGCAAGCTCGCGCCCGCCGACTAGGCCGACGGATGCGTCCATACACGCGGACAGGTTGCGAATAACCTTAATTGACGCTGGCGGCATACTGATCCCAGACCTCCAGCACGGGCCCGCGGGCCTGCACCTTGCCGGCATGCATCCAGATGGCCTCGTCGCAGAAGTCGGCCAGCAGGTTCGGCATGTGGCTGGCCACCAGGGTCACGCCCGAATTGGCGCAGACCGTACGGACACGATCGACCGCCTTGTTGATGAAGTGAGCGTCGCCGGTGGCTATCACCTCGTCGATCAACATGATGTCGCTGTGCTGCGCCGTGGCGATGGCGAAGGCCAGCCGCGCCATCATGCCGGTGGAGTAGGTGCGCACCGGCATATGCAGGAACGGGCCAAGCTCGGTGAACTCGGCCGCCTCGGCCACGGCGTCCTTCAGGTCCGCCCCGCGCAGGCCGTGGAAGCGGCCGATCAGCTGCATGTTGTCAATGCCCGACTTGTCGACCTCCAGGCCGGCGCCCAGGCCGAGAAGGCAGCCGACCGTCCCGTTGATGTCGATCCTGCCCTTGGCCGGGGTGATGATGCCGGCGCAGGTCTTGAGCAGGGTGCTCTTGCCCGACCCGTTGCGGCCGATCAGGCCGATGCGGGTGCCGCGCGGCAGGTTCAGGGTCAGGTCGTCGATGGCCACCACGTGATCGACGCCCACGCCCCGCCCATACCGGCCGAAGCTGAGTGCGTGCGCCGCATTGGCGAAGGCTGACTGCTGGCGGTTCGAGATCACGACCGGATAGGCCACGGTCACGCCGTCGAGGGTGATGTGGGCCATGGGCTAGATCCAGTAGCTGATGGTCGAACGGGTGCGCCCGAAGACGATCACCCCCGCGACGAGGCTGGTCACGGCGATCGCCCCGGCGATAATCCAGTTATGCGGTTCGATCTGCCCGCCGGACAGGGGCGTACGCACCACCTCCAGCAGATGATAGAATGGATTGATCTGCAGCAGCCACTGGGCCTTCTGCTCCGGCGTCGGCGTCCAGAACACGGGCGATAGCACGAACATCAGGTTCATCCCCGCCGCCAGAGCCGGCGCGATATCGCGATAGCGAGCGCTCAGCGGCGCCAGCAGAAGGGTGATCCCCAGACCGAACAGCATGACGATCGCCAGGCCTGGAATCGCCAGGAGCATGCTGGGCTCGAACGCCGGACGCACGATCAGCAGCACGACGACATAGACCAGCAGCATGTGGAGGAACATCACGAACGAGGCGACGATCGAGCGCACGATGTAGATCGGCATCGGCAGCGGATAGCTTTCGATGAAGCCCTTGGCCCGCAACAGCGCCGTCGATCCGTCCAGCAGCAAGGACGACAGCAGGCTCCAAACCGGCATGCTGGCGGAAAGATAAAGCAGATAGCGCCAATGGTCGCCGCCCGCCGCGAACAGGCTCTTATGCAGGATATAGAGACCGGCCACGAAGGCGGCCTGCGCGAGCACGATCCAGAGCGGGCCGAGCGCGGTGCGCCGATAGCGCGCCAGGACGTCGTCCATGGCGATCGCCCACCAGACGTCCCAGGCGCTGAGAGCGCGAAACAGCTCCTTCAGGTTCGTCATGAAGTCTAGGCTATCCGGTCGGCGCGGCCGAGCGCGTCAGGCGAGGCATCTATAGTAGTTACGCAACTTCGCCAAGGCTCGAAGACGCGGGCTGTCACTTCTGCGACATTTCGCCGGTCGTAATAGAGGGAGCCGCGCGAAGGGCCAAGCCCTGTCGACGCAGGACGTCACCCGCCGTGGTGGTAATCGTAGACGGCGTGCGAGTGTCCGACGACGCTGATTGAGCTGCCGTCATCGAAGTTGAAGGTCACGCTGGCGACATTCGACCAGTCGGCCGACGTATCCATCAGCGAGGCGTCGTAGAGCACCACGGCCGAGCCGGTCACGACGATTTCGACCTTCGAGGTGTGAGCAACGAAGAAGTCGAAAATCTGCTTTGCGACCGCGGCCTGATCCAGAACCGGCGACGATTCCGGCTGCGGCGCAGCAGGAACAGGGTGAGAAGGCGCATCGCCCGATCCGCCTGCGGGCGGCGGAGCGCCAGGACCTTCGTTCTCCGAAGACGGTCCTTGAGGCTGGACGACAGCTGTGTTGATCACATCGCCCTTGGCGATGAACTTGGCCAGAATGTCGGGGAGGCTCCCCTGGTGCACCGTCACGCCGGCCAGTTCGCCGCGCGCAAGGTTCTGAACCACGCGGATAGCCGACACTTCGGGAACATCAGCAGCGCGCAGATCGATTTCCAACTGCCAACGTTCGATCACCGGCGCATGCAGACCTGCATTCGACTGGTTCACGACCGGGGCGCTGACCTGCAGAGTGGTGGGAGCCCTCACCCCACCAAACGAAGCCAAGACGACCGGGGCCGAAGGCAGATCGGCCAGGACGGCGGTCAACGCCAGCAGGCTTTTGATGGTCGGGTCGGCGGGATTGAAGTTGAACTCGGTCTGAGCGGCCTCCGCCACCGCACCGATGACAGGAGCCGAAGGTCCGACCTCCCGCTCCAAGGATGTCGACATAGCGACCGCAGGGTCGCCCGGAGCCGAGGTCGCCGCAAGCGCGCCGTCGCGCTGCAGGATCAGCATGGCGCTGGTCAGGATGGCAATGGCCTGAGCGCCGTCGATCTTGATCGTGCCTTCGCCGGGCGTGCTGACGACCGTCGTCGGCGTCGAAGTCGTGGCGAGAAGGGCTCGGCGGGTGTCGGCCTTGCCAGACCCATCGTCCGCCTTGGCTTCGCCCGTCTTGAAGAAGGCAGTGCCGACAATGGCGATCAGGATCGCCGCCGGGTGCAAGAAGACGTTGTTGTTGGCGGCTTTGCGCGTCTGGACCAGCGGGTGCCGGTCGAGCAGGTTGCGCACCAGGGCCTGGAAGTTCAGACCCTGCGCCACGCCGTCATAGGCGGGCGAGGAAACGATGTAGTGACCGTCGATACGCGCGAAGTGGATGACCACCTCGCCATCGTCGGCGCGACAGAAGACGAACCATGGCTCGCCCTCGTCGGAAATCCCGCGATCGGTCTCGATCCGCAGGCCAGCCTGGATCAAGGCGCTCTCGACCCGATAGAACTCGGCGATCTCCGCCTGAGTCCAGTCCTCCGGCAAAGCCGCGGGCCGACGAAACAGATTGATGACCTGTGCGACCATGCGCGGAGGCGATCCTTAAACCAGCAAAAACCGGTTAGGCTTCAAAAAGGATCCCATAGGTTATCGGATCGTAAAAGCGAAGTAACTCGCGCACGAAATCGCGAGACTCCACGTTCAGCGCTTCAGCCCAGTCCCGATAACGATCCGGCGGGATGCGGCCACGGCCGGTCTCGAGCTGCGAGATGAAGGTGTAGTAGTCAGCGCCGACCAGAGCCGCCAGCTGACGCTGGGACAGACCCGCCGCTTCGCGCTGCGCCTTGAGCCAACGACCACCCTCTTTGCGCAGGTCCTGCGCCTCGGTGGTGTTTAGACGTTGCGGATTGCCGTACATGGCCGGAACCTCGCCCCCATGCCGGCCGAAACCGACAGACAGATTGATGAATTGCCCCGTTTCTTAACGCATAAACGGAGAGGGTTCAAGCGGCGCTTAATATGACTTTGCTGTACCCCCCCCCCGCCCACGGGGCGACCGGCCGCGCGTCGGGGAGGAAGAAAGAGGGTGGGGGACTGAAACCGGTTAGACGATGCCTAGCGTCTTCCAGATGACCGATTTGCTGAGGAGAGCAGTGGTAAACTGCGTGACCAAGTACGCCGTTGCATCCTTACGCGAAGTGAGCGGCTTTGCCTCCTTCTGGATAGCGCGCCCCCGGGCCGAGAGCTTCTCATAGACATACTCGGCTGCATCTTCGGCCGACTTACCGCGACCTGCGAGCATCGCGCCGGCCGCGAAAAGGTCGTTGCCCGTCACCGCAAACCCAGTTCGCGCAGCAGAAGCCACCAAGACGCCGAGGCTAACGCCGTCGTAAGCCGCCTCTACAATAGCGGTATTGATAGGCCTGACCGCCTTTGGGTCAGGTTTGGCGCTAAGAACGCTAACCTGTCTTGAATGCACCAGAAGGGTCAATGCTTGGGTAAGTCGTCCGCGATCGATACCAGGATCCAACTGCAGGAGCTCATCGAATCCTGCGGCCCCCTTGGCCAAGCGATCAAAGATGGGATTGTAGATTTCGGGGGCTCCGCCGATTTCACCCAGCGGGCTATTGAATTTTAAGCGAACCTCATCCCGCGGCACGGCGAGCGCGAAGCTCCACTGAAGGAAACGGTTCAGCTGTTCACTGGAAGTTACGGTGTTGACACCGCGGCCATAGATATCCCGTCGGAACGCCTTGTTGTTAGCGTAGTCTCGCAGCAGCTCCTGCCAAACCCGATCGTCCGGGGCGACCTGCCCGATAAGCGCGGGCAAGCCAGGCGGAACCGCCGCCACATCTATATTCTCCGGCAGGGTTGCCGAAGCCATGTATTCAAGCCGCGCGCCGGACATCTGGCGGGCGACTTCATCGACGTAGAACGGTTGCCAATTCTCGTTGAGAAATTCATGCGCGAAGTATGCAGGCGGCTGAGATCTGATCATCTTTAGCCGCGAGGCCAGCGAAGGATTGGTCGCATAGTAGGCGGCGCCCGCGTTCTCGAGCATGTCTGAAAGTTCGAGGAACTTGGGAACTTGGCGGTCGGACCGGCCAGGAAACCGCAGAAGGTGTTGGCGCGCCAAATGGCGGAACGGAGCAGTTCCAGCCCATCCGGGAAGAGCATTGTACGAGATGTAGACCAGCCCCCCCGGCTTCAGGGTGCGATCAATAAAGGCGACAATCTCACGGCGATTGTCCTCCGAGACCCACGAGTAGATGCCGTGCAGCGTTATGAAGTCGAACTTCGGCAAAGCCGAAGCATTTTCAATCGCTTGAGCAAAGCTCCAATCTTCGAAGACGACATTCGTGAGCCCCGCCTGCTCCGCCAGGCGGCGAGCATTGGCTGTCTGGCCAGGGTTGAAATCGAACCCCCAGAAGCGGCTGTCCGGGTGCCCCGCCGCAATCAGGTTTAGGGATACGCCCTGACCGCTACCGAGTTCGCAGTACGCGAAAGGCTTGGTTACATCCGGCGCACGGTAACCCGTGACGTTCGCCGTGAATGCGATGTGCGTCGGAGAGAGCTCCGAGTGGAAGTGGGACGTGTACTGAACGTCCGTCGTGTAGCCTTCGCTCCAGCTGCTCATTTGGCTCCGCTCATCTAATGACCCGGAGCCTTGCTAACCTAGATTCAGAAAAAAGAAAGCCGGCCCGAAGGCCGGCTTTCCGTAGCTCTCAACTACTTCGAAGTCTTAGTAGACGTCGAAGGTGTTGTTGGCACCACCCGTGACACCGGTCACGCCGGTCAGCTGGACCAGGGTCTTCTGGTTGCCCGCATCTTCAGCGAAGATGTAGGAATGCGAACCGAAGGTGAACACGGTCCATTCGCCAGCGCCGACCTGAGCGTCGATGCCGGTGCCCGCTTGTTCGATGTAGGCCTTCAGGTCCGAAACACCGATCACGTTCGTGGCGGCCTTGTAGGTGCCCGTCACGTCGATCTTGTCCGAGCCACGCGAGAAGTCGGTGATCTGCGTGAAGGTCTTCAGCGCCGTGCCGTCCCAGCTGTAGTTGGCGGCAACGGTGGCGTCGCCCAGAACCACGGTGTCAGCACCGCCGCCCAGGGTGATCGTCGCGCTGTTGACCGAACCAGCCGTCAGGTTCAGCACGTCGGCGCTAGCCGTCAGCTTCACCGTGTCCAGGCCGTCTGCGCCAGAAGCGGTGACGTAGGTGATCAGGGTCGAAGCGCCCAGGGTGGAAGCGTCGATGGTGTGGCTGACGTCGCCCGCGCCGTTGAACACGACGGTGTTGGCGGCGATTTCGCTCGTGCCAGTCAGCTTCAGAACGTCAGCGCTGACGGTGATGCCCGTCGCGATGGTGCTGTTCTTAGAAGCGGTCAGGTTCACGGTGTCGCTGACACCGCCGATGACCAGAGCGCCAACCGAGCCGCTGACGGTCACGGTGGCGTCGTCAGCGTTGGCGTAGGTGAAGGTCGCAGCGCCAGCAGCCTTGCTGCCGACGTTCACGCCTTCGACGATGCCCGTCACGTTGATGGCTTGCGCCGCGCCGGCTTGCCAGATGGCAGCCGTGCCGCCCGAAGCAGCCTTAAAGTTGTCAGCAGCCACGTCCACGCCAGCGGCGGTCGCGGTCAGCTCGATGGTTTCGAAAGCCGAAACCTTCGTCAGAGCGGCGGTGGTGTCCGCAGCCAGCGACAGCTTCAGGGTGTCGTTGCCGTCGCCGCCGTTGAAGGTGGTGACAGCAGCGCCTTGGGTGTAGGTCGCGGTCACGGTGTCGTTGCCGGCACCAGCGTTGATCGTGGTAGCACCCGTACCAGCGCCACCGGTGACGGCGGCGTTGAACGTGTCGTTGCCAGCGCCCAGGTCGACCGTGGTGGTAAGAGCCGCGGCGCTCGCGTCGATCTTGGCAGTCACCGAGTCAGCGCCATTGCCGAGCGAGATGGTGACGTCAGCGGCAGCGGCTTGGATCGTGCCGGTGACGGTGTCGTTCTGGCCGGTGCCGGTGTAGCTGCCGTCCGCGGCGATTGCCTTGGTTTCGCCCGGGGTGCCAGCGCCGCCGTCACCGCCGCCGTTGTCGACGTAGGTGTTCAGGTCAACGTTGTAGTTGGCCTTCGCGTCCGGAGCCAGGTCCAGGTAGAAGTTGTTCAGGCCGTTCGAGTAGATGCCGACTTGGGCCTTCGTGGCTTCAGCCATGATGTAACCGACGACAGCGGCCTTGGCGGCCAGGTCGCGGTCAGCGGCGGTGATGCCGGCTTGAGCGACGACGGCGTCGAAGTAAGCCTTACGGCCGGCGATGTTGGCGATCGCGGCGTTCACATCGATCTTCGCGGCGGTCGCTTGAGCGTTGCCGATGATGCGGTTGTAGGCGACAGCGACGGTGTCGGCGAACGACAGACCACCGAAGGTGGCCAGGAAGTTCGTGCGGCCTTCACCAACGACGCCCAGGTTGATGGCGAAGTTGATGTAGCGGTTTTCCAGGTTGAACGCCTGGTAAGCCGGGTCGTTCAGGTCCGAGGTGTTGGTCGCGCTGTTGACCAGGTAGTCGAAGCCGGCCGAGGTCGGGATCTTGCCCGTGAAGAACTGGTAGGACAGAGCGGCGACCGAGGTCGTGCTTTGAGCTTGGCCGATGATGTAGGCGTAAGCCTGGTCGTCGGTGATGACGCCGTTCTGCGAACGGATGGCCAGGTCTTGCAGGATCAGGGACTGAGCCGTCGACGGCGTCAGGCGGGTGATCGCGGTGTAGGCCGCTTCGAGTTGGGCGATGGTCGCCATAGGGAAGTATCCTCCAGGGGAGATTGCAATCGCCGGAGCGGCATCAACCACGCCAGGCTAAGGGTGCTATAGAGGAAGCAATTTCCTCTGTACAGCGTTTTTCATACACACCCGCTTCCACCCAGTGAGAGCCCGGTTTTCCGCGGGTCGTGAACGGCAGCATAAGCGAGTGCGCCGGCACTTTGTTCCGCTGCTTTTCCCATATTTTTCACGGGCTTGGCCGGCGCTCAGCGAACGCTGTTAGCAACCCGTTAAGGTTGATGAAGACCTTCCGGTGTTGCAATAACCGCACAGAGTTTCGTGCCGCGTGGATTTCAACCTAGGGATTCACGAGACCCGCGCCTCTTTACCCTGGCGCCCGGCCGGTTTAGGCGCGTGCAACGCACACTATAGAATCTGCTGGAGACGCCTTTGCGCCCCGCCCGACTCGATCTGTCCGTCCGCAACGCCATGGGAGATCCGCAACCTGCACCCACTGGGCCGCGCTCCGCGCCCCGTTCGGACGCGACCCCGGAAGCCGCTCCGACATCGCGCAATCCTGTGCGCCGCCTCCTGGGCAGGACCCTCGGCCCCGTCGCCCACTACGCCCGGCGCTATCTGAACGCCTCCGTCGAACACCATCTCAAGCACGTCGACCATCGGATCACCGAGCTGTCGGAGCAGATGGAACGCCTGGAGCGCTCGCTGCAGGCCTCGATGCTGACCGTCCATCGCGGACTCGATTCGGCCCACGCCCAACGCCAGACCGCGCTGATCCAGCATCTCGACGCCCGCACCGAGGGCCTCGCCGGCCTGTTCGGCCCGCGCTTCGATGAGATCGAGCTGAAGACCCGGCCCCTTATCGACTACGACGCCGACACCATCGCCGTGCGTCTGGGCGACGGCTATGTCATGGCTCCGCGCGACCAGCCGCTGTTCACCCTCATGCTGGCCGACGCCACCACCGGCGGGCTGGAGCCTGGCACCCGTCGGGCCCTCAAGAAGCTGATCGTCCCCGGCATGAACGTCGCCGATGTCGGCGCCAATGTCGGCCTGCTGACCCTGGTCTGCGCCCGCTCGACCGGCCACACCGGCCTGGTCTGGGCCTTCGAGCCGGAACTGGGCCCACGCACCCTGGCCTCGAAGATGGCGGCCGCCAACGGCCTGTCCTGGGTTGATCTGCGCGACACCGCCGTGGGCGCCAAGGCCGGGACCCTGACCTTCAATGTCAGCCCCATCATCGGCCACTCCTCCCTCTACGCCCTGCCCGGCGACGAGCAGAAGGCCGCCAAAAAGGTGAAGGTGAAGGTCGTCACCCTGGACGAGGCCATCGGGCCGAAGACCAGGCTCGATGTCGTGAAGATTGACGTCGAGGGCGCGGAGCTGGATGTGCTGGAAGGCATGGCCGGCCTGCTGAAGGCCAATACGGACCTGGCGATCATCGCCGAGTACGGCCCCAGTCACCTGGAGCGAGTTGGGATCACACCGACCGCCTGGTTCAAGGCCTTCACCTCCAAGGGCTACAAGGCCTACGCCATCGCTGAGCCCACCGGACTCGTCAGCCCCTGCGATCCGAAGAGCCTGGAGGACGTGGAGTTGGTGAACATCGCCTTCGTCAAACCGGGCGGCGCGGCCGCCAAGCGTCTGGGCGCGGCGTGAAGCTCGCCATCGTCACGCCCTTCGTGCAGCGCTCGGCCATCGGCCGGGTGAACGCCGCCGTCGCCGACCAGCTGGCGACCCGCGGCCACGAGGTGCAGATCATCCGCAGCGAAAGCGTCGATGATCCACAGGCGCCGCTGCACCCCACCGACCTGCCCTGCCGGCACTGGTCGAAGGTGGACCTGGCCGCCCTGGCGCGTCAGGTGGACCTGGCGATCGTCAATGTCGGCGACAACTACCTGTTCCACGGGGGGATCTTCCCGGTGCTGGAGCAGGTCCCGTCGCTCGGCGTCTTCCACGACCTCTACATCTACAATCTGTTCTCGGGCTGGCTCTTCGACAAGCAGCTGGACTGGAAGGTTCATGATGGCGAGATCGAGGCGGTCTACGGCCCGCAGGCCTTGGACGCCGCCCGCGCGGCGCGCTCCGGCGAGCTGGATATGGGCGGCATCGCCAAGGTCATCCCCATGACCGAATGGGTCGCCCGCCGCTGCGCCGGCGCCCTGTCCCACGCCGATTTCTATCGCGAACGGCTGGAGGCGGTCTGCGCCGGACCGGTGGGGATGATCCCGCTGTGCGGCCCGGCGCGTCCGGGCGGTCCCGCCCCTGCGCGCAAACGCAAGGAACTCGTGGTCGTCACCCTCGGGGTCATGAACGCCAACAAGTGCGCCGCCGAGGTCATCCAGGCCATCGCGGCCTCCGACAACCTGAAGGACATCGTCCGCTATCGCCTGGTCGGCGCGATTCTCGATTCGGAGCGCGAGCGCCTGACCGCCCTGGCCGACGAACTGGGCTTCACTGGCCTGTCCATCGAGGGCGCGGTCGATGACCACGCCTTCGAGGCCGCCATGGCCGACGCCGACATCATCACCTGCCTTCGCCGCCCGGTGCTGGAGGGCGCCTCCGGCTCGGTCATCGACGGCATGCTGTCTGGCCGCCCGACCATCGTTTGCGACGCCGGCTTCTATGGCGAACAACCCGACGATCTGGTCTGCAAGATCGGCCCGCAGGTGGATGTCGAAGAACTTACCGCGGCGCTGGAGCGTCTGGCCGCCGATCCCGCCGGCCGGCGCAAGATGGGCGAGAAGGCCCGCGCCTACGCCCTCGACGCCCTAGGCCCTCAGCGCTATGCCGAAGGGCTTGAAGCCGCCGCTCGCGAAATCATCGACGCCCTGCCCCTGCTGGCAGTGGGCGAGCGCATGGGCTGGAGGCTCTCACAGCTAGGCCTTGATCGAGAACATCCGAGCGCCGAGCGTCTAGGGCTCTCCTTACAGGCCTTGCTGGCGCCGCATTAAAAACAAGCTGCGGCTGCGGAGACGGAACGCCTCCGCAGCCTCTCCGCGATCATGCCGCAAAGTCGCGCGCAGCCGGGACTGATTGTCCGATAAGATCGACGCCGTATTCAGCGTCGCCTTTGAAAGCGTCGATCAACCAGCTGTGCGTGGCATCTGAATAGACGCCGACGCCGGCCTCAAATCCCGCGTACATCAGGTAGCCAACCATGGCAGCCTTGCCGCCCAAGACCGAGCCGCCCAAGGCATCGAAATAGGCCTTCTGGCTGACCACCCAGGCGATGGCGGCGTCTACGTCGAGCCCGCCCGCCTTGGCTTCATCGAATCCGATGATGGCGTCATAGGCCTTGCGCACCGCGGCGGTGAAATCGAGCGCGCCGTAAGCGGTCTCGAACCCTGCCCTGCCTTCCCCCTGAACGCCCAAGTTCACCGCGAAATTGATGTAGCGGTTGGCCGTGTTGAAGCCGGCGTAGTAGGGATCGGTCAGGTCGTTGGCGTTGTCGGCGCTGTCGACCAGCCAGGCCATGCCCGGCTCGCCCGGCGTGCGGCCGGTGAAGAACTGATAGGCCTGAAGGGCCACAGCCGACGTTGGGGCGGCCAAGTCGGCGATCTGTTCAGCCAGATAGCTCTCCTTGATCAGGCCGGCAGAGAACCGCGCAATGAGCTGTTCGAGCGCCGCTGCGGCCTTGAAGTTGGGGTTATCAACCACGCGGCCGTCCGCCAGGGTGATCGTCGCCAGCGCGGCTTTAGACGCGCCCGGGTTGAAGCCGTTGGAGCCGTTGAAAGCCTCGCGGATCTGTTCAGGGGTCAGCGAAGCCGGCGGCGGCGGAGGCGGCGGCCCAGTATCCTCGGGGACCGGCATAAGTGCGGTCAGCTCCACGTCATTGCCGTCGCCCCCTTCATAGCTGATCGTGAAACGGGCCCGGCCCACGGTGATCGTCGCGCCCTCGTCCAATCCGTCGAAGGTTCCGATCACCGCGTCGGTGTCGTCATTGTCGACAATGACGAAGGTCCCGCTGCTGGGCAAAAAGCCGCTCAGCATCCGCAGGTCCAACTGCGCGTCCGTGATGTCGACCTCGCCGGTCACCATGATCTTGTCGAAGGTCGTAGCGTCCTGAAGCTCCACCTCAAACCGGGCGCCGGAAGCCAGCGTCAGATCGGCGGTGTTCAGGGTCCCCGACGAATTGCCGGCGGCCAGTATGCCGCCCGACTGAACGGTCACTGCGCCGGTCGTTCCCGAGCCGCCCAAGGCGGCGCCGCTCGCAACGGTCACCTCCGACGTAATGGAGCCGTTGACGATCAGGCTGCCGGCCTGGACCGACGTGTCGCCGGTATAGGTATTGGTTGCGCCAAGAATAAGTTTTCCGGCGCCGTCCTTGGTCAGGGTATGCGCACCGGTGGCGATGACGCCGGTGACGCGCGTCTCGCCGGCGCCGCCGACACTAAGGTCAAAGCCGCCGCTGACGGCGCCGCTTAGGGTGAAGGTCCCGGCGTCGGCGTTGATGCGGCTGTCCGCGCCCAGCGTGAGCGCACCGCTCCAGCTATTGACGCCAGAGACGCTACGCACCCCGCCGCCATTGGCGACGCCCGTGCTGCTTAGCGTGAGGGCGTAACCTGCGACGGCGATGGATCCACCCAGCTCAAGCGCCCCGCCTGTATTGACCCGCGGCCCGAAGGCGCTGTTGCCCAAGGCCTGAGCGTGGGTGATGCGCAGCGCCCCTTCGTTCACGAAGGCGCCTTCGAAGGTGTTTGCGCCGGACAGGGTCAGTCGCCCGGAGCCCTGCTTGTTGATGCTGATTTCAGATATGGCGCCGCTGAAGACGGCGTCGCCCGCGCCCTTCATGGTTAGTTCGGCGGCGACGCCAGAGATCGCCCCCGAAAGCGTCAGCGTCCCGGCCGTGCTTGTGACCGTTGAAGCAACGGCGGCGGCATGGAAGACGATCGCGCCCGCCCAGCTATTGGCGCCGGACACGTTTTCAAGGATGGCGTCGCGCCCGATCTGCAAGGCTTCGGCGCCGATCGAGACACCCCCTTGAAGCGTCAGACGCGCGTCGGGCTCGACATAAACGCCGCCCGCGGTGCTCCCCAAGGCCGCGCTGTGGCGAATGTCCAGCGTGCCATCCTGGACGCGGATTTCGCCGGTAAAGTCCGCATTGCCGCCCGCGAGGCTTAAGGTTCCGGCGCCGCCTTTGGCCAAGTCCCGGGCGCCGGCGATGGCGTTGGTCTCAGTAATGCTGGCGCTGGTGGCGATCTCGAGCGCCAACGCCCCGCCGGTGGAGCCCTGCAGGTAGGCAAGCGAGCCCAGCGCCTGACCGCTTGCGCCGCGCACGCCCGCGGACGCGGCCGCTCCGGCCGCGCCGCCGGTCACAGCATAATCTCCGGCAAAATCCGGATTCCTGATCGTCAGCGAGCCGCCATCGCGCACGAAGATGGCCCCGCCAAGCGCAGCGCCGCCGCCACCGCTGGCGCGCCCGCCGCTGCCGCCTGCGCCGCCAAGACCAGCCTCGCTCGTCCCGCCTGTGGCGCTGCCGCCGCCGCCGCCGGCCCCAAAACCGCCGTCGCCGCCGATTGTCGTATTACCGAAAGCATGGGCGCCGCCGCCTCCGCCGCCAAAGCCGCCAGCTCCGCCCGAGGTTCCTGCAACCTCGACCGCGCCGCCGCCGCCGCCGAAGTCCCCGCCGGACCCACCGTTGCCGACGCCGATGGTGGCGACGGTCCCTCTGCCGGCGCCGCCGCCGCCACCGCCCATGCCGCCATCACCCCCATTGCCGTAAGCGCTGCTGCCGCTGCCGCCCCCGCCGCCGCCGCCGCCGCCGCCCGAGGCGCCATCCGCTCCATTTTGGCCGCCGCCACCCCCGGCGCCGCCGCCGCCTGTCCCGGCGCCGCCGGTTGGGCCGCTATTGGGTGCGCCAAGGTCGGACAGGCTCACACCGCCTCCGCCGCCACCGCCGCCCCCAGCGCCGGTCTGGCCGCCTGCACCGAATGCGCCGCCGCCGCCGCCGCCGCCATTCGAGATGGTTGAGCCGCCGCCGCCGCCCGCACCGGCGTAACCTCCGCCGCCGCCGCCGGAGCCGCCGCCTCCGGCCGTGGAGCCCCCGAACCCGCCCAGACCGCCGCCGCCGCCGCCGCCGTAGGAAAAGGCGCTTCCCGTCAGCTGGCCGCCATCGCCGCCCTCGCCCCCGCGGGCGAAGGCGTCGCCGAACGAGACGTTCTCCACCGTAACGTCGGCGCCCTCATTGACGAAGATCGCCGCGCCGGCCCCCAGGCCGCCGCCGCCGCCGCCGCCCCAGCCCCAGCCCGCGTCACCGCCGTCGCCGCCGATGGCGGCGACGTTCTTAATGGTCAGGTTGCTGATCTCGACCTCGCCGGCCTGGATGAAGAAGGCGCGATAGAGGCCGGCGCCATCGATCGAGAAGTCGGCGCCGTCGATCAACATATTGTCGGTGATCATCGGCAGCAGTTGGGTGAGGACGATGTCGGCCGTGAAGACGATGATCTTTGACGCACCGCCGAGATTGGCGAGTATCGCGGCGCGCAGCTGCGCTTCGTTGCTGACGTTGATCGCGTTGGCCATGTGCACCCCCACTAGACGGGCGGCGCCACATGGCGCGCCCAAGCCTCACCACAAAAGGCGTCCGCGACCATGCCTATAGCGACGGACGGACCCCGCCGCGCATCTGGCGCGACCGTCGAGAACTAGCTCGCTTCGACAAAGGTGGGTGTCATCAGATGTAGCGACAGGGCGGCGCTGTCGGGAGGATCTCCTGGAAGTCCGCTCTCGGCCGCTCGCATAGACTTGACGCAGAGATTTCACGTCACAGCCCCCCCCAAATGGGGGATGTGGCGGCCATGATCCCCCCGTAGCTTCCGGCCAACGGGCGATGGGAGAAGTGATGCCGGTCTTGAGTGGAGAGCGTTGGCAGTCGAGCGGCGCGACGACCACGGTGACGTGGAGCTTTGCGACATCGAACTACGCCAGCCTGAAGACGCAATATAGCGGCTATCGGGACTTTTCGACCTCCATCAACAGCGACTTTCGTGACGAGATCATCGCCGCGTTCAACGCCTGGGAGGCGGTCGCCAACATCGACTTCGTGCAGGTGGCCGACGCCGCCTCGGTCAACATCCGCATCGGCGACTATGCGATCGACGGCCGCGCTGGGCCGGGCGGCCAATCCACCTTGGGCCAGGCCCACAACTGGTGGAGCGGGACCTACTACAAGGCCGCCCAGATCGTCTTCGACGTGGACGCCTACGACAGCTCGGCGGACTTCTACTGGACCGCGCTTCACGAGATCGGCCACTCCATCGGGCTTGATCACGCCACCTTTTCGACGTCGGTCATGTACTATCTGAAGACGGCCAGCTCCGCCGCCACCCTGACCGCCGACGACATCGCCGGCGTTCGAGCCATCTACGGCGCGCCCGGATCGGGTGGCACAGGCGGCCCGACCGGCGACGACTACGCTGCGAACGCGTCGACCTTGGGCCGCGTCGCTGTCGGCGGCGCGGTCGGGGGCGTGATCGAGACCGGCGGCGACGTGGATTGGTTCAAGGTCGAGCTGACCGCGGGTCGCGCCTACCGCCTCGACCTGAAGGGCAAGTCCTCAAGCCAAGGCACCCTTGAAGATCCTTATCTCGAATGCTTCAACGCCGCCGGGGTGAAGGTCGACTTCATCGATGACGGCGGCGTAGGTCTCGATTCCTCTGACATTTTCAGGCCGGTCACGACGGGGGTCTATTATCTGGCGGCGTCCAGCTTTGAAGACGACGAGACCGGCACGTACCGCCTGTCGGTGACCGACACTTCAGCGCCCGGCGGCTCAGCTGCCGTCACGACGGCCGCGCAGAACATTCTTCGCCTGTCCAGCAACGTCCAAGTGTCTGACCTATCGAGCCGTGTCGCTGCAGGCTCCCTGAGCCTTTCAGCGGCGATAGGCGAGCTTGTGAAGGCAGCGGACGCCACGACGTCGGTGGCGAGACTCAGCTACCAGTTCTTCACGGGGAAAATCCCCGGCGGTCCGGGCCTGGACTATCTTGTCTCGCCCACCGGTCCGAACCCCAACAATCTCAACAGCCCCTACTTTCAGTCCTTCAACCTTGAGAACCGCTACATCAACTTTGCGGTGAACCTAGGCCGCGACGGCGAAGGCAAAGCGGCTTTTCAGGCCGAGTACGGCGGCCTGTCGTTGTTCGCCGCCACCAAGAAGGCCTACGGCAAGATCTTCGGCAACACGCCGGAGGACACCAGGGTCACTGCGCTCTTGTCCGGCGGACGCGACGGCTATTTCGCAAGTTATGGGGCAGATGGCCCGAACGGCCAGGGCACCAAGGCCGCCATGGTCGGATGGCTCTTGGCTGAGGCGGAAAAGGCCGACCTTGGGATCTATGCCCGCTCAAACGCCGCCTTCCTCACCGACCTCGCTGACGGGGCGGCCTACGGCGTCGATCTGGTTGGCGTCTACGGCCAGGCAAGCTTCAACTACGGGTAGGGCGAAGCGCAGACTTGACCGGCAGGCTAGATGGGCAGGGCTTGGCGGACCGCAGCGGCGCCTTGGCGATCAGCAAAAGCGCTGAGACGTTGGCGGCGCGGCAGGTTCACGTGCGTTTTCGGCGTGCCCGCCATGTCGGCGGTTTACGGGTAACCGCGTGACGCCCGTGTCCGACACCGGCAGTCACGAAGAAGCTGAATATTTTCAACACGCGATCCTCGATAGGGCTCGTGTGCTGCGAAAACCACCTCAGCCGCCCAGGCGGCTTTGTCACTACAAATGATGACAGCCGAGGAAAATATTCGAAGTAGCGGCCAACAAAACTCTATGCCCCATTAACGCTTCCCCGTTTAGGTCGCCGGTGAATTGCTGGCGCTGCCAAGCAAAAGATACGACGCCGTATAGTTTTAGGGGAACATCATGGCTGCAGTTCAATCGATAGATCTTCCAAGCAACGGCACTTATACGCGCTTGGAGATGCTGACATTCGATGTGAACTTCGATTCAGACATCAGCATCTCTTCGGGCGTTCCCAGGCTAAGGCTACAGGTCGGCGCGCAGGAGATCGACGCGCAGTATCTGGGTGTGACCGGTGCAAGCACGCTGTCCTTTCAATATCACGTGCTAGCAGGCGCCTTTGACGGCGACGGGATCACGGTTCTGGGGCTCACCGGAAATGTTGTCGACCAAGACGGCGACCCGGCAGACCTCTCGCTGGGCGGCCTCCTAGGGGATACCAGCGGCATCCTTGTCGACGCCGTCATTCCTCAGGTTCAGTCAATCGTCCGAGCCAGTTCCGCCGCAGAGATCACGAACGCAAGCTCCGTTGCGTTTACGGTGACCTTCAGCCGAGATGTCGTGAACGTCAGCGCCGGCGATTTCGAGGTCGGCGGCGCTGCGACGGGCGACATCTCAGTTAGCGGCAGCGGCTCGGTCTACACCGTCACGGTCAGCAACATCTCTGGCGCAGGCGCGCTTCGCCTTGATCTTAAGTCCGCCGCCAACATCGACATCCAGGATGCGGTAGGAAACCCCTATCTGATGCCTATGCCCTTCACCACGGGCGAGCCCTACCTGGTCGACAAAAACGCGCCTGCGGTCACCTCCGTCGCGGCGCCGAGCGCGCTCACATATGGGGCGGGCGCCGAGCTTTCCTTCGTCGTCAATTTTGACGAAGCCGTGACCGTAACGGGCAATCCTCAGTTGAGCCTGACGATCGGGTCAAGCACGGTCCAGGCTGCGTACGCCAGCGGTTCCGGGACTACCGCCCTTTCTTTCAGATACACGGTCGTCAGCGGCCAGCTGGATGCGGACGGCGTAACTGTGGGCGCTCTTGGTCTGAATGGCGGCTCGATCCGCGACGCGGCGGGCAACGCCGCTACACTCACGTTAAATAGCGTCGGATCGACGAGCGGCGTCCTTGTTGATGCGTACGTGCCGCTCGAGGTTGAAAGCATCGACGGCCCGGACGCCGACACCTACGCCGTGGGACAAACCCTTGAGTTCAAGGTGACCTTCAATGGCGACGTCGAGGTCGCGGGAGCGCCACGCATCGCACTGACGATCGGCGGTGATACGCGCTACGCCACCTACGCCTCCGGCGATGGCTCCGACACTCTGACCTTCACCTACGAGGTTCAGAGCGGCGATAGCGACGCCAACGGCATCGCGACAGCCTCAACCATCGAGCTGAATGGCGGCTCGATCAAAAAGCACGGGTCCAACCGCGACGTCGACCGCGACTTACCAGCGATCTCGGGCCTTTCTTCAGTACTGGTCGATGGTGTCGCGCCTGAGGTGTCGGACATCGTACGCGTAGGCTCTGCAACCCCAACCAACGCAACGTCTGTTCAATATACCGTCACCTTCAGCGAGGTGGTGACGGGGGTCGATTTGACCGACTTCACGCTGACGAGCAACGGCGACGCCACGGGAGACATCGCCGTCACGGGCTCTGGCTCTTCCTATACGGTCACCGCTTCGAACATCACAGCTGAGGGCAGTCTGGGCCTCAACCTCAAGGGCTCCGGCACCGGTATCGTCGATGCTCACGGCAACGCTATCGCAACGGGCATTGTTTATGGCCAAGAGCACATCATCGACACCACCCCGCCCGCCCCACCGACTTTCAACGTCGTGGCGGCAGATGACGTGATCAGCGCCAGTGAAGTGAGCGGCCTGACCATCACGGGCGCCACCGAGCTTGACACCACCGTGTCGCTCACCATCGGAGGCCAAGTCCGCGCAGCGACCGTAACGGGCACGAACTGGAGCTACAGCGTCACGGCCTCTGACCTTACCAACATGGGGGCGGGGACCGAGACCCTGAAGATCGTAGCTAAGGACGCTGCCGGCAACGCCAGCTTGGTCGAGACGCTCAGCATCTCAGTGGAAAACGCCGCTGTTCCCGTAGACGACACCGCTCCACCGACGCCCCAGCCATCAACTCAGGAACAGCTGAAAGCCGCGCTGACTGACGCAGAGGTGATGGCACGATTTAGCCAGAGCATTAGCTCTGTCCGGAGCGTCAAGGAGCACTTGGGAGTCGATGGCGGCCTCAACGTCCACGTGAACCTGGGCCAAGCCACTGCCAGGTTCCTGGAGGGGATAACTTCGAAAGAAGAGTTCGAAAAAGAAATCACCAAGGCGGTTCTGCCGACCACAGGCGTGGCCCACAGCGTCTACAAGTACTTCACCGGCTCACCGCCGACCGAAGCTGGAATGGAGTACTTGATCGATTCCGCCGCAAATCCCAACGACTTGACCGACCCGTACTACCAAAAGTTCAGTGTCGAGAACCGCTTCATCAACTTCGCCGTCAACCTTGGCAAAGAAGGCGAAGGACGCGCCAAGTTCGAGGCGGACTACGGCGCGCTGACGTTCTCAGAGGCTGTTTCAAAGGCGTACGGCGAAATCATCGGGTTCAACAACGCCGCAAATTTCGGCGTCGATATCGAAAAGGCGCTGACCTACATCGAATCGCAGCGGGCCTATTTCGAAACTCTCGGCGGCGACCCCATAGGCGCCAAGGCGGCGATGATCGGTTACGTGATCAGCGTTAGTCACTCCCAAGAGGTCGGTGAATATCACCAGTCACTTCTCTTCAGCATAGGTGCGAAGCTCACCGGCGTTACTGGATCCGGCGCCGGGTTTTCGCCCATGGGAGACTGGGATTTGATCTAGCTTCGGATTGCGTCATGACCGGCGGCGGTTCCAGCCCCCAGCTGGTCGGTTTAATGCCGCGTTCGCGCTAACAACAAAGGCCGGAGCAGCAAGCTGTTCCGGCCTTTTCCTCATATTGGATCAGACGATCCTACGCCGCCATCAGGGCAAGGAAGTCGTTCTGATTGAGGTTGGCGTAGGCCACCTGCACCCCGCCGCTCATGGCGGCGGCCGAATAGATGTCGATCGGCAGGATGTGGAATTGCCCATCCTCGACGACCCCGTCACCGGGCATCGGGAACGGGAGAATGTGGAACTCACCTTCATTCACCGGGCCGTCACCGGGCATTGGGAACGGCAGGATGGTGACCACGCCGTCATCACCCGGCATCGGGAAAGGCTGGATCGTGAAAACGCCATCGCCGGTCTCGACAAAGGCGCCGCCCTTTCCCGGAAGCGGGTACGGAAGGATCGTGAACTGGCCATCATTGACGGGGCCGCCGATCACTTCGCCGTCTCCCGGCATCGGGAACGGCAGGATATGCATTTCGCCGTCGAGGATGGGCATGGGCGAGGCGAAGCTGTCGTCCGCTGGGATGAAGCCCGCGCCGCCCACATAGAGGTAGCCGTCTTCCTGCCCGTCGCCGTTGAAGTCGATGGAAAGGCGGGTGGAGCCGTCGGTCATGCGGCCTTCGCCCAGGATCGCGGCGTTGGGGCCCAGCAGGCTGAGGTCCAGGCTATCGCCGTCGCCAAAATCGGTGATCGCGCCAAGGCGCAGCGATTGTTCGCCCGCGACGGCGGCTGCGATGACAAAGATGTCCTTGCCGCCATTGCCGACCGCGATGGTCCCGGTCTCGAGGATGATGCGGTCATCGCCCTGCGTTCCGACCACGGAGCGGATGCGCGCGTCCTGGCCGGGGGTGGAATTCGCCATGGTCTAAAACTCCAAGCGCGGACGCGAACGGCGCCGCTTGAAGTTCAGTAACAACGAATCCAGTAAAAACGCAATGTACGTTTCATGACATCCCCCAGCGGCCGACGCCGGTCTTGGCCAGCGCCTCGCGCGTCCACGCGTGCTTCAGGCTGGAGACGGCCGCCCGCCCCTCGCGGCCGATGGCGGCGCGCAGGGCCTGATCATCCGTCAGGCGACGAATGCCTTGCGCCGCCGCGTCCAGGTCCGGATCAGCCCACATCTGGCGGCGGTATCGGCCGCTGGAGTCCGCGGCCTTGATCAGCCGATAGGGCACGAGCGCGTCCGGCAGCCCCGCCATGAACTCCATATTGCCCGACCATGCTGTGGCCAGGGCGGCGCGGCCCAGCGCCAGGGCCTCGGCCGGAACGAGGCCGAACCCCTCGGCGCGATGGAGCGACAGCACCACGTCGGCCGAACTGAGCAGGCGCTGCACGTCGTCGGCGTCATACTCCTCGATCAGCAGCCGGATGTCGGGTCGGCCTGCGATTTTAGCCCCCAGCGCACGCATGGCCGCGGCGTCCGTTTGAGCCTGGACTAGCTTCAAGGTGAGGGCGGCCTTGTCCTGGGCCTTGGGAAAGGCCCGTATGAACGCCTCAACCGCGCCCAAGGGGTTTTTGCGCGCGGCGCTGGAGCGAAGGTCCGCCATGGCCAGAAAGTTCACGCGCCCCGGCAGGAAGGCGAATTTCTCCGGAGCGGGACTTGGCGTCACGTCTGGCAGCGGATGCGGCATGGATCGCACCTGCACGCCGCAGCCGGCCAAGCTGTCGGCGGTGAACTGGGAAGGCGTCCAGATTTCGTCGAAGAAGCGCGTCGCCTTCAGCCAATCCTTAGGCGCCTGCGGCAACTCCCATGCCCAGTAGCCGATGCGGTAGCGGCCAAAGAGATCCTCGCGGCGCACCCGGTCGAACAGGGCGATGGCTTCTGGCGCGTTGCAATGTTGCAGCCAAACCCCGCCCTCGCCCGGCAGAGCGACATTGGCGAAACCCGGCGTGCGGATGGCGGCGCGCGCGTCGTGGCGGATGACCTGATAGCCGGCGTCTTCAAGCGCCTGGGCAGTCAGGCGGCCGCCACGACCAATGCCCAGGGCCTCGTTGTGAAAGCCGGAAACCACCACCGGACCGGGCTTAAGATCGACGCCCAACCCAGCCAGACGCGAGCGCCTATGCCGCGCGCCAATCACCGCGGCCACCGCGCGGCCGGCCACTGCGCGGCCTGCGAGGGGCAAAGGGGCGGCGCGCCAAAGGGCTTGAGCGATCTTGAGGGCGGGGTTTTTCAGCTCGCCCAGGGTCGAGGAGGTCATGCCCCGCTCATAAACCCCAGATCGTCAGTGGTCACCCTTTGGCGGCGATCGCAAAGCTTACAGGATGAACGACGCCACCGCGGCGACGACGACCACGAGACCCACGATGTAAATGATGCTGTTCATTGAACTTCCTCCTCAAAGTTACGCGGAGAAAAATCGTAGATCCGTCAGGCGTTCCAAACTTGACCTCAAGCCTCGGCCTTGTGGCCCCCGCGCTAGAAAGAAGGGCCGCTCTTACGAGCGGCCCTCTCAAAGCTGAAGAGGCCGGAGCCTAGCGAGCTTGATCTTGAATGTCGGCGCGGGCCGCCTCGATGCCCCGTTCCACCACGCTTTGCGCTTTCTCGAGAAGCGAGCCGCCTTCCTGGCCGCCCACCAAGCCTTGCTGCTCGGCCTCGTCACGCACCTCATCGTAGACGGTCGCCGCGACGTGCTTGGCGCTTTGAACCCCGCGCTCGGCGAAGCTGCGACCTTCATCGAGCATCTTGTCGCGGGCTGATCCGAACGTGCGGTCTTCCAGGTCGGTCGAAGGCAGGGCGGCGCCCAGCGCGGCGCCGACGGCCAGACCAAGTCCCCCCAGGACCAGAGGCTCACGCTCCATGAGGGCATTGAACCCTGACGACGTCTTGGCCGACAGGCCCGCTGCGGCGGCGCTCGCTGAGTGACCGGCGTCCTTGATCGCATCGGCGGCCGAGCCCGCCAGGTTCTTGACCTGATCGGCGGCGTCGCTGGCCTTGGCTCCGATGGTCGCAGCGCCATCTGCAAGTTTCGAGGCTGCCCCCCGCGCCGCATCGCCGCCCTCGTCCTGCCCACCGGACTGTCGTCCGGTCAGGTCCCTATTCATGGCGTTCCACTGCGCGGTGGAGGGCTTGGCCTTGTCGCCGAGCATGAGCCAGGCGAACCCGGCCCCGATCATCGCCACAGCCAGAGGATTGTCGCGCACCTGGGCGCCCAGGTTGGCCGCCATCTGGGAGGAGCCGGAGCCCTTGAAGGCCGAGGTCAGCTCGTCGATGAGCTGACCGGGGCTCATCTTATCCTTCAGCGCTTCGACGGTGCGATCGAGGTCACTGCGGGTCTCTTCGACCTCGCGTTCGATTTCATGAGACGGACGGGTCATTGCACCTGCTCCTTGGCGAGGTGGACGTCTTTTTCCACCTGACGAATGGTTCGATCGGGAGTGAGATTGGAGATCTTGGCGGTCTTGGCTCCGGCCTTGAGCAGAACAACGCCAAGGACGGCGACGCCCACGCCCACCAGCAGCGCCGCCCAGGCCGGATCCATCACCTTGGACAGTGCCAGAACCAAGGCCTGGAGCAGGACCATCAAGGCTGCGAGCAGGCAGATGGCCCCGGCCGCCAACTCGCCACCGCCCTTGGCCAAGGTTTGAAGCTTCTCAGAGAACTCCGCGCGGACAAGCTCGGATTCTTTGCGCAGCAGCGTCGTCAGATCGCTTGTAAGGGAGCCCAGGAGCTGAGGGATCGATCGGTTTTCCGTATCAGACATCTCTTAAAGCCCCCGGATCGGCTGCTGCGGGTCAGTCTGGTTGGCCGGGTCTGCGGCTGCGTCTTGGCCTGCGCCTCCGACAAATTCAGCGGCGGTCAGATCACCAGCCAGATCCGCCATGTTCTGACCGGGGACCGTAGGCGTCGGCCTTTGGATGAGAGCCTGATCGACATCACCGCCCGCGCTCTCGGGCTGCCGCTCTGCACCCTGAGGCTGCGTTGTGCCGGACGGCTCAGCCGTACCGCCGCTCAGGTGATGCTCCGAACTACGAGCGAACCGGCCCAGGGCAAATCCAGCAAGCACCGAGCCCGCGACGAACGCCGTGGGATTGTGACGCCCGAAGTCGCGGACCGTATGGATCATCTCTTGGGGAGACTTGTCGCTGAGCGAACGGGTCAGTTGCTCAAGCCCATCCACGGCTTGACCGAGCAGCTGAGAGGCGAAGGTCTGATCCCGCTCTTCGAGTTCGTCGCCGGCTTTACGCATCGCAGCGGCGAAGTCCTCCATGGCGGTCGCGATCTGCGCCTTTTTGTCCTCGGCGGCGTGCTCTGCCTTGTCCTTGGCGCTCTGCGCGAAGGACCTAGCCTCGTCGGCGACATAATCCCTGGCTTGTCCCAGCGTCTCGCGGACCGCGTCCGCGTCGCTTCGCAGGGCGTCCGTCGAAGAGTTCGTGGCGGATGCGGGGGTTGGTGTGGGGTCTGTCATTTAATCCTCCAGCGATCAGGCAAGGCCGAGGAAAGACAGAACCGCGATGACGACGACCACAAGGCCGATCAAGTAGATTATGCTGTTCATCACAGACCCTCCTCAGCAAATGGCGCATGAGGAAGCTGTGGGGAAAAAGCTAGTTCCCGCTCAATAAGCTTCGCTGCGGAATAATTTGCAGTGAAGTTTATTATGGGGTGTCATTTTTACTGCACCTTGAACCAGAAGCAGGGTCGGAAAGCTGAGCCTTCCGACTTGCTCCTCTCAATTGCAAAATCGATGCGAGGCCCTGCGCGGATCACGGCGTGCCCCGCCATCCGACGGCGACCGGTTATCGAGCCGCCTTCGCTGCGATAGCCGTTGTGGACTGTCCATCGACGAGATTGGCCAGATAGATCCGCCCGCCCCTCGCCTTGACCACGTCGCCGCCGACGACCGCGTCCTCGGTGTAGTCAGCGCCCTTGATCAGGACGTCCGGAGCCAAGGCCTCGATCAGATTCAGCGGCGTCTCCTCGTCGAAGGCGACGACGGCGTCCACGCCCTTGATGGCGGCCATCACCCGGGCCCGAGCCTCCAGCGGCTGAATGGGCCGGGTGGGCCCTTTCAGACGCGAGACCGATGCGTCGGTGTTCAGGGCCACGATCAGCCGGTCACACTGCTCGGCCGCCTGCTTCAGTAGCGAGACGTGCCCCGGATGAACCAAGTCGAAGCAGCCGTTGGTGAAGCCGACGGTGAGGCCCTGGCGCGCCCAGTCGGCGCGCAGGTCGCTCATGGCCTTCAGCGGCAGCAGGCTCGTGATCCCGTCGGCCCGCTGAACAGGACCGCGAAGCTCGCTTATCAATTCGCTGGGCGTGGCCACCGCCGTGCCGTGCTTGGCGACCACCACCCCGGCGGCGGCGTTGGAAAGCCGCATGGCCGCCTCGATCCGTAGGCCCGAGGCCAGGCCCAAGGCCACAGCGGCGACCACCGTGTCGCCCGCGCCGGATACGTCGAACACCGACCGCGCCGTGGTCGCCAGATGCACCGGCTCGGCGCCGTCACGGAAAAGAGACATGCCCTTTTCCGAACGCGTCAGCAGGACCGCCGCGCCACTGACGGCGAAGGCCGCCGCCGCCGCGCCTTGCGCCTCGGCGTCGCTCTCGCAGGCCAGGCCCGTCGACAGCGCCAGCTCCTTGCGGTTCGGGGTGACGAAATCGGCGCCGCGATAGGCGCTCAGATCGCGCCGTTTGGGATCAACGATGGCCGTCGCGCCCTTGGCCTTGGCTAGCGCGAACAGCGCCGCCAGGACACGATCGCTGAGCAGGCCCTTGCCGTAGTCGGAGATCACCAGCACGCCGCCCTGGGCCAGCACCTTTGAGACGGCCGCCAGCACCGCGTCCTCGTGCTCGGCGCCCAGGGGCGTGCAGTCCTCGCGGTCGACGCGGATCATCTGCTGCTGGCCCGACAGGTAGCGCGTCTTCAGCGCCGTCGGACGCCCCACGGCCTTGACCAGATGGGCGGCGGCCGCCCCGTGCGCCGTCTCCAGAAGATCCGCCAGGCGCTCGCCGTCCGCGTCATCGCCCACCACGCCGACGAGGTCGGCCTGGCCGCCCAGCGCCAGGACATTGGCGGCCACATTGGCCGCGCCGCCCAGGGTCCACCGCTCGCCGTTCACATGCAGGACGGGCACCGGCGCCTCGGGCGAGACCCGGTCCACCTGGCCAAAAACATAGTGGTCGAGCATCAGGTCGCCGACGACGACAACACGGCCCCGGGCCAGTTGTCCGACCTGTTGGATATCCTGCATGCGCGCTCCGGCCCTGACGATCGCCAAGCTCTATCGCGGGCCCCGCCCGATGGAAATCCCGCACGATACGGATGCAATCATCGGCGTCTGCGAGTAAGGCGGGGGCTCGATAAGCCCTTGGACGCTCTCAGTCATGGACGTCAAACGTCTCGCGATTCCCGAAGTGATGGTCTTAAAGCCCCAGCGCGTAAGAGACGCGCGCGGCTTCTTCACCGAGCTCTACAGCTACGCCAAGACCGCAAAACTGGGCCTGCCAGTGTTCGTCCAGGACAATATGAGCCTGTCGGAGCAGGTCGGAACCCTGCGCGGCCTGCACTTCCAGACCCCGCCTCATCCTCAGGCCAAGCTGGTCAGCGTGCTGAGCGGCGCGGTCCTGGATGTCGCCGTGGACGCCCGCCGCGGCTCGCCCACCTTCGGCCAGCATGTGAGCCACGTCCTGGACGCCGATGGCGGCGAGCAGATGTTCGTGCCAGTCGGCTTCCTGCACGGCTTCGTCACCCTGAAGCCGGACACGCGGGTGATGTACAAGGTGTCCGACGTCTACGCGCCAGGCTGCGACGGATCGGTGCTGTGGAGCGATCCGGATCTGGCGATCGACTGGGGCCTGGGCGCTGATCAGGCGATCCTGTCGGCCAAGGACGAGGGCGCGCAACGTTTCGCGGACTTCGCCTCGCCCTTCGAGTACGCGCCGCCGGAGCCCGTCACGTGAAACTGCTCGTCACCGGCGGCGCGGGCTTCATCGGCTCGGCGGTCATCCGCCTGGCGATCGCGCGCGGCCTGTCGGTCGTCAACGTCGACAAGCTGACCTACTCGGCCAACCTTGCAAGCCTGGCGTCGGTCGAGGCGCACCCCGCCTACGCCTTCGAACAGGCCGACATCGCCGATGCGGCGGCCATGGCGCAGGCATTTCGCAAGCACCAACCCGACGCGGTGATACACCTGGCGGCCGAGTCGCACGTCGACCGCTCTATCGACGGACCGCTCGCCTTCGTGCACGCCAACGTCACCGGTACGGCCGTCCTGCTGCAGGCTGTTCGGGACTATCTGGAGGGCCTTGAGGGGAGCAAACGGAACGGCTTTCGCTTCCATCATGTGTCCACCGACGAGGTGTTCGGCGCCCTTGGAGTGGACGACCGGCCGTTCGATGAGAACACGCCTTACGCCCCCAACTCTCCCTATTCGGCTAGCAAGGCGGCGTCGGACCATCTGGTGCGGGCCTGGGGGGAGACCTTCGGCCTTCCCTATGTCTTGACCAACTGCTCCAACAACTACGGCCCCTGCCAGTTTCCCGAGAAGCTGATCCCGGTGACGGTGCTGCGCGCTCTGGCCGGCCAGACGATCCCGGTGTACGGCCAGGGCCTGAACGTGCGCGACTGGCTTTTCGTGGAGGATCACGCCGAGGCGCTTCTGCTGGTCCTGGAGAAAGGGCGGCTGGGCCAGACCTACTGCATCGGCGGCGAGGCCGAGCGGCGCAACATCGACCTGGTCAAGAGCCTCACCGCCGTTCTCGATCAATCGCGGCCGTCGTCGGCGCCCCACGCGGACCTCATCGAGTTCGTCACCGACCGTCCCGGCCACGACCTGCGCTACGCCATCGACATCGCCAAGATTCGCGGGGAACTGGGCTGGTCACCGCGCACCGCTATCGAGGAAGGTCTGGAGCGCACCGTGCGCTGGTACATGGACAATGAAGCCTGGTGGCGGCCGCTGCTGGCCCGCGACGGGGTCGGCCGGCGGCTCGGACTATCGTCCCACTGAGCCTGCGCTGTAGTATCGAGGCTGATCGGCCTGTCGGCCCAAGGAACAAGACCAAGAATGCGACGTGGGATCATTCTGGCGGGCGGCGCCGGCACGCGGCTGCACCCGCTGACCTTGGCGGTGTCCAAGCAACTGCTGCCCATCTACGACAAGCCGATGATCTACTATCCGCTATCGGTACTGATGCTGACCGGCATTCGCGAGGTGCTGATCATCACCACGCCCGAAGATGCGGACGCCTTTAAACGCCTGCTGGGCGACGGATCGCGGGTCGGCATGAAGCTGACCTATGCCGTCCAGCCCTCGCCCGACGGCCTGGCTCAGGCGTTCATCCTGGGCGAAGCGTTCCTCGACGGTGGTCCAAGCGCCCTCGTCCTGGGCGACAACATCTTCTACGGGGCGCAGTTCGGAGGCCGGCTCGCGGCCGCGAATGAACGCGAACAGGGCGCCACTATCTTTGGCTACACGGTGGCGGATCCCGGCCGCTATGGCGTCGTGGATTTCGCGCCCGACGGCCGCGTCCTGTCGATCGAGGAAAAGCCGGCCAAGCCGAAGTCCAACTACGCGGTGACCGGGCTCTACTTCTATGACGCCCAGGCGCCGGCCCTCGCCCACACGCTCAAGCCCTCGCCGCGAGGCGAGCTGGAAATCACCGACCTCAACCGCCTTTATCTGGAGAGCGGCGACCTGCGGGTCGAGCAGCTCGGCCGCGGCTTCACCTGGCTAGACACTGGCACCCACGACAGCCTGATCCAGGCCGGGGAGTTCGTCCGCACCCTGGAACAGCGCCAGGGCTTGAGGATCGGGTCGATTGAGGAGATCGCTTTCAACAAGGGATGGATCGACGCCGATGCGCTCCTCGCCGCCGCGGGCGGCGTGCGTAATGACTATTCCGACTATCTGCGGGGGCTTGCGCTCGGCGAGATCACCCCCAGCGCAGTCTAATGAAAATCCTCGATTGAAGATTCAGCCTCCATGGATATACATAGCGTATATCCATGGAGGTCATCATGGTTCGAACTTCTCTTTTTCTTTCCAACCGCTCGCAGGCGGTTCGCTTGCCTAGGGATGTCGCTTTTCCTGAAGGCGTCAGCGCGGTCACCATCGTCAAGGAAGGCAAGAAGCGGATCATCATGCCTGCCAACGCCGCCTGGGACGATTTTTTCGACGAACCCGGCATCGACCTAGGCCCGCGTATGCAGCCGTCTCAGTCGGATCGAGAAACATTCTGATGCTACGGTACGCACTCGATACGAACCTTTGCATCAGAGTGCTGCGGGACCGCCCGCCGCAAGCGCGAGAGCGCTTTAACGCGACAAGCGACAGTCTGAGCATATCAACAGTTGTGCTGACGGAGTTGTTGGTAGGCGCGAGAAAATCAGACCGCCCCGAGCAAAACTTAGCCCGGGTCGAGCACTTCGCGGATCGGCTCGAAGTCCTCGCCTTCGATGCAGCAGCCGCGGACCATGCCGCGGACATCCGCGCGCGGCTCGAGGCCAAAGGATCGCCGATTGGGGCTTATGACGTGCTCATAGCGGGTCACGCCCGAAGCCAAGGACTGATCCTGATCACCGGAAATCTGCGAGAATTTCAGCGCGTTGAAGGATTGCGCTGCGAGGACTGGCTCGCGGCGAAGAGCTAGCGGGCGCGGAGGTGTGGGTGAAGTTCGAGAACCTGCAGTTCACCGCCGCCTGCAACGAGCGTGGCGCGCTCAACGAGCTGCTGCGGCTGTCCGAGACAGAGACGAAGCGCAGCGTCATCGCCGCCAGCGCAAGCAACCACGCCCAGGGCCTGGCCTATCGCGCGCCCCGTTTGAGAAGCGCCGCTAGTGCGCTGCCAAGAAGGCGACGCCCAACTCAGAGGCGATGAGCGCCAGCCTTCGATCATTCGACCAAAGTTGCGCGTCGGGCGTCACGAGCGCTGAAGCCAGCAGGTGAACATCAAAATATCCGACGCCTCGCCCGTGAAGCGACTTACGTTCGACAAGGTCCGTCACTTCGCTATCGCGCGCGACAACGGCCTGGGGCAAGCGCCTCAAGGACGTCAGAACAATGTCTCTCCGGCGCAGGTTTCCAAGAGCGATTTCGCCCGAGATGAAAGGGTGACAGAGCACCTGCCGCCCCTCGAGCAGCCGAACAAGCTGGTCGTTCGGTTCGCGAAAATGCCCGACCCATACCGAAGAATCGACCAGGATCATGCGGGGAAGGAACGCCTGCGTGCGATAGGTTCAAGCCCCGGCTCTGACCCGCCCAACGCTGCAAGCCGGCGAGCGCTCTCACGTTCGATCAACGCCTTGAGGGCCTCTCGAACCAAAGCAGACTTTTCCTTTAGTCCCAGCAGAGCCTGCGCTTCAGCCAGGAGGTCGTCGTCCATGGTCAACGTAGTGCGCACGTCAGCCTCCTTCAGGCACGAATTTGTTCATCAGATGATGCCCCAGCGCGCACCAATAAGACAAGCTAACCCGCCGCCGTGATTGCGCCGGGCCTTACGCATCGTTAGGTTCCGCCCCTCTCCTCCCCAGCCGGGCAGACCCATGACCCTCGACCTTGAGGCCATCCGCGCCGCCGCAGCGCGCCTGGAAGGCCACATCGAACGCACGCCCTGCCGTCACTCCAAGACGCTGTCCAAGATCACGGGCGCCGAGGTGTGGGTGAAATTCGAGAACCTGCAGTTCACCGCCGCCTACAAGGAGCGCGGCGCGCTCAACAAGCTGCTGCTGCTGTCCGAGGCCGAAAAGAAGCGCGGCGTCATTGCCGCCAGCGCCGGCAACCACGCCCAGGGCCTGGCCTATCACGCCACCCGTCTGGGCGTGCCGGTGACCATCGTCATGCCGCGCACCACGCCGTTCGTGAAGGTGCAGCATACCCGCGATTTTGGCGCCGAGGTGGTGATCGACGGCGAGACCTATGACGACGCCAACGCCACGGCGCGCCGGCTGCAAGAAGAGCGCGGCCTGGTCTTTGTGCATCCCTTCGACGACTACGACGTCATGGCCGGCCAGGGCACCATCGCGCTCGAGATGCTCGACAAGGTTCCGGACCTGGAGATCCTGCCCGTGCCGATCGGCGGCGGCGGTCTGATCAGCGGCGTGGCCACGGCGGCCAAGGCCTTGAGCCCCGACATCCGAATCATCGGCTGCGAGCCGGCCATGTATCCGTCCTTCACCGCCCGCATGCGCGGCGTCACCGCCCAGTGCGGCGGCCAGACCATCGCCGAAGGCATCGCGGTCAAGCAGGTCGGCGAGAAGACCTATGGCCAGGTCCGCCCCCTGATCGACGACGTCCTCCTGCTTGAGGAGCCGTACATGGAGCAGGCGGTATCGCTCTACGCCAATGTCGAGAAGACCATCGCCGAGGGCGCCGGGGCGGCCTCGCTCGCCGCCCTGCTCGCCTACCCCGAGCGCTTCCGGGGCAAAAAGTGCGGCCTGATCCTGTGCGGCGGCAACATCGACACCCGCCTGCTGGCCTCGGTCCTGACCCGCGAACTGGTGCGCGCCCAGCGCCTGGTGTCCCTTCGCATCGTCGGCGACGACCGTCCGGGCCTGCTGGCCACCGTCTCGCAGACCATCGGCGACTATGGCGCGAACATCATCGAGGTGGCCCACAACCGCCTCGCCCTGGACGTGCCGGCCAAGGGCGCGGAGTTCGATGTGACCATCGAGACCCGCGACGCCCAGCACACCCAGGAAATCATCGACGCCCTGCGCGCCGCCGGCTATCCGCCGCGCACCGTCTAAGAAGGCACGGATCATGTTCAAGAAGATCGCCCTGGCGCTCGCCGCCACCCTCGCCCTGGTCGGCTGCGGCCCAAGCAAGGAGGCCAAGGCCAACCTCGCCGCCTCGGACGCCTTCATGGCCGAGAACGCCAAGAAGCCGGGCGTGGTCACCCTTCCCAGCGGCCTGCAGTACCAGGTCGTCCGCTCGGGCCCCGAGACCGGCGGCCACCCGACCCTCAAGGACGAGGTGAAGGTTCACTACGAAGGCAAGCTGCTGGACGGCACCGTATTCGACAGCTCCTACGAGCGCGGCGCCCCGGCGACCTTCCCGCTGGAAGGCTTGGTCCCGGCCTGGCGCGAGGCGATCCCGCTGATGCGCCCGGGCGACGAATGGACCCTCTTCGTGCCGCCGTCGCTGGGCTACGGCGCCCAGGACAAGGGCCCGATCCCCGGCAACAGCGTGATGGTCTTCCGCATCGAGCTGATCGACTTCCTGTCGGCCGGCGGAGCCCCGGCCCAGGGCTGAGTTCGAGAGCGCGCCCAACGCGCGTTTTCACGCAAACGTCGCGCGCGCGTCGCCCTACTGTCGCGGGCGGGACTTAGGTCCTGCCGCATTGACGAGAAGGATGCTCCAGATGTCGTACGCGCGCGCCGGTCTTGGCCTGATGCTTCTGATGGCCTCCTCCGTCCTGTCGGCCGCCCACGCGGCGCCGGTCGACATGGGGCAGGCGCAGGTGGTGCGCCGTTATCCCGCGCCGGAAGCGCGCCAGGGCGTGGCGGTCGATCGCGACCACATCTACGCCGTCGCTAATTTCACGATCGCCAAGTACGACAAGAAGACGGGCGCCAAGCTGGCCGAGTGGAAGGGTGACCCCGTCCGCTACCCGCATATCAATTCGTGCACGCTCATCGCCAGGGAGCTGGTCTGCGCCAGCTCCAACTTCCCGGCGACGCCGCACTGGAGCTCTGTGGAGTTCTTCGATCCGAAGACCCTAAAACACCTGCGCACCATATCGCTGGGCCTGGGCACGGGCTCTGTCACCTGGGTCGAGCGCCGCGACGGCTTCTGGTACGCGGCCTTCGCCAACTATGACGGCAAGGGCGGCGAGGCGCCGCGCGACCACCGCCACACGATCCTGATCAAGTTCGACGACCAGTGGCGACGCACGGAGGCCTGGAGCTTTCCGCAGACCGTGCTGGAGCGGTTCGCGCCCATGAGCTCGTCCGGCGGCGGCTTTGGGCCCGACGGCCGACTGTACATCACCGGCCACGACCACAAGGAGCTCTACGTCCTGGATTTCCCCAAGGAGGGCGGTCCGGTCCTGGAGCATGCGGCGACCATCGGCGTCGATATCGAGGGCCAGGCCGTCGATTGGGACGAGACGGACGCGGGGATGATCTATGGCATCAACCGCTCGACGCGCGAGATCGTAGCCCTGCGCATCCCGCCGGTCCCCGCCAAGCGGCCTTAAGCCTTCTTGCGCTTGGGGATCAGGTGGATGATCCCGGCGATGACCGCGCCGACCACCAGGCCGAAGGCCGCGTAGGCGGCGGCCATGGCCGCCCACCCGCTGGCCGCCCCGATGCCGGGAACGGTCGCGGCGGCATGGCTGACGACCTCCACCGCGTGCTCCACGGCGGACAGGCCGAAGTGGTCGAGCCCGTGCACCACGATGCCGCCGCCCACCCACAGCATGGCGACGGTGCCGATATAGGTCAGCGCCTTCATGATCCCCGGCATGGCCTTGACCATGCCGCGCCCCAGGGTCTTGACGCCGGCTGGCCGGCGGCGGGCCAGGTTGAGGCCGATGTCGTCCATCTTCACGATGAAGGCGACCGCGCCATAGACCACCACGGTGATCAGCAGGCCGACCACCGCCAGGGCGGCGGCCTGGATAGCCAAAGACTGGTCCGACACCTCCGAAAGCGCGATGGCCATGATCTCGGCCGACAAGATCAGGTCGGTGCGGATGGCGCCCGAGACCTTCTGGTTCTCCAGATCCTTGGCGCTCAGCGCCAAGCCTTGCGTCTCCTCATGCTCGCCATGGGGGAGCAGCTTCTCAATGATCTTCTCGGCGGCTTCGAAGCACAGATAGGCGCCCCCGCACATCAAGATTGGGGTCACCAGCCAGGGCGCGAACGCGCTGAGCAGCAGCGCCCCCGGCAACAGGAACAGCATCTTGTTGCGGATCGAGCCCAGCGCGATTTTCCAGACGATCGGCAGCTCACGGTCCGGCGTGAACCCCATGGCGTAGCCGGGGGTGACGGCGGTATCGTCGATCACCACCCCGACGGCCTTCGACCCGGCCTTGCCGGCGGCCGCGCCGATATCGTCCACCGAGGCGGCGGCGATCTTGGCGATGCCTGCCACGTCATCCAGCAGTGCGACTAGTCCCGAGGCCATGGGCGCTCCTAAGGTAGAGGTTGCGATCCGTTACGGCCGCGCTCGCCGAAGGTAAAGCGCCAGACGGTCGGGGAGTTTCGAAACGCGCGGCGCTTGATGACAGCTGCGAAACGCTTGGCCGCAAATCCGCCGACATGACGCCCCGCAACTGATGCTGTCGGTCGCTATTCAGGGGCTATGGACTCAGCACTTCCTCGACGGGGAATCTTGGCCGGACTGGCGAGCGGCCTCGCGGGCCCGGGCTTGGCGCGGAGCCGGCCCACACTGACGATACTGGGCGACTCCATCACCTCAGGCTATGGCTTGCGCCCGGCCGACAGCCTGCCGCGTCAGCTTGGTCTGGCTTTGGCTCGCCGCGGCGCCGACTGGCGCGTTCATGGCGCCGGCGTCGCGGGCGACACCACCGGCCGGGCGCTACAGCGGCTGGACCGCAGTCTGGCGGCGAACACCCGTCTTTGCATCGTGGCGCTCGGCGCCAACGATGTGCTGATCGGCGCGCCGCCCGAACAGTTCGGCGCCAACCTCACGAGCATTCTTGACCGGCTGTCGTCTCGGCGCATCCCGGTCATTTTGGCCGGACTGCGCCTGCCGCCCTATCTGGGGGCGCGTTACGCCGACGACTTCAACGCCGTTTTTGCTGACCTTGGACGCCGCGCCGGCGTGACGCTGATCCCCAATTGGCTGGAAGGCGTCGTAGGCGACCCAAGGCTCAATCAGCCCGACCGCATACACCCCAACGCCGCCGGCGTGCGGCGGATCGCCGAGCGGCTGGCCGATGCTGTCGTCAAGGTCGCACCGCGTTGACGGATCTAGCGCGCGGCCTACATGTTTTACTCAAGTAGAATGGGGAGCAGGAGAACATCATGAAGACGACCGTTTCCGCCCTCTGCCTCGCCCTGGCGCTAAGCGCCGGCCTGACAGCCGCCGCTCAGGCCGCCCCGTCCAAGGCCACCGTCGCCCGTGAAGCCAAGGCCCAGGCCCGCCTGGCCAAGGCTCTGGAAGGCCGCACCCCGGGCGAGCCCGTCCGCTGCCTGCGCCTGACCGACATCCGATCGAGCCGGATCTATGACCGCACCGCCATCGTCTATGAGGGCCTTGGCGGCGTGCTTTACGTCAACAAGCCCCGCTCGGGCGCCCACACGCTCGACAGCAGCGACGTGCTGGTCACCCGCACCTATACCGGCGACCTGTGCAGCATCGACATCGTTCATCTGTGGGACCCGATGAGCCGCATGCAGAACGGCTTCGTCGGCCTGGGCGAGTTCGTGCCGTACAGGAAAGTGGCGCAGGCTAAGTAAGATTCATCGTCTCAACGCTTCAGGTTGTCTTCCGGAGGCCTCGGCCGCGTCTCAACGCGTTCCATCAGCTCGTCCATCAAGCTGACGCGCGGGCGAAAGCCTCGCCGCCTCAGCCACGGAGCAATCTTCCACGCCGCGATGAAGAATCCGATCAGGACGATCGCTGCGAAGGCGTTAGCGAAGGGAGAATGGTTCACGGTCAGTCGGTGAAGACGACCGTCTTCTTGCCATTCAGCAGCACCCGGTCTTCCAGCCGCCAGCGCAGGGCGCGGGCCAGGACGCGGCGTTCGATGTCGCGGCCCTTGCGGACTAGGTCTTCGGGCGTGTCGCGGTGGCTGATGCGCTCCACGTCCTGCTCGATGATCGGGCCTTCGTCGAGGTCGGCGGTGACGTAGTGGGCGCTTGCCCCGATCACCTTCACCCCCCGCTCGTGCGCCTGGTGATAGGGCTTGGCGCCCTTGAACCCCGGCAGGAACGAGTGGTGGATGTTGATGCAGCGGCCTTCCAGCTTGGCGGCCAGGCCGTCGGACAGCACCTGCATGTAGCGGGCGAGGACGACGATGTCGGTCTTGGTGTCCTTGATCAGCTTCCAAAGCTCGGCTTCCTGCTCGAGCTTGGTGGCCTTGCTTACCGGCAGATGGTGGAAGGGCAGGCCGTCCAGGTCCACGTGCGGATAGATGTCGCGCGGGTGGTTGGAGACCACCGCCGAGATATCCATCGGCAGCTCCTCGATCCGCCAGCGATAGAGCAGGTCGGCCAGGCAGTGATCCGACTTGGACGCCAGGATCATCACCCGATACCGGTCAGTGCGGTCGCGCAGGGTCCAGGTCATGGACAGCTGACCGGCCAGGGCCCCGAACTCGTCGCGCAGGGTCTGGGGATCGGCGCCCTCGGCGTCGAACACCACCCGCATGAAGAAGACGCCGGTCTCCTGGTCGTCGAATTGCTGAGCGTCAAGGATGTTGCAGCCGCGCTCGAACAGGAAGGTGGAGACGCGTGAGACGATGCCGCGCTGGTCGGGACAAGAGAGGGTCAGGATCATGGTCCGCGCTCTTTAGCTTCGCTGGCCCGGCTTTTCCACAGGATGAGCGCTATCGAGGCTTTTAGCGGGGCTATGGCCGGGCATTTGGCGATTGTCACGTTTCATCACGCAGCAGGCCTTGGGTCGGGCGGCCCTGGTCCCTTAAGCTGCCGTCATGTCGTCCGCCGAAGTTCTTGCTCCCCGCGCCATCGACCTGCTCGCCAGGCTGATCGCCTTCGACACCACCTCGCGCCTGTCCAACCTTGTCCTGATCGAGTGGGTGGAGGCCTACCTCTCCGGGCTGGGCGTCAGCGCCCGGCGAGTGCCGAACGCCGAAGGGACCAAGACCAACCTGATGGCCACCCTCGGTCCCGACATCGAGGGCGGCGTGATCCTGTCGGGCCATACCGACGTAGTGCCCGTTGACGGCCAGCCCTGGTCCACCGATCCCTTCGTCCTTACCGAGAAGGACGGCCGCCTCTATGGCCGGGGGACCTGCGACATGAAGGGGTTCCTGGCCCTGGCCCTGGCCGCCGCACCGGACCTGGCCGCGAGGCGACTGAAGCGGCCGGTGCATCTGGCCTTCTCCTATGACGAGGAGGTGGGCTGCCTGGGCGCGCCGGACATGATCGCCGCCTTCGCCGCCGAGGTCCCCAAAGCCGCCGCCGTGATCGTGGGCGAACCCACGCTCATGCAGGCGGTCAGCGGCCACAAAGGCATCTCCACCTTCAAGGTCACCGTCACCGGCCGCGAGGCCCATTCGAGCATGACCCACCTGGGCGTCTCGGCGAACATGGTGGCGATCCGGCTGATGAGCCACCTGTCGGAGCTGGCGCAGACCCTGGCCAGGGAGGTGGACCCCGCCTCGCTGTTCACCCCGTCCTGGCCCACCCTGACCATCGGCCAGGTGAACGGCGGTACGGCGGTGAACATTCTGGCCCGCCAGTGCGTGTTCTTCTTCGACCTGCGCTGCCCGCCCGGCCGCGATCCGCAGGCGATACTGACCGACTTCTTCGCCCTCGCCGAGCAGTTGGACGCCGAGGTGAAGGCCAAGGCCCCGGAGGGCGGGGTCAAGGTCGAGGTCCGCTCCTCGACCCCCGCCTTCGCGCCCGAGACGGAAGGGGCGGCCGAGGCCCTGGCCCGACGCCTGGCCGGCGACAACGGCCCGCCGCGCGTGGCCGCCTACGCCGCCGAGGCGGGACAGTTCCAGGGCGCCGGCTTCTCGACCGTGATCTGCGGCCCAGGCTCCATCGATCAGGCGCACCAGCCCGACGAGTATGTGGAGATCAGTCAGATGGAGCGCGGCGCCGCCTTCATGGCGCGGTTGATCTCGGAGATGACGGCCAAGCCCTAGCGCAACCAGCGCCGAAAGCTGTCGAGCACGACCTCCAGACGAGCAGATTCCGGCCCCGGGGTGATCTCCACCTCGCGCAGCCCCTGGCGGAAGGCCTGCTGGGCGTCGTCCAACCGGTCTGCATCGACCAGCGCCATCGACCAGTTGGAGAAGGCGCGCGACTGGGCGGGTTCATCAAGCACGCGCACCAGATCCTTGTGACGCCGGTCGCGGGCGATTTGCGCATACAGCGCCTCGACCGCGCCGGGCGGGCCTTCCAGGAATTGCAGGAAGCTTCCGTCGTAGTGACAAAGGAGCCCCGTGATATCCAGGCGTGCGTTGTTGGACCGGGCCGAGGCCAGGATCGTGGATAACTGATCGGGTTCGGCCCTGGCCGTCGACGAGCTGAAGTAGGCGATCCGCTGCATTCGTCGTCCCGGCAAAAACGCACCTTGTCGCCAAAAAACCTTAACAAAAGTGATGAGCGTACCGCGGCGTCCAAACCCGCAAACCCAAACGGCGTAACGGAAAACCGCACGCTCTGATTCAATGCGGAGCCCCTTGCAACCCCTCATTGATTAAGGCGTTATTTGGACAGGTTCGGAGCGATGCGGGTTCGATCCCCGCCGGCGAGAACGGTGCGAGTGATCGTGGCCAGATCCTGAGCGCCAGCCGTAGCTTAAACGGGGACTAGAGCACTCCGAGCCAGCTTCCCCTCATCCCCTACGCTTGATCACTGGCGCCGCGCGCAACCATGCCAGCGGATTGAAGCTCATCGCGGCCGCGATCTGCGCCGAACTGGCCGTGCGCGTCGCCTGGATCACCCGCCGCCGCGCCAGCGCCTCGCCCAGCCCCTTCAGACCGTCCCCCAGCCCCCGAAACGCGGGCTTGGTCTCTCCGCGGAGGACATGCCGCGCCATCAGCAGGGCCGTGAAGGCTGCATGCGGAATGACCGTCAGCACGAGCAGGGTGATCGGAGTGTTCTGGACATAGGCCCACAGGCGGTTGCGCGCCCCGTGATAGAGCGCGAAGGCCGAGCGCGGCCCAGCGTTGCTGGCCGAGCCGGTGTGCCGGACCACGGCGCCGGGGACCAGGCGCGTCGCCTCCCCGGTCAGCCGCAGGCGATAGCCCAGGTCCACGTCCTCGCAGTAACAGAAGAACCGCTCGTCAAAGCCGCCGAGGCTGGCGAAGAGGTCCCGCTCGATCATCATCGCCGCGCCGCAGGCGGAGAACACCTCGCCCTCGGCGACATTCTGATCCGGCGCGCCGTAGCCGCCCCGGAACGGCACGCCCACCACCGACATGACGTCGCCCAGGCCGTCCAGCCGCGACGGATCCTCATCCATCAGCTGCCGCGCCGTGAAGCAGCGCACATCGGGGTGAGCCTGCGCCGCCGCCATGAAGGCCGACAGCCAGTCGGCCTGCGCATAGGCGTCGGGATTGAGCAGGACGATCCAGCGGCCCCGCGCCGCCTTGGCGGCGGCGTTGTTGCCGCCCGCGAAGCCGAGATTGCGATCGGCCTGGATCAGCCGGACGCCGGGCTGCGCCTGCGCGATCACCGCGCCATCATCGGTGGAGGCGTTGTCGAGGACGATGGTCTCGAAGTTGCGGAACGTCTGGGCCTCCAGGCTGTCGAGACAGCGCTGCAGGGTGGGCGCGCTCTGATAGGCGACGATCAGGATGCTGACGGCGGGAAGGGATGCTTCGGACACGACGCGCTCTTAGCACGAAGCGCGGCGGCGCGTGGACACCGTGGGCGCCGACGGTTTATCAGAGCGCACTCCATGTCCGCGCCCGACAGCCCCCTTGCGCACCTTCGCGCCCTGCGCCGCCGCCTCGCGCCTGGCCTTAGCGGCCCGGTGGGCAAGCTGCTGCCGCCGGCCTTCGCGCTGCTCGCCGGTCTGCGTCACCGCGCGGGCGGCCTTGCGCCCTCGGGACCGATCATCGTCGCCGGATTTCACGGCTCGGTGCTGGGCATCGGCGAGGCGGCCCGCAGCCTGTCGGCCACCCTGCGCTCCGCTGGCTTCGAGGTGATCGACTGGGACGTCAGCGCCCTGTTCGGCCATGAACGCCGGATCGAGGCCGGCGACCCGACGCCGCCGGCGGCGGGGTCCGGCACGCTGATCGCCCATATGAACCCGCCCGAGCTGCTGCAACTGATCGCGCTTCATGGCGCGGGCGCGCTGAAGGGGCGGCGGGTGATCGGTTACTGGGCCTGGGAGCTGGAACACCTGCCGAGGTCCTGGCGACCCGCCTTCCGCCATGTGGACGAGGTCTGGGCGCCCTCGCGGTTCACCGCTGAGGCGGTGGAAGAGGTCGCGCCGCAAGGCATGCCGATCCGCGTCCTGCCCCATCCGCTTGACCCGACCGATCTTGCGCCAGATCAGGCGCGGTTCGACTTCCCGGAGGATGCGGTGATCGTTCTGTCGGCCTTCGACCTGCGCTCGACCCTGGCCCGCAAGAACCCCCTGGCGGCGATCGAGGCCTTCAAGCGCGCCGCCAGCCGCTCGTCGTCCAACGCCCTGTTGGTGCTCAAGACCGTCGGCGCCGACGCCGCCACGCCCCTGCTGGCCCAGATCAACGCCGCCATCGGCGGGGCCCGGAACATCCGCCTGTTCAATGGCGTGCTGTCGCCAGACGACCGCGACCGCCTGGTGGCCAGCGCCGACATCATCTTGTCCCTGCACCGCTCCGAGGGCTTTGGTCTGTGGCTGGCCGAGGGGATGCTGGCGGGCAAGCCCGTGGTCGCCACCGCCTGGTCCGGCAACATGGACTTCATGACGCCCAAGACCGCCGCCATGATCCCGGCGCGGCTGGTGGCGGTCGACGACCGCCAGGGCATGTACGCCGGCGGCCGCTGGGCCGAGGCCGACCTCGACGCCGCCGAGGCCCGGCTGGTCGAACTGATCGACAGCGCCGACGCGCGCCGCGCCATGGGCGCCGCCGCCCGCGACCATGCCGCCAGGACCCTGGCCCCCTCACGGTGGGCCCGGATGCTGAAGACCTGGCTGCAGCCGTGAGCGCGCCGCGTCACACCGCGTCGGAAGACATCCATTCGATCCTCATCGGGACCAGCTTCATCGCCGTCGGCATCGCCCTGCTGAAGGCGGCGGGCCTGGTGACCGGCGGCATCGCGGGCCTGGCCCTGACCTTGTCCTACGCCACCGGCTGGCAGGTGGGCCTGCTGTTCTTCGCCCTCAACATTCCCTTCTACGAGCTGGCCCGCCGCACCATGGGCTGGACCTTCACGCTCAAGACCCTGGCGACCAACGCCCTGCTGGCGGGGTTCACGGCCGCGCTGCCCCTGTGGCTGGAACTGGATCGGGTCGATCCACTGTTCGCCGCTCTCTTTGGGGGGACCATCATCGGCATGGGCGTCCTCGCCTTGGCGAGGCATGGCTCAAGCGTCGGCGGGATCGGGGTGCTGGCGACCTACATGCACGAAAGGCGCGGGGTGAATGCCGGACGTGTCCAGATCGCCGCCGACGTGCTCATCATCGCGTCCGCCTTCTCTGTCATCGATTGGAGCAAGCTCGCGCTGTCACTGCTCAGCGCCGCAGCGCTGAGCCTTGTCATAATCGTCAATCATCGGCCTGGGCGCTACACAGGCTACTAGAATGATCGATAAAAGTGGATTTTATCGATCAAAATATCACATAATCTGATCGATAAAGACGTCGGATATCGATCATGAGATGGAGCTGGCAGCAACCTGACTGGCCCAGGTTCACCTGGGATGCAGGTGCTCTACGTCGCGCCGAGAGCGAGTTCATCGAAAATGCCGGCGTCCAGATCGGGGCTTCGAAGCATCTAAGCGAAGCGCACAGCTCTGCGATCCGCATTGAGTTGATGGGGCATGAGGCGACAGACACCTCAGCTATCGAAGGCGAAACCCTAGATCGTGACAGCGTCCAATCTTCGATCCGACGCCACCTTGGCATGACTGATGATCGACGCCGTGTATCTCCGGCGGAGGCGGGCATCGCCGAGATGACGGTCGACCTTTTCGAGCATGCGGAAAGCGCCCTGTCGGAAGAGGTCCTGTTTCGCTGGCACCGATGGGTAATGAATGGCCGCACGGACATGGCGGACATCGGTCGCTACCGTACTCACAGTGATCCGATGCAGATTGTCTCGGAGTACGTACACGCGCCCAAGGTTCACTTCGAAGCGCCGCCATCCGCCCAACTCGCCGGCGAAATGGCTCACTTCTGGGAATGGCTAGAACAGACAGGGCCTGGCTCAGTTCAAGCGCTCCCCGCCATTACCCGGGCCGGTATCGCGCACCTTTGGTTTGAGAGCATCCATCCATTCGAAGATGGCAATGGGCGCATTGGCAGGGCGATAAGCGAAAAGCTCTTAGCTCAAGGCCTGCCAACGCCAATGGTCACCGGCATGTCGAGCACGCTGCTGCACCATCGCAAGGACTATTACGCCGAACTAGAGCGAGCTCACCGCCATCTCGAGATAACCGATTGGCTGGTGTGGTTCGCCGGTCAGGCGCTGGAATCTCAACACCGTACTTTGAACCTGGTTGAGTTTGTCCTGGCCAAGACACGCCATCTGGAAAGGCTTCGGGGAGCCATAAACGACCGACAGGAAAAGGCGCTGCTTCGGCTCTACGCCGCCGGGCCGCAGGGCTTCAAGGGCGGCATTAGCGCCTCCAATTATATGTCGATCACGAAAGCTTCGACGGCGACGACGACGCGAGACCTTGCAGCTTTAGTAGAACTTGGCGGTTTGACGCGCACCGGCACGGGCAAGTCCACACGCTACCATTTGGACATTCAAGCGCCACGGCCGCCCAGTTAGTCCTCTCAGACACCCCTACGGCCACGTGGCCGATCATATTCACCGCAAGATGTGCGGCGAATAAACCCTGCAATCACCGCATCCTGGAACGTCAGGAGCGCGAGGTCAGCCCGTTGATCAACTCGCCGCGGCTGGCGGAGATCGCATATTGCAGACTTTTGGCGATCATGTTGGCCCGGGCGACCACCAAGGCGGCTGCCTCGGACGACCACAATTCTTCGGCGGTTTCGGAGAACAGCTCCAGCCAGCGCGCGAAATGCGCGCCCTCGATCTTTGGTAGGGCCAGGTGAACGGGGATGGGCGCGCCCTTGTAGCGGCCCGTGGTCAGCAAGATGGACGACCAGAAGTCGCAAAGCTTGGCCAGATGTTCGTCCCAATGATCGCCGATGGCGGTCTCGAAGATCGGCCCCAGTTCCGGCTCGCGTCGGATCTTGGCGTAGAACGCATGGACGAGCGCGGTGATCATCGACTCGGTGACGCCGACGGCGGCGCCCGGCGACAAAAGCTGACGGGTCTGGCGGCGCTCCTCGTGCATGGCCTCATCATACGCCCGCCCATCCTGCGGCGGCTTGATCTGGGTCAAGACCTCTAGCCGACGGTGAACTTGAAGTGCTGGCTGGAGCCATGGTCGAAGAGGGTCACCTCGCCGCCCTTCACCTTGGCCTCGAAGTGCGTGCCGTCGCCGTGGTGGTAGCCGGTGACCGTATCGTCCACGCGGGTGAAGGCGATGTGGGCGGCGTCTCCGTGGTGATAGACGGCGTTTGGCAGCGGTCCGTTCACATGACAGTCGCGCGTGTGGTCGTAAGCCTCGACCACGCCATTCTCCGCCTTGGCGCTGATGCGCACATTGCCCGTCCGACTGTGGTCCAGGACATTGGTGTAGGCGCGGCCGTTCACCAGGGCGGCGGAAATGGCGGCGACGACGGGGCGGGCGTGAACGTTCATGAAGCCTCGGGCAAATGGTCAAGCTTGGACGAAATGCGGCTGCGGCGTTTGGGTTGCGGCCAGTTCGTCAAGGACGTGGGGATCGGCCTCGGCGCTCGCCAGGGTCTGGCGCAGGAGTGCGAAGGCCTCCGCGTCCAGCAGTCGCGACGCCGCCCACACCGCCGCGCCGCGCACATCCGGCGACGTGTCCGACAGCAACGGCTCCACCGCCGCCATCAGGCTCGGCGCCCCGCTGTTGCCCATGGCGTAGAGGACGTTGCGCACGAAGCGGTCGCGACCGATGCGCTTGACTGGGCTCTTGGAGAACAGCTGCCGGAAGGACGGATCGTCCAGGGCCGCCAGTTCGGCCAGGGACGGACCGCGTAGGGCGTCGCGGGCATGCAGCTTCTGCTCGCGCGCCTGGGACGCGAACTTGTTCCACGGACACACCGCCAGACAGTCGTCGCAGCCATAGATGCGGTTGCCCAGCGCGGCGCGAAACTCGTGCGGGATCGGGCCTTTGTGCTCGATGGTCAGATAGGAGATGCAGCGCCGGGCATCGAGCCGGTAGGCTTGTGGAAACGCCTTGGTCGGGCAGACGTCGAGGCAGGCGCTGCACGAGCCGCATCCGGCCTGGGGCGCCTCGTCGGTCTCCAGCGGCAGGGTGGTCAGCACCGAGCCCAGAAACAGCCAGGAGCCGAAGCCGCGCGAGACCAGGTTGGTGTGCTTTCCCTGCCAGCCGACCCCGGCCTTCTCGGCAAGGGGCTTTTCCATCAGGGGCGCGGTGTCGACGAACACCTTCACCTCTCCGCCGAAGGCCTCGACCATCCAACCGGCCAGCAGCTTCAGCCGCTTCTTGATGACCTCGTGATAGTCGTCGCCCTGAGCGTAGACGCTGATCGCCGCGCGGGTCCGATCCAGGAGCGCCGCCAGGGGGTCGCTGTCGGGGCCGTAGTTCATGCCCAGCACCACCGCCGAGCGGGCGTCGGTCCACATGGCGGTGGGATGGCTTCGACGCTCCAGCGTCTCCTCCATCCAGCCCATAGTGCCGTGCAGGCCTTCGGCCACGAACTGGCTCAGCCGCTGGCCCGCCAGCCAGGGCTCGTCGACCGCGGCGAAACCGCAGAAGTCGAAGCCAAGCTCCAGCGCCTTGGCGCGGATCAGGTCTTTTGCCTGAAGAGGGGGATGATCAGAAGTCGAGGTCGTCATAGTGGCCGGCGGGAGCAAGCCCGGGCCAGCGATCGGCGAGGATCGGCCTGAAGGACGGCCTGGACTTGATCCTCATGTACCACGTCTTGGCGGCCGGGAAGTCACGCCACGGCACGTCGCCAAAATAGTCGATGACCGAAATATGCGCCGCCGCCGCAATATCGGCCAGGCTCATCCGCTTGCCGGCCAGCCAATCGCGGGCCTGGAGCAGGCCTTCGATGTAGATGAGGTGCTCGCGCAGGGCCTCGCGGCCGCGGCGCAGGTTGGCCAGTTCCGGCGCGCCAAGGCGCAGGAGGCGCTTTTCCATCTTCTCGTGGAGCAGCAGGCCGTTGACCTCAAAATCGAACTTGCGGTCGAACCATTGCAGCAGGCGGCGCGCTTCGGCGCGCTCGGCCGGCTCAGGCGCCAATAGGGCCGGTTCGGGATGCTGCTCTTCCAGATGGCCCAGGATCGCCCGCGCCTCGCACAGCACCAGCCTTTCGGGGGCCTTGTTCTCGACCAGCACGGGCGTCAGGCCTGAGGGGTTGAGCTTCAGGAACTCAGCCGGCCGCTCCCAGTAGCGCACCTGCACGTCGGTGAAGGGCAGGCGCTTCTCGCCCAGCAGCACGCGCACCTGGCGCGACGCCGGATCGAGCGGGAAATGATGGAGGATGCGTTCGACGCTCATGCGAGGTCAGATGGCCTTTGGACGGGATGGGTTCAGGCGCTGACGCCAGCAAGGCGCGCAACCTGTTAAGGTCCCGTTTACTGAACGCTGTTCTTGCGGACAATGTCGCGGGATGACGCCAATGCGCCTGCCCGGCGCCCAATTCAAGGCGCCACGAGACGACAGCGCTGTCATTTAGCGCTTCTCCCCAGAAAACCCGGTGCTAAGGTGCCTTTAAAGACGCGGATAACGGCGTCGGGAGGGACTGACATGACGCCTGCTGAGCTCAGCGTGGCCTTTTTCCTGCAGATGGCGATCATCATCGCCGCCTGCCGCAGCGTGGGCTGGTTCGTAAAGCGCTACCTGGGTCAGCCTCAGGTGGTCGGCGAGATGATCGCAGGCGTGATCCTCGGCCCCTCGCTCCTGGGGCTTCTGTTCCCCGATCTGCAAGGGATGCTGTTCCCCAAGGAATCCAAGCCGGTCCTGTTCGTCGGCGCGCAGCTGGGCGTAGGGCTCTACATGTTCCTGGTCGGGGCGGGCTTCAACGCCGACCACTTCAAGCACAACGCCAAGAGCGCCACGGCCGTGTCGCTGTCAGGCATGATCGCGCCCTTCCTGGTGGCTGTCGCCTTGACGCCTTGGCTTGTGGGCAAGGGACTGTTCGGCGAAGGCGTCGATGTCGGCCAGGCCACGCTCTTCATGGGCGCGGCGATCTCCATCACCGCCTTCCCGGTTCTGGCCCGCATCATCCAGGAGCGCGGCCTGTCCAGGACGCCGCTCGGCGCCATGTCGCTCTCGGCCGGCGCCATCGATGACGCCTGCGCCTGGTCGGTGCTGGCCATCGTGCTCGCCAGCATGGGCGGCGGCGCGCTGGTCGCCATGAAGGCCATCGTGGGCGGAGGCCTCTTCGCGGCGCTCATGCTCACCCTGGGGCCCCGCCTGCTCGCCCCGCTGGCCCGCATAGCCGAGCGAGAAGGCAAGCTCAGTCCCGCTGTGCTGGGCGTGATCCTGATCCTCTTCATGCTCAGCGCCTGGGCCATGGACGCGGCCGGCCTGCACTCGGTGTTCGGCGGCTTCATCCTCGGCGCGGCCCTGCCGCGCGGCGTGCTGACCCGCGAACTCCAGCGCCAGCTGGAGCCGTTCGCGCTCATCGTGCTGGTACCGATGTTCTTCACCTTCTCGGGCCTGAACACCCAGCTGACCATGGTCGGGGACTGGAACCTGATGGCTATCGCCCTGGTCATCCTGGCCGGCTCGATCCTGGCCAAGGCCGGCGCCTGCTATCTCGCCGCGCGCCTGACCGGCCAGGACAACGCCACGGCGCTGGGCATCGGGACCTTGATGAACGCGCGCGGCATGATGGAGCTGATCATCATCAACATCGGTCTGCAAAAGGGGATCATCGGCCCGGCCTTGTTCTCGATGTTGGTGTTGATGGCGGTGGCCACCACCTTGATGACCACGCCGATGTTCGAGCTTGTCTATGGTCGCCGCGCTCGGGCGCGCGGCGAACTTGGCGCGCTGAACGAGGCCGAGGGTGATGACATCCCCGCCCCTCGTCCCGCTCAAGCCTGACACGTAGGGAAAGCGCAGATGACTCCAGCCGAGCTGAGTGTCGCCTTCTTCTTGCAGATGGCGATCATCATCGCCGCCTGCCGGGGTGTGGGCTGGCTTGCGCAACGCTATCTGGGCCAGCCGCAGGTGGTGGGCGAGATGATCGCCGGGGTGATCCTTGGCCCCTCTTTGTTCGGGCTCTTCGCCCCGGACCTGCAGGCTCTGCTGTTTCCGAAGGAATCCAAGGCGGTCCTGTTCGTGGGCGCCCAGATGGGCGTCGGGCTCTACATGTTCCTGGTCGGATTGGGGTTTCAGACGGAACACTTCCGGTCCAACGCCCGCAGCGCCGCGGCCGTCTCCTTGTCGGGCATGGCGGCGCCGTTCCTGGTCGCGGTCGCCATGGCGCCCTGGCTGCTGAGCCACGGCCTGTTCGGCGAAGGCATCAACACGTTCCAGGCGACCCTGTTCATGGGCGCGGCGATCTCGATCACCGCCTTCCCCATGCTGGCCCGCATCATTCATGAGCGGGGCATCAGCGGCACGCCTCTGGGCACGCTGTCGCTTTCGGCCGGCGCCATCGACGACGCCGGCGCATGGACGGTCCTGGCCATCGTGCTCGCCACCTTCGGCGACGGACCCATGGTGGCCGTCAAGGCGATCGCCGGCGGCGGGGGTTTCGCGCTCGTGATGTTGACCCTGGGGCCGAGGTTGCTGGCGCCGCTGGGCCGCATGGCTGAGCGGGAGGGCAAGGTCGGGACGGGATTGCTGGGCGTCTGCCTGCTGCTCTTCATGCTCTGCGCCTGGGCCATGGACGCGGTGGGCATCCACGCGGTGTTCGGCGGCTTTATCCTCGGCGTGGTGATGCCGCGCGGAATTCTGTCGCGCGAACTGAAGCGTCAGCTGGAGCCCTTCGCGGTCGTCGTGCTGCTGCCGATGTTCTTCACCTTCTCGGGCCTGAACACCCAGCTGAGCATGGTCAACAATATCGGGCTGCTGGCGGCCACGGCCGTCATCCTGGTCGGCTCGATCCTGGCCAAGGGCGGCGCCTGCTGGGCCGCCGCGCGCCTGACGGGCCAGGACAATTCCACGGCCTTGGGGATCGGCGCCCTCATGAACGCGCGGGGACTGATGGAGCTGATCATCATCAATATCGGCCTGCAGCGCGGAATCATCGGCCCGGCCCTCTTCTCCATGCTGGTGCTGATGGCCATCGTCACCACCCTGATGGCCTCGCCCATGTTCGAGTGGGTCTATGGCCGCCAGGCGCGGGCGCGTGGGGAGTTGGGCGGTCTTGACGAGAGCGAGGACGAGGCGCCCCTCAGCGGCCGCGCCGCGCAGGCCTGACCCGTCGCCTCCGCTCAGCCTTCGCTGAACACGCCGCCGTGCGTCTCGGCGCGACCGCGCGGATCGGCGTGCAGCAGGATGTCGGCGGTGGGGAACGCTTCCAGAATCCGACGCTCCGCCGCCACGACGATGGCGTGGGCCGCCTCAAGCGTCAGGTCCGGGTCCAGATCCATGTGCGCCTGGATGTGGATGTAGGGGCCAGATTCCCGGGTGCGCAGCTGATGCACCCCGCGCACTTTCGGGTCCGCCGCCATCAGGGCCAGGACCCGTTCGCGATCTTCGTCCGAAAGCTCCCGGTCCATGAGCTGGTTGGCCGCTCCGCTGAAGACGCCGATAGCGCCCCAGACCAGCCACGCCGCCACGATCAGGCCCGCCGCCGCGTCGACCCAGACCACCCCCGTCAACGCGGTCACGACCAGCCCCAGAATGACCACCGCATTGGAGCCCAGATCGGCGGCGTAGTGCGCGCGGTCGCCTTCCACGGCGATGGAGCCGGTCTGGGCCAAGGCTCGCGATTGCAGGGTGATGAGAACGCCGGTGATGAGGATCGACAGGACCATCACCGCGATGCTCCAGCCATCGACGCTCACCGCGGCGGGATGCAGCAGGCGGCCGATCGCTTCTCGGCCGATCAGCGCGCCGGACGCGAAGACCAGGCCTGCCTGCATGAGGCTGGCGAAGGCCTCGGCCTTGCCGTGACCGAAGCGATGCTCGGCGTCGGGCGGCGCCGCCGCGTAACGGACCGCAAAGAGGGTCACCAGCGACGCCACAAGATCAAGCGCGGAGTTGGCCAGGGAGGCCAGGATGGCCAACGAACCGCTGGCGGCGAACGCCCCGGCCTTGAGCGCGATCAGGACGATCGCCGTCCCGGTCGAGATCAGGGTGATCTGGCGGGTGATGGCGACCTTTTGAGAGATGGCGTTCGACGGGCGATGCACGTGGCGGCTCCTGGCGCCCGGTCAGGTCGCCGGACGCCGCGAACATAACCTGATCCTGACGCCCGTGCTTACTGCGCGGCGGTGCGGTTCCAGTCCAGCGCCCCCTGGCCGCCCAGCTTGCGCAAGAAGAAGTCGAACTGCCGGCGCTGGAAGTAGGCGATCGGCCCGGTCGAGCGGCCGACCGAATGGCCCTCGCCGGGGGCGACCACCAGTTCAAAGTCCTTGTTCGCCTTGATCAGGGCGTTGACCACCTGAAGGGTCGAGGCCGGATCGACGTTGGAATCCTGCTCTCCGACGATCAGCAGCACGTCGCCCTGCAGCTTGTGGGCGTTGTCGACGCCCGAGGCGCGGGCGTAAGCGTCGTCCACCGGCCAGCCCATCCACTGTTCATTCCAGCTGATCTTGTCCATGCGGTTGTCGAAGCAGCCGGCATAGGCGACGGCGGCCTTGTAGAATTCCGGGTGGAAGATGAGGGCCCCAAAGGCGCTCTGTCCGCCGGCCGAGGCGCCGTAGATGCCCACGCGGCTGATGTCGTAGGACGGATCGCGCGCCGCCAGGGCCTTGTGCCACAAGATGCGGTCGGGAAAGCCGCTGTCGCCGAGGTTCTTCCACGCCACGTCGTGGAAGGCCTTGGAGCGGTTCAGCGTGCCCATGCCGTCCATCTGCACGACGATGAAGCCAAGATCGGCCTGGGACTGCATGCCGATCATCTTGTCGCCGCCGGCATGGTAGCCGAAAGGCCAGAAGGTCTTGGGAACGAAGCTGTCGTGGGGCCCCGCATAAATGTTCTCGATCACCGGATAGCGCTTGGCCGGATCATAGTCCTTGGGCCGGACCACCAGCCCCCAGATATCGCTCTTGCCGTCGCGGCCCTTGGCCTTGAACACCTCCGGCGCCTTCCAGCCGGCCGCCTTCAGCTCTGTGATGTCGCCGGTCTCGATCCGGGCCACCAGGCTGCCGTCCGCCTTTCGCAGTTCGGAGATGTTCGGCTGGTCGGTGCGCGAATAGGTGTCGACGTAGAAGTTCATGTCCGACGAGAAGGCCACGTCGTGCCAGGCGTCGGCCGTGGTCAGGGCGGCAAGGTTCGTGCCGTCGAAATCGACCCGGTAGACGTGCTGCAGATAGGGGTCCTCGCCGGGGCGCATGCCGCTGGCGGCGAACCAGATGCGGCGCTTGTCCTCATCGACCTTGATGACCTTGCGGACGATCCATTCACCCTTGGTGATCTGGGTCTTCACCCGGCCGGTGCGGCCGTCGTGGAGGTAGAGGTGGTTCCAGCCGTCCCGCTCGGACATCCAGATCACCTCACGGCCGTCCGCGCCGATGTCCTGGCGGAAGGTGCGGCCCATATTGATGAAGGTCTTGGTCTGATCGTCGATCACGGCGCGCGCCGCGCCGCTGGCGGCGTCCACCTCGATCAGCTTGAAGGCTTGATGGCCGCGCTGGTCGTACTCAAAGGACACCGTGCGGCTGTCCTTGCGCCAGGCCAGTTTCGACATGGAATAGGGGTTCGGGAACAGCGCGTCGGCGACGTCGATCTGCTTGCCGGCGGCGACGTCGAACAGGACGGGCCGTTCGATGTCCACCGGGTCTCCGGGCTTGGGATAGACTTGGGTCTGCAGCTTGGGCTGGACCTGATCGCCAGGAGAGGTCTCCACCCGCAGCACTTCGCGGCGGTAGCCCGGCCGCACGCGATAGACGGCCAGCTTTTGGGAATCGGGCGACCAGACGATGGTCTCGGGATCATAGAAGTCGCCAGGCGAGCCGTCGGTGCTCAACACCCGGGTCACGCCGCCACTGAGGCTGCGGACCGCCAGGTTATCGCCCTGGACGAAGGCTTCCCAGCGGCCGTCGGGCGAGCGCTTGGGCGTATTGTCGGCGGGGATCGACAGGTCCCGCACCACGCCGAAGCCCTTGGGCCGGGTGGTGCGCGGCGCGGCCTTGGCGCAGTCATAGGCCACCAGGCTGCAGGTCCACCGCGCCTCGCCCGACATGAAAGCGACGGCCCTGCCGTCCTTCTCGTAGGTGAAGCTGTCGAAGGGCAGGCGCAGGGGCGCCTGCTCCGAACCCATGGCCTTGGACAGGCCCGCCGCCAGGCGCGCCTGATCGAAGGCGGGCGTCTTGGCCCCGCTGACCGGGTCATAGAGGACAAAGGCGAAGCCGCCGGCCACGGTCTTGCGGTAGAGGAACTTCGACTGCCCCTCGACCCAGATCGCCGGATCGGCCACGTCGCGGGTCAAGTACATCCAGCGGTCGCGCAGGCTTACCGACGCCTCGACGTCCGCCTTGCTCACGGCCGCCAGGGCGGGCGCGCCCGAGAAAACCAAAGCAGCGGCGATCATCGCCGCACCCCGACCCACAATCATCAGCGCAACCCCCAGCCAGATATCGTATACGATCCTATCGGCTGGGCGACTGGGCGCAAGCGGTCTTCCGCATGGAAAGGGCGAGCGATTTAGAACGCGTGATTGTAGGTGACGGAGATGGTGCCGTCCTTGAACCGGCCGGTTCCCGCGGCGCGGTCGGCGCCAGGATATCGGTTGCCCGAGTAGTTTGAGTACTGGACGGACCAGCCGCCGGGACGCCAGTCGAACCAGCCGAAGCTGTAGACGAAGTCGGGATCCCACGGTTGCTGCTGCGGTTTGATCCGTCGCAAGGCCCGTCAGGCCGCGTTAGGCGAACCTCGCCGTAACGCGGCGACAACCGCCGCGCTCCTCAAGGACCCCGCGATGATGACGTTCACCACGCCTGAAGCTCTCCTTCCACAAACGTCTGTCGAACCGCCCCACGCCGCCCGTGTCGGCGTCAAGGACGTCGGCCACAACGTCACCACCGTCTGTGGCGAGGCGGTCGATGGCCGCATCGCCGACCTGGCGGACGGCGACGCCTAGGCCGCAACCTTGGGCGCAGGGCCCACATAGAGCGACTGCGGCCGGATGAGCTTGCCTCCGGCCGCCTGTTCGCGGGCGTGAGCGACCCAGCCCGCCGCCCGGCCCATGGCGAAGACGCAGGTGAAGGCCGAGGGCGGGAAGCCCAGAGCCTCCAGCAGCAGGGCCGTGTAGAATTCCACATTGGTCTGCAGCGGCCGGTCCGGCTTGCGTTCGCGCAAGATCGCCAGGGCCGCCTGCTCCACCGCCTCGGCGAAGGCGATGCGGCCCGCCGCGCCCTGGCTGTCGTGGACCAGACCGCGCACGGTGGCCTTCAAAGCGTCGGCGCGAGGGTCGCGGACGCGATAGATCCGGTGACCGAAGCCCATCAGCCGCTCGCCGCGATCCAGGGCCGCCGCCAGCCAGTCGCGCGCGCTCGCCGGGTCGCCGATGGCGTCCAGCATGTCGATCACCGGCTCCGGCGCGCCGCCATGCAGCGGTCCCTTCAGAGCGCTGATCCCCGCCAGCACCGCTGAGGTCAGGCCCGCCTGGGTGGAGGCCACCACCCTTGCCGCGAAGGTCGAGGCGTTTAGGCCGTGGTCGCACACGGTGACCAGATAGGTGTCCAGGGCCGCCGCCTGGGCGGCGCCAGTCTCGCGGCCGTGCAACATGCGCAGCGTATCGGCGGCGTGGCCCAGCCCAGGCTCCGGCGCCACCGGCGACTGGCCTGCCGCCGCCCGCACCACGGCGGCCGTGAACACCGCCGGGGCGGCGATGAGCGCCAACGCCGTCTCCAGGTCGTCGCCGTCCGGCAGGCGGGCGATCAGGGCGCGAACCGCCACCACCGGTCCCCTGGCGACAAGATCGGTGTCCAGGCGGGCGACCTCGTCGAACACCCTGACGCGCGCGGCCCCTAGGGGGGCGCCAAGTTTGTCGGCAGGTCCGGGAAGAAGCCGCCCAGCAGCAGGCCGACCACCTGTTCGAACGTCCAGCGGCCGGCTAGCTGATCCAAGGCGTGTCCCCGGATGACCAGGCGGCCAGCCTGGCCATCGACCTCGGACAAGATGGTTTGGGCGGCGACGACGCCTTCAAGACCGGACATGGCAAACTCCTTCAAAGCTCGTCCGCCAGTCCGCGCTCCAAATATATTGACGTCAATCTTGATCAATATAATCAATATCTCATGGACTGGATGAGCGCCGCCGAAGCCATGAACGCCCTGGGCGTGCGTCAGCAGACGCTCTACGCCTATGTCAGCCGCGGCCGCATCGCCGTGCAGGCCGACGCCGCGGATCCGCGTCGAAGCTGCTACAGCGCCGCCGACATCAAACTGCTGGCCGAGCGCAAGCGGCGAGGCCGCAAGGCCGCCGACGTGGCCCAGAGCGCCATCGCCTGGGGCGAGCCGGTCCTGGACTCCGCGATCACCACCGTGGCCCATGGGCGGCTGTTCTATCGCGGCCAGGACGCGACGGCTCTGGCCCTGACCCACGACTTCGAGGCGATCGGCCGGCTTCTGCGCGGCCAGACAAACCCGGACCTGACGCCTGTCGAGGGCGCGCCTGTTCCCAAAGGCAAGACCGCCCGGGCCCGGCTGTTCGCCACCCTGGCCGGCCGCGCGGCGACGGACCTGCCCCTGGCGGGCCGATCGCCGAACTCCCTGTTCGTGGAGGCGGCCTCCCTGCTCGCCGCCGTCACCGCCGCCGCCAGCGGAGAGGAAGGGTGCGGCCCCGCGCATGAGCGCCTGGCGACCGCCTGGGGCTGCGACGCCGACGGGGCCGACCTGATCCGCCGCGCCCTGGTGCTGCTGGCCGATCACGAGCTCAACGCCTCGACCTTCGCGGCCCGGGTCGCGGCTTCGACCGGCGCGTCCCTGGCGGCCAGCGCCCTGGCCGGCCTAGCGGCTCTGTCCGGACCACTACATGGCGGCATGGCCAGCCGGGTGGAGACCTATCTGGCGGAGGTGAAGCGCGCCGGGCCGGAGGCGGCCACCGCCGCCCGGATGATGCGCGGCGAAGCGCTGCCCGGCTTTGGCCACCCGCTCTATCCCGACGGCGACCCCCGCGCCGAGACTCTACTCTCGGCGTTCGAGACCCCCAAGCGATGGGCGGCGACGGCCGCAGCCGCGCAGGAGGCCGGTTCCGGCCGCCCCAATATCGATTTCGCCCTCACGGCCCTGGCCAAGCACCTGTCCCTGCCGGACGACGCACCGTTCACCCTGTTCGCCGCAGCCCGCTGCGCCGGCTGGATCGCCCACGCCATCGAACAGTCGCGCACCGGCCGCCTGATCCGCCCCCGCGCCTGCTACAACGGCCTGACGCCGAGCGACTAGAACGCCCCGAGGCTCTTCCAGACATCGATCCGGCCCTCAAAGGCCGGGGTCATCTGCTCGACCAGATAGGCCCGCGCCTCGTCGCCTTCGAGGGCGCGCCCATCGGGGCTGAGGCCGCGGCCGCTGGCGGCGAGGAGGGCCTGACCGTAGGCCGCCGCGTCCGCGATATCCTCGCCCCGTCCGACGACGACGGCGCAGGCGACGAGCAGATCGGCGCCCGAGATCACCTGCCCGGTGCGGGCGGCCGGCAGGGCCAGGACGTTGTAGGCGCGTCCCTTGCGATAGGCGTCGAGCAGCACGTGATTGAGCCGGCGCGCGGGTTCGACGTCCGTCTCGGGGAAGACCGGCAGCACCTGCTTGGAATGGACCAGCAGGGTGAGGACCTGGATCGCCAGGGCGAGGTTCTGTTCAGGGACCAGCCCCTGAAGCTCCACGAAGCTCGCCGGGCCCGCCGCCAGACGATCGAGGACCGGCGTATAGACCGGCTCGGGGCCGCTCATCTCGCCCATCGGGCCGCTGAAGCTGAGGCTGATCCGGCCGCGCGGCGCGGCCAGGGCGAAGTGCTGGCCGTGCAGGGTCAGGGCCAGCTCCACGGGGTTCAGCAGGTTGAGCCCGCGACCGAAGATGTCCCGGCGAAAGCCCTTGTTGTTGGCGAAGTCGCGAAGCTGCTCGGTCCACACCCGGTCGCCGCCGGCCTCCTGCGCGATCACCGCCGCCGCGTCCGGGGTCGTGGCCGCCTCGGGGATATTCTCCATCAGGCCGGCTGAGGTCACAAAATCCAGGCGCGCCTCGCCCATCCGTTCGGCCACCTCGGAGAAGTGGAACGGCCGCCAGTGGCGGTTTAGATACTCGTGGGCGAAATAGGCTCCCGGCTGGGTGCGCAGATTGGCGAGCTTGGGCTCCAGGGTCGGGTTGACCGCGAAGTAGACGCCGCCGGCGTCCTTCATCCGCTGCGCCAGATCGAGCGCCCGCGTGGGGGCCGTGTCGATGTCGCCCTTCAGATAGACCTGCCTCGCCATGTGGCGGAAGGACAGGGCCTGCGACCAGCCCGGCAGGGCGTTATATGACACATAGACCAGGCCGCCGGGCTGCAGGGTCCGCTCGATGAAGGCCAGGATCTGGCTGACGTTCTCTTCGGAGATCCAGGTCAGGACGCCGTGCAGGGCGATGATGTCGAAGCGGGGCAGGTCGTCCGCGCGCTCGATGGCCTGGGCGAAGCTCCAATCGCGGAACTCCACATTGGTCAGCTGGGCGTCCGCCGCCATCTTGCGGGCGTTGGCGATCTGGGCCGGGTTGAAGTCCATGCCCCAGAAGCGTCCCTGGGGATTGGTCGCCGCCAGGACATTGACGCTGACCCCCTGCCCGCAGCCCAGTTCACAATAGTTGAACTCGCCGCTCAACGCCGGCGGCCGCGCGCCCGCCACGAGGGCGGCGAAGCCAAGGTGCGCCGGCGCAAGCTCGCTATAGAAGGACGACGTGTACTGCAGGTCCGTCGTGTAGCCTTCGCTCCAACTCGTCATGCCATCCCCCGACTGCTTACCGCAGAGGTAAACGGACTCGCCGCCGACGCACAGGGGAGGCTTGCCCAGCGGCGCCATGGAAGCAACATGCCTACATTCTCGGGAGCCGTCGCCATGATCACCACCGTGTCCAGCCGCGAGTTCAATCAAGATCCCAGTGGCGTGAAGAAAGCCGCCACCAACGGGCCGGTCGTGATCACGGACCGTGGCAGGCCAGCTTACGTGGTGCTGACCTTTGACCAGTATCGCAAACTGACGGCTGCGCGCTTGCCCCTCTCGGCGATACTGGGGATGGCCGACAGCGAAGAGATCACCTTCGAGCCCCAGGCGGCGGACATCCGCAGTCGACCTGCGGATTTCGATGAGCGCCTTTACTCGACACCAATGTGATTTCGGAGATGCGAAAGCTCGGCTCGTCCAGAATCGACCCCCATGTCGCGGCGTGGGCCGAACAGCTGGAGCCCTCAGGCCTGCACCTCAGCGCGATCACCGTCCTGGAGCTGGAGCAGGGCGTCCTCCAGATCGAGCGGCGAGACAGCGCTCAAGGCTTGCGCCTGCGGCGCTGGCTGGAGACGCAGGTGCTCACCGAGTTCGAGGGCCGCATCCTCCCCGTCGATAAGTCTGTCGCCTTGGCCTGCGCCGCATTGCATGTGCCCGCCCCCAGGTCGCAGCGTGACGCTCTGATCGCCGCGACCGCGCGCGTCCACAAGATGACGCTCGCCACCCGAAACCTGCCTGATTTCCAGGGAACCGCGTGGCGTTGATCAATCCCTGGACCGTCGCGCTCGCATAGAAAACCCGCGCGACACGGTCGCCCCGCAGGTTCCATTTCAGGCTCGTTCGTGCGCCTTTTCTTCCGCCACCAGGGCGTGGGACAGGCGGCCGACCATTTCTTTCGGGCAGATCTGCCAGAAGCCGCCTCGGACGTGATCCCAGTCGCGCAGCAGGGCCTTGGCCTGCGGCGAGCCGGTTTCCTGCGCATGCTCGGAGACCAGCGAGCGCAGCACACCCTCCCAGTGCGGCGAGGCCAGGCGCTGGACCACCACGCTGTCGGGATTGACCAGGGCCGGGAAGCGGTTGTCCGGATCGTAGACGAAGGCCATGCCGCCGGTCATGCCGGCGCCGAAGTTGCCGCCCACCGGGCCCAGCACCACCACCTGGCCGCCGGTCATGTACTCGCAGCCATTGGCCCCGATGCCCTCGACCACCGCGGTCGCGCCGCTGTTGCGGACGGCGAAGCGCTCACCCGCCTGGCCGGCGGCGAACACGCGGCCCGCCGTCGCGCCATAGAGGATGGTGTTGCCAAGGATGGCGTTGTCTTCCGGTCGGGCCAGGTGCGCGCCGGGACGAACGACGATGGTCGCGCCCGACAGGCCCTTGCCCACATAGTCATTGGCCTCGCCGGTCAGCTCGATGCGCAGGCCCTGGACCGCGAAGGCCCCCAGGCTCTGACCGGCCGAACCGCGCAGCTGCAGGGTCAGGTGCCCAGCGGGCAGGCCCTTCATGCCGAACTTGCGCACGATGTGGCTGGACGTCCGGGTGCCGATGGTGCGGGCGGTGGAGCGGACCGTGTAGGTCAGCTGCATCTTCTCGCCTCGCTCAAGCAGCGGCGCGGCGTCGCGAACGATCTGGGCGTCCAGGGTGTCTGGCACAGCGTTGCGGCCCTCCACCGTGCAGTAGGGCTTGTTGGAGCCCGGGTCGGCGCGGACCAGCAGCGGGTTGAGATCGAGATCGTCCAGGTGCTCGCCGCCGCGGCTGACCTGCTGAAGCAGGTCCGTGCGGCCGACGATCTCCTGCAGGGACTTGAAGCCCAGGGAGGCCAGGATCTCGCGGACCTCCTCGGCGATGAAGCTGAAGAGGTTGATGACCTTTTCGGGGCTGCCGGTGAACTTGGCGCGCAGGGCCTCGTCCTGGGTGCAGACCCCCACCGGGCAGGTGTTGGAATGGCACTGGCGCACCATGATGCAGCCCATGGCGATCAGCGACGCCGTGCCGATGCCGAACTCCTCGGCGCCCAGCATGGCGGCGATGACCACGTCGCGGCCGGTGCGCACGCCGCCGTCGGCCCGCAGCATCACCGAGTGACGAAGGTTGTTCAGGGTCAGGACCTGGTTGGCCTCCGACAGGCCCATCTCCCACGGACCGCCGGCGTGCTTGATCGAGGTCTGGGGCGAGGCGCCTGTGCCGCCGACATTGCCGCTGATCAGGATCACATCTGCTTTTGCCTTGGCGACCCCGGCGGCGATGGCGCCGATGCCGGTCATGGAGACCAGCTTCACCGTCACGCGAGCGACCGGGTTGATCTGCTTCAGGTCGTAGATGAGCTGCGCCAGGTCCTCGATCGAATAGATGTCGTGGTGCGGCGGCGGGCTGATCAGCATCACGCCAGGGGTGGCGTGGCGCAGGCGGGCGATCATCTCGGTGACCTTGAAGCCGGGCAGCTGCCCGCCCTCGCCGGGCTTGGCGCCCTGGGCCACCTTGATCTCGATCTCGCGGCACTGGTTCAGATACTCGGCCGTGACGCCGAAGCGGCCCGAGGCCACCTGCTTGACCGCGCTGTTGGGGTTGTCGCCGTTGGGCAGCGGGCGGTAGCGGGCCGAGTCCTCGCCGCCCTCGCCCGAGACCGACTTGGCCCCGATCCGGTTCATGGCGATGTTCAGGACGCCGTGCGCCTCCGGCGCCAGCGCGCCCAGGCTCATACCCGGCGTGACGAAGCGCTTGCGGATCTCGTTGACGCTTTCGACGTCGTCGACGCTGACCGCCGCATTGTCCGAGCGCCAGTCCAGCAGGTCGCGCAGCTGGATCGGCTTGAAGCCCCGCAGCCCCTCGCTCCAGCGCTTGTAGGCGGCGTAGTCGCCGGTGTCGCAGGCGTGCTGCAAGGTGTGGATCATGCGCGCCTCGAAGGCGTGCGCCTCACCCGAGCGGCGAGCCTTGTAGAAGCCGCCCACCGGCAGGGTGATGGCCGAGGCGTCCCACGCCTTGCGGTGCAGCTCGACCGCCTTGGTCTCAAGACCCGCCAGACCGATGCCGCTGATGCGCGACGGCATGCCGGGGAAGTACTCGGCGACCATCGCCCGCGACAGGCCGACGGCCTCGAAGTTGTAGCCGCCGCGATAGGACGAGATGACGCTGATGCCCATCTTGGACAGGATCTTCAGCAGGCCGCCCTCGATGGCGGTCTTGAAGTTCAGGCAGAGGTCACGAAGGCTCAGCTCGCCCGTCAGGCCGCGCTCCATGCGGTCCTGGAAGCTTTCCTGGGCCAGGTAGGCGTTCACCGCCGTGGCGCCGACGCCGACCAGCACCGCGAAATAGTGCGTGTCCAGGCACTCCGCCGAGCGGACGATGATCGAGACGTAGGAGCGCAGGCCCTTGGAGACCAGGTGTGCATGTACACCGCCGGTGGCCAGGATCATCGGCATGGCCACGCGCTCGGCGCCGACAGCCTCGTCGGTCAGGACGATCGTCGAGCAGCCGCGCAGGGCCGCATCCTCGGCCTCGGCGCGGATGCGCTCGAGGTTGGCGCGCAGGGCGTCGCCGGGCCGCGCCTCGGGGACCGGGATCGGCATCGAGCAGTCGATGACGGCGATGTTCTTGTCGCCGATCACCGGCACGATGCGCTCGTACATCCCCGTGGTCAGGACCGGGCTTTCCAGCACGAAGACGTCGGTCTGCGCCTCGTCCTCGGACAGGATGTTGCCCAGGTTCTTGAAGCGGGTCTTCAGGCTCATCACCCCCGTCTCGCGCAGGGGATCGATGGGCGGGTTGGTGACCTGGCTGAAGTTCTGGCGGAAGAAGTGGCTGAGCGGCCGGTATTTCTCCGACAGCACCGCCAGCGGGGTGTCGTCGCCCATGGAGCCGACGGCTTCCTTGCCGTCCTCGGCCATAGGGGCGAGGACCATCTCAAGGTCCTCCAGCGTCAGGCCGGCGGCCAACTGTCGGCGCACCAGCTCCTCGCGGCCATAGCGGCGCGGCTCAGGGCCCGGGCCGATCTCCTTGTCGAGATCGCGGATGTTGCCGAGCCACTGGGTATAGGGGTGGCGCTCGGCAAGTTCGTCGATGATCTCGTCCTCGCTGAACAGCTGGCCGTTGGCCAGGTCGATGGCGATCATCCGCCCGGGCGAGATGTTCAGCTTCTTGACGATGCGGGTGTCGGCCACGCCGCACATGCCCGCTTCGGAACCCATGATGACCAGGCCGTCGTCGGTGTAGGAGACGCGCAGGGGGCGCAGGCCATTGCGGTCCTTGCCGGCCACGACCCAGCGGCCATCGGTGGCGCAGACGGCGGCGGGGCCGTCCCACGGCTCCATCACGGCGTTGCAGTAGGAGTAGAGCGCCTGGTGCGAGGCGGGCATCTGCTCCTCGGTCTTGCCGTTCCAAGCCTCCGGCATCAGCAGGGCCTTGGCCATGGGCGCGTCGCGGCCGGCGCGGACCAGCACCTCGAAGGTGTTGTCGAGGGCGGCGCTGTCCGACACGCCCGGCTGGATGACCGGCTTCACGTCCTCGCCGAAATCCCCGAAGGCCTGGGCGGCCATGCGGATTTCGTGGCTCTTCATCCAGTTGACGTTGCCCTTCAGCGTGTTGATTTCGCCGTTGTGGGCCAGCATCCGGAACGGCTGCGCCAGGCGCCATTCGGGGAAGGTGTTGGTCGAGTAGCGCTGGTGGAAGATCGCCACCGCGGCGGCGAAGCGCTCGTCATTCAGGTCCGGATAGAACTCGTTGATGTGTTCGGCCAGGAACATGCCCTTGTAGATCAGGGACTTGGCCGAGAACGAGCACAGGTAGAAGCCGTTCAGGTTCGAGGCGGCGACGCGCTTCTCGATGCGCTTGCGGCACAGGAAGAGGGCGCGCTCCAGCGCCTCGCCTTCCAGGCCGTCCGGCGCGGCGAGCATGATCTGCTCGATCTCGGGGCGGGTGGCGTTGGCCTTCTCGCCGATGACGGCGGTGTTCACAGGCACCTGGCGCCAGCCATAGATGTAGAAGCCGAAGCGCAGGGCCTCGCTCTCCACGATGGTCCGGGCGGCTTCCTGGGCGCCCAGATCGGTGCGCGGCAGGAAGACCTGGCCCACGGCGATCGGACCGGGACGCAGGGCGTGGCCGGTGCGGCGCACCTGGTCGGCGAAGAAGTCCTGCGGCACGGACAGCAGGATGCCCGCGCCGTCGCCGGTCTTGCCGTCGGCGTCCACGGCGCCCCGGTGCCAGACGGCCTTCAGGGCCTTGATCGCCAGTTCGACGACTTCGCGGCGCGGCTGGCCGTCGACGGCGCAGACCAGGCCCACGCCGCAGTTGTCGCGCTCGCTGCTGGGGTCATAGGCGTGACCGTCGATCAGGCGCTGGCGGTTGGCGAAATAGAGGTCGAGAACGTCGCTCATGATCGTTACTCCGCCGCCGCCAGCGCCGGAGCGCTCGCCTTGGCCGTCAGGTAGGAATGGATGGAGTCGGCGGCGTCGCGTCCGTCGCGGATCGCCCACACCACGAGGGAGGCGCCGCGCACGATGTCGCCGGCGGCGAACACGCCGTCGAGATTGGTCATCTGGGTGCGGAAGTCGGCGCGCACCGTGCCGCTGCGGCTGACTTTCAGGTCGGGCGCGGACCACAGTTGCGGCAGGTTCTCGGGCTCGAAGCCCAGGGCCTTGATCACCAGCTGGGCCTGCTTGTCGAAGTCGCCGCCCGGAACCTCTTCCGGCGACTGGCGGCCCGAGGCGTCAGGCGAGCCCAGGCGCATGCGCGCGGCGTGGACGCCGGTGACCGCGTCGGCGTCGCCCTTCACCGCCTTGGGCGCGGCGAGCCACTCGAAGTGGACGCCTTCTTCCTCGGCGTTGGCGACCTCGCGCATGGAGCCGGGCATGTTGGCCTTGTCGCGGCGATAGAGGCACGACACCGACTTGGCGCCCTGGCGGATGGCGGTGCGCACGCAGTCCATGGCGGTGTCCCCGCCGCCGACCACGACCACGTCCTTGCCCTCGGCGTTCAGCTGGCCGGAGGCGATCTCGGCCACCTCGTCGCCCAGGCTCTGACGGTTGGAGGCGATCAGATAGTCGAGCGCGGCGACCACGCCGTTCGACCCGGCGCCCGGCGCGGTCAGGTCGCGGGCGGCATAGACGCCCGTGGCGATCAGCACGGCGTCGTGCCGGGCGCGCAGTTGTTCGAGCGTGGCGTCCTTGCCGACCTCGAAGCCGAGCTGGAAGACGACCCCGCCCTCGGCCAGCCGGCGGGTGCGGCGCTCGACCACGTCCTTCTCCAGCTTGAAGCCGGGGATGCCGTAGATCAGCAGGCCGCCGGGGCGGTCATGGCGGTCATAGACCACCACGTCATAGCCGCCCTCGCGCAGGCGCTCGGCGGCCGCCAGGCCGGCCGGACCGGCGCCGACGACGCCCACCGACTGGCCGCGGGATGGGCCGGCGACCAGCGGGCGCACCCAGCCTTCTTCCCACGCCTTGTCGGACAGATACTTCTCGACCGCGCCGATGGTGACGGTGCCGTGGCCCGACTGTTCGATGACGCAATTGCCTTCGCACAGGCGGTCCTGCGGGCAGATGCGCCCGCAGATCTCGGGCATGGCGTTGGTGGCCTGCGACAGGTCATAGGCCTCCTGCACGCGTCCCTCGGCGGTCATCCGCAGCCAGTCGGGGATGTTGTTGTGCAGCGGGCAGTGCGACTGGCAGAACGGCACGCCGCACTGCGAGCAACGCGAGGCCTGCTCTGTCGCCTTGGCGTCAATGAAGTCGCCGTAGATTTCCAGGAAGTCGTCCGAACGCTGCGCTGCGTCGCGTTTCTCCGGCATCCGCCGCGGCGTCACCGTGAACTTCAACATGCGTTCGGCCATGATCTTCCCCTTGTCGACGTGCGCACGGCCTCACAGAGGCATAACCTTGCGCGCGCCAGGGTCTTACGTTCGCTTCAATGCCGAGAAAACGGCATTGTCTCTATAGTTGACCATTATTCAGCCCCAAACCCGGGCCTGAGGGCTGAAACCAGAAGATGCGAGTCGTTATCAGTACACTTCATGGACTAAACGACATGTTTACCTTATCGGACGACGTCTGACGCCCTGTCGGAGGACCTTGGAATGCCGGATTGGTTGATCGCCATCGTGCTGGGCCTGATCGAGGGCCTAACCGAGTTCATTCCGGTGTCCTCCACCGGGCACATGCTGCTGGTTGGGCACTTCCTCGGCTTCGACAGCACGGGGAACACCTTTGAGGTGCTGATCCAGCTGGGCGCGATCCTGGCCATCGTCAGCGTCTACTTCACCCGGCTGTGGACCCTGCTGATCACCGCCCCGAGCGATCCGGCCAGCCGCCGCTTCATCGCCGCCATCATCCTGGGCGTCGTGCCGGCCGTGCTGATCGGCGTGGCGGCGCACGACTTCATCAAGACGGTGCTCTACGAGTTCCCGGCCCTGATCTGCATCAACCTGATCATCGGCGGCGTCATCCTGGCCCTGCTGGACCGGATGAAGAGCGAGCCGCGCTACACCGACGTGACCCAGTTCTCGCTGAAGACCGCCCTGATCATCGGCTTGTGCCAAGCCGTCGCCCTGATCCCGGGCGTCTCGCGCTCCGGCGCCACGATCGCCGGCGGCCTGCTGATGAAGTGCGACAAGCGCTCGGCGGCGGAGTTCTCGTTCTTCCTGGCCATGCCGACCATGGCCGGCGCCTTCGCCTATGATCTCTACAAGAACATCGACGCCCTCAGCATGGATGACGCCGGCCTCATCGGCCTGGGCTTCGTCTTCGCCTTTGTTTCAGCGGTGTTTGTCGTACGAACCGTGCTGAACTTCATCACCCGCCACGGCTTCACGCCGTTTGCTATATGGCGTGTCGTCGTGGGGGTGATCGGCCTGATCCTGCTAGCGACATTCCCCGCCCGCTAACCGCCGAAAACGAATTCGCTCTTGTAGTAACCCGCCGCGGGGCCGGTGATGTCGATGGCGTAGGGCGCCGAGCCGTCGGCGAGATCCGTGAGCCAGGCGGCGTTGGAGCGGGCCATGACGCCCAGGTCGCCCTTCTCGGCCTCGGCCAGCAGCCAGCCGACCATGGCCGCCTTGGTCCCCTGGCCGTTCACGCCGTCGCCGCCATAGGAGGCGAAGTAGGCGTCGCGGCCGCCGGACAGCAGGGTCGTGACCTTGGAGTCGGCCGGCGTCCCCCCGAAAATCTTGGCGTAGGCCTTCTTGGTGGCGTCGAAGAGGCTCAAGCCCCCGAACTCGGTCAGGAAGGCGGCCTTGCCTTCGCCGTCACGGCCCAGGTTCACCGCGAAATTGATGTAGCGGTTCTCCAGGTTGAACGACTGGAAGTAGGCCGAGTTGAGATTGTTCGGGTTCGGCCCCGTGGGCGAGACCAGGTAGTCAACGCCGGCCGAGCCCGGGATCTTGCCGGTGAAGAACAGGTAGGAGAGCGTCGCCACCGAAGTCGTCTGATCCGCCGCCTTGACGATCTCGGCGATCGCCTGGGCCTGGGTCAGGGTCCCGGCGGAAACCTTGGCCGAAAGATCGGCCGCCAGAGCGCTATTGGGACCCCGCAGCATCGCCGCGGTGGCAGCTAGGATCGTCGGATCGGCCGAACCAGGCAGAGGCGCGGTGTTGACCACGCTGTAGGTCGTATAGGCCGCCGGCTCAGTCGTCGGCCATTTGCTGAACGGCGTTTGCACCTGAGCGACGAAGTCTATGGCCCCCTTGCCGTCGAGATCGATCGGAAACAGTCGGGGAGGCAGAGGTCGCTGCTGGAAGGGCTCGGTGTCCTCATAACCGGCAAGCTGATAGGGTTTGACATCAGCGTAAACAGCCTGGGCCAGCCAGGTAAACTTGCCCGTGCCGTCATTGAGCGCGATCGCGGCCCCGCCGCTGACCACCTTGCCGTCCTTGAAGTCGTAGTCGGTGCTGTGGCTAAGGTCGATGTCGCCATCGCCGTCGAAGTCGGCGAGGTAGATCTCACCTTCGCCCCACCATTTGTCGCGCGGACCGTTGTCGATCCGTGACGACGTCTCATCAACAAACTGACCGCCGCCCTTGTTGATCAGGACCTGGACCCCAGCGCCCTGATAGTAGGGCTCCGATCGGGTCTGGGTGACGATGATGTCGAGCTTGCCGTCACCGTTGACGTCGGCCATTTCGGCGTCGTTGGGCTTGGTGTTGGCCCCATAAAGACCTTGGGGAATCGTCTGCAGTTGCCAGCCTGAGGACTGCCCGTTCCACCGCGAAAGCGCGAGCACTTGGGTCCCGTCGATATAGGCCGCGAAAATGTCGGCCTTGCCGTCGCCGTCGACGTCGCCAATGGCCGAGGCCGTCAGGATGGTGTGGCCAGGCTTGACCGCATCGGGCAACGCGCCGGTGGCTGCGGTGAACTTGCCCTTGCCGTCGTTGAGGAACAACAGCTTGCCGCTGAAGAGGTCCTTGTCGCCGTCACCATCGACATCACCCACCGAAATCTCGTGGCCGACCCCATATCCCGCGGGCGGAGCAAAAAACTCCTGACCCTGAATGTTGGTGGTGGCGTTGACGATCCGGCCGCCGGGCGCCGACAGCATCAAGACGATGGGGTCATACTTGGTGGTGTAGGTCCCGTCCGTATTGCGCTGATTCATCCCCTCGCTGGCCTGGACGATATCGTCCACGCCGTCACCGTTGAGGTCGGCGACAGCGAATCTTTGGCCCTTGAAGATGGCGGGGATTGGATCGGCTTCTGAGTTCGTCGCCAATCGCAGGCCGCCCCTGCCGTCATTCAGGTAGAGGCTAGGTGCGATAGTCGCCTGACGCGGAATCGTATGCGGAAATGCGACCCAGCCCAGGACAATGTCCTTGAAACCGTCACCGTTGAAATCACCGACGCCGCTGTAGGGCATGCCAAGCGAGAAGATCCCCGGCTCGTGCCGATCATTCGCCGTCGGGTAGTAGTAGACGCCATGGTCCTCACGGATCGACCGGGTCTCAATGCCGAACTGACCGACCTTGTAGTACGCGCTCGCGGTGGGTGGCTTGGTGGTGCTGAGTGTTGGAGTGGCCATGATCGCCTCGGTTGATTTCGGGGTCTAGCTTAAGGATCAGACCGCTATGCGCATTCCCCGTTTGGGGGATGCTCTGTTAGCCGCCGAAAACGAATTCGCTCTTGTAGTAACCCGCCGCGGGGCCGGTGATGTCGATGGCGTAGGGCGCCGAGCCGTCGGCGAGATCCGTGAGCCAGGCGGCGTTGGAGCGGGCCATGACGCCCAGGTCGCCCTTCTCGGCCTCGGCCAGCAGCCAGCCGACCATGGCCGCCTTGGTCCCCTGGCCGTTCACGCCGTCGCCGCCATAGGAGGCGAAGTAGGCGTCGCGGCCGCCGGACAACAGGGTCGTGACCTTGGAGTTGGCCGGCATGCCGCCGAAGATCTTGGCGTAGGCCTTCTTGGTGGCGTCGAAGAGGCTCAAGCCGCCGAACTCGGTCAGGAAGGCGGCCTTGCCTTCGCCGTCACGGCCCAGGTTCACCGCGAAGTTGATGTAGCGGTTCTCCAGATTGAACGACTGGAAGTAGGCCGAGTTGAGATTGTTCGGGTTCGGACCCGTGGGCGAGACCAGGTAGTCCACCCCGGCCGAGCCCGGGATCTTGCCGGTGAAGAACAGGTAGGAGAGCGTCGCCACCGAAGTCGTCTGATCCGCCGCCTTGACGATCTCGGCGATCGCCTGGCCCTGGGTCAGGGTCCCGGCGGAAACCTTGGCCGAAAGGTCAGTGGCCAGGGTGTTGCTGGAGCCCCGCAGGATCGAACTGATCGCTGTCGTGATCGCTGGGTTCAACGGCTCCGGCGGGGTGGCGAGATAGACGCGGAATTGCTCATTGCCGTTGTACAGGCCACGCACGGAGAAGATGTCCATCCGCCCGTCGCCATTGAGATCGGCGGCATGATATTGGTCATATTGGCCCGCCCCCGGAAGATAGCCTTCGGCGGTCTGGATGAATTTTCCCGCGCCATCATTAAGGAAGACCGGGCGTGACGTGCCGTTCGACACGAGCATGTCCACTTTTCCATCGCCATTGATATCGGCGAACTGGACACGCGTGTTCCAACCTTCAGCGCTTCGACTTGGCAGGCGCGAGGCTGTTTCGTCGGTGAACTTTCCGGTCCCATCGTTGATGTAGAAACGGATGGAGCCGACACTGAAGAAATCGACCACGGTATTGATCACAAGGTCGAGCGCGCCGTCACCGTTGATATCGACGGCATGGCTGTCGATTACATTCTCCGAAGTTCCGTGCGCCGGGACGGGAATGGTCGTCAGGGTGCGCAGGAAATTTCCTCTGCCGTCGTTCTCGAGAACCACCGCAGCCCGGCTTCTCGGATCCCAAGGTCCGAGAAAGAGATCTAGATCCCCGTCGCGATCAGCATCAAACAAAGTGCTGGTGGTTATGCCCGGATCGCCACTGTGAAGCGTCGTCGGAAGACCGCTGCGCTGCAGCGTGAAACCGCCGGCGCCATTGTTCAGCAGAATGTACGGGTACTCTTCCCCATCGCCTTGATTACCCACGAAAAGGTCGATGTCGCCATCGCCATCCACATCGGCCGCGGCGGCGGAATGGCTGAAGTCGGCGATAGAAGGCAGGGCTGCCACTGCATTTGTCAGGCCCAAGGCCCCCTGCGACAAGAAAAGTGCGTTCCTTGCGCCGGGAAACGGCGCGGCATCCAGACCATGGTCGGCGAAGAACGCGTCCGAGCGCCCATCCTTGTTGAAGTCGGCGAGGACGATCTGGCGGCCATGGACCGTCACCGGCGGATTGGCGAACAGGCTGGACGTGCCGTCCACGAACTTGCCGGTCCCGTCGCCGGTCAGCACCCGGATCGGCACGCCCCGGTCTTCAAGAGGATAGAGAAAATAGGACAGAACAACGTCCAGCTTGCCGTCCCCATTGAAGTCCGCCAGGGCGACCTCGTGGCTGCTGGCGCTGGCGTACCCGCTGCGCACCGGCAAGGTGAAATCGGTGAACGTAAAGCCGGCCATGTCCATCCCTCCCACGGTTCAACGAGCGTCATTATCGCCACAACCTGATTCGCCAGGAGCCCTGATTGGGGGGTGCTGGCCAAGATATCTTGAGCCTGAGGCTCGTTCGACCTAGCTAGCGTCCGGGCGCCGCCGGGACGCGGCTGCCGCTGACGCGCCTTCTACGGGCAAGCGTCATTCTCAACAGGGGATAGTCATGGCCACGAGCCGCCAGTTTCTCGGCCTCGCCGTTGTTCTTGGCCTGATTTCGGCGATCGGGCCCTTCGCCATCGACATGTACCTGCCGGCACTGCCGTCGATCGGCGCCAGCCTGCAGGCCGATCCGGCGGCGGTGCAGATGAGCCTGATGGCCTATTTCATCGCCTCGGGCGTGTGCCAGCTCGTCTACGGGCCGCTATCGGACATGATGGGCCGCAAGCAGCCGCTCTATTTCGGCCTGGTGCTGTTCATCATCGGCAGCATCGGCTGCGCCCTGTCGCCGACCATCGAGGCGCTAATCGCCTTCCGCGTTGTGCAGGCCGTGGGCGCTTGCGCCGGATCGGTCGTGCCCCGCGCCGTGGTCCGCGACCTCTATACCGGTCCCGAAGCGGCGCGGCTGATGTCGCTGCTGATGCTGGTGTTCAGCATCTCGCCGATCCTGGCGCCGTCGGTGGGCGGCCTGGTGATCGCCGCCGCCGGCTGGCGCGGTGTGTTCTGGGCCACGGCCATCGCCGCCGTCATCGGTCTGCTGCTGAGCATCTTCGTCATGAAGGAGACCCGCCCGCCGGAGGCCCGCAGCGAAAGCTCTTGGACCAGCGCCCTGATCAGCTACGGCAAGCTGATGAAGGACCGACATTACTTGAGCGCGGTGCTGGTCGGCGCCTTTGGGGTGTCGGCCTTCTTCGTCTATGTGGCCAACTCGTCCTTCGTGATCATCGACCACTACGGCCTGTCGCCCAGCGCCTTCGCGATCTTCTTCGCCTTCAACGCCGCGGCGTTCTTCGCCGCGGCCCAGTTCACGGGGACGCTGTCCAGGCGCTTTGGCCTGACGCGGCTGGTGCGCATGGCGATCACCGGCTTCGCCGCCTCGATGGCCCTGCTGACGGCGCTGTTCGCCACGGGCCATGGCGGCCTGGCGGTGATGAGCGGCCTGCTGTTCGTGGGCTGGGGCTTCCTGGGGCTGGTCATGCCGACCACCGGCGTCCTGGCCATGGAGGCGCACGGCCGCATCGCCGGAGCGGCTTCGGCCCTGATGGGGGCGATCCACATCACGATCGGCGCGGCGACCATGGCGGCGGCCGGCCTGTTCGCCGACGGCAAGCCCCTGTCGATGGTCGCCGGCATCACCGCCTGCGCCGTGACGTCCTTTGTCCTGGCCCAGATTTGCCTGCGCGAACCCGCCGGCCAATAGGTCGGCGGGACTCCCGTTTGTGGAGAGGCGCTTTTTGCGCTATGGTGGCGGGGTTGAATATCGTTTCGGTCCGCCTGTCTCGCGGCGCTTGATCATCGATCGCGCAACCGAGCCTGCCCTGATCCTCTTTCGACCCTGATCACGTGACGCATCCTGCGGCGCGCGAGCCTCGACCCACAAAAGGACCTCAATCACGCATGAAGAATGTCGACTTTTCAGATCGCCTGAAGACCGCCGCCGAAGCCCGCCAGGCCCTGGTGGCCAAGCTGAAGCCCAAGGCGACCGTGACCGACCCGAACTTTGAACAGCGCCAGGCGATGCGTGAAGCCGAAGTCGAGCGCGTGCGTCAGGCCCGGGCCGAGCAGAAGGCCGCCGCCAAGCAAGCGGCCGCGGAGGCCGTGGAAGCCGAACGTCAGGCCGAGCAGGCCCTGGCCGATGAAGCCCTGGCCGCCAAGCGCGCGGAGCGCAAGGAACGCAAGGCCCTGACCGCGGCCGAGCAGAAGGCCAAGCGCGACGCCCGTTACGCCGCGCGCAAGGCCCGCAACTAAAGCGCGCTTAAAGCGCGCCTTCCGGCAGCGGGGCGTACTGACCGCCCTTGCGGTAGAGATAGAGGTAGGTCGGCACGATCGCCTCGACCGTCGTCGGCGAGACGCCCAGTTCGGCCAGACCCGGCTGGGCGCCCGACACCACATTATCCGTCTGCAGCAGGATCACCTGATCGCTGGTGATCGGCGCCGGGATGATCCCGGAGACCAGGTCGCCGGCCGAGCCCATCAGCTTGGCGGCGAACCACGGCACGGGCAGCAGCGGACGGCTGCGGCCGGTCTCGCGCAGGATGAGCTCCAAAATCTCTTTGAAGCTGAACACGGCCGGGCCGCCCAGCTCGAAGGTCTTGCCGGCGTGCTCGGGCTTGGTCGCCGCCAGGGCGACGGCCTGGGCCACGTCCGCCACGAAGACCGGCTGGAACTTGGTCTCGCCGCCGCCGAACAGCGGCAGGGCCGGCGCCAAGCTCGCCATGCGGGCGAACATGTTGAAGAAGCTGTCTTCCTGACCGAACACGATTGACGGGCGCAGGACGACCGCGCCCGGGAACGCCTTGCGCACGGCTTCCTCGCCCAGCGCCTTGGTGCGGGCGTACTTCGATTGCGACTGCGCATCGGCGCCGAGGGCCGACATGTGCACGAAGCGCTGGACGCCGGCGGCCTTGGCGGCCTCGGCCACCTTGCCGGCGGCCGTCGCGTGCAGGCTCAAGAAGCCCTGGCGGCCGCGCTCCTGCATCACCGCGACCAGATTGACGCAGGCCTCGGCCCCTTCAAGCGCGCGAGCGACTGACGCGCCGTTGCGGATATTGGCCTGGACGACCTGGATCTGGCCGACGTCGCCGAGCATGCGCATGCGGAACGCCAGGTGCGGACGGCGCACCGCGACGCGGACGCGCCAGCCCTGCTTGGCCAAGGCGCGAACCACTTGGGTCCCGATGAACCCCGAGCCGCCGAAAACCGTCACCAAGCCTTGCATGGGAAATCCCTTTGTTTGTGGGGCGCGGGATACCCGAACCAGAGGTTATTCGCAACGCAGATGCTTTTTAGCGAAGGTACGTGTTGACGCGCCCAAAAGCCTTCTCTAAAGGTCCCGGCCTCGCGCCGATCCGGTGGATGCGGAGCGGGCCCAGGTGGCGGAATTGGTAGACGCGCTGGCTTCAGGTGCCAGTGGCTTAACGGCCGTGGAGGTTCGAGTCCTCTCCTGGGCACCATCGCTCTTTTCTACCTAAAAGAGCGGGCGCCAAACCGGCGGCGCGCTATATAAAAGCGCCAACACCGCCGGAGCATTCGAGACCCTTGGCCAATTTTCTTCATGAAGGCGACCTGCCCGCCGACGTCTTCGCGGGCGCAACCTCCGTCGCCGTCGATTCTGAGACCATGGGTCTGCGCCTGGGGCGCGACAAGCTCTGCGTCGTGCAGATCTCCGACGGCAAGGGCGACGCCCACATCGTTCGCCTGAACCGCCCGGCCTATGACGCGCCGAATCTGAAGGCCCTGCTCGCCGATCCGAAGGTGCTGAAGCTCTTCCATTTCGGCCGGTTCGACATCGCCATGTTCGACCTGCACCTGGGCGTGACCACCACGCCGGTCTACTGCACCAAGATCGCCTCGAAGCTCGCCCGCACCTATACCGACCGCCACGGCCTGAAGGATGTGGTGCGCGAGTGCGCCGGCGTGGAGTTGTCCAAGGCTCAGCAGAGCTCCGACTGGGGATCGGCGACGCTCAGCCCCGAACAGCTGGCCTACGCCGCCAGCGACGTGCTGCACCTGCACGTGGTCAAGGCGCGGCTCGACGCCATGCTGGCCCGCGAAGGCCGCACCGAGCTGGCCCAGGCCTGCTTTGACTTCCTTCCCACCCGCGCCAAGCTCGACATCGCCGGTTGGGAAGAGACAGACATCTTCGCCCACGCCTAAGGTCCATCAATGACCCAAGCCGCCGCCATGCCCGACCGTTCGTCCCAGCCTGATATCCGGCGCTGGCGCAAACGCTCGCGCGCCGTGCGGACCCTGCGCTGGGCCCTGCCCGCTGCGGCGGGGGTCCTGGTGCTGATGCTGGGCGCGCAGGTGGTTTGGAACGCCTTCGCCCGCGAGACGCCTTCGCTGGAGAAGGCCTCGACGGTCGTGCGCATGACCAATCCGCGCTTCTTCGGCCGCGACGAGAAGGGCCGCCCCTTCCGCATCAGCGCCAAGAGCGCCGCGCGCGACGACAACGACATCAATGTCATCAGGCTGGAGCAGCCGGACGTCAGCCTGGCCATGAACGGCCCGTCCGAGACCCGCGCCACCGCCCGAACCGGCATCTACCGCGAAAGCGACCGGACCCTGAGGCTGCAGGGCGACGTGAAATTCAGCGACGCCGGCGGCTACCGCTTCGCGGCGGAAGAGGCCAATGTCGACACCCGCGCCGGCCGCGTGGTCGGTCAGGGACCGGTGCGCGGCGAAGGTCCGGGCACGCAACTGAACGCCAACGGCTATACGGTCGAGGACAAGGGCGACCGGGTGATCTTCCGCGGCAGGGTTCGCGCGCGGCTCAATCAGGATTAAGAGGGGTTCGAAACCCTGTGATGGAGGAACGGCGAGTGATCAGGCGGTGGGCGGCGGTCGGCCTTGCGGCGACCCTTATGGCCGGTGCGGCGCAAGCGCAGATTTCGCGCGACTCCAGCGCGCCCATCGACATCACCGCCGATGAGAGCGAAGTCATCAACAGCCAGTGCGTCACCATCTGGCGCGGCGACGCCGAAGCTCTGCAGGAAAACAACCGCCTGCGCGCCAAGGTGATCAAGGTCTACGCCAATCCGCGCTCGGGCGCGGGCGAGAACGGCCAGGCCCGCTGCGGCGACACCAATCGGCTGGAGGCTGAAGGCCCGGTCTATTACGTGACGCCCAACCAGACCGTTCGCGGCGACCGCGCCGTCTATACCGCCGCCGAGGACACCGTGGTCGTCACCGGCGACGTGATTGTGGTCCAGGGCAAGAACGTCGCCCGGGGCTCGCGCCTGACGCTCAACAACAAGACGGGCGAGGCCAAGATGGAATTGTCGGTCAGCGGCCGTAACAAGCCAGGCCGCGTGCGCGGCGTGTTCTATCCCGACAGCAAGCCGGCCTCCGGCGCGCGCTGAGCAGGACCCATCGACACGTGAACGTCTCCACCGCTTCAAAGACGGCGTCCGCCGCCGCGCCGGCCAAGGACGGCCTGTTCGTCGACGGCATCGCCAAGGCCTTCCGCGGTCGTCCCGTGGTCAAGGGCGTCAGCCTGCACCTGAAGCGCGGCGAGGTCGCCGGCCTGCTCGGCCCCAACGGGGCGGGCAAGACCACCTGCTTCTACATGGTCACCGGCCTGATCGCCGCCGACAGCGGCCGCATTTTCCTGGACGGCGAGGACATCACCGACCAGCCGATGTACCAGCGCGCCCGCATGGGCGTCGGCTACCTGCCGCAGGAAGCCTCGATCTTCCGCGGCATGACGGTGGAGGAGAACGTCCTCGCCGTGGTCGAGATGCGCGAGCGCGATTCCAAGAAGCAGCGCACCATCGTCGACCGCCTGCTGGAAGAGCTGCGCATCGGCCACCTGCGCAAGTCGCCGGCCGTCGCCCTGTCGGGCGGTGAACGCCGCCGCGTCGAAATCGCCCGCGCCCTGGCCAGCGAGCCGTCCTTCATGCTGCTGGACGAACCGTTCGCCGGCATCGACCCCCTGGCCATCGCCGACATCCGCGAGGTGATCACCTACCTCAAGGGCCGTGGCATCGGCATCTTGATCACCGACCACAACGTGCGCGAGACCCTCGACATCATCGACCGGGCCTCGATCATCGCCGGCGGCCAGGTGCTGTTCGAAGGCACGCCCAAGGAGATCGTCGGCAACCCCGAAGTTCGCCGCGTCTATCTGGGCAATCTCTACGACTGATCGACGCCGCGCCGCCGTCGATTTTGGCGGTAGGCGAGGGAACTGGCGATACTGACCCAAGGTTGGCGCTGCGACCCGAAGGGGGTCGCCAGGAGCCAGCGTCTTGCCGCCATTCAATATCGTCCGCTTCCTCACGAGCCTGATCTCCCTCGCCGTCCTCGCGACGGCGGCATATCTGCTCTGGAGCTTTTACCGCGGCGAGTTCGTCGTCGACGCTCAAGGCGAGCCGCTGCGCCTGCGCGATGAATGGCGGTTTTGGACCGGCCTTGGTCTCATGGCCTGGTCGTTTCTTGGACGAGCGCCCGTGCTCTTCCTGATCGCGGGCAAGGATGACGTCGCCGTTGACGCTCGCCATGGCGAAGGCCTGATGCTCCACACCCCCCGCGGTTCGGAGCTTCACGTGGAGACCTTCGGGCCCGCCGGCCCCCACCCTCATCCTCACCCACGGCTGGGGCATGGATTCCACTTTCTGGCGAAGGACCAGGGCGCGGTTGGGTGATAAGTTTCGCCTCGTCGCGTGGGATCTTCCCGGCCTCGGCCTCTCCAAGCCTGGCCAAGGCGGCATCACCCTTGAGGGCTTCGCCGACGACCTCAAGGCGCTGGTGGACCACGTTGGCGGACGACCTGTCCTGGTGGGCCACAGCATCGGGGGCATGACCATCCAGACCCTCTTGCGCGACGATCCGCGCTTCCAGGACCGCCTGGCCGGCGTGGTCCTCCTGAACACAACCTTCACTAATCCATTGCGAACAATGGTCTGCGGTCGCCTTCTCCTCGGCCTTCAGGGGCTGCTGAAGGCCGCGATGAGAGTAACCGTCGCCGCCGCGCCGATGGCCTGGCTGGCGAACTGGCAAGGCTACCTCAGCGGCTCGGCGCACATCGCCCATCGCCTGGGATTTGGCCGGTCGGTCACACGCACCCAGTTGGAACATGTGACGCTGATGGCGGTGCGCAACTCTCCCGCCGCGGAGGCCAGGGGCAACCTGGCCATGTTCGCGTGGGACGCCGATTGCGCTCTGGAGCGCATTCAAATCCCGGTCCTGATTGTCGGCGGCGACATCGACATCGTCACAAAGCCGGAGGCGAGCCGGCGGATCGCCACGGGAAACCCCAAAGCCGAGCTTTCGGTCATCTCCGGCGCCAATCACCTTGGCCCCTTGGAGCAGGCCGATCAGTACAACATCCTGATCGCCAAGTTCGCCATGAACTTGCATCGATCCTCGGGCCATCAGTGATGTTCGCGAGGTGATCACCTGCCTAAAGGGGCGGGATGGCGGTGAGGCGACCTTAGCTGCCTCTTCGAGTGTAGAACCGCGCCCGCGAAAGACCTTGGCTAACGGTGGTTTCGCGGGTGGGCGCCGGGAGCCTTCCTCCCCTGTCGCTACATGTGATGACACCCCCGCCCTCAGAACTCAGCTAGCTCTCAGCGGCGCCGTCAGGCGCCCGGCCGCACTCGGCGCTGTGTCCTCAGGATCGGCGCAAAAGCGCGACCCACGTTCCAGGCGAACCGCTCCGGCCGCAGCGCCAGAGGGCGTGTAGGGGAGGAAGTCATGGGCTTTGTCACAAACGAGGATGAACTGCGCGATGCGATCCGCGCCGCCAACGCCGGCGGCGATCATCAGATCATTTTCGATAGGGATATCACCCTCACCAAATCCCTGCCGATGATCACCGCCAACATGACCTTCGAGGGCCACAACCACAAGATCAGCGGCGCGGGCCTCTACCGCGCCTTCTTTATCCAAAACGGCCAGGTCAACATCTGGGACCTGACCATCAATGACGTCGCCGCCATCGGCGGCGACGGCGGTGACGCAAACGGGAGCCTTGGCGCGGGGGGCGGCGGCGGCCTGGGGGCCGGGGCGGCCATCTTCATTAACGATGGCGCCTACGCCTATGTCAGGAATGTCCAGTTTGGCGACGCCTTCGCCCAGGGCGGTCGCGGCGGCCGCGGCGGGGAAAGCGGCATCGGCTCCGAAATCGGCGGCGGCGGCGGCGGCGGCGGCATGGGCGGCGATGGCGGTGTGGCCCTAAGCGGCGGCGGCGGCGGCGGCGGCGGTTATGCCGGTTCGGGCGGGAATGCGGCCTCTGGCAGCTCCGGCGGGGGGGGCGGCGGCGGTGAATTCGGCGCTGGCGGTGACGGCGCGGAACGGGGCGGCGGCGGCGGCGGCGGCGCGGAGGGGGCGGGCGGCGATGGAGGTGACACCGGCGGCGGCGGCGGCGGCGGGGCAGGCGCTTCCGATGCGGGCGCTCACGCCTCCCTGGGCGGGGCCGGGAAGAACGGCGGTGGCGACGGTGGCGTCCATGACCCAGGCGATCAGGAAAGAAACGGCGCTGCTGGGGACAACTTCGGCGGCGGCGGGGGCGGCGCTGTGGAGGGGGCAGGCGGCATGGGCGGCCTCGGCGGCGGCGGGGGGGCGGCAGTGTCTCCGGCGGGGCCGGCGGGGCCGGCGGCGTGGGCGGCGGCGGCGGCGGCGGCGGGCGGAGCTCCGGCGACCCAACGGGGGGTAAGGGCGGCGACTTTGGCGGCGGCGGAGGCGCGGGCCTTGCGCCAGACGCGGTCGGCGGCGAGGGCGGTTTCGGCGGCGGCGGCGGCGGCGCCGTTACGCAGACCTCTGCCGCCAGTACCGGCGGCGCGGGCGGCTTCGGGGGCGGTGGGGGCGGCGGCAGCGTGGCCGGCGGCGCTGCGGGAGCCTTCGGCGGCGCCGGCGGGACCGGCCTGAGGGCCAGCGGCGGCGGGGGCGCCGCTTTGGGCGGCGCCATCTTCGTGGCCAAGGGCGGCGAGCTGACGTTCTATGATCCCAAGTTCATTGGAAACTATGGCGTCACCGGCGGCGCCGCCGGAGTGGCCGGATCGGCGGCCGTGCAAGGCGGCGCCGGCCGGGCCCTGGGCGAGATCATGTTCCTTGATGGGGACACAACGCTCAACCTTACGGACGACGCGATAATCTCCCACGACGACGCCATCGCCGGCTCCGGGGAGCTTAGGAAGACGACCTCCCATACCCTGACGCTCGCGGGAGGGAATGCGAACTTCACCGGCAAGATGGTGGTGAGCGGAGGTGACTTGCGTCTTCAGAACGGCGGGGCCCTGGGCGACACGGCCGCGGGAACAGTCGTAACCTACGGATCAATCAGCCTGGAGGGCGGCATTAGCGTCCTCGGCGAAAAGCTCGAGCTCAGCGCCAAGCTGCAAAACATCTCCGGCGACAATCGTTGGGGCGGGGACATCCGTATTCATGAGGGTGAGTTCGTCAACGATGCTGGAACGCTGACGATCTCTGGCAAGATTCTAGGCTCGGCCGAGATGTCCTCCCAGCTCGAAATCAAGGGCGCGGGCGCTACGCTCCTCACCGGCGAGATCGCCGATACGCGCATCACCAAGTGGGGGTCTGGGACCCTGACCTTGTCGGGGGCCAACACCGCTAGTCAGTGGACCGAGGTTTTCGAAGGCGTCTTGCGGGTCACTCACGCCAAAGCGCTGGGAACAGTCAGCTATGGAGTGAATGTTGGGACGGGCGCCGCGCTGGAGTTGTCCGGCGGCATCGCCATCGCCGGCCTAAGCCTTACTGTCGACGGCACAGGCGTCACCAACGGCGGCGCCCTGCGTAATGTCTCTGGCGTCAACAGCTGGAGCGGCGCGCTCACGGTTTCGTCCCCGACATCAATCGCCGCCGACGCCGGATCGCTGACCTTGTCGGGCGAGATCAACGCCGACGCCAGTGATCTCACCTTCTCCGGAGCGGCGGACATCAGCGTTGCCGGGGAGATCAGCGGTTCAGGCAAGATCACCAAAAGCGGCGCTGGAAGTCTGACCCTCGCGGCCGACAATGCTAGCTTCATTGGCGAGGTTCACGTCGCGGACGGGGTGCTGATCGTCGCCGACAGCGCTGCTCTGGGTGGAATAGCCCAAAAAACGTTTGTCCACGGCACGGGCACGCTGAGCCTGACGGGCGGCGTCCAGGTGGCCTCCGAAGCTTTGGATCTGTCCTACGGGGGCGTGCTGCGGAATATCTCCGGCGCCAACGCGTGGGGCGGCGACATCGAAGTAAAGGCCGCGGCGAACTACGCCACGGTCGAAAGCCTCTCTGGGACCTTGACGCTCGCCGGCACGATTTTTGGGGAGGCCTCGGCGCTCTTTGTCACCGGCGCTGGCGCCACGGTGATCAGCGGCGTCATCTCGGAGCTGGATGGCGTCGACAAGCAGGGCGCAGGGAATCTTACCCTCTCCGGAGCCAACACCTTCGATGGGACCGTGGATGTCTCGGCGGGCGTGTTGCGCGTCGCTCACGCCCAAGCGCTGGGGACCGTCGCGCAAGGAACCACCGTGTCCTCCGGCGCCGCCCTGGAGCTGTCCGGCGACGTCGCGGTGGCGGGTGAAGTCCTGACCATCAGCGGCCTGGGCGTGTCCAACGGCGGCGCGTTGCGCAACGTCTCCGGGACCAACAGCTGGAGCGGCGCGCTCAACGCCTCAGGGGCCACATCGATCACCGCCAGCGCCGGTTCGCTGACCCTGTCGGGCGCGTTCAATGCGGGCGCGAATGGCGTCCACTTCGGCGGGGCGGGCGCCATCACCGTTTCCGGCGCGATCAGCGGCGCGGGCGGAGAATTCACCAAGACCGGGGCGGGCGTCCTGACCCTGAGCGGGGTCAACACCACTGCCGCGGACTTCGACGTTCTGGCCGGCAAGCTGGTGGTCGACGGCTCGATCGGGTCGCGGATCAGCGTCTCCGGCGGCGCGACCCTTGGCGGGACGGGAACCGTGGGCGACGTGACCGTCACCTCCGGAACTCTCGCCGCCGGCAACTCGGCGGGCATACTGAGCACGGGCGACATCAATCTGACCTTCAGCTCCGCCTTGGCCGTGGAGATCGGCGGGACCACGGCGGGAATCGGCGGCTACGACCAGATCGACGTGACCGGCTTGGTGACCCTGGCCGGCGACTTGGACGTCAGCTTCCTTGGCGGCTTCTCGCCCACCAGCGGGACCTTCACGATCATCAACAACGATGGGACCGACGCAGTCAGCGGGACCTTCGACGGCCTGGCCGAAGGGGCCACCTTCGACATCGGAGCGACCCGGTTCACGATCAGCTACGTCGGTGGCGTGGACAGCAACGACGTGGTCCTGACGGCTTCGACGGCGCCTGTCGTCGTCACGCCCCCGTCGCCAGAGCCCACGCAGCCCACGCAGCCCACGCAACCGTCCATGACGCCGGAAGATATCCGTCAGGCTTTCACCGGCTCCAACGGCTTCAATCCTGGCGCGGCCAAGACGGCTCAGGCGACCATCACCCTGCCGGACGGCCGGGTGGTGGAGAACCCCAACTACAAGGCCGCCGCCGCCCTCGAACAGCTTATCGTGCGCTTCACGGCCGGCCTGATTAACGAGGCCAATCTCGCCGATCAGGTGGCGGACCTGGCCGCCCCGACCTCGGCGGTCGCGCTTCAAGCCTATCAGTTCTTCACCGGCCGCACGCCGGGCAAGCCGGGCATGGCCTGGCTGGTGGACAGCCTCGACAACGCCAACGACCTGACAGACCCGTACTACGCCGGCTTCAACACCGCGAACCGCTACATCAATTTCGCGGTCAATCTGGGGGTGCAGGGCGAAGGACGCTCGGGGTTCGAGGCGGGCTACGGCGCCCTCGACTTCACCGCCGCCGTCCGCAAGGCCTATGACGCGATCATCGGCCTGGACGAAGCCAAGGCCGCCGGCCTCGACGTGGACGCCGCCATCGCCTGGGTCGTCAGTCAGAAGGGATATTTCGACGCCCTGGGCGGGTCGGCCCTGGGCGGCAAGGCGGCCATGGTCGGCTACTTGATGTTCGCGGGTTTCGATGCGGACGTCGGTATCTATTCCGACGCGACGCACGACTGGCTGGTCGACGCCTTCAACGGCCAAGCCGCCTACGGCGTGGATATGGTGGGGCAGGCCGGGATGTCGTTCGCGGACGACATCCCCGCTTGATGGCGAAATCCCGCCCCGTCACCGGATGTGGCTTCAGGGTCCGGGGCCGCGCGCCCCGGGCCGCCCCTCCCGCCAGTGAAAACGGCAATCTTCGCCGTCGTCGGCGGGTTGACCCGCCCCCTCTTGGCCCAAGCCTTGCAGGCGGTAGCATCTCGTTAACCATGATGACCGCATCTAGTCCCTACGAGGTTTCGTAGGAGGCTGTCTTGGCTCTGGGCCCAAGACTTGAGTTTCGGCAGGGCCAGAGCCTGGTCATCACGCCGCAGCTGCAGCAGGCGATCAAGCTGCTGCAACTGAACAATCTCGAGCTGCAGGCCTTCGTCGAGGCCGAACTGGAAAAGAACCCGCTGCTGCAGCGGGACGAGCCCGAGGCGGAGGTCGAAGCCGCCGCCCCAGCAACCGAATCCTACGACGTCGACACTGTTCCGGACGCCGCGGCGGCGGCCGACATGGATGGCGGCGCGTCCGACAGCCACGCCGACGCCTCGCCCGGCGAGCGTGATTCCGGCGAGACCGGCGCCGAACCGACCGGCGGCCAGATCGACTGGTCCAAGGCCGGTCGCGGCGGCTCCTTCGAAGGCGACGAGGGCCTGGACGGCGCCCTTGGCCGCGAGAAGAGCCTGTGGGAGCACCTGCATGAGCAGTTGGCCGTCGCGGGGCTCGCCGCCGCCGACCAGGCCATCGCCGCGGTGCTGATCGACGCCGTCGATGAAGGCGGCTATCTGCGCGCCGAACTGGACGAGACCGCCCTTCGCCTCGGCTGCCCGATCGAGCGGGTCGAGGCGGTGCTGGCGGTGATCCAGGGCTTCGAGCCCGCCGGCGTGGCAGCCCGCGACGTGCGCGAGTGCCTGATGCTGCAGCTGAAGGACCGCAATCGCTACGATCCGGCCATGGCCGCCCTGCTCGACAACTTGGACCTGCTGGCCCGGCGCGACCTGCCGAACCTGAAGCGGATCTGCGGCGTCGATGACGAGGACCTGCGCGAGATGATCGCCGAGGTCCGCGCCCTCACCCCGCGCCCCGGTGCGGCCTTCAGCACCGGCGAGACCGCCCAGACCGTGGTCCCCGACGTGCATGTCCGCGAGGGCATGGGCGGCCTGTGGCATGTGGAGCTGAACGCCGAGACCCTGCCCCGCGTCCTGGTGGACCAGCGCTACCACGCCCGCATCAGCGGCGGCGCGCGCAGCGACCAGGACAAGACCTTCGTCTCCGACTGCCTGTCCTCCGCCAACTGGCTGGTGAAGAGCCTGGACCAGCGGGCCAAGACGATCCTGAAGGTCTCCAGCGAGATCGTCCGCCAGCAGGACAGCTTCCTGGCTTTCGGCGTCGAGCATCTGCGGCCGCTGAACCTGAAGACCGTCGCCGACGCCATCGGCATGCACGAATCCACCGTCAGCCGGGTGACCTCCAACAAGTACATCGCCACCCCGCGCGGCGTCTTCGAGCTGAAGTTCTTCTTCACCTCGGCCATCGCCTCCACCGGCGGCGGGGAGGCTCACTCGGCCCAGAGCGTGCGGCACAAGATCCGCCAGCTGATCGACGGCGAGGCCCGCGAGTTCGAGGTGCTCTCCGACGACGCCCTGGTCGACATCCTGAAGGCCGCCGGCGTCGACATCGCCCGGCGCACCGTGGCGAAATATCGCGAAGCTTTGAAGATCCCGTCATCGGTCGAAAGAAGACGTCGGTTGCGCGAGCTCGCCTGAACCCCACATCCTGTATGTGCGTTCTGACTTCTCAGGGCGTCATCACGGGACCAGCGCATGGAAGAGAACGACCGGCTCTCCGAGGTTCTGCAGACCATCTGCGATCGACCCGAGCCGCGCGTCTCGATCGGCGAAATCATGGACGAGTTCGGGCCTCGCGCGTTCGGCGCGGCCTTGCTTGTCTTTTCCGCTCCCAATCTGCTGCCGCTGCCGCCAGGATCTTCCACCGTCTTGGGCGCGCCGCTGGTGCTGCTGTCGCCGCAGGTCGCTCTGGGGGCCGAGCATCCATGGCTGCCGCGCCGGATGAGCGATCAGAACCTGCGACGCACTGATCTGCGCGGCGCCTTCGGCAAGCTGATCCCCATGCTGGAGAAGATCGAGCACGTCTCTCGCCCGCGCCTTGAGTTCCTGTTCGGCCCGGTCGGTGATCGCGTGATCGGCGCGGTCTGCACAGCGCTGGCGTTGATCCTGATCATACCCATTCCGCTCGGAAACCTGCTTCCTGCCGCGGCGGTGTCCGCCTTCGCCCTGGGCCTTATCCAGCGTGACGGCGTCTTCGCCCTGGCCGGGTACCTACTCACCGCCATCAGCGTGTGCGTGCTCATCCTGGGCGCAAGCGTTGTGGTGGCCAGCCTTCGGCATATCGCCGAACTCTGGCCGTGGTCGTAAGACCGCGGCGCCGCTTGACAGTATCAAAACGGAGGCGTTCGCTAAGCTCATGCAAGTCCAGATCTCAGGCAAACACGTCGCTGTCGGTGATGCCCTGCGGACGCGGGTGACCGACGAAATCTCCTCCAGCATCGGCAAGTACTTCGAGCGCGGCGGCGACGCCGACATCGTGGTCAGCCGCGAAGGCCACGCCTTCCGAGTGGATTGCTCGGTGCTCCTGGCTTCAGGCCAGCAGCTGCAGAGCCACGCCCTGGGCGGCGATGCGCACGGGGCGTTCGACGCGGCCCTCGCCAAGATCGAGACCCGCATCCGACGCTACAAGCGTCGTCTGAAGAGCCACACCAACGCGGCCGCGGCGAAAAGCGCCGAAACCGCTCAGTTCTACGTGCTGCGCGCGCCCGACCGCGACGACGAGGCCGATGAGGACTGGTTCTCCGAAGCCGATCACGGCGCGCCGAGCGCCATGGTCATCGCCGAGACACAGGCCGAGCTTAAGACGATGACCGTTTCCATGGCGGTCATGGAGTTGGACTTGACCGAAGGCCAGGCAATCGTGTTTAGGAACGCCGCCCATGGCGGTCTGTCGGTGGTGTACCGACGTTCTGACGGGAACATCGGCTGGATCGATCCCGAAAGGACCTCCAATGGGCATGCTTCGAGCCGTGCGAACGGCGCCGCACATAACGGCGTTTCGTCCGGGACCCAGTAGACAGTCTGCGCGTTCATGCCCGGCCGAATGTGTTCGACCGGGCGGCGGCCGCCTGACGTGAGCGAGCTTTCTAAGTCTATGAGTATCGGAGAGTTGTTGGACCGGCGAGCCATCTCGCCGCGTGCGAGCGCGCCTAATAAGCGCCAAGCCCTGTCCGTGATTGCTGACATCGCCGGTCGCACCTTCGGCGTTGACGCCGACGAGGCGCTCGACGCGCTGCTGGAGCGCGAGGCCGCCGGCTCGACCGGCGTCGGCCAGGGCGTCGCCGTGCCCCATGCCCGCCTGCCGGGCCTGGACCGCATGCGCGCCGTGGTCGTGCGCTTGGAGCAGCCGATCGACTTCGATGCGGTCGACGACCAGCCGGTCGATCTGATGGTGGCGCTGTTCGCGCCATCCGAAGCGGCCAGTTCGGAACACCTGCGGGCCCTGGCCCGCGTCTCGCGCCTTTTGCGTCACCCGGAGGTTCGCGAGCAACTGCGTCAGGCCAAATCCGCCGACGCCATGCATGTCCTTCTGGGCAGCGAAGTCGCCACGACCGCCGCCTGACGAAACCCGGCCGCGCCCATCCGGCGCGGCCGACTTTCATTTTAGTGCACGGAGACGGGCGCCAGCTCGTGGGCGAGCGCGGCGGCGACGGCGGCCGCCTTGTCGGTCAGCACCGCCAGCCTGGCGCCGTCAGCGCGATAGACGGCGTACAGGGTCTGTTCCGGATCCAGCGTCAGGGCCTGTTCGGGGTCCGCGTCCGGGATCACTTCGGCCGCCTTCACGGGGCGGACATAGACGAGGTCGGGCGCGCCCAGCGCGGCGAAAGCCTCGTTAGAGAAGACCGGATTTTGCAGTGTAGGCGTCATATCGACCACCTCCTTCAAATTTTCAACGCGCCGCATGGCCGCCGGTTCAGCCGGCCGCGACAGGCGCGCCTTTCTGGACAGGCTCAGCCGGCCGTCCGGATGGGGATTGTGCGGACCTGACGTTCCGGTTGCGGCCGGGCCAGATCCACGTGCAGGAGCCCGTGCTCCAGGATCGCCGCCTCGACCTCCATGCCGTCGGCAAGCACGAAGGCGCGGACAAAGCCGCGCGCCGCTATGCCGCGATGGAGATAGGCCTTGTCCTGCCCTTCCCCCTCGCCGCGACGACCGGCGATGGTCAGTTGTCGATCCTCGACCTGAACGAAAAGTTGCTCCGGCGAGAATCCGGCCACCGCCAGGGTGATGCGGACGCCGCCGCCTTCGCGGGCCTCGACATTGTATGGAGGATACCCTTCGCCGGCGGCCTTGGCGGCGCGCTCGATGAGGTTGCGGGTGTGGTCGAAGCCCAGCAGGAATGGGCTGTCGAAAAGCAGGGTGCGGGTCGTCATGGTCTGGAGCCCTTGAGCAAGCGACTCCCGCCCCCGGCCCTAGAGCGGCGCCGGATGCGGTTCCGCTTCTAGGTGGCGACGGCCAAGCCCCACCGCAAGGGCGGCCCGCGCCGCCAGCCGGTCAGGAAGAAACCGCAACCCTCTGCGGCTTCTTCACCGGCAGGGACAAGACCAAGCAGCTGCCCTTGCTCGACGGCTCCCAGAAAATCGTTCCCCCGATGGCTTCGGCACGGCTGAGCTGGTTGGCCAGGCCCCGCCCTGTGGACGGCGCCGCCGGATCAAAGCCCTTGCCGTCGTCCTGCACGCGGACCAGCACCCGGTCGTCCTGGGTGTGGATCATCAGGGATATCTGGCGCGCGCCCGCGTGCTTGAGGATGTTGGCGAACGCCTCCTGCAGGATGCGCAGGATGTGCAGGGCGTGGCGCTGGTCGAGCCACTCCAGCGGCGGGATCTCGCTGGCCCGCCAGATCAGCTTGACCCCGCTGGCCTCAAGTCGCGGCTGCAGGCGAAAACGCAAGGTGGCCAGGAGCAGAAGCAGATCGGTCTCCACCGGCTCCATGGAGTTGATGGTCAGCTTCAGATCGTCGATGCAGCCGTGAAGGATGGCCACAGCATCGATATCGGCCGCGCGATCATTCTCGAACGCGCGCAGCGCCGTCACAAGGCTGGACCCCAGGCCATCATGCATGTCCTGCATCAGCCGCTGGCGCTCCTTGTGAAGCAGTTCGCGATGCTCGATTTCGCGCAGCTGAGCGTGACTGGCGGTCAATTCCGCTTCGCGCTGTGCGAGTTTGTTGGCCAGCTCCGTCTTGGCCCGGGTCGCGGTCTCCAGCGCTTCGCCGTAGCGACCGTACATGATGTACCAAGACAGCAGGGTGAACCCGACACCTGCGAAGTTGGTCAGATAGACGTTCTCGATGTTCAAAAGATTCTGCTGAAGGCAAAGGTCGTAAACCCCCGCTGCGATCGTCAACAGGCACCACACCCCCATCATCGCGCTCACCCTGGAGCCGGCGCGGGAAGACTTGACGATGGCGTTGATGGCTCCGACCAGGCCCACGGCGAGGAGGTTGGTGTAGATCGGCACGGAGATCAGCCCCGGATCGAGAAGTCCGGGCAGCGTGGCGACCGTCCAGCCAGCGGCGATGAACACCATGGTCCAGGTAAGGATCGGCTCTCGTCGCTCATGCAGCTCTTCGATGAAGAGGTGCGTCGTCAAGATCATCCAATAGGGCGAGACGACAGTCAGCCACCCGAACCAGTCGTCCGAAAGGATCATCGGACGCGCGCCCATGAAGATGTGCAGCATTCTAGCGAAGCACGCCGCCGACATCGCAAAGTACAACAGGTAGATCCGCTCATTGCGGCGGCCGAACCATAAGAACAGTCCGAAAACACCCGTCACGAGGAAGGCCACAGCCGAGAAGGACGGCAGCTGCACCTGGAAGAAATATCTGAGCGCGTAGCGAGGAGCGAGCTGCCAATAATCGCCAACCCATACCGAAGACAGCGCTCCGCCGATGACGCGTACGTGTTGTAGCCGTATCGAAATCGATTTGGGCGCCTCTGACTCCGCGGTATGCGGAAGCGCGATCAAAAGCGGCTGGTTGGACCCGTTCCATTGCAGATTTGCATGAGCCTGATGGATCAGCTGGCCATCGGCATAGACCGCCAGCGTCCCATCGGACTTGCGGCGTGGGATATAAAGGTAGAGCTGGCGGTCCTCGTCCTGCATAGAGGGTGCTTTCAACCAATACCAGCCGACCTGAGTGGGCATACGCTCGATTGAAGCGCCCGGGCCCGGCGCTGAGAACGGCTTGGGCGCAAAGGGCAGGTCGATGAGCCGGCCTTGCCACAGACCGGGCGGCTCGGCGCCAGGAGGTAGCTGGTAGCCGGTTGTGGGCGTCGAGGTCAGCCTAGCGGTCGTTATCCGCTCCCCACGGGCCCGCGCCTGCGAGACAAGCGCTATTCCCAGGAGGACCAGACCGAGGACGGCGAAGGCTCCCCACGGAAACCAGCGCGCCCTAAAGAAGACCATGCGCTCGCGCCTCGAACACCGCCTCGGTCTTGGAGCGAACCTCCAGCTTGGCGTAGATGCGCCGCACGAAGGTCAGGACCGTGTTTCGCGAAACGGCCATCAGCTCGGCGATCTCCTCGAACGAGAAGCCTCTAGTGATCAGCTGCAGCGTCTCCTTCTCGCGGTCGGAGAGGCTGGGAACGCCCTTGGAGCCCTCCGGTTCGGCCGCTTCGGCAGGTCGGTCGTCGGGACGGAACCGCATGAGCACCTGCCGGGCGATGCGCGGGCTGATCGGACTGCCGCCGCCGTGGAGGACACGGATGTCCTGCGCGATGGTCTCCAGGGGGCTATCTTTAAGCAGGTAGCCGCTAGCCCCCGCCTCAATGGACGCGATCACATGACGCTCGTCCGCGAAGGTCGTCGCGACCATGATCGCGCATTCCGGCCAGCGAACACGCCCCTCCGCGATGACCTCAATTCCGGAGCCATCCGGCAGGCCCAGGTCCACCACAAGCACATCCGCCGCCGGGGCGGCGAAGAGCGTCCGCGCTTCGGCGACCGTTGCGGCGATGCCGGTTGTGATCAAGTCCGGGGCCCCGGCCAAGGCTTGGCGAAACGCAGCCTGGAACGCCGCGTCGTCCTCGACCAGGGCGACTTTAAGCTGCGCAGGGGATGCGTTTTCGATGCTCATCTCGTTTATTCTCGCCACACTCAAACGCTTACCCCGCAAGCCATCGCAGACCCTGCGCAGCATGGCGTCATCATATCTTGCGACAGGGCCAACATTGCTCCACCGGCGCATAAGCGGCAACTAGCTGGACAACAGTCGGCGCTCAAAGGGGCGCGAGATCAGTTCGCGCTTTTAGGGGGGCGCGAGGGCGTGGGGCGTCGCCTCCTAGCGACGCTCCACGCCGCTTAACCCTTTTAAGAGCGAGGCAGGAGCTTCGGCGCCGGAGGATTTGGCGATGTCATGGACCGAACCGGTCACGCGGCCGGACGTCCGCCGAAACCATGCGTCGCCGCGACCGCCGGTTTTCTTCGCATCGCGGCTGATCGCCGAAGGCCGACACACCAAGGTCGTCGAGTACTGCGTGGTCGACGCGGACGGCGGCGTGCAGCTGTTAACGCCGGTGACCTGGTCCGCGGAGACTCTTCGTCCCGACGTTTGGATTCCCACCAGCGCCGCCCGGACCGCCGTGCGCCTGCTCGGCCAGATGTGCGACGCCGAGGTAGTGGTGGTCGCACACGATCTTGAAGACGAGGTGCTTCAACCCCTGCGCCTCGGCAAGAAGGGGCGCCGTTTCGTGGAAATGCGCGATGTGCTGAGCCGCGGTGACCTGCGCGATCGCGTGAGCGACCTGGACGATCAGATTTCGCTGCTACGCTACGACCGCGGTCGACCGGACAGCGCCTTCGGCGATGCGCTTCTGCTCAGACAATACTGGGATTTCGTCATGATCCACCTCGGTGAGACTTCGCCGCTGGAAGGGTTGGAACCCGCCCGGGCGACGGAGCTGTCCGCCGTTTCCCGCGCGCCTGCTCGGCGAGCGCATAGCACGCCGGCCTGGGTGTGGGGTTTTATCGGGGCGATCATTGTCCAAATCCTGGCCCTCGCCGCGCTTTGGATGCTCCCCCAGGGCTAAAGCCGGTCAGCGGCTCCAGCGCGTCTCCATAAGGTCGATCTCACGCACCAAGTCGCGAGCGATATCGTCCTTGAGAAGACGACGGCGCACCATGCCGAACAGCTCCTCGCGCTCGGCCTTGAGGGCGGCCAGCCGCAGGTTGCGGTCGATCTCCTCCATCATCTGAACCAGCTCGGCGTCGCCGCCCTCGCGCGCGCCGCCGTCGATACGGCGTCGATAGAGTCCCATGACCCGGGCCGCCGCCTCGGCGTGCAGATCGGCATGCTCTTCCTGGCCCGCGCCCGGCTGAAACTGCTCGATGGCCCGGATCGCCGCCTTCGCCGCCGCCACGCGCGCGGCCTGCACCTCGCCATGACGGCCCTGCTCTTCGTCGGCTTCAATCCCGCGCATGGCCCATGGCAGCGCCAGGGCCGCCAGGATCAACGACGTCAGAATGACGCCCGCCGCCAGGAAGATGGCCAGGTTGCGGGCGGGCATCAGTGAGCCGTCAGCGACGAAGAAGGGAATGGTCAGGACGCCCGCCAGCGACACCGCCCCTCGAACGCCGGCCAGGGAGATCGCCGCCACCATGCGCCAACTGGGCCGCACGAAGGACTCGTCGCGCCGGACTTGGCGCAGCCCCGCCATGCGGATCGACACCCACACCCAGAGGAACCGAAGGATCGCCAGGGCCACGGTGATGGCCAGCACATAGACCGCCATCCACCACACCTCGTGGTGGCCGGACTGGCGCACCGTTCGGGCGGCCTTCTCCAGGATCGAGGGCATCTGCTGGCCCAGAAGGACGAAAACCGCGCCGTTGGCGGTGAAGGCCACGGTGTCCCAGACAGCGCTGCGCCGGACACGCGTGCCGGCCTGCAGTTGGCCGCCCAGCTCCACATAGCTCATGGCAACGCCCGCCGACACGGCGGCCATGATGCCCGAGCAATGCAGCGCCTCCGCCGCCAGGTAGGCGCCGAAAGGGATCAGCAGGCTGATCAGAATCTCGGCTCCGGGATCCTCGCCGAACCGGCGCGCCAGCCGCGACTTGATGAAACTGACCGTCAGGGTGAAGCCCGCGCCCGCGGCCACGCCGCCCAGCGCCAGCCACAGGAAACTCAGCACCGCGTCTGGCAGCGAGAACACCCCCGTCACCGCGGCGGCGATGGCGAAACGCAGACAGACCAGGCCCGAAGCGTCGTTGAGTAGGGACTCCGCCTCGAGCACCCGCATGATCCGTTCGGGGAATGGGGTGCGCCGGGTGATCGCCGACACCGCCACCGGATCGGTGGGCGCCAGCACCGCCGCCAAGGCGAAGGCCACCGGCAGCGGCATGGCCGGGATCAGCCAATGGATGAAGAAGCCCATCCCCACCACGGTGAACACCACCAGACCGAGGGCGAGCTGCAGGATCGGCCGCGCGTCCTGCTTCAGATTGTGCTTGGGCATGCGCCAGCCGTCGAGAAACAGCAGCGGCGGCAGGATCAGCAGGAAGAAGATCTCCGGCCGCAGATCGATGGTGACGCCGGCCAGGCCCGCGATCGCCGCGCCCAACGCCACCTGGACCAGAGGCAGCGGCACCGCCACGGGCAGCATGCGCACCAGATAGCCGCTGGCCACGACGGCCAGCAGCAGCAACAAAACCAAAGTCACGATCGCCATGGCCGCACCTTGCCGGGCGCGGCCTGCGGCATCAACCGCGCGTGCGAGCCCATGTCGCAGCGACGACATTCCTCGCCATGGTTAAGGAAGGCCTCCCTCCTGCCCCGGATTCCTCCATGTTCAAGCTGCTGACCGTCGGCGTCGTGTCCGAATACATGTCCTGCGCCGCCGTGATCTTGGCCGGCACCCTGGTCGGCGGCTATGCGGCCCAGGGCATGACCACCGCCCAGTGGATCGGCGGCCTCGCCGCCGTGGTCGGCGCCATCGCCTGGGCGGTGATCGTGCGGGCCTGGCCCGACACGCCCAGGGCGTAAACAGCACACAGCGACTGGCGCGGCGCGCGGGCCGCGGGTTAAGACTCGCCCCCTCAGTATTCGGGGGGACTTATGAAGCGCCTATTCCTGACAACCGCCGTCGGCATCGCCGCGGCGTTCGCCACCACCGCCATCGCCCAGGACGCCAAGCCGGCCGACAAGCCCAAGTGGGACGTCTCCAATCCCCCCGGCCCGGGCAGGGACGTGAAGATCGACGTCACCTCCGGCACCTGGATGGCCGTGGACGTCAGCCCTGACGGCAAGGAAATCGTCTTCGACCTGCTGGGCGACCTCTATGTGATGCCCATCGCCGGCGGCGAGGCCAAGGCCCTGACCACCGGCGTCGCCTGGGACATGCAGCCCCGATATTCGCCCAACGGCCGCTGGATCGCCTTCACCTCGGACCGCGGCGGCGGCGACAACATCTGGGTCATGGACCGCGACGGGTCGAACCTGAAGCAGGTGTCCAAGGAGACCTTTCGCCTCCTGAACTCCCCGGCCTGGACGCCGGACAGCGAATTCCTGGTCGCCCGCAAGCACTTCACCTCCGGGCGCTCGCTCGGCGCGGGCGAGATGTGGCTTTATCACCGCGGCGGCGGCGACGGCGTGCAACTGACCGAGCGCCGCACCCAGCAGAAGGACACGGGGGAACCGGCCTTCTCGCCCGACGGCCGCTATCTCTATTACAGCGACGAGACCACGCCCGGCGGCGTGTTCGAGTACAGCAAGGATCCCAACTCCCAGCTCTATGTGATCCAGCGCCTGGATCGCCAGAGCGGCGAGACCGAGCCTTTCGTCACCGGCCCCGGCGGCTCGATCCGCCCGACGCCCTCGCCCGACGGCAAGTCGCTGGCCTTCATCCGCCGCGACCGCTTCCAGTCGAAGCTGTACGTCCTCGACATCGAGAGCGGCCGCGAGACCGTGGTCTATGATCACCTCGACCGCGATATGCAGGAGACATGGGCGATCCACGGCGTCTATCCCGGCATCGCCTGGACGCCCGATAACAAGTCCCTGGTCTTCTGGGCCGGCGGCAAGATCAATCGCGTGGACGTCGCCTCCAAGAGCGCCGCGGTGATCCCCTTCCACGTGGCGACCACCCGCCGCGTAGCCGACGCCGTCCGCTTCCCCGTCGAGGTCGCGCCCGACCAGTTCGAGGTGAAGATGACCCGCTGGGCGTCCACCTCGCCGGACGGCAAGAAGGCGGTGTTCGAGGCCCTGGGCCATCTGTGGATCAAGGACGTGTCCGGCGGCGCCGCGCGTCGCCTGACCAAGCAGAACGACCACTTCGAGCTCTATCCGTCCTGGTCGCGCGACAGCCGCTCCATTGTCTACACGACCTGGAACGACAAGGACTTCGGCTCGATCCGCGTGGTCTCAGCCACGGGCGGCGAAGGCCGCAAGGTCACCAGCAAGCCGGGCGACTACGTCGAGCCGGTGTTCTCGCCGGACGGCCAGACCATCGTCTATCGCGCCACCCGCGACGGCTTCCTGATCTCGTCGGTGAACGCCCGCGAGACCGGCCTCTATGCGATCCCGACCAAGGGCGGCGAGGCGACCCAGATCAGCAAGAAGGGCGCCGCCCCGCAGTTCGGCGCCAAGTCCGACCGCGTGTTCTTCATGACCAACGACGGCGACAAGCGCACCCTGCGCTCGGCGACCGTCGCCGGCGGCGACGAGCGCTCGCACCTGACGTCCCAGTGGGCGAGTGAGTTCTCGATCTCTCCGGACGAGAAGTGGCTGGCCTGGACCGAGCGGTTCAACGTCTATGTCGCGCCGTTCGTGGCCTCGTCCAAGACGCTGCAGATGGCCCCCAAGGGCTCGGCCCTGCCGCAGGCCAAGGTCACCCGCGACGCCGGCGAATGGCTGCACTGGTCGGGCGACTCCAAGCGCCTGCAATGGTCACTGGGCAACGAGCTGTTCAGCCGCGACTTGAAGGACAGCTTCGCCTTCGTGGACGGCGCGCCGGCCACCCTGCCCAAGCCGCCGGAAGCCGGCATCAAGCTCGGCTTCATGCAGGCCTATGACAAGCCGACGGGCCGCGTCGCCCTGACCGGCGGCCGCCTGATCACCATGAAAGGCGACGAGGTCATCGAGGACGGCGTCGTCATCTTGAACGGCAACCGCATCGAGGCCGTCGGCCCCCGTGCGTCCGTCTCGGTCCCGGGCGACGCCAAGGTCATCGACATCGCCGGCAAGACCGTGATCCCCGGCCTGATCGACGCCCACTGGCACGGCTCCATGGGCGCCGACGAGATCATCCCGCAGCAGAGCTGGGAGAACTACGCCTCGCTCGGCTACGGCGTGACGACCCTGCACGATCCGTCGAACGACACGACCGAGATCTTCGCCCACAGCGAACTGGGCAAGGCGGGCAGGGTCGTGGCCCCGCGCATCTTCGGCACCGGGCAGATCCTCTACGGGGCGACCACGGCCGGCACGGCGCAGATCGACAGCCTGGACGACGCCCTGGGTCACCTGCGCCGGCTGAAGGCCGCCGGCGCCTGGTCGGTGAAGAGCTACAACCAGCCGCGTCGTGAACAACGCCAGCAGATCATCGAAGCCGCCCGCCAGCTGGGCATGATGGTCACGCCGGAAGGCGGCTCGCTGTACCACATGAACATGAACATGATCGCCGACGGGCACACCACCATCGAGCACTCCGTGCCGGTGGCGAAGATGTACGAGGACGTCGATCAGCTCTGGAGCCAGTCCAAGACCGCCTACACCCCGACCCTGGTCGTGGCCTTCGGCGGCTTCGCGGGCGACCTCTACTGGACCCAGGCCACCGAGGTCTGGAAGGAGCCGATCCTCAACAAGTACGTGCCGCGCCGCCTGATCGACTCCACCACCCGTCGTCCGACCAAGGTGCTGGAGGAGGAGGCCAACCACATCAACGTGGCGCGCGAGGCCAAGGAGCTGAACGACCTGGGCGTGCCCGTGTCGATCGGCGCCCACGGCCAGCGTGAAGGCCTGGGTTCGCACTGGGAGCTGTGGAGCTTTGTCCAAGGCGGCATGAGCAACCACCAGGCGCTCAAGACCGGGACCATCAACCCCGCCCGCGCCCTTGGGATGGACAAGGACCTGGGCTCGCTGGAGGCCGGCAAGCTGGCCGACCTGGTGGTGCTGGACAACAACCCGCTGGAGAACATCCGCAACACCACCTCGATCCGTTACGTGATCGCCAACGGCCGCGTCTATGACGACAACATGGACGAGGTCGGCACGCGGATGCGCAAGCGCATGCCGTTCTGGTTCGCCGAAACCGGCGGCGAGGTATGGAGCGCCGGCGGCCTGACCAACGCCAACACCCATACCCACGAAGACTAAGGGCTCCCAGGAGCCTGCAACGAGACGGCCCCGGAGCGATCCGGGGCCGTTCTCATATGGCGCCGAAGAAAAAGGCCCCGGCCTTGGAGGGCCGGGGCGAAGTCGCAATCATTTGGGGGACACTGCTGAACTAGCTCAACCATAACGGAGCTGAGCCATTCGGGTTCCCGCTCGACGGCGCAATGTTCGAGGGGAAGCGCGTCAGCGCGCTGCCGGGCGATGGGGGACAAGAGGGTCCACAAGTTCGAGATCGACAAAGACAAGGCCGAGGAGCTCCAAGGTCCGGTGCAAGTACGACAGCGAGACCAGGTTCTCGACCGAAGGCTACGCCGCCAAGGCCTCGGCCGAGGACACGAGCGACAGCATCGAGAAGAACGGCCGACGCCCCGGTCGAGGACAGCGGCAGCTCACGGGCCGGCGGAAACAAAAAATCACACAAGGCTCCGCGCCTTGCGCGCAGGGCCTTGGCGCGATGATGCGCATCGGGCGTGGGCGATGCGGGCATGATGGTCGTGCCACCGGCCGCCGACGTCCCTATATAAGCGCTGATGTTCCTAGGGAGTGCGCAATGAAATCTCAGAAATCCAGGCTGATGGCCGTGCTCGGCGTCGCGCTTTGCGTGGGTCTGCTCACCGCCGAGACCGCCGATGCGGCCCGCCGCGGCGGCAGCTTCGGCAGCCGGGGTTCGCGCACCTACCAGGCGCCGCGGACCACGCAGACGGCCCCGCAACAGGCCGCGCCGATCCAGCGCTCCATGACCCAACCGGCCCCCGGCCAGCAGGCCGCCCGTCCTGGCGCCGCGGCGAACCAGGCCGGCGCTCAGGCGCAGCAGCAACAGCGTCGCGGCGGCTTCCTGGGCGGCATGGGCGGCGGGATCCTCGGCGGCCTGCTCGCCGGCGGTCTGATCGGCGCGATGATGGGCAACGGCTTCGGCGCGGGTATGGCCGGCATGGGCGCCATGCTGATGCAGATCGCCATTTTCGCGGGCATCGCGTTCCTGGCGTTCAGCCTGTTCAAGATGTTCCGCCGCCGCCAGCAACCGGCCATGGCCAGCGCTTCGGGCCCGGCCGGCTGGTCGACCAACGCCCGCAGCGGCGACGTCGTCTATCCGGAAGGCTTCGGCCGCGCCCAGCCGCAGGCGGCTCCCGCCTACACCCCCGCCCCGCAGCCGACCGTCGCCACCCACGAGATCGGCGTCACCGGCCAGGACCGCGAGACCTTCGAGCGCCTGCTGATCGAGATCCAGGACGCGTTCGGCCGCGAGGACTACGCCGCCCTGCGCGAGCGCACTACGCCGGAAGTCATGGGCTATCTGGCCGAGGAACTGGGCCAGAACGCCACCGACGGCCGCCGCAACGAGATCAGCAACACCAAGCTGCTTGAAGCCGACGTCGCCGAGGCCTGGCACGAGGAAGGCCGTGACTACGCCACCGCCGCCATGCGCTACGAGTTCGTGGACGTGGTTCGCGACCGCGCCACCGGCGCGGTGCTGGAGGGCGACGCCAGCCAGCCTGTCCAGAAGACCGAGGTCTGGACCTTCGTGCGTCAGGCCGGCGCCCAGTGGAAGCTGTCGGCGATCCAAGAAGTCTGACGCAGCGACCGCGATGACAAACGTAAGGCCCCGCAGTCTCCTGCGGGGCCTTTTTGTCGCGCTTAGTCACGCAAGTCTTCGGCGGTCTGTCTTCGAAATCTGCGTCGATCAGCCGGTGAACGGACGGATTAGAATTTCTACCCGCCGGTTGCGGGCGCGGCCGTCGGGCGTGGTGTTGTCGGCGACCGGCTGGCGAGAGCTGACGCCCGCCACATAGAGCCGCTCGCGCATGACGCCGTGGCTGATCAGATAGGTCGCCACCGATGAAGCGCGACGTTCCGACAAGGGCTGGTTGATCGCGTCGCCGCCGCTGGAGTTGGTGTGGCCGATGACATCGACCATGGAGCGGTCGTACTGGCTCAGCACGCTAGCCACGTCGTCCAGCACCGGCAGGAAGCGGCTGTCCAGGTTCGACTGGTTGGTGGCGAAGGTCACGTCTGAGGGCATGACCAGGATCAGGTTGTCCTTGTCGCGGCGCACGCCGACGCCCGACCCCGAGAGCTGCTGCTCCAGGGCGCGCTGCTGGCGGTCCATGTACTGGCCGATGCCGGCCCCGGCCAGGGCGCCGACGCCGGCGCCGATCAGGGCGTTCTTGCGGCCCTGCTCGCCGCTGTTGGTGTTGGTCAGGTAGCCGAGCAGGGCGCCGCCCAGCGCGCCGGCGATGGCGCCGGTGCCGGTGTTGTTGCGCCGGGGCGTCGAGCTGTACGGATCAGTGGTGGTGCAGGCCGCCGTCAGCATGGCTGCGGCGCCCAGGCTCAGGGCGATGAGCTTCACGCGCATGGGGTTTCCTCCGCCTTGGATGTCCAAGATTCCAAAACGCGAGGCTTATGGTGAAGGTTCCTGGCTGGAAGAAGGCGGCCACCGGAAGGGAGCGGATCCAGAAATGGACAAGGCCCGGACGTTTCCGTCCGGGCCTTGATGGTGGAGCTAAGCGGAGTTCGAACCGCTGACCTCTTGAATGCCATTCAAGCGCTCTACCAGCTGAGCTATAGCCCCAGAACCTTGCGGTTCTCTCGGCGGGTCTGGTGGTCGTCCCCCCGAGCGAGGCGCGGAACCTATTCCGGGAGCTTGATGGGATCAAGCCTCCCGGAAAGATTTTTTGCGCCTCAATTTTTATTGGTCTTCTTCGTCCTCGGAACCGGGGATTCCGTCGATGTCGCCATCCTCGAAATCCTCTTCCTCGTCCTCGAGGAACGGCACGTCTTCGCCCTCTTCCTCGGCGAGGTCCTCGTCCTCGGCGAAGTCGACGCCCAGGTCGTCGCCGCCCGGCGTCGGAGCGCCCGGCTCGACGTCGTCGCCGTCGTCGCTTTCGACGACTTCATCGGCGGCTTCGTCGATTTCCGGAGTTTGGTCGACCTCGTCCTCGAAGCCGTCCTCGCTCTCGGCCTGCTTGGCCTGATCTTCCTTCTCGTCGTCCGTGTCGTAGTCCGGCGTCACGGCGCGAGCGCGCACGCGGCGGCTGCGGATCGCTTCTTCCGGATCGAACTGCTCGCCGCACTTGGGGCAGACAGCCGGGCGCTTGCCCAGGTCGTAGAACTTCGATTGGCAGTTCGGGCAGACTTGTTTTGCGCCGAGTTCGGGATTGGCCAAGGCGGCGATCCTCTAGATAGGGCTTGACGATGAGCGGCGGCTCCCTTGCCACGCGCGGGGGCCGCTGTCAAAAGCAAACCCCTCTCATATCAATACCTTCACGCAAGCTTTAGGGAACCCCGTTTTGGGCACGAACGCCGCTGGACTGAAGAGCGCTCCCGGATCGGCCCTCAACGGCCGCATCCGCATCCCTGGCGACAAGTCGATTTCCCACCGCTCCATGATCCTGGGAGCGCTGGCCTCCGGGACCACCACGGTGGAGGGCCTGCTTGAGGGCGACGACGTCCTGCGCACCGCCGCGGCCATGCAGGCCTTCGGCGCCAAGGTCGAGCGGACCGGCGACAAGGCCTGGCGGATCGAAGGCCAGGGCGGCCTGGCCGAGCCGGTCGACGTCATCGACTGCGGCAACGCCGGCACAGGCGTGCGCCTGATCATGGGCGCGGCGGCGGGCTATCCGATGAGCGCCACCTTTACCGGCGACCAGTCCCTGCGCGGCCGCCCCATGGGCCGGGTGCTCAACCCGCTGGGCGAGATGGGCGCGACCTGGATCGGCCGCGACAAGGGCCGCCTGCCCCTGACACTGCGCGGCGGTGAGTTGAAGGGCCTGTCCTATCGTCTGCCCATGGCCTCGGCCCAGGTGAAGTCGGCTGTGCTGCTGGCCGGCCTGAACGCGACGAGCGACGTGGAGGTCATCGAGCCGGAAGCCACCCGCGACCATACTGAGCGCATGCTGCGCGCCTTCGGGGCGACGGTCGAGGTCGAGGACAGGGATGGCGAGCGCCATATCCGCCTGCCCGCCGGCCAGAAGCTGACCGGAACCCATGTGGACGTGCCGGGCGATCCGTCGTCGGCCGCCTTCCCCATCGTGGCCGCCCTGATCACCCCCGGCTCATCGGTGACGGTGGAGGGCGTCATGCTCAACACCCTGCGCGCCGGCGTGTTCGACACCCTGATCGAGATGGGCTCGGACCTGGTCATCGAGAATCGCCGCATGGCCGGCGGGGAAGAGGTCGGCGACCTGACCGCCCGCCATTCCAGCCTCAAGGGCGTGGTCGTGCCGCCGGAGCGGGCGCCGTCGATGATCGACGAATATCCGATCCTGGCCGTGGCCGCCGCCTTCGCCGAAGGGCCGACCGTCATGCGCGGCATCGGCGAGATGCGCGTAAAGGAAAGCGACCGCATCGCCCTGACCGCCAACGGGCTGAAGGCCTGCGGCGTGCAGGTGGAGGAGGAGCCGGAGGGCATGATCGTCACCGGAACCGGCCAGGCGCCGCGCGGCGGCGGCGTGGTCGTCACCCACGGCGATCACCGCATCGCCATGAGCCACCTGGTCCTTGGCCTGGCCGCCCAGTCGGGCGTGTCGGTGGATGAGCCGGGCATGATCGCCACCTCCTTCCCCGGCTTCGCCGACCTGATGCGCGGCCTGGGCGCCGACATTTCGGAGGCTTAGGGGCCATGGGCTTCGTCATCGCCGTCGACGGCCCCGCCGCCTCGGGCAAGGGCACCATCGCCAGCGTCCTGGCCAAGGACCTGGGCCTGCCGTTCCTCGATACCGGCCTGCTGTACCGGGCCGTGGGCGTGCGCCTGCTGGACCGCGGCGGCGACCTGGACGACGCGGCGGCGGCGGAAGCCTGCGCCCGCGGGCTGGAGCTGTCGGAACTGGAGCGCCCCGAAGTTCGCACCCGCGCCGCCGGCGAAGCTGCCAGCCGCGTGGCGGTGCATGGCGGCGTCCGCGCCGCCCTCTTCGACCTGCAGCGCGACTTCGCCGCCCAGGAGCCGGGCGCAGTCCTGGACGGCCGCGACATCGGCACGGTCATCACCCCAGACGCCCAGGCCAAGCTGTTCGTGACCGCCACGCCGCAGATCCGCGCCGACCGCCGCTGGCGTCAGCTGACCGGCCAGGGCGAGACGGTGACCTACGACGATATCTTGGCCGACATCCGCAAGCGCGACGAACGCGACAGCGGCCGCGACAGCGCTCCCCTAGCCATGGCCGAGGACGCGGTCTTGCTGGACACGTCCGAAAAGACTATAGACGCCGCCATCGATGCGGCCCGCCGTATCGTCGAGGCGGCGCGCGCCAAGGCCGGCATCTAGCCGGACGAGGTCAAATCCAACGCGCCGACCACCGACCGCCGCGGGACATCACTCTTCTCTACAATTCACCCGGACTCCCGAGAACCGCCGGTGTTCGCACCCGTTTTCGGCGTCCCCCAACCCTAAGAGACCAAGATCAGCATGGCTGACGATATGAGCATGAACCCGAGCCGCGACGACTTCGCCGCGCTCCTCGACAACGCCATGGGCGGCCGCGACTTCATGGAAGGCAGCGTCGTTCACGGCAAGATCGTGGGCGTCGAGAAGGACTTCGCGATCGTCGACGTCGGTCTGAAGACCGAAGGCCGCGTTCAGCTGAAGGAATTCGGCCTGGACGAGAACGGCAAGGCGACCGTGAAGGTCGGCGACACCGTCGAAGTGTTCCTGGAGCGCCTCGAAAATGCGATGGGCGAAGCGGTCATCAGCCGTGACAAGGCCCGTCGCGAAGAAGCCTGGACCCGTCTGGAAGGCGTTTACGCCAAGAACGAACCGGTCATGGGCGCCATCGTCGGCCGCGTGAAGGGCGGCTTCACCGTCGACCTGGGCGGCGCTTCGGCCTTCCTGCCGGGCAGCCAAGTCGACATCCGTCCGGTCCGCGACGTCGGCCCGCTGATGGGCAAGGAACAACCCTTCGCGATCCTGAAAATGGACCGTCCGCGCGGCAACATCGTCGTGTCGCGTCGCGCCATCCTGGAAGAAGCCCGCGCCGAGCAGCGCACCGAACTGGTGTCGCAGCTGCAAGAGGGTGAAATCCGCGAAGGCGTGGTCAAGAACATCACCGACTACGGTGCGTTCGTCGACCTGGGCGGCATCGACGGCCTGCTGCACGTCACCGACATGAGCTGGAAGCGCGTTTCGCACCCGAGCCAAGTGCTCGCGGTCGGCGACACCGTGAAGGTCCAGATCGTGAAGATCAATCCGGACACCCAGCGCATCAGCCTCGGCATGAAGCAGCTGCAGTCGGATCCGTGGGATGGCGTTGAAGCCAAGTACCCGGTCGGCGCCAAGTTCACGGGCCGCATCACCAACATCACCGACTACGGCGCCTTCGTGGAGCTGGAAGCCGGCGTTGAAGGCCTGGTGCACGTCTCGGAAATGTCCTGGACCAAGAAGAACGTCCATCCGGGCAAGATCGTCTCCACCTCGCAGGAAGTGGATGTGGTCGTGCTGGACGTCGATCCGTCGAAGCGCCGCGTGTCGCTGGGCCTGAAGCAGGCTCAAGCCAACCCGTGGGACGCCTTCCTGGAAGCCCATCCGGTCGGCTCGAACGTCGAAGGCGAAGTCAAGAACGCCACCGAGTTCGGCCTGTTCATCGGCCTGGACAACGACATCGACGGCATGGTGCACCTGTCGGACATCGACTGGACCGTGCCGGGTGAAGAAGCCATGGCCCGCTACAAGAAGGGCGACGTGGTCAAGGCCCGCGTCCTGGACGTGGACGTCGAGAAGGAACGCATCAGCCTGGGCATCAAGCAGCTCGGCGGCGATCCGATGACCGGCGACACCTACCGCAAGGGCCAGACGGTCACCGTGATCGTGACGGAAGTCACCTCGGGCGGCATCGAAGTTCGCTTCGGCGAAGACGACGCCCCGATGAGCGCCTTCATCCGCAAGTCGGACCTGTCGCGCGACCGTCAAGAGCAGCGCCCGGAGCGTTTCGCCGTCGGCGACCGCATCGACGCTCAAGTGACCAACATCGACAAGGCGGCTCGCCGCGTGTCGCTGTCGATCAAGTCGCTGGAACTGGCCGACGAGAAGGAAGCCATCGAGCAGTTCGGGTCTTCGGACTCGGCGCCTCGCTGGGCGACATCCTCGGCGCGGCTCTGCGCGACAAGGCGACCAAGGACTAATCGTCCTTCAAGCCTGCTGAAGATTGCGGCGGTCCGGGTCTCCCGGGCCGCCGTTTTCGTTTTGGTCACCGCCCCTCATTAAGCCTTTGTCGCACAAGTACTTGAAGACTTACGCCGCCTTGGGCAAAGGTCAGGCCCGCGGGCCGATCAGCGCGTTTTTGTGTTTCGCTTAGCCTGTCGGGGGATGAGATGATCAAGTCGGAGATGATCGCCAAACTTGCTGGCGAAAACCCGCACCTGACCCAGAAGGACATCGAGCGCGTCGTCGGCGTGATCCTCGATCAGATGATCGTCGCCCTGGAAAAGGGCGGCCGCGTCGAGCTGCGCGGTTTCGGCGCCTTCTCCGTGCGTTCGCGCCCCGCCCGCTCGGGCCGAAACCCGCGCACCGGCGAGACCGTCGAGGTCCGCGCCAAGCACGTGCCGTTCTTCAAGAGCGGCAAAGAACTGCGTGCGCGGCTCAACGCCGACGGCGACGAATAGCCCTGCAGTCTGCGCCCAGCCAGTCTGTCCGACTGACGACAGCGCTCTTAGCTCTACCGCAAGCCTAGGCTTCGAGCGCGAGCGCCAGCAGCCGATAGTGCTCCACGACCGGCGGCACGAGCTCCGCTACCGGGCGCCCCCGAACGGTGATCGTGATGCGCCAAAGAGCAGGACGACGCGATGAAGGGCTTCGACCCAATCCGGAGGGTCGAGGGCGACAACATCACAGCGATGATCCAAGAAGGTCGTAAGTGACCTGGGTGCTTGACGCATCGGCCGCCCTCGCCTGGGCGTTCTTAAGGACAGATGCCGCAGAAGCGGATCGTGCCATCGGCTATCTCGATCGTCTGGCGATCCAAAAGGCTCTCGTTCCCGAGCTAGGGCATCTCGAAGTCACAAACGCGCTCGCGACAGCGTAAAGGCGAGATCCAATAACCGCCGCTCGCGCGTATGACTTCCTGGAGCGCCTATCCCATTTGTCCATCCGCACCGAGACGACCAGTTTCGCCAAGCGGCGCCGCCCCTTGCTTGATCTTGCACGGGAGCATGACATGAGCGTCTACGACGCAACCTATCTTAGCCTGGCGATGAGGACGGGGGCCGCGCTCGCGACTTTCGACAGACGGCTGGCCGCGGCCGCGGAGGCGGCAGGCGTCGCCCCCGCCTTGATCAACGCTTCAGAACCATCCCCACTCGTACCAACCGGCCGGGGGCGAAGCTCTCCAAACCATCGGCGCTCTCGACCGTCTCGACCTTGGCGTCGAACAGGTTGTCGGCCGCCACGAACAGACGGGCGTGACGTCCCAGGTCCGCATCCAATCGCACGTCCGTGGTCAGGGCCGAGGACAGGCGACGGGTGTTGAGATCGTCCTCCCACCGCGCGCTCTCATAGCGAAGATCCAGTGACGCGGTCAGGACCGTGTTCATCCGCCATTCGCCGCCGGCCGTGACGGTCCAGCGCGGCGCCTGGGCGGGGCGCTTGCCGGTCAGCTGCGGCGCGGCGGCCGCGCCATTCACCTCGGCGTCCGTACCGGACAGGGCGGCGCGCAGGCGAAGGTCGTCGCCAAAGTCCTTGGACGCTTCGATCTCCATCCCCGAGGCCTCGATATGGCCGACGTTCTGGCGCTGGCGCAGCACCCCGCCCGCCGGGACGAACCCGGCCACGGGGAAGGTCCCCGGACCCGCGCCGATGGTGACATTGGCGATGGCGTCCTCCAGCCGGGTGGCGAAGGCGCTCAGCGACCAGGTCAGGCCCGCCAGATCGCCGCCGACGCCCAGCTCCCCGCCGAACAGGCGCTCAGGCTCCAGGCCGGCGTTGGCCTCGGTGATGTCGTTGCCGACCCGGAAGGGGCGATGCAACTCGTTCAGCGTCGCCGGGCGGAAGCCGGAATAAGCGGCGGCGCGCAGATGCAGCCGATCACTGACGGCGTAGCGCAGGCCGGCCCGGCCGGTGGGCGTCACCCCGTCACGGTCGGCGGGATGTTCGTCCAGTGTCATGGCCCCGGTCTGGATGTCCCGCTCCTGACGCCTGGCGTCGCTAGAGGACCAACGGTCCAGTCGCACGCCTGCCGTCATCAGCAGCGGCCCGTTTTCCCGCCAGGCCTCGCCGTACAGGCCGGCCACCGAGGCCTGCCCGCCCGCCAGGCGCGTGCGGGTGAAGGCGCCGCCCATATTGCGGAAACGCTCTCGGCTCTCGCCTTCGAACAGGCGGCCGTCAATGCCGATCTCCCACCAGGATCCGCGCAGAGCGGCGTTCAGGCCGTAGCCCTGCGCCGGGGTGGCGTACTGGTCGTTGGCGGCGGTCGTGGAGTTGCGGTCGGCGGCGGTGGCCACCGAACCATTGCGCAGATCGCTCTCCACCGCCCAGGCTTGCAGGCGCCAGCCGGGGCGCCCCTCCTGCGCCTGACGGGCGGCGGTGGCGGCCAGGCTCTTGCCGGACGCGACGCTATCGGCCCCGACCAGGCCCGCGCCGCGCTTCTCGCGCCAGCCGGCGACCCGGACGCCCACGGCGACATCGCCGATCTGGTCGCCGAACGCCGCCGACAGGCCCGTGCTTTCCAGTCCGATCGGCACATCCGCCGATCCACGGCGAGGGCCCCGCACCGGCGTCTGGCCGTCGAACCGCTCATAGGCGCCGGACACCAGGAGCCGTCGATCGGCTCCTCGCGCCATGACGGCGGCGCGGCCGTAGCCCTGCCCGCCGCCGGACAGCTCCAGCTGCAGATCATCCTGCGTTCCGTCGGCGGTCTGCAGGCGCACCACGCCGGTCAGCGCGCCGGCGCCATAGGGGCCGGCCCCAGCGCCCCGCACGATCTGCGCGGCGCCGAGGGTCGATGGCTGGACCTGGCTCCAGATCACCCATCCGCCGAACGGGTCGTTGAGCGGCGCGCCGTCCAGGGTGACCAGGGCGCGCCCGGCGCCTGACGGCGCGATGGAGCGCAGCGAAAGACCTTGGGTGGTGGGGTTGGCGATGGCCGAGCCCTGACGTCGGAATAGGGACGCGCCAGGCGCGCTCTTCAAGGCCTCGTCCACCCGGGGACGGGCGTCGAGCAGTCGAGGATCGACCTGGACCGAAGAGAAAACCGCGGCGGCGGGGGCGTCGGGCAGCCGCGGAGCCGTGACCACGACCGCATCAACGGTCGGCGGCGCATCAAACATACTGGTAATCCCCCACACGAACTGGAACGCGTTTGCCGGAACGTTCTCAACGCCCGACCGGTTCAGCCGAGCTTGACCCACCCGCCAGAACCCGGCCAGCCTATAAGACGTCGGGCAAGTTTCAGGAGCCGCCAATGAGCATCATCAAGGAATTTCGCGAATTCATCGCGCGGGGCAACGTCATCGACCTTGCTGTCGGCGTGATCATCGGCGCGGCCTTCAACAGCATCGTGAAAAGCTTGGTGGATCAGGTGGTGATGCCGCCCATCGGTTTGGCGACCGGGGGGCTGGACTTCTCGAAACTGGAATGGGTGCTGCGGTCTGAGAACCCGGCGACCGAAGAGATCGAGAAGGTCGCCATCCAGTACGGGGCCTTCATCAACACCATCATCCAGTTTCTGATCGTCGCCGCGGCGGTGTTCGTGCTGGTGAAGATCGTCAACAGCCTGCGCCGTCAGCACGCCGAAGAGGCCGAGGCCGCGCCGGCGGCTCCGACGCCGACCGAGACGCTGCTGGCGGAAATCCGGGACGAACTGAAGAAGCGCCCCTAACCTTTCGGCGCGTCCGGCAGGGCCAGGACCGGCGGTGGAGCAGGGCTCGCCGCCGGCAGGTCCAGGGCCTTGGGCCCCGGCACGTGAGCTGCGGCGGGCGTCGAGGCGTCCGCCGCCGCCACCGTCTGGGCCGCAGCGCCGCCCTTCTTTTTGTCTTTCTTGCCGCCGAACACCTTGCTGACCAGCCCGCCGGCGCCCTTGCCGATATAGCCGCCGACGATGCCGCCTGCCGCGCCCGCCACAGGGCCCGCCGCCGCGCCGGCGGTGCTGCCCGCAACGCTGCCTACCGTCCCGGCCAGGTTCTGAACCAGGCCGGGCTTCTGCTCGTCCGCGCGGCTGACGCCACCGGTCAGAAGCAGGGCGGCCACGGCTCCGATCATGATCTCTCGCATGGGCGTCTCTCCCATATACGGGGTGATCAACCCTGGGGCGGAGGCGCCCGTTCCAAGCTTGAGCGGCCGCGAGGTGGGCGGCCAAAGCGTCGAACCCTGCTTTCCCAAGGCCTGCCGTCAGCTAAGGTGCGTCGCGAAAATCAGGCGGCGGAGGAAGCGCGATGAAGGCTGGCGGGTTCGTGAAAGGCGTCTGCATCGCCCTGACGCTCACCCTGGGAACAGGCGCCGTCGCCCAGCCCAAGGACCCCGCCGCCTTCGTCGACCCTTTCATCGGCACGGGCGGCTACGGCCACACCTTTCCCGGCGCGACCGTGCCGTTCGGCATGGTTCAGCTGAGCCCCGACACCAAGACCGCCCACTTCGGCAAGGACAGCTATCCGTGGGCCGCCGGCTACCAACACGGCGACCAGACGGTGCTGGGCTTCTCGCACACCCACTTCTCCGGCTCCGGCCACTCGGATCTGGGCGACATCCTGGTCACCGCCATGAGCGGCGAGGCCAGGCTCGATGCGGGTGAAGCCGGGGTCGGCTACCGCTCGCGCATCGACAAGGCCACCGAGACGGCGTCCCCCGGCCATTACGCCGTCGATCTGCTCGACAACGGCGTCAAGGCCGAGCTGACCGCCACCGAGCGGGTCGGCGTTCACCGCTATCGCTTCGCCAAGGCCGGCCCGGGGCACGTGGTCGTCGACCTGCGCCACGCCATCTACGACTACGACGGCAAGGTGCTGTGGTCGCGGCTGCGGCTGCGGCCCGACGGCGCGGTCACCGGCATGCGCGAGACGCGCGGCTGGGCGCCGGCGCGACAGCTCTATTTCGCCATGCGCTTCTCGCGGCCGATCAAGGGCCACAGCTTCCTGAACCGCGAGCAGAACATCCCCTACAACGGCTTCAGGCAGCCCGCCCACGGCAAGCCCGATCCGGATCAGCGCGAAGGCCGCGCCATGGTCGGGTCCCTGGATTTCGGCGACCTGGCGGCCGGCGACGAGGTGATGGTCAAGGTGTCGATCAGCGGCGTCAGCGAGGACAACGCCCTGCTGAACCTGGACACCGAAGTCCCCGCCTGGGACTTCGACGCGGTGAAGACGGCGGCCCGCGCCAGCTGGAACCAGGCGCTATCGGCGGTGGAGATGGAAGCGCCGGCCCAGACCAAGGCCTCGCTCTATTCGGCGCTCTATCACACGCTGATGGGGCCGACCCTGTTCATGGACGTCGACGGCCGTTACCGGGGACCGGACAACGCGGTCCACACGGCCAAGGGCTTCCGCAACCACTCCACCTTCTCCCTGTGGGACACCTATCGGGCCGAGCATCCGCTGCTGACCCTGATCCAGCCGGCCGAGCGCAACGCCGACTTCGTCAATTCCCTGCTGGCGGCGCAGAAAGCCAGCCCCTTTGGCATCCTGCCGGTCTGGTCGTTCCACGGTCAGGAGACCTGGACCATGATCGGCTATCACGCCACGCCGGTGATCGCCGACGCCTGGATGAAGGGTATCCGCGGGTTCGACGGCAAGGCGGCGCTGAAGGCCATGACCGCCAGCGCCGAATATGGCCCCTATGGCGGTCTCGACGAGTACATGGCGCGCGGCTACGTGCCGATCGACAAGTCACCCGAGGGGGCGTCCAAGACGGTCGAGTACGCCTTCGACGACTGGACCATCGCTCGCATGGCCCGCGACCTGGGCGACGCCGAGACCGCCGCCAAGTTCGACAAGCGCGCCGCCTACTGGCGCAATGTGTTCGATGTGAAGACCGGCTTCGTCCGCGCCCGCAAGAGCGACGGGACCTTCCGCGAACCCTTCGATCCCACGGCGATCAACTATGGCTCGGACTACACCGAGGGGAACGCCTGGCAGTACAGCTGGTACGTGCCGCACGACACCGCCGGCCTGATCCGCAACCTGGGCGGCGACGCCAGGCTGGTCGGCAAGCTGGACGCCATGTTCGACTACGACAATTCCAAGCTCGACTACTCCCACGCCGAGGATATCAGCGGCCTGATCGGCCAGTACATCCACGGCAACGAGCCCAGCCACCAGGCGGCCTATCAGTACGTCCACGCCGGCCAGCCCTGGCGCACCCAGGAGCGGCTGAAGCAGATCGTCGAGAGCCAGTACAAGCCCACCCCCGACGGCCTGTCGGGCAATGACGACCTGGGCCAGATGTCGGCCTGGCTGGTGTTCACGGGACTGGGCTTCTACCCGGTCGCGCCAGGTTCGAACGAGTATGTGATCGGCCGCCCGTTCGTGGAGAAGGCGACCCTGAACCTGCCCAACGGCAAGCGCTTCACCATCGTCACCGAAGGGCTGGCCGACGCCAATCGCTACGTCGGCTCGGCCATCCTGAACGGCAAGCCGTTGAAGCGCGCTGTGCTGCGCCACGAGGATATCGTAGCCGGCGGCGAGCTGCGCTTCGTCATGCAGGCGACGCCGAACAAGACCTGGGCGACCGGCAAGGCCGACCGCCCCTATTCAATGTCGCCCTATCGGTAGAGGAGAGGCTGTGATGTCCGACGGACCGAACACCTATCTCGAGGATCAGTCCGCCCTCGCCGAGTTCAAGGCCGGCCCGTTCAGCGGCCGGGCGGAGGTGCACGTCACGCCGGCCGGAATCTTGGCGGTCGCCTGTCTGATGACCGGCATCCTGCTGTCGAGCGCGGCCATCGTCTGGGCCGCCAACGAAAAACGGCGGGCCCGTTAAGGCCCGCCGTCTCCGCATCAGTTGGTGATGGCCGGCGCGGGTTCGACCTCGACCTCGGGCTTGCGCGAGGTCCAGCCGAACAGGGCGATCACCAGGTAGCAGGCGGCCGGCAGCAAGAAGGCCAGGCCCAGGCCGATATGGTCGCCCAGGAAGCCCGTGGCCGGCGGAAGGATGGCCCCGCCGACGATGGCCATGCAGAGCAGGCCGGACGCCGCCGGCATCTTGGTGCCCGTGCCGACCAGGGCGATGGCGAAGATGGTCGGGAACATCACCGAATTGAACAGACCCACCGCGATGATGGCGTAGCCCGCCGAGACGCCGGTGCTGAAGGCCGAGACCGCGATCAGGACCGAGGCCCCGACGGCGCAGAAGGCCAGCACCTTGCCCGGCGACACGCGGGCCAAGACCCACGAGCCGATCAGGCGTCCGACCATCGCGCCGCCCCAGTAGTAGGCGACCATGTGGCCGGCCGACGACAGCGGCAGGGCCAAGGTGTCCGGCTGCGACAGGTAGGTGGTCAGGTAGGTGCCGATCGACACCTCGGCGCCGACATAGAGGAAGATGCACAGCACGGCGAAGGCCAGGCGCTTGCGGCGCAGCAGGCCGAACATCTCGCCCAGGCTGGGGGCCTTTTCCGGCTTGGGCGCGTGGTCATGATTGCGCAGCAGGAAGAAGATCAGGGCCAGCACGGCCAGGACGGCGGCGATGACCATGTAGGGGGCTTGGACCGCCTGGGCCTGGGTATGGCGCAGGGTTTCCAACTGGACCTGGGTCAGGGTCGCCGGGTCCGGCGCCTTCTCGATGTGGCTGAGGATCAGGGCCGAGCCGATGAACGGCGCGATGAAGGTGCCGAAGGAATTTAGGAACTGGGCGAAGGTCAGGCGGCTGGAGGCCGTCTCCGGCTTGCCCAGCATGGTGACGATCGGATTGGCCGCCACCTGCAAGATGGTGATGCCGGAAGCCAGGATGAACAGCGCCGCCAGGAAGCCCCAGAACACGCCGGCGTTGGCGGCGGGGGCGAACAGCAGGCAGCCGACCATCATGATCAGCAGGCCCACGACGATGGAGCGCAGATAGCCCAGCTTGGACAGCAGGGCGCTGGCCGGCAGGGAGATGACGAAATAGCCGAGGAAGAAGGCGAACTGGGTCAGCCCCGCCTCGAAATTGGTGAGGGTGAAGACCGCCTTCAGCGCCGGGGCCAGCAGGTCCACCATGCAGGTGGAGAAGCCCCAGGCGAAAAACAGCACGATCACCCACGGCAGCAGGAATCCGCTTCCGTTCTGAGCGCCCGCCTTCACGGACGCGCCGCCGACTTGAACCATTCGATCCTCCCCGATCATTTTTATTCGCTTTTAGCGGAGCGCTATCGACACTGTAGATGACAACGCTGTCAAGGCTTGCGCGCCAAACGCTGAGGGCGCACATCGCGCCCATGACCACGGCCAAGATTTGCGGATTGTCGACGCCCGAGGCGGTTAAGGCCGCCCTCGACGGGAAAGCCTCGCACATCGGCTTCGTGTTCTTCCCCAAGAGCCCGCGCGATATCGACCCGCAAACCGCCGCCCGCCTGGCCCTGCCGGCCCGTGCCAAGGTGAAGGTCGTGGCGGTGACGGTCGATCCGGACGACGCCCTGCTGGAACAGCTGATGGCGACGCTGAAGCCCCACCTGATCCAGGTTCACGGCAAGGAGACGCCCAACCGGATCCGCGACATCGCCATGCGCACGGGCGCGGGGGTCATCAAGGCCCTGTCCGTCTCCACCTCCGTGGAGATCGAAGCGGCGCGGGCTTTCGAGGAAGTGGTCGAGCACCTGATGTTCGACGCCAAGCCGCCCAAGGATTCCGAGCTGCCCGGCGGCACCGGCGCGCGGTTCGATTGGACCCTGCTGAAGGGCCGCCGCTTCGCTCGCCCCTGGTTCCTGGCCGGCGGCCTCGATCCATGGAACGTGCGCGAGGCGATCGAACAGTCGGACGCCCCGCTGGTCGATGTGTCCTCGGGCGTCGAGCGCGGCGCGGGCCTCAAGGACCCCGTCCTGATCACCAGCTTCCTCGACGCCGTTCGACGGGGCTGAAGCCCGCCGCCGCTGGCCGACCGCCGTTCGCGCAGCCTGTTTCCTCTGGCGTCCAGAGCGTTGCGGGACTAAAGGACGCGCTTCTTGTAACGGCCCCTTGATCGCCGTACGCCGCGCCTGAGCCTCACTTGAGCCTGACCGCAAAGCCCAACGACTACACGGCCTATCCGGATTCCGCCGGCCGCTTCGGCGAGTTCGGCGGCCGCTACGTGGCCGAAACCCTGATGCCGCTGGTCCTGGAACTGGACCGCGCCTATGCCGAGGCCAAGGCCGATCCGGCGTTCCAGGCCGAGCTGAAGGGCTACCTGACCCACTATGTGGGCCGTCCGAGCCCGCTCTATTTCGCCGAGCGCCTGACCAAGCACTTCGGCGGCGCGAAGATCTATTTCAAGCGCGAAGAGCTGAATCACACCGGCGCGCACAAGATCAACAACTGCATGGGCCAGATCCTGCTGGCCCAACGCATGGGCAAGACCCGGATCATCGCCGAGACCGGCGCCGGCCAGCACGGGGTCGCATCGGCCACGGTCTGCGCCCGCTTCGACCTTCCCTGCGTGGTCTACATGGGCGCCACGGACGTGGCCCGTCAGAAGCCCAACGTCTTCCGCATGAACCTGCTGGGCGCCGAAGTGCGTCCCGTGACCTCCGGCGCGGCGACCCTGAAGGACGCCATGAACGAGGCCATGCGCGACTGGGTCACGAACGTGGCCGACACCTATTACCTGATCGGCACCGCCGCTGGCCCGCACCCCTATCCGGCCATGGTCCGCGATTTCCAGGCCGTGATCGGCTCGGAAACCCGCGAACAGATCCTGGAGCTGGAAGGCCGCCTGCCGGACGCCGTGGTCGCCTGCGTCGGCGGCGGCTCCAACGCCATCGGCATGTTCCACCCGTTCCTCAATGACGAGGGCGTGCGGATCTATGGCGTCGAGGCTTCCGGCCACGGGCTGGACACCGACAAGCACGCCGCGTCCCTGACCGGCGGCCGCCCGGGCGTTCTGCACGGCAACCGCACCTATCTGCTGCAGGACGACGACGGCCAGATTCTGGACGCCCACTCCATCTCCGCCGGCCTGGACTATCCGGGCATCGGGCCGGAGCATTCGTGGCTGCACGACGTGGGCCGGGCCCAGTACCTGACCTGCACCGACAAGGAGGCCCTGGAAGCCTTCCAGCTGTGCGCCGAGCTCGAAGGCATCATTCCGGCCCTGGAAAGCGCCCACGCCCTGGCCAAGCTGGGCGAGGTGGCGCGCGACGTGGGCAAGGACGGCGTCATCGCCCTTTGCCTGTCGGGTCGCGGCGACAAGGACATCTTCACCGTGGCCGACGCCCTGGGACGCCAGATTTGACCAAGGACCGCATCGACCGCCGCTTCGCCGCGCTGGCCGCCGAGGACCGCGCCGCGTTCATCGCCTACATCATGGCCGGCGATCCCGACGCCGCGACCGCGCTGGAGATCATGCGCGGCCTGCCCGCCGCCGGGGCCGACATCATCGAGCTGGGCTTCCCGTTCTCGGACCCCATGGCCGAGGGCCCGACCATCCAGCGCGCCAGCCAGCGCGCCCTGGCCGGCAAGATGACCACCAAGGGCGTCCTCGCCACCGTCCGCGCCTTCCGCGAGGGCGACCAGGACACGCCCGTGATCCTGATGGGCTATCTGAACCCGCTGGTGAACTACGGCTTCGAGGCCTTCGCCCGTGACGCGGCCGAAGCCGGGGCCGACGGCCTTATCGTCGTCGATTGCCCGCCGGAAGAGGCCGATCCGCTGGTCGACGCCCTGGACGCGGCGAATCTTTCGCTGATCCGCCTGGCGACCCCGACCACCGACGACGCGCGCCTGCCGGTCGTGGTCAAGCGCACCTCGGGCTTCGTCTACTATGTCTCCGTCGCCGGGGTGACCGGCGTGCTGGAAGCCGACGCCGACGCCGTGGCGCCCGCCGTGGCGCGGGTCCGGGCCGCTTCGGGCCTGCCCGTGGCGGTGGGTTTCGGCATCAAGTCGCCCGAACGGGCGGCCGCCGTGGCGCGGGTCGCCGACGCCGCCGTGGTCGGTTCGGCGCTGATCGACGCGCTGGAATCGAATTTGTCATCGAACAAAAACGTGACTTCGGCGGTTCTTTCCAAAGCTGAAGAGCTTGCTAACGCTGTGCGCTTCGCACGTTCCAAGAAGGCTTGAGTGGTGAAGGCTATGGCTATGGCGGACCCCCAAGACCCCAAGAAGACCGAAAAAGCGGCCAAGGCCGCCGGCGGCGAGCGCTCGCGTGGCGGCTGGCTGGCCAAGATCGCGCCGGGCGTGCGCGGCGCCTTCGTCAAGCGCGAGACCCCGGACAACCTGTGGGTCAAATGCCCGGACACCGGCGAAATGATCTATCGCCCCGATCTGGAGGCGGCCCTGTGGGTCACCCCGGCCGGGCGTCACATGCGGATCGGGCCTGACGCGCGCTTCCGCTACACCTTCGACGACGGCAAGCACGAGATCCTGCCGAGCCCGCAGGTGACCGAGGACCCGCTGAAGTTCTCGGACGGCAAACCGTACAAGCAGCGCCTCATCGAGGCCCGCAAGAAGACCGGCGAGCAAGACGCCATGGCCATCGGCTTCGGCCAGATCGCCGGCCTGCCGACCGTGGTCCTGGTCCAGGACTTCGCCTTCATGGGCGGTTCGCTGGGCATGGCCGCCGGTGAAGGCTTCATCGCCGCCGCCGAGGCCGCCGTCGCGCGTGGCGCCCCGCTGGTCATCTACACCGCCGCCGGCGGCGCCCGGATGCAGGAAGGCGCCCTGTCGCTGATGCAGATGGCCCGCACGACCCTGGCGATCCAGAAGCTGAAGACCGCCGGCCTGCCCTACATCGTGGTGCTGACCGACCCGACCACGGGCGGCGTCACCGCCTCCTACGCCATGCTGGGCGATGTCCACCTGGCCGAGCCGGGCGCCCTGATCGGCTTCGCCGGCCAGCGCGTGATCGAGCAGACCATCCGCGAGACCCTGCCGCCGGGCTTCCAGCGCTCGGAGTTCCTCGTCGAGAAGGGCATGGTCGACCGCGTCACCGCCCGCAAGGAGCTGCCGGTGGTGCTGGGCTCGATCCTCAACACCCTGATGATGGGCCGGGCGCGCAAGAAGGCGGCGTAAGCCGCCTCGACGCCGATGAGCGATCACCTTCGCGCCCATGACGCCGCCCTCGCGCGGCTGCAGGCGCTGCATCCCAAGAAGATCGACCTGTCGCTGGAGCGCATGCGCCGCCTTTGCGTGGCCCTGGGCGATCCTCACGACCGCCTGCCGCCGACCATCCACGTGGCCGGCACAAACGGCAAGGGATCGACCGTCGCCTTCGTGCGGGCGATCGCCGAGGCGGCGGGCCTGAAGGTCCACGTCTTCACCTCGCCCCATCTGGTCCGCTTCGCCGAGCGAATCCGCCTGGGCGGCAAGCTGATCGAGGACGACCACCTGGCCGAGATCCTCGACCGGGTTGAGGCGGCCAATGACGGCCAGCCGATCACCTTCTTCGAGATCACCACCGCCGCCGCCCTGCTTGCCTTCGCCGAGGCGCCGGCCGACCTGCTGCTGCTGGAGGTGGGCCTGGGCGGGGTGCTGGACGCCACCAACGTCATTGCGGCCCCGCAGGTCAGCGTCATCGCTCCGGTGGACATCGACCACCGCGAGTTCCTGGGCGCCGACCTGGCGACCATCGCCGGCGAGAAGGCCGGGATCATCAAGCGCGGCGGCAAGACCGTCAGCGCCCGCCAGCAGGACGAGGCCCAGGCGGTCATCGAGGCCCAGGCCGAACGCGCCGGCTCGCCCCTGACCCTGATGGGCCGCGACTTCGACGCCTGGAGCGCGGATGGCCGCCTGCTGGTGCAGATGGAGGACCGGCTCCTCGATCTGCCCGAACCCTCGCTCTTCGGGGCGCACCAGATCGACAACGCCGGCCTCGCCGTCGCCGCTTTGCTGACACTGGGCGATCCGCGCATCGACGACGAGGCTGTGGCCAAGGGCGTGTCGTCCGCGGTGTGGCCTGCGCGCTTCCAGCGCCTGACCGCCGGCCCCTTCGCCCTGAAGGCGCGGGTGGCTGGAACCGACTTCTGGCTCGACGGCGGCCACAATCCGCACGCCGCCCACGCCCTGGCCGACGCGCTCGGCCACCTGTCGGTGAAGGACGGCCGCCCCGTGGTGGTGATCGCCGGCCTGCTGGCCAACAAGGATGCCGACGGCTTCTTCCAGGCCCTGGCGCCCCTGAATCCCGTGATCTTCACCACCGGGTTCGAGGCTGACGCCGCCGCCGATCCGGTGACTCTGGCTCTGGCCGCCAAGGCCGCCGGCCTGCGCGCTGTCGCCTGTCCCGACATCGACGCGGCCCTGGCCGAAGCCCTGATGCAGGACGGCCCGCCCCATATCGTGGCCGCCGGCTCGCTCTATCTGGCCGGTGAGATTCTCGCCCGTTCGGAAGAAACCTGGCCGCGCTGAGGCGCGGCCTTGCAGCCTCCAGGTGCGGCTCCCGGTCGCAGCCACCCCCGCAACACCTTGCCGTGCCGGCGTTCGTGACGTCAGCTTGCGACAATTAGAACAAGTGCGCAGGGGGGAGCGTGGGGGTTCTGGGTTCGAGGTCGCCAGTGGTGACCATGGTGGCGGCCGTGCTTCTAGGGATCGCCGCCCTGATCGCGGCGACAGCCGCGGCGCTTTCCACACCACGCCTCGGCCTGGAATTGGCGGCCAGACCGGATGGCGCCGTGGTCGTCGAGCGGCCCTCCCAAGGCGTCCGGGCTGGCGAGCGGCTTCTGTCCATCAGCGCCGGCCCGGCCACGTTCCAGCTTCATCCTGACGACCTGATCGAAGAGCCGGACGTCATAGACAACTTCGCCGCCCGTGAACGCTTCATGGCGCGGCAGGCGGCGCTTTCCGACCTGTTGGCGCAAGAACTCCGTCACCCTGGGCCTGCGCAGGGCGGACGGCGGCGAGCGGACGGTCGAGATCACGCCCCGTCCCGCCGCGATCGGCGACCTGCCCTTCGGCTTCTGGTTCCAGATCGGGGTCGGCTTCGGCGGACTGCTGATCTCGGCCTGGGTGTGGGCCCTGCGGCCCGGCGAGTGGGCGGCGCGGATGTTCGCCCTGACCGGCCTGGCCATGCTGACCTTCACCCACGCGGCGGCGATCTACAGCACCCGTGAGCTGGCCCTGGCCGCACCGCTGTTCCGGGCGCTGTGCGAGCTCAACTATGTGGGCGCCAGCCTGTTCGGCGTGGCGATGATCAATGTCTTCCTGAGCTATCCGAAGCGACTGGTCCCGATGGTCGGGCTGCTGGCGGCGCCGGTTGTCTTCGGGGCCTGGGGAGCGGCGACCCTGCTGCGTCTGATGCCGGACGTGGCGACCGCCTATCACCTGCCGGTCGTCACCGAGATGGGACTGATCCTGGTCGCCATCCTGGCTCAGGCCGTGGCGGTGAGAAAGGACCCGACCTCCCGCGCGGCCTTGCTGTGGCTGGGCCTTTCGGTGGCCATCGGGGCGGGCGCCTTCGTGGCGATGATGGCCGCGCCGCAGGTGCTCGGCTTCGCCCCGGCCATGCCGCAGGGCTACGCTTTCGGCTTCTTCCTGCTGATCCACATCGGGGTCGCCCTGGGACTTCGCCGTTATCGCCTGTTCGACCTGAAGGACTGGGCCTTCGCCATCCTGTTCTACGCCGGGGCGGCGGCGGCCTTCGTGATCCTGGACCTGGTGCTGGTCATGACCCTGCCGCTGGATCAGGGGCCGGCGCTGGGCCTGTCCCTGCTGATGGTGGCCTTCGCCTATCTGCCGCTGCGCGACTGGCTGTGGCGGCGGATGGTGGCGCGGCGAACCCTGGCGGACCATGAACTGTTCAACGCTGTGATCGAGGTCGCCTTCGGCGGCAGCCGGCGTGAGCGCGGCGACCGTTGGCGTGAACTGCTGAACCGGCTGTTCGAACCCCTGGACGTCACGCCGCTGGGGAACGGGCCGGCGACGCCCCAGGCCAGCGAGGACGGCCTGCGCCTGACCCTGCCAGCCACCGCCGACAGCCCCGCCCTGGCCCTGCAGTACCCCTGGCGAGGACGCGGACTGTTCGGCCGGCCGCACCTGAAGCTGGCGCGGCAACTGGCGGCGATGATGAGCCACGTCCAGGACAGCCGCGAGGCCTATGAGCGCGGGGTCATCGAGGAGCGCCGCCGTATCGCCCGCGACCTGCACGACGATGTCGGCGCCCGCCTGCTGTCGGGCCTGCACACCAAGGACCTGCCCGGCGCCCGCGAGGCGGTGCGCGAAGCCCTGGGCGACATCCGGGTGATCGTCAGCGGCATGACCGGCGACGGCCTGCCGCTGAGCCAGGTGGTGGCCGATCTGCGCCACGAGACCGCCCGGCGGCTGGAGTCGGCGGGCCTGGCGCTGGACTGGGAGACCCCGGCCACGGAGGCGGACGACGCCCTGCTGGACTATCGCACCTATCGCGCCCTGATCTCCGCCCACCGGGAAATGATCAGCAACGCCATCCGGCACGCCCAGGCCTCACGCGTCAGCGTCGCGGTCCTGGTGGAGAACGGCCGGCTTCACACCACTGTCAGCGACGACGGCGTCGGCCTGGGAGAGCGGGTCGGAGACGGCGTCGGCGGATCGGGCCTGCGCAACATGAGCCGACGGATCGACGAGTTGGGCGGCGAGCTGACCTTCCCCGGCCAGGCGCGGGGGGCGGGCGTCGCCCTGTCCCTGCCGCTGAGCATCCCATGACCTCCCCCGTTCAGGGGATGAGCAGGGCGGGAGGCCGCCCCTAAGGTGCCGCCCTCGGACGGACAGGGCGCCATCATGCCGAACCCAGACAGCACGCAACGGCTCAAGGGGCTGGTGGTCGAGGACCAGTCGGCCACCCGCGAATGGCTGGTCGGGGCGCTGGACCAGGCCTTCGATATCGAGATCGTGGCGGTGGACGATCTGCGCGGCGCCCGTGAATCCCTGCAGTGGCGCACGCCGGACGTGGCCCTGGTGGACATCGGCCTGCCGGACGGGTCGGGGGTCGATCTGGTGCGGGAGCTGACCCGCGAGCACCCGGCCGCCACGCCCATCGTCACCACCATCTTCGACGACGACGCGCATCTGTTCGACGCCATCGCGGCGGGCGCCCAGGGCTATCTGCTCAAGGATCAGGACACCGCCGCCTTCGTCGAGGCGCTGAAGCGGATCGGACGCGGCGAGCCGCCGCTGTCGCCATCCATCGCCCGGCGGATGCTGGAGCATTTCCGCGCCGCGCCGCCCGTTTCATCCGAGGATCTGGAGCCCCTGACACCGCGCGAGACCGAGGTGCTGGCCCTGCTCGGCCGGGGCCTGCGGGTGGGCGAGGCCGCCCGGGTCCTGGGAATCAGCGACCACACGGTCGCCGGCTATGTGAAGACCGTATATCGCAAACTGAACATCGCCTCGCGGGCGGAGGCGGCGCTGGAGGCGGCCCGGCGCGGCCTGGTCTGACACCCCCTGAATCGGGGATGCCGCCGCCCAACGGCGATCCCTAACGTCCCCGCCCGGGAAGGCCGGAGCCTAGTCCGGCCAAGGCAGATGGGGATTTCATCACATGGCGACCGTACCGACGATCGGGGACTTTTCCTGGCTCATCCAGTTGGTGGACGCGGGCCTGATCAAGTCCAGCTTCAAGTTCAGCGACATCCGCGCGATGCTGCAGAGCCTCGGCGTGCTGACGCCGGAGATCGACGCGGCGCTGAAGACCGTGGAGGCCAATCCGGGCCTGATCGACATCGGCGTGCAGACACTGAAGGACGCCCTGTTGAAGTATCCGCCCAGCACGCCGCTGAGCGAGATCACCGGCGGCGGCACGCCCACCACCCCGACCAATCCGGTGGTGACGCCTTCGGTCCAGCAGGTGCAGGACGCCTTCAAGGCCCTGGCCGGGATCGCGGCCACCTCCTCCAAGGCGATGGAGGAGTTCCTGACCACGCCCACGGGCCAGAAGGTGAAGAACGAGTTCTACGCCGAGGCCCAGGAGATGGCGAAATGGGTGACCCAGCTGAACGCCGGGACCGCCACCCCGTCTCAGTTCCTGAACAAGATGGTCGAGTTCGGCTCTGACACCACCGGCGTCGCCCTGCAGGTCTATCAGTTCTTCACCGGCAAGATTCCGACCCAGGCGGGCATGACCTATCTGGTGGACAGCCCGAGCAATCCGGCTGATCTGACCGATCCGACCTATGCCCTGCTGAACGCCGAGAACCGCTACATCAACATGGCGGTGAACCTGGGCGTGAAAGGCGAAGGGGCCAGCGCCTTCACGGCCGCCTATGGCGCGCTCGACTTCAAGGCGGCGGTCACCAAGCTCTATGCCGCCATCATCGGAAACAGCGAGGCGGCGGCCAAGGGCGTCAATGTCAGCGCCGCCATCGACTACGTCGTCGCCCAGGAGGCCTACTTCAAGGCGCTGGGCGGGGGCGACATCGGAGCCAAGGCGGCGGCGGCGGGCTTCCTGATGCACAAGGGCCTGCAAGGCGGCGTCGGCGTCTATGACGACGCCGTCCGCGACTTCTACGCCGACCTCTATGCCGGCAAGGCGACCTATGGGGTCAGCATCCTGGGGACCAGCGCCCCCTATGACGGCCTCGACGGCCTGGCCTGATCCGAAAAGCGAAAACGGCCCGCCTCCTCGAGGAGACGGGCCGTTCCGCTGGTTTAGTTCTGGACCGCTCAGGCCGGCTGGACGCCAGCCTCGTTGAGCCATTCCAGGATCTTCTGCTTGGGCATGGCGCCGACCTTCATCGACGCCATCTGGCCGTTGCGGAACAGCATCATGGTCGGGATGCCGCGCACGCCGTAGCGGGACGGGGTCGTCGGGCTGTCCTCGATATTGACCTTGGCGACGGTCACCACGTCGGCCAGCTCCTCGGAGATCTGCTCCAGGGCGGGCGCGATCTGCTTGCAGGGACCGCACCACTCGGCCCAGAAATCGACCAGGACGGGTTTGTCGGCCTTCAGCACGTCGGCTTCGAAGGATTCGTCGGTCACCGTGACGGTGCTCATTGGCGATAGCTCCTCATCGCGGCGGGAATCGCCCGCGCGTTCTTTCAGCGAAAGATGTAGGGCGCAGGTTCCGCCGCATCAACTGTTGCGGACCAGTCGGGTGAGCGCTTGGGCCATCACCTTTTCTGGAACGGGCATCAGTTTGGGACCGTCGGTCCACACCAGCGCGCCCTCGACAGCCCTGTTGGGGAACACCTCGGCCAGGACGGCGGCATAGACCGCCATCTGCACCAGATAGGCGTCGTCGGCGTCCTCGATCCGCTCCGGGGCCGGGCGATTGGTCTTGAAGTCCACCACCAGAACGCGGTCGGGCAGCACCACCAGACGGTCCACGCGACCGGATACGGCGAGACCGCCGGGCAGGCTCCTGGCCGCGCCGGCAAGAGCCACCTCGGCGCGGGAGCCGGGGCCGAACACCTCGGCGAAGCGGGCGTCGTCCAGGACGGTGAGGGCGGCCTGGGCCATCTCGGCGCGCTGGTCGTCGGTCAGGTCCCGCTCGCCGGTCAGCAGGCGACGGGCGGCGGCGGGCCGCTCGGCCGGGGCGATGTCCGGCAGCAGTTGAAGCAGACGGTGAATGATGGTCCCGCGCCGATAACGGCCCAGGCCTGCCACCCGCGCCAGGGGCGACGGCGCCTTGGTGGTCTCGTCCTCGCCCAGCATGGACGGGGCGGCGTAGCGGACGTCCGGCCGCTCCGGCGTCGCCGACTGGCGCACCCAGGCCGGCAGGAGGACCGGCGCGGCGACCACCGCCTCGGCCAGGGGCAGACGCATCGGGTCGGGGCCATAGCGGCGATAGCTTCCATCGCCCTCGCCCAGGGTGCGGACGTCGGGCGCGATCTCGGGGTGGCCGAAGGCGGCGGCGGCCGCACCGTACCAGCCGGCGACGTTTTCCAGCTTGGTGCGGGCGTCGATACGGCCGCAGAGGATCAGGCGGTCCCTGGCCCGGGTCAGGGCCACGTAGAGGAGGCGCAGCCCCTCTTCCTGGTCCTTGGTCTTGCGCCGTTCGCGGGCGGCGGCGGAGGCTTCGCAATCGTTCTTCGACGAAGCGCACCACAGGAAGCCGCCTTCGGCGGTGGCCAGCAGCGGCGAGCCGCGCGAAGCGTCCTTCAGGGCCATTTCCGGCAGGATGACGATGGGCGCCTCCAGCCCCTTGGAGCCGTGGGCGGTCATCACCCGCACCTCCGCTCGAGCGCCCTCCATCTCGCGTTTGACGGTGATATCGAGGGCGGCGAAGTCGGCGACCAGGGCCTCCAGATCGTTCACCCCGCGCTGCTCGGCGGCCAGGACCTGAGCCAAGAACTCGTCGAGGGCGTCGGCGGCCTCGGCCCCCAGGCGGGTCAGCATGCGCGAGCGCATGGAGACGCCGTCCGGCCCGCTGAAGTTCAGGGCGCGGGAGAAGAACTCGAACGGTCGGCGGCCCGCCTCGCCCCGCGCCCAGCGCAGGAAGCCGGACGGGCCGTCTGCCTGGTCGCGGACCACCCGCCACAGGTTGTCCTTGCGGCCATGGGCCAGGGCATAGAGCTGGTCGTCGGTCAGGCCGCAGAACGGGCTCTTCAGCAGGGCCGCCAGGGTCAGCTCGTCACGCGGATAGAGGGCGAAGCGGGCCAGGGCCAGCAGGTCGTCGAAGGCGATGTGCGCCGACAGGGCCAGACGGTCGGCGCCGGCCACGGGCAGGCCGGCGTGCTTCAGCTCCCGCAGGATGTCCTCGAACAGCGCCTTGCGCCGGCGGACCAGGATCAGGACGTCGCCGGCCGTGGCCGGACGCCACGCCCGGGTCTCCTTGTCGAAGATCGCATCGCCCCGCGCCAGCAGGGCCTTGATCTCGGCGGCGATGCGGCGGGCCAGGCGGCGGTTGGCGCTCTGGACGCCCTCTACGTCGAGGGGCGCGTCCCAGGCGTCGCGCTCGCCCTCCTTGATCTCCTGCTCCAGGGGCCACAGATCAACGCAGCCGGCGTGTTCGATACGGAACGGACGGTGGATCACCCGGTCCTCGCCGGCCGGCGGCGGCACCCCGGCGCGCATCTCCGGCGCCTCGAACAGGGCGTCTACGAAGGACAGCACCTGCTTGGTGGAGCGGTAGGAGACCGTCAGGGGCACGCCCTTGGCCACGCGGCCCACCGCCTCGATCAGGCCGATATAGCGCTGGGTCTCGATCAGCAGACGCTCGGGGTCGGCGCCCTGGAACGAGTAGATCGACTGCTTCTCGTCGCCGACCACGAACAGGGTCCGCTCATCGGTCCCTTTGCGCCAGCCCGGCGCGCCGGCGCCGCTGAAGAACTCGCCGGTCAGCTCGCGCAGGATCGCCCACTGTTCGGGGGCGGTGTCCTGGGCCTCGTCGACCAGGATGTGGTCGACACCACCGTCCAGCTTGAACAGCACCCAGGCCGCGTCGGAGCGGCGGGTCAGCAGCTGGTGGACGTGCTCGATCAGGTCGGTGAAATCGAGCGCGCCCCGCGCCCGTTTCTCGGCCTCGTAGGCCTTGGTGTAGGTCCAGGCCAGCAGCAGGACGTCCACGGTGTCGGCCGCCACGCGGGCGGCACGGATCAGGGCGCGGACCTCCTCCAGCGCGTTCTGCTGATCCAGCAGCGGGCCGCGCAGGTCCTCGCGGCTCTTCAGGCCGCTGGTCTTCATGGGCCAGGTCGCGGGCGTTCCCTCGCCCTTCTCGGTGAACAGCGGGACCAGGGCGTCCTCGAACGTCGCGTCCGGGTTGTCGGCGATGGCGGCCATCAGCTCGGCGCATTTGAGGTCGGTCTTGCCGCCGGTCGCCAGGACCTCGGCGATGTCGCGCCACAACGCACGGTCCAGCCGCGCCATGAAGTCGGCCCCGATGGTCTCCGGATCACGCTGCTCGGTGCTGTTGGTGCAGACCCGCCAGATGTCGGACATGGTCTCGACGAAGCCGCCGCAGCGATCGACATAGGCGGCGATGGCGCCGCGCCGGTCCTCGAAGGTGCGGAACATGGTCTGGAAGGCCTGGAAATCCAGGGCCACCGAGAAACGGGCATAGGCCTCGCCCAGCAGGCCGCCCTTCTGCGCCTCCAGCGCCGTGCGGCGACGGGCGGCCTCGGCCAAGGCCGCGGCCGCCGCGTCGTCCATCACCGTGAACCCGGGCGAGACGCCGGCCTCCAGCGGGAAGCGGCGCAGCAGCTTTTCGCAGAAGGCGTGGATGGTCTGGATCTTCAGGCCGCCGGGGGTTTCCAGGGCGCGGGCGAACAGGGCGCGGGCCTTGGACAGGTCGCGGGGGGCGTCGGCGCCCTCCAGCTTGCTCAGGGCCTCGGCCAGGCGGGCGTCGTCCAGCACCGACCAGCCGCCAAGCGTCTCGAACAGGCGGCGCTGCATCTCGGCGGCGGCGGCCTTGGTGAAGGTCACGCAGAGGATCGCCTCGGGCGCGGCGCCGGACAGCAGCAGGCGCGCCACCCGGTCGATCAGGGTCTTGGTCTTGCCCGAGCCGGCGTTGGCGGTGACGAAGGCGTTGATGGCCGGATCGGCGGCGATGGCCTGAGGATCGAAGACGGTCATTCGTCACCTCCGTCTTCGCCGGCCGTGGACCATTCGAACACCCGCGCCAGGTGGGCGTAGTCGCCGGCGTGGTCCTTCACGAACTGCGGGGCGACGCGCGAGAGGTAAGGCTGCTCCGGGTCGGCGTAGCGGTCGATCAGACGGCGCAGACCCTCGAAGGCGGCGTCCGCGGCGTCCAGGCTTTCGCCCCCGGCGGCCGCTATGGTCACCTCCTGCCCCGCCGGCTTGCGGCCGGTGACGCGCAGATAGGTCAGGTCGCCCGGCGCGACGTCGTGAATGCCTTCGAACCCGCCGCGCAGCAGGATGGCGGCGGTCAGGGTCAGCTGGGGCGAGAAGCCCGCCTCAACCATCTTGGCGGTCGGAGCGGCGCCGGTCTTGTAGTCGAGGATGTGGCCCACCCCGTCGGCGGTCACCTCGATGCGGTCGGTCTTGGCGGTCAGGGTGAAGTCGCCCAGGGCGCTGGGGAAGACGACCTTGCCCGACTGTTCGACCACGATGCGGGCCGAGTGCTCACGGCGGCGGGCCTCCAGGTCGGCGACCCATGCGGCGGCTTCGGTCGCCAGGGCCGCCTCGCGGACCAGGGCGGCGTCGGGCATGCCCTCCTGGCGCAGGGCGTCGAGGTAGAGGGTGCGGAAGGTCTCGGCGAGATCATCCGGCAGCGGACCGGGATGCGGGTGCTTGAGGACCAGCTGCTCGAAGGCGCGGTGGATGGCGGTGCCGCGGGCCCTGACATCCACCGGCTCGTCCGGTCGGTCGATGCGCTTGAGGTTCAGGATGCCCCGCGCCCACACGGCGTAGGGGTCACGGGTCAGGGCCTCGATGCGGGTGACCGGCATCTCGCGGGGGCGATGTTCGACGGGCGGCTTGGGGGCCGGGCGCTTGACCGGGTCGTAGGTCTTAGGCGCGTCGATGGCCCGCGCCCATTCCAGGACGTCGTGACGCTCGGGCAGGGTAGCGCCCGCCCCCTTGGCCAGGGTGCGCAGCCGCCACAGCCAGCGCGATTCCACGGCGGGAGCGCCGCCGCGCCGTTCGCTATGGACCAGCACGACCTCCGGGGCGCTGGCCGCCTGGGCGAAGTCGTGGGCCGACAGGCCGACGCGGCGCTCGGGCGGCGGCAGCCCAAGGGCGCTGCGCATGGGCCGCGACAGGAAGGGGTCGGTGGGCGGCGCCTTGGGCCAGACGCCCTCCTCCAGCCCGGCCAGGATCAGGCGGTCGGCGCGGACCAGACGGGCCTCGATGGCGCCGAGGATGCGCAGACGCGGATGGGTCGCCCCGCCGGTGCGCACGCTCTCGCCGCCGATCAGCCGGCCAAGCAGGTCGTGGAAGCCTGCGGGCGTGGCGGCGGGCAGGCCGTCGCCCTCGCCCGACAGGGCGGCCAGCAGACCGCCCAGCCCCTCGCCGCCCGCGCCGTTCCACAGGGCGCCGTAGCCGTCGGGACCGTCGGCCAGGGCCTCCATCGCGCGCGCCAGGGCCGAGGCGGCGTCGGGAGGAGAGGCCTCTCCACCCGCGAAGACATCCGAGGCCAGATCAAGCGCGGCGAACAGGCGGCGGGCGAGGTCGGCGGCGTCCGGCTCGTCCTTCAGCTTTTCGAACAGGCGCTCGCGGCTGGGCGGACGCGGGCCGCGCAGACCCTTGCCCTCCAGACGGCGGCGAGCGTCGGCCAGCTTCGCCTCATCCAGGCCGAGGCGAACGAGCGGGTGCTTGGCCACGGCCAACAGGCGGACGGGATCGAGCGGATCGGCGCCGAGGGCGGCCACATGATCGGCAAGTACGGCGACGGGATAGCCGGCCAGGTCGGCGCCGGCGGAGTCATCGGCGGCGACGCCCCAGCGGGCCAGGCGCGCGCCGACCCGGCGGGACAGCTCGCGGTCCGGCGTGACCAGGGCGCAGGTCAGGCCCGGCGTCTCCAGCGCCTCGCGCAGCAGCAGGGCGCAGACCAGGGCCGCCTCCTCCTCCGTCCGGGCGGCGGCGACGGACAGGCCTTTGAGCCCCTCGGTAAAGGGATCGACGCCAGCCGGCGCCTCGGCGCGGAGGCGAGCGATTTGGGTCAGCCAGTCGGCGGTGGCCTCGGCCGGGCGCAGGGCCTCGTTGACCAGGCGGCGGCGCCAGCGTCCCTGGCTGTCGGCTTCCGGCGTCCAGGGCCGGACGTCGTCGCGGTCGGCGCAGGCCCGATGCAGCAGGCGCTTCATGGCGCCCTGGGGGTGCTGCTCGCCGACATCGGCCCAGGCGCTTTCGGCCAGGCCTTCATCTAGGCCCGGCAGCACCACGGCGCCCTGCGGCAGGCCGGCGATCACCGCCAGCAGATCAGCGGTGGCGGGGGCGGTGCCGGTGGAGCCGGCGGCGATCATAACGCCCTGGGGCGGCTGGGCCTTCCATAACTCGCCGAGGGCGCGCAGCAGGCGCACCCGCCGCTCGGACACATCGATCAGGTCCAGTTCGCGCAGCCGGTCGGCCCACGCGTCGAGGGCGGCGGTCAGGAACTTGGCGGAGACCTGCCAGTGCTTGGCGAGATCGCCGTCGACCAGGCTTTCCAGCCGGCCTCGAGCCGCGATCTCCTCGATCTGGGCGCTGTCGAGAAAGCCGGCCAAGGCGTCGGCCATCTCCAGAGCGCCGGAGGCGTCGAGCTCTCGTTGCAGCAGGTGGGCGTGATCGGCGGCGATGCGGGCCAGCTCGAACCGGCGGCGCCAGGACGAGACGGCGGGCGGCAGGTCCAGCGCCAAGTCGCCCGGCTCGAACGGCGGCTCGCCCTCGTCCAGATCGCCCAGGGCGCGGATCTGCGGCAGCAGCAGGGCCTTGCCGCCAGAGACCGCGACGAAGGCCTCGGCCAGGGCGCGGGCCCCACGGCGGGTAGGCGTCAGGACGACGGCCTGAGAAAGAGCCTCGGGCCCCAGCGGCGACAGCCGGGCGTGCAGGCCGGCGGCCAGATCCTCGACAAAGGGGCGGTGCGCCGGGATCGAGAACCAGCGCGGCCCCGGAGTGTCGAAGACCGGCGTCACCGCAGTCGCGCCTCGGCCGCCTCCCGGGCGGCGGGGTCGCCGACGTGCATCCACAGCCCCTTGGGCGCGACGCCGTGAACCCGCCCTTGGGCGGTCAGCCCCTTCCAGATCGGCAGCAGGCCGAAGGGACCTTCAGGACCGTCGACGACGACCGAGGGCTTGGCGATGTGGACGCCCACATAGACCAGGGGTGCGGTCTCTCCTTGGTCCTTGAAGCGCACCTTCCCGGTCTCGGATAGGAAGAGGTCGCCCGTGGCGTGGAAGCCGAGGGAGCCGCCCGTGGAGGCGGTGAGCAGGCAGACGTCCATGCGTGTCGGGTCCCAGCTCCGGGCCACGGTGTCGAGGGCCAGGCCGTCGTCCTCGATCCAGACGGAGTCGATATTGGCCACCCAGAAGGCGTCGGCTGGCAGCAAGGGCAGGGCCTGCTTGATGCCGCCGCCAGTCTCCAGGGCCTGAGCGCGCTCGTCGGAGATGACGATGCGCAGGTCGGTGCGCTTGGCCAGATGGGCTTCCATCAGGTCGGCGAAGTAGTGGACGTTGACCACGGCGGTCTCGACACCGGCGGCGACCAGGCGGTCGAGCATGTGGTCGATCAGGGCCTTGCCGCCGACCTCGACCAGAGCCTTGGGCCGGTCGTTGGTCAGGGGCCGCATGCGGGTGCCGAGGCCGGCGGCCAGGACCATCGCTGTCTTGGGCGCGGTCTGGGGGGCGCTCATCGGCGGCTCTCCACCGGCACGTTCGCATCGAGCCAGGCCTTCAGCGGCGCCATGGACGGCTCGGCCAGGGTGCGGTCCAGATAGCCCCAAAGGCGCGGCAGGAAGGCCTCGTAGCGCGGCTTGGAGTTCGCGGATCACCAGGCGGGCGAAGATGCCGATGATGCGGCAGGTATTCAGCGCGCCCAGGGCGGCGAAGTCGGCGCGGAACTGGCCGGCGTCGAGCTCCGGCCGGGCGGCGAGGTAGCGGGCCAGGCAGCGCTCCTCCAGGTCCGGCGTCACCTGGCGGCGGGCGTCGTGCAGCAGCATGGAGAAGTCCCAGGCCGGGTGCGCCTTCACCGCGTCCTGGAAGTCGATCAGGCCGACGCGGGCCGGACCTTCGCGGGCCGGCAGCCAGAGCAGGTTCTCGGCGTGATAGTCGCGATGGCAGAAGACCGAGGCGCCGGCCTCGGCCCGCTGGCGGATCGGCGCCCACAGGGTCTCCCAGTCGGCGATCGCCTTGACGTCGAAGGACAGCTCTGTGCGCAGCTTCGGCAGCCATTCGACCAGCAGGTCCTGGGCCATCTTCAGGGCCAGGTCGTCATAGGTCAGCAACGGCCATTCGACATCGCCATAGGACAGCCTGTCCGGCGTCGGCGCGGCGTGCAGCACCAGCAGCGCGTCGACGGCGGCGTCGTAGAGCTGGATCTCGTTGGTCCCGGCGGCGATCTCGGCGGCGAACAGGCCGTCGCCCAGGTCCTCCAGGACCGCCAGGCCGAGCCCGGCGTCGAAGGCCAGGATGGTCGGGGCCGACAGGCCAAGCGACTTAAGGTGCCGGGCGCAGGCCACGAAGGCGTCGACCCGGCCGGCGGCTAGGCGATAGGCGGCGTTGAAGCCCAAGGCGAGGCGCTCCTCGCGGGTGGCGTCCGGCGGGCAGGCCGGGGTCTCGGCCTTGGGCGGCTGGTCCATGAAGATCAGGGTCGAGCCGTCGGGCCGGTGCAGCCGTTCATAGGCGCGGGTCGAGGCGTCGCCGCTCAGGGCCTCGCGACGGACGTCGCCAAAACCGTTGGCGTCCAGGAAGGCGGCCTTGGCCGCGCTGCGATCAGAACTCAAGCTCGCGCCCTCTCCACGCGCCATGGCGGGTCAGCCGCGCACGGCGGCCCTCGCCTTCGGGCGTGATCTCTATATCGAGTCGGTCGGCGGGAAGCGCTCCGTCGAGCCGCTGCGGCCATTCGATCACCGCCGCACCGTCCTCCAGCGCCTCCTCCAGCCCGATCTCATAGGCCTCGTCCGGCGAGGTCAGGCGGTAGAGATCGAAGTGGGCCACAGGAAAGTCCGGCCCGTCGTAGAACTGGACCAGGGTGAAGGTCGGGGACGGCACGTCCTCGTCCGGGGTGGTCAGGGCGCGGACCAGCGCCCGGGCCAGGGTCGACTTGCCGGCGCCCAGGGGGCCGTAGAGGCAGACGGCCTCTCCCTTGCGCAGGGCGCGGGCGATGATCCGGCCCAGGCGGGCGGTGTCGGCCTCCTCGGCCAGAAGACGTTCGATGGACGGCATCGCGGCGACCATAGGGGGCCGCGCGGCGCCGTGGAAGTCGGCCTTAGGGCTGGCGGCCGACTTCGCTCCGCTCTTCGGAAGCGCGGGCCTCGTCGCGGTCGGCGTCGCTCAGGCTAGGCTCTTCCTCTTCCAGCTTGATGTCCTCGGGCAGGCCTGGCTCGCGGGTGGGGTCAGCCTGAAGCCGTAGATCACGCGCGCCGACGCCGCCGCCTTGCTGGATGCTGCGATTGGCCTGCGGCGTGTTGGGGTCGTAGGAGCGGTCCTCGCCACTGGTCTGAGGGTTCTTGTCTTCGGCCATGGGGGCGTCTCCTGTTGCTGATCGGTTGAGCAACGGGCGGCGTCGGCGGCCGTTCCGGCTTTTCAGGGAGGCGTCTGGCCGCTAGTCAGACGGCCATGTCGATCCGCACCGCCTATCAGGACCGCCTCGCCCAGGGTCAGATCATGCCCGATGCGGCCCAGGCGGCGGGGATCGAGACCCTGGCCCGGTTGGAGGCGGCCCTGGACGCGGCCGGCGAGCCCGGCTTCAAGTTCTTCGGCCGCAAGCCCAAGAGCCAGAAGGGCGTCTATCTGTGGGGGCCAGTGGGTCGGGGCAAGTCCATGATCATGGACCTGTTCTTCGAGACTGCGCCGACGGCCCGCAAGCGCCGCATTCACTTCCACGCCTTCATGGCCGAGGTCCACGCCGACATCGACGCCTGGCGCAAGGGCGACGCCGCGGCGCGCAAAGCGCGGTTCGGCCAGCACAAGGGCGACGATCCCATCGCCCCGACGGCCGAGAAGATCGCTTCGGAAGCACGACTGCTGTGCTTTGACGAGCTTCAGGTCACCGACATCGCCGACGCCATGATCCTGGGCCGGCTGTTCGAGGGGCTGTTCGACCATGGGGTGACCCTGGTCGCCACCTCGAACCGGCCGCCGGAGGACCTGTACAAGAACGGCATCAATCGCCAGCTGTTCACCCCCTTCATCGACATGCTGAAGGCGCGGATGGAGGTGATCACCGTGGCGGGCCCGAAGGATTTCCGCCTTGATCGCCTGCGGGCGGCGCGGATCTGGCTGTCGCCCATCGACCCGGACAACCGGCGCGAGTTCGACCGCCTGTGGGCCGACATGCTGGACGGCGCGGCCGAGACCGGCGCGACGGTCGAGGTCATGGGCCGCAAGCTGGCCCTGCCCCGCGCGGCCGGCGGCCTGCTGCGGGCCGGGTTCGCCGAGCTGTGCGACAAGCCGCTGGGGCCCCAGGACTATCTGGCCGTGGCCGAACGCTTTCACACCGTGTTTTTGGAAGATCTGCCCCGGCTGCGGCCGGAACGGCGTGACGCGGCCAAGCGGTTCAACACCCTGGTCGACGCCCTTTACGAGGCGGGGACCAAGATCGTCGTCCTGGCCGAGGCGGAGCCGGAGACCCTATATCCCAAAGGCGACGGCGCGTTCGAGTTCGAGCGCACCGTGTCGCGGCTGCAGGAGATGCGGTCGGCGGGCTGGCTGGAGAAGGTGCGGGAGTAGGCGCCGCGCGTCCTTCAACCCCCTCTTTACCATAACGCCGATACAGGCTGCGTCAGCTTGGCGCAGCTTGCGCATCAAGGGGTTGAGATCGATTCTCAACAGTCTCGGTTTCGTTGACACCCCCTGATCGCGGCTTAAAAGCGGCGCAGCACTTATAAGGACGAACAGGGGCCGAACGTCTGATGACCGCACCCAACGGGGGACTTCCGCAGCGCCCGATGTCGCCGCACCTGCAGGTGTGGCGCTGGCATGTGACCATGGCCTGCTCCATTTTGCACCGCGCCAGCATCTTCGCGCTGTACCTGGGCGCCATCCTTCTGGCCGGCTGGGCCGTCGCCCTGGCCTCCGGCCCCGACCACTACGCCTGCTATGTCGAGGTCGTCGGCTCGCCGCTGGGCAAGCTCGTTCTGTTCGGCATCACGGTCATGCTGTTCTTCAACCTCGCCTACAACGTCCGCCAGGCCTTCTGGGACCTGGGCTACGGCTTCACGCCGAAGACCGCGGACATGACCGGCGTCGTCGCCATCGCCTTCGGCGTCGTCGCCGCGGTCGTGGTCTGGGTCATCGCTGGTTTCACGGGGGCCCTGTCGTGAGCACGTCTTCCTCCAACTTCCGCACCCCGCGCTCGCGCGCCCACGGCCTGGGCTCGGCCAAGCACGGCGTCGGCCACTTCATCGTCGAGCGCGTCTCGGCCCTGGCTTCGGTTCCCCTGGTCCTGTGGGGCGTCTTCGCCGGCCTGCGCCTGGCGGGCGCCGATCATGAGGGCGCGGTCGCCTGGATCGCCCAGCCGATCAACGCGGTCCTGCTGTCGCTGCTGCTGGTGGTGGGCCTGATCCACCTGAAGAACGCCATGCAGGTGGTGATCGAGGATTACATCGAGCGCTTCGCCAGCAAGACGGCGCTGCTGCTTCTCAATCTGTTCGTCAGCGTCCTCACGGGCGCCCTGGGTGTGTTCGCGATCGTCAAGATCGCCCTCACCGGAGCCATCTGATGTCGGCCTACAAGTTCATCGACCATAAGTTCGACGTCGTGGTCGTCGGGGCCGGCGGCTCCGGCCTGCGCGCCGCGCTGGGCTGCTCGCAAGCCGGCCTGCGCACCGCCTGCGTGACCAAGGTGTTCCCGACCCGCAGCCACACCGTGGCGGCACAAGGGGGCATCTCCGCCTCGCTCGGCAACATGAGCCAGGATGACTGGCGCTGGCACATGTACGACACCGTCAAGGGGTCGGACTGGCTGGGCGACCAGGACGCCATCGAATACCTGACCCGCAACGCCCCGGCCGCCGTCTATGAGCTGGAGCACTGGGGCGTGCCGTTCTCGCGGACCGAGGAAGGCAAGATCTATCAGCGCGCCTTCGGCGGCATGACCAAGAACTACGGCGAGGCCCCGATCCAGCGCACCTGCGCGGCGGCGGACCGGACCGGCCACGCCATGCTGCACACCATGTACGGGCAGTCGCTGGCGCACGACACCGAGTTCTTCATCGAGTACTTCGCCCTCGACCTGATCATGGAAGACGGCGTCTGCCGCGGCGTCACCGCGTGGAAGCTGGACGACGGCACCCTGCACCGCTTCCAGGCGCAGATGGTCATCCTGGCCACCGGCGGTTACGGCCGCGCCTACTTCTCGGCCACCTCGGCCCACACCTGCACCGGCGACGGCAACGCCATGGTGCTGCGCGCCGGCCTGCCGCTGCAGGACATGGAATTCGTGCAGTTCCACCCGACCGGCATCTACGGCGCCGGCTGCCTGATCACCGAAGGCGCCCGCGGCGAAGGCGGTTACCTGACCAACTCCGAAGGCGAGCGCTTCATGGAGCGCTATGCGCCGTCCGTTAAGGACCTGGCGCCGCGCGACATGGTCAGCCGCGCCATGACCATCGAGATCCGCGAAGGGCGTGGGGTCGGTCCGAACAAGGACCACATCTTCCTGCACCTGGACCACCTGGATCCGAAGATCCTGGCCGCACGCCTGCCCGGCATCTCCGAGACCGCCAAGGTGTTCTCGGGCGTCGACGTCACCAAGGCGCCGATCCCGGTCCTGCCGACCGTCCACTACAACATGGGCGGCATCCCGACGAACTTCCACGGCGAGGTCGTCACCAAGTCCGGCAAGAACCCGGACCAGGTGATCCCGGGCCTGATGGCCGTTGGCGAAGCGGCCTGCGTGAGCGTCCACGGCGCCAACCGCCTGGGCTCCAACTCGCTGATCGACCTGGTGGTGTTCGGCCGCGCGGCCGGCCTGCGCTGCGCCGAGATCCTGACCCCCGGCGCCACCCAGCCGGAACTGAAGGACAGCCACACCGAGGCCCACCTGTCGCGCTTCGACGCCTTCCGCAACGCTTCGGGCTCGACTCCGACGGCGGCCCTGCGCCTCGAGATGCAGAAGGCCATGCAGGAAGACGCCGCCGTGTTCCGCACCGGCGAGAGCCTGGAAAGCGGCGTGAAGCGCCTGGCCGACGTCTACGCCAAGAAGGCTGACCTGCAGGTCAGCGACCGCGGCCTGGTCTGGAACACCGACCTGATGGAGACCCTGGAGTTCGACAACCTCGTCGGGCAGGCCGTGGTCACCGTCAACGGCGCCCTGAACCGCACCGAGAGCCGCGGCGCGCACGCCCGCGAGGACTGCCCGGACCGCGACGACAAAAAGTGGATGAAGCACACGCTGGCGTGGCTCGATCAGGCGACCGGCAAGGTCAAGATCGATTACCGCCCCGTCCACGACTACACGATGTCCAACGACATCGCCTACATCCCGCCCAAGGCACGGGTTTACTGAGGTAGTAAGATGGTCGAACTCGCGCTGCCGAAGAACTCCCGCGTCCAGGCCGGCAAGCACTGGCCCGCGCCGGCGGGAGCCACGAAGGTCAAGTCCTTCAAGATCTACCGCTACGATCCCGAGCTGGGCGGAAACCCGCGCTGGGACACGTACGACATCGATGTGGACGCGTGCGGGCCGATGGTCCTGGACGCCCTGCTCTACATCAAGAACAACGTCGACCCGACCCTGGCCTTCCGCCGGTCGTGCCGCGAGGGCGTCTGCGGCTCCTGCTCGATGAACATCGGCGGGCGCAACACTCTGGCCTGCACCCACGGCTGGGAGGAAGTGCCCGGCAAGGCCGTGCAGATCAGCCCGCTGCCGCACCTGCCGGTGGTCAAGGACCTGATCCCGGACCTCACGCTGTTCTACGCCCAGTACGCCTCGATCGAGCCGTGGCTGCACACCGAGACGCCGACCCCTGAAAAGGAATGGCGCCAAGCCCCGGACGACCGCGAGAAGCTGGACGGCCTGTACGAGTGCATCCTGTGCGCCTGCTGCTCGACCTCGTGCCCGAGCTACTGGTGGAACGGCGAGAAGTACCTCGGCCCGGCCGCCCTGCTGCACGCCTATCGCTGGCTGATCGACAGCCGCGACGAGTCCACGGGCGAACGCCTCGACGCGCTCGAGGATCCGTTCAAGCTCTATCGCTGCCACACGATCATGAACTGCGCCCAGGTCTGCCCGAAGGGTCTGAACCCGGCCAAGGCGATCGCCGAGATCAAGAAGATGATGGTGGAGCGGGTGGTCTGATCCACCCGCCGATCCCTCTTGCCAATAAGTGACGCCCCCGTCATCTTTGGCCGACGGGAGGAACGTCGAGTGAGCAAACCGCGCGTCGTAATCGTGGGTGCCGGCCATGCCGGCGGCTCAGCGGCGGCTTTTCTGCGTCAGTACGGCTTCGATGGCCCGATTTATCTGGTCGGCGAAGAGCCGCTGCTTCCCTATCAACGCCCCCCGCTGTCCAAGGCTTGGCTGAAAGGCGAGGCGGATGCTGACAGCCTAGCCCTGAAACCGGCTGCCTGGTACGCCGAGGCCGAGGTCGCCCTGCGACTGGGCGGCGTGGCCAGCGAGATCAATCGCGGCGCCAAGACCGTGACCCTCGCCAGCGGCGAGGCCATTCCCTACGACTTCCTGATCCTGGCCACCGGCGCCCGCGCGCGGATGCTGCCCATTCCCGGGGCGGACCTGGCCAATGTCCTGGCCCTGCGCACGGCGGCGGACGCCGAGCATCTGAAGAGCGTCCTGGGGGCCGGCAAGCGGCTGGCCATCATCGGCGGCGGCTATGTGGGTCTGGAGGCGGCGGCTTCGGCCCGCGCCCTGGGCGCCGAAGCGGTGGTGATCGAGCGAGAGAACCGGGTGCTGGCGCGGGTCGCCTGCCCCGAGCTTTCCCATTTCTTCCAGCGCTATCACGGCGAGCGCGGCGTGACCTTCGAGCTGCACGCCGGGGTTGAGGCCTTTGTCGGCGAGGACGGCAAGGTGACGGGCGTGAAGCTGGCCGACGGCCGCACCGTTCCCTGCGACGCGGTCCTGGTGGGCGTCGGCGCCCATCCCAATGACGAGCTGGCCAAGGATTGCGGCCTCGACTGCGCCGGCGGCGTGGTCGTGGACCTGGAGGCCCGGACCTCGGACCCGCACATCTTCGCCATCGGCGACGTGTCGCATCGGCCTCTGCCGATCTATGAGCGCCAGTTCCGCTTGGAGAGCGTGCCCAACGCCCTGGAACAGGCCAAGCAGGCGGCCAGCGCCATCGCCGGCCGCGCCGGCCCGACGCCGGAAGTGCCGTGGTTCTGGTCCGACCAGTTCGACCTGAAGCTTCAGATCGCCGGCCTGCCCTTCGACGCCGACCGCATCATCGTGCGCGGGAATCCGGATACGGCCAGCTTCGCTGTGTTCCACCTGAAGGGCGACCTGATCCAGGCGGTGGAGGCGGTGAACGCTCCGCCCGAGTTCATGGCCGGCAAGATGCTGATCGCACGGCGCACGCCCGTGTCGCTGGACAAGCTGGCCGATACGACAATTTCAATGAAGGAGGTCGCGGCCTAGACTGGCCCGACCCGCATCGAGGAACGCATGGCGAAGATCACCTACATCGAACACGACGGTACCGAGCACGTGGTCGACGTGAAGCCCGGCCTGACGGTGATGGAAGGGGCTGTGAAGAACAACATCCCCGGTATCGACGCCGACTGCGGCGGAGCCTGCGCCTGCGCCACCTGCCACGTCTATGTGAAAGAGGAATGGCGCGACAAGACCGGCACGGCCTCGGCCATGGAGGAGTCGATGCTCGACTTCGCTGAGAACGTCGAGGCCAACAGCCGCCTGTCCTGCCAGATCAAGGTGACCGACGAACTGGACGGCCTCGTCGTCAGCATGCCGGAAAACCAGCACTAGGAGCCTTGGCCCTCCTCAGGTCTTGAAGGCCAGCTCCGGCTGGGCGGCACCGGACAGGACGGCTTCGGGCAGGTGGCAGGTGAAGACCGCGCCGGCGCCCGGCTCGCTCTCGAGCGCCACCCAGCCTCCGTGCAGCTCCACCAGCGCCTTGACCAGGGCCAGGCCCAGGCCCGGGCCGCCGCGGTCGCGGTCCACGAAGCGGTCGAAGATGTGGGCCTGGACGTGGAACGGGATGCCGCGGCCGGTGTCGGCCACCTGCAGCCGCATCTCGCCCACCGCGCGGGTCGCCGACAGGGTGACCTTGCCGCCCTGCGGTGTCTGCAGCAGAGCGTTCTCCATCAGATGGTCCAGCACCTGGCCCAGGCGCTTGGGGTCGCCGCGGATCAGGCCCACGGCCGGGTCGCAGGACAGGTCGAGGGTGATCCTGCCGCCCTGGGCCCGCTCGATCCAGCGCGCCTCGGCGTCGGCCAGCAGGTCGTAGACTCGGATGTCCTGCACATCGAGCGCCATCTCGTCGGCGTCGATCTGGGCCATGTCGAGCACGTCGTCGATGGACCGGGCCAGCTGCGAGGCGGCGGTGCGCACCGATGAAAGGTGGGCGCGGGCGCGCTCTGGCATGGACTCGCCCATGTGCTCCAGCAGCTCGGAATAGCCGATGATCGTGGTGAGCGGCGTGCGCAGCTCGTAGGAGACGTTGCCGACGAAGTCGCGCTTCAGGCGCTGGGCCTCGGCCAGGGCCATGGAGCGGTCGGCGACGGCCTGCTCCAGCTGGCGGGTGTCAGTGATGTCGGAGAAGGCGATCAGGGTCGCGCCGTCGGGCAACGGCCGCGACTGGTAGGCGATGATCCGGCTGTCGCTGTCCTTGATCTCGCCGCTGATCGGCGCGCGCGCCTGGGGATCGGGGTCGGCGACGCGGCCCTTCAGCTCGCGCCAGAACTGCAGGTCGTGGATGCGGTGCTGGCAAAGCTCCACCACCCGCTCGAAGTCGCCGGCCGCTTCCAGATCGGCGGCGCCGACGTTCCAGAAGCGGGCGAAGGCGTCGTTATGCAGGCGCAGGCGGCCGTCGGAGCCGAACACCGACACGGCGTCGGTCAGCTTGTCGAGGGTGGCTTGCTGCACCTGGATCAGGGCGTTGTACTGGGCCTTCAGGCGCAGCTCGCCGGTGATGTCGGAATAGAGCACCAGCATGCCGCCCAGAGGATGGGGCTGGCGGACGACCTTCAGCGTGCGGCCATCGGGGACGGTCCACATGTCGTCGGCCTGAGGGCGGATGTCCTCGTAATGGGCCAGTTCGCTGGCCTTCCACTTGGCGTAGTCCACCGTCTCGGGCAGGCGGCGGCGCTGGCGCAGGCGGTCGAGGATCTCGCTGTGGGTCGGGCTGTCGGCCAGCCAGGCGGGCTCCAGCCCCCACAGCTCTGCGAAGGCTGTGTTGTGGAACGACAGGCGGCGTTGCTGGCTGAAGATCGCCACGGCGTCGCCGATGTAGTTCAGGGTCTCGTCGTGCGCTTCGACGTGCTTCTTGAACGCCTCGCGAACGCTTTCCAGCTCGCTGACATCGACGCTCCAGACGCCGGCGCCGCCGCCTTCCAGCGGATCGGCGATGAACTTGAAGGCGCGACGGCGGCCCTCGATCGGCACGTGGCGCACAGCCTCGCGCTTCTTGCCCAGATTGGCGGCCTCGCTGGCCAGGGCCTCGGCCGGACGGTCGAAGGACAGCTGGCGGGCGACGGCGTCGGCGAAACTGGCGGCGCCCACCGCCCGCAGCCAGGCGGCGTTGGCCCACTGCAGGGCGCCGTCGCCGCCGGCGATCCAGGCGGGGTCGCGGCGGGCGTCGAGGAAGGCGGCGAAGCGGGCTGCGGTCGGCAGGCCCTCGTCCTCGTCCAGGGCGGTGAGGCGCAGCCAGGCGATGGCGCCGGCGGCGCGGCCCTCGACCGACACGGCGCCCTTGGGGCCGCGGGCCTCGAAAGCGCAGGGCTCGCCGCGATCGAACAGGGCGCGCAGGCGTTTGGCGTGGTCGGGCTCGGCCCGCATCACGGCGTTGACCACGGCCTGGGCCTCGGGCCGATCGATGCCGAACACGGCGGCGCAGGCGATCAGGCTGTCGATGCCGGAGGCCAGCATGGCCTCGCCGTCGTCGATGGCGATCAGGGCGCTGTCGAAGGCCTCGGCCGAGGCCTGGGCGGCGGAGGTCAGGGTCTGGGCGTCGCGCAGCTGGCGCTTCAGCCCAGCCATCTGCTCCTCGTGGCGGCGGCGCTGGGCCACCGACCACAGGGTCGCGCACACCGCCAGGCTCACCGCGCCGGCCGTGGCGGCGAGTATCAGGTCTGACGGACTGAAAGGAGCCAAGAGCGGTCCTGGGGCGAGCGGCGAATCAGGAAATTAATCTTAAGCCGCATCCGCGCCGCTGGCGAACGGTCAAGAAGAGTTTATCTGCAGATGATGACTGACTGGACCACGGCCAAAGCGCCCGGACTCGACGATTTCGCCCGCCTCGCCCAGGCCGCCTTCGAAGCCCTGCCCTCGGAAGTGCGCAAGCTGGCGGGGGACGTGCTGTTCCGCATCGAGGATTTCGCCGACGAGGCGACCCTGGACGAGATGGAGATCCAGGGCCCGTTCGAGCTGACGGGCCTGTATCGCGGCGTCGACATCGGCCGCCGCTCGTTCCTGGGCCCGGCGCCAGAGGCGGCGATGATCTTCCTCTATCGCCGCCCGATCCTCGACGAGTGGGCCGACCGGGGCGATCTGGAGCTGGGCGAACTGATCAGCCACGTCCTGGTCCACGAGATCGGCCACCACTACGGCCTGTCGGACGAGGACATCCACCGGATCGAGGACGAGGGCTAGGCCCTCAACACCTCCTCCACCCACGCCGGGACGATCTCCGTAGCCGGGCCATAGCGCCTGTCGTCGAAGGCGAAGGCGTTCTGCGAAGGCTCCAGGTTCAGCTCGCAGGTGCGGATGCCCCACGTCCTCGCCTGCGACACCAGGCCGGCGGCCGGATAGACCGAGCCGGAGGTGCCAAGCGAGACGAACAGGTCGGCGTCGGACAGCTCTTCGTCGATCAGGTCCAGGCCAAGGGGCGTCTCGCCGAACCACACCACGTCGGGGCGCAGGAGGCCGGCGTGGCCGCAATGGGGACAGGCGCGATCCAGGGTCAGGGCGGCGCGGTCGTCGAAGATGACGCCGCAATGGCCGCAACGGCTGCGGAACACCTGGCCGTGCATGTGGTGGACGGCCCGCGCCCCGCCGCGCTCGTGCAGTTCATCGACGTTCTGGGTGCACAGGAACAGCTTGCCGCCGCGCGCGGCCAGCTCCCGCTCCAGCCGGGCGACGGCGAAGTGGGCGGCGTTGGGTTCGGCCTCGCCGTGGTTCTCGCGGCGCATGGAATAGAAGGCCAGCACCTTGGCCGGATCGCGGGCGTAGCCCTGCGGCGTGGCCACCTCGTTCAGATCGAAGCGCGTCCACAGCCCGCCCTTGTCGCGAAAGGTGCCCAGGCCGCTTTCGGCCGACACCCCGGCCCCCGTGAGCAGAAAGATCCGCAAGTTTTTGACTCCTTCGCTCAAATTACAAACGTGACGCTGCCGTCATTTTTGTTTGACCGTCGATATTTTTGGGGAGATGGTTTTACAGCCAGAGGTTCCAGACAAGCGGACCCGCCTTTAGGGCCAAAAGGAGAGCGCCGTGACCGACAAGAACATCACCAAGGACGCCATGTACGATGCGGTGGCGCCGGACGACTTCGAGTTGATGCTCGAACTCGACCGGTACAACAACCGCTCCACGGCGTTCGACAAGATCATCTCCGCCACCCACGACCACTTCTGGGACCCGCTGGACAAGGCCTATATCGACTTCGACGAGCCGTTCGACATGGAGAACCAGGCCCTGGTGCCCGAGGATCTCGTGATCGCCCTGTCGACCGACTACGTGTCCAACCACCTGTCCGATCCCAAGCAGCGCATCCGCTTCATCAACCAGTCGGTGCTGCGCAGCTTCTCCTCCATCCTGCACGGCGAGCAGGGCGCGCTGAACCTGTCGGCCAGCCTGTGCCACGTTCTGAAGGACCAGGGCGCGCAGGAGTACGCCGCCAACCAGACGCGCGAGGAAGCCCGCCACGTCACCGCCTTCGCCAAGTACATCAAGGCCCGCTGGGGCCGCCCGGTGGAATGCGGCCCGGCGCTGAAGACCCTGCTGGTGGAGATCATCGGCGCGCCTGAGGTCTACAAGAAGATCATCGGCATGCAGATGCTGGTGGAAGGCCTGGCCATGGGCGCCTTCGCCACCTTTTTCAACCAGATCAACGATCCGCTGGGCAAGAAGCTGCTGCAGCTGGTGATGACCGACGAGGCCTTCCACCACAAGTTCGGGAAGATCTGGGCCGACCGCACCGTGCCCAAGCTGAGCCCGGAAGAGCACAACATCATCGAGGACTGGGCGGCGCACTGCTTCCAGACCCTGCTGTTCAACCTGGTCTCGCCACACCAGCAGATGGATCTCTACGCCGAGTTCGGCCTGGATCCCGACAAGGTGGTCGAGGAGTACGGGAAGATCATGACCGACGACCTGCGTCGGGAGAACATGAAGGAGCAGACCAACATCTTCCGGGTGCTGGTGAAGACCCTGCTCAACGCCGGCATCATCACCGACCGGACCCGCGCCTTCTACGCCATGTACGTGGACATCAACGAACTGAAGGCCGAAGGCGACCGCATGGTCGGCGATGACATCGCCGAGGACGGCATCCGCTACCTGCAAGCGATCAACTTCAAGGATCGCCCGGTGAACGCGGTCAGCATCGCCGCGGAATAACCTTCGCGACAATCTGCTACAGCGCCCCGTCGGAACCCCGGCGGGGCGCTTTGCGTTGGCCGGGTCGAACCTGGGAACGCTGATGCGCTTGTTGCTCATCGCCGCCGTCGCGGCGAGCCTCACCTCCGTCTCCTTGGCCCAGGCGGCCGCGCCGCCGCCGGCCAAGCCCGTGGCCGAGCGCTTCTACAGCGGCAAGTGGTTCGAGATCGCCCGCCTGCCCAACGCCGGGCAGAAGGACTGCGAGGCGCCGACCACCGTCTTCACCCAGGCCTCCGTGGGCGCGTTCTCGGTCGTGCAGACCTGCCGCCGGGGCTCGGCCGCAGGCAAGGCCAAGGTGTTCAACACCAAGGGCAAGGTGGTCGGCGGCAGCCGCAACGCCAAGTTCTCCATGAGCTTCCTGGGCGGCCTGCATCACCAGGAATACTGGGTGCTGGACCGCGCCGACGACCAGTCTTGGGCGCTGATGGCGACCCCGGGCGGCAACTACATCTGGTTGCTGTCGCGCCAGGCGGTGATGAGCGCCGCCGCCAAGGCCGCCGCCCTTAGCCGGATGAAGGCCCTGGGCTATCCGGTCGATCGCCTCGAGTTCCCGCAGCAGCCCCCAGCCTGAGGCGAAAGATGCGCCGCGCCGCCCTGCCCCTGGCCGTGACGACGGCCCTCGCCCTGACCGCCGCCGCCTGCTTCGGCGGGCCGAGCGGCAACAAGGCCGTGCCCGAACCGGCCAAGCCGGTGGCGCTGGGGCGGTATCTGGGCCTCTGGTACGAGATCGCGCGCTATGACCAAAGCTTCGAGGTCGGCTGCGAAGGCGTGACCGCCGAATACGCCAAGCGCCCCGACGGCCTGATCAGCGTGAAGAACACCTGCCGCGAAGGCGGCCCCGACGGCGCGGTCCGCGTCAGCGAGGGCAAGGCCAAGATCGTTGAGGGCTCCGACGGCGCCAAACTGAAGGTGTCGTTCTTCGGCCCGTTCTTCTTCGGGAACTATTGGGTCCTGGACCGGGCCGAGGACTACAGCTGGGCCATCATCGGCGAGGGCTCCGGCAAGTACCTGTGGATCCTGTCGCGCCAAGCTGTCCTGCCGGAAGCCGAACGCGACGCGCTGATCGGCCGAGCCAAGACGATGGGGTACGACGTCGGGCGGCTGAAGATCGTGCGCCAGCCGCCAGCTTAGTGCTGCGGCGTCCCGGCGCTTGCCCTTCGAACATATCCAGAACAAAATGGCGGCATGGATGTCGCCATCACGATCATCTCGCGCCCGGAGACCACCGCGTCGGTGACGCGGGGGGCGGCGCGGCTGTTGATCGGGCTGGGCCATGCGCCCCTGGCCGAGGTGCGGCTGCCCAATGGACGGCGGGCCGACCTGATGGCCTTGGGCCGCAAGGGCGAGATCATCATCGTCGAGGTGAAGTCGGGCATCGACGACTTCCGCACCGACCGCAAATGGGGGGAGTACGCCCCCTATTGCGACGCCTTCTACTTCGCGGTGTCGCCGGATTTCCCCGAAGGGGTTCTTCCGGACGAGCCGGGCCTGATCACGGCCGACGCCTTTGGCGGGGCGGTGATCCGCGAGGCCAAAGCCGCGCCGCTGGCGGGCGCGCGGCGCAAAGCCCTGACCATCGCCTTCGGACGGCTGGCGGCCCTGCGCGCGGCCGGCGTCCAGGCCGAGACCCTGGACGCCTGAGCCTTCGTCACTTCGCGTCCCGCGCCGGCGGTGAGCCGGAATAGGGCGTCCCCACGGAGACCACGGCGTCGAATCCCTCGCGCGACGTATCCAGCCGGATGCCGCGCGCGGGAACAGCCTCGCGGGCGGTGGAGGGCCAGATCCGGCATTCCTGCGGCGCGCCTTCGGAAGGCGAGCGGCAGCCCCACACCTCCCCCCGCCGCGCACGAAGGTCGCCGCCACGGTGCGGTCGGCGGGCAGGTGCTGCGACATGGCCAGGAACGGCGGATTGAACGAGGTCCAGGCGCTCTTGCCCGCATGGCCGACGCCGGTCAGGGCGAGGACCGGCGCGGCCGGCCGAGCCGCCCTGGCCGCCATCAACAGGCGGGCCATGCCGGTCTCGCGTGCGTCGGAGGTTCCAGCCGGGCCTTCGCTGGGGTGGTCGAAGGCGACGACAGACAGGTCCGCCCCCGCCGCTTTGAACCGGCGCAGGCTATCGATCAGGTCGAGCATGGCGGCGCTGGCCCGGCCGTGAGGATCACCCCACCCCTCCGCGGCTAGCAATTGCGCGCTCGCCTGCGCTCCGCCGTCGGAGGCCAGATAGGCGTCCAGCGCCGGCTGCTCCGCCGGCAGGAACTCCACCCCCGCCGTCACAGGACCGGAGGCGGCGTAGGCGCAGACCAGGTCAGCGAACAGAGCCGGCAGCTCCTTGGTGCCATGGGCCTCGCCCAGGATGACGTAGTCGGGCGCGCGGGCCTTCAGCGCCTCCACGCCTTCCAGTGGTGGACAGTCGGTCCCGCCGATGGCGAGCGCGGCGGCGGCGATGGGCAGAATTGATGGCATGGGCGATCCTTGTCTTGGCTGAGGATCGCTTAGGCCGTGCGGCGCGCGCCCGCCTGGGCCGCGCGCCGATGTTTAGGTGATGTTTCGCCGATCAGTCGGCGGAGCCGGACTTGACGATCTTGCGGTTGGCGGCGCGGGTCTTGGGACCCTGGCCGCGCAGGGCCTCGGTGCGGACCGGAATGTTGGCACGGACGCCGCCCTGCTGCAGGGCGACAAACTCGTCGGCGAAGTCGCCGTCCTCGTCCATGAAGTCGGCGATCTCACCCGCAGCCGGGGCCGCGAGGGTCGAGTCCGCTACATTGGGCGCGGCGTAGGCGCGCGGCTCGGGCCGGACGGCGGCGTTCTGCTCCACGCCCTTGTCGTTGCCGGGGGTCTGGCCCGTGACGGCGTTCTGGGCGGTCGCGCGGGGGGACTGGGTGTTCTGATGCGGCATGAAAAGCGCCTTTGACTGACGTTGGGGACCCTCAAGCAACCATTGGCGGCCCGGCCAAGTTTCACGGGGTCGAAGCATCGGAGACAGCATCATGGCGCATCAAGCGGCGTTCCCCGCGCGACTGTTGGCCCGGCAGATGAAGGGTGTCCCGCCGTTCGACTTTTCCACCCCGGCGGGAGAGCCCGCCCTGGCCGCGCCGGACTCCGTCTCCTGGCGAGTGTTCAAAAACCCAATCGCCCTGTTCATCGGCGGCATCACCGCCGTGCTGCTGGAGCTGGCCGAGCCACGCGTCCGTTCGGGCGTGTGGGAGAACACCAGCTTCCGCACCGATCCTCTGCCGCGCATGAAGCGCACGGGCCTGGCGGCGATGGTCACGGTCTATGGCGCGCGGTCGAAGGCCGAGGCGATGATCGCCGGGGTCGGCCGCCTGCACGGGCGCGTGGCGGGAACGACGCCGGACGGGACCGCCTATCGCGCCGACGATCCGGAGCTGCTGGATTGGGTGCAGGCCACCGCATCCTACGGCTTCATGCAAGGCTACCACCGCTTCGTGCGGCCCCTGTCGCAGGCCGAGCGCGACCAGTTCTATGCGGAGGCGGCGCCTTCGGCGCGGCTCTACGGCGCGGTCGGCGCCCCGACCTCGGAGGCCGCGCTGGAGGCGCAGTTCCAGGCCATGCGGCCCAAACTGGAGCCGTCGGACATCGTGCTGGAGTTCCTGAACATCATCGCCCGCACCAAGGCCGCGCCGTTCGGCCTGGGCTGGATGCAGGCCATGCTGGTGAGGGCGGCGGTGTCCACTCTGCCCGACTGGACCCAAACCCTGCTGGGTCTGGAAGGACGGGGACTGCGCAAGGGCGAGGCGGGCTTGATCCGTACGCTGGGGCGCATCGCCGACCGCATCGCGATCAGCGCGGCGCCCCGGCCCAGGCGTCGGTGCGCATGGGCCGGCCGGCGGACTTCCTGTACCGCTGAGAGGTCCTAGCGCGGAGCGCGCTTGGCCAGGATGCGCTGCAGGGTGCGGCGGTGCATGTTCAGGCGGCGCGCCGTTTCAGACACGTTGTGGCCGCACAGCTCATAGACCCGCTGGATGTGCTCCCACCGCACGCGGTCAGCGCTCATCGGGTTTTCCGGCGGCGGCGGGGCCGCGTCGGGACGGGCCAGCAGGGCGCGGACCACGTCATCGGCGTCGGCGGGCTTGGGCAGATAGTCGACCGCCCCGGCCTTAACCGCCGCCACGGCGGTGGCGATGTTGCCGTAGCCGGTCAGCATGACGATGCGCGATTCCGGGCGGGCGTTGCGGATCTGCTCGACCACCGAAAGGCCGGTGCCGTCCTCCAGGCGCATGTCCAGGACGGCGAAGGCCGGGGCCTTGGTCCGCACGGCCGCGGCCGCTTCCTGAACGCCGGCGGCGGTGGCGACCTCGAAGCCGCGCTGCTCCAGCGCCCGTCCGAGGCGGGTGCGCAGCGGCGCGTCGTCATCCACCACCAGCAGGCTCTTGTCCGGCAGGGCTTCCACGGCGCTGGTCAGGTCGGTCATTCACAAAACTCCCCGGCAGACCGGCGATAGGCCGGCTCCGTTGCGACATCTTGTCTTTGTAAACTGGTTCGCATCAAGCCCCACGCAAGGTTTCGGCGAGATTTGGCGCCTCCACGACCGCCCTAGGCCAGCGCGCCGCGACGACGGCGCCCAGCTGACGGCCATTCCTGAAATCCACTACGGCGCCGGTTCGTTCCAGCAGGGTCTTGGCGATGAAGAAGCCCAGGCCCATGCCGACGTGGCCGGTGCGGCCGCCTTCGGCTCCCGGACGGCTGGTGATGTAGGGCTCGCCCAGTTTGGCCAGGATCTCCGGCGAGAAGCCGGGGCCGTCATCACGGACCTCCACCAAGACGGAGCGGTCGTCGAAGCGGGCGGTGACCAGCACCTCCGACTTGGCGAAATCGACGGCGTTCTCGACGATCGAGGTCATGGCGTGGACCACTTCGGGCATGCGCCAGATATCCGGGGCCGCGCCGGGGCCGCCTGTGACCACAGCCTCGACCCGCACGCCGCCCACCGACAGGTGCGGCTCGATGGTTTCCTGAACGAACTGAAGCAGGCTCATGCGCTCGTGAACCGCGTCACCGGTCTCGGGCGTCTCGCCCAGGCGCTGCAGGATCTCGCGGCACCGCTGGGCCTGGGCGATCATCAGCTCGGCGTCCTCGCGGGTCACCGGGTCGGTCGTGCCGCGCGCCATCTCGCGCGCCACGACGGTGATGGTGGCCAGGGGCGTGCCAAGCTCGTGCGCGGCGGCGGCGGCCAGGGCGCCCAGCGCCGAAAGGCGCTGCTCGCGGGCCAGCACCCGCTGGGTCACGTCCAGGGCCAGCTGCATGCGGACGTTCTCGGCCGCCGCATACCAGGCGTATCCGGCGGTGAAGATGATCCCCAGCACCCGCGCCGTGGTGACCACCACCATGAACAGCAGGGTCGGCTCCTGAGAGGCCATCTCGGGGCCCCAGGGGACCGGGAACGGGCTAAACGCCAGTGCGATGGTCATGGCCACCGCCAGGCCCGCCAGGCCCAGGGCGTAACGGGCCGGCAGGGTCGCCGCCGCCAGGGTGGCGGGCGCGGCCAGGAGCAGGGCGAAGGGATTGGCCCCGCCCCCGGTCAGGAACAGCATGGCCGTCATCTGCAGGATGTCGAAGGCCAGCTGGGCGGTCGCCTCGCTGTCGCGCACCTGGCGCTGGCCGCCGGCGGCGATCATCAGCAGGACGTTCAGCCAGGCCGCCAGGGCGATCAGGGCGAAGCACAGGGCGAAGGGGACCTTGAAGTCCAGAACCAGCCCCGCCACCAGCAGGACGATGGTCTGCCCAACCACCGCCAGCCAGCGCAGGCCGATCAGGGTGCGGGCGCGCAGGCCGTTGCGCAGGGCCCGGCCCTGACCACCACGAGCCTCGGCTTGCGCAGGATCGGTCCCCGGCCTATCGAGGCCTCGCGCCATGGCTTCATCTGTCGTGGGTGGGCCCATGCGCGCCAAGATCAACGACTTTCCTTCTCTAGGCGAGCCCTCGTTTCAGGGGCCGGAGTTTCCTCATGAACCGTGTTCGCGTGCTTCTGGTTCTCATCTGCCTCGCCGCGGCGGCGTTCGCGGGGGTGCTGGCCTGGCGCGTCGGCGCGCTGGGCGGCCGCTCGGGCGGCTCTTCCGGTCAGGTGAGCACGACGGGCGCGGCGGCCATCGGCGGCCCCTTCACCCTGGTTGACCAGGACGGCAAGCCGGTGACGGAAGCGGCGCTGAAGGGCCGCTGGAGCGCGGTGTTCTTCGGCTTCACCTATTGCCCGGACGTCTGCCCCGGCACGCTGCAGGCCCTGAAGGCGGCCGTCGGCCAGATCGGCGGCAAGGCCGACAAGCTGCAGGTGGTGTTCATCTCGATCGATCCCGAGCGCGATACGCCCCAGCAGATGAAGGACTATCTGGGCGCCATGGAGATGCCGGTGAAGACCGTCGGCATGACCGGCACGCCAGAACAGATCGCCGCCGCCGCCAAGGCCTATCGCGCCTATTACAAGAAGAATGGCGAGGGCGAGGGCTATCTGGTCGATCACTCCACGGCGATCTACCTGATGAACCCGCAGGGCGGCTTCGACCGGGTGCTGGCCTACGGCATGACGCCCGACCAGATGGCCGAACAGCTGAACCAGGCGATCCAGTAGCCCGCCTGCGCTGTTGGGGCGCAACGCAGAAGGCTGGACTTCGTTAAGCGCAGGCGTGTTATGCTGCGCCGCACAATAGCGAAGTGACCGGTCTGATGCTCTACGCTCTCCACGAGGCGGCTTACTACGCCTCACAGCCTATGCGGATGGCCGCCCTGGCGGCGCGCGACTTCTGGAGCTCGCCGCTCAACCCGAGCGCTAATTCGCGCTGGGGCCGCAGCCTGTTCGCCGGCGCCGACCTGTTCGCCAACGTCACCCGTCGCTACGGCAAGCCGGCCTGGGGGATCGACACCGTCCGCATCAACGAGACGGACGTGCGGGTGCGCCCGACCACCGTGTGGCAGAGCCCCTGGTGCAAGCTGGTGCAGTTCGACCGCGACATGGCCGACATGCGCAAGGCCGGGAAGATGCAGCTGGACCCGGCGGTGCTGATCGTCGCGCCGCTGTCGGGCCACTACGCCACCCTGCTGCGCGGCACGGTCGAGGCCCTGCTGCCGGACCACGCGGTGTTCATCACCGACTGGTCGAACGCCCGCGACGTGCCGATGCTGGAAGGCCGCTTCGACTTCCACGACTACATCGACCACATCCGCCAGATGCTGACCGCGATGGGCGGACGCCCGCATGTGGTCGCCGTCTGCCAGCCGGGACCGCCGGTCCTGGCCGCCGCCGCTCTGATGGCCGAGGACAACGACCCGTCGCGCCCGCGCACCATGACCTTCATGGGTTCGCCCATCGACGCGCGCCTGTCGCCGACGGTGACCAACCAGCTGGCCGAGCAGAAGCCGTTCACCTGGTTCCAGTCGAACATGATCCACACCGTGCCCGCCCCCTATCCGGGCGCGATGCGGCGCGTCTATCCGGGCTTCGTGCAGCTGGCGAGCTTCATGTCCATGAACCTGGAGCGCCACCAGGACGCCCACCGCCAGTACTTCGACGACTTGGTGAAGGGCGACGGCGACCATGCCGACAAGCACCTGGCTTTCTATGACGAGTACCTCTCGGTCCTGGACCTGACCGAGGAGTTCTATCTCCAGACTATCGACATCGTGTTCCAGAACTACCTGCTGCCCAAGGGCGAGCTGCGCCATCACGGGCGGCTGGTGAACCCGGCGGCGGTCACCGACATCGGCCTGATGACGGTGGAGGGCGAGTTGGACGACATCTCGGGCATCGGCCAGACCCAGGCGGCGCACGACCTCTGCTCGGGCCTCCCCGAAGCGCTGAAGCTGGACTACATCCAGCCGGGCGTCGGCCACTACGGCGTCTTCAACGGCCGCCGTTTCCGCGAGGAGATCGTGCCGCGCATGCGTGATTTCATCCGCCAATGCGATCCGGACTTTGAAGGCTCGCGCCTGAAGTCCTAAATCCAGGGACGATGAGTTTCTTCCGGATGAACGCGCCGCGAACGACCGCCCTTCGTGACGGCGACGAGATCGTCGTGGCCGGGGCGCCGGTCGTGATGAAGGTCAACGCCAAGGCGCGGCGCATCAGCCTGCGCCTGGACCGGGCAAGCCGGCGGGTGATCGCCGTGGCCCCGACCGAGCGAAAGCTGGCGGACGCCGCCGCCTTCGCCCGCGACCGCGCCGACTGGATCGCCACCCAGATGGCCGCCGTGCCGGACGCCCAGCCCCTGCGGCCCGGCGACATGCTCACCGTGTTCGGCAATCCCGTGCGGCTGGAGCGGGCCCCGGGCCGCACGCGCCTCACCGCCGCCAACGCCCTGCACCCCGCCCGCCTGATCGCGTCCGGCGAGGGCGACGCCTGGACCCGCGCCGTGCTGCGCCGCCTGAAGGCCGAGGCCAAGAGCCAGCTGACCCTGCTGACCGCCGTCCATTGCGAGGCCCTGGGCCAGCCCTTGCCGCCGGTTTCGGTGATGGACGCCAAGGGACGCTGGGGATCGTGCAAGCCGGCACATGGGCGCCATCCGGCGGCGATCCGCTATTCCTGGCGGCTGGCGCTCTGCCCGCCGTCCGTCGCCGACTATGTCTGCGCCCACGAGGCGGCGCACCTGATCGAGGCCAACCATGGCCCCCAGTTCTGGGCCCTGGTCCACGATCTGGTGGGCGACCACCGGCCGCATCGCGACTGGCTCAAGCGCCACGGCGGCGAGCTGCACGCCGTGGGCCAGGACTGACGCCGATCAGTAGGGCAGTTGCGACTGCTGCGGGTTTTGCTGCTGCGGCTGGGGCTGGGCGTTCGGATCGGGCTCGCCGCCGAGGCCAAGGCCGCCGAGCAGGTCGCTGATCGCGTCTGGTTCGGGCGGCGGCGGCTCGATGGTCCCGCCGGGGATGGCCTGGGCCTTCAGGCGCGGCAGGGCCGAACCCATGAAGGTCTTCCAGATTTCGGCCGGCGCGCCGCCGCCGGTGACCCGGCGCATGGGGGTGTTGTCATCCTTGCCCACCCAGACGGCGGTGACGAAGCCGCCGGTGTAGCCGACGAACCAGGCGTCGCGATAATCGCTGGTGGTGCCGCTCTTGCCGGCCACGTCATAGCCGTCGACGCGAGCCGCCGTGCCGGTGCCGCAGCACACGACCTGGCGCATCATCTGGTTCATGTACTGCAGCGAGGGCGAGCCGATGACGCTGGTGCGGGCCGACTTGCCCACATCGTGGTCATACAGGACCTTGCCGGCCGCCGTGCGGATGCGGGTGATGCCGTAGCCCCGCGCCGAGAAGCCGCCGTTGGCGAAGGGGGCGTAGGCCTGGGCCATCTCCAGGGGGCTGACCTCCACCGCGCCCAGCGCCATGGACGGGTCCTGCTGGATCTTCGAGGTGATGCCGAGGCGGCGGGCCGTGGCGGCGACGTTGCCGGTGCCCACTTCGCTGGCCAGGCGCGCGGCGACCGTGTTGATCGACTGGGCCAGGGCCTGCTGGATCGTCATCGGGCCGCGGAAGTCATTGGTGTAGTTGCGCGGCTCCCAGTTGCCGATCTTCACCGGCTCATCGACGACCATGACGTTGGGCGTGCGGCCGGCCTCCATGGCGGTGAGATAGACGAACGGCTTGAAGGCCGAGCCCGCTTGGCGCTTGGCCTTGGTGGCGCGGTCGAACTCGCTCTCGGCGTAGTCAGCGCCGCCCACATAGGCGCGGATGCGGCCCTCGCCGTCGAGGGCGACCAGGGCGGCCTGCTGCACCCCTTGCGAGGCGCGGGCGCGGACCGTGGCGCGGACGGACGATTCAGCCGCCGCCTGGATCGGCAGGTCGAGGGTGGTCTCCACCACCAGGTCCTCGGTCGGCTCGCCCACCAGGGCGCGGACCTGATCGTCGATCCAGTCGGTGAAATACTGGGCGCGCTGGTTGGCCAGGCGGGCGGAGACGCGGACCGGGGTCGACAGGGCCTCGTCGCGCTCCTCGGCGGTGATCACCTTGGTGCGGACCATCTGGTCCAGGACGATGGTGGCCCGGCGCTCGGCGCGGTCGGTGTTGTAGACGGGGCTGTAGCGCGACGGGCTCTTCATCAGGCCCACCAGCAGGGCGGTCTCGCCCACGGTCAGCTGGCTGGCCTTCTTGTTGAAGTAGCGCTGGGCCGCCGCCTCGATGCCATAGGCGCCGCCGCCGAAGTTCACCCGGTTCAGATAGAGGGCCAGAATCTCCTTCTTTGAGAACTTGAACTCCAGCCACACGGCGACGATCAGCTCCTGCACCTTGCGGCGCAGGGTCTGGCGGAAATCGAGGAAAAGGTTGCGGGCCAGCTGCTGGGTGATGGTCGAGCCGCCGCTCAGCGGGCCGCCCTCACGCTTCATGTTGGAGATCAGCGCCCGGGTGATGCCAATCGGATCGAAACCGGGGTGCAGGTAGAAGCGCCGGTCCTCCACCGCCACGAAGGCCGCGGGTACATAGTCGGGCAGGGTGTCGAGGTCGACCGGTGGCGCGTACTGGCTGCCGCGCACAGCCAGCAGGGCGCCGTTGCGGTCGAGATAGGAGATCGACGGCTGGCGCTTGGCGTCCAGCACCTTGGACACGTCCGGCAGGTCGCGGGCGAAGACGGCCAGCATGGCGAGCGTGAAGATCGCCGCCCAGACGCCCAGCACGGCCGTCCAGTAGACGAGCCCGCCCAGAAAGCCCCGGCCCTTTCGGCCCTCGGAGCCGTTCTGCTTCGCCATATCTCGTTCCGTCCTAGAAGACGCCGCCCAGCCTGGCGCGTCTTAGCCGAGAAGGACCTAACCCGCGACAAGGTTTATGAGAGATGAACGAAGCTTAAGGCTGGCGGTCGGGGTCCGTGCGCCAGACGCGGAAGCTCTCGTAGACCGCCCAGAAGGCGGCGAAAGCCATGGCGACCACAAGAGCCACAACGCCCATGGGAGCCGGTGAGAACGGCGCGCTGACCACACCTGCAAGACCGATCAGGCAGAACAGCCGCCCGGCGAGCCGATTGGACTTGTCCCAGGCCAGCCGGCTGCGCTTGGACCAATAGGTCCGAACCCCAACGAAGGGGTTTGGGCTGGTCTTGCCGATGAGGGCTCCCGCCACGACCAGGATCAGACCCGTGAAGGCCTGAATCCACCTTGGTCCTTCCAGATCCGTTGGAGCCGTCCAACCCAGCCCAAGCGCCGCCAAGAAGACAGCGAACAGGCTCGGGATCACCATGCCGATCATCCAGCCCGTCGTGAAGCTGCGCCAGTTGGCCGGACTGTAGTCCGCGACCCGAGGACCGTGCGCGATGCGCGAGCAGACGATGAGCGAGATCGCCGCGATGATCGTGTTCGCCGCCAGGAGGATGGCGACCTGCTGGCGCGGAGCCCAGCCGTCGGCTTCACCCGAGGCGTTGAAATGGATCGGGATCGGCCCGTCGATTCCACTGAACCAAACAGCAGCCACCGTGCCGATCTGGAGAATGGTGACGGCGACGGAGGCGACCTCCATCCGGCGAACTGTCTTCTCAGGCTTGCTCAACGCTGGAACTCCCCTTCGCTGGCTGAACAACTTCGTCGCCGACCCTGGCGAGCTCCATGAGAAAGGCCATGGCCTCCTCGACGGCCGAGATGACCAGGCGATAGCGAACGGAGGTGCCATGCTTTTCCGTCTCCACCAGTCCGGCCGTCTTCAGCGCCGCCAGATGGGTTGTGACGGTCGGCCAGGCCATGTCGAAAGCCGCCGCGATCTCCCCGGACGCCATCGGCCGCTCGCGCAGCATGGCGACCATCTGGCGACGGGCGGGGTGGGACAAGGCCTTGAACATCTCATTCATAGCAAGAAGGCTAATTAGCCAATTCACTAATGTAAAGCTACGACCGATTTTGACGCACCTCTACCACAACCTGCCCTCATACCGCTGGAGGGACCCATGGCCGACATCATTGACTTCGCCGACTACCGCTCCTTCACCCCGCGCCTGCCGGAGCCGACGGCCGACAGCCGTGTCCTGGGCTCGATCCGCTACGCCGGGGTGCTGCTGGTGTGGATGGGACTGTTGGTGGTGCGGCCGCGCCTGGCCCTGGAGATCTTCCGCGAGCGCCGTGCGGACTCGCCGCTGCGCTGGCGCAACCGGCATGTGATCGCCCCCGCACCGGCCGCCGGCCCGGCCCCCGAGGGCCTGATCGCCTGACTTTCGAGGTGGCAATTCAACGGGCGACCTGCCACAAGCGGCCCGATGTCCGCCACCCTCGACCAGGCCCGCGAAGTCCTTCGCCAGACGTTCGGCCATGCCGATTTCCGGGGCCTGCAGGCGCAGGTGATCACCGAGGCGCTGGAAGGGCGCAGCGCCATGGCGGTGCTGCCCACCGGCGGCGGCAAGAGCCTGTGCTACCAGATCCCCAGCATCGTGCGCCCGGGCCTCGGCCTTGTGGTCTCGCCGCTGATCGCCCTGATGACCGACCAGGTGGCCGGGTTGCAGCAGTCGGGCGTGGCGGCGGCGCGGCTGGACTCCAACATCTCTCTCGATGAGCGGTCGGAGACCTGGCGGCGGATCGAGGCGGGCGAACTGGATCTGCTCTATGTCTCGCCCGAGGGCCTGATGGCCGGGGCGATGCTCGATCGCCTGCGCCGCACGCCCCTGGCCCTGATCGCCATCGACGAGGCCCACTGCGTCAGTCAGTGGGGCCACGACTTCCGTCCCGAATACCGGATGCTGGGCCGCCTGGCCGAGATGTTCCCGAACGTGCCGCGCCTGGCGGTCACCGCCACGGCCGACAACCGGACCCGCGAGGACATTCGCGCCGAGCTGCGCCTGGAGGGCTGCGCCGAGTTCGTCGACAGCTTCGCCCGGCCCGAGCTGGCCCTCTTCGCCGAGCGCAAGCGCCCTGGATCGAAGAACCGGGTGGTGGAGCTGGTCATGGAACGGCCCAACCGTTCGGGCGTGATCTATGCCGGCTCGCGCGACGGGACCGAGACCCTGGCCAAGACCCTGCAGGACGCCGGCGTGCCGGCGCTGGCCTACCACGCCGGCCTCGACAAGCAGGTGCGGGCCGACCGGCTCGAGGAATTCCTGGAGGCGGACGCCGCCGTGATGGTGGCGACCATCGCCTTCGGCATGGGCGTGGACAAGCCGGACGTGCGCTTCGTCATCCACGCCGATCCGCCCGCCTCGATCGAGGCCTATTGGCAAGAGATCGGCCGCGCCGGGCGCGATGGCCAGCCGGCGGAAGGCATCACCCTCTACGGCGCCTCGGACCTAGCCTGGGCCCTGCGCCGGGTCGAGAGCCGCGAGATGGACGGCGAGGTGAAGGGCGTGCAGGTGCGCAAGGCGCGCCAGCTCTACGCCATGCTGGACGGGCTGAACTGCCGCGCCGCATCGGTCCGACGCTATTTCGGCGAAGAGGGCGTGCAGGTCTGCGGCCAGTGCGACCTGTGCCTGTCGCCGCCGGAATCGGTGGATGCGACCCAGGCCGCGCAGAAGGCGCTGGCCGCCGTGCACCGCATGGGCGGCCGATTCGGGCGCGGTCGCTTGGTCGACCACCTGCTGGGCAAAACCAAGGACGTGACTGAGTCCGAGGCGAAACTTTCCACCTTCGGCATCGGGACGGAGTTCTCGGCCCCCGGCTGGCGCGACCTGATCGACCAGCTGCTGTTCGAGGGGCTGCTGCGCGAAGATCCCAACGACAACCGCCCGCTGATCGGCCTGGGCGATCCCGAAGGGGTGCGGGCCGTCTATCGCGGCGAGCGCCAGGTGGCGATCCGCAAGCCCTCCGAGGCGGCGGAGAAGTCCGACCGCAACCGCCGTCGCCGCGAGGGCCAGACCGTCGTCGCCCCCGCCGACATGCCGCTGTTCGAGGCCCTGCGCGCCTGGCGCCGCGACGAGGCGCACCGCCAGAAGGTGCCGCCCTATGTCATCTTCCACGACGCCACCCTGGCGGAGATTGCGCGGGTGCGGCCGACCACCTCGGCGGCCCTGGGCCGTGCGGGCGGAGTGGGTCAGGGCAAGCTGGATCGCTACGGCGCGGCGGTGCTGGCCGTGGTCGGGGCGATGGAAGACTAAGGCCGAGCGGCCTCTAGGCGGCGGCGCCGAACGAGGTCGCCATCGGAATCGCCGATGTCGCCACGTCCTCAGTCTGGACGATGCAGCCGTACCAGCCCAGGCCCTTGTAGGTCTCGTAGCCAGGGGTCAGGGCGTAGCCGATGGTCCGACCTTCCGACGAGTAGCTGCCCATGGTCCCGCCCTCAACGTTCAGGCGAAAGATATCTTCCAGCACGCCCTTGTTGTCGGACGAGGCTAGGATGCGGCCCTTCTGGTCCAGCAGCATGACCCGCGACTTGGCGCGCTCCTCGGCGGTCAGGCGCACGCCATCGACGACGGCCTGGGCCTGGGGGCGCCAGTCGAAGTGGATGCCCAGCACGCCGATCGGCTTGCCGCGCGTCTCACCGTCCTTGCGGATGGCGGTGGCGTAGGTGGCCACCGGCGCGTCGCCCAGGGCACGGACCTTCTCGATGTCGCAGACGGCGAAGTCGTCGCCGGACGCGGTGCGCATGGCGTTGCGGAACCAGGAGGTCTCTGCCACCGACTGGCCCACGGCGTTGGGATAGAGGTCGGGACGGCCGGTGGAGATCACCCGGCCTTTCTCGTCGCAGATCCACAGGTCGAGATAGACGGTGTAGGCGTCGAGAATGACCTTCAGCCGCTTGCTGGCGTAGGCCGTCGCCTCGGGCGTCGGGTCCTTCACGCAGGCGGTGACGGCGCTGTCGGTCGCCCACCAGCGCACGTCGCAGGTGCGCTCATAGAGATTGCGGTCGATGATCTCGATGGCGTTCAGGGCCAGGTCCGCCAGGCGCTGGCCGCGCAGGTGGTCGAGGATCGAGCGGCCGACCCGGGTCAGCTCGTCCAGGTCGGCGCGGAACTGGCTCTGCAGGTCCAGGGCGACATTGTCGATCTCGGCGGCGATCTTCTTGAACTCGTCGGCGACGATAGCGAAGCCGCGGCCCGCCTCGCCCGCGCGGGCGGCGACGATCAGGGCGTTGATCGACAGCATCTTGGCTTCGCGGTTGATCATGGCGATCTCGCCGATCTTCTGACCGGCGACCGCGCTCAGGCGTTCTGACAGGTCCAGAATGCGTTCCGGACGAAGGCTGACATCGGTGTCGCTCATGACCCCCCCTAGGGCCGCGGGCATCGTTGCATACGATACTAGCGGGCGAGGCTGGCCTTCACCGGTATCCACAAGGTTAACGAAATGGAGCCTGAGAGTTAATCGGCGACAGCCGCTCGGCGGATGCCTAAACCTTGATCAGATAGCGCCCGCATGGCGGTCATGGTTAACGCGAGATTTACGCGGAATTCGCCCAACGCGCGAAAATCAATCTCGTAAATCCCCTAATGCCTGCGACAAATTGGCTGTGCGGGATCGGTTCGCGCAATAGGGCGTTTACATCCGGCCTTAAAGCGGCACAGTTAGAGTTGCACAGGACGTAAAATCCCTGTGCATGCGGAGCTCTCCAGATGAACCCGACTGATCAGGCGCTATTCGACCTGGCCTACCCGGCCATGCTCGTGCTTGCCCCCTTTGTGTGGCTGGCCGGCCTGTACATCGTCTTCACTGTCAGCGCGATCATCGTGCGCAACGGCCGTCCCTTCCCGGGCGCCAAGGCCGTCGTTCGCCGTCGCCCGGTCGCCGCGCCGGCGCCGGAGCTCACCCCGCAGCTCAGCACGGTCTTCGCTTTCGCCAACATCAAGGCGGCTTAGGCCTTCTTGCGCCCGGCCTTGCGGGCGGCGGTCCTTTCCCGATCCTCGCCGGCGCGGCGCTGAACGATCTCGCGCACCAGGTCGGCGGGAAGCAGCGCATCTGGCTGGAAACGGATCGCCCCCTTGCTGGTCTCGAACCCCGTCAGGCGGTCGGCGTATTCCTCGACCAGGCCGTGAGGATAGAAGGCGCAGTGCGCCTTGGCCGCGCCCATCCAGACCAGAACCCCGTCCAGCTTGAAGCCCGGCAGGCCGTAGCTGATCACCTCGGTCAGGCCGGGAACCGCCGCGTGAATCCGCCGGCGCAGATCCTCCAGCGCCTGGCGCTGATCGGCGGGCAGCTTGGCGAGATAATCGTCGATGGCCGTGGACATGGCGGCGGCTCCTTCGCCCCCTAGGACGAACAGGTCATCGACGATCCGACACCGTGAAATGCAAAATGGCCGGACTTTCGCCCGGCCATTCGCGTTCTAGACATCCACCTCGGCGTCGAGGGCGTTCTGCTGGATGAACTCTCGGCGGGGTTCGACCAGGTCCCCCATCAGGCGGGCGAACATGTCGTCGGCGTCGTCGGCGTGGGTCACCTTGACCTGCAGCAGGGTGCGGGCCTCCGCGTCGAGGGTCGTCTCCCACAGCTGGTCGGGGTTCATCTCGCCCAGGCCTTTGTAGCGCTGGATCGACAGGCCCTTGCGGCCGGCGTCCATCACCGCCTGGACCAGGTCCAGCGGACCGCGCACGGTCGTCGACTTGTCCTTGCGGCGGAAGATCGCCGGCTTGGAGAAGGTTTCGGCCAGGGCTCCGGCGCGCTCGGCCAGACGGCGGGCGTCGGCGGCGTTCAGGGTCATCTCGTCGATCACCAGGCGCTCGGACACGCCGCGCTTCACGCGGCTGAAGCTGTAGCCGCCGCCGGTCGCGGCGGGCTCGCCGCTCCACGGGCCGTCGCCTTCCTCGGCGTAGAGGTCCAGGCGCTTGGCGGCCGAAGCCACGTCGGCCTTGTCGCCGAACAGCCCGGCCAGGGCCGTCTGTTCAACGGCGAAGGCCGGGGCGCGGGCCGACAGGCGTTCGATGTTGGCCTTCGCGCCGCGTGCGGTCTGCACCATGGCCAGCAGGTCGCGGCCGGTCAGGCGCTCGCCCGAGGCCAGGTCCAGCTCGGCGCCGTCCACGCCCTCGTCGGTGAGGAACGACTCCATCTCGGCGTCGTCCTTCAGGTAGCGCGAGGACTTGCCCTTGGTCGCCTTATAGAGCGGCGGCTGGGCGATGTAGATGTAGCCGCGCTCGATCAGCTCCGGCATCTGGCGGTAGAAGAAGGTCAGCAGCAGGGTGCGGATGTGGGCGCCGTCGACGTCGGCGTCGGTCATCAGCACGATCTTGTGGTAGCGCACCTTGTCGGCGTCGAAGTCCTCGCGGCCGATGCCGGCGCCCAGCGCGGTGATCAAGGTGCCGACCTGGTCCGAGGACAGCATCTTGTCGAAGCGGGCGCGCTCAACGTTCAGGATCTTGCCGCGCAGGGGCAAGATCGCCTGGTTCTCGCGGTTGCGGGCCTGCTTGGCGGAGCCGCCGGCGCTGTCGCCCTCGACGATGAAGATTTCGGACTTTGCCGGATCCTTCTCCGAGCAGTCGGCCAGCTTGCCGGGCAGGGAGGTGATGTCGAGCGCGCTCTTGCGGCGGGTCAGTTCGCGGGCCTTGCGGGCCGCTTCACGGGCGGCGGCGGCCTCGACGATCTTGCCGACGATGGCGCGGGCCTCGTTCGGATGCTCCTCGAACCAGGTGGCCAGGCCGTCCTGCACCAGGCCTTCGACGGCGGGGCGCACTTCGGACGAGACCAGCTTGTCCTTGGTCTGAGAGCTGAACTTCGGGTCCGGCACCTTGACCGACAGCACGCAGGTCAGGCCTTCGCGGGCGTCCTCGCCCGAGACATTGACCTTCTCGCGCTTGGCCAGGCCGGAGCTCTCGATGTAGTTGCCCATCACCCGGGTCAGGGCGGCGCGGAACGCGGCCAGGTGGGTGCCCCCATCCCGCTGCGGGATGTTGTTGGTGAAGCACAGCATGTGCTCGTGGTAGCTGTCGTTCCACCACAGGGCGAGGTCCAGCTCGACCTTGTCGCGGCGGCCGCGGATCACGATCGGATCCTTCAGCATGCCGTTCTTGGCCTTGTCGAGGTGGCGCACGAAGGCCTCGATGCCGCCCTCGTAGGACAGGATTTCCTCGAAGGGCTCCGCCTCGCGCAAGTCCTTGAAGCGGATGGTCACGCCCGAGTTCAGGAACGCCAGCTCGCGCAGGCGATGCTCCAGCGTCTTGCGGTCGAACTCGATGAACGAGAACGTCTCGGTCGAGGGCATGAAGGTGACCGAGGTGCCGGTCAGGAACTCGCCCGCCTTGGGCCCTTCGGTGCGGGTCGGGCTGTCGCCGGTGACCTTGAGCGAGGAGACCGCGTCGCCGCGCTCGAACCGCATCTCGTGGACCTGGCCGTTGCGGTGAATCTTCAGCTGCAGCCAGTCGGACAGGGCGTTGACCACCGACACGCCCACGCCGTGCAGGCCGCCGGAGACCTTGTAGCTGTTCTGGTCGAACTTACCGCCGGCGTGCAGCTGGGTCATGATGACCTCGGCCGCCGAGACGCCTTCGCCCTCGTGGATGTCGGTGGGGATGCCGCGGCCGTCATCAGTGATGGTGGCCGAGCCGTCGGCGTTGAGGATCACCTCCACCGCGGTGGCGTAGCCGGCCAGGGCTTCGTCGATGGCGTTGTCCACCACCTCATAGACCATGTGGTGCAGACCCGAGCCGTCATCGGTGTCGCCGATGTACATGCCGGGGCGCTTGCGCACCGCGTCCAGACCCTTGAGGACCTTGATCGAGTCCGCGCCGTACTCGCCGGGGGTCTCTTCGATCTCGGGGGCTTGGTTTTCGTCGCTCATCTACTGGTCCAGAACCGTCAGACCCGATGCGTCCACGCGGACGCCCAGGGCCCGACCCTTGAGGTGGTCGAACAGCGCTTCGTCGGTGCCCGTCAAAAAGGCTTGAAGGCCCAGCGCCGTGATTTCGTCGGCCAGAGCAGCCCGCCGTTTCAGGTCGAGATGCGCCGCGACTTCGTCGAGCAACAATATAGGGTTTGGCGCTGATTCCGCACGCGAAAGTCGCGCCGCCTGGGCCAAAACCAGGTTCAAAATCAGCGCTTTCTGCTCGCCAGTGGAGCATTCGGCGGCCGGACGGTCCTTTTCGGCATGGACGACAGCAAGATCGCCCCTGTGAGGCCCCGTCAAGGAGCGTCCGGCGGCTCCGTCCCGGGGCCTGGCGGCGGCCAGTGCGGCCGAAAGACGAGCCTCCAGCTCGGGTGATTCGGTCCCGTTTGCGGCCATGGTCTCCCAGTCGCCGGTCAGGCTGAGACGCGCCTGCGGGAACGGCCGGTCGCCCCGGCTGTCGATCTCGTCCTGCAGGGCCTGCAGGGTGCGCACCCGGGCGGCGGCCATCAGGGCTCCGGCCTGGGCCATGCGGGTCTCCAGGGCCGTCAGCCAGGCCTCGTCCCCCACCTCGTCCACCAGCAGGCGCAGGCGCTCGCGCTGGGCCTTCTCATAGGCGCTGGCGTGGGCGGCGTGGGCGGGCTCGGCGGCGAAGACCAGGCGGTCGAAGAACTTGCGCCGCTCGGACGCCGCCTCCAGGAACAGGCGGTCCTGCTGCGGGGTCAGCCAGACGGGCCGGATGTGGTCGGCCATGCGGCCGGGCGGGACGGCCTCGCCCTCCAGCCGCACCACGCGGCGGGCGGCCCCGGCGGTCTCGGTCCCGGTGCCCAGGCGGGTCTCGCCCTCCGGGTCCTCGACCACCGCCGCCACGGCCCAGGCGCGGCCCACGGCCTCGCCCGGCAGGCGGCGGCCGACCTCGGCCAGGGCGGAGCCGCGCAGGCCCCGGCCGGGCGACAGCAGGGACACGGCTTCCAGCAGGTTGGTCTTGCCCGCCCCGTTGGGGCCGAACAGGAAGACCGTGCGGCCGCCAGCCTCCAGCCGCGCCCGTTCATAGGAGCGGAAGTCGGTCAGGCTCAGGGATAGGACGGCGGCGCGGCTCACCCGGCGGGTTTTAGACCCAAGACCTTCTGCAGGAACAGGGTTTCCGCCTCGCGGCGGCGGTCGCTGTTGACGCGCTTGAAGAAGCCGTGGCCCTCGTCCTTGAACAGGACGTACCAGGTCTCGACCCCGTTCTTGCGCAGCTCGGCCACCACCTGGTCGGATTCGGACTGCGGCACGCGCGGGTCGTTGGCGCCCTGCATGATCAGCATCGGCTTGGTGATCTTGCCGACGTTGTTCATGGGCGAGATGCGTTCGAACACCTTCTGCATCTTTGGATCGCGCTCATCGCCGTACTCGGCCCGGCGCAGGTCGCGGCGATAGGTCTCGGTGTTCTTGAGGAACGAGGTGAAGTTGGAGATGCCGTAGCGCTCCACCCCGCCAGCCAGACGGTCCGAATAGTGGGTCATGACCGCCAGCGACATGTAGCCGCCGTAGGACTGGCCGTAGACGACGGCCCGCTTGGCGTCGAGGTCGGGCTGGGTCGCGATCCAGTCCAGCAGGGCGCCGATGTCCTTGACCAAGTCCTCGCGCTTTTCGGCGTTGTCGAGGTTCAGGTAGGTCTTGCCGTAGCCGGTGGAGCCCCGGACGTTGGGGACGATCACGGTGATCCCCATCTCGCCGACCATCTGCTGGATGTGCTGGTTGATCGAGTTGTAGACCGGCCGCGACTGGCCTTCGGGGCCGCCGTGGATGTCGATCACCACTGGGGTCGGCCCCCTGGCGTTCCGGGGGCGATAGACCAGGGCCGGGATCGAACGGCCGTCGAAGGACTTGAACCGCACCAGGGTCGGCTCGACCAGGCTTGCCGGATCGAGCCCCCCCAGCTCCGAGTTGGTCCAGCGCTCCAGCTTGCCTTCCAGGACATCCCAGCTCCAGGCGTCGCTGGAGGAGGTCGGGGTCGACAGGGAGAAGCCGAGCTTGGAGCCGTCCTTGTTGAAGGTCAGGTTCGACAGCACGCCGGCCGGCAGCTGCGCCTGCGGCAGGGCGCGGCGGGTGACGAAGTCGCGGACCACCAGCTTCGAATAGCCGTCCTCGTTGACCACATAGGCCAGGATGCGCCCGTCGCTGGACAGGGCGAACTCCTCGACGTCCCAGGGCTGCTCTCCCGAAAGGTTGGTCTTCTTGCCGGTGGCCAGGTCGATCTCGATCAGGCGGGCGAAGTCCGAACCTTCGTCCGACAGGATCAGCACGCGCTTGCCGTCGGGCGTGAACTTGCCGCCCTGATAGGCGATCGGGGTCTCGGCCGCGCCCAGGGGGGTCAGCTTGCCGCCCGCCACGTCCAGCAGCCAGCGCGGGGAGTCGTTGATCGACAGATAGCGGCCCAGCAGCACCGTCTTGCCGTCGGCGGACACGTCGATGGGCGACATGGCGCCCGTACCCTCGAGGATCGTGCGGCGGCCGTCCGGGGCGGACGGGTCGAGCATGATGATGTCGGCGTCGGCGTCGCCCTTGGCCGAGCGGCTCCAGACCAGGACCGAGCCGTCCTTGGACACGGCGGGCGACTGGTTGCGCGTGCCGGCCTCGGTGATGGTCGTGGTCTTGCCGTCCGCTTGGCGGACCAGCAGCTGGAACCACTCGTCGCCGCCGGTGTCTTTGCTGAGCAGCAGGCCCTTGCCGGCCGGTAGGGCGCCGACGCCGGCCACCGGCTCGTCATAGAAGGTGATCTGGTTGCGGGCCGCGCCGGGGGCGGCGACGGTATGGACCTGGTTGGTCTGGCCGAACCGGGTGGTGATCAGCATGGAGCCGTCGGCGGCCCAGTCCTGGAAGTAGGCCGAGCGGACATTCTGATACTTGGCCAGAACTCTCGCGCACCGAGGCCGGAGCCTCGGGCACGTTTTCGAGAACCTGGTTGCCGATCTCGCGGCGCTGGAGAGCCTGGGCCGACACGTCGGCGGCGGCGAACAGGCACAGCACGGCCGCGCCGAGGAACAGAGACTTCTTCACGATCAAACTCCCCCGCCCGCCCTCGGACCGGGGCGAGCTCGTTATGAACTCAGACCCGCAGCGGCATCAGCACGTAGCGCACGCCCGGATCAGCCGGATCGAGCACCAGGGTCGGGCTGGCCGGGTCGGCGAAGCGGAACTCCGCGGTGTCGGCGCCGATCTGGCCGCAGACGTCCAGCAGATAGCGGGCGTTGAAGCCGATCTCGAAGGGCTCGCCGTCGTAGTCGACCTCGACCTCTTCCACGGCCTGGCCGGCTTCCATGTTGCGGACGGTCAAGATGACCTTGCCCGGTTCCACGGCCAGCTTCACCGAACGGCTCTTTTCCGCCGAGATGGTGGCCACGCGGTCGACGGCCTTTGCGAACAGGCCGTTGTCGACCAGGAGAACCTTGGCGTTGTCCTTGGGGATGACGCGGACATAGTCGGGGAACGAGCCGTCGATGACCTTGGAGGTCAGGGCGGCGGCTCGGCCGAACTCCAGGCGCACCTTCTGGGGGCTGAGCTGCAGCTCGACGTTCTCGCCGGCGTCATCCAGCAGGCGGCGGATCTCGTTGATGGTCTTGCGCGGGACGATGACGCCCGGCGTGCCGGCGGCGCCTTCCGGCGCGGCCATTTCGGCCAGGGCCAGGCGGTGGCCGTCGGTAGCCACGGCGCGCAGCTTGGTCTCGCCGCCCTCGACCACGGTGTGGACGTACAGGCCGTTGAGATAGTAGCGCGTCTCTTCGGTGGAGATGGCGAAGCGGGTCTTGTCGATCAGGCGGATCAGGTCGCCGGTGTCGACGCTGATGCGGCCCGACAGACCGTCGGACGACATGACCGGGAAGTCGCCGGCCGGCAGGACCGGCAGGTTGAACTTGGAGCGGCCGGCCTGGATCTGCAGGCGCGGATCGTCGCCGTTGAAGCTGAGCGAGACATCGGCGCCGTCGGGCAGCTTGCGGACGATCTCGTACAGGGTCTGGGCCGGCGCCGTGATCTGGCCGGGGATATCGACCTGGGCCATGCCCTCGTCGATGATCTCCATGTCCAGGTCGGTGGCCGAGAAGCTGACCTGCTCGCGGTCGGCCGACAGCAGCACGTTGGACAGGATCGGGATGGTGTTGCGGCGCTCAACAACGCTCTGCACATGCCCCAGCGCCTTCAGAAGCGCCGCCCGCTCGATCGTAAGCTTCATGTCTAGTCCGGACTCGTGAGGCCGCAGGAGCCCCCGCGCGGCCTATGGAAAGGACCACGGACATTAGCCGAACTTGGCGCTTTAGGAAGAGGCAAGGGCCGCCTTTAGCCGCCTCTTGCAACCTATCCCCGCGATACTATGTTATTGAGAAGCATTCTCAACTAAGACATCGCACATGCGGCTCGCCCTGAAGACCCTGACCTACGCGACCATGCACCTGACGGTGGCCGTTGCCGTGGCGTACGTCCTGACCCGCAGCTGGAAGGTGGCGCTGGCGGTGGGGATCATCGAACCGATGGTCCAGACCATCACGTTCAATCTGCACGAACGGGCCTGGACGCGCGCCGACAAGCGGCGCGCGCAGAAGGATCAGGCCCGGGTGTCGACCGAACCGCCCTCGCCCGCCGCTTCGGCGCTGGCGTAGGGATTGGCGGCGGCGGTCGGCTCGGCCGGAGCCGTCTCGCCGATGCCGGTGGAGCCCTTGGCGGCGACCACCACCATGGCCGGACGCACCAGGCGGCCCAGCAGCTCATAGCCCGCCTGCAGGACCTGAATGACGCCGCCCGCGGCGACTTCCGTCGAGGGCTGCTCCATCATCGCCTGATGCAGGTGCGGGTCGAACTTGGAGCCCTTCACCGGATCGACGCGCTTGAGGCCATTGCGCTCGAAAGCGTCCATCAGGGCCTTTTCAGTCATCTCGATGCCGACCGTGAAAGTCTTCACCGGACCGTCCTCGGTCTCCTTGGGCGCGGCGGCCAGGGCGCGCGACAGGTTGTCGGCCACGCCAAGCAGGTCGCGGGAGAACTTCTGGATCGCGTAGGCGCGCGCCTCATTGGCCTCGCGCTCGGCGCGGCGGCGGGTGTTGTCGGCCTCGGCAGCGTAGCGAAGAACCTGTTCCTTCAGCGCGGCCACCTCGGCCTTCAGCGCTTCGGTCTCGGCGGCGGCGATCTCCGCGCCGTCGAAAGCTTCTTCGTTCGCCGGCGTTTGTTCGTCGGTCATGTCTCTCTCATCCGTCCAAAAGCTTGCCAAGGACCCTGGCGGTATAGTCCACCAATGGGATGACCCGGGCGTAATTCAAGCGGGCCGGGCCGATCACGCCGATCGCGCCCAACACCTTTTGCCGGCCCGTCATATAGGGCGCGGCGATCACAGCGGAACCCGAAAGCGAGAAAAGCCGCGTTTCGGCCCCGATGAATATACGCACGCCCTGGGCTTCGCGCACATTATCGAGCAGCCCGACCAGCTGCTCCTTCTGCTCCAGATCGTCGAACAGCATGCGTACCCGCTCCAGGTCCTCCATGGCGCCGGGCTCGGAGAGCAGGTTGGCGCGGCCGCGCACGATCAAGGCCCGTTCGGTTCCGTCGCCGCCGCCCCAGGCGGCCAGGCCGTCCTCCACCAGGCGGGCGGCGGTCTGGTCCAGCTCGCGCCGGGCGCGGTCCAGCTCGCCGCGCATCTCCAGCTTGGTCTCGGCCAGGGTGCGGCCGGCCAGGCGCGCGGCGAGGAAGTTCGACGCCTCGGTCAGGGCCGAGGGCGTCAGGCCCGCCGGCCGCTTCATCAGCCGGTTCTCGACCGTGCCGTCCTCGAAGACCATGACCGCCAGGGCCTGATCGGCGCCCAGGGCGATGAATTCCACGTGCTTGACGCCGGCGTCGCGCACCGGCGCCGAGACCACCCCCGCCCCGCCGGCCAGGCCGGACAACATGGCGCTGGCCTCGTTCATCACCTCTTCGAACGAATTGCCCTTGGCGAACAGGCGCGCGTCAATGGCGCGGCGCTCCTCCTCGGCCAGGTCGCCGACCTCCAGCAGGCCGTCCACGAACAGACGCAGGCCGGCATGGGTCGGCAGGCGGCCGGCGCTGGTGTGCGGCGCGCCCAGCAGGCCCAGCTGCGTCAGATCCTGCATGGTGTTGCGGATCGAGGCCGGGGACAGATGCACCCCGCCCTTGGACACCGTGCGCGAGCCCACGGGCTCGCCGGTCTCCAGATAGGTCTCCACCACGCGGCGGAAGATGTCGCGCGCCCGGCTGTCCAGATCGGTCAGGGACAGGGTCGGGGGCGCGCCGGGCAGGAACGACGTCATGGGGCCAGATGTAAGCGGCGTGGACGATCCGCGCCATATCTAGGATAAGCGGCGCCTTCACAGGAAAGCTTGCCCCCATGCGCCCGTCCGAACGCACCGCCGACGCCCTTCGCCCCGTGACCCTGGAGACCAAGGTCAACCGCTACGCCGAAGGTTCGTGCCTGATCGGCTTCGGCCACACCAAGGTTCTGGTCACCGCGACCGTGGAAGAGAGCCTGCCGGGCTGGCTGCGCGGCAAGGGCCAGGGCTGGGTCACGGCCGAGTACGGCATGCTTCCCCGCGCCACCCACAGCCGGGGTCGCCGCGAAGCCGCCGCCGGCAAGCAGAGCGGCCGCACCCAGGAAATCCAGCGCCTGATCGGCCGCTCCCTGCGCGCCGTGGTGGATCTGAAGGCCCTGGGCGAGCGCCAGATCACCCTGGACTGCGACGTCATCCAGGCCGACGGCGGCACCCGCACGGCGGCGATCACCGGCGCCTGGGTCGCCCTGCGCCTGGCCACCGGCTACCTGCTGGAGGAAGGCGTGCTGAAGGCCGATCCGATCCTGGACCAGGTGGCGGCGGTGTCCTGCGGCGTGTTCAACGGCGTGCCCGTCCTCGACCTCGACTACGAGGAGGATTCCAACGCCGAGGCCAACTCCAACTTCGTCCTGACCGGCGGCGGCGACATCGTCGAGATCCAGGCCACGGGCGAGAAGCGCGGCTTCAGCCGAGCCGAGTTCGAGGCCCTGTATGGTCTGGCGGAAAAGGGCATCGGCGAGCTGTTCGTGATGCAGCGCGCCGCCGCCGGGCTGTAGCGCCAAGGGGTCGGCCGCGATGCAGATCATGTCCTTGCAAGACCTGGACGTGATCGTGCGCGCAGCCGGCGCGACCCTGGCCCTGGCCGGGGTGTTTCTTCTGCACCGCGACGGCCATCGCCGGCTGGCCATGGCCTTCCTGCCCCTGGCGCTCGGCTTGGCCGGCTTTCTGGCCGGCAACACGCCTGAGACCGCCCTGCGCCTGGGCGGGATGGCCGGCTATGTGGGCAAGTTTCTGGCCGGCTGGGCGGCGGTCTTCCTGTGGTGGTTCTGCCTGGCGGTCTTTGATCGCGGCTTTCGGCCCAGGGGCGCGGTGCTGGCCACGGGCCTGGCCTGGATCATTATCGCTAGCGCGGATCGCGGCCTGTTCGGCCCGGCCCTGGAGGATCTGGGCCTATCCTGGATCCTGATCACGCTTGGTTTCGGCATGGTCGCCCACCTGGCCTGGCGGGTGATCCGCGACCGGGAGGGCGACCTGCTCGATCGTCGGCGCGGCGCGCGGATGATGGTGGTGGTCCTGCTGGGCGGGCAGCTTCTGGCCGACCTGGCGGTGGATGTGGTCCTGGGCATGGACTGGCAGCCGCACGCCTTTTCCATCCTCCAGAACGCCGGCTTCCTGCTGTTCGTCTGCTGGCTAGCCTGGGTCGGGTTCGAGACAGATGAACCGGCGCCGCCCATCCAGAAGAAGGCCGCAGCGCCCGTCGACACCGCCGAGGACACGCGGCTGAAGGATCGCCTGGGCTTCCTGATCGATGTGGAGCGGGTCCATCTCGACCCCGAGCTGACCTTTGACGGCTTCGTCCGCCAGATGGGCGCGCCGGAGCGGACCGTGCGCCGCCTGATCAACCACCAGCTCGGCCACGACCATTTCCGCAGCTTCCTGAACGCAAAGCGCGTGGACGAGGCCCGCCGCCTGCTGGCCGACCCGGGACGGCGGGGCGACAAGCTGATCGCCATCGCGCTGGACAGCGGCTTTTCCTCGCTGGCGTCCTTCAATCGCGTGTTCCGCGATGTCGCCCACACCACGCCCAGCGCTTTTCGCGCCCACGCCGGGTTCTGAGGAACGATCCGCCGCCTTCTGAGAAGCGCGGCCCTCACGGCGAAGCTAGGTCTCCGCGCAAATCAATTGCGGAGATACGCGCGTGAACAGTCTTATCGCAATCGCCGGCGTGCTGGGGCTGCTGCTCGCGGCGGGCGGCGTGATCGGGTTGCTGCGCCCGAGCCAGTTTCGCCCACTGTGGCTCTTTACGGCGGCGGGCCTGGTCCTGCTCGCCGACTTCCTGCTGACCCGCGGCTACGGCCTGCTGCCCAACCTGATCCCGGGAGAGCGCAACTGGCAGGGAATGATCCTGGCCCTGGCGACCGTGCTGGCCGTCGCCTCGACCCCGGCGTTCGGGTGGCGGGCCTCCTACCTGACGCCGGTCCAGGCGCCGGGCAGCCTCAAACCCGCCCTGCTGGTCTCGGCGCTCTATATGGGCTTCTTCCTGGCTCTCGCCTTGGCATTCCCCAACGGGCCGACCCTGGCCGAGGATCTCGCCTTCCAGCTCACCATGCCGGGGCTGATGGAGGAGGCCTTTTATCGTGGGGTGCTGCTGGTGGCGCTCGGCCGGGCGTTTACCGGACGCTTGAACCTGCTTGGCGTGGACTGGAGCTGGGGCGCGATCCTGTCCTGCGCCCTGTTCGGTCTGGCGCACGCCTTCGGCTTCTCGCGCGGGGCGTTCTCGTTCGATCCGCTGACCATGGCGTTGACCGCCATGCCGTCGCTGATCGCGGCGTGGCTGGTGTTGCGGACGCGGAGCATTCTGCTGCCGATCGTGCTGCACAACTTCGGCAACGCGATCATGCTGCTGGTCTAGCTGAGGCCGCCCTGCAGCTCTTCCTCGAAATCGTCGTCGGCCGGCCCCGGCTCGAAGACCAACAGGTCTCCAGGCTGGCAGCCCAGCTCGCGGCACAAGGCGTCGAGGGTCGAGAATCGGATGGCCCGCGCCTTGCCGGTCTTGAGGATCGACAGGTTGGCGATGGTCACGCCGACCCGGTCGGCGAGTTCGGTGAGGGACATGCGCCGTTCGGCGAGGACGCGGTCGAGCTGAACACGGATGGCCATGGGGCGACGCTCTGCCTGAAAACTCTAAATGGTCAGTTCAGCTTCGCGGCGAAGGCGGGCGCCCTCGCGGAAGATTTCGGCCAGCACCAGCACCACCAGCACTGAGAACCAGGCGGTCAGGTTGACCCCGCCGTCGATGCGGTTGGAGCCCGGCGCCAGCCACGCAGCGAGGCCCCAGAACGCGTAACGCCCCAGCTCCAGCCCGCCCAGCACCAGGCCCACGACCCGCAGGCGGCGCACATTGTCGGGATGGAAGGGGTCGCCCGCTGTCAGGGTCACGAAGATGCGGCGCAGACGGCCGACGATGATCAGCACCCCGCCCAGATAGAGGGCGGCGGCGGCCAGGACCCCGGCCAGCAGCGGGCCCTTGGCGGTCACCTCGCGGCCATCGTCGCCGCTGATGTGGATGCCCTTGAGCAGTTCGGGATTGAAGCTGAGCAGCAGCGCCCCGAGGGCGCAGAGCGCCAGCAGGGCCACGCCGGCCCAGAGCGCGAAATAGACGACGTCGAGGATGATCTTCAGAAAGCTCGATACCGAGCCCGGCCCCAAGGCGCGCATGCCTCAAATTCCCCTAGGTCGATCGTCCGGGGTCGTCCCCGAAACCCGCCGCCCGTCAGCCTCAAGGCCAGGGCGGACGGCGAGAATGCCTTGCGTCGGGCGGGCTTGGAAGCCGCCGACGACGGACGTCCTAGATCGAGCGGACCAGGAACATGGCGGCCGACAGGGGCAGGCCCGACAGCAGGGCGACGGTCAGAGCGGTCATCGACAGACGGTCGAGGGTGTTCATGAAGCGGGAGGCGGTCATTTCGGTCATCCTTTGTGCAGCGCAACATGAAGCGGGGCGACCCCGCTTCGGTGAGGCCGCGATGGCCTCGTTTCCTGTGGCACTACTTAGGATTTCGCCGAATACCAATCAAGGAACATATCGAAAAACGATATTAAACCTTTGCAATGAAATGAACCGGTTGTAATGCAGCGCAGCATCATTCCTTCGGCTCGGAGGCCTTCATCGACGGACGCTGGCTGATCGTCGCGTACCACTCGGTCAGGTGCGGGCGGCCCTCGCGCCAATCCAGCACCTTGCGGAAGTCCAGATAACCAAGCTGGGCGGCGACGGCGATCTCGCCGATCTGGAAGCGGCCGTCGAACTCGTCGTCCTCCAGGCTGTCGAGGGCGGCCAGGATGGCCGCGCGCTGGCGGGCGATCTGGTCGGCGTGTTGGTCGGCGACCGGGCGCTTTTCCTGGCCCACCACGCGTAGAGCCGCGTCGCCGATGCCGTCGGCCAGGGCCTGGGCGGTCAGGGCGCGCCAGCGCTCCGGCCCGTTGGCCGGGAACAGGCGGCCGCCGGCCAGGACGTCGAGGTGCTCGCAGATCACCCGGCTGTCGAAGATGATCTCCCCGTCGCCGGTGACTAGGGTTGGCACCTTCGACAGTGGATTTTGCCCCCGCAGGGTCTCGTCGGTCCACGGATCGACCGCCGCCAGCTGGATGCGATCCTCCAGCTCCAGCTCGATCATGGCCACACGCACCTTGCGGGCGAAGGGCGAGGTGGGCGAGTAGAGCAGCTGCATGGATTGAACCTCAGGAGACGGCCATGGCTTTGACCCTCGCCCCCGGACTTAAGATCGTGGCCGCCACGCACAACCCAGGAAAAGCAAAGGAGCTGGCAGCCCTCCTGGAAGGTCGCTTCGAAATCGTCACCGCCGGGTCCCTGAACCTGCCCGAGCCGGAAGAGACCGAGAGCACCTTCGTGGGCAACGCCCTGCTCAAGGCTCGGCACGCAGCGGACCTGTCGAACATGATCGCCATCGCCGACGATTCCGGCGTCTCGGTCACCGCCCTGGACGGCGCGCCGGGCATCTTTTCGGCCCGCTGGGCCGGGCCGGAGAAGGACTTCGCCATGGCCATGAAGAAGGTCGAGGAGCGGATCGAGGAGACCGGCTCCCAGGACCGCAGCGCCTGGTTCACCAGCGCCCTGGCCGTCTGCTGGCCCGATGGCGGCCCGGCCGTGGTGGTCGAGGGCCGCGTCGACGGGACGCTGGTCTTCCCGGCGCGCGGCGACAAGGGCTTCGGCTATGATCCGATCTTCATCCCCGAGGGCCATGACCAGACCTTCGGCGAGATGGAGCAGTCGGCGAAGGAGGCGATCAGCCACCGCACCCGCGCCTTCGAGAAGCTGAAAGCCGCCCTGTTTTGACGCTGCCGCTCGCCGTCTATGTCCATTGGCCGTACTGCGCGAAGGTCTGCCCCTATTGCGACTTCAACGTCGTGCGCGATCGGGGACGGACGGACGAGCAGGCGGCCCTGGCGGCGGCGATCATCGACGACCTGAACGGCTGGCGCGACCTGACCGGGCCGCGCCGCCTGACCTCCATCTTCCTGGGCGGCGGCACCCCGTCGCTGATGGACCCGGCGGCGGCGGCGCGGGTGATCGACACGGCCCGCGCCCTGTGGGACGCCGAGCCTGACCTGGAGATCAGCCTGGAGGCCAATCCGACCGACGCCGAGGCGGACCGGTTCGAGGCTTTCGCGGCGGCGGGGGTGACGCGGTTGTCCCTGGGGGTGCAAGCGCTGGACGACGCGTCCCTGGCCTTTCTGGGCCGCAACCACGACGCCGACACCGCCCGCCGGGCGGCGCGCAAGGCGGCGGCGACCTTCCCCCGCCTGTCCATGGACATGATCTACGCCCGCCCCGGCCAGACGCCGCAAGGCTGGGCGGCGGAGCTGGGCGAAGTGCTGGATTTCGGGCCGGAGCACATCTCTCCCTATCAGCTGACCATCGAGGCGGGCACCGCCTTCGACCGCGCCGTGGGGCGTGGCCGCTTCACGCCGCCGGACGAGGACCTGGCGGCCGCCCTGTTCGAGACCACCCAGGGCGTTCTCGAAGCCGCCGGTTTCGACGCCTATGAGGTCTCCAACCACGCCCGGGGCGAAGCGGCGCGGTCGCGGCACAACCTCGCCTACTGGCGGGGCTACGACTATGTCGGCGTCGGGCCGGGAGCCCATGGCCGCCTGACCCGCGACGGCGCGCGCGTCGCCACCGCCGCCGAGCGCCGGATCGGCGACTACATCACCCGGGTGGGCGGCGATGGGACCGGCTTCGAGCGCGAACCCCTGAGCGCTGTCGAGGCGGCGGAGGAGCGCCTGCTGATGGGCCTGCGCATCGACGCGGGGGTGGGCTTCGACGAGGTCGCGCCCCTGGGCCTGACCCCCGACCACCCCCGCATCGCCCATCTGGCCGCCGAGGGCCTGCTGATGGACGACCGCGAGCGCCTGCGCGCCACCCGCCAGGGGCGGCTGGTTCTGGACTCGCTCACCGCCGCCCTGATCGTCTGACTTTGGCCGTCCCGGCCGAACCTGTTATGCGAGGGCCGATGGCCCAGCACCCGCCCCCGCCCCCCCTGTCGACCGCTCCGCTCGCGCCCGGCCTCTATGTGGTCGCCACGCCGATCGGCAATCTGCGCGACATCACCCTGCGGGCGCTGGACGTGCTGAACGCCGCCGATCTGGTGCTGGCCGAGGACACCCGCGTCACCGGCAAGCTGCTGTCGGCCTACAACCTGTCCAAGCGCATGGAGCGCTATGACGAGCACGCGGCCGAGCGTGCGCGGCCCAAGGTGATGGCGGCGCTGGAAGGCGGCGGGCGGGTGGCCCTGGTCTCCGACGCCGGCACGCCCCTGGTCTCCGATCCCGGCTACCGGCTAGTGAAGGAGGTCGTCGAGGCCGGCTACACGGTCTATCCGATCCCCGGCGCCTCGGCGGCGCTGGCGGCCCTGACCCTGGGCGGCCTGCCCACCGACCGCTTCATGTTCGTGGGCTTCGCCCCGCCCAAAAGCGCCGCGCGCCGCACCTTCCTGAGCGAGTTCGCCGCCGTGCGGGCGACCCTGATCTTCTATGAGAGCGGCCCGCGCCTGGCCGATAGCCTGGCCGACATGGCCGCCGTGTTCGGCGGCGACCGCCAAGCCGCCGTGGCGCGCGAGATCACCAAGCTGCACGAGACCTGCATTCGCGGCACGCTTTCGGAACTGGCCGCCGACCCGAAGCTGGACAGCCCCAAGGGCGAGATCGTCGTCCTGGTCGGCCCCGGCGAGGAGCAGGCCGCCACGGCCGAAGACGCCGACACCGCCCTGGCCGAGGCTCTGACCCGCATGGGCCCCGCCGACGCGGCCTCAGAAGTGGCCAAGGCCCTGGGCCTTCCCCGGCGTGAGCTTTACCGCCGCGCCCTGGACCTCAAGGGCGCCTGAGGATGAGCCAGGTCGGCTCCGCCCGCGGCGCGGCCGCTCGGCTTTCCGGCCGGCGGGGCGAGGCCCTGGCGGCGACGTGGCTTATGCTGAGGGGTTATCGCATCCTGGGATTCCGCCTGCCGACACCCATGGCCGAGATTGACCTGCTGGCCGTGTGCGGCCGGGTCCTGGCCGTGGTCGAGGTCAAGCCACGCCGCACCCTGGACGAGGCGCTGAAGGCCGTGCGGACAGATCAGAGGGAACGCCTGCGCCGCGCAGGCGCTCACATAGCCGCACTGCGATCCGCGCTGCGAGACACCGCGGTTCGTCTGGATCTGATCGCGCTCGCCCCCGGGCGCGCACCACGTCATATTCCCGACGCCTGGGCCGGGGCGTAGGAATCGGCTGAAGGGGATCGCCGTGGACCGCGAAGAGGCGGAAGAGCTGCTGAACGCCGCTGGGCGCGCCGGGGACGCGGATTTTCCGCTGTTCGAGGCGGCGCTCGCCTGCGCCGTGCATGACGATCCGTCCCGTGATCCTCAGATCGCCCGCAACCTGGCCGACGAGGCGGTGGCCCGCGTCCGTGACCGGCTGGAACGCGAAAGCCCCGAGGAAGCCATCGCCGAGGCCCTGTCCGGCGACCTGCGCCTGTCGGGCGACCTGATCACCTATGACAACCCCGACAACGCCGACGTCATCTCCGTGGCCGACCGCCGCAAGGGCCTGCCGGTGGCGTTGGGGATCTTCTACCTGCACGCCGCCCGCAAGACCGGCCTTAACCTTCAGGGCGTCGATTTTCCGGGGCACTTCCTGCTGCGCATCGAGACGGACGAAGGCCCGCTGGCGCTCGACCCGTTCAGCGAGGGGCGCGTGGTCCTGCCGTCGGAGCTGACCCGCCGCGCCCTGCGCACCGGCCTGACGCCTGACGTGGCGGCCAAGCTGGACGTGCTGATGGCCCCCGCTCCAGACCGCAGCGTGCTGATCCGCCTGCAGAACAACATCTTCGCTCGCGCCCAGGCGGCCGGCGACTGGGCGCGGGCCGAGCGCTCCGCCCTGCGCCGTGCCCTGCTCGACCCAACTGACCACCGGCCCTGGCTGGACGTGGCGGCGGCCCGCGAGGGGCAAGGCGCCCTGGCCGGGGCGCTGCAGGCCCTGGCCCAGGCCCAGTTCTTGGACGGGGGCGCCGCCCTCGCCGCCCGCGCCCAGCGCGAGCGTGTCCGGATGCGGCTGAACTAGGCTTTTGCGGCGGCAGCGCCTATCTGATCGGCCAAGGTCGATTGAGGAGCCGTCATGTCCCTGCGCGTCGCCGTACAGATGGACCCCGTTGATGGGGTCAACATCGAGTCCGACACCACATTCCTAATGATGTTGACGGCGCGGGAGCGCGGCCATTCGCTGTGGTTCTACACCCCTGATAAGCTGAGCCTGGAGGACGGACGGGTGTTCGCCCGCGCTCACAAGCTTGAGATCCAACCGGTCCAGGGCGACCACGCCAAGCTGGGGCCGGTCGAGGTCCTCGACCTGGCCGAGGACGTCGATGTGATCCTGATGCGTCAGGACCCGCCCTTCGACATGCACTACATCACCGCCACCCACCTGCTGGAGCGGGTGCATCCCAAGACCCTGGTGGTCAACAATCCGGTCGAGGTGCGCAACGCTCCGGAAAAGCTGTTCGTCACCAGCTTCCCCGGCGTACAGCCGCCGACCCTGATCACCAGCGACCGGGAGGCGATCTACGACTTCCGCGAACGCCACGGCGACGTGGTGCTCAAGCCCCTGCACGGCCTGGGCGGCCTGGGCGTGGTGCGCCTGCGGCCCGACGATCCCAATCTCGACGCCCTGCTGGAGCTGCACGGCATGGCCAGCCGCGATCAGGTGGTGGTCCAGAAGTTCGTCCCCGCCGTCAGCAAGGGCGACAAGCGAATCCTGCTGATCGACGGCGTGCCGGTGGGCGGCATCAACCGCGTCCCGGCCGAGGGGCAGGTGCGCTCCAACCTCGCGCGCGGCGGCACGGCCCATCCGTTCGAGCTGACCGCCCGCGATCTGGAGCTGTGCGCCATCATCGGCCCGGAGCTGAAGGCCCGCGGCCTGCTGTTCGTCGGCATCGACGTGATCGGCGACTACATGACCGAGATCAACGTCACCTCCCCGACCGGCGCGCAACAGCTCAAGCGCTTCACCGGGATCGACGCCACGGCGGCGCTGTTCGAGCGGATCGAAGCGCTGGCGGTTTGACGACCGACGCAGGTTTGGTTTTTCGAAGCTGTGGCCGGTCACCATGAAGGCGAGCGGGACCACCGCCTCCCTCAGCGTGGGTGATTTGATTTCCATGAAGGCCTCGCCGGGCGTCGCCGTCCTGAAGGTCGGCGACCTCGTCATGAAAGCCGGGCCGGACGGCGCGTCCCTGAACTGGGGCGACTTGCTCAACCTCGTCGATCAAGGCTCGCCCCTGACGCCGCGCGCCGTGGTCGAATGGGCGGGGACGCCTTCGTCTTTCAGGACGCGGGTAATCCCGTGCTCATGGCCCTCGTCGGGCTTCCGGCCAAGGCCACCGGGCTGGCGACGTCCAGCTGAGCTAAACTGGGCCAAGTTTAAGTGTGAAGGCTAGATGACTGATCGTCTTCATTTTCTTTCTTAGTTCTTGATCCGTTCCCGATCCGACCCGACACACCAAGCCCTGTGGATAACTTTCGCGTGCTGATGCATGCCTGCACGTCTGCGACCGCGGCGTTCGAAGAACTCGAGCCTGCGACATTCTGAAACAAGCTTGGCTCATACGGCCCGTTAAGGGGCTGGCTCTTATGGTGTGCGGATGAACCGGACCCCGCCGAAGAGCGTCACGCCTGAACAGCTGGCTACCCTGAGTCACGAATTCCGCACGCCGCTGAACGGGGTCCTGGGCGTCGCCCGCCTGCTGGAAGGCACGCGCCTGACGGCGGAGCAGCGCTCCTATGTCGCCGCCCTGCGCGACAGCGGCGACCACCTGCTGTCCCTGGTCAACGACCTGCTTGACTTCGCGCGCCTGGGCGAGGGCCGCGTGGAGCTGCATCCGGCCCCCGTGCAAGTGGAGACCCTGCTGCGCCAGGTCTGCGAGCTGATGAGCCCGCGCGCCGACGAAAAGGGCATCGAGATCGGCTGGGCCGCCGCGCCCGGCGTCGGCGAGGTGATGGCCGACGAGGGCCGTCTGCGTCAGGTTCTGCTCAACTTCGTCGGCAACGGCGTGAAGTTCACCGTCAGCGGCGGCGTGCTGCTGTCGGCCGAGCCGGCCGGCGACGGCCGCGTGCGCTTCACCGTCTCCGACACCGGTCCGGGCGTGCCCGTCGCCGCCCGCGAAAAGATCTTCCAGCCCTTCGTCCAGGCCGAGACCGCCGGCCATCCGGGCGGCACGGGTCTGGGCCTGGCCATCGTGCGCCGTCTGGCCGACGCCATGGACGGGACCGTCGGGGTCGAGGGCGAGGAAGGCAATGGCGCCGACTTCTGGTTCGAGGCGCCCCTGCCCGCCGTCGAGGCCGCGCCGTTCGAAGCCGCGCTGAAGGGCATGACGGTCGCCGTCGCCTCGCCCAACGCCATCGTCCGCGAAGCCGCCGCCCAGCAGATCGCCGCCAGCGGCGGTCGCGCGGTGGTCGGTCGTGACATCGAATCCGTCCTGCGCGCCGCCCCCACAGAGGCTGTGATCCTGGTCGACGTCGCCCTTTCCGAGGGCAAGAAGGGTTTCCGTCCGCCGGCCGAGCGCGCCTGTGTGGTGCTGCTGCGCGCCGAGGAACGGGGCGCCTCGACCGCCTGCGGGCCGACGGCTTCCTTGGCTATCTGATCAAGCCCCTGCGCCGTGCGTCCCTGGCCGACCGGGTGCTGGCCGCCCGCGCCGCCTTCCAGGGCGCGGCTCAGCCGGAGACCGAAAGCCGTGTGACCGAGGACGAGCGTATCGCCGCCGCCGCCGCGCCGGGCCTGCGCGTCCTGCTGGCCGAGGACAATCCGATCAACGCCCTGCTGGCCCGCGCCCTGCTGGAGCGCGAGGGTTGCCGGGTGGACCGCGTGGCCAGCGGACAGGAGGCGCTCGCCGCCCTGGCCGCCGGCGCCTATGACCTGATCCTCATGGACCGCCGCATGCCCGACCTGGGCGGGGTCGAGGCGACCCGCATCCTGCGCGCCCGCGGGGTGAAGACCCCGGTGGTCGCCCTGACCGCCGACGCCTTCGAGGACGACCGCCGCGAATGCCTGGGCGCCGGCATGGACGATTTCCTGGTCAAGCCGATCAGCGCCGACGCCATGCGCTCGGTCCTGTCGCGATGCGTCGCGGGCGGCTGGACGCAGGACCCGGCTCGCGCCAAGTTCGCCTCCTGACGCGGAGGGCCCATCGCCCTCCAGCCGGGGGAAGCGATGAGCGAGACGACCCAGACCAAACCCAAGCGCAGCCTGCTGCAGGCGCTGGCCATCTATCGCGAGCGGCGCAGCCTGGTGATGCTGGGCCTCGGGTTCGCGGCGGGCCTGCCGTACATGCTGATCTTCGACACCCTGTCGGTTTGGCTGCGCAACTCCGGCCTGTCGCTGGCGGTGATCGGCTTCTTCAGCCTGGCCACCCTGTCCTTCTCGTTCAAGTTCCTGTGGGCGCCGCTGATCGACCGGGCGACCATCCCCGGCCTGACCCGGCTTCTGGGCCATCGCCGATCCTGGATGCTGGTCTGCCAGCTTCTGATCATGCTGGGCCTGTGGCTGGTCTCGGGCCTCGACCCCGCGCGCAATCTCGGCCTGATGGCGATCGTCGCCGTGGCAGTGGGCTTCTTCACCGCCACCCATGACATCGTCATCGACGCCTGGCGCATCGAAGTGGCGGGCGAAGAAGGCCAGGGCCCCCTGGCGGCGGCGGTCCAGTGGGGCTTCCGGGGCGCCATGGTGGCCGCCGGCGCCGTGCCGCTGTTGCTGGCGGAAAGCTTCGGCTGGAACATCTCCTACGCCATCATGTCGGCGGTGATGGTGGTCGGCGTCATCGCCACCCTGGCCGCCCCGCGTGAGGCGGCGCACGATATCCGGCCGATCCCCACCGGCGATGTGAAGCAGTCCGGCGCGCTCCAGGCCCTGGAATGGATCCTGCGCCTGGCCGTTCTGCTGGTCGGCGCCCTGCTGCTGGGCTCCGGCCTGGCGGGCGACGCCAGCCTGCTGTCGCAAGTGGCGGGCGGCGAGACGCTGGCCGACGCCTGGACCGATAAGCAGTCCGGCGTCTGGCTGCAGCTGGGCGGGGTGGCCGCCGGCCTGCTGATCGTGGTGGCCGCCGCGTGGCCGGTCCCCAAGGTGCGCACCAAGCCGGGGGTCTATCTGTCCACCGCGCTGGGCGCGCCGCTGGGCGAGTTCATGCGCCGCTACAAGGGCGTCGCCGGCCTGATCCTGGCGACCATCTGCCTGTACCGGGTGGCCGACTTCGTCCTCAACATCATGAACCCGTTCTACCGGGACCTGGGCTTCACCCTCACCGAGATCGCCGAGGTGCGGAAGGTGTTCGGCATCATCGCCTCCATGCTGGGCGTGGCCCTGGGCGGCCTGCTGGTGGCGCGGCTGAGCATCATGCGGGTGCTGGTCATCGGCGCCTTCGCCGGGCCGATCAGCAACCTGATCTTCATCTGGCTGGCGGCGCAGGGCCATTCGATCCCGGCCCTGTTCATCGCCATCTGCCTGGACAACCTGGCGGGCGGCGTCGCGGGCACGGCCCTGATCGTCTACATGTCGAGCCTGACCACCACCGGCTTCACCGCCACCCAGTACGCCATGTTCACCTCGCTCTACGCCCTGCCCGGCAAGCTGATCGCCTCACAGTCGGGACGGCTGGTGGAGTGGGCGGCCAGGACTGCCGAGGCCGGCGGGCCGCTGGGCGCGCTGAAGGGCATGTTCGCCGGCCTGACCCCGGAAAGCTACGTGGCCGCCGGCGCCAAGCTGGGCGTCAGCCCCGCCGCCATGGGCGTCGGCTACAGCGTGTTCTTCATCTATTCGGCGCTGATCGGGGTGGTGGCCATCGGGCTTTGCCTGGCTGTGGCGGCCAAGCAGCCCAAGGCTATCGGGGCCTAGTTGGCCTGAATCTAGTTCGCCAGGCAGACCACCTGGGCCACGCGCAGATCGCGGCGCAAGCTGTCAGCCACGCGACCATAGTTGTCGACGGTGATCGGCTCGCCCATGGCCAAGCCGCCACGACGGCCGCCGGCCAGCTTCAGGCTTTCCACCACCGTCTCGGGCGCCGTGGTGTAGATGCGGCCGCGACGGGGCGCCTCGGCCACGGTCACGCCGATGACCCGGCCGGCGTTGTCGAGCGCGGGGGCGCCGGACAGGCCCGCCAGCGTGCCCTTGAGCGTGTCGGTGCGCCCGACCTCGGCCCAGACCAGAACCGGCTCGGTCCGCGCTCCGCGACCACGGACCACCAGCCGCTCCCGCCCCAGCAGACGCGACGCCGCCTCGCCGGGCTGACCCTGCGGGAAACCGGGATGGAACGCGCGGTCGCCCCGGCGCAGAGGCCGGTCCAGACCCAGCGGCAGGGCGCCGGAGCCGCCTTCGGTCTGTAGGACGGCCACGTCGGCCTTCGGGTCGATGCGCACCCGGGCGGCGACGCCGCGACCGTCGGCGACGACAATGGCGGCCTGGCGGCAGCCGTCGACCACGTGACGGGCGGTCAGCCAGGCGCCGCTGTCATCAACCGAGAAGGCGGTGCCCGATCCTTGCTGCGGGGCGAAGGGGGCGTCGACCACGATTTCCGGGTCGAAGGGGGAGGCCGGGCCCAGCGGGACGCCTTCCTCGCCCGCCACGGGTGGCGGGGGCGGAGGCGCGTCGGCGCGCTCCTGTCGGCCGACGGCGGCGATCAGCAGCGCGCAGACCACCGCGGCATAGACCAGCCAGTCGGGAAGACGAGGGAAGTGCATGGGCGGCGCGGGCCGCTCAGCCCGCCACGGCGGCGGCGAGGATCAGGGCGGTGGCGATCTTGGCCCCGACCAGCAGGGCGGCGGCGGCCACCTCGCCCTCCTGGATCCGCTGGGGCAGGCCCTTGAGGATCATGTCGGTGACGCGGAAGACGAAGAGCTGGACCATGGTCGTCGCCGCTCCCCAGATCGCGATATCAATCAGCGAGGTGGAGGCGCGCAAGGACACGGCCAGGGGGATCGCCAGGCCGACCATCACCCCGCCCAGCGACAGGGCGGCGGCGGCGTTGCCCTCGCGGATCAGCTTCACTTCCCGGTGCGGGGTCAGCAGGGCGTAGAGCACCGTGCCGAGCAGCAGGATGACGATCGTCGTCCCCGCGTGCAGCAGGGTGGTCGGAAAGCCCGTGGCGAAGGCCTGGATCTCAGGCGACTGAAGTTCTGGCGGCATGAACGCGACAATCCCCGAACGACGCTGACCGCACCGTTAACATGGCGGCGCTTCGAAGCGATGACGCAAATTATTCAGCCGCGACGACGGTCTCTTCAACCGCCTTGCGGCGGGCGCTGGCGCGAATCTTCTCGCTTTCGGACTTCAGCTGGCCGCAGGCGGCCAGGATGTCCCGTCCGCGCGGCGTGCGGATCGGCGAGGCGTAGCCGGCGCGGTTGATGACGGCGGCGAACTTCTCGATCGTTCCCCAGTCCGAGCATTCGTACGGGCTGTTGGGCCACGGATTGAACGGGATCAGGTTGATCTTGGCCGGCACGCCCTTGAGCAGCTGGACCAGGGCCTTGGCCTCGGCCGGACTGTCGTTGACGCCCTTGAGCATCACGTACTCGAAGGTCACGCGGCGGGCGTTGGAGATGCCCGGATAGGCGCGGATGCCGTCCATCAGCTCCTTGATCGGGTACTTCTTGTTCAGCGGCACCAGCTTGTCGCGCAGCTCGTCGTTGGTGGCGTGCAGGCTGATGGCCAGCATCGCGCCGGTCTGGTCGCCCAAGGCGGTCAGCTGCGGAATCACGCCGGAGGTCGACACGGTGATCCGGCGGCGCGAGATGGCGATGCCCTCGTCGTCGCTGATGATGTCGATGGCGGCGGCCACGGCGTCCAGATTGTAGAGCGGCTCGCCCATGCCCATGAAGACGATGTTGGACAAGCGGCGCTCCTCGCGGTCGCTCGGCCATTCCTCCAGGTCGTCCTTGGCCACCTGCACCTGGGCGACGATCTCGGCCGCGGTGAGGTTGCGCACCAGGGGCTGGGTGCCCGTGTGGCAGAAGGTGCAGTTGAGGGTGCAGCCCACCTGGCTGGAGACGCACAGCGCGCCGGCCCGACCCACGTCGGGGATGTAGACGGTCTCGACCTCGATCCCCGGAGCCATGCGGATCAGCCACTTGCGGGTGCCGTCCTTGGACACCTGACGCTCCACCACCTCGGGACGGGAGATCACGAAACGCTCGGCCAGGGCGGCGCGCAGGTCTTTTGCCACGTCGCTCATCTGGGCGAAGTCGGTGACCCCGCGATGGTGCATCCAGCGCCACAGCTGGGTGGTCCGCATGCGCGCCTTGGCCGGCTCGACCACGCCGCTGTCGACCAGGGCGGCCGTCAGCTCCGCCCGGGTGAGGCCGGACAGGTTTTGCGGAAGCGAGGGCGCATCGGCGCGCGCCGGTCGGGCGAGGTCGAGGGTGACGGTCACGGGAAAATCCAGATTGAGGGCCGGCTTATAGCAGATGGGCGTTAATCCCGCAAAAACAGGCCCCTGCGACGATCAGAACGCCGCCGCGCTGATCGTTCCGTCAGCGGTCAAGGTGGCGCGCTTCAGGCCCTGCGAGTGGAACGGCGTGGCCACCGAGCCGTCGGCGCCCACGGCGATCAGGCCGCCGTCGCCGCCCAGGGCCGCCAGTTCGCCGATCACCGCCTTGGACGCCTCTTCCAGGCTCTGGCCCGAAAAACGCATACGAAAGCCGATCTGCGCGGCCGCGGCCAGGCGGATGAAATACTCCCCCTGACCGGTGCAGGAGACGGCCACATTGCCGTCGGCCCAGGCCCCGGCGGCGGGGATCGGGCTGTCGCCCACCCGACCGGGCATCTTGTTGAACACCCCGGCGGTGGAGGTGGCGGCGGCCAGGCGGCCCTCCCCGTCGCGCACCACGCAGCCCACCGTGCCGTGGGCCAGGGCGCCGGGGGCGTGGTTGGCCTCGAACTGGCCGGCATGGGTGAACCACGCCTTGGGATCGTCGATGGCCTCGAGGCCCTGCTCTGCGGCGAACAGCCCGGCGCCGGACCCGGCCAGCATGACGTGGGGCGTGCGCTCCATCACCGCGCGGGCGGCGGTGATCGGGCTCTTGAAGCCCTGCAGCGCCGCCACCGAGCCGGCCTTGCCGCTCAGCCCGTCCATGATGCAGGCGTCGAGTTCGTATTCACCCGCCAGATTGGGAGAGGCGCCGCGGCCGGCGACGTAGAGGCCCGAGGCCTCCAGCGCGACCACCGTCCTCGTGGCCACGTCCAGGGCCGTGTCCCCGGCGCGCAGAGCGTCGCGGGCTTCCTCGACCAGACCCTTCATGTGCGCGATCTCGCGATCGTAGCTTCGCCCCGGCTTGGCGCCCGCGCCGCCGTGCAGCGCCAGACTCAAACATTTGTTCGACATTGGCCTTCCTTCCCTTGGGTCCGGTGCGATAGCGTCCCTTTCGAACAAAAAGAAGTCGGAGACGCGATCATGAAGGCGGTGCTGAGCCAATCGGTGGGCGGACCGGAGACGCTAAAGCTGGAGGAAATGCCTGATCCGACCCCGGGCGCGGGCCAGGTGGTGCTGGATGTGAAGGCTTGCGGCGTCAACTATCCGGACGTCCTGATTATCCAGGACATGTACCAGTTCAAGCCGCAGCGGCCCTTCGCCCCCGGCGGCGAGGTGTCGGGCGTGGTCAGCGCGGTGGGCGACGGCGTGTCGCACCTGAAGGTCGGCGACCGGGTCCTGGCCAGCACCGGCTGGGGCGGCATGGCCGAGAAGCTGGCGGTGGACGCGGCGCGGGTCGTGCCGATCCCCGACGCCATGCCCTTCGACGAGGCGGCTGCCTTCCTGATGACCTACGGCACCTCCTATTACGGGTTGAAGGACCGGGGCCACATCAAGCCCGGCGAGACCCTGCTGGTCCTGGGCGCCGCCGGCGGCGTCGGCCTGGCGGCGGTGGAGCTGGGCAAGGCCATGGGCGCCAAGGTGATCGCCGCCGCCTCCAGCCAGGAGAAGGTGGATCTGGCCATATCGCGCGGCGCCGACAGCGGCGTGGTCTATCCGACCGGCCCCTTCGACAAGGACGGTCAGAAGGCCCTCGCCCAGCTGTTCAAGGACGCCTGCGGCCCCAACGGCTGGGACGTGGCCTATGACGCAGTGGGCGGCGACTATGCCGAGGCGGTGATCCGCGCCAGCGGCTGGAACGGCCGCTTCTTGGTCATCGGCTTCCCGGCCGGCATCCCCAAGGTGCCGCTGAACCTGACCCTGCTGAAGTCCTGCGACATCGTCGGGGTGTTCTGGGGCGCGGCGGTGGCCCGCGATCCCAAGGGCCACGCCCAGAACGTCAAGGAGCTGATGGCTCTCTACGCCGACGGGAAGATCAAGCCGCACGTGTCGGAGACTTTCCCCCTCGCCCGCGCGGGCGAGGCCATCGCCCACCTCGCCAGCCGCAAGGCCATGGGCAAGGTGGTCGTCGTCACCGGCTAAGCATTGATAGGCGAGGCCGCGTCAGACGGCCCGCCCGCACCCATCGCCAAAGGGAGGAAACCATGGCGGGACGTCTGGACGGCAAGGTCGCCGTCATCACCGGCGGCTGCTCGGGCATCGGCCTGGGCACGGTCGAACTGTTCGTGGCCGAAGGGGCGAAGGTCATCGCCGCCGACCTGCAGGACCAAAAGGGCGCCATGCTGGAAAGTCGGTTCCCCGAGGCGGTCCGCTACATCCATTGCGACGTGACCAAGGAGAAGGAGGTCGCCGCGGCGATCGCCCTGTCCAAGACCGAGTTCGGCGGCCTGGACATCCTGTTCAACAACGCCGGCCACGGCGGCTGCCCCACCGGCGTGCAGGAGATGGACATCCCCGCCTGGGACGACACCTACGCGGTGCTGCTGCGCGGGCCGGCCATCGGCATGCACTACGCCGTGCCCCTGATGCTGGAGCGGGGCGGCGGGTCGATCATCAACACCGCCTCCATCGCCGGGCTGCAGGCGGGCTTTGGCCCCATCTGCTACTCGACCATGAAGTCGGCGGTGATCCATCTGAGCCGCACGGCGGCGGCGGAGCTGTCGCCGCAGAAGATCCGGGTCAACGCCATCTGCCCCGGCCTGATCGCCACCTCGATCTTCGGGGCGTCGGTGGGCCTGCCGCGCGACGTGGCCGACCAGATGGCGGCGCGGGTGGTGGAGATCGGACCCAGGATCCAGCCGATCCCCAAGGCGGGCCTGCCGGAGGACATCGCCAAGGCGGTGCTGTTCCTGGCAAGCGACGACAGCATCTTCGTCACGGGCACGCACCTGGTGGTCGACGGCGGCATCACCATCGGCGGGCGTCAGAGCTGGGACAAGAACGCGCCCTCGCCCCTGCTGGCGGCGATGGGCATGACGGCGGAGCAGGCCGAAGAGATGCGCAAGGCCGCGAAAGCGCGGGAAGCAGCGGGCTGACCGCTGAGAAGTCATCCGGGCGGAGCCATGAGCCCCGCCCGGACGATCAGCGGCTTAGAAGCGCTTCGTCACCTGGACGCCGTAGGTCCGGGGTTCGTTGACGAAGGCCGTCAGGTTGTTGAAGTCGATGGCGCCGATGACGTTTTCCTCATCGGTGATGTTGCGGGCGTAGACCGCCGCCTCGATGCCGCGAGCCGCATCACGCCAGCCGGCGCGGACGCCGCCTTCGAAGGCCGTGTCCTGCATGAACTCAACCAACTCGTAGAGGAACAGGTTGAAGTCCTTTTGCATGACCCAATCGGTCGAGGCGAACAGCTCCGAACCGTTGCCCAGGGCGTGGACGTAGTTCAGCGTGATGTTGGCCGTGTACTTCGGGGCCTGCGGGAACGGGTTGCCGTTGATGTTGGCGCGACGGGTCGTGCCGACGTTCACGATCGGGTCGGTGACGGTGCAGTTGGCGCCGCAGAAGGCCACCAGCAGGTCGGTGTCCTTGATCTCGGTGTGGTTCCAGGCGAAGCCGCCGGCCACGCTGAAGCCGGCGCCGAGATAGACGTCGCCGTCCAGTTCGATGCCGTAGCCCTCGCCCTTGTCGGCGTTGATCAGCTGGTTGAAGTTGCCCTCGCCGCCGATTGCGGTGAACTGCGGGTCGGAGACCTCGTAGTAGTAGGCCGTGGCGTTGAAGCGCGCGCGGCCGTCCCACAGACGGGCCTTCAGGCCGGTTTCATAAGACATCACCGTCTCGGAATCCGCCGTGGTGACGACGTTCGCCGTGGCGATGCGGCCCTGGATCGATGGGCCGCGGTAACCCTTGGCCACGCGGGCGAAGAGGTTCAGGTCCGGGTTCACTTCGTACAGGGCGCTGATATCCCAGCTGACCTGCTCGTCGGCGACCGACTTCACCAGGGCGAGCGACGGGCCAAGCGTTCGGCGGCCGTCGAAGTCACGGCTGTCGTCGGTGTAGCGCAGGCCGCCCGTCAGCTTGAAGGCGTCGGTGACCTGGTAGTTGGCCTGACCGAACAGCGACCAGGAATCCGACTTCTGGACGATGTCGGTGATGATGGTCGGGTTCAGACCGCCGACGCCATTGAAGGTCGCCGAGATCAGGTTGAAGCGCTCGGTCCAGTAGAAGGCGCCGACCTGCCAGCCGAAGCGGCCGTCGCCGTTCGACGAAAGGCGCGTCTCGTAGGTGTACTGCTGCAGCTTGCTGTCCAGCGTGCCGGTCTCGGAGTTGAACGGCGTCTTGTAGGGCGCGCCGGCCGGGGCCGAGGCCACGCCGCCGTCGATGTCGCCGTTGCCGGCCGAGGAGCCCTGATAGGCGCCCAGCACGGTGGTCAGGGTCGCGCCGCCGAAGTCATAGGCCACCTGCAGCGACTGCGAGGTGGTCTTTTGCTTCTGATAGTTGTTGCGGCCGCCGTCGTAATAGACGCGGTCACGGTCGAAGTTGGCGTTCAGTTCGTTGGAGCCCTTGGTCAGCACGTTGGCGCGGTTCATCGTGCCGGTGCCTTCATAGTCGCGGCCCTGCAGGGTCAGCAGGGCGGACATGCGGTCGGTCGGCGTCCAGGCCACGTGAACGCGGGCGGCCTTGTCGTCGAAGTTGCCCAGATCATCGCCGTCCGGATCGGCGAAGCCGGGATTGTAGGCGTTGTCGACCCAGTCATCGCGCGAGTTCCACAGACCGGCGATGCGGACCTGCAGGGTGTCGTGCAGCGGGATGGTGACGCCGGCTTCACCGCGGATCGAGCCGAGGTTGCCGTAGGTCAGCGAGCCGAAGCCGCCGAATTCGTCGGTCGGCTTGACGGTGTCTATCTTGACCACGCCGGCCGGGGTGTTGCGGCCGAACAGGGTGCCTTGCGGACCACGCAGCACTTCCAGCTGCTGGACGTCGAACAGCGGGAAGCCCTTCAGGAAGACGTTCTCGAGCACGACGTCGTCGAGCACCACCGAGACCGGCTGCGAGGCGTTGAAGTCGAAGTCCACGTTGCCGAGGCCGCGGATGTAGAAGCGCGGCGCATAGCGGCCGTTCGAGCTTTCCACCTGCAGGCTGGGCACGCGGGCCGTCAGCGACAGGATGTCGGCGCCGCCGGCGGCGACGGCGGACACCGTTTGTTGGTTCAGCGCCGTGACGGCGAACGGCACGTCACGGATGTTTTCGCTGCGGCGCTGGGCGGTGACGACGATGTCGTCGACGGTCGCCACGTCGGCCGATTGGGCCAGGGCGGGCGTGGAGAGGAGAAGTGCGAGGCTGCTGGCCGTAAAGGCGAGCGCGCTGAGGCGGCGAGTCATTTTGGTATTTATCCCCGAGACACAAAAACGCGGGTGGCCTAGGCCTGCGCCCCCGGAGCGTCCACAAGATAACTTCGATTTGGCCGTGAATTTTTTACGACACGGCCACAGTGGGGCGAAAATGCATCGCTTGACGCCCCCGGGTTGACGCAGGTCATTGCCCGCAACCCGCCCGGATGGAAAGAAAGTTCGTGTCCGACCGCTTCCTTCGCACTGATCGCCGCCGCCTGCTGGGCGGATTGACGGCCACGGCCGCCGCTCCGTTCCTGACCGCCGCCCTTGCTTCGCCGATCGCCGGGCGGGTGCTGGCCATGTCGGACCTGCATTCGGCCTATGAGCGGACGGGCCAGCTACTCGCCGCCCTGGAGGCGGAGGTCGCCCGCCACAAGATTCCGCATGTGATCGCCATCGACGGCGACATCTTCGAGCACGGCAACGTCGTCGCCTTGCGGTCCGGCGGCGCCATCGACTGGGCGTTCCTGGGCGAGCTGCCGAAGATCGCCCCCACCGTGGTCAATCTGGGCAACCACGACAACGACATCACCCTGGACTTGGCCGAGGTGGTCGCCCGCCTGCGCGGTTTGGGGATCACTGTGGTCAGCAACATCATCGACGCGCGGACGAACGCGCCCTACGCCCCGGCCAGCGCCGACATCCCCTTCGGCCGCCGCACCCTTCGGGTCGTCGGCATCGCCACCAATTCGCTGAACACCTATCCGGCCGCCAGCCGCGCGGCCCTGAACATTCCCGCCCCCGGCGCCTGGGCCCGCGCCCATCTCGCAGAGGCCCTGTCCGGGGCGGATCTGGCGATGGTGATGAGCCATGCCGGCGTCGCGGCGGATCGAGAGATCCTGCCCCTGCTGCCCAAGGGCGCGGTGGTGATCGGCGGGCACAACCACCTGCTGTTCAACCACCCGCTCCCGAACGGTGTGTATACGCACACTGGATCCTGGAGCAATGCCTACACGGCTGTCACCATTCGCCCGGGCGTAGGTAGCGACGCCGCCTCTCGGTCCGTTGCTCTGGACGCCGCGCCGTCGCCCCGCATCGCCGCCCTGATCACCCAGACCCTGGCCACGACCCTGACCGAGCAGGAAAAAACCATCCTCGGCCGCTCGCCCAAGGCGCTGACCCTGGGCGAGACCGGGCGCGCCGTGGCGAGCGCCATGGCCAGGGCGGTCGGGGCCGACGCCGGCTTCATCGGCCACACCACTCTGGGGACCGGCCTGCCGGCGGGGCCGGTGTCGCGCTACGCGTTCGACGCGGTGGTGCGGTTCGAGGGCAAGCTGATGGTCGCCGAGGTTTCCCGTGAGCGGCTGGCGGGCTTCATGCGGCGGGCCAACCAGGATCGCCCCATCCCGTTCGACCAGCGCAGCGGCGACTTCCTCTACGCCGCCCAGGCCGCCTCCGGCTCAGGCGAGGGGGTCCGCATCGTCACCACCGACTGGTGCGCGACGAACCAGGCCGAGTATTTCGGCGCATCCGATCTGGTGTTCAGCGAGACGCCGGAGCTTCGCCTGAAGCCCACGGCCGCCAAGGCGCTGCTGGCCTAGACCTCGGACCACATCCGCAGAAGGTTATGATAGGTCCCGGTCAGGGCGACCAGGGAGGGATCATTGGCGCCCACCTGGCCGGCCAGGCGCTGGATGGCCACGTCCATGTCGAACAGCAGGGCCCGCTGGGCGTCCTGGCGCACCAGGCTCTGGATCCAGAAGAAGGACGAAATCCGCGCCCCACGCGTCACCGGCTCGACCCGGTGCAGGCTGGAGGCGGGATAGAGGATCAGGTCGCCGGCCGGCAGCTTGACCTCGTGGACCCCATAGGTGTCGTCCACCAGCAGCTGGCCGCCGTCATAGTCCTCGGGCTCGGTGAGGAAGAGGGTCGCCGACAAATCGCTGCGGATGCGCATGCCGTCGGGGGCCACGCGGATCGAATTGTCCACGTGGTCGCCGAAGGTCTGGCCGGGGCCGTAGTGGTTGAACAGCGGCGGAAACACCTTCAGCGGCAGGCCGGCGGCCACGAACAGCGGGTTCTTCTCCAGCGCGTCGAGGATGGCGGCGCCGGCGTCCCGCGCGGCCTGGGAGCCTTCCGGCAATTGCAGGTTGGCCTTGGCCATCCGCGACTGGCTGCCCGACGTGGCGTTGCCGTCGATCCAGTCCGCAGCGTCGATCACCTCGCGCAGGCGCGCGACCTGCGCCTTGCTCAGGACCTCGGGGATGTGAAGCATCATGGCGGGGCTCTCCTGGAACCGGAGCCTTAAACGAATGTGCGCCCCGTCCAAGGGCCATTGGACGGGGCGCGGCGAGCCGGCGTGGGAGGGAGCTCCGCGCCGGCCCGTAGACTAGTAGCGGACGTTCAGGGTCACGATGGCCTGGCGGCCGGGCCCGTAGTCGGCGTGGTGCACGCCGTTGGTCCGCGCGATGTACTTCTCGTCGCCCAGGTTCTGGACGTTGAGCTGCACGTCGATGTTCTCGTTGATCGCGTAGGCCGCGAAGGCGTCGAAGCGCCAGTACGACGGGGCGTAGATGGTGTTGGCGCCGCCGCCGGCGCCGCCCTGGTTGCCGCCGAAGCTCTTCGACACGTAGTAGGCGCCGCCGCCCACCGACAGCGCGTCCAGGACCTTGTAGGTCGAGAACAGGCTGAAGCTGTGCTTGGGCGTGTTGGCCAGCGGATCGCCGACATTGACATTGTTGTAGGCGCCGCGGACCAGCTCGCTGTCCATGTAGGTGTAGCCGCCGAACACCTGCCACTTGTCGGTGACATTGCCCGAGACGCCCAGCTCGACACCCTGGACCTCGGCTTCACCGACCTGCGCGTAGACGCCCGCGGCGACCTGGATCTGGGCGTTTTCACGCTTGGTTTTGAAGGCGGCCGCCGACAGCTGCAGCTGGTCGTGGAACAGCGCCCACTTCACGCCGGCCTCGATGCTTTCGCTCTCTTCCGGCTCCAGCATCTCGGTGGCCAGGTTGCCCGTGCCGACGCCCGACGTGGTGTTCTGGTCGCCGCCCGCGATGGTCGGCGGGGTCGAGGCCGTGCCGTAGGAGACGTAGACGCTGATGTTGGCCGTCGGCTTGTAGATCAGGCCGACCTGATAGTTGAAGAAGTCCCAGTCGCCCTTGCGCGGCGTGGTGTAGGTCACGCCGGTGACCACGCCGTTGGCGCTGGTCGAGGCGGCGTTGACGCCGTTGGTGTTGTACTGGTCGTAGCGGGCGCCGAGGTTCAGCTTCCACTTTTCGCCAAAGCTGATCGTGTCGAAGGCGTAGAGGCCGCCTGACTGAGTCCGGGCCTTGGAGACCGGACCCAGGTTGACCACGCCCTGCCACGGATCGTTCGGATTCGGCGCGAACAGACGCGTGCAGTCGCCGATGCCCGCCGTGGTGACGTTGTTGATGAAGCCCGTCGGGCAGGCCGCGCCGGCGGTCGTGTAGATCAGGTAGGAGGCGTTGTCGTTGACCTCCTTGCTCAGCTCCACCCCGGCGGCGAAGTTGTGGGTCAGGACGCCGGTGGCGAACTCGCCATAGACTTCGGTGATGTTGGCGACCGTGGTCGCCTCATTCCAGCGGGACTTGGTGCCGCGCTTCATCCACCATTCGCCGGCCACGAACTGGGCCGCGCCGCCGTCGCCGGGGTTGGTGACGATGTAGTCGTTCACGGTCTGCGAATAGCGGAAGACGTTGCGGATCGAGATCTTGTCGGTCAGGTCATGCTCGACGAAGAGCGTGCCGATGTCGGCCTGCGTCTTCATGAAGTCACGCGCCTTGAGACCGTAGAAGGTCCCCATGCCGACCGGCAGCACGCCGCTCTTGGTGCGCGGGAAACCGGCGGCCTTGGTCATCAGCGGCACGCCGTAGTCCGGCATGTCGTCGCTTTCCAGATGATAGTAGCTGGCCGTGACGCGAGTGTCCGTGCCCAGGCCGTAGCTGATGGCGGCCAGGACGCCGAAGCGCTCGAAGTCCACCGCGTCGCCGCGGCCCGGAACGTCGCCCTGCGTACCCATCAGGTTCAGGCGGACGGCCGAGGTGGCGCCGATCTGGTAGTTGGCGTCGATGGCGCCGCGCAGATAGTCGTCGGTGCCCCCACGGGCCGAACCGGTGACGAAGGCGCCGAGCTTGGGCTTCTTGGTCGACAGGTTGATGCTGCCGCCGCCCGAACCGCGGCCGTTATAGGCGCCGTCCGGACCCTTTATGACCTCGACCTGCTCCAGGGCGAAGACTTCGCGGATCTGGCCGCCGGTGTCGCGCAGGTTGTCGACGAAGATGTTGTTGCCGCTGCTCTGGCCGCGGATGAACGGACGGTCGGCCAGGGGCTGGCCGCCTTCACCGGCGCCGAAGGTGATCCCCGGCGAGGTGCGCAGCAGGTCCTGCAGCGAGGTGGCGGCGGTCTGGTCGATGATCTGTTGCGGGATCACGGTGACCGAGCGCGGCGTATCCACCAGCGAGCCGGTGAACTTGGGCGATTCCGGCTTCTGGCCGACCACCGCCTGCACATCGACCCCCGAGACTTCGGTCGTGTTGTCAGCCGCGACGTCCGCGTCGGCTGCGAAGGCGGCGGAAGACAGGCCTGCGGCGCCGGCCAGGACAGCGACGCCCATGACGCGCTTGGCCCGGGCGCGGATGCCCGTCGAGTTGATATTACGCATTTTGTATCCCCGGTTGCCGCAGAACCCCCTCAGGCGCTGCGATTGCGAGGCGTTCTTACTTTGCAACGGCGGTATGACGCAATGATAATCATTCTCAAAAGACCATGTGTGTGCCGGCAGCAACATCCGCTTTTCCACGGCTGCGGAGCGGATTAGGCTCAGCGCCATGTGGAGCCCGCCCGAGAACAAGCTGCCCCTCGTCCTCGCCGCCCTCGGCGCTTGCGCCGTCTGCGGTTTCGCCGTCGGCGTCCAAGGCGCGTTCCAGCGCCAGGGACCGCCCACCGTGGCCGCCGCCGCGCCCGACAGCCTGGTCGCCGCGCCCGCCAAGGACGCCGTGCCCCTGGGCGCGCCGCTGATCGAGACCAAGAAGGTCGCCGAGGCGCCTAAGGAGGAGCCGAAGGAGGAGGAGGTCGTCGAGACCGCCGAGACCACGCCCGCTCCCGTGCCTATCCCCACCGCCCCCGCGCCCACGGCGGCGCCGGCTCCGGCCGATGCGGCGAACGACGCGGCCAAGGCCCCGCCCCCCGTCATTCCCTACTGATCCACGCCTGCTGATCCGGCCCTTTTCGGATCAGCCTGGACCGGAACGCAAAACGGGCGGCCCATCGCTGGGCCGCCCGCTGCATTTTCAGCTTCGGTTGAAGCGGAAGTTTAGGCTTCCGCGTCTTCCTTCGGCTCTTCCTTCTTGGACAGGTCTTCGCCGGTCTCCTGGTCGACGACCTTCATCGACAGCTTGGTCTTGCCGCGATCGTCGAAGCCCAGGAGCTTCACCTTGACCATCTGGCCTTCGGTCAGCACGTCGCTGGGCTTGGAGACCCGCTCGTTGCTGATCTGGCTGACGTGGACGAGGCCGTCCTTGGCGCCGAAGAAGTTCACGAAGGCGCCGAAGTCCACGACCTTCACGACCTTGCCGTCGTAGATCGCGCCGACTTCCGCTTCCTGCGTGATCGACTTGATCCACTTCACGGCGGCTTCGATCTTGGCCGCTTCCGAGGCCGAGACCTTCACGGTGCCGTCGTCGCTGATGTCGACCTTGGCGCCGGTCTTCTCGACGATCTCGCGGATCACCTTGCCGCCCGAACCGATCACTTCACGGATCTTGTCGGTCGGGATCGAGATGGTTTCGATCTTCGGAGCGAAGTCGCCGACGCTGTCGCGAGGAGCGTCCATGGCCTTGTTCATCTCGCCCAGGATGTGGTCCCGGCCGGCCTTCGCCTGCTTCAGGGCCTGTTCCATGATGGCGGGCGTGATGCCGGCGATCTTGATGTCCATCTGAAGGCTGGTGATGCCTTCCGAGGTGCCGGCGACCTTGAAGTCCATGTCGCCCAGGTGATCTTCGTCACCCAGGATGTCGGACAGAACGGCGAAGCCGTCGTTTTCCAGGATCAGGCCCATGGCGATGCCCGAGACCGGACGGACCAGCGGCACGCCGGCGTCCATCATGGCCAGGGACGAACCGCAGACCGTGGCCATCGAGGACGAACCGTTGGACTCGGTGATCTCCGACACCAGACGGATCGTGTACGGGAAGTCTTCCTTGGCCGGCAGCATCGGACGGATGGCGCGCCAGGCCAGCTTGCCGTGGCCGATTTCGCGGCGGCCGGGCGAGCCCATGCGGCCGGTCTCACCCACCGAGTAGGGCGGGAAGTTGTAGTGCAGCAGGAAGGATTCCTTGTAGGTGCCTTCCAGGGCGTCGATGAACTGCTCGTCGTCGCCAGTGCCCAGGGTGGCGACCACGATCGCCTGGGTTTCGCCGCGGGTGAACAGGGCCGAGCCGTGGGTGCGGGGCAGGATGCCCACTTCGCCCAGGATCGGACGGACCTTGTCGACGGTGCGGCCGTCGATGCGCAGGCCGGTGTCCAGGATGCCGCGACGAACGACGTCGGCTTCCAGTTCCTTGAACACGCCGGCCAGCTTGTTCACGTCCATGCCGGCCGGATTGGTGTCCGACAGGCCCATGGCCGCGATCGCCTTCTTCTTGGCGGCGCCGACGGCTTCATAGCGGTCTTGCTTCTTCTGGATCTTGTAGGCGGCGGCGATGTCCGCGCCCACGAGGCCCTTCATCTCGGCCTTGATCGCGTCGGTGTCTTCCGGCGTGAAGTCGAAAGGCTCCTTGGCGGCGTGTTCGGCCAGCTCGATGATCGCGTCGATCACCGGCTGCATCTGGGCGTGAGCGAAGTTGACGCCGCCGAGGACGACTTCTTCGGTCAGTTCCTTGATTTCCAACTCGACCATCATCACGGCGTCGTTGGTGCCGGCGACGACCAGGTCCATGACGCTTTCCTTCAGCTCGTCGAGCGTCGGGTTCAGCACGTATTCGCCGTTGATGTAGCCGACGCGCGCGGCGCCGATCGGGCCCATGAACGGAGCGCCCGACAGGGTCAGGGCGGCGGAAGCCGCGACCATGGCCAGGATGTCGGGATCGTTCTCGAGGTCATGCTGCAGGACGGTGACGACCACCTGGACTTCGTTCTTGAAGCCCTTGACGAACAGCGGGCGGATCGGACGGTCGATCAGGCGGGAGACCAGGGTCTCCTTTTCCGACGGACGGCCTTCACGCTTGAAGAAGCCGCCCGGGATCTTGCCGGCGGCGAAGGTCTTTTCCTGATAGTTGACCGTCAGGGGGAAGAAGTCCTGGCCCGGCTTCTGCGTCTTGGCGAAGACGGCGGTGGCGAGGACGACGGTTTCGCCCATGGTCGCCAGCACGGCGCCGTCAGCCTGACGGGCGATGCGGCCGGTTTCGAGGACGAGCGTCTTGCCGCCCCACTCGATGGTCTTGCGTTTGATATCGAACATTTTTGCTTCTTTCGGTTCCCGAAGACCCATTTCCTCGGGGGGCGGACAGGGGCGGCAGGCCCGGCGGGCGTGGCGGAATCCTCATCCGATCGACAGGCTGCGAGGATTGCTTTTGAACCCTCGATAATCAAACCGGGAACGTCCCGGGCGCCATCGTCCTAAGCCTGTCCAAGGCCGATGGCGAAAACTGGACCGCCCATCCCCGGTGCCGGGAATGGGCGGCGGAGGGATGCGCTTAGCGGCGCAGGCCCAGCTTTTCGATGAGGGTCGAATAACGACCTTCGTCAGACTTCTTCAGGTGGTCGAGGAGCGACCGGCGCTGCGAGACCAGCTTGAGCAGGCCGCGGCGCGAGTGGTTGTCCTTCTTGTGCGTCTTGAAGTGCTCGGTCAGGTTGGCGATGCGCTCGGAGAGGATCGCGACCTGGACTTCAGCGCTGCCCGTATCACCTTGGGTACGGCCATGTTCAGAGATAAGCGCGGTCTTGCGCTCGGCAGTGATCGACATCGGGTTGTCTCCGCTCAGGTGAGTTGGAAGACCCGCACCGGATTGAGCCGTCCGGCGCGCATCTCGCACAGGGCGACGATCTTCTCTCCGTTCATGGCGGAAACGGTGCGATCGCCCTGCGCAAGCTGGGCTTTCAGCGTTTCTACCTGTCGGGGAACGAGAACGATCGGCCGTCCCTGGGCAAGCCGGAAGGCGTCTTCATCGGTCACGGCCAACGCCGGGATGTCGTCCAGCGCGGTCTCGACCGGAAGCAATGCCTCCGACAGTCGCGCGTCATAGTCGAAATTCTCAAGAGTTTCCAGCGATATCGCCGTCTCCTCGGTGAACGCGCCAACCCGTGTTCGGCGAAGCTGGCTGACATGGCCGCAGGTGCCGAGGGCTTCGGCCAGGTCGCGAACCACGGCGCGGACATAGGTGCCCTTGCCGCAATCCATCTCCAGCTCGACGTGATCGGCGTCCGGCGCGGCCACGAAGGACAGGGCGTAGATGTTGACCTTGCGGGTCTTCAGCTCGAACTCCACGCCCTCGCGCGCCAGGTCATAGGCGCGCTCGCCATCGACCTTGATCGCCGAATAGGCGGGGGGCACCTGGTCGATCTCGCCGATGAAGGCCGGCAGGGCGGCCTGCACCTGCTCGACCGTGGGGCGCACGTCCGACTGGGCCGTGGTCTCGCCCTCGCGGTCGAAGGTGGCGGTCGTGCGGCCCCATTCGATGACGAAGCGATAGGTCTTGTCGGCGTCCATCAGGAACGGGACGGTCTTGGTCGCCTCGCCCAGGGCCAGGGGCAGGATGCCGGTGGCCAGGGGGTCCAGGGTGCCCGCGTGACCAGCCTTCTGGGCGTTGAACGCCCGGCGCACCCGGCTGACGGCGTGGGTCGATCCCAGGTCGTACGGCTTGTCGAGATTGACCCAGCCGGAGACGGCCTCGCCCTTCTTGCGGCGGGCCATCAGTCCCGATCCTCAGAACCTTCGTCCTCGTCGCCGAGAACATCGCTCAGGCGGCGGATGTCCTGCTGGACGCGAGGGTCGGCGAACAGGCGGTCCATCTCGCCGGCCGTGTTGAAGCTCTCGTCATGGATGAACTTCAGGTCCGGGGTGAACTTCATTTCGATGTGACGGCCCAGGCGCCCGCGCAGGAACTTGGAGACCCGGTTCAGGCCCTTGACCACGTCATTGGCCGAGGCCGCCCCGGCCATGCCGGCGCCCAGCGGCTCCACGAAGCAGATGGCGTGCTTCAGGTCCGGGCTCATGCGCACTTCGGTCACCGTGACCGAGACGCCGGTCAGGGCCTCGTCCTGCAGCTCCTCCTCGCGGAGGATCTCGACGAGGGCGTGGCGGATCAGTTCGCCGGCGCGCAGCTGGCGTTGGCTGGGGCCCGTCAGGGCGCCCTTGTTCTGGTGGCGTTTCATTGGCTTTCGGCCTGCTGGCCCGGCCGGCGGGTCGAACGCCGGTCGCGGGGAGAATAGGAAGGGCGCGCTTCTAGGCTCCAGGGCCCGCCGTGTCCACCCCAAGCCCGACCTCGAGCCTTTCACGGAAGAACCCAACGACCCGGTCGCGGGCCCGCATGGTGGGGCCGTCGGGGTCGGAGCGGTCCAGGTGCGTCGACAGCACCGAATGCGGAACGCGGCCCGTGCCCCGCCGCGCCGAGGCGGGGTCCAGCTCGATCGCCTCGAACCGGGCGCCGAAGGCCTGGCGATAAGCGTCGAAGCGCGCGGCGGGCACGAAGGGATCGCCGTGAAAACGCAGGCCCAGCAGGGACAGGTCCTCGGCCTCGAACCGCTGACGGGCGCAGGCGATCTCGTCCTTCGAGCAGCCCAGCGACGAGGCGCCTTTCGTGCCGAGCGGAAGCGAGGGTTGCGACAGGACCGGGGCGATCACCGACGGCTCGGTCATCATGGCCAGGGCGAAACCGCCGGTGAAGCACATGCCCACCGCCCCCACGCCCGGCCCGCCGCATTCGGCGTGCGCCTTGCGGGCCAGGGCGCGCAGCCAGTCGACGATGGGGCTGGAGCGGTCGGTCGCCCAGACCGTGAACTCGCGCCGCACGCACAGGGTCTTGAGGATCACGCCGCGCGCGTACCATGGCGTCACCGGCCGCCCCGGCTCGCCCATCAGACTGGGACAGAAGACGGTCATGCCCGCCGCGACCAGATCGTTGGCGAACTCGATGACCAGGGGGTGCAGGCCCGGGATTTCGTGGATGACGATGACGGCGGGGCCAGCGCCCTTCTTGAACACCGGACGCGACCAGCGGCCGTCGTCGTAGTCGAACTGTTCGAAGTCGCTCAAATCACCGCGAACGGCGTCGTCGAAATCGTCGGCCATTTCACACCTTCGGCCCGGCCATGAATTGCTCGATCCTGCCGTCCGGCGTCATGCGCAGGCTGACCCACAGCACCTTGCCCGCATAGACGGCGTCGAAGCCGGCATAGGTCATGCCCCCCCGCTTGCTCGCTCCCGTCGGCCGCAGCAAGCGCAGGGGGCCGAGGGCCGATAGCGAGGCCTGGTAATCGGCCAGGACCTGCGGCGTGAAGAAGGCGTCGGCGTTGGGCGTCAGGCGCGTTCGGTCGATACGCCCCGCCGCCGCATCGGCCAGCAGGCCGCGCATCACCGCCGCCGAACCGGTGGACGGCAGCAGCAGGAAGGCGAGGCGCTCGGCGATGACGCTCTGGGCCTGGTTGTCCTCGGTATTGACCATCACGCTGATCGCCAGCTTGTCGTCCGGCCAGATGCGGTTGTCGGTATGCACGCCTGAGAGGGCGCCGCCATGGCTCCAGACCCGGCGGCCATCCTGCACGGAGACCCGTAGGCCGAGCGCGTAGCTGGTCGGCTCTCCGCTGGTCAGCACGGCGGGCGTGGTCATGACGGCGATGGACGCGGGCTTCAGCAGGCTGGCGTCCAGCAGGCTGATGTTCCACAGCGCCAGGTCCGCCGGACGCATGGCCAGATGGGCGGCGGCGAACAGCCAGCCCGCGCCTTCCTTGTCGGCGGGGCGCAGCGGGCCGTCGGCGTAGCGGGTGTAGTTTGCGGCGTCCGGCGACCTCAGCGGCGCGGTGTCGTCCTCGGTCACCCCGGTCATGCGCAGAGGTCCGAAGATGCGCTTCTTCTGGAAGTCGAACAGGCTCTGGCCGCTCACCTTCTCGACCACCAGGCCGGCGACCACGAAGCCGGTGTTGGAATAGCGGTACTCGGTCCCCGTGGGGAATTCGAGCGGCGTGCGCGCCCAGCCATCGAGGATGTCGTCACGGTTGGCCGGCTGCTTCATGCGCGCGAAGACGAAGTCCTGCGGCCAGTAATCGGTATAGCCCGACACGTTGTTGAGCACGTGGCGAAGAGTGATCTTGTCCCCGTCCGTCAGGTCGGGAACGTAGCGCCCCACCGGATCATCCAGGCTGAGCTTGCCGTCCTCGGCCAGCAGCAGGATCGAGGCGGCGGTGAACTGCTTGGAGACCGAGGCGATGCCGTAACGGGTCTCGATCGTGGCCGCGACGGGCGGGTCCAGCCGGGCGTTTCCGAAGGCGGCCAGATGGGCGATCCGGCCATCCTGCACCACGGCGACCGAGGCGGACGGCGACCGGGTCTCGGCCAGGACCTCGCGGATTATCGCGTCGATCTGCGCATTGGGGGTCTCGGCGACGGCGGGGGCGGCGAACGCCACGGCCATCGCCGCCAACACGCTTCGGAACACCCGCATCCCCGCCTCCGAACCTTGACCGTCAGGAGGCTAACCCGCGTTCGCTCAGTATCGCAAACTGCTGTCGAAAGCGTCGTCGAAGGGGTCGGGCCGCGTACCGGTCCCCAAACGCCATTCGCCGCGATAGGCGAACTCCATCTCGGCGCAGGTGCGCGCCGGGCCGCCCGCCGGATCGTCGCCCAGAACCTGAACCTTCAGGTCGCGGCCGTGGCGTAGATCGCCCACCGCCAGCCAGACCTTGGTCGAGCCGGGGCAGAAGGCGCGGACATAGACCTTGCCCTGGGCCTTGTCGGCGTTGATCTCGTAAATCTCGCCCGGCCCGATCGGCGCGCCCTTGCCCAGGGCGCTGGCGCCGACGGACTTGACCTCGGCCGAGGCGGGGACGGCGGTGGCCATGATCTTGCGCACCTTGCCGCCGCCCATGAACCGGGTCTCGAACAGGAAGGTCAGGCCTGTGCCGGTCAGCCGCTTGGCGTCCGGCGAGACCGGGTCATACGAAAAGATGCGGGTCTCCGCCGCGGCCGGCGAGGCGACGATCAGCGCCCCGGCCGCCATCAGGATCAAGCGCTTCATGGCAGCTTCAGCTCCGAAACCGGGCCGTCGAAGCTGACCAGCCGCCAGGTCCCGCCCTGGTTGGCGAAGGTCAGCAGGCAGGGACCCTTCTCGCTGCGCGCGGCGCATACACGGCCGCCGCCGATGGGGCGCAGGGCGCTGGCGATGGCCAGGCGGCCGGGGATCGGGGTCGTGGGGCGATAGCCGTAGGACTCCGCCACCGCGCGGAACACCGTGGGCCGCAACAGGGCGTCGCCGACCAGATCGGCGGCGGTGCGCGACAGCATGAAGCCCAGCGCCTTCAGCGGATCGGGCGCACCGGAACGCTGGGTCTGCTCGACGATGCGGCTTTCCAGCTGGCGCTTCAGGGCGACCTTGTCGACATGGCGGTCAAAGGTCGCGCCGTCGTTGTCGCGGATGGCGATCAACAGGGCGTGGACGTCGTTGGAGGCGTCGACGCGGGAGACCGTGGCGCAGGCGCACAAGGCCAGGGTCGCCAGCAGCAGCGGCAGGACGAGAAGCTTTCTCATGGCGCCCTTTTAGCGGGGAGGCGCGCCAGGAAACAGCCTGAAGGCGGCGCTTTCAGGGCTGGCGCGCGAACCGCCACGCCGCCAGGCCGATGGGCAGGCCGAAGGCGAAGGCGTGGACGAACAGGCCGAGCAGGACATAGGCCGGTTCGGGCGGGCGCTGGGGCGGGTTGGCGTTCAGCGGCAGGACCACGGCGTTCATCACCCCGAACATGCCCAGGCCAAACAACGGACCCCAGATCAGGGGCCGCTCCAGCAGTTGCGGCAAGACCCGCGTCGCCACCAGCACGAAGACCACGGCCGCCGCCATGGCGATGGCGAAATGCAGGAACAGGCCCAGCGCCGCCATGCCGACCCCGCCGCTGATCGCGCCCCTGCCCAGCAGCCCGGCGGCGATGCCCTTGAGGATGCGGGCCGGGGCGACGCCGCGCGGCGCCCAAGACAGGAAGGCGGAGATGATATCGAGCGCCCCCGCGGCGAGACCGCCGACGATCATGGCGACGACGGGTCCGGACAGGCGGCTCATGCGATGCTCCCGAGAACGCTTCTGGTCTTCCAAGGGATAGGCCCGCGCGGCGGCGCGCCGCTTTCAAAAACCTGCGCTTGTCAGTGGGTCAAAGCCTGGCGCAGCGCGGCCGGCGGCGCCCCGAAGCAGCGGCGGAAGGCCGCCGTCATGTGGCTGTGGCTGGAGAAGCCGAGGTCCAGCGCCGTGGCGGTCAGGTCGCGCTCTCCCTCGTCCAGCCGGTGCAGGGCGGCGGCCAGACGCAGGCGAAGCCGGTAGTCGCGCAGGGATCGTCCGGTCACCGCCCGGAACAGCCGGGCCAGGTGGAAGGGCGAGCAGGCCGCCTCCGACGCCACGTCGGACAGACCCAGGGTCGCGGAAAGATCGGCGGCGATTAGGACGCGGGCGGCGGCGACGCGCCTTTCATCGCGGGCGCTGGGCGTGATCCCGGCCAGTCCCTGGCGGTCGCGGGCGATGCCGTGCAGCAGCTCCATCCCCGCCTCCTCAACGGCCAGGCGGTCGCCCCCCTGGCGCGCGGCGCGATAGAGGCGGGCATGGGCCAGCTGGGTGTCGCCGCTGAGCGGGGTGGTCAGGGCGCCGGCGATCACCGCCTCGTCCATCACCTGCGCCGCCGGTTCGAACACCGTGCAGTCGAAACCTTCGGGGCCCGCGCTGGTCAGGTGATGCTCGTCGCCCTCGTAATAGATCAGGCCGCAGGCAGGGTCGGCCACATGGGCGCGACCGCGCATCTGGCAGACATAGGCGCCCCGCCGCACCAGCCCGAAGTCGGATTGGGCCACGAGACCGGGCGCGCGGGCGCCGGCCTCCCGCGTGGAGAAGTCGCTGATCTGGAAAAGGTCGGATGAAAAAAGGGCCGCGAAGACGGTCATCTGCGCGGCCCTTCCATTCTTGAGTTTCGCGACGCCCTAGAGCGACCGCTTCACTTCTTCGACGGTGAAGCATTCGATCAGGTCGCCCGGACGGATGTCCTGGAAACCCGCGAACGCCATGCCGCATTCCTGGCCGGACGGGACCTCGTTGACTTCGTCCTTGAAGCGCTTGAGCGTCTGCAGGGTGCCCAGTTCGAGAACCACGACGCCCTCGCGGACGATGCGGACCCGGGCGCCCTTGCGGACCACGCCTTCGGTGACCTTACAGCCGGCGACCTTGCCGACCTTGGTGATGTCGAAGGCCTGCAGCACTTCGGCGTTGCCGAGGAAGGTTTCGCGCTGGATCGGCGAAAGCATCCCGGACATGACGCCTTTGATGTCGTCGATCAGGTCGTAGATGATCGAGTAGTAGCGGATCTCGACGCCTTCACGCTCGGCCAGGTCGCGGGCCTGCTTGGAGGCGCGGACGTTGAAGCCGATGACCGGGGCGTTGGCGCCCTTGGCCAGGGTGACGTCGCTTTCGCTGATCGCGCCGGCGCCCGACAGGATGATCCGCGCACGGACCTCGTCGGTGCCCAGCTTGTCCAGCGAGCCGATGATGGCTTCGGCCGAACCCTGCACGTCGGCCTTGATGACCAGCGGCAGTTCGCGAAGCTTCTTGTCCTGCAGCTTGGCCATCATGTCGGCCAGCGAGGCGCCGGCGCCCACGGGGGCCATCGACTTCTCGCGCTTCAGGCGGATGCGGTACTCGGTCAGCTCGCGGGCGCGGGCTTCGTTCTCGACCACGGCGAACGGATCGCCCGGCGAGGGCGCGCCGTCGAGGCCGAGGATCTCCACCGGGGTGGAGGGACCGGCTTCGGCCAGCTGCTCGTCGCGCTCGTTCAGCAGGGCGCGCACGCGGCCCCACTGGCTGCCGGCCACGACGATGTCGCCGCGCTTCAGGGTGCCGCGCTTGACCAGAACGGTGGAGACGGCGCCGCGGCCCTTGTCGAGCTTGGCTTCGATCACCACGCCGTCGGCGATGCGGTCCGGATTGGCCTTCAGGTCGAGGATTTCGGCCTGCAGGAGGACGCGTTCCATCAGTTCGTCCAGGCCCTGGCGGGTCTTGGCCGAGACTTCGACGATCTGGGTTTCACCGCCGAGGCTTTCCACCACAATCTCGTGCTGGAGCAGCTCGTTGGTCACGCGGGTCGCATCCGAGCCCGGCTTGTCCATCTTGTTGACGGCCACGATCATCGGGACACCGGCCGCCTTGGCGTGCTGGATGGCTTCGATGGTCTGCGGCATGACGCCGTCGTCGCCGGCCACCACCAGGATGATGACGTCGGTGATGTTGGCGCCGCGGGCGCGCATGGCCGAGAAGGCGGCGTGGCCCGGCGTGTCCAGGAAGGTCACGCGGTGGCCGTCCTTCAGGCGAACCTGATAGGCGCCGATGTGCTGGGTGATGCCGCCGGCTTCGCCAGCGGCGATGTCGGTGGAGCGCAGGGCGTCCAGCAGCGAGGTCTTGCCGTGGTCGACGTGGCCCATGACGGTCACGACCGGCGGGCGAGCCTCCAGGTGATCGTCGATGTCCTCTGCGCCGATGAAGCCCTCTTCGACGTCGGCTTCCGACACGCGCTTGACGGTGTGGCCGAATTCGGTGGCCACCAGCTCGGCGGTGTCGTTGTCGATGACGTCGTTGATCTTCATCATCAGGCCCTGACGCATCAGGAACTTGATGATCTCGACGCCGCGCGTGGCCATGCGGTTGGCCAGTTCTTGGACGGTGATGACGTCCGGGATGACCACTTCACGAGAGACTTTCGCCTGCTCCTGAGCGCCGCCGCGGCGCTTTTCCTTTTCGCGTTCGCGAGCCCGGCGGACCGAGGCGAGCGAGCGCATGCGGTCGGCGGAATCCCCGTCGCCGGCCACCGTCTGGATGGTCAGGCGGCCTTCGCGACGCTGGGGCTGACCCTTGGTGCGCGAGACGGCCTTGCCGGGCGCGCCCTTGCGGCGATCGTCATCGGACTCGTCGGGACGACGGTCGAGGTTGAGCGAGCCGGGGCGCGGCGTCGAACGGGTCGCGCGCTGGATTTCAGGCGTGGCCGGAGCGGCCGGAGCGCCAGGACGGCCGCCCGGACGCGGCGCGCCCGGACGGGCGCCGTCGCGCGGAGCCGGCTTGGGAGCCAGGGCCGAATAGCGAACGGTCTCACCGCCCGGGGCGCCGCCGGCGCGATCACCCTGCGGGCGGTCGCCGCGATAGCCGCCGCCCTGCGGACGGTCGCCGTCACGCGGCGGACGCGGACGATCGTTGTTGAAGCCGCCTTCGCGGGGCGCGCGCTGGTTGAACGGACGGTCTTCGCGCGGCGCGCGCTGGCCATAGACGTTCTGCGGGCGATCGCCGGACGGACGATCCGGGCGATAGGTGGTGGTGGTCGGCCGGTCGTCGCGACGTTCGCGGCTCGGCTCGTAGGTGCGGGTCTGGCCGGCCGCCGGAGCGGGAGCGGCGGCGCGCACGGTCTCGGCCGGCGCCGCGGGTGCGGGCGCAGGACGCGGCGCTTCAGCGGCGGGAGCCGGAGGAGCGGCGACCGGAGCGGGAGCCGGGGTCGGTTCAGGCTTGGGAGCCGATGCGGCGGCGGCCGCAGCGGCCGCGGCCTTGGCGGCTTCTTCGCGGCGGCGCGCCTCTTCTTCCTGCGAGCGGCGATCGGCGGCGTCACGCTCTTGCTGCTGGCGGGCCAGCTCGATAGCGCGCTGGCGCGCTTGCATCTCTTCGGCGGACAGGCCGCCGGCGCCGCCCGACGAGGTCGGTGCGGGACGCGGCGCGGCCGGAGCCGCCGGGCGCGGAGCCGGGGCGGTGTCGCGGCGCTCCGCCGGCGACGGCGCGGCGAGGTTGCCCGAAGCCGGCGCATGAGTGCGCGCGCGCTTGGTCTCAACCACAACCGTCTTCGACCGTCCGTGGCTGAATTGCTGCTTCACCACGCCTGAGCTGACCGGGCCCGTGCGGGGCTTCAGCGTCAGGGGAGCCCGTCCGGGGCGGCCGTTTTCGTTCTCGTCGCTCATGCGTTCGCTTGACTACCCGTCGGCGTTCCGACGGACCCATAATTCCAAACACGAAAGGGACCGGGCGATTGCTCGCCTAGCCCTTATCCAACGGCTCCTCGCGCCAACTCGCCGTCCACTCAGGAGGAAGGAGCGGGCGGAAGCCTGATAACCGCAGAACTTCAGAAGTCCAACGGTCAGAACCTCGCCCCGCAAGGAAGGCGGTATGTATCACATTCTCCCCGCCCAAGGCCAAACCCAATTCCTCCGACGTGAAAACGCCGAAAATTCTGGGTTCTAGCGAGGCCTTTCGGGCCTGGCCGAGCATCTTGCGCCGGCCGTCGGGGGCTCCGTCGGAGGCCTCGATCAACCAGGCCGCCCTTCCGGCGGCGAGGACGGCCGAGACCTTCTCGAAGCCAAAGGTAAGATCGCCGGCCCGACGCGCAAGACCCAGCCCATCCAGAACGCGCTGCGTCAAAAGGCGCTCCACCTGGTCGGCCAGATCGGCCGGGGCGGACAGCTTGGCCTTGGCCGAGCGGGAAAACAGACCCTTCTTGCCCGCGGTCTCCACCGACGCGCGGTCGGCGGCGACCCACAGCCCCCGGCCCGGCAGCTTGCGCGCCAGGTCGGGAACGACCGAGCCGTCCGGAGCCGCCACGAAGCGGATCAGGCGGGCCTCGTCCATCACCTCGCCGGTGACGATGTCGCGGCGCTCGCGATGCGCCTCGGCGTGGGTCTTGGGTGCGGTCATGAAGAGAGCCGCCCACTCCTGTGCGGAGCGGGCGGCTGAGACTCCTTTAGGCGTCGCGGGACTCGCCCTGGGCTTCCGACAGCGCCAGGCGCTCGTCTTCACTCACGGCGTGATCCGGATCGAGGTCGGCGTCGTCGAGGCTGGCCTCTTCATAGGCCGGCTCTTCCGGGGCCTCGACCCAGCCCATGATGATGCGGGCGCGCATGATCAGGGCTTCGGCGTCGTCCGGCGACAGGTTGAAGCTTTCGAGAATGCCCGGCTCGCGCACGCGCTCGCCGTTCTTGTTCTCGAACCAGCCGCGCATGTCGTCCGGCACCAGACCGGCGAGATCCTCGACGGTCTTCACGTCGCCCTTGCCCAGGGCCACGGCCATCGGCAGGGTCACGCCCTCGATCTCGAGTACGGCGTCGTCGACACCCAACTCGCGACGCTTGGCGTCGTATTCGGCCGCTTCCTTCTCCAGATACTCGCGGGCGCGGGTCTGCAGTTCCTCGGCGGTGTCTTCGTCGAAGCCTTCGATGGCCGCGATCTCATGCGGCTCCACATAGGCCACGTCTTCCACCGAGGCGAAGCCTTCGGTGACCAGCAGCTGGGCGATGACCTCGTCCACGTCCAGGGCTTCCTGGAACAGGGCGGTGCGCTCGGCGAACTCGCGCTGACGGCGCTCGCTCTCCTGGCTTTCGGTCATGATGTCGATCTGCCAGCCAGTCAGCTGCGAGGCGAGACGGACGTTCTGGCCGCGGCGGCCGATGGCCAGCGACAGCTGTTCGTCCGGCACGACCACTTCGACGCGCTCGTCTTCCTCGTCCATCACCACCTTGGTGACTTCGGCGGGAGCCAGGCCGTTGACGATGAAGGTCGCCTCGTCCTCGGACCACTGGATGATGTCAATCTTCTCGCCCTGCAGTTCGGCCACCACCGCCTGCACGCGCGAGCCGCGCATGCCGACACAGGCGCCGACCGGGTCGATCGAGCTGTCGTTGGAGATGACGGCCATCTTGGCGCGCGACCCCGGGTCGCGGGCGACGGCGCGGATCTCGATGACGCCGTCGTACACTTCCGGCACTTCCTGCGCGAACAGCTTGGCCATGAAGCCCCCGTGGGCGCGGCTCAGCATGATCTGCGGGCCCTTGGTCTCGCGACGGACGTCGTAGATGTAGGCGCGGATGCGGTCGTTGAGCTGGAAGTTCTCGCGCGGGATCGACTGGTCGCGGCGCATGATGCCTTCGCCGCGGCCCAGGTCGACGACGACGTTGCCGTACTCGACGCGCTTGACCACGCCGTTGACGATCTCGCCCACGCGGTCCTTGTACTCTTCGTACTGACGCTCGCGCTCGGCTTCGCGGACCTTATGGGTCACCACCTGGCGAGCCATCTGGGTCTGGACGCGGCCAAACTCGAACGGCGGCAGGATTTCTTCGGTCACCTGGCCGATAAAGGCTTCCTTGTCGGCGCGCTTGGCGTCGCTGATCGTGACCTTGCCGACTTCGCCTTCCATCTCGAAGTCGTCCGCGACCACGGTGATGACGCGCTTCAGCGTCATCTCGCCGGTCTTCGGGTCGATCTTCACGCGGATGTCGTGCTCGGCGCCGTAGCGCGAGCGGGCGGCCTTCTGGATCGCGTCCTCGATCGCCTCGATGACGATCTCCTTCTCGATCGACTTCTCGCGCGCGACGGCGTCGGCGATCTGCAGGAGTTCAAGGCGGTTGGCGGAAATGCCGGTGGCCATGCTTAGTCCTCTTCACTCTCGGACGATTGTTCGGATTGGATGCGGGCGGCCCGTTGGTCGGCCCCGCGTTTCATGAGCTGGTCGTTGAACACCAGCTTGGCCTCGACCACCCAGGCGAAGGGAACCAGGGCGGTCTCCTCCTCGCCTTCGAGGTCGATGCAGATGTTTTCGTCTTCGACCCCGGCCAGGATGCCCTTGAACCGCTTGCGGCCGTCGGCCAGGCGATCCAGCTCCAGGCGGGCCTCCAGGCCTTCATAGGTCTCGAAGTCCTTCAGGCGGGTCAGCGGACGATCGATGCCGGGGCTCGAGACCTCCAGCACATATTCGCCGCTGATCGGGTCCTGCACGTCCAGCAGCTCGGACACGGCGCGCGACAGGCGGGCGCAGTCCTCGACGTTCATGTCGCCATCGGGCCGCTCGGCCATGATCTGCAGGCGGCGTTGCTCTCCGCCCGCCATCAGGCGAAGGCGGACGATCTCGTAGCCGACCGCCTCTGCGATCGGATCGAGCAGCTCGATGAGCTGGCGGTCTTCAGCGGTTTTCCCGCGCAAAGCTTGACCTCTTTCAGCCAACAAAAAAGCGGCGGGCTTTCGCCGCCGCTCGAAAGCGCTATCCAGCGCTATCGGACGATGTTGCGGTGAATATAGCGCTGGATATCGACGAGCGCAAATCCCACGTCCGGCGGTGATTTGCGCCTTGCGCGCCCGTGGGCGGCGGGACCACAAGACGGCGCGATGCTGAACGATCCCATCTTCTACGCCGTGGCCGTGCCGGCCGTGATCATTCTTGGCCTGGCCAAGGGCGGTTTCGCAGGCGTCGGGGTGGTGGCCGTGCCGCTGATGACCCTGATAATGCCGCCGGTCCAGGCGGCGTCTATCATCCTGCCGATCCTGCTGGTGCAGGACGTGGTCGGGGTATGGGCTTTTCGAAAGACGGTCGCGTTCGGACTGCTGAAGCTGCTGCTGCCCAGCGCGGCGGTCGGCATCTTCCTCGGCTTCGCCCTGGCGGCCTTCGTGTCGTCGGCGGCGGTGGAGCTGGCCGTGGGCGCGGTGTCGATCGTCTTCGCCCTGCAGCGGCTGTGGGCCGAGCGGGCGGTGAAGGCGGCGGCGGAAGTCCAGGGCAAGTCTTCGTCGCCGATCCTGGGCGCGATCTGCGGCGCGGCCTCGGGCTTCACAAGCCAGATCGCCCACGCCGGCGGTCCGCCCTTCCAGATGTACGTCCTGCCCAAGCGCCTGCCCCGCGACCTGTTCATCGGCACCAGCGCGGTGTTCTTCGCCGTGGTGAACTGGATGAAGGTCCCGGCCTATTTCGCCCTGGGCCAGATCAACCGCGACAGCCTGGCGGCGGCCGGGGTGCTGCTGCCCTTCGCTGTGGCTTCGACCTGGGCGGGGGTGGTGCTGGTGCGCAAGGTGCCGGCCGAGGGCTTCTACCGCTTCATCTACATCCTGCTGGTCGTCGTCGGCGCCAAGCTGGTCTGGGACGGCGTCGCCGGCCTGCTCTAGCCGGCGAGAGCGCGGCAGAACGCTTCTGTCGCCTCATCCGCCGGGAACATGCACTCGATGCGCAGGCCCTCTATGGTCACGTCCTGCGACGTGCCGAAGGTGGTCAGGGTCGAGAAAAAACGCAGCTCCAGCTCATCCTTGCGGAACACCGTGGTGATCACCGGCAGCGGGGTCGCCCCCAGTTCGCGCCGCCGCCAATCCTGGGGCACGTCCGGATAGGCCAGAACCTCGGCCAGAAGCGCCCGGGTCCGCAGGTCGGACGGCGCGGCGGCGGCCTCGTGATGCAGATGGCGGATCAGGTCGCCCGCCACCTCCTCCCAGTTGGCCAGCAGGGGGCGCATGTCGGCGGGGTCGAAGACCTGACGCAGGATGTTGCCGTGGGTCGGCCCGCCCGGCTTCAGCGCCCCGAACACTCGCTCCATGGCCGGATTGACCATCAGCACGTCCCAATGACGGTCGATGACGAAGGCCGGAAACGGCTCCTGCTGACGGATGATGAACTCCACCGCCCGGCGCAGCAGCGCCATCTCTGGCGCGGAAAGGTCGGTCTGCCGATATTTCGGCGCGTAGCCGGCGGCGACCAGCAGGGTGTTGCGTTCGCGTAGGGGCATCTCCAAAGCGTCGGCGAGCTGATCCACCAGATCGCGGCCGGGCTGCGACTTGCCGGTCTCCACCCAGCTGAGATGGCGCGAAGAGACTTTCGCCTCCAAGGCCAGGTCGAGCTGGCTCATCCGGCGGGCGGCGCGCCATTCGCGCAGCAAGTCCCCGACACGGCTGGCGGCGGGTGACGGCGCGGGTGTTCGGGCGGCGTTGGATCGCATGCTCCAAGAATACAGGCCGCGCGGCCCCAGACCATGACCTGGGACGTCATTGAGACGAAGACCCGCCGCCCCTAGCCCTGGAAGGGTCGCAACCCCCTCAAGGCCCGAGGAATATTCCGAGGTCATCGCCGAGGCGGCCCTGAAGCTCTGGACCTAGAGCGCTCTGGGCCTAGAGCATCGAGGGAATGACGCGGTCCGGCGGACGGTGGCCGTCCATGAAGGTCTTGATGTTGACGATGACCTTCTCGCCCATGTCGATCCGCCCCTCGACCGTGGCCGAGCCCATGTGGGGCAGCAGCACGACATTGGGCAGCTTCAGCAGCTTGGGATTGATCGCGGGCTCGTGCTCATAGACGTCCAGGCCGGCGCCGGCGATCTCGCCGCGCGCCAGCATGTTGGCCAGGGCGCCCTCGTCGATCACCTCGCCGCGGGCGGTGTTGACCACGATGGCGTCGGTCCGCAGCAGCTTCAGCCGGCGGGCCGACAGCAGGTGATAGGTCGCCGGCGTGTGCGGGCAGTTGACCGAGATGACGTCCATGCGGGCGAGCATCTGGTCCAGGCTCTCCCAGTAGGTCGCGCCCAGCTCGTCGGCGATGCGGGGGCTGACCGGCTTGCGGTTGTGGTAGTGGACCTGCATGCCGAAGGCCTTGGCCCGGCGGCCCAGGGCCTGGCCGATGCGGCCCATGCCGATGATGCCCAGACGCTTGCCCCAGATCCGGCGGCCCAGCATCCAGGTCGGCGACCAGCCGGAGAAATCGCCGCTCTGGACGACATTGGCGCCCTCCACCACCCGGCGGGCGGCGGCCATGATCAGGCTCATGGTCAGGTCGGCAGTATCCTCGGTCAGAACGCCGGGGGTGTTGGTGACGGTGACGCCGCGGGCGTTGGCGGCCTCGACGTCCACATTGTCCACCCCAGCCCCGAAATTGGCGATCAGCTTCAGCTGCTCGCCGGCCTGGGACAGCAGACGGGAGTCGATCCGGTCGGTGATCGTGGGCACCAGCACATCGGCGCGGTTCATGGCGTCGATCAGCTGATCGGCGGACATCGGGGCGTCGTCGAGATTGAGCTCGGTGTCGAACAGCTCCCGCATCCGGGTCTCGACCGGATCGGGGAGTTTTCGCGTAACGACGACTTTGGGCTTGCGGGCGGCCATCGGCGGTCTGAAAGAAGCTCTCTGCGCAGGGAGTGTTCGGCCGTTCGGCCTTTTTGTATTCCTGACCAGTATCAGACGGTTCGCGGGGGGCAAAGCAAGGTGGCGTTAGGAAAAGGCATGACCCAGCGGAAGGCGGCGGCAGCCGTGCTGTCGCTGTTCGCGCCCCTGCTGCTCAGCGCCTGCGAGAAGGAGGCCGAGGTCGCCAAGGGCCGCATCGGCCCTTCGGGCCTGCCCGTTCCGCGCTATGTTGCGCTGAAGTTCGACGAGGTGAACGCCCGCGCCGGTCCCGGCGAGGATCACAAGGTCCTGTGGGTCTATCGCACCACGGGCCTGCCGGTGCAGGTGGTGGCCGAAACCCGCGACTGGAGGCGGGTGTGCGATCCCGAAGGCGGCCTCGCCTGGATCAAGGGACGGGTCACCGATGGCCGTCGCACGGTGATGCGGGTCGCCGACAAGCCCCTGGCCATGCGCGCCCAGCCCAAGCTCGAGGCCAAGACCGACGCCTATCTGAGCGGCCAGGCCATCGCCGCCCTGGATCGCTGCGAGGGCGGCTGGTGTCGCGTGAAAGCCGGCGGACGCAAGGGTTGGGTCCCCGAAAACGAGCTTTGGGGAACCGACCCGAAAACCCAATGCCGTTGAGGCGCGTTGGTCCGACGTGCTAGGGCGGAACGCTTCGGCGACATGGTTCGCCCCAAAAGAGATGGTTTGATGACGGCTGAGACCACCCACGTCCGCAAGAGCGCCTACGGTTTCGAGGAGCTGCTGGCCTGCGGCCGCGGCGAGATGTTCGGCCCGGGCAACGCCCAGCTGCCGGTCCCGCCGATGCTGATGTTCAACCGCATCGTGAAGATCGAGGCCGAGGGCGGCGCCTACGGCAAGGGCTATGTCGAGGCTGAATTCGACATCGACCCGTCGCTCTGGTTCTTCGACTGCCACTTCATCGGCGACCCGGTGATGCCCGGCTGCCTGGGCCTGGACGCCATGTGGCAGCTGGTCGGCTTCTTTCTGGGCTGGTCCGGCGCGCCGGGCCGCGGCCGCGCCCTGGGCGTGGGCGAGGTCAAGTTCACCGGCCAGGTGACCCCCGACATCAAGAAGGTCGTCTACAAGATCGATCTGAAGCGCGTCATCATGCGCAAGCTCGTCATGGGCATCGGCGACGGCGTCATGGAAGCGGATGGCAAGCCCATCTATGAGACCAAGGACCTGAAGGTCGGCCTGTTCACCGCCGAACAGATGGCCGGCTGATCAATCAACCGGCCGCAGAGCCGGGAACGCGGGTGGGAGAAAGAGGATAGATATGCGTCGCGTCGTGGTCACCGGTATCGGCATCGTCTCGTCGATCGGCAACAACGCCAATGAAGTGCTCGCTTCCCTGCGGGAGGCCAAGTCCGGCGTGCGCGCCGCCCCGACCTATGCGGAGCTCGGCTTCCGCAGCCAGGTCGAGGCCGCGCCGCAGATCGACTGGGAATCCATGGTTGACCGCCGCGCCGCCCGTTTCCTGGCGCAGGGCACCGCGTTCGCCCACATCGCCATGGAGCAGGCCATCGCCGACTCCGGCCTCGAGGAGACGCAAGTCTCCAACGAGCGCACCGGCCTGATCGTCGGCGCGGGCGGTCCGTCCACCCAGGCCATCATCCAGGCGGCCGAGACCACCAAGGAAAAGGGTCCCAAGCGCATCGGCCCGTTCGCCGTCCCTAAGGCCATGAGCTCTGGCCCGTCGGCCACGCTGGCCACCTGGTTCAAGATCCGCGGCCTGAACTTCTCGATCAGCTCGGCCTGCGCCACCTCCACCCACTGCATCGGCTCGGGCTACGAGCAGATCGCCCTGGGCAAGCAGGACGTGGTGTTCGCCGGCGGTACCGAGGAGATCGACTGGAGCCTGTCGAACCTGTTCGACGCCATGGGCGCCATGTCCAGCCGCTTCAACGACACCCCTTCGGTGGCAAGCCGCGCCTATGACAAGGATCGCGACGGCTTCGTGATCGCCGGCGGCGCCGGCATCGTGGTGCTGGAAGAGCTTGAGCACGCCAAGGCGCGCGGCGCGAAGATCTACGGTGAAGTGGTCGGCTACGCCGCCAATTCCGACGGGTTCGACATGGTCGCCCCGTCCGGCGAAGGCGCGGTGCGCTGCATGAACCTGGCCTGGAAAGAGGCCGGCGGCCGCAAGATCGACTACCTGAACCCGCACGGCACCTCGACGCCGGTGGGCAACTCCAAGGAGATGGGCGCGGTTCGCGAGGTGTTCGGGGCCAATGCTCCGCTGATCTCCTCGACCAAATCCCTGACGGGTCACAGCCTGGGCGCCGCCGGCGCGCAGGAGGCGATCTATTCGATCTTGATGATGCAGAACGGCTTCGCCGCCGAGAGCGCGCACATCGAAAATCTCGATCCGGAGTTCGCCGACCTGCCGATCCTGCGCCAGCGCGCGGACCAGCCGATCGGCACCGTGATGTCCAACAGCTTCGGCTTCGGCGGCACCAACGGCTGCCTGATCATGAGCCGTCTGGACGTCTAGGACTCTTCCCTGACCGGGCGCTTTGCTTCAAAAGCGCCGATCAACGACACCCATTCCAAGGGAGGCCGAGCCATGGCCGACGACTACACCTTTCCGACTGGCGAGCTCATGAAGGGCAAAAAAGGCCTGGTCATGGGCGTGGCCAACCACAACTCCATCGCCTGGGGCATCGCCAGCCAGCTGGCCGCCCAGGGCGCGGAGATGGCCTTCACCTACATGGGCGAGGGTCTTGAGCGCCGCGTGCGTCCCCTGGCCGAGAGCATCGGCGTCAAGACGCTGATCCAGGCCGACGTCACCGACGACGCCTCCATGGACGCCGCCTTCGCTGAGATCGAGAAGCTCTTCGGCAAGCTGGACTTCGTGGTCCACTCGGTGGCCTTCGCCAACAAGGACGAGCTGAAGGGCTCGTTCGTGGACAACACCACCCGTGAGGGCTTCCTGACGGCCATGAACATCTCGGCCTTCAGCTTCGTGGACGTCGCCAAGCGCGCCTCGAAGATCATGCCGGACGGCGGTTCGCTGATCACCATGACCTATCTGGGGTCGGAGCGGACCATTCCGAACTATAACACCATGGGCGTCGCCAAGGCCGCTCTGGAAGCATCGACCCGCTACATCGCGCGCGACCTGGGTCCTAAGGGCATCCGCGTCAACGCCATCTCGGCGGGCGCCATGCGCACCCTGTCCCTGGCCGGCATCAGCGGCGGCCGCGGCATGATCGCCCAGGGCCGCGCTTTCAGCGCCCTGAAGGAAGACACCTCGATGGAAGGCGTCGCCGGCTGCGCCCTGTGGCTCATCTCGGACCTCGGCCGTTCGACCACCGGCGAAGTGGTCCACGTCGATGCGGGCTTCCACATGATGGGCATGCCCGACGAGGCCGAAGCCTAACTAGGGGCGTAAGCCCTCACGAAGCGGTCGGCCGCCTCCTGGGCGAGGCGGTCGATCTGCTCGGGCGACATGGGCTGGCTCAAGCCCAGAAGGCCGCGCAGCTGACGCTGGCCAGAGACCATCCCCGCGAAGAACTCGGCCGCCTGCTCGGGCTCGGCCACGGACAGCCGCCTGAGACGCGTCTGCTCCGCCAGGTAGGCCGCCAGCTCCATGCGCGAGCGCAGCGGGCCGGCCTGGAACACCTCCTGCGCCAGGTCCGGCATTTCGCCGGCGCTCTGGATGATCGTCCGCAGGAAGACCGGCGACTTCGAATTGGCCAGGTTTAGCAGGGTGCGGGCGAAGTCGGCCAGCACCTCGCGCGGCGACGCGGCGGCGTCACGGGCGTGCAGCGAGCCGATGATCTGGTCCGACTTCTGGATAACCAGGGCGCGGACCAGCTCGTTCTTGCCGCGATAGCGGTTGTACAGGGTCTGCTTGGAGACCCCCGCACGGCGGGCGATGGCCTCCATCGGCGCCGCCAACCCACGCTCCGCGAAGATCTCGGCGGCGGCGTCGAGGATCGCCTCCGTCTTGGCCTCGTCGATCTGTCCAGCGACCCGGGGCATCAGTGCGCGTCCGACGGCGGCGGGGGCGCGCCCTTCGACGGGGCGGCGAACAGGGCGACCACGGCCGCGAAGAACCCGCACATGGCCAGCATGGCGAAGGCGTCGCCGAAGGCCAGGACCGAAGCCTGCTTGAACATCATGCCGTAGAGCGCCTTGAAGGTGGCGCCTTCCGGATCGGCCACGCCCAGCTGCTGCATGCGGGCGATCAGGCCGGCCATCATGCTCTGGATCTGCGGATCGGAGGCGGCGACCTTGGACGACATGTCGCTGTAGTACAGGGCGCTCTGCTGGGTGATCGTGGTCGACAGCATGGCCAGACCGACCGCGCCGCCGGTGTTGCGGAACAGATTCACCAGGCCCGAGGCGTTCTTCACCATGTGGGGCGGCAGGGTGCTCATGGTCACGGTCTGGGTGGCGATCATGGCGATCATCACCCCGACGCCGCGCAGAGCCTGGACCCAGGTGAACTCCCAGAAGCCCCAGTCGTCCGTGACCGTATGGGCCATCCACATGCCCCAGCCGGCCAGGGAGAAGCCGATGAACATCGGGATGCGCGGGTCCACCGTCCGCACGATGCGGCCGGCGATGGGGCCGGTGAGGAACATCGACAGGCCCGAGACGATCATGGTCGTGCCGATCTCGGCCGACGAGAAGTTGCGGATGCGCGCCAGGTATTGCGGCAGCAGGAAGGTGCCGCCGAACAGGGTCGCGCCCGACACGGCGGTCATCACCACGCCGATCAGGAAGTTGCGGTTGGCGAAGGCCCGCAGCTCGACGATCGGGTTGTAGTAGGTCAGCTGACGCCAGACGAACAGGACGGCGCCGATCACCGCCACGACGGTCAGCCACAGGACATAGGCGTCCTCGAACCAGTTCTCCTTGGCGCCTTCCTCCAGGACGAACTGCATGCTCATCAGGAAGATGGCCATGACGGCCAGGCCGAACCAGTCGAAGCCCTTGGCCAGGCTGGGATCTCCCTTGTCGAAGTCGCCCCAGCGGGCCACGCCGAACAGCACCACAACGCCGATCGGCACGTTGATGAAGAATAGGGCGCGCCAGTTGAACCACTCCGTCAGGTGACCGCCCAGGGTCGGGCCGACCGTGGGAGCCAGGGTGACGATCAGGCCCATGATCACGCTGGCGGTGACGCGGCGCTCGGGCGGGAAAGCGGTGAAGGCCACCGCGAACACCGTCGGGATCATGGCCCCGCCGATGAACCCCTGCAGGGCGCGGGTCAGGATCATCATGTCGATGCTGGTCGACAGGCCGGTCAGGATGCTCATGACCACGAAGCCGAGGCACGAGACCAGATAGACGTTCCGCGTTCCCCACAGGCGCGACAGGTATCCCGATAGCGGGATCATCACGACTTCGGGAATCAGGTAGGCGGTCTGGATCCAGCTGACCTGGTCGGCGCTGGCGCCGACCCCCGCCTGGATCTGCGGCAAGGACGCCGAGACGATCTGGATGTCGAGGATGGCCATGAACTGGCCGATGACCATGGCCCCGAAACCCAGGAACAGCTTGCCCCAGTCGGTCTCCACCGGCGGGGCCGCGGCCGGGCGGCCGGCGGTGATGGCGGCGTCGCTCATGGCGCGCTCCTGACCTTGCGGCGCTTAGCGGCTGGCGGTCTGGACGACGCCGGCTTCGGCGAAGCCCTGGCCGGAGTTGTCGCGGACATCGACCTTCACCTCGACCGACAGGCCGGGTCGCAGGCCGCCGGCGGCGGGACCCTTGCGGTCCACGGCGATGCGGACGGGCAGGCGCTGGGTGATCTTGGTGAAGTTGCCCACGGCGTTCTCCACCGGGATCAGGGCGAACTCCTGGCCGGTGGCGGGGGCGAAGCTTTCGACCCGGCCCTGGATCTTCTGCTTGCCGAAGGCGTCGGCCTTGATCTCGACCGGCTGGCCGATGCGCAGGCGGCCGACCTGGGTCTCCTTGAAGTTGGCGACGATGTAGGTCTGGCTGAGCGGCACCACCGACATCAGGGCCTGGCCCGGCTGGACCAGTTGTCCCGGCCGCAGCGAACGGGCGCCGACCACGCCGGCGACGGGCGCGCGGACCACGGTGCGCTCCAGATCGAGCCTGGCCTGCTGGACGGCCGCCTGGGCGGCGACCACCTGGGCCAGGGTCTGGGCGCGGGTCGAGCCGAGGGAGGCGGCGGTGCGGCGCTCAGCCTCCAGGGCGGCCTGGGCCTGGGCGACGGCGGCTTCGGACTGGGCCGTTCCGGCGCGTTCGGTCTGGACCTTCTGGGTCGAGACCCAGCCCTGCTTGGCCAAGGCGTCATACCGGTCGAGGTCGGCCCGGGCGCGGCTGGCGTCGGCGCGGGCGCTCTCAACCCCGGCGGCGCGCTGGGCGATCAGGGCTTGTTCGAGGATGGTGCGGTCATCGACGTTGCGCACGGCGGCTTCCAGCGCCTGGGCGTTGGCGACGGCCTGATCCAGGCGGGCCTGGAAGGTTGAGGGATCGATGCGGGCCAGGATTTCGCCGGCCTGAACCTTCTGGTTGTCGGCCACCAGCACCTCGGCGACATAGCCGCCGACCTGGGGACTGACCTGCACGGTGTCGGCCTGGACGAAGGCGTTGTCGGTGGCTTCGAAGTGCTGCTTGTCCAGCCACCACAGGCCCCCGCCGATGACCACGGCCAGAGCCGTGACGCCGCCGACGATCATCGGAACCAGCTTCTTCTTGCGAACTTCGGCCATCGGCCAATCCCCTGGGGCGATCTTAACGCTGCATAGACGCAGTCAGGGCGAGCGATTTACGCCTCCCTCCGCTGCAGCGCAATGAAAAATGGACGGAAGGGTCCATTATTCAAGAAGCCTTCGCTACGATTTGTAGAAGCGGCTAGCGTGACGTCTCGATTTTCGGAGACCTCCATGCGCCGCCTGCTGACCGCCCTCGCCCTGTCCTTCAGCGCCGCCCTGCCGGTCGCCGCCGCGCCGCTGGACGACGCGGCCTCGGCCTATGTGAAGCTGGTGCTGGGCGTCGGCGAGCATGAGGACGGCTATGTGGACGCCTATTACGGCCCGGCCGAGGTGCGCGAGGCGGTGAAGGCCGCCAGGCCCGGCCTGCCCGCCCTGGCGGCCGAGGCGGATCGCCTCTCCGCGATGGTGCACGCCGTCGACCCCGCGCCGTTGAGCGCCATCGAACGCAAGCGCCGCGCCTTCCTGGCCGCCCAGATCACGGCGGTGAAGTTCCGCATCGGCATGATCCAGGGCGCCAAGCCCACATTCCAAGACGAGGCGCAGGCCCTGTTCGGGGTGAACCCGCCGCTGAAGCCGCTGTCGGCCTATGATCCTCTGCTGGCTAAGATCGAGGCTGTGGTTCCGGGCGACGGCCCTCTGGCCGACCGGGTCGACGCCTTCAAGATGCGCTACGCCATTCCCAAGGACCGGCTGGAGCCGGTGATGCGCGCCGCCATCGCCGAGTGCCGGGCCCGCACCGCCGCCCACTTCAAGCTGCCGGCGCAGGAGTCCTTCGTCCTGGAGTTCGTCACCAACAAGAGCTGGTCCGGCTACAACTGGTATCAGGGCAAGGCCCACAGCCTGATCCAGGTGAACACCGACCTGCCGATCTTCATCGACCGCGCCGTCGATCTGGGCTGCCACGAGGGCTATCCCGGACACCACACCCACAACGCCCTGCTGGAGGAACGGCTGGTGAAGGGGCGCGGCTGGGTCGAGTTCTCGGTCTATCCGCTGTTCTCGCCGCTATCCCTCATCGCCGAGGGCGAGGGCAACTACGGCATCGACCTGGCCTTCCCCGGCGAGCAGCGCACGGCGTTCGAGGCCAAGACCCTGTACCCGCTGGCCGGTCTCGATCCCAAGACGGCGGCGGCCTATGGCGCCCTGCGCGAGGCCCTGGCCGGGCTGACCGGCGCGCGCCTGACCATCACCGCAGACCTGCTGAACGGCAAGATCGATCGCGAGACGGCGATCGGCCTGATGCAGAAGTACCAGCTGGTCTCCCGCGCCCGGGCCGAGCAGAGCATCCGCTTCTCGGAAGGCTACCGCAGCTATGTGCTGAACTACGTCACCGGTCAGGAGATGGTGAAGGCCAAGGTGGAGCGGGCCGGCAAGGATCCGGCCGCCCGCTGGAAGGCCATGGAGGCCATCCTTTCCGAGCCAACCTTGCCGGCCGACCTGCTGAACTAGCCCCGACCGGTGGAGCCGAAGCCGCCGACGCCGCGCGCCGTCTCGTCCAGGGTCTCGACCTCGCTCCAGGACGCCTTGGCGACCGGGGCGATGACCAGCTGGGCGATACGGTCGCCCCGGCGGATGACGAAGTCCTCGGCGCCGAGATTGGCCAGGATGACCTTCACTTCGCCGCGATAGTCGGCGTCGATGGTGCCAGGCGAGTTCAGGCAGGTGATCCCGGCCTTGGCGGCCAGGCCCGAGCGGGGACGCACCTGGGCCTCGAAACCCACCGGCACCGCGAAGGACAGGCCGGTCGGCACCATGGCGCGGGCGCCCGGCTTCAGCGTGACCGGCTCCTCGTCGGCCACCGCCGCCCGCAGGTCCATGCCGGCCGCGTGCTCCGTCTCATAGGCCGGCAGGGGCAGGCCGTCGGCGTGTGACAGGCGAACGATCGGAATGGTCGGGGTCATGAAAGGGCCTTTGCTATGCGGTCGGCGATCTGGCGGGCGACGGCGTCCTTGGACGCGCGCTCCCACCGTTCGGTATCGGTCTTGGAGATCAGCAGGACGGCGTTTTCCTCGCCGCCCATGACGCCGGGCTGGCTGACGTCGTTGGCGATGATCCAGTCGCAGCCCTTGCGCGCCAGCTTGGCGCGGGCGTGGTCCTCGACGTCGTTGGTCTCGGCGGCGAAGCCGACCACAAGGTCCGGCCGCTGCGGGCCGGAGGCGGCCAGGGTCGCCAGGATGTCGGGGTTTTCGACCAGATGCAGGGCGGGGGGGCCGTCCTTGCCCTTCTTCAGCTTGACGCCGAACGCCTCGTCCGGGCGCCAGTCGGCGACGGCGGCCACGAACACCGCCACGTCGGCCGGCAGGGCGGACTGGCAGGCGGCCAGCATGTCGCGGGCGCTCTCCACATCCACGCGATCAACCCCGGCGGGGGCGGGCAGGCCGGTGGGGCCGGAGACCAGGGTCACCTCGGCGCCCAGCTGGGCCAGGGCCCGAGCGATGGCGTAACCCTGCTTGCCGCTGGAGCGATTGGTCAGCAGGCGGACGGGATCAATGGCCTCGACCGTAGGGCCGGCGGTGACCAGGGCGCGCTTGCCCGCCAGGGGACGGCCGCCCTGCAGCAGGCCCATGATCGCCTCGAAGATCACCGGCGGCTCGGCCAGACGGCCTTCGCCATACTCGCCGCAGGCCATGGCCCCCTCGTCCGGCCCGACGAAGGTCACGCCGTCGGCCTTGAGCTGGGCCAAGTTCCGCTTCGTCGCCGGATGCTCCCACATGCGCACGTTCATGGCCGGGGCCATGAGGATCGGCGTGTCGGTGGCCAGCAGGGTGGTGGACGCCAGGTCGTCGGCCCGCCCCGTGGCGGCCTTGGCCATCAGGTCGGCGGTGGCCGGCGCGACCACGATCAGGTCAGAAGAGCGCGACAGCTCGATATGGCCCATCTCCGCCTCGTCGGTCAGGGAGAAGAGCTCGGAATAGACCTTGTCCTCGGACAGGGCCGACAGAGACAGGGGGGTGACGAACTCGGCCCCCGCCCTGGTCAGGATCGGACGGACCGCGACGCCGGCCTTGCGCAGCAGGCGGGTCAGCTCCAGCGCCTTGTAGGCCGCGATGCCGCCGCCGACGATCAGAAGGACGCGTTTCTCGCTCAAGGCCAAGCCTCCCTGCGGGTTCGCCTGCGTCTTTAGGCGATGCCGCGCTATGGACAAACGGCAAAGTTCGTTCTTACTTCGTTCTACATTGCTCGCGTGAGGTGTAAATGCGGACGAAGCGATGGTTCTAAGTGTGTTCTCACCGGCAAAGACAGCAATTTGCGCGTCATTGCTGTCTATGGCGGCCTGCGACGGCGGCGCGACCGCCACCCCCACGAGCTAAGAAACGACGGCCTCGGCGGCCCCGACCAGTTTTGATCGGACCGACGCCCGTGAGGCTCCCGTGCCGCAGCTGGACGGCAAGCCGATCTGGAGCGCCAGCCGAGGCTACACCGCCGAGGAGAACGTCCAGCGGTCCTTCGAGCGCAACGGCGAGGGTTTCGGCGCCAGGAGCCCGGAGGACTTCGCCCGCCTGGCCCGCGACTTCGTGGAAAGCCCGCCCAACGGGCCCGAGGCCCTGAAGCAGCCAAATGTCGACGTGCTGATCTACGATGCGCAAGACAGCATCTTCGCCGTGTCGAGCAAGGACGGCGCGCCCCGCACCATGGTCAGGCCGCGCGAGGGTGAAGCCTATTGGCCGAGCAGAAGACCAAGGAGACCGAGCGCTCAACCCGCCTGGCCCGCCGCGAGCGCGGACAGGCGGAGTAGCTGGAACATCATCGCCAGAAGGAAGGCGACCCCCGCGGTCGCCGCCCCGACGGCGAACCACACCAGGGGCGGAGCGCCCTTCTGCGTCTCGACCACCACCGCCGTCTGGCCGCCCTCGGCCAGGCGGCGCAGGGAGCGCATGGCCGACAGGGCGTCCTCGACGAAGTCGCGCACCTTGGCGGCGGGCGACAACTCGCGGGTGATCCAGCGGCGCACCACCGGGTCGGCGGCGGCCCACAGGTCGTGCGTGGGATCCAGGCGGCGGGCGACGCCCTCCACCGTGACCATGGTCTTTTGCAGCAGGACCAGTTCGGGGCGCAGGCGCATGTCGAACAGGGCGGTGATCTCGAACAGCTGGGCCAGCAGGCGTCCCATGGACACCTCGTTGGCCGGGCGGCCGAACACCGCCTCGCCCACGGCGCGCAGGGCCTGGGCGAAGGCGTTCACGTCGTGGGTCATCGGCACGTAGCCGGCGTCGAAATGGACTTGGGCGACACGGACATAGTCGCGCTGCAGGAAGCCGTAGAGGATCTCGGCCAGATAGCGACGCTCGGCGGGACCCAGGCGGCCGACGATGCCGAAGTCCACCGCCGTCAGGGTCGAGGGCGCGGCGACGAACAGGTTCCCCTCGTGCAGGTCGGCGTGGAAAACGCCGTGGTCGAGCGCCTGGGACAGGAAGGCGCGGATCAGATTGTCGGCCAGGAGCGAACGGTCCAGGCCCGGCTGCTCCAGCGCGGCGGCCTCGGACAGGGACACGCCCTGGGCCCACTCCAGGGTCAGGGCGCGCTTGCCCACGCCGTCCCAGACCACCGCCGGGGCGCGCATATAGCCGTCGCGGTTCATCACCTCGCCCAGCTCGGCGGCGGCGGCGGCTTCCAGCCGCAGGTCGAGTTCCAGCACCAGGGAGCGGATGACGGTCTCGACGAACAGGACAGGCTCCAGGCGCTTGGACGCCGGAGCGAAGCGTTCGGCCAGATGGGCGGCCATGCGCAGGGCGGCGGACTCATCGGCCACCCGCCGCTCGATCCCCGGGCGCAGGACCTTCACCGCCACCTTGCGGCCGTCCGGCAGGGTCGCCGGGTGGGCCTGTGCGATGGAGGCCGCAGCGATCGGCGGGTCGAAGCTGGTGAAGGCCTGGGTCACCGGACGGCCGAGGGCGCGCTCGACCTCCGCCCGTGCGATCGTCATGGGGAAGGGATCGAGACGATCCTTCAGGCGGCCCAGGTCCTCGGCGAACTCCGTCCCGAACATGTCGGCGCGGGTCGACAGGAACTGGCCGAGCTTGATGGCCACCGGACCCAGCTTTTCCAGGGATCGCGCCAGGCGCTGGCCCGGGCGGCCATACCTGGCGTCCCGGCCGGCGAACAGGCGGATGAACTTCGCCAGCGCCTTGAGCGACGGCGGCAGGATCGGGTCCAGCTCGCGCGGGATCAGGGCGTCGGCGCGGGCCAGCGCCCAGCCGGCGGCCAGCAGCCGGAAGAAAGCGGCGATCTGGCCCATGCCCCTAGAGCTTCCAGCCCTGGTGCAGCGCGGCGACGCCGCCGATGAAGTTGGTGACGGTCACGCGGCCGAAGCCGGCGGTCTCCATCATGCCGGCGAAGGTGCGCTGGTCCGGGAAGCGGCGGATGCTCTCCACCAGGTACTGATAGGCGTCGCGGTCCTTAGCGACCCATTCGCCGACCTGCGGGATCACCTTGAAGGAATAGGCGTCATAGGCCTTCTGCAGCGCCTCGGTGGTCGGGCGCGAGAACTCCAGGCACAGGAAACGGCCGCCCGGCTTCAGCACGCGACGGGCGTCGCGCAGGGCCGCGTCGATGTCGGTGACGTTGCGGATGCCGAAGCTGATCACATAGGCGTCGGCGAAATTCTCCGGCAGGGGCAGACGCTGGGCGTCGCCCACGGTCCAGGTCATCTCGGGCTCGGAGCCCTTTTCACGGCCGGCGGCGATCATCTCGGCGTTGTAGTCGACCACGAACACGCGAGCGTCGGCGCCGCCGCGACGTTCCTGGGCGGCGCGGGCCATCTTGGAGAAGCGGCGGGCCATGTCGCCCGTGCCCCCCGCGCAGTCGACGATCACCTCGCCCGGCTGGGGATTGAGACGCGCGGCGACCGCGTCCTTCCACAGCCGGTGGACGCCCCCGCTCATCAGGTCGTTCATCAGGTCATAGTTCTTGGCGACGCGATCAAAGACGCCGCGGACGAGTTTCGGCTTTTCGGCCGGATCGACGTCCTGATATCCGAAGCTGGCGGAGGTCTTGGTCATGGCCGCAGCTTTAGACCGCCGGGCCGGCCACGTCATCTAGAGAGCAAGGGAATTCATGCCCGAACTGCCCGAAGTGGAGACGGTCCGTCGCGGCCTTGAGCCCGTTCTGGCCGGCGCGCGGCTGAAACGCGTGCAGGCCAACCGGCCGGACCTGCGCTTTCCCCTGCCCGACGGCTTCGTCCAGCGCCTGACCGGCGCGACGATCCGCGGCGTCGATCGGCGGGCCAAGTACCTGCTGATGCCCCTGGACCGCGGCGACACCCTGGTGGCCCACCTGGGCATGACCGGCCGGTTCGAGATCGAGGATCACGGCCGCACCCTGACCCCCGGCGAGTTTGTCGAGACGGTCCATCCGCTACAGAAGCACGCTCACGTGGTCTTCGAGACCGAGGCCGGGGTGAGGATCACCTATTACGACCCCCGCCGCTTCGGCTTCATGGACCTGATCCCGACCGACCAGCTGACCCAGCATGCCTTCTTCAGGGGCATGGGGCCCGAGCCCCTCGGCGCCGATCTCGACGCCGGGGTGTTGGAAAAGGCGTTCAAGGACCGCAAGCAGGGACCCAAGACCCTGCTGCTGGATCAGCGCATCGTGGCGGGCCTGGGCAATATCTATGTGTGCGAGGCCCTGAACCGCTCGCGCATCTCGCCGTTCAAGCCGGCGGGCAAGATCGCCCGCAAGCGGCTGCCCCTGCTGGTGGAGACCATCAAGGACGTCCTGGCCGAGGCCGTGGAGGCCGGCGGATCCACCCTTAAGGACTTCGCGGCGACCGATGGAGCGCTGGGCTACTTCCAGCATCGCTTCAAGGTCTATGACCGGGAGGGCGAGCCGTGCCTTAATAAGGGTTGCGGGGGCGTCATCGACCGGCAGGTGCAGGCGGGACGGTCCACCTTCTATTGTCCCGTGTGCCAGGTCTGACGCTTGATCCGTTCCCTCGTTTCGCTTTCCGCCCTTCTTCTCGCCGCCTGCCTGCCCGTAGGCGCCTCGGCCGAACCGCCCGTCTGGGTCGTCCGCGACGCGGATTCCGAGATCGTCATCTTCGGATCCATGCACATCCTGCCGGCTGGGGTGGACTGGCGGCCGGACGCCCTGGACGCGGCGCTGGCCAAGGCGGACGACCTGTGGTTCGAGCTGCCCATGGACGCGGCCTCCCAGGCCGAGGTCGGGCGCGCCGCCCAGGCCAAGGGCTACCTGTCCGCCGGCCAGACCCTGACCGACCTGATGGGCCCCAAGGACGGCGCCCGGCTGCGCAAGGTCGCCGACGAACTGGGCCTGCCCATGGCGGTGCTGCAGTACCTGCGCCCCTGGCTGGCCGAGGTGTCCCTGGCCAACGCCATGTTCATGAAGAGCAGCGCCAGCCGGCAGGAAGGCGTGGAGGCGGTGGTCGAACGCATCGCCCCGGCGTCGGCGACCCGCCGGGCCTTCGAGACGCCGGAACAGCAAATCTCGATCCTGGCCGACACCCCGCAGGCGGATCAGATCGCCTCCCTGCGCCAGACCCTTGAGGAGCTGGAGCAGGGCCCGGGCGCCTATGACGACCTGGTGAGGGCCTGGGCGGCCGGGGATATCCGCGCCCTGGAGGAAGAGGCGTTGGAGCCGATCCGCAAGACCTCGCCCGTCCTCTATCGCCGCCTGATCATCGAGCGGAACGTCCGCTGGGTGGAGGCGATCAAGGCCCGCATGGCCGGATCGGGCGAGACGGTGATCGTGGTCGGCGCCGGGCATCTGGTCGGCAAGGACGGCCTGCCCGCCCGTCTGCGGGCGCTAGGATTCAAGGTCGAAGGTCCTTAGACCTCCGTCGTCATAACCATAAGGAGCGCGCAGATGGCCTATGAGACCCTGATCGTGGAGACCGCCGACGGCGTCACCCTGATCCGCCTGAACCGTCCCGAAGCCCTCAACGCCCTCAACACCGCCCTGCTGGCCGACCTGGGCCGGGCCCTGGCCGCCGCCGAGGTCGACGAGGCCGTGGGCTGCGTGGTGCTGACCGGCTCAGCCAAGGCCTTCGCCGCCGGCGCCGACATCAAGGAGATGGCCGGCCAGTCCTATGCGGACATGTTCAAGGCCGACTTCTTCACCGCCGGCGCCAACGCCATCGAGCGCTTCCGCAAGCCGATCATCGCCGCGGTCTCCGGCTACGCCCTGGGCGGCGGCTGCGAGCTGGCCATGATGTGCGACTTCATCATCGCCGCCGACAGCGCCAAGTTCGGCCAGCCGGAAATCAATCTGGGCGTCGCCCCGGGCATCGGCGGCACCCAGCGCCTGACGCGCCTGGTGGGCAAGTCCAAGGCCATGGACATGATCCTGACCGGCCGGACGATGGACGCCGAAGAGGCCGAGCGCGCCGGGCTGGTCAGCCGCGTGGTCCCCGCCGACGGCCTGATCGACGAGGTCATGGGCGTGGCGCGCAAGATCGCCGCCCAGTCGCCCCTGGCGGTGATGATGAACAAGGAACTGGTCGAAGCGGCGCTGGAGACCACCCTGACCCAGGGCGTGAAGCTGGAGCGGCGGCTGTTCCACTCCCTCTTCGCCTTCGAGGATCAGAAGGAAGGAATGGGGGCCTTCGTCGAAAAGCGAAAGCCACAGTTCAAAGGCCGCTGATGCGCGTTGACCGGCGCTTGGCCTTCGGCTATATGCGCCGGCTCTGATTTGCCGCGCCCAGGACGTCCGTCTTGAGCGCTTGTCCGTTTGAAGGTTCTAAGCCCTATGGCCAATAATCCCGGCGCCAAGAAGGCGATCCGCAAGATCGAACGCCGCACCGAAGTGAACAAGGCTCGCCGCTCGCGCGTCCGCACCTTCCTGCGCAAGTTCGAAGATGCGCTGGCCGCCGGCGACGCCGGCCTGGCCAAGACCGCTTTCGTTGAAGCTCAGTCCGAGCTGATGCGCGCTGTCTCCAAGGGCGTCGTTCACAAGAACACCGGCTCGCGCAAGGTCTCGCGCCTGGCCGCCCAGCTGAAGAAGCTGGCCGCCGCCTAAAGCCTGCGATAGGCGCGTTCAGCGCCTGGTCAAGCTGTGATCAGAAAGCCGGCAGAGCCTGTGGCTCGGCCGGCTTTTTCACGTCTGGAATCCGGCGGATGCGACAAAAAAACGGCGTAAGCTTAAGCAGGAAATGGCCTTCCCCTTGGCGGCTCTGGCCCGCGTCTGAGTCAACAGAATTATCGCTACAAATCGGCAAGTTTTCCGTTTGACCGGAAGGGGCCGCTGACTACTCTGAGATCCAAGACGACCTTCCATCCCAAGCGGAATGCGAGACGGCGGCGGCGAACCTGCATGCGTTCGGCGGTCGGAGCTCTGCGGCCTATTGGGTGTGAACGGACCGCTACGTGGGGGCGCGGCGGACCGTCACTGTGAAGGGCCTGGATTTTGCGGTGGGGCATATGACCAACAAGGTTTTCTCGAGTTCTGCGGCGACGGCTGCGGCGGTTTCCCCCACGGCGGCGTCGGTCGCTGTTTTGTGGGCGAAGACCTCCCAGGCGCTGCAGCGTGAACTCGGCGACGGCAGCTTCAATTCCTATCTGGCTCACGCCGCCCTGCGCGAGACCGCCGCGGGCGAGCTGGTTCTGGTGACTCCGACGGGCGTGGCTCGCGACTGGGTGCGCCGCAACGCCTGGCGCCGCATCGGCGAGCTGTGGGCGCTGAGCGACCCGCAGAGCCGTCCGCTCGACCTGAAATCGCGCTCGGAATTCGACGCCGCTTCTCCGGCCCCGGTTCAAGGCGGCGAGACCGTGATCGAGATCGCCCTGCCGGTGTCAACCGACGCCCCGGCCGTGGCGCCCCTGCCCAGCGCCCGCTCCAAGCAGGCCGGCCTGCAGGAACGCTTCACCTTCGACACCTTCGTCCCCGGCCCGGCGAACGAATTCGCCCACGCCGTGGCCCGCCGCGTCGCGTCCTGGTCTGACGGCCACTTCAACCCGGTGGTTTTCCACGGCCCCTACGGCTTCGGCAAAACCCACCTGCTGAACGCCCTGGCCTGGGAGGCCATGCGCACGGCCCCGGAAAAGCGCGTGGTCTATCTGACCGCCGAACGCTTCCTTTCGTCTTTCGTCCGCGCCGTGATGGACCGCACCACCGCCGCCTTCAAGGAAGAGCTGCGCGCCGCGGACCTGCTGCTGATCGACGACGTCCATTTCGTGGGCGGCAAGCAGTCCACCCAGGAAGAGCTGTTCCACACCCTGACCGCCCTCATGGAAGACGGCCGCCGAGTGGTGTTCAGCGCCGACCGGCCGCCCAGCGCCCTGACCGAGATCGACGCGCGCCTGCGCAGCCACCTGTCGGCGGGCCTGGTCTGCGGCATCGAGCCGGCCGACCGCAGCCTTCGCCTGGGCATCCTTGAGCGCAAGCTCGACAGCCTGTCGCGCCAGCAGGGCGTGGTCGCCAAGGCCAAGCCGGAAGTGCTGACCTTCCTGGCCGACCGTTTCACCGACAGCGTGCGTGAACTGGAAGGCGCCCTGAACACCCTGGTGGCCCGTCTGGGCGACGGCGTGGCCCGCCTGTCCCTGGATGAAGCCCAGGCGATCCTGCGTCCGCACCTGCGCGGCGGCGAGAAGCGGATCACCATCGACGACATCCAGAAGGCCACCTCCGAGCATTTCGGCCTCAAGCAGGCGGACCTGATCTCCGAGCGCCGCACCCGTTCCGTGGCCCGTCCGCGCCAGGCGGCCATGTGGCTGGCCAAGCAACTGACCACCCGCTCGCTGCCGGACATCGGCCGCCGCTTCGGCGGGCGCGACCACACCACGGTCCTGCACGCCGTCCGCCGCATCGAGGCCCTGCGCGCCGAGGATCCGGCCCTGGCCCGTGACCTGGAGACGATCACCCGCAAGCTGCGCGGCTGATCCTTCAAGATAATCTGGAATTCTAGGAGGGCGGGCCGAAGGTTCGCCCTCCTTCGTTTAAGCGCGGCTCGTCTCAGACCGGCCGGGCGCGCCTGAGGGTCAGGTTGATGCGCCCGCCGCCTGGGATCAGGGTGGACGAGCCCTCGATCACCCGATCCACCCCGTGGAAGAACAGGCGCGCCTCACCGGCCAGCAGGCAGACGTCGCCTGAAGCCAGCTTCATAGACCGCGTGGGATCGCTGCGTCTTGCCCCGCCGAGGCGGAACATCGCCGTGTCGCCCAAGGACACCGACAGCACCGGAAACCGCATGTCCGCCTCGTCCCGATCCTGGTGCAGGCTCATCCGGGCGCCGTCGCGGTACAGATTGACCAGACAGGCGTCCGGCGGGACCTCGCCGTCGGCCAGCTCGGCCCACAGATCGAGTAGAACTTGCGGCATCACGGGCCACGGAGCGCCCGAAACCGGGTGGGCCGCCTGATAGCGGTAACCGCCGGCCTGATCGGTCACCCAGCCCAGGGGTCCCATGTTGCTCATCTGAACGCTCATCGCCTTGCCGCCGGGCGTGACCGGTCGGTATAGCGGCGCGGTCTCCAGAGCCGAAAGCACTTGCGCCACAAGGGCTTCCTGCGCCGCGCGATCCAGGCGGGCGGGGTGGAATCCGAAACCGGAGGGCTCCTGCATGACCGTTTCCCTTAAGTCCCTGCGATCAAAAGGGACTTTCCCCTTGCGGCGGCGCGCGCCTTTCCCATATCGGGCCTCGAAGCGTCGTGCATGGACATATGCCCGTCGCTAACGTAGTCGGGCCGCCAGGCCCACCCACCGGAGACTGATACTACGGGGACGGTCGAGAAAAACTGGGGTGCTCAGCCTTGAGGCCCTTGCCGCCACCGTCCGCCTGTCAGGAGAAAAGAACCTCGCCATGAGCAAGATTATCGGCATCGACCTGGGCACCACCAATTCGTGCGTGGCCATCATGGACGGCAAGAACCCCAAGGTGATCGAAAACGCCGAGGGCGCGCGCACCACGCCGTCGGTCGTCGGCATCCTGGACGACGGCGAGCGCCTGGTCGGCCAGCCCGCCAAGCGCCAGGCCGTCACCAACCCGTCCAACACCCTGTTTGCGATCAAGCGCCTGATCGGCCGCAACTTCGCCGACCCCGTGGTGGCCAAGGACAAGGGCATGGTGCCCTACGAGATCGTCAAGGGTCCGACCGGCGACGCGTGGGTCAAGGCCCACGACAAGGACTACTCCCCGCAGGAAGTCAGCGCCTTCATCCTGCAGAAGATGAAGGAAGCCGCTGAAGCCCACCTGGGCGAGAAGGTCGAGAAGGCGGTCATCACCGTTCCGGCCTATTTCAACGACGCCCAGCGTCAGGCGACCAAGGACGCCGGCAAGATCGCCGGCCTGGAAGTCCTGCGCATCATCAACGAGCCGACCGCGGCGGCCCTGGCCTATGGCCTGGAGAAGAACGACGGCAAGAAGATCGCCGTCTACGACCTGGGCGGCGGCACCTTCGACGTCTCGATCCTGGAGATCGGCGACGGCGTGTTCGAGGTGAAGTCGACCAACGGCGACACCTTCCTCGGCGGTGAAGACTTCGACCTTCGGATCGTCGACTACCTGGCTGACGAGTTCAAGAAGGAGCAGGGCGTCGACCTGCGCCAGGACAAGCTCGCCCTTCAGCGCCTGCGCGAAGAGGCCGAGAAGGCCAAGAAGGAGCTGTCCAGCGTCGCCCAGTACGAGGTGAATCTGCCCTTCATCAGCATGAACGCCTCGGGTCCGCTGCACCTGAACGTCAAGCTGTCGCGCTCCAAGCTGGAAGCTCTGGTCGATGACCTGATCGCCCGGACGATCGCGCCGTGCGAGCAGGCCCTGAAGGACGCCGGCCTCAAGAAGAGCGACATCGACGAAGTGGTCCTGGTCGGCGGCATGAGCCGCATGCCCAAGGTCCAGCAGGCGGTGCAGGACTTCTTCGGCCGCGAGCCGCACAAGGGCGTGAACCCGGACGAAGTCGTGGCGCTGGGCGCTGCGGTGCAGGCCGGCGTGCTGCAAGGCGACGTCAAGGACGTGCTGCTGCTCGACGTGACCCCCCTGACCCTGGGCATTGAGACCCTGGGCGGCGTGTTCACCCCGCTGATCGAGCGCAACACCACCATCCCGACCAAGCGTTCGCAGACCTTCTCGACGGCTGACGATAGCCAGAGCGCCGTGACCATCCGCGTGTTCCAGGGCGAACGTCCGATGGCGGCGGACAACAAGCTGCTGGGCCAGTTCGACCTGGTCGGCATCCCGCCGGCTCCGCGCGGCGTGCCGCAGATCGAGGTGACCTTCGACATCGACGCCAACGGCATCGTGAACGTCGGCGCCAAGGACAAGGCCACCGCCAAGGAACAGTCGATCCGCATCCAGGCCAATGGCGGTCTGTCGGACGCCGACATCGAGCGGATGGTGCGCGAAGCCGAGGCCAACAAGGCCGACGACGAAAAGCGCAAGGCTGTCATCGAAGCCCGCAACCAGGCCGACGCGGTGGTCCACTCCACCGAGAAGGCCCTGGCCGAGCACGGCGACAAGGTTACGGCTGAAGAAAAGGCCGCGATCGAGACCGCCTTGGCCGAAGCCAAGACCGCTCTGGAAGGTGAAGACGCCGAGGCGATCAACACCAAGTCCCAGGCCCTGATCCAGGCTTCGATGAAACTGGGCGAGGCCATGTACAAGGCTCAGGCTGGCGGCGAAGCCGGTTCGGAAGAAGCCTCGGCCCCGGCCGATGACGGCGTCGTCGACGCCGAGTTCGAAGAAGTCAGCGACGACGACAAGAAGTCGGCCTGAAACTGATCCGGCGGCGTGACATCACGCCCCATGGCGCCAAGCTCCCCGGACAGGGCATTGCCTTGTTCGGGGACCGTCGCCGCCGCCTTCGCGAAAAACGCGCTCCCGCCCCCACCGAGGGTTATGAACCTTGCGGGCGGGCGGGAGCCGCACCACCTCCTTAAAAACCTGATCCCTTGAAAGCCTGACGCAGACGATGCGCGACTATTACGAGATTTTGGGCGTGAACCGGGGCGTCGACGACGGCGCCCTGAAGTCGGCTTTCCGCAAGCTCGCCATGGAGCATCACCCCGACCGCAACGGGGGCTGCGGCGACGCGGAGACGCGCTTCAAGGAGATCAACGAAGCCTATTCGGTTCTGTCGGATCCGCAGAAGCGCGCCGCCTATGACCGCTTCGGCCATGCCGGCGTCAACGGCCAGGGCGGCCAAGGCGGCGGCGGAGCCGGCTTCGCCGACATGAACGACATCTTCTCCGAAGTGTTCGGAGACGCCTTTGGCGAGATGTTCGGCCGCAACCGCCGCGGCCCCGCCGGCCCGCAGCGCGGCCAGGACCTGCGCTACGACCTCGAAATCTCCCTTGAGCAGGCCTATGCGGGCGCCGAGGTCGAGATCGTCGTCCCCTCGGCCATGACCTGCGAGACCTGCGACGGCTCAGGCGCCAAGGCCGGCACCACGCCGACTGTCTGCGGCTCCTGCGGCGGCGTCGGCCGGGTCCGCGCCCAGCAGGGCTTCTTCGCCATCGAACGCACCTGCCCCCGCTGCGGCGGGGCCGGCAAGCTGATCCTCGACCCCTGCAAGTCGTGCCACGGGGCGGGCCACGTCCGCCGCGAACGCACCCTGCAGGTGCGCATCCCCGCCGGCGTCGACGACGGCGCGCGCATCCGCCTGGCCGGTGAAGGCGACGCGGGCTCGCTGGGCGCGACGCGCGGCGACCTCTACATCTTCCTGTCCGTCAGCCCGCACGAACTGTTCGAGCGCGACGGCCTGGACCTGCACTGCACCGTGCCGGTGCCCATGTGCACCGCCGCCCTGGGCGGCGAGATCGACGCCCCCTGCCTGATGGGCGGCGAAGCCTGCGACGGCGAATGCAAGATCACAGTCAAGGTCCCGGAAGGGGCCCAGACCGGCAAGACCGTCCGCCTGAAGGGCAAGGGCATGCCGTCCCTGCGCTCGCGCGAACGCGGCGACCTGGTGGTGGAGCTGTTCATCGAGACGCCGACCCACCTGACCGCGCGCCAGAAGGAGCTGATGCGCGAGCTGGCCGGCAGCTGCGGCGAGAAGCAGCATCCCAAGGCCGCCACCTTCATGGGCAAGGCCAAGTCGTTCTGGGGCGGCGTGACGGGCGCCTGAAAACGCCGCTCACCTCTTAACGAACGGGGCGACGCTCTGTAGCCTCGGGGGCGATGAACGCCCCGACTTCCTCCACCTTGCCCGACGCCGCCGGCGCCACGCCGGTCATGGCTCAGTTCTTCGAGATGAAGGCCCGCCAGCCTGATGCGCTGGTCTTCTTCCGCATGGGCGATTTCTACGAGCTGTTTTTCGACGACGCGATCCGCGGCGCCGCGGCCCTCGGCATCGCCCAGACCTTCCGGGGCAATCACGCCGGCCAGCCGATCCCCATGGCGGGGGTGCCGGTCCATGCGGCCGAGGCCTATCTGGCCAAGCTGGTCCGCGCGGGCTTCAAGGTCGCCCTCTGCGAGCAGATGGAAGATCCCGCCGAGGCCAAGAAGCGGGGCTCAAAGTCCGTCGTCCGCCGCGACCTCGTCCGTGTCGTCACCCCCGGCACCCTGACCGAGGACGGCCTGCTGGACGCCCGGGGCGCCAACCGCCTGGCGGCCGTGGCCGTGCGCCCCGGTCAGGCCGCGGTGGCGGCGGTCGAGCTTTCCACCGGCGAGGTGGAGTGCTGGAGCGTGGCGACCGGCGCGATCTCCTCCGCTCTGGCGGCCCTGTCCCCCTCCGAGGTCCTGGTTCCAGACCGCCTGTTCGCGGACGAGGCCCTGTCGGCGGCGCTGAAGGGCGCGCCGGGCCTGGTCCAGCCCATGCCGTCGGCCCTGGTCGAGCCATCCGCCTCGGAAGCGCGGGTCAAGCGGCTGTACGGCGTCGACACCCTGGACGGGTTCGGCGATCTCTCGGGCGCGGAAGTCGCCGCCCTCGGCCTGATCGCCGCCCATCTGGAAGTCACCCAGGCCGGCCGCTTGCCCGCCCTGTCCGCGCCGCGCCGCGCGGCCGAGACGGACGTCATGGCCATCGACCCGGCCACCCGCTCCAGCCTCGAGATCGACCGAACCCAGTCGGGGTCGCGCGACGGCTCCCTGCTGGCCGCCATCGACCGCACCGTCACCGCCGGCGGCGCGCGCCTGCTGGCCGCCCGTCTTTCGCGCCCCCTGCTCGACCCCGCCGCCATCGAGGCGCGGCTGGACGCGGTGTCCTGGCTGCTGGAGCGCCGCACCCTGCGCGAGCGCCTGCGCGAGGAACTGAAGGGCGCCGGCGACATCGCCCGCGCCCTGTCGCGCCTGGCCCTGGGCCGCGGCGGACCCCGCGACCTGGGCTGCCTGCGCGACGCCCTGAAGACCGGCGAGCGCATCGTCGCCCACACCGCCCGCGAGCCCGCCCCCATCGCCGGCGCCCCGACCGAGATCGAGACGGCCCTGCTGGCCCTGACCCCGTCCATGGACACGGGCCTGTCGAACTTCCTGAAGGCGCTGGAGATCGGCCTCGGAACCGACCTGCCGTCCCAGGCCCGCGACGGCGGCTTCGTGGCCGCCAATGTCCGGCCCGAGCTGGATCAGGCCCGCGCCCTGCGCGACGACAGTCGCCGGGTGATCGCCGGGCTGGAGCAGAAACTGGCCGCCGACAGCGGCGTGGCCCTGAAGATCAAGCACAACGGCGTGCTCGGCTATTTCGTGGAGGCGGCGGCCGGCAAGGCCGACGCCCTGTTCCAGCCGCCGCTGAACGCCACCTTCATCCACCGTCAGACCATGGCCAACCAGGTGCGCTTCACCACCGTGGAGCTGGCCGACCTGGACGCCCGCATCGCCGCCGCCGGCGAACGCGCCCAGGCCATCGAAATCGACGCCTTCGAAGCCTGGCGCGAGGAAGCCCGCCTGCTGGCCGCCCCGATCGCGGCGGCCGCCGACGCCCTGGCGCGTCTCGACGTCGCCTCGGGCCTGGCCGAATGGGCCGAGGACGCCCAGGCCTGCCGGCCGGTCGTCGACCGCTCCCTGTGCTTCGACGCCGTCGCCGCCCGCCACCCCGTGGTCGAGGCCGCGGTCAAGCGCGCGGGCGAGGCATATACCCCCAATGACTGCCGCCTAGACGCGGCGGGGGACGCGGGCGCGCGCCTGTCCATCGTCACCGGCCCGAACATGGCGGGTAAATCGACCTTCCTGCGCCAGAACGCCCTGCTGGCCATCCTGGCCCAGGCCGGATCCTACGTCCCCGCCCGCAGCCTGAAGCTGGGCGTGGTTGATCGGCTGTTCAGCCGCGTGGGCGCGGGCGACGACCTGGCGCGCGGCCGCTCCACCTTCATGGCCGAGATGGTCGAGACCGCCGCCATCCTGACCCAGGCCACCCCGCGATCGTTCGTCATCCTGGATGAGATCGGACGGGGAACAGCCACCTATGACGGCTTGGCCATCGCTTGGGCCTGCGCGGAAGCTTTGCATGACGTGAATCGCTGCCGCGGCCTGTTCGCCACGCACTATCATGAGCTAGCGACCCTGGAGGGGCGGCTGGCCCACATCTCCAACCTGTCGCTGCGCGCCAAGGAGTGGAACGGCGAGCTGGTCTTCCTGCACGAGGTGGCGTCCGGTCCGGCCGACCGCTCCTACGGCGTGCACGTGGCGCGGCTGGCGGGCGTGCCCGCCCCGGTCGTCGCCCGCGCCCGCGAGGTGCTGGAGCGGCTGGAGTCCGAAGCCCACGCCCCGGCCCAGCTCGACGACCTGCCGCTGTTCGCCGCCACCGCGCCGGAGCCCGTCCGCACCGGTCCATCGCCCATAGAAAAGGCGTTGGCCGATCTGGATGTCGATGGAATGAGCCCGCGCGAGGCGTTGGACGCCCTCTACCGCCTTCGAACCTTAATTTAACCGGCGACGGTCGCCATATAGGCTCCCCATGCCGCCCCGCCTTCGCCCCACCCGCCTGGAACACGTCGTCGACGGCGCGGCCCTGCGCACGCGCCTGTCCGCCGCCGCTCTGGAGGCCGAGGGAAACCAGGCCGAGCAGCGCAGCCGGGCCATCGAGATCCTCAAGGGCGCCTTGTTCCGGGGCCGGATGATCGTCAAGGAGCGGCTGGAGAACGGGGCCGGTGGGATCGAAACCGCCCGCCTGCTGTGCGGCGTCACCGACGAGGTGGTTACTGCTCTCTACGACTTCACCACCGTCCACATCTTCCGGGCCCGCAACCCCACCGAGGGCGAGCGCCTGGCCCTGCTGGCCGTGGGGGGCTACGGGCGCGGGGTCCTGGCGCCGTTCTCCGACCTCGATCTGCTGTTCCTGCGTCCCTACAAGCAGACGCCCCACGCCGAGAGCGTGATCGAGTTCATGCTCTATGCGCTGTGGGATCTGGGCTTCAAGGTCGGCCACGCCTCGAGGACCATCGAGGAATGCCTGCGCCTGTCGCGCGAGGACTACACGATCCGCACCTCGATCCTGGAGGCCCGCCGCCTGACCGGCGACGCGGCCCTGGCCGAGGACCTGAAGCACCGCTTCCGCGAGGAGGTGATGAAGGGGACCAACGCCGCCTTCGTCGCCGCCAAGCTCAAGGAGCGCGACGACCGCCAGCTCAAGGCCGGCCTGTCGCGCTACATGGTCGAACCCAACATCAAGGAGGGCAAGGGCGGGCTGCGCGATCTGCACACCCTGATGTGGATCGCCGAGTACATCTACGCGGTCGAGAATCCGGACGAGGTCTTCCGGCTGGAGATCTTCGACCGACGCGAAGTGCGCGCCTTCGTCCGCGCCTTCGACTTCCTGCACGCGGTGCGCGCCCACCTGCACTTCACCACCGGCCGGCCCGAAGAGCGCCTGACCTTCGACCTGCAGCCGGAAGTGGCCCGTCGCATGGGCTATGGCGACCGGGGCGGTCCTGGCGGCGACACCCCGGCGGTGGAGCGATTCATGCGCCGCTACTTCCTGATCGCCAAGGAGGTTGGGGCCCTGACCCGCGCCTTCTCGGCCAAGCTGGAGGCCGAGCAGTTCAAGCGTGAGCCCAAGGGCCTGTCGCGGTTCATCCCCGCCGCCCGGCCCAAGCGCAAGGCGCTGGACCGCCCAGGCTTCCATGAAGAGAACGGCCGCCTGAACGTCGACGGCCGCGAGGTGTTCGAACGCGACCCGGTGGACATGATCCGCCTGTTCAAGATCGCCGACGAGCGCGACCTGGACATCCACCCTGACGCCTTCACGGCCCTGACCCGTTGCTTGCCGCTGATCACCTCGAAGGTGCGTCGCGATCCAGCGGCGGCCGAGGCGTTCCTCAGCGTCCTGGCGCGGGGCAAGCAGACCTACGCGACCCTCACGCGGATGAACGATTCCGGCGTGCTGGGCCGGTTCGTGCCGGAGTTCGGCCGCGTGGTCGGGCAGATGCAGTTCAACATGTACCACTCGTACACGGTGGACGAGCACACCCTGCGGGCGATCGGCGTCATCGGCGATCTGGCCGAGGGGCGGCTGGCCGAGGATCACCCCCTGTCCGCCTCCATCATGCCGCTGATCCAGGATCGGGAATCCCTGTTCCTGGCCATGCTGCTGCATGACACCGGCAAGGGCGGGGTCGGCGGCCAGGAGAAGGCCGGCGCCCGCGCCGCCCGCTCCGCCTGCGAAAGGCTGGGGGTCGAGCGCAGCAAGGTCGAACTGGTCGCCTGGCTGGTCGAGCACCACCTGGTGATGAGCGACTACGCCCAAAAGCGCGACGTGGCCGATCCGCAGACCGTCGCCGCCTTCGCCCGCATCGTCGAGAATCCCGAGCGCCTGCGCCTGCTGCTGGTGCTCACCGTGGCCGACATCCGCGCCGTCGGTCCGGGCGTGTGGAACGGCTGGAAGGGCCAGCTGCTGCGCGAGCTCTACGGCGCCACCGAGGCGACGTTCCGCGGCGGACGTGGATCGGATCCCGCCGGCGCCGCACGTCGCCATCACGCGGGCACCGCCCAGGCCGCGCGCGCCGTCCTGGCCGAGGCCGATCCGGCCGCCAACGGCTGGGCGGCGGCCATGGAGGACGCCTATTTCAGCGCCTTCCAGGCCGAGGAACACCTGGCCCACGCCGCCCTGTCGCGTCGCGCGGCCTTGCATGGCGGCGCGGCCGCCGAGGCCCGCATCCGCAGCGACCGCAACGCCGCCGAGATCGTGGTCGCCGCCCAGGACCGGCGGGGCCTGTTCGCCGACCTGGCCCTGGCCCTGGCCAGCCTGGGGGCCAATGTGGTCGGCGCGCGGGTCTTCACCTCCCGCCAGGGCCTGGCCCTTGACGTCTTCCATGTGCAGGACGCCGCCGGCGCGCCCTACGGCTGCGACAACACCCGCGCCCTGCCTCGCCTGGTCGAGGCGCTGGAAAGCGCCGCCCGGGGCGAGCCCAGCCAGCTTGAGCCCCGGCGAAACCTGGACCTTGGCCGCACCGCCGCCTTCGCTATCGCCCCCAGCGTTGCCATCGACAACGACGCCTCGGAGGACGCCACGGTCGTCGAGGCCTCGGGTCGTGACCGCGCCGGCCTTCTGGAGGCCCTGGCCCGAACCTTGTCGGCGGCCGAACTGTCCATCCAGTCGGCCCACATCGACGGCTATGGCGAGCGGGCCGTGGACGCTTTCTACGTCCAGACCGCCGAGGGCGGGAAACTGACCGACGCCCGCAAGCGCAAGGCCCTCAAAGGCGCCCTGACCTCGGTGCTGGAAGAGGGCGAGGCCGCCGCCAAGGCCGGCCGGCTGCAGCGCGCCCGGGCCAGCGTCGCCCGCTAGACCGGCGCCAACGGCCAGAAGAACGCGATCAGCGGCGTGCCGACCGCCACCACCAGCAGCGACAGCGGCGCCCCCAGCCGGGCGTAGTCCCCGAACTTGTAGCCGCCGGGCCCCAGGATCAGGGTGTTGCACTGGTGGCCGATGGGCGTGAGGAAATCGCAGCCCGCCCCGACCGCCACCGCCATCAGGAACGGATCGGGATTGAGCCCCAGCCGCTGGGCCAGGCTCATGCCGATGGGCGCGGCGATCAGCACCGTGGCGGCGTTGTTGAGGAACGGCGTGGCCGCCATGGCCACGATCATCATCGCCGCCAGGGCGATCATCGGCGGCATCCCGTTGAACAGGGTCGACAGCCCACCGCCGATCAGGTCCGCCCCGCCAGTGGCCTGGATCGCGTCGCTGACCGGGATCAGGGCGGCGATCAGGATCAGCACCGGAGCGTCGAGCGCCGCATAGGCCTCGCGCATGCGCAGCGAGCCGACCGCCACGATCAGCACCGCCGCGCCGAAGAAGGCCATGGCCACTGGAAGGACGCCGAAGGCGACCAGCACCATGGCGACCGCCAGGATCAGGGCCGGGGTGAAGACGTGGCGGATGCCGCCCAGGCGCACCTCCCGCTCGGCCAGGGGCAGGCAGCCCAGGGCTTGCAGCGCGGCGGGCAGGTTCTTTTCCGAGCCTTGCAAAACCAGGACGTCGCCGGCCCGCAGGCGCACGGTCTCCAGCCGCTGGGTGGTGCGATAGCCGCCGCGGCTGACGCCGAGCAGGTTGATGCCGAATTCCTCGTGCAGGGCCAGGCTGCGCGCGGTGGAGGCGATCAGCGAGGAGTTGGCGCTGATGATCGCCTCGACCACCCGCACCTCGTCGGTCGGCTCCTCCATGGCCACGGGCCGGTCGGAACGGGTCAGGCGCAGCTTGGCCTTGACGATCACATCGTCCAGGGACTGCGGCTCGCCCTCCAGCAGCAGGATGTCGCCGGGCAGGATCTTGGTGTTGGGATGGGGTGCGGCCCGGCGTTTGCCGTCGCGGACCATGGCGACCAGGGTCACGTCGCCCTCACCGATCTCGTTAAGGGTGCTGACCCGCAGGCTGCCCAGCGCCCAGTCCAGCGGCGCCTCGGCCTCGGTCACATAGGCGTTGGCGGCCAGGGCGGCGTCCAGGCTGACCGTCCCCTGCCTGTCCTTGGGAATGATGCGATAGGCCAGGGTCAGATACGCGATGGCGATCAGGGTCAGGCCGGCCCCCACGGGGGTGAAGTCGTACATGCCGAACGGCTCGCCGGTCGCCTCCTGGCGCACGCCGGAGACGATGATGTTGGGCGAGGTCCCCACCAGGATCGCCAGACCCCCGACCAGCGAGCCGAACGACATGGGCATCAGCAGGCGAGCGGGCGACGTGCCGCTGCGCTTGGCCGTGGCCAGGGCGGACGGCATCAGGATCGCCAGAGCCCCGACGTTCTTGGTCATCATCGACAGCAGGGCCGTGGCCCCCGCCAGGACCGGCACCTGGGTCCGCTCGGTCTTCAAGTGCGGCAGCAAGGGCCGCATGATCATCTCGATGATCCCCGAACGGGCGATGGCGGCGCTGACCACCAGGGCGCTGCCGATGATGATGACGATGTCGTTGGAGAAGCCCTCGAAGGCCTTTTCCGCCGGCACCACGCCGATCGCCACACCGAGCGCTAGGGCGCCGAGCGCCACCAGGTCATAGCGCCAGCGGCCCCAGATGAAGGCCAGAACGGTGGCCCCGACCAGAGAGAAGGCGAGGATCTGCGGTAAGGTCATGGTCTGTCTGAACGCCCGGCCCGCGACGTTGCGGTCAAGCTCAACGCCAGCGGGCGGTCAAAGGCTCCCTTGACCGCTTTCGAGGGCGAGCGCAGAAGCCGGCTGTGACCGAACCCGCACCGACCAACGCGCTGACGCCTGCCCCCGCCAAGCGTGGCGGCGGGATGATCCGCTCCTCGATGATCTATTCGGGCCTGACGCTGGTCAGCCGGTTCATGGGCCTGCTGCGCGATCTGGTGATCACCGCGCGGCTGGGCGCCAGCGCCACCCCGGCTGCCGACGTCTACAACACCATGCTGTCGTTCCCGAACCTGTTCCGGCGGATCTTCGCCGAGGGCGCGTTCGCGGCGGCCTTCGTCCCGGCTTACGCCCGCACCCTGAAGGGCGAGGGCGAGGAAGCCGCCGACCGCATCGCCTCCGACGCCCTGGCGTCCCTGGCGGCGGCGACCCTGCTGCTGACCCTGGCGGCGCAGCTGGCCATGCCGTGGCTGATGTACGCCATCAATCCCGGCTACGCGGCGGATCCGGTGAAGTTCAAACTGGCCGTCACCCTGACCCAGATCAGCATGCCGTACCTGCCCTGCATGGCCATCGGCGCCTTGCTGTCGGGGGTGCTGAACGCCCGGGGGCGCTTCATCGTCTCCGGCGCCTTCCCGGTGCTGCTGAACATCGTGATGCTGGCCGCCGTCTGGCCGCAGAACAATCCGATCTCCGGGGCCTGGGCCTCAGCCTGGGCGGTGCTGATCGCGGGCATGCTGCAGGCGGGCCTGCTGTGGTGGGGCGCGCGCAAGGCCGGCGCCGACATCCGCCTGCGCTGGCCGCGCCTGACGCCGGAGGTGAAGACCCTCATCGCCCTGGCCGTTCCTGGGGCCATCGCCGCCAGCGCCACCCAGATCAACATCTTCATCTCGGGCATCCTGGCCAGCTTCGTGGCCGGGGGCCGCTCCTGGCTGGCGGCGGCGGACCGGCTGTATCAGCTGCCGCTTGGCCTTGTCGGCGTCGCCGTGGGCGTGGCTCTGCTGCCCCGCCTGTCCCAGGCGATCCAGGCCGGCGACACCGACGAGGCCCAGACGGCCACCGACCAAGCCATCGTCTTCGCCCTGGCCCTGACCCTGCCGGCGGCGGCGGCCTTGGCCGCCATCCCGTTCTTCCTGATCGACGGCCTGTTCACGCGCGGCGAGTTCACGGTCATCGACGCCCGCGCCACGGCCGCCGCCCTGCTGCACTACGGCTGGGGTGTTCCCGCCTTCGTTCTGAACCGCGTGCTGTCGCCGGTGTTCTTCGCCCGCCAGGACACCAAGGCGCCGATGCGCTTCGCCCTGATCTCGGTGGCGGTGAACATCGCGCTCGGCCTGATCCTGTTCCAGATCATCGGCATTCCCGGCATCGCGGCCGCCACCAGCTTCGCCGCCTGGCTGACCGTCATCCAGATGCTGGCCGCCCTGGCCCGCAAGGGCGACTACCGGCCCAGCAAGCGCGCCGTCGGCAAGATCATCCGTGTCGCGGCGGCCAGCGTCGCGCTCGGCGTCCTTCTCGGCCTCGCCTCGCACTACCGCCCGATGATCGAGGCGCCGCTGCAAGGCTTGCGCTTCGGCGCCAAGGAGATCGCCATCCTGGCGGTCTGCATGGTCGGGGGCGGCCTCTATCCAGTCCTGCTGTTCGCCTTTGGCGGCGTCACCCCGGCCGAGGCCAAGGCCGTCCTGCGTCGCCGCAAGGCCTGACGACGCTTGCCGCGCCGCCTCGCGTCTTCTATCCAGCGGGCCATGGTTCTGACCGGACGCGACACGTGGCGATGGCGCCGCTCCTAAGAGCCCGCTCGCGGGCCTGACGCCGCACGTTCCGATCTTTCAAAGAAGCTGACCACCATGACCGATCAAGCTCCGGCCCCCTACGCCGGCCCCAAACGCATCCTGTCCGGCATCCAGGCCTCGGGCGCCCTGCACCTGGGCAACTATCTGGGCGCCCTGAAACGCTTCGTCGATATCCAGGACGAGAAGCCGTTCATCTTCGTGGCCGACATGCACGCCATCACGGTGTGGCAGGACCCGGCCGTGCTGGCCGCCCAGACGCGCGAGATCGCCGCCGCCTACATCGCCGCCGGCCTGGACCCGAAGAAGGCCACCATCTTCCCGCAGTCGGCCGTGCCCGCGCACGCCGAGCTGGCCTGGATCTTCAACTGCGTCGCGCGCCTCGGCTGGCTCGACCGGATGACCCAGTTCAAGGAAAAGAGCGGCAAGCACAAAGAACGCTCCAGCGTCGGCCTCTACACCTATCCTGTGCTCCAGGCCGCCGACATCCTGCTCTACAAGGCCACCCACGTGCCGGTGGGCGAGGACCAGAAGCAGCACCTGGAGCTGACCCGCGACATCGCGCAGAAGTTCAACAACGACTTCAACGCTCCGGGCTTCTTCCCGGTCACCGAACCGGTGATCGAGGGTCCGGCGACGCGGGTCATGTCCCTGCGCGACGGCGCGGCCAAGATGAGCAAGTCGGACCCGTCCGACGCCTCGCGCATCAACCTGATGGATGACGCCGACGCCATCGCCAACAAGATCCGCCGGGCCAAGACCGATCCCGAGCCGCTGCCGGAAACGCTGGACGGCCTGGCCGGCCGGCCGGAAGCCAAGAACCTGGTCGACATCTATGCGGCCCTGTCGGGCCTGACCAAGGATCAGGTTATCGCCGAGTTCGGCGGCAAGGGCTTCGGGGCCTTCAAGCCGGCCCTGGCCGAGCTGGCGGTCGAGAAGATGAGTCCCATCGGCGCGCGCATGCGCGAGTTGATGTCCGACCCGGCCCAGATCGACGCCGTGCTCAAGGACGGCGCCGAGCGGGCCCGCGCCATCGCCGACCCGGTGGTGGCCGAGACCAAGAAGCTGGTCGGCTTCCTCCAACTCTAGGGGGCAGCTCTAGGGGTTTGACGGGGCCGCTTGCGCGTCGCGGCGGCCTCGGTCAACTTCGCCCCATGAGCCGACGCAAGTTCCTGGTCATCGCCGACGACAGCGAAGAGTTCGCCGCCGCCCTGCGCTACGCCTGCCGCCGCGCCCGTTCCACGGGCGGACATGTGGCGCTGCTGCGGGTGATCGAGCCGGCGGTGTTCGAGCATTGGTCCGGCGTGCGCGAGGAAATCGAGCGCCAGGAACGGGTCGAGGCCGAGGCGGTGCTGCAGAAGCTGGCCGAACAGGTCATGGCCGAGACCGGCGAGGCGCCCGAATTCCTGATCAAGCACGCCGAGAACACCAAGGCCGCCATCCGCGCCGTGGTCGCCGCCGATCCGGAGATCAAGATCCTCGTCCTGGCCGCCGCGGCCGGCGGGCGGGGTCCCGGGGCCCTGGTCGCCTCCATCGCCAAGGACGGCGTCGGCTTCGGCGCCCGCAAGATCCCGGTCACGGTGGTCCCCGGCGACCTGACCGACGAAGAGATCATCGACCTGGCCTGAGGCGGGCAAGGCAACGGCCAAGCCTGCGGCGCGTTGATCGCCCGCAAGGAGAGCCCGCCATGCTCGAAAAGATCCCCCGCGTCATCGGCGACATGCTGCGCTACGCCCGCGCCGGCCAGATGAAGATCGCCTATTTCCAGGACGGCCTCGACGAGGCGCCGGAAACCCTGACGGTCACCAGCGCGGATTTCCATGACGGCGGCCGCCTGCTGGCCCCCTTCACCGCCGATGGGGAGGGCAAGTCCCCGTCCCTGTCCTGGTGCGGCGCGCCGGTCGGCACGGCCGACGTGGTGCTGATCGTCGAGGACCCGGACGCTCCGACGCCCGATCCCCTGGTCCACGCCATCGCCTGGAACCTGCCGGCCGAAGGGTCTCTGGAGGCCGGCGCCATCTCCACGGACGACGTTCAGACGGGCAAGAACGCCTATATGCGCTCCGATTACCTGCCGCCGGATCCGCCGACCGGCCACGGACCGCACCGTTACGAGTTCCAGTTCTTCGCCGTGTCCGAGCCCCTGGCCCTGACCGGAACGCCGGGCCGCAAGGCGGTTCTGAAGGCCATGGAGGGCAAGGTGACGGCGAAAGGCCGCATCACCGGCATCTACGAACGGGCCTGAATCCCTTGCCATCGGCGGCCGGCGACGCCATCTGGAGCCCATGTTCATCCAGACCGAAACCACGCCGAACCCGGACGTCCTGAAATTCCTCCCCGGCCGCGAGGTTCTGGGGGAGGGCACGCGGGAGTTCCGCACGCCGGAAGAAGCCCAGGTTTCGCCCCTAGCGGACGCCCTGTTCAACCTGGGCGACGTGACCCGGGTGTTCTTCGGTCCGGATTTCCTGACCGTGACCAAGGCCGCCGAGGCCGAGTGGCCGCACCTGAAGGCCCCGATCCTGGCGGCGGTGATGGACCACTTCACCTCGACCCGCCCGCTGCTGACCGACGCCGAGGCCGTCGGCCACGACGAAGGGGTCTATGAGGGCGAAACCGCCCAGATCGTCGCCGAGATCAAGGACCTGCTCGACACCCGCATCCGCCCGGCCGTGGCGCAGGACGGCGGCGACATCGTCTTCTCGCGGTTCGAACCCGACACCGGCGCGGTCTATCTGCACATGCGCGGCGCCTGCTCGGGCTGTCCATCGTCGTCGGCCACGCTGAAGTCTGGCGTCGAGAACATGCTCAAGCACTACGTCCCCGAAGTGACCCGGGTCGAACAGGTCCTCTGACGATCCGGTTTGAGCCTGGGACTCATATCGTCTAGGTGCGGGGCGTGATCGTCCTCGCCATCGACACCTGCCTCGCCGCCAGCAGCGCCGCCGTCATCGACGGCGATCGCACCCTGGCGAGCCGCACCGAGCCCATGACGCGCGGCCACCAGGAAGCCCTGGGCGGCATCGTGCGCGAGACCATGGCCCAGGCGGGCGTGGACTTCGCAAGCCTGGACCGGATCGCCGTCACGGTTGGACCCGGCTCGTTCACCGGCCTTCGCGTCGGCCTGGCTTTCGCCAAGGGCCTGGCCGTGGCCTTGAATATCCCCTGCATCGGCATCGGGACCCTAGAAGCACTGGCTGAAGGACGGGACGAACCGCGCATCGCCACGATCGACGCCAAGAAGGGACAGATCTACTGGCAGGCCTTTGAGGGCGACGCGCCGCTCAATGATCCGGCCGTCGATGGGATCGGGGAGGTCGGTGTGGCGGCACGTTGGGTATTCGCCAACGACGACCCCCTGATCATGGGTAGCGGCGAGCCCCTGCTGAGCCCGCTTGTCCCCGGGGCTTACTGTGATGGGCCGCTGCTCGCCGTGGCCGATCCCGCCGCCATCGCCCGCCTGGGCGCCAAGGCCGATCCCGCCGTCGCCCAGCCGGTCCCGCTGTATCTGCGGCCGCCCTACGCCACCCTGCCCGACGCATGAAGACGGCCCTCGCCCAGGACGCCGGCGCCCTGGCGGCCCTGCACCGGGCGGCGTTCGACGCCCCGTGGAGCGAGGCGGAGCTGGCCGACCTGATGGAAGACGGCGCCTTCGCCCTGGTCGAGGATGGCCAGGGGTTCATCCTGTGCCGCGTGGTGCTGGATGAGGCTGAAATCCTGACCATCGCCGTCGATCCGGCCGCCCGCCGCCTGGGGCTGGGCCGCAAACTGGTGCTGCAGGCGGCCGATCAGGCCCGCCAGAACGGCGCGCGCAGTCTGTTCCTGGAGGTGGCCATCGACAATCTGGCCGCCATCGGCCTTTACGAAGCAACCGACTTCGCGCAAGTCGGGCGCCGGCGCGGCTATTACCGCCGCCCGGATGGCGAAGTTGATGCGCTCGTCATGCGCCGCGACCTTAACACCTGAGCTCTGTCCGCCTATGTTGGCGGCGACGCACAAGACCTGGAGACAGCCCCTTGGACCGCCTCGAAAAGCTTTGCGCCGACAAAGGCATGCGGATGACCGACCAGCGGCGCGTCATCGCGCGCGTCCTGTCGACGGCGCAGGATCATCCCGATGTCGAGGAGCTGCACCGCCGCGCCCACGCCATCGACCCGCACATCTCGATCGCCACGGTCTACCGGACCGTCCGCCTGTTCGAGGAAAGCGGCATCATCGAGCGTCACGACTTCCGCGACGGCCGCTCGCGCTATGAAGAGACGCCGGATCACCACCACGACCACCTGATCGACATGAAGACCGGCAAGGTCGTCGAGTTCGTGGACGAGGAGATCGAGGCCCTTCAGCACGCCATCGCCCGCAAGCTCGGCTACAAGCTGATCGACCACCGCCTCGAACTCTACGGCATGCCGATCGAGGAGTAGGCGCGGGACCTGTGGCCGCGGCGCTCTTGCGCCGGGTTGTCCACAGCCCCATAACGCCGCGATGACCGACACGACCACCGCCCAAGCCGCGGTCGGAGAGGGCGCGCCCTTGAAGCGCCTCTTCATCAAGACCTACGGCTGCCAGATGAACGTCTATGACAGCGAGCGCATGGCCGACGTCCTGCGTCCGCTGGGCTATGGCATGGTCAACGACCCGGAAGGGGCGGACCTGGTGGTGCTCAACACCTGCCACATCCGCGAAAAGGCCACCGAGAAGGTCTATTCCGAGCTTGGCCAGATCAAGCTGATGAAAAACCGCAAGGCCGAGGCTGGCGGTCAGATGACCATCGCCGTGGCCGGCTGCGTCGCCCAGGCCGAGGGCAAGGAGATCATGCATCGCCAGCCGGCGGTCGATCTCGTGGTCGGGCCCCAGGCCTATCACCAGCTTCCCGAGCTGATCGCGCGCGCCCACCGCCGCAGCGGCGAGCGCCTGTCGGCCGACTTCGCCGCCGACGAGAAGTTCGACGCCCTGCCGGCCGAGCGCCATGTGGACGGCGTCACCGCCTTCCTCACCGTGCAGGAAGGCTGCGACAAGTTCTGCACCTTCTGTGTGGTGCCCTATACGCGCGGCGGGGAATGGTCGCGGCCGATGGACACCATCGTGGCCGAAGCCCAGTCCCTGGCGGACAAGGGCGTTCGCGAGGTCACCCTGCTGGGCCAGAACGTCAACGCCTATGAGGGCGGCTTGGCCAACTTGGTTCGCCGCCTGGCCAAAATCGATGGCATCGAGCGCATCCGCTACACCACCAGCCATCCGGCCGACATGGACGAGGCGCTGATCGAGGCGCACGGCGAGCTGCCGGAGCTGATGCCGTACCTGCACCTGCCGGTGCAGTCGGGCTCGGACAAGATCCTCAAGGCCATGAACCGCGCACACACGGCCGAAAGCTATCTGCGCCTGGTCGAGAAGATCCGCGCCGCGCGGCCGGATATCGCCATGAGCGGCGACTTCATCGTCGGCTTCCCGGGCGAGCGCGACAGCGACTTCGAGGCGACCCTGAATCTGATCCGCGAAGTCCGCTACGCGGCGGCCTTCTCGTTCAAGTATTCCAAGCGTCCCGGCACCCCGGCCTCGGCCATGCCCGGCCAGGTGGCCGAAGAGGTGAAGGAGGAGCGCCTGGCGCGCCTTCTGGCCCTGCTGGACGAACAGACCATCGCCTTCAACAACGCCGTGGTCGGCCGCACCGTGCCGGTGCTGTTCGAGCGCAAGGGTCGTCACCCCGGACAGATCGTCGGCCGCAGCCCCTACCTGAACGGCGTCCACTGCGAGGGGCCGGAACAGCTGATCGGACAGATCGTTCCGGTGAACATAACCGGCGCCTCCAAGAACAGCCTCGCCGGCGTTCTGGCGCCCGTGCTGGAGCCTGCGTGAGCAAGACGCCCGAATTCACCGCCCTTTCCGACGTCGCCCTGCGCGCCGTAGCCGGCCCGTCCAGCCGCCACGCCGCCCTGATCGAAGACGCGTTTCGCGTGCTCATCGAGACGCCGGGCGGCGGCGTGTCGATCAATGGCGACGCGCGGTCGCGCCGTCAGGCCCAGGCCGCGGTCGGACTGATCGCCGCCCGCGCCGACAGCGGGGTCGAGGTGGGCGAGGCTGACGTCCGCGCCGCTATCGGCCAAGCCCGCACCGGCGGGGACAGCCGCTCGCCGTCGGCCTCGCGCCGGGGCATGGTCGCCGCCAAGACGGCGGCCCAGGCCAACTATCTGGACTGCCTGTCGCGCTATGACCTGGTCTTCGGCCTGGGTCCGGCGGGCACGGGCAAGACCTTCCTGGCCGTGGCCCACGGCGCCGGCCTGCTGATGCGCGGCGAGGTGGACCGCCTGATCGTCACCCGCCCGGCCGTCGAGGCCGGCGAGCGCCTGGGTTTCCTGCCCGGCGACCTGAACGAGAAGGTCGATCCGTACATGGCGCCCGTCTGGGAGGCCCTGAACGACATCATGGGCGCCGACCAACTGCGCCGCCGGCGCGAGAAGGGCGAGATCGAGGTCGCCCCCATCGCCTTCATGCGCGGCCGCACCCTGTCCCACGCCTTCGTCATCGTCGACGAGGCGCAGAACGCCTCGCGCCTGCAGATGAAGATGGTCCTCACCCGCCTGGGCGAGGGCGCCAAGATGGCGGTGACCGGCGATCCCAGCCAGATCGATCTGCTCAACGCCTCCGACTCCGGCCTCGCCCACGCCGTGGCGATCCTGGAAGGGGTCAAGGGCGTGGCCGTCTCCCGTTTCAGCGCCTCGGACGTGGTCCGCCACCCGCTGGTGGAGCGCATCGTCAAGGCCTACGACGCCGACGCCGAGAAGCGCGGGCGATGAGCGACATCGATATTGAGGTCGAGGACGAGGCTTGGTCGACGGCCCTCCCCGACGTTCAGGCCCTGGTGCTGCAAGCCGCCGAGGCCGCCCTGGCCAAGGCGGGCGAGGATGGGGCCTGCGTGGTGCTGCTGACCGACGACGCCTCGGTGCATGAGCTGAACGCCCGCTTCCGCGACCGCGACCAGCCCACCAACGTCCTGTCCTTCCCCGCGCCGGAAAATCCCGAGAACAGCCTGGGCGACATCTGCCTGGCCTTCGGGGTCTGCGAACGCGAGGCGATCGAGCAGGGCAAGCCTCTTGCGCATCACCTGCAACACCTGGTGGCGCATGGGGTGCTACATCTAGTAGGCTACGATCATCTGTCCGACGCGGAAGCCGAGGAGATGGAAGCCTTGGAGCGCGAAATCCTCGCGGGACTGGGCGTTCCGGACCCATACGCCGAGCGCGCCGACCCCTTGGGAACCCATGCCTAGCGACGAGCCAAGTCAGCCGCCCGAAACCGCCGCGCGCAAAAGCCGGGGGGTTCGGGCGTTCCTGAGAAAGATGCGCCGCCGTCTGTCCGGCGAGAGCGATACGCGAGCCGGAGATTCCGTTATCGCGCACGACTCGTCCGCCGCCGACCTGGTGGATTCCGCCGAAGCCTTCCAATCCCTGCGGGTCCACGACGTGATGACCCCGCGGGCCGACATCGTCGCCGTGGACATCGCCACCACCTTCAGCGAGGTGCTGGCCCGCTTCGTCGAGGCCGAGCATTCGCGGATGCCGATCTATCGCGACACCCTCGACGATCCGGTGGGCTTTGTTCACGTCAAGGACGTGTTCAAGATGCTGGCCGACGAGAGCAAGCGGCCGACGGCCGACCAGCCGGTCCTGCACCGCCTGCGCCGCGACATCCTCTATGTGCCGCCGTCCATGCGCGCCGCCGACCTGCTGCTGCGCATGCAGACCAGCCGCATCCACATGGCCGTGGTCATCGACGAATTTGGCGGCGCCGACGGGCTGGTGACCATGGAAGACCTGGTCGAGGCCGTGGTCGGCGACATCGCCGACGAGCATGACGAGGCCCAGACCTCTGGCGTCCTGCAGCGCCCCGGCGGAGTGTTCGAGGCCGACGCCCGCGCGGCGCTGGAAGATCTTGAGGCCGCCATGGGTGTTGAGGACCTGGCGCCCGTCGATCTGGAAGAAGACATCGACACCGTCGCCGGCCTGGTCACCGCCATCGCCGGCCGGGTGCCGCAGCGGGGCGAGGTCATCGTCCATCCGGGCGGCTTCGACCTGGAAATCACCGACGCCGACCCTCGGCGGGTCAAGCGCGTGCGCATCCGGCCCGCCGTCCGGGTCGTCGAGTCCGCCGCCGAATGATCCGCCGCGTCCAGGCTAAGGTCGCACCCCGCGTGCGGCAGGCCTGGCGCGCGCCATGGCTGGCGGCGAGCCTGTCCCTGGGGGCCGGCCTGGCCGCCGCCCTGGCCCATCCGCCGTTCGGGATCATTCCCGGCCTGCTGGGCTATGCGGTTCTGCTGAGAAACATCGACGGCGCCGATCAGAGCGCGCCGCTGTCCTCGGCCTTCTTTCGCGGCTGGCTGGCGGGGTTGGCCTATTTCGGCCTGAGCATCTGGTGGGTGGCCGAGGCGTTCCTGGTCAATCCGGCCCAGGCCTGGATGGCGCCTTTCGCCCCAACCCTGCTGGCGGCGGGGCTTGGTCTGTTCTGGGGTCTGGCGGCCCTGGTCTATCGCCGCTTCGCCCCGGCCGGCGCGCGGCGCGTCCTGGTCTTCGCCGGCGTGTTCGGCGCGGTCGAGTGGGTTCGCGGCCATATCCTGACCGGCTTTCCGTGGAATTTGCCCGGCCAAAGCTGGGAGGCTGGCTCCTATCCCTCCCAGGCCGCCGCCCTGTTCGGCCCCTATGGCCTGACCTGGGTGACCCTGGCTGTGGCCGCCAGTTTCGCCGTCGCCTTCGAAGGGCGGCGCGGCCGCATCGCGACGGCGGCGGGCCTGACCGCTCTGGCGGCGCTCTATGGATGGGGCGGCTGGCGGGTTCAGCACGCGGCGCCCACCGCCCCCCACGCACCGATGGTCCGCATCGTCCAGGCCGACGTGCGGCAGGCCGTGAAGTATGACGCCGGCGCCTTCGCCGACATCGTCGACCGCCATATCCGCCTGACCCGCCAGCCGGCGGCGCGGCGTCCCGACGTGATCGTCTGGCCCGAAGGCGCCATTCCCGACGCCGCCGACTCCTATCTGGCGCACGGGACCTGGACGCGCGAAGCGATCCAGGAGGCCTTGAAGCCGGGGCAGAACCTGATCCTCGGCGCCTATCGGATCGATGGCCCGGTCGACAAGCCGATCTACTACAACAGCCTGATCACCTTGCGCCGGACGACGGGGCTGGAGGTGACGGGGATCTATGACAAGCACCGCCTGACCCCGTTCGGCGAGTACCTGCCCCTGGAAAGCTGGGCCGAGCGCGTCGGCCTCAAGCAGATGGTCCAGGTCGGCGACGGCTTCACCCCGGGGCCGACGCCCCGCCCGCTCGAGCCGGTCGGGCTTTTCCGCATCCAGCCGCTGATTTGCTACGAGAGCCTGTTCCCCGGCTTCACCCAGGCTGGCGACGATGCGACCCGGCCGAGGGCGATCGTCAATATTTCCAACGACGCCTGGTTCGGGGTTACCTCCGGGCCGCTTCAGCACCTGAACCTGGCCAGCTACCGGGCGATCGAGACGGGGACGCCGATGATCCGGGCCACGCCCACGGGCGTTTCGGCCATGATCGACGCCTATGGACGGATCGTGCCGGGAGCACGGCTCGATCTGGGTCAATCCGGTGTCGTAGATGCAGCACTGCCAGCGTTGGCGCCTAAAACTGTATACGGTCGGGTTGGCGACGGAACTTTTGCCGCTATGCTCCTAATCTCTTTGGGGGCTGCGTCGCGCCGCAAGCAGGCGTCGCCCTTGAAAAGCAAAGTTATTTGAGCGCATACCCACGCAACGATATCGGTCAGTCAGGGCAGGAATGGACGAGAATAGCGACGTAGAACGGTCGCCCAATCCTATTGACGTCCATGTCGGCGCTAGGATCCGGCTGCGACGCCGCTCGCTGGGCATCAGCCAGGAGCGGTTGGCCGAAGATCTTGGCCTGACCTTTCAGCAAGTTCAGAAGTACGAGCGCGGCGCCAACCGCGTCAGCGCTTCCAAGCTCTATGAGATCGCGCGCAGCCTGCAGATCTCGGTGACCTTCTTCTTCGACGATCTGGCCGATCCCAGCGAGGGGCGCAGCGCCGGTTTCGCCGAAGACACGGCCAATCCCTTCGCCAACACCTTCTTGATGACTCCCGAGGGCCTGGAGCTGGCGGAGCTGTTCCCCAAGATCCGCCGCCCGCGCGTGCGCCGCCGAATCCTGGAGCTGGTCCGCTCCATGGCGGACGAAGAGGAAGATGAACTCCTCGCCTGACGCCTTGCGCGGGACATAAAGTTATCTTTATAGGTTCTGGATTATCACCGTGGGCTTCCACGGTACCGTCTGGAGGCGTCACTTGGCCCGTTCATCCTACATCTTCACCAGCGAAAGCGTTTCCGAAGGCCACCCGGACAAGGTCGCCGACCGGATCAGCGACACCGTGGTGGACGCGTTCCTGACGGCCGACCCCGAGGCGCGCGTCGCCTGCGAAACCCTGGTGACCACCAACCGCATCGTCCTGGCGGGCGAAGTGCGCGCCGGCGCGCCGGGCGGCGACAAGGCGGCCAACAAGGCCCTGACCAAGGACATCATCAAGTCCCTGGAGCCCAAGGTTCGCGCCGCCATTAAGGACATCGGCTACGAGCAGAAGGGCTTCCACTGGGAGAAGGCCAAGTACGCCTGCTACCTGCACGGCCAGTCGGCGCACATCGCCCAGGGCGTGGACTCGACCGACAAGAAGGATGAGGGCGCCGGCGACCAGGGTATTATGTTCGGCTACGCCAGCACCGAGACCCCGGAACTGATGCCGGCCACCCTGCAGTACAGCCACAACATCCTGCGCCGTCTGGCCGAGCTGCGCCACAGCGGCGAGCTGAGCGAGCTGGAGCCCGACGCCAAGAGCCAGGTGACCCTGGAGTATGACGGGAACGGCAAGCCGGTCCGCGTCGTCTCCATCGTCGTGTCGCACCAGCACAAGAAGAAGATCGACGGCAAGACCGCCACCAGCAAGCGCGTCCTCGACCTGATCAAGCCGCACATCCTGCCGGTCTTCCCGGAAGGCCTGATCACCAAGAAGACCCAGTGGCTGGTCAACCCGACCGGCCGCTTCGAGATCGGCGGCCCGGACGGCGACGCCGGCATCACTGGCCGCAAGATCATCGTCGACACCTACGGCGGCGCGGCTCCGCACGGCGGCGGCGCGTTCTCGGGCAAGGATCCGACCAAGGTCGATCGCTCGGCCGCCTATGCCTGCCGCTACCTGGCCAAGAACGTTGTCGCGGCCGGCCTGGCCGACCGCTGCACTATCCAGATCGCCTACGCCATCGGCGTGGCCCAGCCGGTCTCGTTCCACGTGGACCTGCATGGCACGGGCAAGGTCGATCCGGCCGAGCTGGAACGCGTCCTGCCGCAGCTGATCGGCGGCGCCACCCCGCGCGCCATCCGCGAGCACCTGGGCCTGAACAAGCCGATCTACGCCCGCACCGCGGCCTACGGCCACTTCGGCCGCACCCCGGACAACGACGGCGGCTTCTCCTGGGAGAAGACCGACCTGGCCGACGAGCTGAAACGCCTCGCCTAAGGCGTTTCGGGCCTAAGGCTTGACGAACCCCTCCGCGCGCAGGGCCACACGGCCGGCGCGCGGATCGCCTTCGAAGAACAGACCGCCTTCGGCGGTGGAGCCGCCCGGCACCACGTCGAGCACGGCCTTGGCCGTCTCACCGTCGACCAGGGCGCCGGTCACATGCACGCCGGCGGCCGTCTCACCGCCCTCGTTGCGAACTTCGAACATGACCCGCCAGCCGCCCGGCGTCTGGACGGTCTCAAGGGCTGAGATCCTCAATATCGGCGGCTCGTGCTCTTTGCGGGCGTCGATCAGCACCAGGGCCAGCAGGGCCAAGGCCATCAGGCCGCCAATCCCTGACGACACCCATTCCAGGATCGGGATGTCTGGCGTCGGCGGCGCCTTCGGTTTCGCGCGTCTCGCCATCAGAGCACCAGCCTCGCCGCCGCCGCCCCGATCGAGGCCGGCAAGCCGAGGACGATGGTCATCCGCGCCGCCATGGCCGCGTCCACGCCGTCCAGCCGCCCGAAGAACCACAGCACACCCAAGCTGACGCCCAGCGCCACGCCGTAGCCGGCCAGGGTGTAGTGCAGGAAGGTCACCATGTGCCCCGATCCCTCGCGCCGCTCATGCTGGCCGCGCAACTGGAGCGAATAGACCAGAAGGTGAAGCGCGGTCGCCGAGGCGACCACCAGCATCACCGTGTGGACTGCGGTCATCTTGTAGCCGATCAGCATCATCTCCTCGGTGGGCGCGACGTTGAAGCCGAAGAAAAGCGCGCCGGCGCCCATCAGAAAGAGTTCGCCAAAATAGCCCGCCTCGCGTTTTCGCCGGTCATCGCCATCTTCTGGAGCGGCCAGCTGATTGGCGGCCACCACGGCGCCCATTCCGGCCGGCACGGCGCAGACCGCAACGATCCCGGCGATCTCGCCGACGGTCATCTCCCGTCCGACGACGCCGAAGATCACCACCGCGGCCAAGGTGACGACGGCGCCGACGGCGAAGGCGGCAAGGGCGTCCAGGGCGTCGTCGAAGAGACCGGTCGTCCGCTCGAAACCCGAATAGTAGGAAACGCCCGTGATCAGGCCGAGGGCGAGCACGACCATCAGGGCCAGGCGATGACGGTCCATGTAGAGCCCGAAGCGCCACATCTCCTCCGTCATGAACAAAGGCAGGCTGAATAACAACGCGCCGCCCGCGGCGCGCGCCAGGGCCTGTGCGTAGCGAACTTCGGCGGCGAGGTTCTTGGGGGTCATCGGCCGACTAACGCGCACGGCGACGCTTGGTGGCATGGCGGCGGGCCGGGAAAGGGGCTAAAGGGCGCGCCATGCCCATCGCCCAGCAGCCTCACGGCCATCTTCGCTCCTTCGGACGCATCCAGGCCCGGCCGCTCAAGCCGCGCCAGGCGGCCCTGTTCGACACGCTCCTTCCCTCGATCGCCGTGCCGCAAGGCGCCTTCGATCCGCGCGCCTTGGCGCCCGAGGCCAAGCAGGTCTGGCTGGAGATCGGTTTCGGCGGCGGCGAGCACATGGCCGGCCAGGCCGCCCGCAACCCCGAAGCCCTGGTCATCGGGGCCGAGCCCTTCGTGAACGGCGTGGGCAGCGCCCTGCGTCACGTCGAGGAGCAAGGCCTCAAGAATGTGCGCCTTCACCATGGCGACGTGCGCGACATCATCGCCGGTCTGCCCGACCAGAGCCTGGACCGGGTGTTCATTATGTTTCCCGATCCCTGGCAGAAGGCCCGTCATCACAAGCGCCGCCTGATCCAGGACGATTTCCTGGCCGAACTGGCGCGGGTGATGAAGCCGGGCGCGCGGCTGCGCTTCGCCACCGACTGGGCGAACTATGCGGACTGGGCTCTGGAAAAAATTCTGGCCGGCGCTCTGTTCGCCTGGCCGGCGGAGCGGGCGGACGACTGGAGCATCGCTCCGGCCGACCACCTCACCACGCGGTACGAGGAAAAGAAGCTGGGCGACTGCGCGCCGGTCTTCCTCGATTTCGTCAGGGCCTGAGCGGCCCTGACGCTTGGTCCTTAGTGCTCGCCGGCCTTTTCGAGGGTCGGATAAGCCTTTTCCGGGTCTTCGGCTTTGAACGCCTCGATCGACTTCATGATCAGGTCGGCCGCTTCATCAGCGTCGCCCCAACCGCCGATCGTGACCGACTTGCCCTTCTCCAGGTCCTTGTAGTGCTTGAAGAAGTGGGCGATCTGCTCGACCAGGATCGAGGGCAGTTCATCCCAGGATTTCACGCCCGTGTAGAACGGATGCAGCTTGTCTACCGGCACGGCGAGGATCTTTTCGTCGCCGCCGGCTTCGTCGGTCATCTTCAGCACGCCGATCGGACGGCAGCGGATCACCGCGCCCGGCACCACCGGGGTCTGGCTGACCACCATGATGTCCATCGGATCGCCATCGTCGGCCAGGGTGTGCGGGATGAACCCGTAGTTGGCCGGGTAGTACATGGCGGTGTGCAGGAAGCGGTCGACGAAGATCGCGCCGGAGTCCTTGTCGAGCTCGTACTTCACCGGTTCGCCGCCCTGCGGGATTTCGATCACCGCATAAAGGTCGTGGGGCGGGTTCTTCCCGGTCGGGATCTTGGAGAGGTCCATTTTTAGCGGCCGTCCATTGGGAGGATTATAAAGGCGGCGCCCCCTATGGACTGTAACGCGCCTGGGGAAAAGAGAGGTGCGACGCTTTTTACCTTGCGCCGCACACAGCACAGCAAGGATCGGGACCCACTTTCACCGTCCGGGCGGTCGCTGAAAGCCCGTCGTATATCAAAAGCCGGTCCTGCAAGGGGTCGCCGGCCTTGGTGATGACCTTCACCGCCTCCAGCGCCATCATCGAGCCGATCACCCCCGCCAGGGCGCCGACCACCCCGACAACGCTGCAGGTCTCGGCGTCCGGCGGAATCTCCGGCACTAGGCACTGGTAGCAGGGGCGGCCGCAGAAGACGCCCACCTGCCCGCTCCACCGGCCGATCGCCCCGGTCACCAGGGTCTTGCCCTGGGCCACACAGGCGGCGTTGACACAAAAACGGACAGCGAAATCGTCGGTGCCGTCCAGCACGAGGTCGTAGCCGGCGACCAGAGCCTCGGCGTTCTGCGCCGTCAGGGCGTGGGGGATCGGCTCGACCGCCACATGCGGGTTCAGAGCCAGCAGATGCTCGGCGGTCGCCAGCACCTTCTCGCGTCCCACATCGGCGGCCGAATAGATCACCTGACGCTGCAGGTTGGACAGGGCGACGGTGTCGGCGTCCACCACGCCGAGGGTTCCCACTCCCGCCGCGGCCAGATATAGGGCCGCCGGCGCGCCGAGACCTCCCGCGCCGACCACCAGGACCCGGGCGGCCTTCAACGCCTGCTGCCCCTGGCCGCCGATTTCCCGCAGGACCAGGTGGCGGGCGTACCGCTCCACTTCCTCGGTCGAAAAGCCCATGTGCTTGACCTCTTCGGCTGCGCTCGCCACATCGGACGGCATGAAAGCCGACGCTTCTACATTTCCCGACTGGCACGGCACGACAATCCTGGCGGTTCGCAAGGATGGCCGGACCGTGATCGCCGGCGACGGACAGGTCTCCATGGGCCAGACCGTCGTCAAGGGCAACGCCCGCAAGGTCCGCATCCTGGCGGGCGGCAAGGTGATCGCCGGTTTCGCCGGCGCCACGGCCGACGCCTTCACCCTGATCGAGCGGCTGGAGACCAAGCTGGAGGCCCATCCGGGCCAGCTGGCTCGAGCCTGCGTCGAGCTGGCCAAGGACTGGCGCACCGACCGCTACCTGCGAAAGCTGGAGGCCATGCTGCTCGTGGCGGACGCCGAGGCGATCTACACGGTCACCGGCGTGGGCGACGTGCTTGAGCCCGATCTGGGCGTCGCGGCCATCGGTTCGGGCGGCAACTACGCCCTGGCGGCGGCCCGCGCCCTGATCGACCAGCCCCTATCGGCCGAAGAGATCGCCCGCAAGGCCATGGGCATCGCGGCCGACATCTGCGTCTACACCAACGGCAACCTCACCGTGGAGACCCTGTAAGGCCTTACAGGGAATTCATGTAACGCCGGATGGCGAGCGGGCTATAGAAGCCGAAACCCAGTTTCGGATGCGATCCATGCCCCGCGCCCTCCTCATCGCCGTCGCCCTTTCCGCAGCGCCCTTCCTGGCTTTCGCCGAAACCACGTCTCCCGCCGAGGTGATCGCGGCCGAACGCGCCTTCGCCGCCGACGGCTTCGCAAACGGCGTAAAAGCGTCCTTCCTTCGGCACATGACCGATGACGCCCTGATGTTCGTGCCGGGTCCCGTCAACGCCAAGGCCTTCTTCGAGGCGCAGAGCGGAACCGGCGAGCCGCAGATCAAGTGGTGGCCGATCTTCGCCGGAATCGCCCGCAGCGGCGATCTGGGCTTCACCACCGGCCCGGCCGAATACAACGGCAAGCGCGGCGGCCACTATTTCACCGTCTGGGCCAGACAGGCCGACGGAACCTGGAAGTGGGTCTATGACGGCGGTCCGCGCGCCACCTCCGCGGGTCAGCCGGGACCCGAGAGCGAGCCCGTTGCCCTGCCGGTCGCCAGGGGCGGCGCGGGTTCGGCGCAGAAGGCCTTCGCCCAGGTCCAGGCGGCCGAAGCCGCCCTCGCCAAGGCAGCTCTCACGGATTCCAAGGCCGCCTACCTCGCCGTCCTGGCCGGGGAAGCCCGCCTGACGAGCTCCAAGGCCCCTTTGCCCGCCACCCCGGCGGCCGTCTCCGCCGAACTGGACACCCGCGCCAAGTCTATCACCTTCGCGTCGAAAGGCGGCTCGGCCTCCACGGCCGGCGATCTGGCCTGGACCTGGGGCGACGCCGATTGGACGGGGACGGATGGCAAGTCGGCCAAGGGACACTATGTTCGGATCTGGCAGACGCGGCCGGAAGGCTGGCGTCTGGTTTATGATCAGATCCTACCGGCTTGATGACTGAATTCTCACCCCGCGAAATCGTCTCCGAACTCGACCGCTACATCGTTGGTCATCCCGAAGCGAAACGGGCCGTGGCCGTCGCCTTGCGCAACCGCTGGCGACGCCGGCGCCTGCCGGACGACCTGCGCGATGAGGTCACGCCCAAGAACATCCTGATGATCGGCCCTACGGGCGTGGGCAAGACCGAGATCGCCCGCCGCCTGGCGCGCCTGGCCCAGGCGCCGTTCCTGAAGGTCGAGGCCACCAAGTTCACCGAGGTCGGCTATGTGGGCCGCGACGTGGACCAGATCATGCGCGACCTGGTGGAAAGCGCCCTGCTCATGGTGCGCGACCGCCGCCGGGCCGGCGTCCGCGCCAGCGCCGAGCGCGCGGCGGAGGAACGCATCCTCGACGCCCTGACCGGCCCCGGCTCCATCGCCGCCCGCGAAAGCTTCCGCAAGAAGCTGCGCGACGGCGACCTGAACGAAACCGAGGTCGAGATCCAGCTGGCCGACACCGGCGGTCCCAGCATGGACATCCCCGGCCAGCCCGGCGGCATCGGCGTGCTGAACCTGTCCGACATGATGAAGGCTTTCGGCGGCGGTCGCATGAAGACGGTCAAGATGACCGTCGCCGCGGCCCACGCGCCCCTGATCGCCGAGGAAAGCGACAAGCTGCTGGATCAGGAAGCCTTGACCCGCGAGGCCGTCGAGCTGGCCGAGAACAACGGCATCGTCTTCCTCGACGAGATCGACAAGGTGGCCAGCCGCTCAGACCGCGCCGGCGCCGATGTGTCCCGCGAAGGCGTGCAGCGCGACCTGCTGCCCCTGATCGAGGGCACCACCGTGGCCACCAAGCACGGACCGGTGAAGACCGACCATGTGCTGTTCATCGCCTCGGGCGCCTTCCATGTGGCCAAGCCGTCGGACCTGCTGCCCGAGCTTCAGGGGCGCCTGCCGATCCGGGTGGAGTTGAAGGCCCTGACCCGTGACGACTTCCGCCGCATCCTGACCGAGCCGGAAGCCAACCTGATCCGCCAGCACCAGGCCCTGATGGCCACCGAAGGCGTCGAGCTGACCTTCACCGAAGGCGCCATCGACGCCCTGGCCGACGCCGCCGTGGCGGTGAACGGCTCGGTGGAGAACATCGGCGCCCGCCGCCTGCAGACGGTGCTGGAAAAGGTGACCGAGGAGATCAGCTTCACCGCCGGCGATGGCTCGCCCGCCCAGGTGACGATCGACGAGGCCTACGTCCAGGGACGTATCGGCGCCCTGGCCCAGAACGCCGACCTCAGCCGCTACATTCTCTAGGCGGCCTGGCTCTAGGCGGCTTGGGCGGCGGCCACGGCCTCCGAGCCCAGGATCGCGGCCTTGCGGGCCAAGCGCCAGTGATAGCCGGTCAGCCGGCCATCTTTGGCGATGGCCCGGTGGCAGGGGATCAGCAGGGCCAGGGGATTGGCTCCGATGGCCGCGCCCGTGGCCTGGAACGCCCGGGGCTTGCCGGCCCAGGCGGCCACCTGGCCGTAGGTGGCCGTCTCGCCGGCCGGGATGCGCAGCAGGGCCTTCCACACCTGGACGTGGAACGGGGGGCCGATCAGCACCACCGGCAGCGGGCTCTCCCCGCCCGCGAAGGCGTGCAAGGACATGGCGGCGGCGGCCTGGTCGTCGCGGATCCAATTGGCGGCCGGGAAGCGCCGATGCATGTCGGCGAAGGCCGCCTCTTCGCCCTCGGCCTCGGCGAAGCCCAGACCGGCCAGGCCGCGCGGGGTCATGGCGAACAGGGCCTTGCCGAACGGGGTCGGGGCCCAACCCCAGGTGAGCTCCAGCCCCTCGCCCCGACGGCGCGCCTCGCCCGGGGTCACCGCCTCATGGGCGATGAACAGGTCATGCAGACGCGACGGTCCCGACAGCCCCGCGTCGAAGGCGGCGTCCAGGACGCTGGCCCCCGCGTCGAGCGACCGGCGCGCCTCCGCATGGGCGATGGCGGCCATGAAGGTCTTTGGGCTGACCCCCGCCCAGCGGGTGAAGGTGCGCTGGAAATGGAAGGGCGACAGGCCGGCGGCCTCGGCCGCCTCGTCCAGGCTCGGCCGCTCCAGCCAACGCTGCGCCAGCCAGTCCAAAGCCTGGGCCATACGGACGTAGTCCTGAGACTGGGTTTCGAGGCGGGCCAGGGGGTCCATGATGCTTTCGGAACGTTCGGCGTCGAACGGCATGACGATCTCCTCATGCCCCAGGACAGTTTTCGGGGCATGAGAAGGCTAGGCCCGCACAAAGGTCAAATCAGCCCGGTTCTTGCGCCTCAGACGGGGGGAGGGTTGAGGCGCGAAAACCCCTCTTGCCTCTGATACGGCGAGTAGGGATAGGGCGCGGCGACAGCGCTGGCGGCGTCAAGGCGAGCAACCTGCTCCGATGTCAGATTCCACCCCACCGCGCCGAGGTTGTCGCGCAGTTGCGCCTCGTTGCGAGCGCCGATGATGACGCTGGAGACGGTCGGTCGCTGCAAAAGCCAGTTCAGGGCCACCTGGGGGACCGTCCGGCCGACATCTTGAGCGACAGCCTCCAGGGCGTCGATCACGTCGTAGAGCTTCTCGTCATTCACCACCGGGCCGAAACCGGCGGTCTCATGCAGCCGGCTGCCCTCCGGCAACGGCTGGCCGCGACGGATCTTTCCGGTCAGACGGCCCCAGCCCAAGGGACTCCAGACCAGCGCGCCTACGCCCTGATCGACGCCGAGCGGCATCAGCTCCCACTCATAGTCGCGACCGATCAGCGAATAGTAGGCTTGATGAGCCACATAGCGCGGCCACCCATGACGGTCGGCGGCGGCCAGGGATTTCATCAACTGCCATCCCGAGAAGTTCGACACGCCGACGTAGCGGACCTTTCCCGCCCGGACGAGGACGTCGAGGGTGGCCAGCACTTCTTCCACCGGAGTGCTGGCGTCGAAGGCGTGCAATTGCAGCAGGTCGATGTGATCCGTATCGAGGCGCCGCAAAGCGTCTTCCACAGCCTTGATCAAGCGATAGCGCGAGGAGCCGGCATCATTGGGTCCATCCCCCATCGGCAGGGTCGTCTTGGTGGAGATCAGGACTTGGTCGCGACGCCCCTTGATCGCGGCCCCGAGGATCGCCTCGGACGCGCCGCTGGAATAGACGTCGGCGGTGTCGAACAGATTGACCCCCGCTTCCAGGCAGACGTCGATCAGGCGGCAGGCCTCCGCAGCGTCGGTTTCGCCCCAGGCCTTGAACAGGGGTCCCTGGCCGCCGAACGTGCCGGCTCCGAAACTGAGAACCGGAACCTTCAGGCCGGAAGCGCCAAGACGTCGATATTCCATAGTCCATCTCCCATCAGCGATGGGGCTCAGATGGGCCGCCGGGTGACGAGGATTAGGCGGAGACCGGGAACATCACCTGTGACCCGTAGTCACGACTGGTGACGCTCCGCCCGCGCCCGCCGGATCGCCCGCTCCAGGGCGTCCGCGAAGGCGCCGCGTTCGTCGGGGCTGAGCGAACGGGCCACGGTCAGGGCCTTGTCGGACAGGCGGATGCGCACCCGCCGATCGTGGCCCCCGCCGTGCTCCAGGGCCACACGGGTGAAGGCGGTGGGCGAGGACCAGACGCGCCGCCGTCGGCCGGGGCTTTCGCGCAGCACCACCACCTGCTCCGCCGACACCTGAACCCGCTCGGCCCGCTCCGACGCCCGGAAGCTGAGCTTGAAGGCCCACCAGATCGCCAGGACATCCAGGCCCAGGAAGATCGGCACAGGCCACGCCCCAATCACGAACAGGAAGACGCCGAACAGGACATTGGCCGCCACCACAAAGCCGAGCAGCACCTTGAACCCGCCCGGCGACAGCGAGCGGTTCTGGGTGATCACGGCGTCCATGTAGAGGGTCGCGGTCATGGCCCCACCATGGCGCCTCTTTTCGCCAAGGCGAAGGCGCGGCATGGTCCGCCCCGCATGAAAGCGCCCGCCCCCCAGATCACCGGTAAGACCGCTCGCAAACCCGCCCGGAAGCCCAAGAAGCGCCTGTCACCCGCAGAGCGCGCCAGGATCGACGAGATCTTCACCCGCTTCGAGCGCTTCGAGGACGATCCAAAGACTGAACTGCGCTTCCACAGCCCCTACACCCTGGTGGTCGCTGTAGCGTTGTCCGCCCAGGCCACGGACGTCTCGGTCAACAAGGCCACCGACAAGCTGTTCGCCGTGGCCGACACGCCGGAAAAGATGCTGGCCCTCGGCGAGGAGGGGCTGACCCCCTACATCGCCTCCATCGGCCTCTATCGAACCAAGGCCAAGAACGTCATCGCCCTGTCCCGCATCATCCTGGAGCAGCACGGCGGCGAAACGCCGCTTGACCGCGACGCCCTGCAGGCCCTGCCCGGAGTCGGGCGCAAGACGGCCAGCGTGGTGCTGAACGAACTGGGCATCGAGCCGGCCATCGCCGTCGACACCCATGTCTTCCGCGTCGCCCACCGTCTGAAGCTGTCCAGGGGAAAGACCCCAGACCAGGTGGAGCAGGACCTGTTCGCCATCGTGTCTGAGCCCTGGCTGACCCGCGCCCACCACTGGCTGATCCTGCACGGGCGCTATGTCTGCATCGCCCGCAAGCCCCGCTGCCGCAACTGCATCATCGACGACCTGTGCCCGTCGAAGGAACTGTTTATCGAGGCGTAGACGCCAACTTGCGCAAAGGCCGTTGGAGCACTGGCGGACAACTATCCGGAAATTCCGGATAGTTCGATCCGAGGGCGGCCGGCAGGTGTCCCGCGAAGTCCTTCACTACAACCTCGATGCCGTGATTGCGGTCGGGTATCGCGTCAGCTCGAAGCAAGGAACGTTCTTCCAGCGATGGGCCACGGGCGTTCTCGTACAGTTCGCGACCAAGGGTTTCGTCGTTGACGTAGAGCGGCTCAAGTCACGCAATGAGCACGACAAGGTCGCCGAACTTCGGGAAGTCATCCGAGACATTCGCGCTTCCGAAGCGATGTGTATGCGGAGCTTCGCAGCATCTGCGCACTTTGCCAGGACTATGAGCCAAGCTCCACCCAGGCGGTCACGTTCTACACGCGGATGCGGCCAAGCTCTTTTACGCCGTCACCTCACACCCCATCGGAAATTCAGAAAAGCCGCGCGGACGCTGACCAAGCCCACATGGGTTTACAGACTTGGAGCGGCCGGGATGTGACCAAGCGCGAGGCCAAGGTGGCGAAGACCTATCTCGCGCCGGGAAAAATTCGGGAGCTGAACCGCTTACCACCATCCTGCTCGATATTTTCGATGATCAGGCCCAGATCGGAAAGCTGCTCACGATGGATCATGCCGCTGAGTTGCTCGACCGCCAGCTGAGCAACCTTGGGCGGCAGGTTCTTAACCCCGGCGGCCAGATAGACCATCGGAACGCAGAAGCCGCCGCTCTTCGAGAGTACGGCAAGTTCGACGACAGGAGGAAGGCCGCCCGAAAGGCCGCCATGGACGAGGAATACGCCGCCCTCAAGACAGCCGAGAAGGCCCTGCCCCAGGGTTCGCCCCGGCGCCGTCAGTAGCCGTTTTCACGCACGAAATTTGCCAGCGGCCCTCGCTTTCGCTAATCGGCGGGGTCAATTCCTTCCGAAAGATCCCCCTGCATGACCGCCCGGTACGACGTCGCCGCCATCGGCAACGCCCTCGTCGACGTGATCGCCCCCTGCGAAGACGCCTTCTTGGAGGCGGAAAAGCTGGTGAAGGGGTCGATGCAGCTCGTCGATCAGGACTTCGCGGTTTCGCTCTACGGCCGCATGGCGTCGGGGGTGGAGACCTCTGGCGGGTCGGGCGGCAACACCATCGCCGGCGTGGCCAGCCTGGGCGGCAAGGCTGTCTATCTGGGCAAGGTCGCAGATGACCAGCTAGGCGACATCTTTGCTCATGACATCCGCGCCATTGGCGTCGACTTCGACGTGCCGCGCCTGACCGGCGGTTCGGCCACCGGCCGCTGCATGATCAATGTCACCCCGGACGGCCAGCGCACCATGTGCACCTTCCTTGGCGCTTCCAACCAGCTGACCGCCGACGACGTGGATCCAGCGGTGATCGAAGGCTCGCAGATCGTCTATCTGGAAGGCTACCTCTTCGATCCTTCCGAGGCGCGCGTCGCCTTCGCCAAGGCCGCCGCCCTGGCCCACGGCGCGGGCCGTCAGATCGCCTTCACCCTGTCCGACAGCTTCGTGGTCGATCGCCACTATGAGGCCCTGCGCGGCTTCGTGGAGACCCAGGTCGACATCGTCTTCGCCAACGAGGCGGAGCTGCTGTCGCTCTATCGCACCGACGACTTCGACGCCGCCGCCAAGCAACTGGCCGCCAGCGTGAAGATCGCCGCCGTCACCCGCAGCGAAAAGGGTTCGGTGGTGCTCGCCGGCGAGGCGCGTCAAGAGATCCCGGCCGAGGCCGTGGAGAAAATCGTGGACACGACCGGCGCTGGCGACCAATACGCAGCCGGGTTCCTCTACGGCCTCGCCAAGGGCAAGCCGCTGGCCGACTGCGGCCGGCTGGGCTCCATCGCGGCGGCCGAGGTGATCTCGCACTATGGCCCCCGTCCGCTGGTCTCGCTCGCCGAGCTGGTCGCGGCCAAGGGCCTGTAGACAGGAACGGAACGCATAATGGCGCGCACGGCCGAAGTGGTCCGCGAGACCAAGGAGACGCAGATCCGCGTCTCGATCGATCTCGACGGGACCGGTAAATCGACGATCTCCACCGGCGTGGGCTTCTATGACCATATGCTGGAGAGCTTCGCGCGCCATGGCGGCTTCGACCTGACGGTCGAGACCAAGGGCGACCTGCACATCGACATGCACCACACCGTCGAGGACACCGGCATTGTGCTGGGCCAGGCGGTGAACAAGGCGCTGGACGGCTTCAAGGGCATCCGCCGTTTCGGTCACGCCTATATCCCGATGGACGAGACCCTGACGCGCTGCGCCATCGACCTGTCCAACCGCCCGTACCTGATCTGGAAGGTGGACTTCACCCGCCCGAAGGTCGGGGAGATGGACACCGAGCTGTTCAAGGAATTCCACCACGCCTTCGCCATGAACTGCGGCGCCTGCGTGCATCTAGAGACCCTGTACGGCGACAACACGCACCATATCGCCGAAAGCGGATTCAAGGCCCTGGCCCGGGCGCTGCGTCAGGCGGTCGAGATCGACCCCAAGACCGGCGGCCATGCCCCCTCCACCAAGGGCGTGCTGTAGGTTCATCCATGCAGAGCGTCGCCCTGATCGACTACGGGTCGGGCAACCTGCGCTCGGCCGAACGGGCTCTCGTCGAGGCCGCGCGCCGTCGCGGGCTTTCCGTGGACGTGCGCGTAACCGCCGATCCCGACCTCATCGCCAAGGCTGACCGGGTGTTCCTGCCCGGCGTCGGCGCCTTCGCCTCCTGCCGCGAGGGGCTGGACGCCGCCGGGGTGGTCGAGGCCATGAACGAGGCGGTGAAGGTGCGGGGCGTTCCGTTCCTGGGGATCTGCGTCGGCATGCAGCTGCTGGCCACGCGCGGTCTGGAGTTTCGGATCACCCCCGGCTTGGACTGGATTTCGGGCGAGGTGAAGAAGCTCGAGCCGTCCGATCCGGCCCTGACCATCCCGCACATGGGCTGGAACGCGGTGGAGCGGGTGCGCGAGCATCCCCTGTTCGCCGAGGTGCCGGCCGCCTCGCCCATGTACTACGCCAACAGTTTCGCCCTGGACGCCGCCGACCCGGCGGACGTGATCGCCTACAGCGACCATGGCGGACGCTTCACGGCGGCGGTGGCGCGGGGCAATGTGGCCGGCGCTCAGTTTCACCCGGAAAAGTCCCAGGACTCCGGTCTTTCCTTCCTCGCCAACTTTCTGGAATGGCGCCCATGATCCTTTACCCCGCCATCGACCTGAAGGACGGCCAGTGCGTGCGCCTGCTGCATGGCGACATGGACAAGGCCACGGTGTTCAACACCTCGGCCGCCGACCAGGCCGAGCGCTTCGCCAAGGACGGCTTCTCCTGGCTGCACGTGGTCGATCTGAACGGTGCCATCGAAGGCCAATCGGTGAACACCAAGGCGGTCGAGGAAATCCTCAACGCTGTGTCGATCCCGGTTCAGCTGGGAGGCGGTGTGCGCACCCTGGAAGGGATCGAAGCCTGGATCGAGGCTGGCGTCAGCCGCGTGATCCTGGGCACGGTGGCCGTGAACAATCCCGAGCTGGTCAAGAAGGCCGCCCGCCTGTGGCCCGAGCAGATCGCCGTGGCCGTGGACGTGCGTGACGGCAAGGTGGCGGTGGACGGCTGGACCGCCCTGTCGGACATCAGCGCCGTGGGCCTGTCCAAGCGGTTCGAGGACGCCGGGGTCGCCGCCCTGATCGTCACAGACATCTCGCGCGACGGCGCCCTGACCGGCGTCAATGTCGAGGGCGTGGGCGAGGTGGCGGACGCCGTCTCCGTCCCCGTGATCGCCAGCGGCGGCGTCGCCTCCGTGGACGACATCGTCAACCTGAAGGCCCGCAAGGGCGCGCCGATCGCCGGAGCGATCCTGGGGCGCTCGCTCTATGCCGGCACCATCCGCCCGGCCGACGCCATCCGGGCCGCCGGCTGATGCTGACCCGCCGCGTCATTCCCTGCCTGGACGTCAAGGACGGCCGCGTGGTGAAGGGCGTCAACTTCGTGGCCCTGCGCGACGCCGGCGATCCGGTGGAACAGGCCGCCGCCTATGACGCCGCCGGGGCCGACGAGTTGATGTTCCTGGACATCACCGCCAGCCATGAAGGGCGCGGCCTGATCCTGGACGTCATCGCACGGACCGCCGACGCCTGCTTCATGCCGCTTTCGGTGGGCGGCGGGGTGCGGGCGGTCGAGGACATGCGCCGCCTTCTGCTGGCCGGGGCCGACAAGGTGGCCATGAACACCGCCGCCGTGGAGAACCCCGACCTGATCGCCGCCGGGGCCGACGCCTTCGGCGCCCAGTGCGTGGTCGTGGCCGTGGACGCCAAGGCGCGCGAGGACGGGTCGGGCTGGAACGTCTGGACCTATGGCGGACGCAAGGACACCGGGCTGGATGTCGTCGAATACGCCGCGCGGGCGGTGGAGAAGGGTGCGGGCGAGATCCTGCTGACCTCCATGGACCGCGACGGGGCCAAGACCGGCTACGACATTCCCCTGCTGAAGGCGGTGGGCGGCGCGGTTTCCGTGCCGGTGATCGCCAGCGGCGGGGCGGGCGACACCGATCACCTGGTCGAAGCCGCCCGCGACGGCGGGGCTGACGCCGTGCTGGCCGCCTCGATCTTCCACTTCGGCGAGATCACCGTGCGCGAGGCCAAGCAGGCCATGGCGGCCGCCGGCCTGCCCATGCGCCTGGAGTCCTGACATGGCTGAGCTGTTCAAGGTTCTGCAAAGCCTGGCCGCGACGGTCGCATCCCGCAAGGGCGGCGATGTCTCCGCCTCCTACACCGCCAAGCTGCTGGCCGACCCGGCCCTGGCGGCCAAGAAGCTGGGCGAGGAGGCGACCGAGACGGTGATCGCCGCCGTTCAGGGCGACCTCGACGCCCTAGCGTCCGAAAGCGCCGACCTGCTCTATCACTGGCTGGCCTTAGCGACGGCGGCGGGGCTGGATCTGGACGTGGTGGCGGAGAAGCTGGAGGCGCGGCAGGGTCAGTCGGGTCTGGCCGAAAAGGCCTCGCGCGGCGCCTAGCCCCGCTTCTTCAGGGCGACATAGAGCGCGCCCTCGCCGCCGTGATGGCGGTCGGCCTGGGAGACCCCGGCCACGATGTCGCTCAGATGCGGCGCGCCCAACCATTCCGGCACATAGCGGCGCAGGACGCCTGTCCCCGTCTTGCCCTTGCCGGTGATGACCAGGACGGAGCGATAGCCCTCCTCCGACGCGCGGCGCAGGAAGGCCTCCAGCGTCGGGCGGGCGCGGTCCTGATCCAGACCGTGTAGGTCCAGCCTAGCTTCCAGGGGGTCGCGTTCGCGGCTGATGCGCCGCTTGCGGCCCGGCTCGATGGGATCATAGCCGCTGCGGGTCGCTCGTTTCGGGGCCTGCAGGGCCTTTAGGTCTTCGGCCGCGAGCAGCAGCGGCGCGGCGGCCGTCGCGGTTTTCGGCGGGGCCTTGGGCTTGGGCGGGGCGCGGTCCGGGCGGATCGACTTGGCCAAGGCCGTCCAGGCCGGGTCCTCGGGAACGTGAAAATCGGCCTCTGGGACCGGATCGGGCAGGGGCGCGCGCTTGCCGAACCGGGTTTTCTTCAGGGTCTTGGGCGTGACCTTGCTGACCTGGGCGTCGTCGGGCGCCTTGCCCTTGACGGTGCCGGCGACCAGATCCCACAGCCGCCGCTCTTCCGGCTTCAGCGGCCGTTTCATCGGGTCAGTCCCTCGGGACCAGGCGGTACAGGCGCAGGGCGTGGCGCACCCGGCCCGCCTCCAGCCCCGCCGCCGGGCCGGAGCCCATATAGAGATCGGCCCGCACCGCGCCCTTGATGGCCCCGCCGGTGTCCAAGGCGGCGACCAGGCGACGATAGGTCGGGAAGGCCCCGTTCAGTTTCGGCGCGTCGGCGTCGATCCAGTAGAGCCCGCCATAGCTGTGCTGGCTTGGATCGACGGCGATGGCGCGGCCGGGCGGCAGCGGGATATTGGCCGCTCCGCGCGGCTCTGACCCGTCGTCGGGCTTCAGGTGGAAGAACACATAGCGGCGGTTCAGCTGCATCACCGCATCGGCTTCCGGCCCCCGGTGGTCGGCCAGCCAGGCGCGGATGTTCTCCGCCGAGGTGTTGCTGTCGGCCAGCAAACCCTTTTCGCGCATGGGCGCGGCGATGCCGAGGAACGGATGGCCGTTGTGTCCGGAATAGAGCGCCTTGAACCGCTTGCCGTCAGGCAGGACCAGGACGCCCGAACCCTGGATCTGCAGGAAGAACAGGTCCTCCGGCTTCATCCAGGCCAGGGGCTTGTCGGTCTCCACCGCCTCGATGGCGGCGCGGTCGGGATAGGGCTTGGGCGCGCCGCCAACTACCCGGGCCGGGACGGGGCCCGCGCCCATGTCAATCATCTCCAGATCCGCCGGCTTGGCGCGGACAGGAGCGGTGAACTCGCCCCGGCGGGAAAAGCGAGCCTCATAGACCGGCGCGAAATAGGCGGTGAGCGTTCCCTCTTCGCCCAGGGAGCGGGCGACGAAGTGGTTCTCCAGCCAGGTCCGGGCTTCCGTCGGATCCAGGTTTCCGGCGTGACGGGCCTTGCGGCAGACCTCGGCGAGGCTTGCATCCCTGGCCGACTGGCAGCCGGTCTTCACCGCCTCGAAGGCGGCCAGATGATCTTCATCCGCCCAGCCGGGCAGGTCCCGAAGCACATGGACCAGCGGCCGGGGCGTCGGACGCTCCGGCGGCTGTTCGGTCGGACGTTCGGGAACAGGCGGAGCCTCCGGCGTCTCGGCAGGCGGCGGGGTTCGCGTGGCGCAGGCCGCCAGGATCAGCGCCGCGAGGGCCGCCGCGCCGGGATGAAAGCTGGAGCGGCGCATCACGCCGCCGCGGCGTCGACGTTCACCAGGGTCCAGTTGGGGTCGCGGCTCTTCAGGTCACGCTCGAAAGTCCACAGCTCGGCGGTGCGGCGGTCGTCCACCGCCTCGCCTTCCGGGCCTTTGGTGCGGCTGCGGAACTCGGCCAGGAAGCGGACCACCACCTGCGCCACGTCGCCGATGACGGCGGCGCTTTCGAAATCGGCGCGGGGCGGATGCAGGAATTCCACCGTCTCGGTGCGGTTTTCGGCCTCCCGGGCTGTGATCGCGCCGTCGAAGCCGTCCATCACCTGCGGCGCCAGCAGGGGGCGCAGGGTGTCGCGGTCGCCGGCGGCGAAGCCGCGGACCACCATCTCGTAGGCCTGCCGGGCGCCATGCAGGAAGCGGCTGACGTCAAAAGCCGGGTCGCGGGCGCGCAGGGCGGCCAGACCATCGGCCGAGGCGAAGTCCGCGCCCTCAGGCTTGGGCGCGTCCACGATCACGGGTCCACGCTGGGTTTCAGCCGGGGCGGCGTTGTCCTCGGGCTGGCGGCCCACACGGCGGCCAAGCACCGAATAGAGCTGATAGAGCACCACGGCGGCGAGGACGGCGAAGATGATCAGTTCGAGAGCTTGCAAAGGAGGACCGGCTTCAAAGGAACAATTGGAATGCAATATAGGCGTGACAGACGGCCACGTCAGGCCCAGCGTTGCACGCAGGGCGCCCTCATGTTAGCAGCCCGGCTCTCAACATTGATCTCCAGGTCGTGAGGCGACTGTCGCCCGACCGATCATCCTGACGGATTTCCCAATGACCGACACCACTTCCGGCGCTCCGGAAACCCCCGCCGAAGGCGAACAAATCGGCGTTCGCGTCATCGCCCAGTTCATCCGCGACCTGTCGTTCGAGAACCCGGGCGCGCCGGAATCCCTGCGCGGCGGCGGCCAGCCGGAAATCGACATGGGCGTCGAGATGAACGCCCGCGGCCGTACGGACGGCCTGTTCGAGGTGGATCTGAAGCTGTCGGCCCGCGCCACGCGCGGCACGGACGCGGTCTTCCACGTTGAAGTGGTCTATGGCGGCCTGTTCCAGGTGACCGGCGTCGCCGAGGACGAGCTGGAGCCGGTCCTGCTGATCGAATGCCCGCGCTTCCTGTTCCCCTTCGCCCGCCGCGTGATCGCGGACGTGACCAGCGAAGGCGGCTTCCCGCCGTTCCTGATCGATCCGATCGACTTCGGCGGCGTCTACGCCCAGCGCAAGGCCCAGGCCGGCGGCGTCCAGATCGGCAACGCCTGATCCTTTCGACGCTAGTTCAGACCTGAAGTGAGAACGGCGGCTGGATTGCTCCAGCCGCCGTTCCTTTAGCTGCAGTCCTTGCGGACGAGGCTTACTTCTTCGCGACGGCGTCCTTCAGGGTCTTGGACGGACGGAAGCGAACGGCCTTGGTGGCCGCGATCTTGATGGTTTCGCCGGTGGCCGGGTTACGGCCTTCGCGAGCGGCGCGGTCGGCCACGTCGAAGATGCCCAGGCCCGACAGGCGGACGTCTTCGCCCTTCACCAGGGTGGCTTGGATGGTCGACAGGAACGCGTCGAGGACGCGGCCGGCTTCGGCTTGCGAAACACCGGCTTCCTTGGCGGCGGCGGCGATCAGTTCGGATTGGTTCACGTCAAATCTCCTAGGTTGAACCGGGATTTCTCTCACGCCGGTTCACGCCCGGCGCGGCGAGAGGGGTTGCGGCTATAGTCCGACTTTCAGCCAGACAGCCTTGTCCTTGAGGGTCGCCGCCACGAATTGCGCGTGGGCGGCGCGTTCAGCGTCGGTGGAGCGGGGCGCCAGCGGCCGGGGCCGCGCGCCATAACCGCCGGCCATCGCCGCGGAGACCGCCAGGGCGGCGGTCGAATGGGTGAGATCCAGGGCACGCTCCTTGCCGCCCTGCAGTTCCAGATAGACCTCCGCCAGCAGATGGGCGTCGATCAGCGCCCCGTGCTTGTCGCGGCTTTCCAGCGAAATCTTGAAGCGTTTGCACAGCGCGTCGAGCGAATTGTACATTCCCGGGAAGCGCTTCTTGGCCATGGCCAGGGTATCGACCCAGCGCTCTTCGTGCATGACCGCGCGGCCGCACCGTTGCATCTCGAAATTGACGAAGCCCCGGTCGAAGGCCGCGTTGTGGGCGACGATCGTGGCGTCGCCGACGAATTCGGCGAAGCGGTCGGCGATCTCGGCGAACTTGGGCTTGCCCTTCAGAAAGGCGCCTGACAGGCCGTGGACCTTCTCGGCCTCGGCCGGCATGTCGCGCTCGGGATCGACATATTCGTGGAAAGAACGGCCCGTGGGGATGAAGTCCACGACCTCGATGCAGCCGATCTCAACCAGGCGGTCGCCCTTGTGCGGGTCGAAGCCGGTGGTCTCGGTGTCGAGGATGATCTCACGCGCCATGCCGATTCCATGCCGATGTTCGGCGGCCTCTTCAAGCTGAACGAGGCTGAAACCGCACGCTGGCAAGGATTTTTCGCACTTCGGCCCGGGCGAAATCGAGTCCCTGAGCCGTAGAGACGACAAAATCGGCCCTTCGTCGCTTCTCAGCGTCCGGCAACTGGCGGGCAAGAATGGCGTCGAGTTTCGCCTCGGTCATGTCGGCACGGGCCAAAACCCGCTGTCGTTGGACCTCCGGAGGGGCGGAAACCACCACCACCTTGTCGACCTTGGCCTCGCCGCCAGTCTCGTACAGCAAGGGAATGTCGAGCAGGACCACATCGGCGCCCGCCGCCTCGGCCTTTTCGAAAAAGGCGGCGCGGGTCTGGGCGACGAGGGGGTGGACGATGGATTCCAGCCGGCTCAGGGCTTCCGGCTTGCCGACGACCTGGGCGCTGAGGGCGGCGCGGTCGATGGCGCCGTCCCTGACCACGCCGGGAAAAGCGTCTCCCACCGGCCCCACGGCCGCGCCGCCCCGGCCATAAAGACGGTGGACCTCGGCGTCGGCGTCATAAACAGGCACGCCCTCGGCCGCAAACATCGCCGCCGTGGTGGATTTTCCCATGCCGATCGAGCCGGTGAGGCCAAGCAGGATCATTGGCCGAGGGTCTTCAGGGCCAGCGCCCGCACATCCACGGATACGGGCGGGGTCTGGCCGAAGACGGCCTCGAACGTCGGGATCGCCTGGCGGACCAGCATTTCCAGCCCGTCCACCGTCCGGCGGCCGCTGGCGGCGGCGCGTTCAAGGAATTCGGTGCGCAGCGGCTTGTAGACCATGTCCATGATCACGGCCGTCCGGGGCGCGGCGTCCAGCGGGACGTCAGGTCCAGCCCCGCCGCCCAGGCCCAGCGAGGTCGCATTGATCACCACGCCCGCGTCGGCCAGCAGGCTTTCGGCCGCGTCCCAGGCGTGGGCCGTGCAGCCGTCGCCCATGTCGGCGGCGATTTCCTGAGCCCGGGCCAGGGTGCGGTTGATGATGCGGACAACCGGCGCGCCGGCCTCGATCAGCGCCGCGGCCGCCCCGCGCGCCGCCCCACCGGCGCCCAGCAGCACGGCCGGGCCGGTCTTGGCGTCGTAGTCGGCCTGGCACTTCAGGGCGCCGAGTAGGCCCGCGCCGTCGGTGTTGTCGGCGAATATCGTCCCGTCTGGCCTGAACAGCAGCAGGTTGGAGGCCCCCGCCCGTCGCGCCACGGCCGAAGCGTCGTCGGCCAGGGCCAGGGCTCGCTCCTTGAACGGAATGGTGATGTTCAGACCACGAACGACCCCGCCGCGCAGACCGTCGACGAACGCCTCGAACCGGTCCTCGGCCGGGGCGAAGGGCACGTAGGCGGCGTTCAGGCCGGCGGCCGCGATCCAGGCGTTGTGCAGGACCGGGCTGAGGGAGTGGGCGATGGGCTGGCCGCAAACGCCGGCGATCAGGGCGGATCCGGTGATCACGTATCGAGAACCTTGTGCAGGCGCAGGAAGTCCAGCAGCCCCATCAGAGGCAGGCCGAGAATGGTGAAGTAGTCGCCGTCGATCTTGTCGAACAGCTGCACCCCCTCGGTCTCCAGCATGTAGCAGCCGACCGAACCGAGGATCACCTCGCCCTGGCGCTCCAGATAGCCGTCGAGCCATTCGTCGCTGAAATCGCGCATCCGCAGGGTGGCGGTGGTCACCTCGCGCCAGATCGGCTGGCCGTCACGGGCGACGACCAGACCGGAATGGAGCTTGTGGCTCTTGCCGCGCAGGCTTCTCAGCCGCTCGCGCGCCTCGAACATGGTGCTGGCCTTGTCGTAGAGCAGGCCATCGAGGTCGAGGGTCTGGTCCGCGCCGATCACCAGACCGGGACGCTTGGTGGAGACCTTGACCGCCTTCAGCTCGGCCAAGGCGTCGGCGATTTCGCGCGGCGTGGCCTTTTCGGCCAGCAGGGACGCCTTGGCGGCGTCCTCATCGACGCCGGCGCCCACGGCCTCGAACGGCACGCCGGCGTTGGTCAGCAATTGAGTGCGGGCGGCGCTCCTGGACGCCAGGGTGACGGTGGTCATGTCAGATTTCGACCTGGCCGCGGCCGCCATGCAGCAGGTTCATGATCCCCGCGGCGGTCTCTTCGATCGAGCGGCGGGTCACGTCGATGACCGGCCAGCCCATCCGCTCGAACAGGCGACGAGCCTGGATGATCTCGGAGCGCACGGCCTCCACATCCACATAGTCGCTGGCCCGGTCCTCGCGCAGGGACAGCAGGCGGTTGCGGCGGATCTGGATCAGCCGGTCGGGCGACGCGGTCAGGCCGACGATCAGCTTGCCCTTCACATTGAACAGCTTTTCCGGCGGCGCCTGGCCCGGGACCAGCGGCACATTGGCGGCGCGGATGCCGCGATGGGCCAGATAGATGGAGGTGGGGGTCTTGGAGGTGCGCGACACGCCCACCAGGACCACGTCAGCCTGTTCCAGGTCCTGGCCGCCGGCGCCGTCATCATTGGCGATGGCGTAGTTCAGGGCCTCGATCCGGTCGAAATAGTCGTTGTCCAGGGCGTGCTGGGCGCCGACCCGGGTGGAGATCTTGGCCCCCAGATAGCGCGACATGGCCGAGACCACGGGGTCGAGGGCGGCGATGCAGGGCATCTCCAGCCTCCGACAGCCATCTTCCAGCGCGGCGCGCAGGCCGGCGTCGACGATGGTGTGCATGACGACGCCCGGCGCCCCGGCGATTTCGTCCAGGGCCCGCTCAAGCTGACGATTTGAGCGGATCAGGGCGTAGATATGCTCGATCGGCAGGACGTCGTTGAAGCGGGCGCAAACCGCGCGCGCCATGGCGTTGAGCGTCTCGCCGGTGGAATCCGACACCAGGTGGATATGGAAGTAAGTCGAGACCCGGGGCCGTTCGGCCCGTTCCTCGTCTCCGCCCTGTGGATGCGCCGTTAATGGTTGCTTAACCAAAGTTCGTCTCTCTGGGGATCAGCGGGCAGAAAACCGCGCGTCGCAATGTTTGCCAAGCGCGCCGGTTGAGAACCACCCCTCTTGCTGTCTTGTAAATCCCCAGGCCCACGCCGTCTCGGGCTGCTTTCACACGCCTGTCCGGGCCCGCCTGGGGAAAGCCGGCGTCGATCCCCAGCCGGCGCACCGGTTGGTATTAAGGTTTCCTTAAGGAATTGGGCAGGTTGGCGACTTGTCCACGCTGTCCACAGCCGGGCTTTGCGGCTGTGAGCATGGCTGGGCGTGGCTATCGGAAGAAGCGCGGGACAAGGGCGCGTTCGAGACGCTTTTCCCCATCATCCACCTGACCAGCACCATCCTCGATTCTTCCTTAAAATCTTATTAAGATAAGAAAGGAGGAAGGACGGGACCGGGTATCTGACCTTCGGGCTTGAGCCTTCGAGCGGGACCCGGTTTAAGGCGGGGCATGACCGACCAGGCCTCTAAAGTCCCCACCCCGAAGTTCCTTTCCGTGCTCGCCGGCCAGAGAGCCGAGCGTCCGCCCGTGTGGTTCATGCGGCAGGCGGGGCGTTATCTGCCCGAGTACCGGGCCCTTCGCGCCACGACGCCGGACTTCATCAGCTTCTGCCTGGATTCGGAGAAGGCCGCCGAAGCGACCCTGCAGCCCATGCGGCGGTTTCCCTTCGACGCCTCCATCGTCTTCGCGGACATCCTCCTGATCCCCCGAGCCCTGGGCCAGGACGTGTGGTTCGAGGCAGGTGAGGGACCCAAGCTTGGGGAACTGCCGAGCCTGGACGTGATCGAGGGCAAGGTGGACGGAGCCGCCGAAGCCCTCAGGGAGGTCGGAGACACCCTTTCCATCGTTCGGGCGGCTCTGGAGCCTGAACGGGCCCTGATCGGCTTCGCGGGCGCTCCGTGGACCGTGGCGACCTACATGATCGAGGGAGGCTCCTCCGATCGCGCCAAGGCCCGAACCTTCGCCTATGAGCAGCCGGAGGCCATGGAGCGCCTGCTGAACGCCCTGGCCGACAGCACGGCGCTGTATCTGGCCATGCAGGCGCGGGCCGGCGCCCAGGCCTTGAAGATTTTCGAGAGCTGGGCGGAAGGCTTGCCCGAGGATCTGTTCGAGAAGCTGGTCATCCGCCCGCACCAGCGGATCATCAGCCGCCTTCGGGCCGAGGGGATCGACACGCCAGTGATTGGTTTCCCGCGCGGCTCGGCCGCCTATGCCGAACGCTATGCGATGAAGGTGGACGTGCAGGGCGTCGCGCTCGACACCGCCTGCCCGGCCCTGGTCGGCCAACGGGTCCAGGCGGTCAAGCCGATCCAGGGCGCGCTCGATCCGCTGCTGCTGCGGGCCGGCGGCGAGGCGCTGGATATCCGGGTCGAGCAACTGCTCGAGCAATGGGGGGCGGGCCGTACATCTTCAATCTGGGCCATGGCATCCTGCAGGACACGCCGATAGCGCATGTGGAGCGGGTTCTGGCCCGGGTGACGGGCAAGTGAGCCGCAAAGTCGCAGTCGTCCTGATGAACCTGGGCGGCCCGGACGGTCCCAAGGCCGTGCAGCCGTTTCTGTTCAACCTGTTCCGCGATCCGGCGATCATCGGCCTGCCGGCCGTGGCCCGCTATCCGCTGGCGGCGCTGATCTCGACCACTCGGCGCAAGGAAGCGACGGCCAACTACGCGGTGATGGGCGGAGGCTCACCCCTGCTGCCCGAAACCCAGGCCCAGGCAGATGCGCTGGAAGCCGCGCTGAAAGCGCGAGGCGTGGAGGCCAAATGCTTCATCGCCATGCGTTACTGGCGCCCGTTCACCGAGAAGACCGCGCGCGACGTGGCCGCCTGGTCGCCGGATGAGGTGGTGCTGCTGCCGCTCTATCCGCAGTTCTCGACCACGACGACGGACTCCTCGCTGAAGGTCTGGCGCAAGGCCTATCGCGGTCCGGGCGTGGTGCGGACGGTGTGCTGCTATCCGACCCTGGACGGCCTGGTCGAGGCGCATGCGCGAAAGATCCAGGCGGCCTATGAGGCGGCTGGGCGGCCAGCCAAGGTGCGCCTGCTGTTCTCGGCCCACGGCCTGCCGCAGAAGGTGATCGACGCGGGCGATCCTTATGAGCAGCAGATCCAGGCCACGGCCGCGGCGGTCGCGGCGCGGCTGGGCGCGGGCTGGGACTGGAAGGTCTGTTACCAGAGCCGGGTCGGGCCGCTCAAATGGCTGGGTCCGTCGACGCCGGAAGCCATCGAGGAGGCCGTCGGCGAAGGCCTGGGCCTGGTGATCTGTCCGATCGCCTTCGTCTCCGAGCATGTGGAGACCCTGGTCGAGCTGGACCACGAATACGCCGAGCTGGCCAAGGGTCTTGGCGCGTCCGCCTATGTCCGGGTTCCGGCGTTGGGGGTCGAGCCGGCCTTTATCGACGGCCTCGCGGACCTGACCTTCGACGCCCTGGCCGGCGCCTCGGGGGACTGGACGTGCGGGACCAAGCAGCCGAAATGTTCGCAACGAAGCAAGGGAGCGGCTTGAGATGACGTGGCTGGCGGAACGCTATGACCTGCTGCGCGGCCTGCACATTCTGGCGGTGATCGCCTGGATGGCCGGCCTGCTCTATCTGCCGCGCCTGTTCGCCTATCACACCAAGGCCACGGCCGGCGGCGAGATGGACGTCACCTTCCGCACCATGGAATCCAAGCTTCTGCGGATCATCATGAACCCGGCCATGGTCCTGGCGTGGATCTTCGGAATCTGCCTGATCGCCGCCGACACCCGCATCCGCGGAGCCGAGTTCCTGGGTCAGCCCTGGATGATCGCCAAGTTGGCGGGGGTGCTTTTCCTGACCGGCTGGCATCACTATCTGGCCAAGGCGCGCAAGGCTTTCGCCGAGGGCCGCAACCAGCGCAGCGAGAAGTTCTGGCGCGCCACCAACGAGCTGCCCTTCCTCGCCGCCGTCGTCATGGTCATCGCCGTGACGACGGAGTTCGGCCGCTAGACCGATCCGTGACCGCGCGCCGCGCTTGACCGGCGCGGGCCGTTATGGTTCCCCTGCTGGCAAGCATGGGGCGGACGCTTCGTGTTCCCGCCTCTTTCCGGGTCGTGCGCGGTCCTCGCGCCCCTTAATGGCCCGGCTCCCATACTTTGCGCCTCCCGCGCACACCAATCCGCCGATCGAAGTCCTTTCGATCCCGGCGTTCAGACAAGACCCAAGGCCCGTCCCGTGCGGGTCCGCATACCATTGAGTACGCCATGCAAGACGAAAACATCCCCGAGACCGAAACCCCCGAGATCGTCGAGGCCGTTGAGCCCACGGTCGAGGACGTCGCTCTCGACGCCGATTCCGACGAAGGCGACGACAACGCCGAGATCGTCGCGGCCATCGCCGAACTGGGCATCACCCGCATGTCGCTGCAGGAGCTGAAGGAGAAATCCCCGGCCGACCTGGTGGCGCTGGCCGAGCGCCTCGAGATCGAGAACGCCAGCTCCATGCGCAAGCAGGACATGATGTTCGGCATCCTGAAGACCCTCGCCGATGAAGGCGTGGAGATCTTCGGTTCGGGCACCATGGAAGTGCTGCAGGACGGCTTCGGCTTCCTGCGCAGCCCGGAAGCCAACTACCTGCCGGGTCCGGACGACATCTACGTCTCGCCTTCGCAGATCCGCAAATTCGGCCTCCGCACCGGCGACAGCGTCGAGGGCGCCATCCGCGCGCCGCGTGAAGGCGAGCGCTACTTCGCCCTGACCAGCGTCTCGAAGGTCAATTTCGAGAACCCGGACAACGTCCGCCACAAGGTCGCCTTCGACAACCTGACCCCGCTCTATCCGGATCAGCGCCTCAACATGGAGATGCCCGATCCGACCCTGAAAGATCGTTCGGGCCGGGTGATCGACATCGTCGCCCCCCTGGGCAAGGGCCAGCGCTGCTTGATCGTCGCCCCGCCGCGCGTGGGTAAGACGGTGATGCTGCAGAACATCGCCAAGTCGATCGAGACTAATCACCCCGAGTGCTACCTGATCGTCCTGCTGATCGACGAGCGCCCGGAAGAAGTGACCGACATGCAGCGCACCGTGAAGGGCGAGGTGATCGCCTCGACCTTCGACGAGCCGGCTACCCGCCACGTGCAAGTTGCTGAAATGGTTATCGAAAAGGCAAAGCGCCTGGTGGAGCACAAGCGCGACGTCGTCATCCTGCTCGACTCGGTGACCCGTCTGGGCCGCGCCTACAACACGGTCGTACCGTCGTCGGGCAAGGTGCTGACCGGTGGTGTGGACGCCAACGCCCTGCAGCGCCCCAAGCGCTTCTTCGGCGCCGCGCGGAATGTCGAGGAAGGCGGTTCGCTGTCGATCATCGCCACCGCCCTGATCGACACCGGCAGCCGCATGGACGAAGTCATCTTCGAAGAGTTCAAGGGCACCGGTAACTCGGAAATCGTCCTGGACCGCAAGGTCGCCGACAAGCGCATCTTCCCGGCCATCGACGTGCTCAAGTCGGGCACCCGCAAGGAAGAGCTCATCACGCCGAAGGATCAGCTGCAGAAGACCTACGTCCTGCGCCGTATCCTCAACCCGATGGGTGCGTCGGACGCGATCGAGTTCCTGCTCGACAAGCTGCGTCAGTCCAAGACCAACGGCGACTTCTTCCAATCCATGAACACCTGATCTAGCCTCCGTTTCGAAAAGAAACGGGAGCGGATCATGATTACGATCTATGGCGGGGGCCGCACGCGGTCCCTGCGCGTCGCCTGGATGGCCGAGGAGATGGGGCTGGATTACGAGATCCGGCCCGTCAGCCTGATGGAGACGAAATCAGATCCGGCGTTCAAGGCCTTGAACCCCGCCGGCTTCCTGCCCGTGATGCAGGACGGCGACGTGACCATGATCGAGTCCGTCGCGATGATGGAATATCTGGCGGCCCGCTACGGCCCGACGCCGCTGGTCCCTTCCACCGACGATCCCACGTGGGTTCGCTACAAGCAGTTCCTGCATTTCGGAGAGAGTTCGGTGGCGGCGCTGCTGAACATCGCGGTCGGCTCCAAGTTCGCCGCGCCGCGCGAGCATCGCGACAACTGGGGCGCCGCCCTGGCCGTGGACCTGGCCATGAGCCGCAGCTGCATGCTGGCCAACCAGCTGAAGGACAGCGAGTTCATCGCCGGCGACGCCTTCACCGCGGCGGATATCTCGGTGGCCTATCCCTTCCTGCTAGCCAAGTTCATTGGCTTCCAGGAACGGGTCGATCCGATCATTCAGGATTATGTGGTGAGTTTGAGGGCGCGCCCGGCTTTCGAACGCGCCCTCGCCCGCAGCAACGAAAAGGCCGCCTAGGCCAGGTTGGCTTCGAAGAAGGCTAGGGTCCGGCCGTCGGCCTTGGCCGCGTCGGCGGCGTCGAAGTGTTCGCCGCCCTTGCGCGCGAAGGCGTGGTCACGCCCGGCATAGGTATGGATCTCGACCTTGGCGTTGTCCTTCAGGGCGGAGACGATCTTCTCCTGAGCCGCTGGCGGCACGAACTGATCAGCCTCGGCGATATGCATCAGCAGCGGCTTCTTGATGCCGGCGCCCTCGCCGGTGAGGTTCTCGATACCGACGCCGTAATAGGCGACAGCGGCGTCCACGTCCGTTCGGGCCGCGGTCAGGTAGGCGAGCTTGCCCCCCAGGCAGAAACCGACCGCGCCGACCTTCCCCGTGGAACCGGCGTCGGCTCGCGCGAAGTCGATGGTCGCCTGAATGTCGGCCACGCCCTTGTCGGTGTCGAAGGCATTCATCAGGGCGAAGGCCTTCTTCCACTCGGCCTCGGACTTGTCGGTGATGTCGACGCCGGGCTCGATCCGCCAGAACAGATCGGGGCAGATGGCCAGGTAACCGGCGGCGGCCAGGTCATCGGCCACGGCACGCATCACGGCGTTCACGCCGAAGATCTCCTGGATGACGACTACTGCCGGAGCCTTGGCGTCTGCGGGTCGGGCCACATAGGCGGAGAACTCCCCATCGGGGGTGGCGATCTTCACGGTTTGCGAGGCCATGGGCTCTAGTCTCCTGTCTGTGGTTTGGACCGGGCGCATGGTAAGTCCATGCGGCATAGGGTTTGTGAAGACGGAGCCGGCATGAAGGTCAAGGTCGAAGTGGAATGCACGCCGCAAGAGGCGCGCGCCTTTCTGGGGCTGCCGGACGTGACCCCGCTCAACGAGAAGCTGGTCGCCGAGATGCAGGCGCGCATGGAGGCCAACATGGCCATGTTGGCGCCGGACGAGCTGATGAAGAACTGGATGGCGTTCGGGACCGGGGCCCAGGATCAGTTCCGCAAGATGATGACAGCCGCCACCAGCGCGGCCTTCACCGGGACCACGCCCAAGGAATGAGGGACTCGATCTTCGCCCTAGCCACCGCGCCCGGTCGGGCGGCGGTCGCGGTCGTCCGCCTGTCCGGCCCCCACGTGGGTGAGGCCTTGGCCAGTCTCGCTGGTCCACTGCCCCCGGCGCGCGTGGCGACGCTTCGTCGGCTGCGGTCAGGAGATGGCGAGACGATCGACCAAGCGCTGGTCCTATGGTTCGAAGGACCGGCCAGTTATACGGGCGAAGACAGCGCCGAACTGCATCTGCATGGCGGGCGCGCGGTTGTAGAGCGTATCCTGCACCGGCTCGCAGAGCTCGGCTTGCGGATGGCGGAGCCGGGAGAGTTCACCCGTCGGGCGTTCGAGAACGGCAAACTGGACTTGGCGCAGGCCGAGGCGGTGGCTGATCTGGTCGACGCCGAGACGGATGGCCAGGCCAGGCAGGCGCTCGACCAGTTGGGCGGCGCCCTCAGCAAGCGCTTTGAGACCTGGCGGGAGACGTTGTTGGAGGCCCTCGCGCTTCTGGAAGCGGCGGTCGATTTTCCCGATGAGGACCTGCCGGCGGACGTGGCGGCTCGCGCCCACCCGGCGATGAAGACGTTGCTCGTGGAACTGGACCGCGCTCTGGCGGACGCCGATCGTGGCCGGCGCGTGCGCGATGGGTACCGCATCGCTCTGGTTGGCGCTCCCAATGCGGGGAAGAGCAGTCTGCTCAACGCTCTGGTGGAACGCGACGCGGCCATCGTCACGTCTACGCCGGGGACAACACGGGACGTGATCGAAACCCCGCTGATCCTCGCCGGTTATAAAGTGCTCCTGGCGGACACTGCGGGGGTTCGGGAAACAACGGACGAGATCGAGGGTGAAGGTGTTCGCCGCGCGCGCGGTTGGGCGCAGGAAGCGGATTTGCGGCTGTGGGTTGTGGATAGCCGCGCCGGAGACGAGGCCTGGCGGCAGGTTCGAGACCTCGTTCGGGCCGAAGATATCCTGGTCCTGAACAAGAACGATTTGGCCGGAAACCCCGTGGAGGTCGACTTCCCGGGCGAGAGGGTCGAGTGTTCCACGTGGAACAACGGCGACATGGATGCCCTTCGCAATCGGTTATCGGCGCGTGTGACTAGTGCGCTTTCTGGCGCCGACTTTCCGGCGGCCACCCGCCTTCGCCACATGGAGAGCTTGATGGAAGCGCGCGGTTGCCTGAACCGCGCTCTTAAGACCGATCCGGAGCTGGTTGAGGTGATAGCCGAAGACGTTCGTCTGGCCGCTCGCGCCTTGGCGCGCATCACCGGCCGCATCGATCCGGAGCAGGTGCTTGGCAGAGTGTTCAGCAGCTTCTGCATCGGGAAATGATGTACCACGTGGAACAAGCGCAAGCTTATCCACAGGACCATCCCCACCTCTGTTCCACGTGGAACAGTTCGTCGCCTCGACGCTGACCGGGCCAAGCCCTATATTGTCATCACGCCCACGGAATTGGGCGCGCCTCAGATCGCATCGTCATGTCCACCCCCCTCCCCGCTTCGTGGGACGTCATTGTTATTGGCGGCGGCCACGCCGGCTGCGAGGCCGCCGCGGCGTCGGCGCGGACGGGTGCCCGCACGCTGCTGCTGACGCACAAGCTGGAAACCATCGGCGAGATGTCCTGCAACCCGGCCATCGGCGGTCTGGGCAAGGGGCATCTGGTTCGCGAGATCGACGCCTTGGATGGCCTGATGGGCCGGTTGGCCGACGTGGCCGGCATCCAGTTTCGGATGCTCAACGCCTCGAAGGGTCCGGCGGTGCGAGGCCCGCGTTCGCAGATCGATCGCCGTCTCTATCGTGAAGCCATGCAGGCGGCCCTTGCCGCCCAGCCCAATCTCGACATCATCGCTGAAGCCGCCGAGGACCTGATCGTTGAGGGCGGCAAGGTGGCTGGCGCGATCGGCGCGACCGGGGAGCGCTATCTTGCTCCACGTGTGGTGCTGACCACGGGCACCTTCCTCAAGGGTATCATCCATCTAGGCGAGAAGCGTATCCCTGCGGGCCGGGTTGGCGATCAGCCGGCTATCGGTCTATCGGATCGTCTCTATGGTCTCGGCCTTTCCATGGGCCGGCTGAAGACGGGCACCCCCGCTCGCCTTGATGGCAAGACCATCGCGTGGGAGCGGCTGGAGATGCAATCGGCCGACGAGACGCCGACCCCCTTCTCCTTCCTCACGGACAAGATCGAGGTCCCGCAGATCCAGTGCGGCGTCACCTGGACCACGGAAGAGACCCACAAGATCATCGCCGATCGCCTGACAAAGTCGGCGGTCTATGGCGGCCGGATCGAAGGTCGCGGCCCCCGCTACTGCCCGTCGATCGAGGACAAGGTCGTCCGCTTCGCCGACAAGACGGCGCACCAGATTTTCCTGGAGCCGGAAGGCCTGGACGACGACACCGTCTATCCGAACGGGGTCTCGACTTCAGTTTCGGAAGAGACTCAGCTGCTGTTCCTGCGGACCATCCCGGGCCTCGAGAACGTCGAGGTCATCCGCTACGGCTACGCGATCGAGTACGACTACGTCGATCCGCGAGAGCTCTATCCGACGCTGGAGACCAAGGCCCTGACCGGCCTTTATCTCGCCGGCCAGATCAACGGCACGACAGGGTACGAAGAGGCCGGGGCCCAGGGCCTTGTCGCGGGGCTGAACGCCGCACGCGCCGCAGCCGGCCAGGAGCCGGTCACCTTCGCTCGGGATGAGGCCTATATCGGCGTGATGATCGATGACCTGGTCACACGTGGGGTCACCGAGCCGTATCGCATGTTCACCAGCCGGGCGGAGTTCCGCCTGACCCTGCGCGCTGATAATGCCGACCAGCGCCTGACTGGACGCGGCGTCGAGCTCGGCGTTGTGGGGGCTGAGCGCGCGACCGCCTGGGCCAAGAAGTCGTCAGAACTGGCGCACGCCCGCCAGCGCGCCAAGGAGCTCACCTTCACCCCGGCCGAAGCGCAGCGCGCCGGCTTCAAGGTGGGTCAAGATGGTCAGCGCCGCGGCCTGATCCAGATGCTGGCCTATCCGGACATCGGCTTCCACGACCTGGCCGGGGCCTGGCCGGAGATCGCCGAATGGTCCCCGGCCATCCGCGAGCAGATCGAGATCGACGCGGCCTATGCCGGTTATCTCGACCGCCAGCTGGCCGATGTCGAAGCGTTCCGCCGCGACGAGAACCTGACCTTGCCGGCCGATCTGGATTACGGCTTGGTCGGTGGTCTCTCTAACGAGGTCCGCGAAAAGCTGGCCCGCGTTCGCCCCCTCACCCTGGGCCAGGCGGCCCGTATCGAAGGCGTCACTCCCGGCGCGCTCACCGCATTGCTCGCCCATGTCCGTCGCGTCCGCGCAGCTTGATCAGCTCCAGATCGGAGTGACCGACGCCGCCGGATTTCAGGCGGCGACGGGCGCCAGCGACCGGGCCATGGCGGACCTGCGTCGTTTCCGTGAGCTGCTGACCGACTGGAACCAGCGGATGAACCTGGTCGGGCCCGCCAGCCTGCCCCACTTTTGGAACCGTCACGCGTGGGACAGCGCCCAGTTGCTGACCTATGCCCCCGAAGCGCGTGTCTGGGCCGATCTGGGCGCCGGCGCCGGCCTGCCCGGCGTGGTCCTGGCCGTCCTGCTCAAGGACACGGACGGCGGGCAGGTTCATCTCGTCGAGAGCATGACGAAGCGCTGCCGCTTCCTCGCCGAGGTGGTTTCCGAGCTCGATCTTCCGGCCCAGATTCACAACGCCCGGGCCGAAGATCTGTCGCTCAAGGTGGATATCGTCACGGCGCGCGCTTGTGCTCCGCTCGACCGGCTTCTGGGGTATGCCCAGCCCTACTTCAAACGAGGTGCAAACGCCTTGTTTCTAAAGGGCCAAGATGTTGTGTCCGAGTTGACCCACGCCTCTAAATATTGGAAATTTAACCCCGATCTGAAGCCTAGTCTCAGCGACCCGCGAGGCTTCGTTCTTCAGGTGAAAGGCCTCTCCAGTGCACGCTCAGTCTGACCCGGCACTACGCATCCTCGCCATCGCTAACCAGAAGGGCGGCGTTGGTAAGACGACGACCGCGATCAATCTTGGCACCGCCCTCGCCGCCGTCGGCGAACGCGTCCTCCTGATCGACGCCGATCCCCAGGGCAACGCCTCCACCGGCCTTGGCGTGCCGCGCCACCAGCGCAAGTCGACCCTGTACGACGTGCTGATGGGTGACGCTCCGGCTGGCGAAGTGGCGGTGAAGACCAGCCTGCCTGGCCTCGACCTCATCCCGGCCGATCCGGACCTATCGGGGGTTGAGCTGGAGCTCGGTCAGGCCGCCCGACGGTCGTACCGGTTGCGTGACGCCCTGGAAGTCCTGCGCCGCGCTGGAAACTACACCTACGTGCTGATCGATTGCCCGCCGTCGCTGAACCTGCTGACGGTGAACGCCATGACGGCCGCTGATGCGGTGTTCGTGCCCCTGCAATGCGAGTTCTTCGCCCTGGAAGGCCTGACGCAGCTGATGCGGACCATCGAGCTGGTGCGCGGCAGCCTCAATCCAAAGCTGGAGATCCAGGGCGTGGTCCTGACCATGTTTGATCGCCGCAACAGCCTGTCCGAACAGGTCGCGTCTGACGTGCGCGCCCACTTCGGTGACAAGGTCTATGACACCGTGATCCCTCGCAACGTGCGGGTGTCGGAGGCGCCGTCCTTCGGCAAGCCGGTGCTGATCTACGATCTGAAGTGCGCGGGCAGCCAGGCCTATCTGAAGCTGGCGCGTGAAGTTGTCAGCCGCGAACGGGCCCGTCAGGCCCAGGTCGCGGCCTAGTAAAAGAACTCAAGGGCTTAAGATGGTTGGGGAAACGACGATGGTCGAAGGACGTCGGGGTCTGGGTCGCGGTCTGTCCGCCCTTCTGGGCGAGGCGGAAACCGCCAGCGCCGCGTCGGCCGCGGGCACGCCGGGCGGCCCCAATGAGGTGTCGATCGAGCTGATCCGCCGCAACGCCGACCAGCCGCGACGCGTCTTTTCCGAAGAACTGCTGGAAGAGCTGTCCGCCTCGATCAAGGAAAAGGGCGTCCTGCAGCCGATCCTTGTCCGCCCGGCTCCCGGCGCCGAGGGCGAATACCAGATCGTGGCCGGTGAACGCCGCTGGCGCGCCGCTCAACGGGCCGGCCTGCGCTCGATGCCGGTGCTGGTGCGTGATCTGGACGACCTCCAGGTGCTGGAGATCGGCATCGTCGAAAACGTCCAACGCGCCGACCTGAACGCCGTCGAAGAGGCGCAGTCCTACCGCGCCCTGATGGAGAAGTTCGGTCGTACCCAGGAAGACGTCGCCCATGTGGTCGGCAAGAGCCGCAGCCATGTGGCCAACATCCTGCGTCTGCTGACCTTGCCGGAAGAGGTTCAGAACCTGCTTTCGGAAGGTCTGATCACCGCCGGCCACGCCAAGGCGATCGCTTCGGCCGAGGATCCGGCCGCTCTGGCGCGCCTGGTGGTCGAAAAAGGCCTGTCGGTTCGCGAAACCGAAGCCTTGGCCAAGCGTGGCGGCGATCTCGACGGGGCCGGCAAGTCTCCCTCCCCCGCCATGCCTCGCGCCCCGCGCGTGAAGGACGCCGACACCCAAGCCCTGGAGGCCGACCTGTCGGACGTTCTCGGCCTGGATGTGGTGATCGATGATCGCGGCGGCGTGGGTGAGCTTCGCGTGCGCTACGCGACCCTGGAGCAGCTCGACGACCTGTGCCGTCGCCTGACCCACAGCTCGCCGGTCGAAGCCTAAAGCGCCCTAGAGACCGAGACGGCGCGCGCGGCCCGCGATCGTAAGGGCCAGCCGCTCGGCGATTAGATAGTCCGGAGAGCCGGCCTGCTTGCACAGCCGGTCGGCCTCCAGCACTTCCGGTTGGACGGCGTCGAGGTCCTCCAGCGTCCAGGCGCGGGCCTGGCGCAGGAATTCCCGCTCCTGTTTCCAGAAAACGCCGGACGCCTTGGCCGCTTCCTGCAGGCCGACGCCGTTCTTGGCGAGCGTATTGACCCGCCGCAGCTTGGCCAAATGCAGGCTTATGGCGCGTATCGCCGCCGGACCCGTCTCTCCCTCGGCCGCTGCGCGCCGTAGACCGGACTGAGCGGCGGCCAACTTGGCTCCAAACGCGTCAGAGGCCGCGTCAAACAGCGACGCATCCGCCTCCACGCCCAGAAAATCCTGCAAATCGGCCGCCGTGGCGACGAAACCGCTGCCTGGTTTGAGATAAAGCGCCAGACGCTCGATCTCTTGGCGGGCCACGCCGCGCTCCTTGGGCATGCGGCTGACGAAGATATCGAGCGCTTCGCTGTTGAGGCTGACCTTATCGGCATTGAGGGTTTCGCGGACGAGACGGGCGACATCGCCAGGTTCGTCCTCGTAACAGGGGATGACCGCGCAGCCGGCGACCTTCTCGGCGGCCTTGCGCAGGGCGGAATCCCGGCCCAGGGCGCCGGCCTCGATCAGGAAGAAGGCCTCTGGATTGAACTTGCCGTCAGCGTGCGGAACCACGGCCTCGGCCGCCGCGCGATCGGCGCTGGCCTTGCCGTCGCTGAGACGCAGCCGGACCAGGCGTCGGCCGCCCATCATGGAGATGGCCGACAGCTCGCCTTCCAGCTTGCCGCCCTCCCCGTCCAGATCGCCGTCGGTCAGCATGGCGACGTCGAACGGATCGTCGAGATTGGGCGAGATTTTCTTGGCCAGCTGGTCGGCGCGGTCACGCACCACGCCCCGGTCCCGGCCATAGATCACCGCGGCGCGAACGTCCGCGGACGGCTCCTTGAGGAAACGCTCGATGTCGGGCCGCTTGGAAAGGATCATCGGCCGATCAGCCGCCTAGCCCGTCTGGCGGGCAAGCCAGGAGGCCAGATCGATCTGGATCTTGCGGGCCACCTCGGCGGCGGCGCGATCCTGGCCGTCCTGCTGGGCGGCGATGCCGGCATAGGGCTGGTCGGCGGAGTTGTAGGAGACGACCGCCTGGGCCACGCCGGTGCGCAGAACGCCGCCGGATGCCTTCTCCACCAGCTTGTAGTTGGCGGTCAGCCGCAGTTCGTAGCGGTTGGCGACGTTGTCGACGCGAACGCCGCGCGGATAGCGGGCCTCGTCGATGGTCAGCTCCAGCCGGTAGGCCGCCGGAACCGACAGGTTCCTGGCCATGGCGTCATCCAGATGCTCACGCAGCAAGTAGGCCGCGCGGCCGTCGGGGACCATCACATCGATGGACGCGAGGGTCGGCGACACGCCCGGCGTGGCGTAAAGCGGCGTGAACCCGCAGGCCGAAAGGCCCAGCGAAGCGAAAACCAAGGCGGCGACAGCGAGCTTGCGCATCAGCCGACCACGATGTTGACGATACGATCCTGCACCACGATCACCTTGCGGACGGTCACGCCCTCAAGGTGGGGCAGGACGCCGGCGTCTTCCAGCGCAATCTTCTTCACCTCGTCCTCCGGCGTGCCGGCCTTGATGCGGATCTCGCCACGGCGCTTGCCGTTGATCTGCACCGGCAGGACCCGTTCGTCATCCGCCGCCAGGGCGGCGTCGGCAACGGGCCACGGGGCGTCGACCACCATCCCCTGCCCGCCGATGCGGACCCAGCATTCTTCGGCCAGGTGCGGAACGAACGGCGCGACCAGGCGGGCCAGGATCGACAGCGCTTCCCTGCGCGCCGCCAGGACGGCGTCGGAGGCGCCCTCGGCCGGCGCGGCCTTCAGGGTATTGAGGAATTCGTACAGCTTGGCCACGCCGCTGTTGAAGCGGAAGCCCTCGATGGCGCTCGTCACCGCACCGATCAGCTGGTGAGCCGCCTTCAGCAGCGCCAGGGCCACGGGATCGTCGCCGATCGAGCCAAACTCGCCTTCTGGCTGGCTGTCGAACTCGTTCCACAGACGGTGGGTGAAGCGCCAGGCGCCCTCGACACCGCTGTTTGTCCATTGAACGTCCCGCTCGGGCGGGCTGTCCGACATCACGAACAGGCGCGCGGCGTCCACGCCATAGGCGTCGAAGATGTCCTCCGGCGCCACGACGTTCTTCTTGGACTTGGACATCTTTTCGATGTCGCCGATGACCACGGGCGCGCCGGTGGAGACCTGCACGGCCGACCGCGTCGGGCCCATGCCGCTGATCTCGACGTCCACGGGCTCCAGCCAGGCGCCGGCGGCGTCCTTGTAAGTCTCGTGCGTGACCATGCCCTGGGTGAACAGGCCGGCGAACGGCTCCTCCACCGACAGCAAGCCCTCGTCCTTCAGCGCCTTGGTGATGAACCGGGCGTAGAGCAGGTGCAGGACCGCGTGCTCGACGCCGCCGATGTACTGATCCACCGGCAGCCAGCGATCGGCCGCGGTCTTGTTGACGGGGGCTTCCGCCGTCGGATCGGCGAAGCGGGCGAAATACCAGGAGCTGTCGACGAAGGTGTCGAGCGTATCGGTCTCGCGCTCGGCCTTGCCGCCGCAGGTCGGGCAATCGACGTGACGCCAGGTCGGGTGGCGAAGCAGCGGATTGCCCGGCTTGTCGAAGGCCACGTCGTCCGGCAGGCGAACGGGCAGCAGGTCATCCGGCACCGGGACCACGCCGCACTTTTCGCAATGGATGACCGGGATCGGGCATCCCCAGTAGCGCTGACGGGAAACCCCCCAGTCGCGCAGGCGATAGACGGTGGCGCCCTGCCCTCGGTTCTGGCCCTCGATCACCTCGATGGCCTTGGCCTTGGCGGACTCGATGTCCAGGCCGTCCAGGAACTGCGAATTGAAGATCGAGCCCGGGCCGACATAGGCTTCGGTCCCGACATCGAAGGTCTTGGGATCTTCGTTCGCCGGCAGAACGACCGGTCGTACCGACAGGCCATACTTGCGGGCGAAGTCCAGGTCGCGCTGGTCATGGGCCGGGCAGCCGAAGATGGCGCCGGTGCCGTAGTCCATCAGGATGAAGTTGGCGATCCAGACCGACAGCTTCTGTTCCGGATCGAACGGGTGCGCGACGGTCAGGCCCGTATCGAGGCCCAGCTTCTCGGCGCCCTCGATATCGGCTTCCGACGTGCCGCCCTTGCGGCATTCGGCGACGAAGGCGGCGACCTTGGGATCAGCGGCGGCCAGCTGCTCGGCCAGCGGATGATCGGGCGCGATGCCGACGAAGCTGGCGCCGAACAGGGTGTCCGGACGGGTGGTGTAGACTTCCAGGCCGCTCTCGAAGCCTTTCGGGGCGTCGCCGGCGAAGTCGAAGCTGAACCGCAGGCCCTTGGACTTGCCGATCCAGTTCTCCTGCATGATGCGGACCTTCTCGGGCCAGCGATCAAGCGTCTTCAGCCCGTCGATCAGACGGTCGGCATAGTCGGTGATGCGCAGGAACCACTGGGTCAGCTTGCGCTTCTCGACCAGGGCGCCGGAGCGCCAGCCACGGCCGTCGATGACCTGTTCGTTGGCCAGGACGGTCATGTCGACCGGGTCCCAGTTGACGACGCCTTCCTTGCGATAGACCAAGCCGCGCTTCAGCAGCTTCTGGAACCAGCGCTGCTGCTGGCCATAGTATTCCGGGTCGCAGGTGGCGAACTCACGCGACCAGTCGATGCTGAGGCCCAGGGCCTTCAGCTGCTCGCGCATGGCGGCGATGTTGTCGTAGGTCCAGCCCTTGGGGTGAACGCCGCGCTCCATGGCCGCGTTCTCGGCGGGCATGCCGAAGGCGTCCCATCCCATCGGATGCAGCACGTCGAAGCCTTGGGCCCGCTTGTAACGCGCCACCACATCGCCCATGGCGTAGTTGCGCACGTGGCCCATATGGATGCGGCCCGACGGGTACGGGAACATCTCAAGCACGTAGTACTTCGGCTTGGAAGCGTCCTCACGCGTGCGGAAAACGTCGGCGTCCGCCCAGGCGGCGCGCCACTTGGGCTCGGTTTCTTTCGGGTTGTAGCGGGCCATCAGGCTTTAGATAGGGGCTGGGATATCAGCCGTTGAGGTTGGACAGGCGCAGCTGGCGCGCGCGCGTCAGGATGGCGTTTTCCAGATCCGTTTCGGTCTGGGCCGAGGCCGGAGCGTCAGCCCAGGCGCCAGACGCATCGCGGGTCTGCTTGAAAACGGTGACGTTCAGGCCGTCGGCGCGAAGTCGCGTGTCGAGGATGTAGACCGTCGTCTTGAAGCGCTCGTTCGGCGCTTCCGGCGCGGAGTACCAGTCGGTGATGATCACGCCGCCGTACGGATCGGCCGAGGCCAGGGGCATGAAGTTCAGGGCGTCGAGCGACGCGCGCCACAGATAACCGTTCACGCCGATCTGGGTTTGAGCCGGACCCGACGAGCCGCGGCCGAACGGCCAGAGGCCGCCGCGCTTCTCACCGTAGACCTCGGGGCCCTTGCCGCCGCCACAGGCTGAAACCAGGGTCAGGCTGGCGATCACGACGCCGAGCGCGGCGCCGCGCTTCAAAGACCCACGCTCAAGACGCATATTCGTCCGCTCCACTCGATATCTCGCCGCGCTATGCAAAGCGCGGGCAGCGCCGCCCCCGCGACCGGATCGGGTCTATAACACTCCGGGGCCGCCGCCAAACAGGTTTCGCGTGGCTGTAGGGCCACAGGCGGCCGGTTGAATCGTGGTCAGACCACCTTTGGGGGTCGACTCACCGTTGACCCCGTCGCCGTCGCGTCTCAAATGCCAAGTATGAGTTCCAAACAAGCGGAGCCTTTTTTGGCTTCGGGCGTTTGGCGAACCGGGTAGGGACTAACGGGTTGTGATGACCGCGAAGCGCGTCTTCTTCGCTACGGCCGCCACGCTGATCCTCATGGGATCGGCGGCGACGGCCCATGCCGATCAGAAGCGCCCGTCGTCCGCCATTTCTCCCGACGCCTTCACGGTTCGTGGCGATTTCGACGCCAAGGGCTCGCAAGGCTCGCAATTCGGTCAGGCCGGCAAGCTGAAGTGGGACGCGAACAAGGGCCGTTGGGGCCTGAAGTTCGACGTCGATCCTTCGCGCGTCCGCCCCACCGCCGATGTGGAAGCCGGCGCCTACTTCAAGGTGACCCCGTCCCTGCGCGTCGGCGGCGCCGTCGGCCTGGGCCAGGTCGACCAGGACAACGCCATGCGCAAGACTTGCGAAGAGCCGGCTCCGCGCGTGCGTCTCGAGACCGCGCTGAAGTTCTAGTCGGCTAGAGCGCTGACGGCGGCCAGCCCGGCCGCACCGCTGTCCTTCAATTGTCCCACCGTATCAGCCGTCACGCCGCCCAAGGCGTAGACGGGGATTTGCGTCGCCTGGACCATGGCCGCGAACTGTTCCGCGCCGAGCGGCGCGCCGGCCGAAGGGCTCTGGCTAGGGAAAACGGGGGAAACGACGGCGGCGTCCGTGCCGGCCAGGCTCGCTCGTTCAAGCGCCGCCTGCGAATGGGCCGCGGCTGTGATCAGCCACTCCGGATGCTGTCGGCGAAGGCTTGGGGACTGAACGATCAGGCGTTGGGGCAGGTGGACGCCGTCCGCCTTAATCGCCGCCGCGAGGTCGGTGTCAGCGCCGATCAGCAGCTTCAGGCCCAGCTCGGCCGTCAGCGCCCGCATCTTCCTCGCCTGATCGACGGCGTCGGCGGCGCCGAACAGCCGCAGCACTACAGCCGAGCCAGCCGGCAAACGCCGGGCGATGGCGGCGGGATCGGGCGTCCGCTGCGGATCGGTGAAGAACAGCAGGGGTGGAAGGGGCTTTTTCAGACCGGCGGCGCGGTTAAGGTGCGCCGCCGCTTCGGCCAGCACTTGAAGACTCATCGAACCATGCCCGCATCCGCTCTCGACGAAATCCGCGCCCGCATCGCCGCCGCCGCCAAGGCGTCCGGCCGTGATCCCGCCGGAGTTGAGCTGGTGGCGGTCTCCAAGACCCAGCCCTGGGAGGCGGTCGAACCGATCCTGGCCGCTGGCCAGCGCATTTTCGGCGAGAACCGTGTGCAGGAGGCCATGAGCCGCTGGACCGAGCGTCGCGCTGAGATCGAGCTGCGGCTGATCGGGCCCCTGCAGAGCAACAAGACCCGCGAGGCGGTCGGTTTCTTCGACGTCATCGAGACCGTCGATCGCGACAAGCTGGCCCGGGCCCTGGCCGACGAGGCGCAGCGGGCAGGAACGCTGCCGCGCCTGTTCGTGCAGGTGAATACCGGGGAGGAGCCGCAGAAGGCCGGGATAATCCCCACCGAGGCCGACGATTTCCTGGCCCGCTGCCGCATGGAATACGGCCTGACCGTCGAGGGCTTGATGTGCATCCCGCCGGCCGACGTTCCGCCCGGGCCGCACTTCGCCCTGCTGCGCAAGATCGCCAAGCGCAACGGCCTGTCGAAGCTGTCCATGGGCATGAGCGGCGATTTCGAGACGGCGGTGCGCTTCGGCGCGACCTCCATCCGGGTCGGATCGGCCCTGTTCGGCGCGCGCACCTGAGGCTCAGTCCCTGACGATGGCGATGGCCGCGCCCGGAGTCGCCAGGTGCAGCAGGGCCTCCAGATCGGCGCGGGCGAGGGCGACGCAGCCCTCGGTGGGCTCATAGTTGTCCCGCGCCAGGTGCAGGAAGATCGCCGACCCCATGCCCGGGACCACCGGATCGTCATTGTGCGCCAGCACACCGACGAGATCGTAAACATGATCGTCCCGCCACATGCGCTCGGCGCTGGCGGGGTAGGGCAGGGCGACCAGCTGGTTGTAGAGCGGGTCGCCCGGGGCGTCGCACCAGCCGTCCATCTGGCCGATCGGCTCGGCGGGCAGGGCGGTTCCGGGCCCATGGGGATAGACATCGGGGCGATAGAGGATCTTGCGGATCGCCCATGTCCCCAGCGGGCTGGCGCCGTCGCCCTCGCGCTTTTCAGCGGCGGGAAGGACCCCGCCCTTACCCAGGGCGCAGCGCACGACGCGGCCGTCCAGCTCCAATCGGCCGTCGGCATGGGCGGTGAAGATCATCGGATCGCTCATTGAAGCATCATGCCCGCTTGCTGCGACTTGGCGAAGGGGCCCTGACCGGTGCATGTTCACCAACATGCCGCAACGCAAGACTTTGCTGCTCATCGATGACGACAACGACCTGCGCGGGGCGTTGGCCGAACAGATCCAGCTCCATGAGGAGTTCGCCGCCGTCCAGGCCGACAACGCCACCGATGGCGTGCGTCTGGCCAAGGAGGTGCGGCCGGACCTGATCCTGCTCGACGTCGACCTGCCCGACATGGATGGGCGCGAGGCCTGCCGGCTGATGCGCAAGGGCGGGGTGACCGCCCCAGTGATCATGCTGACCGCCGCGGCCACGGATTCCGACCAGATCCTGGGCCTGGAGTCGGGGGCCAACGACTACATCATCAAGCCCTTCCGCTTTGGTGTGCTGCTGGCCCGCATCCGCGCCCAACTGCGCAGCCACGAACAGTCGGAAGACGCCATGTTCCGGGTCGGGCCATACGAATTCCGGCCCTCGACCAAGCTTCTCCTCGACGACAAGGGCAAGAAGATCCGCCTGACGGAGAAGGAAACCAAGATCCTCAAGTACCTCTATCGCGCCGGGGGCAAGCCCGTGCCGCGCGATGAGCTGCTGACCGAGGTCTGGGGCTATAACGCCGAAGTCACCACCCACACCCTGGAGACGCACGTCTATCGTCTGCGCCAGAAGATCGAGACCGATCCCGGCGCGGCGCGGATTCTGGTGACGGGGCCGGGGGGGTATCGGCTGCAGCCGTAGGTCGGATCGGGATCCTGGGGGGCGGAATAAATGCGGGCGCGCGAAAGCGCCCCCACGGATCAGAACCCGAAGCGTTGGAAGGGCGGCGGAGCGGCCTGACCTGCGTCAGACGAGGTGAGTTCTGGAGCGCCGGGTTCGACGAAGGTCGTTCCGCTCCGCACGGTTATTATCCGGGAGCTGTCGCGGCGGCGTGCGACAGGCGTGAGGGGGTTACTCACGCGGACCGAGGCTGGGAACGCTGATCCCACCCGCCCGCCGCAGGCTTCGTCGGCTAAGCGCTAAGAGCGCTGCCTACCGCGCGCCCTTCCCTTGATGGGACGGTCAGGAGCTTACGGGAGGCGTGGGAGGGGCGGATAAGTTCGTTCTTCTCCTCCCCTGTAGCGAAGCGTGCTGGGGGAGGAGAGGCTTGGGTCCGCTCTAGACCTGGAAATCCGCGCTGACCGGCGCGTGGTCGCTGGGGCGTTCCCATTCGCGCACGTCGTCATGGACCTTCGACACCGCCTTGCCGGTGGCGAAGGCGGCTTCGCGCAGGCCGGGACTGGCCAGGATGTGGTCCAGGCGCAGGCCGCGGTTGGACTTGCGGAAGTCGGCGGCGCGATAGCTCCACCAGGAATACAGCTTGGTCGGCTCCGGAACCGCCTCGCGGGGCAGGTCGATGAAGCCGATGGAATTGCGCAGGGCCTCCATCGCCTCGACCTCGACCGGAGTGTGGCTGACGATCCGCGACATCTGCTTGTGGCTCCAGACGTCGTTCTCGCCGGGGGCGACGTTCAGGTCGCCGGTCAGGATCAGCGGCGCCTTGGGGTCGCGGCGCTTCATCTCCTCGGTGAGCTTTTCGTAGAAATCCAGTTTGTGGTCGAACTTCGCATTGACCGTCCGGTCTGGGATGTCGCCACCGGCCGGGATGTAGAAGTTCTGGATCTCGATCCCCGCCACCTTGGCCGACACGCAGCGCGCGTGGCCCTCGCGGCAGACATTCAGGGGCTGGGCGTCCTCGATCGGCAGGCGCGAGGCGATGGCCACGCCGTGCCAGCCCTTCTGGCCGGCGATCTTCAGGTGCGGGAAGCCGATGGCCTCAAAGGCGGCCCGGGGGAATTCACCCTCCTGGCACTTGATCTCCTGCATGGCGATGACGTCGGGCGCCGCCTCGTCCACGAAGCGCGCCACCTGCTCCATGCGCAGGCGGACGGAATTGACGTTCCAAGTGACCAGTCGAAGCCGCATGGCGCGGACCTACGCGGATTGCGGACAAAAGAAAACGCCTGGACGAAGAGGGCTACGTCCAGGCGTCAAAGTCATATCTCTCTCATGCCGCAGCCGGGAGGGGATAAAGACCGGCACGGTCAGGCGTCACAGAAGTCCGTTGCGACACCGATAGTGCTAAAATAGCCACGGCAAACACTAAAAGCAATGTCTACTGGTTAGTTTCTTGCTTGTTGTGATTTTGTCACAAATTAGGGGCGGCCACCGCGACGCGGTCGCGGATCCTTCAACGCAAACGTGGCGGGCGGGAAGGCGCCGGTGGGCGACAGCTCCGTCAGGCGCAGACGGGTGGCGGCGCCGCGCGCGTCGGTGATCGTCCAGCCGATCAGGCGCATGGGCGATTCCGAGAAGTTCAGGGTGATCTCGCCGCGCGTCTCCTTGCGGACGTCGGCGGCGGTGATCGAGAAGCCGTCGGCCAGGCGGGCGACGCGGACCACGCGCACGCCGCGATCCAGGCGGATCTCACGGGCCAGGAACAGGGCCAGGGGCGTGGACTTCAGCGGATAGCCGTCGAAGGTCTTCAGGCGGCTGTCCGAGACATAGACGTAGGAGCCGTCGGAAACGACGGTCAGGCCGGACGGCGCGTCATACTCAAAGCGCGCCTTGCCTGGGCGCTGCAGATAGATCGTGCCCTGGGTGCTGACATTGCGGCCGTCGGTCTGGACGAAGCGCCCCTTGGCGGTCTTCAGCCCGGACAGATAGGCGACGGCCTTGTCGACCAGGGCCTGGTCGGCGGGTGAAAGCCTGGCGGGAGCGGCGGCGAGGGCCGGGCTGGCGAGAGCGGGCGCCAGGCCGGCGGCTGCGGCCAGGGCCAGCAGATCGCGGCGGGTGGTCATGGTCGTGTTCTCCATGGCGGCGACCCTGTCTCGCCATTTCGGCGCCAGCAAGGCCGCTGCATGTCAGGTTTGGAACAGGCCGTAACGCGCAAGCCAAGGCGAAGCTTCATCGCCGCGCCGCTTTTCCTGGCCAGCCGCTACAGGGCGGGCGGCGGCGGGGCCAGGATTTCGCGCTTGCCGGCGTGGTTGGCCGCGCCGACGACGCCTTCCTTCTCCATCCGCTCCATCAGCGATGCGGCGCGATTGTAGCCGATCTGCAGGCGGCGCTGGATGTAGCTGGTCGAGGCCTTGCGGTCGCGGGTGACCACCGCCACGGCGTGGTCGTACAGGTCGTTGGCCCCGCCCTCGCCGGCGAAGGCGCCCTCGATGGCCTCGGCGTCCTCGTCCTCGCCGCCCGCGGTGACCTCTTCCAGGTACTGCGGCGTGCCCTGGGATCGCAGGAACTTGGCGACCTCCTCCACCTCGTTGTCGCCGACGAAGGGACCGTGCAGGCGGGTGATGCGGCCGCCGCCGGCCATATAGAGCATGTCCCCCTGGCCCAGCAGCTGTTCGGCGCCCTGTTCGCCCAGGATGGTGCGGGCGTCGATCTTGGAGGTGACCTGGAAGCTGATCCGGGTCGGGAAGTTGGCCTTGATGGTGCCGGTGATGACGTCCACCGACGGGCGCTGGGTGGCCATGATGAGGTGGATGCCCGCGGCGCGGGCCATCTGGGCCAGGCGCTGCACGGCGCCTTCGATGTCCTTGCCCGCCACCAGCATCAGGTCGGCCACCTCGTCGATGACCACGACCAGATAGGGCATGGGCTCGGGGCTCAGCTTTTCGGTCTCGTAGATCGGGCGGCCGGCTTCGTCGAAGCCGGTCTGGACGGTGCGCTCGAAGTGCTCGCCCTTGGATTTGGCCTCGTTGGCGCGCTCGTTGTAGCCGGCCACGTTGCGCACGCCGATCTTGGACATGCGCCGATAGCGGTCCTCCATCTCGCGCACGGTCCACTTCAGCGCCACGATGGCCTTCTTGGGATCGGTCACCACCGGCGCCAGCAGGTGCGGGATGCCGTCATAGACCGACAGCTCCAGCATCTTCGGGTCGATCATGATGAACCGGCACTTGTCCGGCGGCAGGCGGTACAGGATCGACAGGATCATGGCGTTGACCCCCACCGACTTGCCCGAGCCGGTGGTGCCCGCGATCAGCAGGTGGGGCATCTTGGCCAGGTCGGCGATGTAGGGCTCGCCGCCGATGGTCTCGCCCAGGGCCATGGGCAGGGCCTGGCCGGCCTTCTCGTAGTCGCTGCTGGACAGCAGGTCGCGCAGATAGACGGTCTCGCGCTTCTGGTTGGGCAGCTCGATGCCGATGGCGTTGCGGCCCGGGACCACGCTGACGCGGCAGGCGGCGACGCTCATGGAGCGGGCGATATCGTCTGACAGGGCCACCACGCGGGCGCTCTTGACCCCGGCGGCGGGGACCAGTTCGTACAGGGTGACCACTGGGCCCGGGCGGATCTGGTCGATCTGGCCCTTTACGCCGAACTCGGCCAGCACGCTTTCGAGCAGGCGGGCGTTCTGGCGAAGGGAGCCCTCGTCCACCGCCGAGGCGCGGGGCTTGGGCTTGGTCAGCATGGCCAGCTCGGGCAGCTGGAAGCCGCCGGGCTGGACGAAATCGAAGGTCTTCTGCTTTTCGCGCACCTCGCGGCCGGAATCCTTCGGCGCGGGCTTGGGCTGCTTGATCGACAGGGGGCGCGGATCGTCGGCGACGATGGGCGTATCCTCGTCCTCATCGTCATCCACGGCGATGCTGATCGGGGCGGGGGCCTGGCGGGGCTTGCGCTCCGGACGCGGCGGCGCGGCGCGGGGGGTGGGCGCGCGGCGCTCCTCGACCTCTTCATTGCGGCGCTGCATCTGCTCGCCGAACCAGTTGGCGGAGGCGGCCAGATCCAGGCGGCGCAGGCCGATGGCGTAGCCGATACCGACCACGCCCAGCACGCCCAGCAGAATGCCGGCGATGACGGTGGCCCCCGGCAGCCGAGCGAAGCTCAAAAGGCCCGACAGGCCATGCAGCAGGCCGTCGCCCCAGAACCCGCCCAATCCCTTGGCCAGGGGCCAGCCTGACGGCGGGCTCGGCAGGGCCAGCAGACCGCCCAGGGCCAGCAGGCCGAGCACGCCCACCAGGGCGCGGATGCGGGTCGATTTTCGCGACAGGTCCGGCTCCTGGTCGGCCACACGAGCCAGACCGAAGATCACCATCATCATGCCCGCGCCCCAGGCGGCTAGGCCAAGGGACTGCATGAAGATGTCGGCCAGGGTGGCGCCGACGCCGCCCAGGGCGTTGCCGGGCGCGCCGCCGGTAGCGGCGTTCCAGCTGGGATCGGCGGCGTCATAGGTGGCCACGGCCAGGACCAGCGCCACGCCGGCCGCGGTCACCAGGCCGCCGCGGAAGCGAGCCGTGAACGGCGCGCTCCAGCCCGCCTTGGCCGCGTCCCAGGCCAGTTCGCCAATCGTGCGTCGCGCCGCCCGCGCCATGTCGCCCCTCAAGCTCCGAAGTCGTTCAAACCCTGTTCTGCGCGCACGAAGGTTAAGGGGCGTTTACGATGATCGGCGCGTCTGGACTTATCCCCGTCGGAGCGCGCATATCGGCCCCATGGCTGATCGATATGATGCGGACGTGATCATCGCCGGCGCGGGCATGGCCGGCTCCACCCTGGCCCTGGCGCTCGCCAGCGCGGGGCTGAGCTCGGTCCTGGTGGACCCGCAGCCCTTCGACGCGCAGCTGGCGCCGACCTTCGACGGCCGCTCCTCGGCCATCGCCTTCGCCTCCTTCCGCCAGTGGAAGACGATCGGGGTCGGCGAGGCCATGGAGCCGCACGCCCAGCGCATCGAGCAGATCCTGGTCACCGACGGCCGCGCCCCGGGGGCGGGCGTCGGTCCGGCGCACCTGTCCCATTCGGCCTATCTGCGCTTCGACGCCGCCGAGATCGCCGACCGCTGCGACGGCGAACCGCTCGGCTACATGCTGGAGAACCGCCAGACGCGCCTCGCCCTGTCGGCCGCCGTGCTGAAAAGCCCCCTGGTCCAGGTGATCGCGCCGCAAAGCGTCACGGACCTGACGGTGGAGGGCGGCGGCGCGGCCGTCACCCTGGGCGGCGGCCAGGTTCTGCGCGCCCCGCTGGTGGTCGGCGCCGAGGGCCGGGGCTCTGTGATCCGCCGCCAGGCCGGCATCGGCACCGTCGGCTGGGGCTACGGTCAGTCCGGCGTGGTGGCGACCGTGAAGCTGGAGCGCCCGCACGAAGGTGTGGCCCATGAATATTTTCTGCCGGGCGGCCCCTTCGCCATTCTGCCGCTGACCGAAAACCGCGCCAGCCTGGTGTGGACCGAGAAGACCGCGCGCGGCGACGCGCTTAAGGCCTCCGGTCCCGAGGCGCTGCACGCCTTCCTGAACCGCCGGTTCGGCGATTTCCTGGGCCGGGTCGAGATCGCCGGCCCGACCTTCGTCTATCCGCTGTCGCTGTCCCTGGCCGAGCGGCTGGCCGCGCCGCGCGTGGCGCTGCTGGGCGACGCCGCCCACGGCATCCATCCCATCGCCGGCCAGGGCCTGAACCTGGGCCTTAAGGACGTCGCCGCCCTGGCCGAGGTGTTGGTTGAGGCGGTTCGGGCTGGCGAGGACATCGGCTCCCTGGCGGTTCTGGACCGCTACGCCCGCTGGCGGCGGTTCGACAACGCCATGATCGCCGCCTCGTCCGACGCCTTCGTGCGGCTGTTCTCCAACGACGATCCGCTGCTGCGTTTCGTGCGCGGGGCGGGGATGGCGGTGATCAACCGCATCGGACCGGCGCGGCGGTTCTTCATGCAGGAAGCCGGCGGCGCAGTGGGCGACACGCCACGACTGCTGCGGGGCGAAGCGCTCTAGGTGAGGGTCTCGATGGGCTGTCCGCGTTCATGAAGCCGAAAATCCTCCTCAGCCGCCGTTGGCCCGATGCGGTCGAGGCGCGGCTGGCGGCGCACTACGACGTCACGCTCAATACCGACGACCAGCCCTTGAGCGAGGCGCGCTTCCGGGAAGCCATGGCGCGGTTCGACGCCCTGTGCCCGACGGTGTCCGACCGGATTCCGGCCTCGGTGCTGGCCGAACCGGACCCGCGCGTGCGGATCATCGCCAACTATGGCGCGGGATTCGAACATATCGACCTGGGCGCCGCCAAGGCGGCCGGGCTGGTGGTGACCAACACGCCCGATGTCCTGACCGACGCGACGGCGGAGCTGGCCCTGCTGCTGATCCTGATGACCAGTCGGCGCGCCGGCGAGGGCGAACGGGAACTGCGCGAGGGGCGCTGGGCGGGCTGGCGGCCGACCCATCTGCTGGGCCAGTCGCTGGCGGGCAAGGCCCTGGGCCTGGTCGGCTATGGCCGGATCGCCCGCGCCACGGCCCAGCGGGCGCGCGCCGCTTTGGGCATGAAGATCGCCTATCACAGCCGGCGCCGCGTCGAGGATGAGGACGGGGCGATCTATCACGACACGCTGCAGGGGCTGGCCGCCGTCAGCGACGTGCTGTCCCTGCATACGCCGGGCGGCCCCGCGACCCACCACATGATCGACGCCGATCTGCTGGCGCGGATGAAGCCCGGCGCCATCCTGATCAATACGGCCAGAGGCTCGGTGGTGGCGGAGGAGGACTTGGCCAGGGCCCTGAATAAAGGCGTCATCGCCGCCGCCGGGCTGGACGTCTATCAGGGCGAACCCCAGGTGAACCCGGTCCTTCTGGCCGCGCCGAACCTGGTGCTGTTGCCCCACCTGGGCAGCGCCACGTTGGAGACGCGGACCGCCATGGGGATGCGCGTGGCCGATAATCTCGACCGCTTCTTCAGGGAGAGGCGCCGCTTGATCGCGTCGCTTGATGCGATCGAGGCCGCCCTCGACGGGTGGCGGCGCGATGGGCCGTTCATCCTGGGCCTCTGCGGCGCCCAGGGATCGGGGAAGTCGACCCTGGCGGCCGGTCTGGCGGAGCGGCTGACCGCGCGGGGTCTCCGCGTCGACGCCCTGTCGATCGACGATCTCTACCTGTCGCATGCGGCGCGACAACAGATGGCGCAGGACATTCACCCGCTCTTCGCGACCCGAGGGCCGCCCGGCACGCACGATGTCGCCCGGGGCCTGTCGATCCTGGATGACGTGAAGGCGGGACGATCCGTGACCCTGCCGCGCTTCGACAAGGCGACCGACGACCCGGTCCCGCGGTCGTCCTGGCGGCGCTTGGATGCGCCGCTGGATGTCCTGATCTTCGAGGGCTGGTGCGTCGGCGCACGGCTGCAGGCCGAGCACCAGCTGATCGCGCCCGCCAACGCCCTGGAGGCCCGACGGGACCCGCAGGCGGCCTGGCGTCGTCACGCCAACGCCGTGCTTGGGGGACCCTATGGGGCGCTGTTCAGCCGCATCGACCGGTTGGTGTTTCTCGCCGCGCCGGGCTTCGAGGTCGTGCATGGCTGGCGGCGACAGCAGGAAGAGGCGCTTCGCCTCCAGTCGCCGGACGCGGGGCGCGTCATGGGCGACGACGAGATCGCCGCCTTCATCCAGCACTACGAGCGCCTGACCCGGCATATCCTGGCGACCATGCCCGGCTATGCGGACCTAGTGCTGTCCCTGGACGAGGAGCGGGGCCTGAGCTGAGCGTCAGTCCTCGAGGATGCGGGCTTCTTCGGCCAGCATGATCGGCACGCCGTCGCGGATCGGATAGGCCAGCTTGGCCTGGCGGCTGACCAGCTCGCCGGCCTTGCGGTCATAGTCCAGCGGGCCGCGGCTGACGGGGCAGACCAGAACCTCCAGCAGGCGCGGGTCGATATCGGCGGCGGGGGTGTCGAAAGGATCGCTCATGGCCGCCTTCTACTGGATGGCGGTCGGTTCGTCATCGGGGCCGGCGGCGGCGTCGATCTCCAGCATGGCGATCAGGGCGGTGCGGCGGTCTTCGGCCGTGCGCGCCTCCAGCAAGGCCTGCTTTTCCTGGGCGTCGAAGGGCAGGGCCATGGACAGGCTGTTGACCAGGGCGTCGCAGGGCGCGCTTTCGGCGCTTTCCCAGTCGATCTCCATCCCCCGGCGCTCCAGATAGTGCTTCAGGGCCGCCAGGAACGGACCCCGGTCCAGCTCCAGCCCGACATCCATGCTGGTCAGGTCGTGCTCGAACGGGGCGTAGTCGGCCCGGACCTGCCGGTAGGGCGTGCGCGCCGGCAGCTCTTCGCCCGCCACGAAACGGCAGATGCCGGTCAGGGTGATCAGGTAGCGGCCGTCGGCGGTCTCGGCGAAGCTGGTCACCTTGCCCAGGCAGCCGATGGCGGCGAGGCGAGGGCGCTCCGGATCGCCGCCATGGCGGGTCTGGATCATGCCGATGATCCGCTCTCCGCCCATGGCGTCGTCGAGCATGTTCAGATAGCGCGGCTCGAAGATGTTGAGCGGCAACTGCCCGCCCGGAAGCAGCAAGGCTCCGTCCAGCGGAAACACCGGGATCACCTGGGGCAGGTCCGCAGCCTTCCGATAGCCGGTGGGCATGTGCCGCTCCTTACGAGAACAGGATCGAGGATAGACGTCGCCGACCGTGTTTGGCGACCTCGGACATGGGGCCGGCCGCCTCGAAGACGGTCAGCAGCTGCTTGCGCGCCGCCTCGTCGTTCCAGGCGCGGTCGCGCTCGATGATGGTCAGCAGGTTGTCCGCCGCCGCATCCAGCCGCCCTTGGCCGGCCAGGGCCTTGGCCAGTTCGAAGCGGGCCTCGTGATCGTCGGCGTCGGCGGCCAGGCGCTTTTCGAACCCGCTGGTCTCCGACGGCGCGTCGTCGGCCAGGGACAGGGCGGCGCGGACGCTTTCCAGATCCGGGTCCTTGGCGTCGGCGGGCGCCATATCCGCCAGTTCACGGGCGCGATCGATGTCGCCGCCGGCCAGGTAGCAGCGGGCCAGACCGCCGATCGCCTTGATGTTCTCTGGGTCCAAGGACAGGGCCTCGGCATAGGCCTGGGCCGCGCCGCCGATGTCGTCCAGGTCCATGGACTCCTTGGCCAGGGCCAGGATCGCGTCGACGTCGGAGGGGGCGGCGGGGCCAGCCAGCTTGTCGATGAAGGCCTTCACCTGGCTGTCGGGCAGCGCGCCCATGAAGCCGTCCACCGGCTGGCCGTTGACGAAGGCGTAGACGGTGGGGATCGACTGCACGCGCAGCTGGCCCGCGAAGGCCGGGTTCTTGTCGACGTCGATCTTCACCAGCTTCACCGCGCCGCCGGCGGCGGTCACGGCCTTTTCAAGCGCCGGGGTCAGCTGACGGCACGGGCCGCACCAGGTAGCCCAGAAATCGACGATGACGGGCTGGGTCTTGGACGCCTCGATGACGTCGGCGATGAAGCTGGCGTCGGAGCCTTCCTTGATCAGGTCGTCGGCGGCGCTGTTCTTTGCGGGCGCGAGGCCCTCGCCGATCAGGGTCATGGTCGGGTGCTCCAGAATTCCAAGTCGCTAATGTGGTCGCAAGCGCCGCGAGCTTCAACGCGCGGCGAGCGTCATGGCGCCGAAATCGACGATCATGGGCTCGATGTCCAAGGCCGCCAGGAACCGTCGGAAGCCGGCCTGGGACACCGCGGTGGTCGCGTCATTGCTCAGCGGGTGAAAATTCACCGGGTCGGCGGCGGCCAGGGCGGCGTCGAGGACGAAGCGCACCCGGCGGTCGCGATCGTTGATCAGGCCGAAGGCGGTGACCGAGCCAGGCGTAACGCCGAGGACCTCGACCATCAGCTCTTCCCGGCCAAAGGACAGCCGGCCCGAACCGATCACGGCGGGCAGGGCCTTCAGGTCGATCTGGGTCTCGCCAAGCGCCGAGATCAGCCACAGTTGATCCTTGTTGTCCTTGAGGAACAGGTTCTTGGTGTGGCCGCCGGGCAGCGCCGCCTTGATCGCGTGGCCTTCCTCGACCCGGAACACCGGCGGGTGCTCGTGGGTCAGGTGATCGACGCCGTGGCGATCGAAGAAGGCGAAGAGGTCGGAGCGCGCAGCGGGGCCGGTCATGCCGCCTCCCTAGCGCAGGCCAAGGCTCAAGGTTAGAGGTGTTTCGACATCCAAGCTTGAGGACCCTGCATGCAGCTCGAGTGCTACCCCACCTGCAACCGCCCGCCGGACATCGTGCCGGGGCGCCCGCAACGCGGGTGGATGGAGACCTTTTCGGACCGGCACCCGTACCGCTGTCTGCCCCTGACCATGGCCAACACCTCCGGGTGGGAGATCCTGTGCCCGGTCGGCTTCACGGCGACCTGGACTGGCGGCAAGCATCAGGACGACATCCGCCTGACGCCGGACCACCCGTTTCCGGACTTCACCGATTTCGTGAAATCACACTTCAGCCATGGGGTTCTGACCTTCCACCCCGGCTATCTGTTCCGCAGTCCTCCGGGCTGGTCCATGTGGACCACCGGCGCGCCGAACCATGTGAAGGACGGCATCCAGGCCCTGACCGGCCTGGTGGAGACCGACTGGCTGCCGTTCCCCTTCACGATGAACTGGATTTTCACCCGCCCGGGCGAGGTCCGCTTCGAAAAGGGCGAGCCGTTCTGTTTCATCACCCTGGTGCAGGACAAGCCGCTGGCCCAGGTGCAGCCGGTGACCCGCTCCCTGGCCCGCAACGACGAGCTGCGTGACCAGTACGACGCGTGGAGCCGCCAGCGCGGCGAATTCAACGCCCGAATCTTCCGCCGGGAGCCGGAGGCGGTGAAGGAAGCTTGGCAGCGCTATTACTTCAAGGGAGAGCTGCCGGAAGAGCTGGGGCCGGGGCCGACGGACCACGTCAACAAGCGCCGTTTGAAGGCTCCGAAACTGGGGGCGTGATTTTCTTCGACAGGCGGCTTGCAAAGGCTAGAGGCCTCTGCCATAAGCCGGCCTCTCGAATTTGGGGACGCGGTTCGCCGCCCCCCGATGCGGGCGTAGCTCAGTGGTAGAGCACAACCTTGCCAAGGTTGGGGTCGAGAGTTCGAAATCTCTTCGCCCGCTCCAATCTCCCGATTGGAGCTTCGAGTTGAAAAGGGTCCGCTTCGGCGGGCCCTTTTTCGTTTCGGCTCCTGTTTCTTCTCGCTTCAGGAACATCGCCTCAACGCCGCCCGTTTCGCTGTCCAGCACAGGAGATGGTCATGACCGATACGAACGGCGACTGGGAACAGGATCAGGCGGAGACCTTCGACGAGGACAACATGTCTCTCGACGAGCAGGGCGGCCCCAACGCCGAGTTCCGAACCTTCGAGGAAATGCCCGACGTCGAGGACCTGACCCAGGCGGCTGGCGACGCGGACGATGATGACGCCCTTATCGCCGAAGATCTCGACGACGAGGAGATCATCGAACTGGAAGCCGACGCCGACAACGGCGAGTTCGACGACGAGGCCCTGGAAGACGATCAGAACCTCGCTGTCCGGTCGACGATGGGCCTGTCGCGCGGCGCCGATGACGAAGTCGGGCTGGCGGCGGGTGGTGATCTTTCAGACGCGGGCGGCGCCCGCGCCTCGCGCTATGAATCATCGCGGCTGAGCGACGACGACCTGGAAGATCTGGGCTATTCGAAAGACGGCAAGGCCGTATAGTTAAAGCGCGGAAACCTTTACGGAGATTGGTGTTGCGCGAATAAATCCAGTCTTCGAAACGATTTCTTTGCCAACGGTAGTGCAGGGTGCCCCCTTGTTCTTGGGATAAGGGCGCCGCGTGCTCAAAGTTCTGACGTGCCTGACCACCGAGCACGACTTCCGGCTCGTTCTGGTCGCGGCGGTCGTCTGTTTCTCGGCATGCCTGACGGCCTTCCGGCTGTTCTCGCGGATCCGTGGCTCGGAGGGCATGGTCCGCGCGGCCTGGCTGCTGCTGACCGGTCTGGTCGCGGGCTCCGGCGTCTGGGCCACCCACTTCATCGCCATGCTGGCCTATCAGCCCGGCCTGCCCACCGGCTACGAGCCGATGGGCACCTTGGCCTCGCTGATGATCGCGGTGGTGTTCATCGGCGGCGGCTTCGCCGTGGGCGCCGTGCGTCGCGAGAGCGACAACCAGGTGGCCGGCGGCGTTCTGATCGGCCTGGGCGTGGCGGCCATGCACTATGAGGGCATGTCGGCCTTCGAGACCCAGGGCCAACTCGTCTGGGAGCAGTCCATCGTCGGCGCCTCGGTGCTGTTCGGCGTCATCGGCGCTGTGGCCGCTCTTCTTGTGGCTGGCCGGGCGCGCAGCCTGAGCCGCCAGATGATGGCCGGCGCCCTGTTCGCCACGGGCGTCTGCGCCCTTCACTTCACCGGAATGGGCGCCATCACCGTCATTCCGGACCCCACCATCGTTGTTCCGAGCCAGCTGCTGTCGGGCGGGGTCCTGACCTTCGCCGTGACCGGCATCACCGGCATGATCGTCCTGGGCGGCCTGGGCGCGGTGGTCATCGAATCCCAGACCAACCGCTCGGCCGTGGAGCGCACCCGCCGTCTGGCCAACGCCGCCTATGAGGGCATCGTGGTCGTCGAGGACGGCCGGCTGAACGACGCCAACGCCGCCTTCTGCGAACTGATCGGCGCGCCCCTGGGCGACATCCGCGGCGAGCGGGTGGAAGGCGAGTTGCTGGTGTTCGACAAGAGCGCCGCGCCGCGCATCGAACACCGCCGCGAGGCCGTGCTGCGGCCCCGCAACGGTTCGGTCGAGATCCCGGTGGAGGTGTTCTCGCGCGTGCTGGACGACGGTCGCCGCACCGAAAGCACGGGCCTGACCGTTCTGGCGATCCGCGACCTGCGCGAGCGCCGCTCGGCGGAAGAGAAGATCCGCTATCTGGCCGAGCATGACGGTCTGACCGGCCTGCCCAACCGCCACGCCTTGCAGGCGCGCCTATCGTCGGCGCTGGAGCGGGTCGAGGCCTCGCGCGAGGGTCTGGCCCTGCTGTGCCTGGACCTCGACAAGTTCAAGGACGCCAACGACGTTCACGGCCACGCCGCCGGCGACGCCCTGCTGGTCGAGGCGGCGCAACGTCTGTCCAGCCTGCTGCCGGCCCCCTCCTTCGCCGCGCGCCTGGGCGGGGACGAATTCGTGATCGTGCAGATCGGCGGCCGCGACCAGCCGTCCGCTGCGGCCGAACTGGCCGCGCGGGTGCTTGAGGTCATGCGCAAGCCGTTCAGCTATGAGGGCCACGAGCTTTCCCTGAGCGTCAGCATCGGGGTCAGCCTGTGCCCGGACGACGGGCGCACCGCCGCCGCCCTTCTGGCCAACGCCGACATGGCCCTTTACCGGGCCAAGGAAAGCGGCCGCGACCGCTATCGCTTCTTCAAGCGCGAGATGGATGAGACCATCCGCGAGCGCCGTAATCTGGCTTGGGAGCTGAAGGCCGCCATCCAGGCCGAAGAGCTGATGGTCTATTACCAGCCCCAGGCGCGCACCTCGGACGGCGAGGTCTGCGGTTTCGAGGCGCTGGTGCGCTGGAACCATCCCACGCGCGGCATGATCCCGCCGGTGGAGTTCATACCGATCGCCGAGGAAAGCGGTCTGATCGAAGCCCTCGGCGCCTTCGTGCTCAACCGCGCCTGCGCCGACGCCATGGCCTGGGAGCGTCCGTTGAACGTGGCGGTGAACCTGTCGCCGTTGCAGCTGAACCAGCCTGGCCTGTCGGCCATGGTCCACGGGGTGTTGGTCAATTCCGGCCTGTCGCCGCAGCGGCTTGAGCTGGAAGTGACCGAAAGCGCCCTGTTCAAGGACTACCAGCGAGCCCTGGACAACCTGCGCCAGCTGAAGGCCTTGGGCGTGCGCATCGCCATGGACGATTTCGGCACCGGCTATTCGTCGCTGTCGACCCTGCAGTCCTTCCCCTTCGACAAGCTCAAGATCGACAAGAGCTTCGTCGAGAGCATCCACCGCCACGACCGCGCCACCGCCATCGTGAAGGCGGTGCTGAGCCTGGGCCGCAGCCTGGATATCCCCGTTGTCGCCGAGGGTGTGGAGACCGGCGAGCAGCTGGCCTTCCTGCGCGGCGAGAACTGCGCCGAGGTCCAGGGTTACGCGATCGGCCGCCCCGCGCCGGTGGACACTCTGTCCAACTGGACCCACCCCTTGTCCCGCAAGGCCGCGCCGCGCCGACGCTCCACCGCCGCCTGAGTCCGCGGCGCAAAGAAGCGACATCAGCCGCTTTCGCGCGCATCCCATCCCGGGTTACAACGTTGACGGGACAGGGGTGGCCCACGTGGAGTGAGCTATGCCCGTTTTCGGACCCGCCAAGTGGGATTCCGCCCAGTACGGTGTCGGCGCGACCGTCACCTGGAGCTTCGCCGAGGGCGCCCTCGGCGGCCTGCCTTCCGGCTATACCAGCATGACGCCCATCGCCGCGGGTTACCGCGCGCTTGTCCAGGCGGCGTTCGACGCCTGGGAGGCGGTGTCCAATATCGACTTCGTCTGGGTGGCCGACGCGTCCAGCGTCGATATCCGCATCGGCGACGCCCCGATCGACGGCCGGCCTGGGCCGGGGGAAGGATCGACGCTCGCCACCGCCCGGTTCTGGTACAGCGGCGGGGAGATGCGCGTCGCCCAGGTCTATTTCGACGTGGACGCCTACGACCGGGACAATTTCTACAGCACCGCCGTCCATGAGATCGGCCACGCCCTGGGTCTGGAGCACACCAGCATCCAGAACGCGGTGATGTATCCGCAGATCACCAGCGCCAATCGCGCCGGGACCCTGACCGCCGACGACATCAACGGCGTCCAGACCCTGTACGGAGCCAAGGCCGCGGCGGGGAGCGCCGGGACGATCAGCGTCCTGCAGGCCAGCTTCGAGCACGTGCTGCGGGTGAACCCGGTGACGGCGCCGGCGACGCTTATCCTGTCGGACGGCGCGGTGGTCCCCAATCCGATGAAGGCCTTCGCCGATCTTCTGCCGGGTCTGGCGGCCCAGGTGGACAGCGGCGCCATCAGTCTGGCGGCCGCCAGGGCGCAGATCGCCGATTGGGCGGGCTCGACGACTTCGGTGGCCAATCTGGCCTATGACTTCTTCACGGGTCGCACGCCGACGGCCAGCGGCCTGGATTTCCTGATCAACAGCGCCGACAACGCCGGCGACCTGAACGATCCCTATTACGCTCGGTTCAATATCGAGAACCGCTACATCAACTTCGCGGTGAACCTGGGCAAGCTGGGCGAGGGGCGCGCGGACTTCGCCGACGACTACGGCGGCCTGAACCTGCGCCAGGCGACCGACAAGGCCTATGAGCAGATCTTCGGGATCGATGCGACCGACGCCAAGGTCACCGCCCTGCTGACCAGCGCCCGCGTCGCCTATTTCGCCAGTTACGGCGGCGACGGCCAGAACGGGACTGGAACCAAGGCGGCGATGGTCGGTTGGCTGCTCGCCGAGGCGCAGAAGGCCGATGCCGGCCCCTACGTGACGGCCAATAACCGCTTCCTGATTGACCTGGCCCAGGACGGTCTCGCGCAATTCAACGTGCATCTGCCGACCGCCTACGGCTCGGCCGCCATGACCGACGGATCGGGGACGCTGGAGACGCACACGGAGTTGTACTGGAGCAACCCGATGCTGGATCTGGAGCTTGACCAGAATGTCGGGAGCCAAGCTCAGCCTTGGGGCGTTGTGCGGAACCAGGTGTTCGAACACGCCGAGCTGGTCTGAAGCGTCGCCATTGACGGGACGCGGGCCGAACTCGACAGTCGCTCGCCCCAAACTGGACCCGTCATGGCCGTCACGCCCCCCGCCACCTCGCGCACCTCGCTGATCATCATCGCCGCCGTGGCGGTGGGATTCACCCTCTGATTTCCTGCGCGGCATCCTCACGCCCCTGGCCCTGGCCCTGTTTCTGGCGGTGATGATCGACGGCTTCGCCCGGCTGCTGAAGGACCGGATTCCGGGATTCCCCGCGCGGCTGGCCATGCCGGCGGCGGTGGTCTTCTCGATCCTGTTCCTGGGCCTGACGCTGTGGTTCGTCGCCGCCAACGCGGCGGGGTTCGTCAACAAGCTGATCCACTACGGCCCGCGCATCGACGGACGGATCGCCCAGGTGGCGGACCTGCTGGGCGTGGCCGCCCCGCCGCCGGTGCGCGAGCTGATCGGCCGCTTCAATCCGGCCCGCTATATCGGGGCGGTGGCCGGCGGCTTCCAGAACTTCGCGTCCGACGCGGTGTTCGTGCTGATCTATCTCGGCTTCATCATCGCCTCGCGCCAGGGCTTCAATCAGAAGACCAAGAAGCTGTACCGCGACGAGGCGGAGCGCCGTGACGCCGCCAAGATCTTCGACCGCATCCGCAGCGGGGTTGAGCGCTATCTGTGGATCCAGACGGTCACCGGCCTGATGATCGCGGTCGGCTCGTGGATCGCCATGGCGGCGGTGGGCCTGGACAGCGCGCTGTTCTGGGCCTTCCTGATCTTCCTGGCCTCCTACATTCCCATCGTCGGCGGGGTGATCGGGGTGGCCCTGCCGCCGGTCTTCGCCCTGGTGCAGTTCGAGACCTGGTGGCAGGCGATCCTGCTGCTGGGCATCCTGCAGGGCGTGCAATTCGTGGTCGGCAATGTGATCCAGCCGCGGATGCAGGGCGACAGCCTCAACATGGACCCGGTGGTGGTGCTGCTGGCCCTGGCGTTCTGGAGCCTGGTCTGGGGTCTGCCCGGCGCCTTCCTGTCCACGCCGCTGGCGGTCATGACCATGGTGATCCTGGCCCAGTTCGAGGGCGGCCGCCGGATCGCCATCCTGCTTTCGGCCGATGGAGACCCCCTGGGCGTCGACGACGCGCCGGCGCGGACCCCCCGAAAGCCCGCGTCCCGGCCCCGGAAAAATTCACCCGCAAAACCTTCTTCTTGAGGGGGCTTTAATCTCCGACGGACCTCCCTATCTAGAGACCATCGGACGTTCCCCCAGGTCCGAAGCGCGGATCGGCGAAAATCGTCGAGACCGCCCAAGGTGACGCCATTTCCCCCATGGCGAACCATTGCGCCGCCGGATTTCCCCCATCCGGCGGCGCTTTCGCGTTCTGGGTGTGGCAAAACCGGTTTTTTTCCAATCAGGGGGTTGTTTCCCCTCCCGTGTCAGGGTTGATCCCATTGAACGCGGGCAAGCGCGCCCGCGGGAGGAAGAAAAACGGGGTTACCCTATGAGCGGCGCAAAAGTCCGCCCGTCAGTCGCAGCTGACTTCGTATCCGACGCCTTGAAGAAGGCCTTCGCCGCGCAGCTTGGCGCGGACGCACCCTCCGCCGAGGGTTTCCTGATCCAGGTGATCGACGACTTCGCCCCCGACGAGCTTGTCGGGCTGAGCGAAGGCGACCTCGCCGCCGTTCTCGCCGAGTTCTGGCGTTACGCCCGGGCGGACGGCCTGTCGGACCCCGCCCTTCGCCTGCGCCGCGCGGTCGGCGAAGGCGGGCGGGACCTGGGCTACGACCTGCTGGAGATCGTCCAGCCCGACCGTCCGTTCCTCGTCGACTCCATCATGGGCGAAATCGCCGACCTCGGCTTCACCGTCCGCGCCATGTTCCACCCCGTGGTGGAGCTGGCGAACGTTCGCCGCTCGATGATCCAGGTCCACCTCGATCCGGTGGGCGAGGACCGCGAGGACGCCCTGGTCGAGGCCATCCACGCCACCTTGGTGGACGTGAAGGTCGCGGTCGAGGATTTCTCAGGCATGCGCGCCCTGATGCGCCGCACGGTGGAGGAGCTGCGCGCCGCGCCGGCCCCCGAATCGGCGGCCGAGCGTGAAGAGCTGATCGCCTTCCTGTCCTGGCTCGAGGACGATCACTTCGTCTTCCTCGGCGCCCGTTCCTACGAGTATCCGCGCACCGCCGACGGCGGCTATGCGGCGGAGGAGCCCCTGTATCAGCCGGAAGGCAGCCTGGGCGTCCTGCGCGACCAGTCCCGCGCCGTCCTGCGCCGCGCCAGCGAGCCGGCCATACTGTCGGCCCAGCTGCGCCGGCACCTGGAAGTCGGCGACCCGGTGGTGGTGGCCAAGTCCAACCTGCGCTCGCGCGTTCACCGCCACGCCTACATGGACTATATCGGGGTCAAGCGTTACGGCGCGGACGGCAAGCCGTCGGGCGAGATCCGCTTCGTCGGCCTGTTCACCGCCGAGGGCTATGAGAACTCCGGCCCATGAAGTGCCGCTGATCCGCCGCAAGATCGCCGGCGTCACCCAGCGCGCCGGCTTCGCCCCCGGCAGCCACAACGCCAAGCGCCTGCGCAACATCGTCGAGACCTATCCCCGGGACGAGCTGTTCCAGATGGGCGAGGACGAGCTGCTCAACATCTCCCTGGGCGTTCTGCACCTTTATGACCGGCCGCGCGTGCGGCTGTTCGCCCGCCGCGACCCCTTCGACCGCTTCGTGTCGATCCTGCTGTTCGTGCCGCGCGACCGTTATGATTCCGGCGTCCGCGCCCGGGCCGGCGACGTCCTGGCGCAGGCCTTTGGCGGCCGCGTCTCGGCCTACTATCCCAGTTTCTCGGACGCCCCCCTGGCGCGGGTCCACTACATCATCGGCGTCGCGCCGGGCGAACACCCGAGCCCGGACCTGTCGGCGGTGGAGACCCAGATCGCCGATGTCGCCCGCACCTGGGAGGACCGCTTCGAGGCGGCCGCCCGCGCCGGCGGCGTGGCCCGTGGCGCGGTGGGTGAAACCCTCGCCCGCTACGCCAGCGCCTTCTCGCCCGGCTACCGCGATGAGAACGACGCCGCCGAGGCCCTGGCCGACATGGCGGTGATCGAGGACATGTCCGCCGACGAGCCGGTCCGCATCCGCGCCTTCCGCAAGCCGACCGACACGCCGCTGCAGTTCCGCTTCAAGCTGTACCGCCCGCGTGAGGCGGCCCCGCTGGCCAATGTCCTGCCGATCCTCGAACACATGGGCCTCAAGGCCCTGATCGAGGAAGGCAACAAGGTCACGCCGATCGGCCCCGACGGCGCCCCGCGCCCGGTCTGGGTGCATGAGTTCCTGCTGCAGGACGACCAGGGCGAGCACCTGGTGTTCGACGACGCCCGCGCACCGTTCGAGGCGGCGTTCACGGCGGTCTGGACCGGCCATACCGAGAGCGACGGCTTCAATCGTCTGGTTCTCGAGCTTGGCATTTCCTGGCGCGAAGCGGCCCTGATCCGCGCCCTGGCCAAGTACCGCCAGCAGAGCGGTCTCGATCCCAGCCAGGCCGTGCAGGAAGAAGCGCTCAGCGCCCACCCTGGCGTCGCCCGCCTGATCCTCGACCTGTTCCGCACCAAGTTCGACCCGGCCCTGGCGCCGGACGCCGAGGCCCGCGAAACCCAGGCCCAGGCCATCATGGCCCAGGTGGTCGAGGCCCTGCAGGCCGTGGCCAGCCTGGACCACGACCGTGTCTTGCGCCGCCTGGCCCTGCTGGTCGGGGCGGTGAAGCGGACCAACTTCTACCAGCAGGACGCCAACGGCGCGTCCAAGCCGCATATCAGCTTCAAGGTCGCCAGCCGTGAGCTGGACGATCTGCCGGCGCCCAAGCCCTATCGCGAGATCTTCGTCTGGGCTCCACACGTCGAGGGCGTCCACCTGCGCTTCGGCCCGGTGGCGCGCGGCGGCCTGCGCTGGTCCGACCGCCGTGACGACTTCCGCACCGAGGTGCTGGGCCTGGTGAAGGCGCAGCAGGTGAAGAACGCGGTGATCGTGCCGGTCGGCTCGAAAGGCGGCTTCTATCCCAAGGCCCTGCCCCGCGGCGGGACCCCGGACGAGACCCGCGCCGCGGCCGTCGTCGCCTACAAGACCTTCCTGTCGGGCCTGCTCGACATCACCGACAACCTCGGCGCCGACGGCGAGGTCATCCGCCCGGCCGGCGTCATCGCCCATGACGGTGACGACCCCTATCTGGTCGTCGCCGCCGACAAGGGCACGGCGACCTTCTCCGACATCGCCAACGGCCTGGCCGACGACTACGGCTTCTGGCTGGGCGACGCCTTCGCCTCGGGCGGTTCGGTGGGCTACGACCACAAGGTCATGGGCATCACCGCGCGTGGCGCGTGGGAAGCGGTGAAGCGCCACTTCCGCGAGCTGGGCAAGGACATCCAGACCGAGCCCTTCACCGTCGTCGGCGTCGGCGACATGTCGGGCGACGTGTTCGGCAACGGCATGCTGCTGTCCAAGGCGACCAAGCTGGTCGCCGCCTTCGACCACCGCCACATCTTCCTGGATCCCGATCCGGATCCGGCGACCTCGTGGGCCGAGCGCGACCGCATGTTCAAGCTGCCGCGTTCGTCCTGGGACGACTATGACCGCAGCAAGATCTCCAAGGGCGGCGGCGTCTTCGCCCGCAGCCTGAAGACCATCCCGCTGTCGCCGGAAGTCCAGGCGGTGCTCGACCTGAAGGCCGACGAGGTCTCTCCGGCCGACCTGATGACCGCCATCCTCAAGAGCCGCGCCGAGCTGCTCTATCTCGGCGGCATCGGCACCTATGTGAAGGCCAAGGGCGAGACCAACGCCGAGGCGGGCGACAAGGCCAACGACGCCGTCCGGGTCAACGGCTCTGACCTGCGGGTCAAGGTGGTGGGCGAGGGCGCTAATCTGGGCCTGACCCAGGCTGGCCGCATCGAGTTCGCCCGCTTGGGCGCAGGCGGAGGGGGCGGCCGGATCAACACCGACGCCATCGACAACTCCGCCGGGGTCGACAGCTCCGACCACGAGGTGAACATCAAGATCCTCACCGGCATGGTGGAGCGCGGCGGCAATCTCTCCCGCCCCGACCGCAACACGCTGCTGGCCTCGATGACCGACGAGGTCGCCGAGCATGTGCTGGTGCACAATTATGATCAGACCCTGGCCCTGACCCTCGCTCAGCAAGGCGGGGCGGCGGACCTGGACGCCTATCAGCGCTTCATGGCCGATCTGGAGCAGCGCGGCCGTCTGGACCGCAAGGTCGAGGGCCTGCCCGACGCCACCGCCCTGATCGAACGCGGCCAGACGGGCAAGGGTTTGACGCGTCCGGAACTGGCGGTGCTGCTGGCCTATTCCAAGCTCGACCTGTTCGACGAGCTGGTGGCCTCCACCGGTCCGGACGACGCCTTCTTCGAGTCCACGCTCGAGGCCTATTTCCCGAAGGCCCTGGGCAAGTACGGCGATGAGATGAAGCGTCACCGCCTGCGTCGCGAGATCATCTCGACGGTGCTGTCGAACGAGATCGTCAACCTGTGCGGCCCGACCTTCCCGTTCCGCCTGCGCGGCGCGGCCGGCTGCGACACCCGCGCCATGGTCCTGGCCTTCGAGGCGGCGCGCCGCATCTTCCGCCTGGACGAGGCGTGGGACGCCATCGCCGCCCAGGACCTGAAGATCCCGGCGGCCGCCCAGACGGCCCTGTTCTCGGAAGTCTCGCTGGTCCTGCGCCGGCAGACCTTCTGGCTGGCCCGTCGCGCCACGCGCGGCGACGTCACTGTCCAGGGGCTGATCGACCTGTACCGCCCGGCCGCCGACGCCCTGCGCGCCGAAGGCTCGGCCCTGCTGTCCCAGCTGGACCAGAAGAGCCTGGCCAAGCGCGCCAAGGGCTTCGTCGCCCTGGGCGCGCCCGAGGCCCTGGCCCAGGAGATCGCGGCCCTGCGCACCCTGACCAGCGTCAGCGATGTGGCGGATCTGGCCTGGAAGCAGGGCTGGACCCCGCAGCAGGCTGGCCGTCTCTATCACCGCGTGGGTTCGGCCTTCGCCTTCGACCGCCTGCGGGCGGCCGCGGGCGGTCTGCCGGCCGGCGACGCCTTCGAGCGCATGGCGGTCCGCCGCCTGATCGAGGATCTGCTGTCCGAGCAGGCGGCCCTTGGCGAGGCGGTGATGAAGTTCTCCGCCAATGCTCAGGCTGGCGACAGCCTGGACGCGGCCAAGGCGGCGGTGTCGTCCTGGTCGGCCCTGCGCGCCGATCCGGTCCGCGCCGCCAAGAAGGCGGTGGACGAGATCGAGGCGGCGGGCGGCGACTGGAGCTTCGCCAAGCTGACCATCGCCAACGGCGCCTTGCGCGAGGTGGTGTCGGCGGCCTGACCGGCCGGCGATGAAGATCGGAAGGGGCCTGGCTCCTGACGGGGCCAGGCCTTTTTCATGTCCGGATCAGGCGAGGGCTGAACGCAGGGCCCGGGCGAAGAAGGCCTGGGTCTGCACGGCGTAGTCCGGCCGATGTCGCGTGCGCGGATCGCTGGCCCGGTCGTCGTCGAAGGCGTGGGTGGCGTCGTCGAACTTCAGGGTGTCGATGGCGAGGCCGTCGGCCGACAGCCGCCCCAGCACCCGCTCCGCCGCCCGGAAGCCGACCACCTGGTCCTTGCCGCCCAGCACGGCGGCGACGCGCGGGGTGCGTCCGCTCCAGCCCCGGCGCAGGGCCGTGCTGAACGGGCCGGCATAGGGATAGACCAGCACCGCCGTCTTCACGCGTTCCAGGGCCGCCAGGTCCACGTCGATCAGGCCGGTGGCCCGCGCCGTGGCGGGCGACAGGGCCAGGGCGTCGAGGATGGTCCAGCCCCCGTGGCTCCAGCCCGCGACGGCCACATGGTCGGCGTCGGCCCAGTCCTGGCCCTTCAGCCAGTGCAGCATGGCGAAGATGTCGGCCGACCGCCGCTGGCCGTGAACGCCCAGGCCGGTGCAGACCACCAGGTGCGCCGTGGCCCGCGACAGGCCGCGCGGGGTGAAGGAGTTGATGGTCACCGCCGCGAAGCCGGCGGCCACCGCCGCCTCGGCGTAGGTCCGCATGAACGGCTGCAGGCCGCCGCAGCCGTGCATCAGCAGCACGACGGGGAAGGGGCCGGCCCCCTCGGGCCGGCTGACCTCGATGTTCGCCGCCAGCCGGTCGGACCAGCCGGCGACGGTCAGCGCTTGGCTCCTAATGGCGGAACACCCGCACGCCGGTGAAGGCCATGGTCAGGCCGGCCTTGTCGGCGGCCTCGATCACCTCGGCGTCACGCATGGAGCCGCCGGGCTGGATGATCGCCGTGGCGCCGGCCTCCGCCGCCTGGATCAGGCCGTCGGCGAAGGGGAAGAAGGCTTCCGACGCACATGCGCAGCCGCTCAGGTCCAGGCCGAAATCGGCGGCGCGCAGGGCGGCGATGCGGGCCGAGTCCTTGCGGTTCATCTGGCCGGCGCCGACGCCCAGGGTCTGGCCGCCTCGGGCATAGACGATGGCGTTGGACTTCACGTGCTTGCCGACGGTGAAGGCGAACAGCATGTCGCGCACCTCGGTCTCGGTCGGCTGGCGCTTGGTGACGATCTTCAGGTCCGAGGCCTTGATGCGGGCGTCGTCGCGTGACTGCACCAGGAAGCCGCCGGAGACGGACTTGAACGTCTCGCCGGGGGCCAGGGGGTCCGGCAGGCCGCCGGTGACCAGCAGGCGCAGGTTCTTCTTGGCCGCGAACACCGCCACGGCGTCCTCGTCGGCTTCCGGGGCGATCACCACCTCGGTGAAGATCTCGACCATGGCTTCGGCGGCGGCGCGGTCCAGGCGGCGGTTCACCGCTACGATGCCGCCGAAGGCCGAGGTCGGGTCGCAGGCCAGGGCCCGCTCATAGGCCTCGCGCAGGGACGCGCCGGTGGCCACGCCGCAGGGGTTGGCGTGCTTGATGATCGCCACGGCCGGGGCGTCTGCCGGATCGAACTCGGCGATCAGCTCGAAGGCGGCGTCGGTGTCGTTGATGTTGTTGTAGCTCAGCTCCTTGCCCTGCAGCTGCGCAGCCGTGGCCACGCCGATGCGCGGGTTGGGGAAGGTGTAGAAGGCCGCCTTCTGATGCGGGTTCTCGCCATAGCGCATGGTCTGGGCGAGGTTGCCGGCGATCGACTTGCGGGCGGGTGCGTCCTGGCCCAGCTGGCCGGCGAACCAGCCGCTGATCGCCGCGTCATAGGCGGCCGTGCGGGCATAGGCGCGGGCCGCCAAGGTCTGTCGCAGGGCCAGGGTCGTGCCGCCGGTCTTCAGCGCCTCCAGCACTTCGGCTAGGTCGGACGGTTCGGTGCAGACAGCGACATAGCCGTGGTTCTTGGCCGCCGAGCGGATCATGGCCGGGCCGCCGATGTCGATGTTCTCGACGCACTCGGCGTAGTTGCCGCCCTTCGCGACCGTGGCCTCGAAGGGGTAGAGGTTCACGTACAGGATATCGATGGCGCCGATGCCGTGGTCGGCCATGGCCTTGGCGTGGTCGGCGGCGTCGCGCACGCCCAGCAGGCCGCCGTGGACGATGGGATGCAGGGTCTTGACCCGGCCGTCCATCATTTCCGGGAAGCCGGTCAGGTCCGAGACGTCCTTCACCGGCAGGCCGGCCGCCGCGATCGCCGCCTTGGTGCCGCCGGTGGAGACCAGCTCGACGCCCGCCTCGTGCAGGACCTTGGCCGCCTCGACCAGGCCGGTCTTGTCGGAGACCGACAGCAGAGCGCGCTTCGGCGCGACGAGATCAGGGGCGGAAGGATAGTCGGGGGCGGCGGGCACGGCGGGACTCCGGGGTTCGGTTTGAACGAGTAGGAGCCCAGGCGCGCGACGTTTCAAGGCCCGCGCTCCCCGGTGGTGACCCACCTCTAGCGCCAGTCACGCAGGCGGCGCGGAAAATAGGCGAGAGGGCGGGGGAGTCAACGCCGCCGATCAGGTCTCCGCCCGCGTCAGCTTCCAGCGGATGCGGGCGCCCTTGTCCAGGCGGGCCTGGCTGCGCAGGACGATCTGGGTGGAGCGGCGGGCGACGCCGTTCTCGAAGTGGACCGACGGCTCCACCGCCACGTCCACCGCATCGTTTCGCAGCCACCAGCCAATATTGGACGGACCCTTGATCAGCACGCTCTTGTGGTCGCGGGCCACGCTGGCGCGGGCGTCGGGATGCAGGTGGAAACGCACCGCGAAGGGGGCGTAGCGGCGCGGGCCGTCGCCCTTGGGAACATGCACGGGCCCCAGGCGGTCCTCGCCGCGCAGCTCGTCGGCCGCCAGATCCACATAGAGCCGTCGTTCGTGGGTCAGGCCGAAACGGCGGACCCAGCCGTCGTGCGACAGGTCCAGCCATAGGCCGGCGTCGGTCTCGTGCCGCCGCACCTCCACCCGCCGCGCGCCGCCACGAAGGCGTGGGCCCAGCAGGGTGGCGAGAAAGCCGCGCAGGGGCTCGCCCGCCGACACGTCGCCCACGGCGATGGTCGAGGCCGCGTCGGTCAGGCGGAAGGCCTGCGGCGCGGCGGCGTCGGGGCTCCAGCCGGCGTTGGTGATCAGGCGGTCCTTGCCGCAGACGATCTCGATGGCCAGGGGCTGGCCGCAGGCGGCGAGGCTGAGGTCGCCGCGCGACGGCGCCCCGGCGTCCACCGCGATCTGCAGGCTCTTGCCGGTCAGCTTCTGATAGCCGACGTTCAGGGCCTGTTCCGGCGGGCGGGTCTCGCCGTCGTCATGGGCCAGGGCGGCTGTGATCCGCGCCTTGGCCACCGCTTCGCCGCCCTGGAAGCAGGCCAAAGCGCCGTCGGCCAGGGTGAAGAAACGGGCGGCGCCGGTCAGGCGGTCGATAGCGCGGGACAGGGCCTCCGGCGCGGCGCGGCCGCGCTGCACCAGGGCGTCGTCCAGGGTCAGCAGGTCAAACAGAAGCTCCAGCCCCGCCTCGGGCGAGCGGCTGGCGTGGCCGCCGTCGGCCAGGACGATCTGCGGCAGGATGCGCTCCAGACGGCCGAGGGCCTTCTCGCAGATCTGCTCGCCCGCCTGGCCCGACAGCACGCAGCCGGCCGTGGCCGCTGCGGCCAGGCGCTCGGCGGCGCGGCCCCGGTCGTGGGTGATCTGCAGCAGGTGACGCGCCTGGCGGGCCAGGTCCTGGGCCAGCTGCGCGCCCTCGGCGTCCGAGGCGACGGCGTTCAAGGCCCGGGCGGCGCAGGCCAGGTTAAGCACGCGGCGGTCGATGACCTCGGCGCTCCAGGAAAAGCTGTTCCAGCGGCCGAACACCCGCCGCCAGTCGAGATAGAGGCGCAGGCCCTGGCGCGCCCCGGCGTCGCCGGTAGCCAGCAGGTCCGGCAGCCAGGCGAAGCGGTGCAGCACCACGGCGAAGCGGCGCGACGGGCTGGCCTTGTTCCAGGGATCGCCCTGCGGCCCCAGGTGTAGGGCCGTGCCGCCCAGCAGGAAGGCGCCGGTCAGGATCTGGCGGCCGCGCTCGGGATTGACGGGGCGGGGGTCGCGGGGATGGGCCTGGAGGCCGTCGGGCTTCCTGCCGCCCAGGGTCAGCAGGTGCGGCGGCGAGCCGAACCATTCCAGCTCGACCTGCCGGCGCAGGCCTTCGGAGAAGGCGGAAAAGGGTCCGCCGCCCAGGCGGGCGACGAAGTCGGGAACCACGCGTGTCAGGGGCGCCCGGTCGTCCATGCCGTCGATCAGCCGCCCTTCAGGGCGCGGATGTTGTCCGCATAGGCGTCGGGGCCGCCCTTGAACACGGCGCTGCCAGCGACCAGGGCGGTGGCCCCGGCGTTGACGCAGTCTCGGGCCGTGACCGGGTTCACCCCGCCGTCGACCTCAAGCTGGATGTCGCGGCCGCTGGCGTCGATCATGGCGCGCAGGCGCTCTACCTTCTTCAGCTGCGAGGTGATGAAGCTCTGGCCGCCGAAGCCCGGGTTCACCGACATGACCAGCAGCAGGTCGATGTCTTCCATCATCCATTCGATGGTCTCGACCGGGGTCGACGGGTTGAACACCACGCCCGCCTTGGCGCCGAGCTGGCGGATCAGCTGCAGGGTGCGGTTCAGGTGTGGGCCGGCTTCCGGGTGGACGCTGACATAGTCGGCGCCCGCGGTCACGAAGGCCTCGATGTACGCATCGACGGGCGCGATCATAAGGTGGACGTCGAAGGGCAGGGCGCTGTGCGGGCGCAGGGCCTTCACCACGTCCGGGCCGATGGTGATGTTGGGCACGAAGTGGCCGTCCATCACGTCGATATGGACCCAGTCGGCCCCTGCGGCGGTGATGGCGCGCACCTCCTCCCCCAGCTTGGCGAAGTCGGAGGCGAGGATCGACGGGGCGATGAGCGGAGTCTTGCCGGACATGGGTGAGGCTTAGCCTTCGTCGCAGGCCGCTACAAGCTTAAGGGGCCTTCACCAGCCGTGCGGCGAAGAAGCCGTCCGCTCCGCCCGGGATATGATGCGGCAGAATGCGCAGCATGCCCTCGGACGTGATGCTCGCGGCCGGCGCGCCGCCCTCGCCGGGCTCTACTGGAACGAGCTGGAAATCCTTGCGGCGAGCCAGGAAGGCGCGGATCTGGGCCTCGCCCTCCTCCGGCTCCAGGGAGCAGACGCAATAGACCAGCCGTCCGCCGGGCTTGGTGCGGTCGGCGGCGGTCTCCAGCAGGCGCGCCTGCACGGCGGCGAGGCTGGCGATGTCGGTGGGACGGGCCGCCCATAGGACGTCCGGGTGCCGGCGGAAGGTGCCGGTGGCCGAGCAGGGCGCATCCAGCAGAACCGCGTCGAAGGTGCGGTCGTCGACCCAGGCGGCGGCGTCGGCGGCGATGATCTCGGCCCCGGAGCCGATGCGGGCCAGGTTCTCGGTGACGCGCTTGAGGCGGGCGGCGGAACGGTCCACGGCCACGACCTTGGCGCCGGCGGCGGCCATCTGCATGGTCTTGCCGCCCGGAGCGGCGCACAGATCCAGGGCGGTTTCGCCCTTCTGGACGTTCAGCAGCCGGGTCGGGATGGCGGCGGCGGCGTCCTGCACCCACCAGCGGCCGTCCTCGAAGGCCGGCCAGGCGGCCACGTCGCCGCGCAGGGCGGTGCGCAGGGTCCCGCCGGGCAAGGCCTCGGCCGGGATCGCCTCGGCCAGGGCGGCGATGTCGTCGGGATCGCGCACGGAAAGATCGGTGGCCGGTTCGGCCGGGATCAGGCCGGCGACGGCGGCGGCTGCTTCGTCGCCAAAGGCCGCGCGCCAGCGGGCGTAGAGCCAGTCGGGCGCCAGGGCGGCGGGGTCCAGCTCGGGCTTGCCGTCGCGCAGCAGGCCGCGAAGGATGGCGTTGACGAGGCCCTTGAAGGCGCGGGTTTCCTTGCGGGCGTCGGCCAGATCGACGGTGGTGGTCACCGCCGCGAATTCCGGGACGTCCAGGAAGAAGGCCTGGGTCGCGCCCAGGCGCAGCAGGGTGCGGATCCGCGCCGGCGGCTCGCGCTGCAGCTTGGGGGCCAGGATACGGTCCACCACGCCCAGATGGCGCAGGGTGGCCAGGGCCAGGGCGCGGGCGAAGGCGCGATCACGCCCTTCCAGCCGGGTGAAGGCGCCCGTGGTCTGGGCTTCGTCGAGGCCCGCGCGTCGCGCCAGGGCCGCCTCGATCAGGTCGCAGGCGGCGGCGCGGGGGGCCAGTTCATGGGAGTTTTCAGAGGTCACCCGCGGGCCGTGCCCCATGGCGCGGGCCGAGGCAAGGATTTTAGGCTGTCTTGCGCCACGCGCCGAGCACCGCGACGACGAAAGTGATCATCCCAGCGAAGGCGATCAGCGAGGTCACCCCCACCGCCGGCTCCATGCCGGGGTTTCCCTTGAGCAGCAGGGCCAGGGCCGGCGCCATGGTGATCGCGCCGACGGCGGACAGGATGAAATTGGCCCAGCCGAGCTTGGCCGGCGCGCGGTCGCCGAGGAAGGCGTAGAAGCCGCCCATCAGGAACAGGCTGACCCAGCCGAGCAGGTTCAGGTGCGCGTGGGCAGGAAAGGTCGAATGGTCGTGGCTGGCGCCCATATAGACGCCCCAGCCCATGCCGATCAGGCCGCAAAGGGCGCCGACGGTGAAGAAAGCCATCGAAAGCCGAGACATGGTAAACTCCCCCTAGAAGTCGGCGCTCTCATGCCAGTGTTGGGCGAACGACGCAATTGATTTGTACGCGAAGTAAGTTGGTTGAATATGGACAGCACGGACGAGAACGATATCGGCGCAGCTCCGGGAAAGGCCCTGACCCCCGCCGCCCGCCGGGCCCTGGAAGAGGCCGCCGCCCGTCGCGCCGCCGAGGCCGAGCAGGCGCGCGCCGCCGAACAGGGCGGACCGGCCGGCCCCGAGCCGACCCGCTTCGGCGACTGGGAGCGCAAGGGGATCGCGGTCGATTTTTAGGAAGTGACCGACTTCCCCCTTCTCCCTTGATGGAGAGCGAGGGCTTTATGCTCCCGCCATCTCCGCCACGACCTTCAGCGCCGCTTCGCGCGGGTCTTGCGCGGCGGTGATCGGGCGGCCGCAGACCAGGTGGCTGGCGCCGGCGGTCAGGGCGTCGGCCGGCGTGGCGGCGCGGGCCTGGTCGTTCTTGGCGGACCAGGCGGGGCGCACGCCCGGCGTCACCACCAGGAAGCCGGGGCCGGCGATCTCGCGGGCCAGGGCGGCTTCCAGTGGGCTGGCCACCACGCCGTCGACGCCGGCCTCCACCGCCTGACGGATGCGCTTGGCCACTAGGTCGCGGGCGCTCTCGCGATAGCCCATCTCCGCCAGATCGGCCTCGGACAGGCTGGTCAGGACGGTGACCGCCAGAATCTTCAGGCTGGAATCGCCGCGCCCGGCCACCGCCGCCTTCATCACCTGCGGGGTGGCGTGAACTGTCAGCAGGTCGCAGCCGGCGCCGGCCAGGACGGCGGTGGAGCGGCGCACCGTCTCGCCGATGTCGTGCAGTTTCCAGTCCAGGAACACCTGCTTGCCCTGGCCCTTCAGCTCCGCCGCCAAGGCCATGCCGTCGCTGGCCAGCAGCTCCAGTCCCACCTTGTAGAAGGACACGGCGTCGCCCAGCCGCTCGACCATGGCCCGGGCCTCGTCGGTGGAGGGCAGGTCGAGGGGGACGATCAGGCGGGAATCGGCGGTCATGACGGCAGGCTCCGGGCATGGCGCGGGGGCCGTTCGATCGCCTAGAGTGAGGCGACTTGCGGCGGGCGCGGGGCAAGTTGAGGCTGAAGACGCCAGATGATCCACAGCGACCTCGCCGTCAACTTCTTCGTCGCCCTGTTCGCCCTGATCGACCCGATCGGCAACGTGCCGCTGTTCGCGGCCGCCACGGTGGGGGCCAGCATCTGGGGCCGGCGGATGGTGGCCGTCTATATCGGCCTGTTCGTCCTGGGCTTCCTGACCTTCTTCTTCTTCTCCGGCCTGTCGCTGCTGCAGTTCTTCGGCATCTCCCTGCCGGCCTTCCGCATCGCGGGCGGGATCATCCTGTTCCTGCTCGGCCTGGACATGGCCCGCGACGACTTCACCGCCAGCTTCGCCGACGCGGCCGACGCTGGGGAGCAGCTGCCTACCGCCCGCGCCTATGCCCGCAAGCGGTTCGAGCGGTTGATCGTGCCCTTCGCCATGCCGCTGCTGATCGGGCCGGGGGCGATCTCGACGGTGGTGATCTATGCGTCGGAGGCCAAGGCCGCCGGCCTGGCCGGGGCGCTGGCGGGTATCCTGGCCATCGCCGGGGTGTCGCTGACCGTGGTCATGGCCTTCTGGGCGACGCCGCTGATCACCCGCCTGCTGGGCCGCATCGGCCTGACCATCGTGGTGCGGGTGCTGGGCCTTATCCTGTGCGCCATGGCGGTGCAGTTCATCATCATAGGCGCCGCCGACGCCACGCGCGGCATCATCCGCTACGAAGCCGCCAGCCCTTACGCCGACGGCAACTAGGCCTTCCTGAACCGGCTCTGCTGGCTGGCCATCAGCGCCAGGGCCCAGTCGTCGGGCAGAATCTTGGCCAGGGCGACGATGGCCTTGTTGGGGGCGCCCGTGACGCAGACGGGACGGTTGGCCTCGGCGGCCTCGTAACCCGTGGCGGCCACCTCGTCGGCGCCCAGCCACATCCAGGGCGGGGTCGAGCCCTGGGTCTGCTCGCGGGTGCCGTTGACGTCGTGGAATTCGGTGAAGGTGAAGCCGGGGCACAGGGCGCTGACATGAACGCCGGTGGACAGGTTCTCCAGGTGCAGGCTCTGGGAGAACTTCACCAGGAAGCCCTTGGAGGCGGCGTACAGGGTGTGGCCGGCCGCGCCCGGAACCATGCCGGCGACCGAGGCGACGTTGATGATGCGCCCGAACCTCCGCTCCACCATGCCCGGCAGGACGCGGTGCGTGGTCTCGCAAACGGCGGTCACCATCAGCTGCAGGAAGGCGGCCTGATCGGCCCAGGTCGTCTGGGCGTAGCTGCCGGGCAGGCCGTAGCCGGCGTTGTTGACCAGGGCGTCGACCACGCGGCCCTGCTCCTCGATTCCGGCCAGGACGGCCTCGACCCCGCCCTCGGCGGCCAGGTCGCCCGGCACGGTCAGGGCCTCGACCCCGAAACGCAGGGAGATTTCGCCGGCCAGCTGCTCCAGCCGGTCGGCGCGGCGGGCGGTCAGGGCGACGTCATAGCCGTGGGCGGCGTAGATGCGGGCGAAGGCGGCGCCGATGCCGGCGGAAGCGCCGGTGATCAACGCAAGGCGGCGGGCCATGAAAAGGTCACCTCGTCAGGAAGGCGGCGAGATTGGCCCGCTCCGCCAAGCTAGGCAACAGCGCGCGGCGACTCCGCTTCGGCCAACAGGTCGGCGACGGTGATCTCGGAGAGCCGGTTGCGGGCCGCTTCATCGGCCGCGGCCAGGACGCCGCGAACGGCGTCGGGGATCTTCTCGCCGATGGGGCAGCCCTTGGCCCCCGGCGGCGGGGTGCCCAGGTGGGTGCAGCCGCCGACGGCCTTCAGAACCTCGTCCAGGCGGATGTCCTCGGGCGCCTTCAGCAGCCAGGCGCCGCCGCTGGCCCCGGCGCGGGCCCCGACCAGACCGGCGCGGCCGAGCATGGCCGTGACGCGGCGGACGACGACCGGATTGGTCGGCATCGAAGCCGCGAGCATGGCGCTGGCCACCGCCTTGTCGGCCGAAAACGCCTGCTTGTGGGCCAGATAGGCCAGGGCGTGCGCGGCGACAGGGAATTTCTGGCTGTCAGACATCTTGTGGTGGAACGTAAGGCGCTATTGCGCGCGTTCAATGGCAAACTGTGCAAATGCGGCGTTGCTGTCATTGTATGCGCTCTGGAAAGGGTGTATCGCGCGCCGCTCGATCATTGGGGCTCCGCCATCGCGGACCATGCCCCGGAGGGATTGAATGGCTGATCAGGCCTCTGGCGGTTCCGCAGATTCCGCCGTATCGGCGACTTCAGCCGACTCCCCGCAAAATTCCGCGCACGACAGCCACGGCCCCAAGGGCCAGGCCTTCCTGGCGCTCGCCCTCGGCTCTGTCGGGGTCGTTTTCGGCGACATCGGGACCAGCCCGCTCTACGCCTTCCGCGAGGCGCTGCACACGGCGGCCGCCGACGGGGTGACGCGCGGCGAGATCCTCGGGGTGGTCTCCCTGGCCCTATGGGCCCTGATCCTGGTCGTGACGATCAAGTACGTATTCTTCGTCATGCGCGCCGACAACAAGGGCGAGGGCGGGGTGCTGTCGCTCATGGCCCTGGCCCAGCGCGCCATCGGCAAGCGGACCCGCACCGTCTTCGTCCTCGGCGTCATCGGCGCGGCGCTGTTCTATGGCGACGCGGTGATCACCCCGGCGATCTCGGTGCTGTCGGCGGTGGAGGGCCTGGGCACCATCCCCGCCCTGGAAGGCAAGATCAGCACCCAGCTGGTCATGCTGATCAGCGTGATCATCCTGGTCGGGCTGTTCATGGTCCAGAGCCACGGCACGGCCAAGGTCGGCCGGTTCTTTGGGCCCGTCTGCGCGGTCTGGTTCCTGACCATGTTCGCGCTGGGGGCCTATCGCTTCGTCGAGCATCCGGATGTGCTGATGGCGATCAGCCCGCACTATGCGGTGCTGTTCCTGGCCGAGCATGGGCTGGTGGGCTTCCTGGTGCTGGGCGCGGTGTTCCTGACGGTGACCGGGGCAGAGGCCCTGACCGCCGACATGGGCCATTTCGGCCGCTGGCCGATCCAGGCCTCGTGGCTGTTCTTCGTCCTGCCCTGCCTGGTGGTGAACTATCTGGGCCAGGGCGCCTTCGCCCTCGCCACCCTGGACCGCGTGGCCGCGGCGGGCGGCGTGTTCCCCAATTCCAACTGGTTCTTCGAGATGGCCCCCGACGCCATCCGCCTGCCGGTGGTGATCCTGTCAGTCCTGGCCACCATCGTCGCCTCGCAGGCGGTGATCACCGGGGCCTTCTCCCTGACCCAGCAGGCGATTCAGCTGGGCCTGCTGCCGCGCATGGACGTACGCCGCACGTCGGAGACCCAGTCGGGCCAGATCTTCGTGCCGCAGATCAACTGGCTGATCCTGATCGGCGTGCTGGCCGTGCTGGTCAGCTTCAAGACCTCTTCGGCCCTGGCCCACGCCTACGGCCTGGCGGTGACCGGCACCATGGTGGTCACCACCCTGATGGCCTTCGTGGTCACGCGCCGCCTGTGGAAGTGGCCGCTGGCCCTCAGCCTGGGCTTCATCGGCCCGCTGTTGCTGCTCGACTTCGCCTTCCTCAGCGCCAACGCCCTTCGCCTGTTCACTGGCGGCTGGCTGCCGCTGCTGATCGCCGGCGGGCTGTTCCTGGTGATGACCACCTGGGTGCGCGGCGCCCAGATCCTGACCGACAAGACGCGCCGTGACTCGGTGCCGCTGATCGACCTGATGGGCATCCTGTCCGCCCGCGCGCCGCATCGCGCGCCGGGCACGGCCATCTTCCTGACCGGCGATCCGGACATGACGCCGGTGGCCCTGATGCACAACCTCAAGCACAACAAGGTGCTGCACGAGAAGAACGTCATCCTCACGGTCCAGACCGCCGAGACCCCGCGCGTCCGCGAGGAGGACCGGGTCCGGATCGAGAAGATCAACGACGACTTCAAGAAGGTCGTCATCACCTACGGCTTCATGGAAAGCCCCAACGTGCCCAAGGCCCTGGGGCTGTGCCGCAAGCAGGGGCTGAAGTTCGACATCATGGCGACCAGCTTCTTCCTGGGCCGCCGCTCGCTGGTGCCGTCGGCCCAGTCGGGCATGCCCCTGTGGCAGGATCGCCTGTTCATCTTCCTGATGCGCAACGCGGCCAATCCCACCGACTTCTTCAAGATTCCGCCCGGACGCGTGGTCGAGCTGGGCGCGCAGGTGACCGTCTGATGGAAACGCTCAATCTCATCGTCGATGGTCTGTGGATCGCTGCTCTCGCCATCATGGCGGGCGCGGCGCGCCAGGCCTATGGCCGCATCCTGCCGGACACCCAGGTCCCCATGCAGTTCGGCTTCGACGGCCAGCCGACCTGGCGGGCGCCGAAGCTGTTCGCCCTGGCCTTCCAGCCCACGGTGGCGGCCGTGGTGTGGCTGGTCATGGTGGCTGGCGCGCGCACCATCAGCAGCGACGGCCTGATGATGCTGGTGGGGATCAAGGTGCTGCTCGCTCCCCTTCTGGCGCTGGTCAATCTGTGGTGGCTGCGCAAGGTGATGGCCATCCTCGACGACGAAGGCCAGCTTAGGGGTTGACCTTGAGCGTCCGGCGCCCTTGAACGCGCGCGACTTCCCGAAACTCCCAAATCCAAGGACGCGCCCATGGCCGCCGACAAGCCGATCAAGAAAGTGGTCCTCGCCTATTCCGGCGGCCTGGACACCTCGATCATCCTGAAGTGGCTGCAGACCGAGTACGGCGCGGAGGTCGTGACCTTCACCGCCGACCTCGGCCAGGGCGAGGAGCTTGAGCCGGCCCGCAAGAAGGCCGAGTTGCTGGGCATCAAGCCCGAGAACATCTTCATCGAGGACGTGCGCGAGGAGTTCGTGCGCGATTTCGTGTTCCCGATGTTCCGCGCCAACGCCGTCTATGAGGGCGTCTACCTGCTGGGCACCTCTATCGCCCGCCCGCTGATCGCCCAGAAGCAGATCGAGATCGCCCGCAAGGTCGGCGCCGACGCCGTCTGCCACGGCGCCACCGGCAAGGGTAACGACCAGGTCCGCTTCGAGCTCGGCTATTACGGCCTGGAGCCCGACATCCACGTGATCGCCCCCTGGCGCGAGTGGGACTTCAAGAGCCGCGAGGCCCTGCTGGAGTTCGCCGAGAAGCATCAGATTCCGATCGCCAAGGACAAGCGCGGCGAAGCGCCGTTCAGCGTCGACGCCAACCTGCTGCACTCCTCGTCCGAAGGTAAGGTCCTCGAGGACCCGGCCGTTGAGGCGCCGGAATTCGTGCACATGCGCACGATCGCCCCGGAAGACGCGCCCGATAAGCCGCACGTCTTCACCATCGACTTCGAAAAGGGCGATCCGGTCGCGATCGACGGCGTGAAGCTGTCGCCGGCCGCCCTGCTGACCAAGCTGAACGAGCTGGGCCACGACAACGGCGTCGGCCGTCTGGACCTGGTCGAGAACCGCTTCGTGGGCATGAAGTCGCGCGGCGTCTACGAGACCCCGGGCGGCACCATCCTGCTGGCCGCCCACCGCGGCATGGAAAGCATCACCCTCGACCGGGGCGCCATGCACCTGAAGGACGAGCTGATGCCCAAGTACGCATCGCTCATCTACAACGGCTTCTGGTTCTCGCCGGAACGCGAGATGCTGCAGGCGGCCATCGACCTGTCGCAGAAGAACGTCACCGGCCAGGTGCGCGTGAAGCTGTACAAGGGCAACGTGACCGTCATCGGCCGCACCAGCCCCTACAGCCTGTATGACCAGGACCTGGTGACCTTCGAAGAAGGCAAGGTGGCCTACGACCACCGCGACGCCGGCGGCTTCATCAAGCTCAACGCCCTGCGCCTGCGCGTCCTGGCCAAGCGCGACAAGCGCGGCGGCCAGTAAGACTTCAGGCGCAGCGGTTGTAGGGATAGCGATCCCGGATCATCCGCTGGAAGAACCGACCCTTGGAGGGTGCGCGGACGAAGGCGTCCCGCACCCTTTCAGGCACCCCGACATAGACGTACTCGTCCCCGTCGATGAACCGCACGAACAGCTTGCCGTGCTCGGTCTCGTAGTCGATGGCGGAAATGGCGGTTGAGTCCACATGCATGGGCGGAGCTCCGTCTAACCCTGCCCCTACAACGTCTTGAGGGCCGGCAACGGTTCCTAAGGCCAGGCTTTTCGCGTTTTGCGCGAAGCGTGACAGCATCCCGCAAAAGGGAGGCCGAACGCCATGCAACAACCCCACAACCTCGTCGCCCTGGTGACGGTGCTATCGCTGCTGCTGCTGCTCTGGAAGATCGTCAGGGTGGGCGGCGCCCGCGCCAAGTTCGGCATCGAAGCGCCGGCCGTGATCGGACATCCGGAATTCGAGCGTCACTTCCGCGTCCAGATGAACATGATCGAGGGGCTGGTGATCTTCCTGCCGTCCCTGTGGCTCTTCGCCATCTACTGGAATGACCTGATCGCCGCCGCGCTGGGCGCTGTCTTCCTGATCGGCCGCGTGGTCTACATGCTGGCCTATGTGAAGGAGCCCAAGAGCCGCAGCATCGGCTTCGGACTGCAGGCGCTGGCCATGATCCTGCTGCTGCTCGGCGCGACGGCCGGCGCGGTGCGGGCGCTGATGGTGACCGGCGGCGTCTAGCCTGAGCTAGATGAACAGCTCAACGGTGGTGACCGCGGCGAGGCCCATGACCAGGTCGCCGTGGGCTGCCGGCATGGCGGCGGTGTCGATCTCACGGATATTGGCCGCGATGCCGGTGAGGAAAGTGCTCACCTCGCTGTCGCCGCCAAACATGACGTGGACATCCTCGCGACCATCGCCGTCCAGGTCGAAGCCGATGCGACGGCCGGCGATCGCCGCGCCGACGAAGCTCGCGGCGGGGTTCATGCCGGTCAGGTTCGCTTGCTCGATGCTGACGATCTGCGGCGGATTGGCGTCATTGGCGAACTGCAGCCGGTCGCCCTGGGCCTCGTTGTAGTCGAGGATGACGCCCGCGCTGCGCGAGCCGTTGTCCGCCTGCTTGCGCCAGCTGATGACGAAGGTGTCCGGGCCCTCGCCGCCGAAGGCGACGACGCGATCGCCCATGGCGATGATGTCGGCGCCCTTGTCGCCCTCGAAATAGGTGAAGCCGCCCAGATCCGTGATCGGACCCGTTCCGACGCCCTTGTCGTCGCCGGGGCCGTCCTCGGCGCCGGTGACGGGCGGGAGCGGAGGCTCGCCCCCGCCGGCGGACGTCTCGCCGTCCGCCACGTCGGTGGTCTGGGCGATGGTCGGGACAGCCGCCTGGGGCGCCGCGAAGGTCGGCAGCGCCGCCGAAGCCGCAGCGACGCCCGAGGTGGCGGCCATATAGGTCTGAAGCTGGATGATCTCGGCCGTCGGCTGCAGCGGCGCGCGCGGCGCGGCCGGGGCCGCGAAGACGTGCAGGGGCGCGTCCTCAAGGGTCGGGATCGGCAGGTCGTCGCTCTGCAGGCCGAAGATCGGGCGTTCGATGTCGCTATGGACCGGCTCGAAGCGCGGCGCCATGTCGGCGCGCGCCGGAACCACGTCAGACGGGCTGTCGTGCAGGGTCGCGCCGGCGATCAGGGTGAACGGCGCGTCGGTCGGAAGGACGTCCGCCAGGATCGGCTGGACCCGGCCCGCGCGGGCCGGCGGGCGTTGCTGGATGAGGGTGGCGGCGGTGAAGACGTCGGGCGCCTCGCGCACCATGCCGTCGAACATGCGGTGGATGATGATCCGGCCGCCGATGCGGGCGATGTGCAGGACGACGTCTTCGTTGTCGTCCGTGGCCACGACCCAGGGGTCCCCGTCCTCGGTCATGCCGAAGACCAGGTTCGCGCCTGTCCGATCCCCAGTCAGGGCGGCGGACATTTCCCGCAGCTGCGTGCGCTCGGCGACGGTCCAGTCACCGTCCGCCAGGCCACGGCCCATGAATTTGAGGATGGTCGCCAACCGCTCGGGTTCCCTTAGCCTGCCGCCTTTTCCCGCGTCGTCTGGGCGCGGGGCTCGTCCGTGAACAGCAGGCGATGCAGTTCGGGTTCGTAATACCGCAGCAGGGTGCACGCAAAGCTTTTCGGGTCGAGGCCCAGGGCTTCCGCCCAGGCGGCCTGCATTTCGATCGGCACGCGTCCCAGCCCGCTCTCCACCTGCGAGATGAAGGTGTAATAGCGAAGGTTTACACGTTCCGCGAGCCCCGCTTGGGTCAGTCCGGCGGATTCCCGTGCGGTCTTGAGCCAGCGCCCGGCTTCCTGACGCAAACTCTTGGTCTCTGCTGCTCGTGTTGGATCGACGGCCTGTCTCGGCATTTCACACCTGATCTGACGGGGGCGGACACGCGCGACACTCGCAAAACCCCCTGGTCCCAGCATATCCAGTTCTTACACAACCCACAAGGGCCGCGTGGTTGCGCGAAAAAGTCACGCTTCAGCATTTACTTATCCAGTAAGAACTATATGTTGGCTTCAGACGACGCCGCGCCGGCGCGTAGCGTACTGCCGAGGCAGCGTCGTCCATTCCTGGGGTCGCGGTTCCTCCACCCCATTCTGCGAACTGCGGCTCCGGCGCCCGTCCCTCCCTCGGGACGGGCGCCGCCCCATCCCGACACAGCCCCCCTCACGGTCAGGCCTTGACGGTCAGGCTTGCGCGGCGGAAGGAGCGGCCATGGCTCTTCCAGTCGATCCCGCGCGCTACGGCGCCTTTCTGTCGGTGATGGCCGTGATGGCCGCCACCCCCGGCCCCGCCAACCTGTTCGCCATCGCCAACGGCGCGGAAAAGGGCAAGGCCGCCGCCGTGATCGGCGCCATCGGCATGAACAGCGCCTCGCTGGTCTGGTTCGCCGCCGCGGCCCTGGGGCTGGGCGCCCTGGTCGCCGCCTTTCCGCAGGTCTTCCACCTGCTGACCCTGATCGGCGCCGCCTATGTGGCCTGGCTGGGGGTCAAGTCGCTGATCAAGGCGTGGAAGGACAGGGGCGAGCCGCAGGAGGAGGTGCATGTGAAGACCGGGCGGTCGGCGTTTCGCGACGGCTTCATGGTGCAGATCGCCAATCCCAAGGTGCTGCTGTTCTTCACCGCCGTCCTGCCGCCCTTCGTGGACGTGAACCGGCCGGTGGCGCCGCAGATGGCGATGTTCGCGGCCGCGGCGGTGACCATGGATATGATCAGCATGACGTCCTACGGCCTTGGGGGCGCGGCCCTCGCCGCGCGGATGACCGAGCCGAGGTTCCGCCGGATTTTCGCCGTTTTCGTCGGTGTTCTGCTGATTGCGGCCGCCGTGCTCATCTTCCAGCGCGGATAGGCCGTACCTGAAGGGCGGAAGAGCTCGGGGCGGGCTTGCGCAACCAGCGCCGCTGCGCATGTGTTGTGACTAGATCAGTACGCGCCTTTGGAGGACGCGAGACAATGAAAACCAAATCCATCGCCGTCGCGGGGCTTTTAGCCGTCGCCGCCACCCTTTCCGCCTGCGCCACGGCTACGCCTTACCAGCCGGCGACGCCCGGCCGGAGCAGCAGCTCGGGCGGCTTCTCCGAGATGCGGATCGAAGCCGACCGCTATCGGATCAATTTCGCGGGCAACAGCCTAACCTCGCGCGACACGGTCGAGCGCTATTTGCTCTACCGCGCGGCCGAGCTGACCGTGGCCGAGGGCTATGACTGGTTCGAGCTGGCCGATCGCAAGACGGACAAGACCAGCCGCACCTATATCGACCGCGACCCGTTCTATAACCGCTGGGCCTACAGCTACTGGGCCCCGTCCTGGAGCTACTTCGGCCCGCGCATGGGCTGGCGCGCCTGGGATCCCTACTGGGGCGACCCGTTCTGGGCCGACCGCATGGACGTGCGCACGATCAACAAGTTCGAGGCCAGCGCCGAGATCGTCCTGCGCAAGGGCGCCAAGCCCGCCGACCGCAACGCCTTCGACGCGCGCGAAGTCATCGCCAACCTTGGCGCGGGCATCCAGCGACCGACCTCGGAATAGGGTCGGCAAAGGCTCAATGACGAAAGGCCGGTGGTCACCCACCGGCCTTTTTCATTTGGGCTCCGAGTTTCGGGTTTAGCGCGGAGCCATGCGGATGCCGCCGTCGAGGCGCACGTCCTCGCCGTTGAAGTAGCCGCACTCGATCATGGTCAAGGCCAGCTGGGCGTATTCGTGCGGGTTCCCCAGGCGCTTGGGGAACGGGACAGACGCGGCCAGGGCCGCCTTCACGTTCTCGGGCGCGCCGTTCATCAGCGGGGTGTTGAAGATGCCCGGCAGGATGGTGTTGACCCGGACGCCGTCGTTCATCAGGTCGCGGGCGATCGGCAGGGTCATGCCGATGACGCCGCCCTTCGACGCCGAATAGGCCGCCTGGCCCACCTGGCCGTCCTCGCCCGCCACGCTGGCGGTGTTGACGATGGCGCCGCGCTCGCCGTCTTCCAGCGGCTCCAGGTCCAGCATGCCCTTGGCCGACTTGGCGATGCAGCGGAACGTGCCGACGAGGTTGATCTGGATGATCTTGTCGAAGGCGTCGAGGGGGAAGTGCTTGGTCTCGCCCGTGGCCTTGTCGCGGCTGGCGGTCTTGATGGCGTTGCCAGTGCCGGCGCAGTTGACCAGGATCCGCTCCTGGCCGTGGGCGGCGCGGGCCTTCTCGAAGCCGGCGTCCACGTCGGCGTCCGAGGTCACGTTGACCTTGCAGAACACGCCGCCGATATCCTTGGCCACGGCTTCGCCGGCGGCCTCGTTCATGTCGAAGATGGCGACCTTGACGCCCTTGGCCGCGAGGGCGCGGGCGGTGGCCTCGCCGAGGCCGGAGGCGGCGCCGGTGACGACGGCGGCGATGGTGTTGTCGAGCTTCATGGACGTCTTCCCATTCCAGGCGTTCTAATGGACCGTTCGAGCGGCTTTGGAGGAACCCATACAAAGATGAGCGCGCAAGCCAAGCCGTCACCCGACGTCAACCAGGCGTTGGATCCGTCAAAAGCGCTGGTTCCGGCCGTCGTGCGCGTGAACGAGCAGCGCGTGGCCCGGGGCTTCTGGCCCAAGATCGCCCGCACCGCCGGAAAGATTCCCTTCGCCGCCGACGCCTTGGCGGTGTTCTGGGCGGCCCGTGATCCAGCCACCCCGAAAAAGGCCAAGGCCCTTATGCTGGCCGGGTTGGCCTATTTCGTCCTGCCCACCGACGCCATTCCCGACATCCTGGCCGGGGTCGGCTTCACCGACGACGCCGCGGTGATGGCGGCCATGATCGCCCTGGTCGGCCGCCACCTGAAGGCCAGCCACAAGCAGGCCGCCCGCGAGTGGCTGGAGAAGAAGGGCCAGGGCTAGCCATCGACCCCTTGTCGCCGAACGGCGTGATGCTAGACCTCGTCAAAACAAGCGGGGGAAACGCATGAGCATGGCGGCGGACGGCGCCTCGGAAGAGAAGGGCGCTTCCATGCGCACGGTGGTGGCGGCCTCGTCCGCCGGCACGGCCTTCGAGTGGTACGACTTCTTCATCTTCGGGTCGTTGACCCAGGTGATCTCCAAGACCTTCTTCGCCGGCCTGAACGACACGGCGGGCTTCATCGCCGCCCTGGCCCTGTTCGGGACCGGTTTCGCCTTTCGGCCCCTGGGCGCCCTGATCTTCGGGCGCATCGGCGACAAGGCCGGGCGCAAGGGCGCGTTCCTGATCACGGTGTCGATGATGGGCGTGGCGACCTTCGCCATCGGCCTGCTGCCCACCTATGGCCAGGTCGGGGTCGTCGCGCCGATCCTGCTGATCCTGCTGCGCATCGTTCAGGGCCTGGCCTTGGGCGGCGAGTATGGCGGGGCGGCGATCTATGTGGCCGAGCACGCGCCGTCGAAGCGGCGCGGCTGGGCCACGGCCTGGATCCAAACTTCCGCCGCCTTTGGCCTGCTGGGCGCACTGGCGGTGATCCTGATCACCCGCACGACCCTGGGCGAGACGGCGTTCGCGGCCTGGGGCTGGCGCATTCCGTTCCTGGTCTCGGCCGGCCTGCTGGCGATCTCGATCTTCATGCGCCTGAAGCTGACCGAAAGCCCCAGCTTCCAGAAGCTGAAGGCCGCCGGGGAAGAAACCAAGGCCCCCTTCAAGGAAGCCTTCGGCGAGTGGAAGAACCTGAAGCTGGTCCTGCTGGCCTTCTTCTCGATGATGAGCGCCCAAGGCGGCGTCTGGTACACCGCCTATTTCTACAGCCAGGTGTTCCTGGAGAAGTTCCTCAAGGTCCCCGCCACGACGGTCAACGCCATGATCATGGTGGTGACCCTGGCCAGCGCGCCGCTCTACGTCTTCTTCGGCTGGCTGTCGGACAAGGTCGGCCGCAAGTGGGTGATGCTGGGCGGCATGGTCCTGGCGACGGCGCTCTACTTCCCGGGATTCCACCTGCTGACCCAGTTCGCCAACCCCGCCATGGCCGAGGCGCAGCAGCGCACGCCGGTGACGGTCACGGCCGATCCCGCCGCCTGCTCCCTGCAGTTCGATCCGGTGGGCAAGGCGGCGTTCGTCACCTCCTGCGACATCGCCAAGACCGTGCTGGCCAATGGCGGAATCTCCTATGGCAACGAAGCGGCGCCGGCTGGAACGGTCGCCAGCGTGCGGGTCGGCCAGACCGTCATCGCCTCCGTCGAGGGCGCCGGCCTGTCGCCCGCCGAGCTGAAGGCCGCCAAGGCCGGGGTCGAGGGCCGGATCAAGGCCGCCCTGGCCGCCGCCGGCTATCCGGCCATCGCGGATCCCGCTCGCATCAACCTTGTCGGGGTGTTCGGGGTGCTGATGCTGTTCACCGTCGCGGCCACGGCGCTCTACGGCCCCATGGCGGCGGCTCTGGTGGAGCTGTTCCCGACGCGGGTTCGCTACACGGCCCTGTCGCTGCCCTATCACATCGGCACCGGCTGGGTCGGCGGGTTCCTGCCCTTCACCGCCTTCGCCATCGTGGCGGCGAGCGGGAACATCTATGCGGGGCTCTGGTATGGGGTGTTCTTCACGGTGCTCAGCGCCGTGACGACGTTGTTCTTCCTGCCCGAGACCAATGGACGGCCCCTGGACGACTAACGCCTAGCGGAACCGGCTGGCGGCGCGGCCCACGAAGTCCGCCGCCATCACCGCGACCACCGATAGGCCGGCGGAGGCGAGGCAGAGGATCGCCGCCCGGGTCTCGCCGCCGGGCGTCTGCACCGCCGCATAGATCGCGGCGGGCAGGGTCAGGGTCTCGCCCGGAATGGCGGCCACGAAGGTGATGGTGGCGCCGAACTCGCCCAGGGCCCGAGCAAAGCCCAGGACGAGCCCGGCCCCGATGCCCGGCGCCGACAGCGGCAGCAGAATCCGAACGAAACGGGCGAGGGGGCTGGCGCCCAGGGTGCGGGCCGCCTCTTCGACCTCGGCGTCGATCGCCTCGATCGACAGGCGGATCGGCCGCACCATCAGCGGAAAGGCCATGATGCCGGCGGCCAGGGCGGCGCCGGTCCAGTCGAAGGCGAAGACGATCCCGACCTTCTCCAGCGCCGGACCGAGCAGGCCGCGCCGCCCGAACAGCACCAGAAGCACGAAACCCGTCGCCACCGGCGGGATCACCAGCGGCAGGTGCAGGGCGGCGTCCAGCAGGTTGCGGCCCGGAAAGCGTCCGCGCGCCAGGGTCCAGGCCGCCAGGATCGCCGGCGGCAGGCCGGCGACGGCCGCCACGGCCGCCACCTTCAGGGACAGGAAAAGGATCGCCAGATCGCCGGGCTCCATCAGCCCGGCGTATCAGGCCGCCCCCTCAGGCGCTAGGCGCGGCGAGAAGGACCTCGACCTCGACCTTGGCCTTCATCAGGGCGCGCAGGTCGGTCGCGTCCACGGGACCGGTGATGACCCGCGCCACCTGCAGGCCGGAGTTGGCATGGGCGATCAGGCCTTTGACGTCGATCTCGGCGGGATCGACGCGCTCGGCGTCGCGACGGGCCAGGCCCAGGATCTGCGGGTCGGCGTCCTCGTCGGCGATCAGGATGTCGGCCGCCGCCAGGGTGCGGGCGGCGCGCAGGGTCAGCAGGTCGGCGGGGCCGCGGCCGGCGATATAGCGCACCCGGCCCTTCACCTTGCCGCCCAGGGCCAGGGCCTCGACCAGCTGTTCGCCGGCGGCGTCCATGTCCCCGTCCATGGCCAGCTGGGCGATGGGGCCGGTCAGGATTTCGCGCATGAAGAAGCGGCGCTTGGTCTGGTCGGGCAGGGCCTTGCGGACCGCGATCTGGTGCAGGTGCAGAAGGGCGGCCACCCGGCCGGCGCCTTCGGGCACCCGGGCCTCGATGTCGCTGCGCAGCAGGGACGACAGCAGGGGCGCGGCGCCGGCGGTGCCGACGGCGGCCACCACCTCGCCCCGGTCGATCACGGCGGGGGTCTGGAAATCCGACAGCTTGGGCTTGTCGACCACATTGATCATCGCCCCGGCGGCCTTGGCGGCTTCGTGGGCGGTCTCGGCGAACAGGTTGTCGCCGGCGATGAACACCAGGGTCGCGTCCTGATAGGGGGTGCGGGTGAACGCCTCCGGCGCCTCGATGCGCACGACCTGGGCCGGCGAGCCGGCGAACAGGCGCGCCTTGGCCTCAGCCGCCTCGCCCGTCCCGGCGATGACGATCTTGGCGCCCTTCAGGGGAAAATAAGCGGGAAACGCGTCCACTTGGGTCTCTCACACACACGCTAGAATCGGCGCGGCCCCTCACCGCACGGCGACGCTTAGCCGCACATCGTGAATTTTCCACTCGCACTTGAAAACTTATCCGAGCCAAGATGCGCATAGCTTGACGTGGATCAAGGAGTTGTCTGGTGGCGATGACCCTGCAGGTGAACGGACGCGCCATAAGCGTCAAAGCCGACCCTCAAACACCGCTTCTATGGGTCTTGCGGGATGAACTGGGCCTGACGGGGACCAAGTTCGGTTGCGGGGTCGCTCAGTGCGGGGCCTGCACGGTCCATGTGGACGGCCAGCCCATGCGGGCCTGCCAGACGCCGATCGAGCTGGTCGGCGGCAGCCAGATCACCACCATCGAGGGTCTGGGCGGTTCGCATCCGCTTCAGCACGCCTGGGTCAAGCACGACGTGCCCCAGTGCGGCTACTGCCAGTCGGGCCAGATCATGAGCGCCGCCGCCCTGCTGGCCCAGACGCCGCAGCCGACGGACGATGACATCGATGCGGTGATGAGCGGCAATATCTGTCGCTGCGGGGCCTATCAGCGCATCCGCGAGGCCATCAAGGACGCCGCCGTCGTCGCCGCAACGGCCAAGACCTGAGGGAGGGCGCGATGAACAAGATCGTGAAGCCCTCGGCCCTGACCGGCGCCACCCGCCGCGAGGTGGTGATCGGCGCGGCCCTGGCGGGCGGTGCGCTGACCGTCGGCGCCTGTTCGCCGGCCGACATCATGTCCCTGGGGACCAGCAACGACTTCGGGGCTTTCGGGCCGTTCCTGAAGATCGCGCCCGATGGGGCGGTGACCGTCATCTCCAAGCACATCGAGTTCGGCCAGGGAAACCACGCCGGCCTCGCCGCCATCCTGGCCGAGGAGCTGGACGCCGACTGGTCCAAGGTGCGGGTGGAGCAGGCCGCCGCCAACACCAAGGTCTACATGAACACCGGGATGGGCGCGCAGGGGACCGGCGGCTCTTCGGCCATCGCCAATTCCTGGGAGCAGCTGCGCAAGGTCGGGGCCGGCGCACGGGCCATGTTCGTTCAGGCGGCGGCCGCCAAGTGGTCTGTTCCGGCCGCCGAGATTTCCGTGAAGGATAGCGTGGTGAGCCACGCGGGCAGCGGCCGCTCGGCCGCCTTTGGCGAGCTGTTGGCCGACGCGGCCAAGGTTCCGCCCCCGGAAAACCCGACGCTCAAGGACCCCAAGACCTTCACCCTGGTCGGCACCGATCGGGTCCGCCGCAAGGATGCGGTTCTGAAAAGCACCGGCCAGGCCCGCTTCACCCAGGACGTGCGCCTGCCGGAGATGCTGGTCGCGGTGGTCGCCCACCCGCCGCGCTTCGGCGCGACGCCGCAGAACTTCGACGCCGACAAAGCCAAGGCGGTCGCGGGGGTCATAGACGTCTTTTCGGTGAAGTCGGGCGTGGCGGTGGTGGCCGACAGCACCTGGGCCGCCTTGCAGGGGCGCGACGCCCTGAGCGTCACCTGGGACGAGAGCAAGGCCGAGAAACGCGGCTCCGACGCCCTGGCGCAGACTTTCCGCGACATCGCCGCCGGCAAGGACGCGCAGATCAAGTGGCAGGCGTTCGACAGCAAGGGGACCGTGGGCGACCTGTCGGGGGCGGACGTGCTGACCGTGGGCTACGACTTTCCCTATCTCGCCCACGCCACCATGGAGCCGATGAACTGCGTGGCCCAGGTGAAGGGGCGCAAGGTCAAGCTGACCTTCGGGTCTCAGTTCCCGACCCTGGACCAGCTCAACACCGCCAAGATCGTCGGGACGCTGCCCGGCTCGGTGGAGATCGAGACGCTCTATGCCGGGGGCTCCTTCGGACGGCGCTGCAATTTCCAGTCGGACTACGTCGCCGAGTGCGTGCGCATCGCCAAGAAGACCGGCGGCCGGCCGGTGAAGCTGGTCTGGACGCGCGAGGACGACCAGCGGGCGGGCTATTACCGCCCCCTGACCCATCACGCCGTCTCCGTACGAGTGGACAAGGACGGCTATCCCGTCGCCTGGCGCCACCGCATCGTCACCCAGTCGATCATGAAAGGCTCGCCCATGGGCGGCGGCGACGGTCCCGAGCCGCCGGCGGTCGAGGGGGCCCAAGGCTCGCCCTATCTGAAGGCTACGCCCGCCGTGGACGCCCAGGTCGCCATGCCGGAAGTCGGCGTGCCGGTCCTTTGGTGGCGTTCGGTGGGGGCGACCCACACGGCCTACGCCATGGAGCACACCATCGACCAACTGGCGCGCAAGGCGGGCAAGGATCCCGCCGACTATCGCCGCGCCCTCTATCAGAAGGCCGGGTCGAAGCGGCATCTGGCGGTGCTCAACCTGCTGGTGGAGCGGTCGGGCTGGAAAAGCCCGGCTCCCGAGGGATGGGTGCGCGGCCTCGCCGTCCATGAAAGCTTCGGCTCGGTGGTCGGACAGGTCGCCGACGTCCAATTGATCGAGGGCCAGCCGCCCAAGGTCGGCCGCGTGGTGACGGTCATCGACTGCGGCACGGCCATTTCGCCGGACCAGATCGCCGCCCAGATGGAAGGCGGCACCTGCTATGGCCTGTCCGGGGCGATGTACGGCCAGATCACCCTGATCGATGGCGTGGTCCAGGAGACCAACTTCGACACCTATCGCGTCCTGCGGATGAACGAGGCGCCGAGGGTCGAGACGCATATCCTGCCGTCCGCCGGCGCGCCGTCGGGCGTGGGTGAACCCGGAACGCCGGTGATCGGCCCGGCCGTGGCCAACGCCATCCTGGCCGCCACGGGCCAGGCGACGCTCAGCCAGCCCTTCGTGCGGCCCGTCTAGGCCTGGTGGGGAAGGTCCACGTCGAACAGGACGCCCTCGTCCTCGGTGGGCAGCAGGGTGAGCCGGTCGCCGAGGGCGTCGAGTACGGCGCGGGCGCCCTGGTCTCCGCTGACGCCGCGAAGTTCGTCGAACAGGCCCGCCGACAGGACCGCCGGATGCCCGCGCCGGCCGTTGCAGATCGGGGCGGCGGCGAGCGCGCCCTGATCGACCGCTTCGGCCAGGGGATCGAGCAGGTCGTGGGGAATGCGCGGCATGTCGCCCAGGAAGACGAAGGCGGCGCGGCAATCGCCGGCGGCCTGCAGGCCCGCGCGCAGGGAAGCCGACATGCCCTCGGCGTGATCAGGGGCGTAGACGAGGGTGAGGCGGCGGGATTCGCCCCAGCGGCGGGCGAAGGCCAGGGCGGCTTCCTCCACACGGTCGTCGGCGCCCAGCACCACGGTGACGCAACGGGCAGGCGCGGCGAAGGCTGCGGCCAGGGCGCCCTCGATCAAGGGCGCGCCCCCGAAATCGGACACCAGCTTGCCGCCGCCGAACCGGCTGCCGGACCCGGCCGCCAGCACGATCGCCTCGAAACTCCTGCGCATGTTCGCGCCCCTGTAACCGTGGCCCCAGACAGCCTATGTTGGCCGACTGCAGCCATGACGCCTTTCGACGCCACGCCTTCCCTGTTCCGCCGGCCGAGCCCTGACCAGGGCCTGGTGGACGGATTCGGCCGCCGGGTGACCTATCTGCGGGTCTCGGTGACCGATCGGTGCGACCTGCGGTGCACCTATTGCATGGCGGAGCATATGACGTTCCTGCCCAGATCCGAAGTTCTCGGCCTGGATGAACTGGACCGGCTGACCTCGACCTTCATTGATCTGGGGGTGCGAAAGGTGCGGCTGACGGGTGGCGAACCGCTGGTGCGCAAGGGCGTGATGGACCTGGTCGCGGCGCTGTCGCGGCATATCCGCTCAGGGGCGCTGGACGAGCTGACCCTGACCACCAACGGCACCCAGCTGGCGCGTCATGCCGATGATCTGGCCCGATATGGCGTGGGGCGGATCAATGTGTCGCTCGACACGCTAGACCCACAGCTTTTCCGCCGCCTGACCCGGGGCGGCGACCTGGCTCAGGTGATGGCGGGCCTGGAGGCGGCGAAGGCGGCGGGTCTGAAGATCAAGATCAACGCGGTGGCCCTGGCCGACGACAACGCCGCCGAGCTGCCGGACCTGATCACCTGGGCGCACAGCCAGGGGTTCGACATGACCCTGATCGAGACCATGCCCATGGGCGAGGTCGAGGCCGACCGCACCGACCAGTTCCTGCCCCTGTCGCGGGTGCGTGAGCAGCTGTCGGCCTTCTGGACGCTGGAGGAGCTGCCGCTGAACACCGGCGGCCCGGCCCGCTATGTCCGCGTGGCCGAGACGGGCGGGCGGCTGGGCTTCATCACGCCCCTGACCCACAACTTCTGCGAGGCCTGCAATCGCGTGCGTCTGACCTGCACCGGGGTGCTGCACACCTGTCTGGGGCGCGAGGACGCCGCCGATCTGCGCGCCGTGGTGCGCGGCGGGGCCGATGACGGGGCGCTGCGGGCGGCGATCCTGACGGCCGTGACGGGCAAGCCGCGGGGGCACGACTTCCGCATCGATCGTGGCGCGGCGCCGGCCGTCTCCCGGCACATGTCGATGACGGGCGGCTGATGCGGGTCCTGTTGTTCGGGCGTCTGGGCGATGTGGCCGGCTGGCGCGAGCGCGTGCTGGAGGCGCCGCCCGTTGATCTGGCGGCCCTGCGCGCGGGGCTGTCGGCCGAGGATCCGCGCCTGGGCGAGGCCCTGGACGGCCCCGGCGTGCAGGCGGCGGTGGACCAGGTGCTTGTCCGAGGCTCGATGTCGTTGCACGGCGTGGCCGAGGTCGCCTTTCTTCCTCCCATGAGCGGCGGATGATCGTTCTGCAGACCGAATCCCTGGATGTCGGGGCCCTGACGGCGGCGTTCTGCGCCGATCGCAGCGAGACCGGCGCGGTGGCCACCTTCATCGGCCTGGCCCGCGCCGAGGGCGGGGCGACCCGCGTGCTGGAGCTGGAGGCCTATCCCGGCTTCACCGAAAAGGAGATCGGGCGGATGGTCGATGAGGCGCGGACGCGCTTTGGCCTGCACGACGTGACGGTGATTCACCGCATCGGCCCCGTCGCGCCCGGCGAGGCGGTGGTCTTCGTGGCCACGGCCGCCGTCCATCGGCGCGAGGCGTTGCAGGCCTGCGATCAGCTGATGGACTATCTAAAGAGCCGCGCCCCGTTCTGGAAGAAGGAGCACGGCCCCGACGGCGCCCGCTGGATCGAGCCGACGGGCAAGGATCTGGCTGACGCCGGGCGCTGGGACCAGTAGGACGAGGTCATGAGCACTCCTTCTTCTCTCGTTCCGGGCGGCCGGATCGTCGACGACCTGCCCTTCACTCCCGTCCGCGTGGCGGTTTTGACCGTGTCGGACACCCGCGACGAGGACAGCGACACCTCCGGCGCCCTGCTGGCGGGCCGGATCGAGGGGGCGGGCCACGTCCTGGCCCATAAGGCCCTTGTTCCCGACGACATCACCGCCATCCGCACGGTGGTGAAGGCCTGGATCACCTCGGGCGAGGTGGACGCCGTCATCACCACGGGCGGCACCGGCATCACCGGCCGCGACGTGACGCCGGAAGCGCTGGAGCCGCTGTTCGACAAGACCATCGACGGCTTCTCGGTGGTGTTCCACATGGTCAGCTACCAGACGGTGGGGTTGTCGACGCTGCAGTCGCGGGCTGTGGCCGGGATCATCGACGGGGTGTTCGTCTTCTGCCTGCCGGGCTCGAACGGGGCGGTGAAGGACGGCTGGGACAAGGTGATCAGCGCCCAGCTCGATAGCCGTCACAAGCCCTGCAACATGGTCGAGCTGATGCCCCGGTTGCTGGAGAAATGAGCCGCCTGACCCACATCGACGACCAGGGCCGCGCCCGCATGGTCGACGTCTCCGACAAGGCGGTCACGGCGCGCGAGGCTGTCGCTGAAGGGTTAGTGCGCATGACGCCGGAAACCCTGGCCCTGGCGGTGTCGGGCGAGGCCAAGAAGGGCGACGTGCGCGCGGTGGCGGAGATCGCCGGCGTCATGGCGGCCAAAAAGACCGCCGACCTGATCCCGCTGTGCCACCCGCTCGCCCTGTCGAAGGTCGAGGTGGCGGTGGAGCCGGCCGAGGGCGGAATGAGCGTTCGCGCCCGGGTGAAGACCAGCGGCCAGACCGGGGTGGAGATGGAGGCCCTGACGGCCGTCTCCGTCGCGTGCCTGACGATCTACGACATGCTCAAGGCCGCCGACAAAGGCATGACCATCGAGGCGGTGCGCCTAGTCGAAAAGACCGGCGGCAAGTCCGGGGATTGGCGACGTCAGGTTTGAATTGCGCACGGCGGTGATCTCGCCGAGCACCGCGACCGCGATCTCGAACGGGGCCTTTCCGCCTAGGTCCAAACCAATGGGCGCGCGCAGCTTGGCCATGTGGCGCTCCGCCACCCCGGCCTTGCGAAGCCGCGCCAGGCGCTCCGGCAATCGGGCGCGGGCCCCGAGCAGGCCCACATAGGGCGCGTCCGAGGGCAGGGCGACGGTCAGCGCCGCCTCATCCAGATCCATGTCGTGGTGGCAAACGGCGACGGCGCTCCAGGCGTCGAGGCCGATGTCCGCCAGGGCCTTGTCGGGCGCGGCGCGGCTGTAGTTCACGCCGGCGATGGGCGGCGCGTCCGAGGGGCCGTTTGGCCGGACAAGCCAGGTCTCGTGGCCGCAGGAAACGGCAAGGGTCGCGATGGCCAGCGCCGCAGGGTCGCCGCCGAACACGACCAGGCGGGGCGCGGGGTCGAAGCGGCGCTTGAACGCCCCGAGCCAAGGCTGGGCGTGATCCGGCAGGGTGCAGGCGCGCTGGACGCCGTCGGTCAGCCACACGGCCGGCTGCCGGGTCTTGGTGTAGACCCGAAGGGCCGCCGCGGCCGCGTCGTCAGGCGAGATTCGCTCGACCAGCACCTCCAGCCGCGCGCCGCACAGCAGGCGGATGTCAGGCCAGGGGCTCCCCGCGCCATAGACCAGCCGCCGGGGCGGGCCGTCATCCAAGCAGGCGGCGGCGTGGAGGGCCACGTCGGCCTCGATGCAGCCGCCGGAAAGGAAGCCGGAAACCTCCTCCTGTCCGAACACCATCTGGGTCCCGACGGGGCGGGGGCCTCCGCCCTGAAGATCCACGATGGTGACCAAAATCGCCGGACCTTTTTGCAAGGCGCGCATCAGGCTTGGCCGTGCATCGTCGGAAAAACCGAAGGTCGGCCAAGGGTTTAGGTCGAATGGTGTCGTAGTCCCCATGCAACGACCTTAACGCCTCGGAAAGACTTCAGATACGGGTTCTTAGGCCTTAGGGGCGATCCTCCGCCTATGAGCAGCCTCGTCTCAAAACTCGGCCTCAACGCCGCGCAGTTCGGTCTGGACGGTTCGTCCAGCCTGCGCTCGCGCTCGCCGCAGGCGGAAACCCGGGAGATCCTGGGGATCGCCGCGCGCGCCGGCCTGGGGGTCATGGACACGCAGGGCCTGTACGGCCACGCCGAAGGCCTGCTGGGCGAAGTTCTGCCGCGCCCGGTGCCGTTCCGCATCACCATCGGCGCCGCGCGCGCCGACCGTGGCCCGATTCATGTGGAGAACGAGGCCCGCGCCGCCCTGCGCCGCCTGCAGGTCGAGCGGGCCGATTCCATCATCGTCTCGTCCATGCACGACCTGCTGGGCCCGAACGGCGACCATTTCTGGAACACCCTGCTGGCGCTGAAGGACGAGGGTCTCTTCGCCAAGGTCGGGGTTTCCGTCCACGCCACGGACGACTCCGTCGGCGTGATGAAGCGCTTCAAGCCGGACATCGTCCAGGCTCCGGGCAGCCTGCTCGACCAGCGCCTGCTGGCCGACGGCACCCTGGCGCGCCTGGCGGGCCTGGGCGCCGAGGTTCAGCTTCGCTCGATCTTCCTGAACGGCCTGCTGTTCCTGCCGCCGGATCGCGTGCCGGCGCAGCTGAAGGGCGCTTCGGGGCGTCTGTCGCGTGTCCGCCGCATGATCGCCGAGGGCCGTTCCGACCCGCTGCAAGCGGCGCTGGGCTTCGCCCTGTCGCGCGTCGAGGCGCATTCGGTGCTGGTGGGGGTGACGTCCGCCGCCGAGCTGTCGGCCGTGGTGGCCGCCGCGGCGAGCCCGCCGCCGGATCTCGACTGGGATGAGATGGCGATCGACGATCCGATCGCGCTCGACCCGAAGAACTGGGCCGCGGCCTAAGCCATAATTCCAGATTGGAGGCGCCCTCGGGGCGGGCTGTGCTCAACCGCAGCCTCGCCCCGAGGAGCCGAACATCGACCGCGTTCTGACCCGCGGCCGATGTCGTCTCTCAAGGCCGCTTCCCGAGGGAGGCGGCCTTTTGAGTCTGTGCTCAGCCCCACACGCCGTACGGATCGACCGACGGCTTGCCCAGCGCCTGGGCGACGGCCGGGTGGGTCAGCTGACCCTTCAGCACGTTCAGGCCCTTGGCCAGGTGGGGGTTGGTCTTCAGCGCGTCCAGGCCGTGGTTGGCGAGGGCGAGGCCGAAGGGAAGGGTTGCGTGACCGAGGGCGTCGGAGGAGGTGCGGGGGGCCGCGCCCGGCATGTTGGCCACGCAATAGTGGACCACGCCGTCGACCGTGTAGGTCGGCTCGGCGTGAGTGGTCGGCTTGCTGGTCTCGAAGCAGCCGCCCTGGTCGATGGACACGTCCACCAGGACCGAGCCGGGCTTCATGCGCTTCAGGTGTTCGCGCTTGACCAGGGTCGGCGCGGCGGCGCCGGCGGTCAGCACGGCGCCGATGACGACGTCAGCTTTCAGGATTTCGTCCTCGACCGAGTCAAGCGACGAGTAACGGGTCAGGATGCGGCCTTGGAACAGGTCGTCCAGCTGGCGCATGCGGGGGATGGAGCGTTCCAGCACCACAACCTCGGCGCCGAGGCCGGCGGCCATGCGGGCGGCGTTGATGCCGACCACGCCGCCGCCCAGAACGGCCACGCGGGCCGGGGGGACGCCGGGGACGCCGCACAGCAGCAGGCCCATGCCGCCATTGTGCTTCAGCAGGGTTTCAGCCGCCGAGAACACGGCGATACGGCCGGCGACTTCCGACATGGGGGCCAGCAGCGGCAGGCCGCCCGTGGCGTCGGTGACGGTCTCATAGGCGATGGCCGCGCAGCCCGAGGCCAGCAGGCCTTCGGTCTGGGCCGGATCGGGCGCCAGGTGGAGATAGGTGAAGAGGATGTGCTTCTCGGTGAGCTTTTCCCACTCGACCTTCTGCGGCTCCTTCACCTTCACGATCATCTCGGCGCCGGCGAACACGGCGTCGGCGTCGGCGACGATCTTCGCGCCGGCCTTGACGTAGGTCTCGTCGGTGTAGCCCGCGCCTTGGCCGGCGCTGGTCTGGACGATGACCTCGTGGCCGTTGGCCACATATTCTCGGACGGCCGAGGGGGTCAGGCCCACCCGGTGTTCGTTCGGCTTGATTTCAGAAGGGACGCCAACGCGCATGATGTTTCCTCCACTGGCGGGATGTTGAACGCAGTGTATCGCGCGCCGGCTGCGGCATCCCGGCGTAATGGCTGTGAAGACCTTTGTTATATGGAGCTGTCGTGCAACAAGTCGTCGAATGACGCAGGATTCCGCCAAATCACTCGATGAGTTCGACAGAAAGCTGTTGCGATTTCTCCAGCGGGACGGGCGCGCCAGCTATGTGGACATGGCCAAGGCGGCCAACCTTTCGGAGTCCGCCTGCCTGCGCCGGGTCAGGGCCCTGGAGCAGGCCGGGGTGATCGATCACTACTCGGCGGTGCTGGACCAGCGGGCCGTCGGGCTGCCGCTCAGCGTCTTCGTCACCGTGACCCTGGCCTCCCAGGCCGAGACCACCCTGACCGCCTTCGAGACCGCGGTGGCCGGCGTGCGGGAGGTGGCCGAATGCTACCTGATGACCGGCGGCTCGGACTATCTGCTGCGGCTGGTGGTGCGGGATGTCGATGATCTGGAGCGTGTGCACAGCCGCGAGCTGACCCGCCTGCCAGGCGTCACCCGGGTCAGCTCGTCCATCGCCATGCGGACAGTGGTGAAGCGGGCGGAGCTGCCCCTCTAACCCAGGCGTAATCGGCGGTTGCGGCCACGGCGTCCCGCACGCTACTCCCAAGGCTCAAGGGGGGATCAACGTGGCGTCAGGTGATCGTTTCGCGCACATCGACAGCCTTCGCGCGGTCGCGGCGCTGCTGGTGGTCTGGACCCACGCGGCCGAGATCTTCGCCGGCCTGGGCGGCGTGGTCACCGGGGCCTGGGTGCATGAGGTCGCCTACCGTTTCGACTTCGGGCGCATCGGCGTGGTCGCCTTCTTCGGGGTCAGCGGCTTCCTGATCCCAAGCTCCCTGAAGCCCGGCGCGCCGGATGCGGCCCGCAACTTTCTCATCCGCCGCTTCTGGCGCCTGTATCCGGCGTTCTGGGCGTCGATCCCCCTCGCCTACGCCATAATCTGGCTGCCGTTCGGGCGCGAGCCGAGCCTCCACGACATCGCCCTGAACTTCACCATGGCGCCCGAATGGCTCGGCGCCGCGCCGGCCATGGGGCTGTACTGGACGCTGCAGATCGAGCTTCTGTTCTACGCCATCTGCCTGGGCCTGCTGGCGACCGGCCTGTTGCGGCGGGGCGGGGCCATGGCCGGCTGCCTGACGGTCAGCATGGGCGCCTTCGGTTTCCTGATGCTGGCGACCCTGCTGAAGCTGAACACCGGCGAGCTGGCGATCCTGGCCTTCAACCTGTCGGCCATGTTCGTCGGCGCGGTCTGGCGGCGGTTCCTGGACGGCAAGGTTGAAAGCTGGCTGGAGCGGTTGATCCTGGCCGGCGCGTGCGCCGTGTTCCTGATCCTGCTGCCCGCTTTCGGCGCGGTGATGCTGAAGGTCGCCGGCCCGTCGGAATTCTGGTTCCGCTTCCCCGCCTCCTACGGCCTGGGCATGGCGGTGTTCCTGCTGATGACCAGCCTGATGAAGGTGCGGTGGGCGCCGCTGGCGGCGGTGGGGCGCGCCAGCTACTCGCTCTATCTGATGCACCCGCTGGTGATCTACGCCGCCTTCTGGCTGATGCAGAAGGCGGGCGTATCAGACGGCGATATCGGTCTTCTGACCCTGGCCGCCATGACCGGGTCCATCGCCCTGGCGTTCGCGGCCTATCTCCTGGTCGAAAAGCCGGCGATCGCCATCGGCCGTCGCATGACCGACGGCCGCAGGAAGGGCGCCGGCGTCGAACACGCCGCGCCCTAGCCGTCCAGGGCTTCCTGATAGCCTTCCAGGCTGTTGATCGTCACGCCCAGGTCGGTGACCAGGCCGTTGGCCAGGGAATAGACCCAGCCGTGGACCGACAGGATCTGGCCCCGCGCCCAGGCGTCCTGCACGAAGACGTCGGAGGCGACGTTGCGCACCTGGCGGATGACGTTCAGTTCGCACAGCCGGTCCAGCTTGGCGCGCTCGCCGTCGATAGCGTCCAGTTCGCTCCGGTGCTCGGTGTGAACCTCGCGGATCGGGTGCAGCCAGTGATCGACCAGGCCCCGGCGCTTGCCGTCTATGGCCGCCGCCACGCCGCCGCAGCCATAGTGGCCGACGACCATGACGTGCTTGACCTTCAGGACGTCGACCGCGAACTGCAGCACGCTCAGATAGTTGGCGTCCTGCGGCGGGGCGAGGTTGGCGACGTTGCGGTGGACGAACAGCTCGCCGGGGTTGAGGCCGACGATCTCGTTGGCGGGCACCCGGCTGTCCGAGCAGCCGATCCACAGGTATTCAGGACTCTGCTGGCCTTCCAGGCGCTTGAAGAAGTCAGGATCGACCTCGGTCTTCCTGCGCGACCAGTTGAGGTTGTTGAGCTTCAGATCATCAAGCCGAGGCATTGGCTGCTTCCGGTTGCATGTCGGGATGGGCGGCGGCGAAGGCGGCGTGCTCGGCTGCTTCGGCCACGACTTCGCGGATGTGGGGATAGGGCGCCAGGTCAAGGCCGAAGCGGTTAGCGTTGTACACTTGCGGGATCAGGTAGCAGTCGGCCAGGCCCGGCGCGTCGCCGTAGCACCAGCCCTGGCCGTGGCGGGCGATCATGCCGTCCAGCGCCTCGAAGCCCGGGGCGATCCAGCGAGCGACCCAGGCCTTCACCTGCTCGTCGTCGGCGCCGAGGTCGGCGCGCAGACTGTTGAGGACGCGCAGGTTGTTGAGCGGATGGATGTCGCAGGCGACGATCATGGCCATGGAGCGGACCAGGGCGCGGCCGTCATCGTCGTCCGGCATCAGCGGCGGCTCGGGATAGGTGTCCTCCAGCCATTCCAGGATCGCCAGGCTCTGGGTGATGATCTTGCCGTCCGTCTCGAGCGCCGGGACGAAGCCTTGCGGGTTCAGGGCCTTGAAGGCCTCGGACTGCTGATCGCCAGCCAGGAGGTTCACCCCCCGCTGTTCGAACTCCAGGCCCTTCAGGTTCAGGGCGATGCGGACGCGGAAGCTGGCGCTGGAGCGCCAGTAGTTGTGCAGGATCAGGTTCATGGGAATTCAGACCAGGTTGAAGGTCAGGGCGCCGACGCCCTCGACGGCGCCATCGATGCGGTCGCCCTTGCGCACGGGGCCGACATTCTCGGGCGTGCCGGTGAAGATCAGATCGCCGGGCATGAGCCGCCACAGCTTGGAGGCCTCGGCGATCACCTCGGCGACGTTCCAGATCATATCGGAAACCGCGGCGTCCTGTTTGACCTCGCCATTGACGCACAGATGGATGCGCCCGGTCGGGGCGGGGCCTTCGGCGCGGCGGACGGCTGAGATCGGGGCGCTGTGGTCGAAGGCCTTGCCGGCCTCCCAGGGGTGCCCCTTGGCCTTGGCGGCGTTCTGCAGGTCGCGGCGGGTCAGATCGACCCCGGCGGCGTAGCCGAAGACGAGGTCCAGGGCCTTGTCGGCCGAGACCTGGAAGCCCTCGCCGCCAATGGCGATCACCAGCTCCATCTCGTAGTGCAGGTTCTCGGTGGCAGGCGGATAGGGAACGTCCTGGCCCGGCTGGACCACGGCGTCGGCCGGCTTGGAGAAGAAGAACGGCGGATCGCGATCGTCGCCGCCCATCTCCCGCCGGTGGGCGTCATAGTTGCGGCCGACGCAGAGAATGCGCCTCACCGGGAACACCGCATCGCTGTCCAGCACGGGGACGGTGGGCGCGGGCGGCGTGGCGACGGCGTGGTTTGTCATGGCGCGAAGGGTTAGCGCGCCGGAGCTTCCGGCTCAACCAAGGGGCGGTGAACGTTGCCGTGATTGAAAGCAGGCGGGGCGAGTGACTCTTCTTTCACTTGCTACCGCCGCCGGGGAAGGCCAAGGAGCAATGGAGCCGCTACGGGCCTGCAGCGACGCGCCGCCGACATGCTGATTATCGAGAACCTGACCCACGTCTACGACAACGGCGTTCGCGCCCTGGACGAGGTCAATCTGCTGGTTCCGCGCGGCATGTTCGGCCTGTTGGGGCCCAATGGCGCGGGCAAATCGACCCTGATGCGGTCGATCGCGACGCTTCAGACCCCGACCAGCGGCCATATCCGGTTCGGCGACGTCGACGTTCTGCAGGATCCGCAGGCCCTGCGGCGCACGCTGGGCTACCTGCCGCAGGATTTCGGCGTCTATCCCCGGGTCAGCGCCTACGAGATGCTGCACCACATGGCGATCCTCAAGGGGGTCGCTAACGCCGCCGACCGCAAGGAGACGGTGGAGGGCCTGCTGGCCCAGGTGAACCTGTGGGGCGTGCGCAAGAAGGCCCTGGCCGGGTTCTCCGGCGGCATGCGCCAGCGCTTCGGCATCGCCCAGGCCCTGATCGGCAATCCCGGCCTGATCATCGTCGACGAGCCCACCGCCGGTCTCGATCCGGAGGAGCGCAACCGCTTTCTCAACCTGCTGGCCGAGATCGGCGAGAGCGTGGTGGTGATCCTGTCGACCCACATCGTCGAAGATGTCTCCGACCTCTGCCCGGCCATGGCGATCATCTGCGACGGCCGCATCGTCGGGCGCGGGGCGCCGGCCGACATGATCGCGGCGCTCAAGGGCCGCGTCTGGATGAAGACCATCGACAAGGCGGAACTGCCGGCCCTGAAGGCGAGCATGCAGGTGATCTCCACCCGCCTTTTCGCCGGCCGCACCATGGTCCACGTCCTGGCCGACACCGATCCTGGCGACGGCTTCACCCCGGCCCCCGAGGGGCTGGAGGACGTCTATTTCACCACTCTCGCCGCCACGCGCGCGGCCTGAGGCGGGACGCCTGATGTTCGGCAAGATCGCGGCCTTTGAATTCCGCTTCCAGACGCGCCAGCCGGTGTTTTGGGTGGCGGCGGGTCTATTCTTCCTGCTGACCTTCGGGGCGGTCGCCATCGACCAGATCCAGATCGGGTCCGGCGGCAACATCCACAAGAACGCGGCCTTCGCCATCGCCCAGATCCATCTGATCTGGTCGGTCTTCTACATGTTCGTCACGGCGGCCTTCGTGGCCAATGTGGTGCTGCGCGACGACGAGACCGGCTTTGGGCCGATCGTCCGCTCCACCCAGGTCAAGCGGTTCGACTACCTGTTCGGGCGCTTCGTCGGGGGCATGGCGGCGACCCTGCTGTCGTTCCTGGCCGTGCCGATAGCCATCCTGGCCGGCGCCATGGCCCCCTGGGTGGACCCCGAGACGTTCGGGCCGCTGGCGATCCGCCACTACCTGTTCGCCTATTTCGTCCTGGCGGTTCCCAACCTGCTGCTGACCGGTGCGATGTTCTTCGCCCTGGCCACGATCACCCGGTCGATGATGGGCACCTATATCGGGGTGGTGGTCTTCCTGATCCTGTGGCTGGTGGCCGGGATCGTGCTCGACCAGCCGCAGTACGAGCGCGTCGCCGCCCTGTGGGAGCCGCTGGGCACGGCGGCCTACAGCCTGGTCACCAAGTACTGGACCGCTTCGGAGCGCAACAACCTCATCCCGGCGGTGGCCGGCGTGTTGCTGTTCAACCGTATCCTGGCCCTGACCCTGGCGGCCGCCCTGCTGGCGGCGACATACTTCCTGTTCCGCTTCGACCCCGCGCCGCGTACGGCCAAGGCGCGCAAGGTGCGCCGCCTGCGCAAGGCCGAGGCCGACGCCGCGCCGCCGGAGCTGATCGAGGCGGCCCGTCCGGCCCCGCGCTTCGGCATGGCCGCAGCCTGGGCGCAACTTAAGGCGCGGACCCGTCTGGAGATGGGCCAGATCTTCGGCCATCCGGCCTTCCTGGTGCTGATGGCGATGGGCGTGATCAACGCCATCGGCAGTCTGTGGTTCTCGACCCAGACCCCCTATGGCAGCGACATCTGGCCGGTCACCCGCCTGATGATCCAGGCGCTGGACGGTTCGTTCACCTTCATCCCGATGATCGTCGGCGTCTTCTACGCGGGCGAGCTGGTCTGGCGCGAACGCGACCGCCGCACGCACGAGATCATCGACGCCACGCCTTTGCCCGACTGGGCCTTCGTCGTTCCTAAGACCCTTGGCGTGGCCCTGGTCCTGCTGTGCAGCCTGGTGATCAGCGTGGCCGTGGCGATCATCGTCCAGGCGCTGAAGGGCTACACCGACTTCGCTCTCGACGAGTACGTCCTCTGGTATGTGTTGCCGCGCAGCCTCGATCTGATCCTGATCGCCGCCCTGGCGGTGTTCCTGCAGGCCATGTCGCCGCACAAGTTCGTCGGTTGGGGCCTGATGGTGCTTGTGCTGGTGGCGCAGCTGACCCTTGGCCGGCTCGGTCTGGAGCACAATCTCTACCAGTATGGCGTGACCCCCGCCGTCCCGCTGTCGGACATGAATGGCCTGGGCAAGTTCTGGGTCGGGGCGTGGTGGTTCCGGCTCTACTGGTCGGCCTTCGCCCTGGTCCTGCTGGTGCTGGCCCATGTGCTGTGGCGGCGGGGGACGGAGACGCGGCTGACTCCGCGGCTGGCCCGCGCGCCGCGCCGGCTGGCGGGGCCGGCGGGGATGGTTCTGACGGCGGCCTTGGCGGTGTTCGCGGTCGTGGGCGGCTGGATCTACGTCAACACCAACGTCTGGAACGAGTACCGCACCCAGATCGACGACGAGCGCTGGCTGGCGGATTACGAGAAGACCCTGACTCCGCTGGAAAACATCCCGCAGCCGAAGGTCGCCTCGGTGAAGCTGGAGGTGGACATTCACCCCCACGAGCCGCGCATCGACACCCGCGGCGTCTATGTGATCGAGAACCGCACGGCCCAGCCGCTGCGAGAGATTCATGTGCGCTTCGCCCGCGACCTTAAGGTGAAGGGCCTGTCCATCGAGGGGGCGCGGCCGGATCGCACCCTGGATCGCTTCAACTACCGCATCTTCGCCTTCGACACGCCCATGCTGCCGGGCGAGCGGCGGACCCTGTCCTTCATCACCGAGCTTTCGCAGAAGGGCTTCCGCAACCGGGACAACGCCACGCGGCTGGTCGACAACGGGACCTTCGTCAACGACCAGGAGATCGCGCCCGGCCTGGGCGTGGACCGCAACCAGGTGCTGAAGGACCGGGCCAAGCGCCGCAAGTATGGCCTGGCGCCGGAGCTGCGCATGGCGCGCCTTGGCGATCCGGCCAGCCGGCAGTTCACCTATCTGCGCCGCGACGCCGACTGGGTTCACGCCGACATCACGGTGACGACCGAGGCGGACCAGACGCCGATCGCGCCGGGTTACAAGGCCAGCGACCGCACCCTGGCCGGGCGGCGAACCGCGCGCTTCATCACCGAGGCGCCGATCCTGCCGTTCTTCTCGATCCAGTCGGCCCGCTACAGCGAGATGTCGGAGGTCCACAACGGGGTGACCCTGACGGTCTTCCATCATCCGGAGCACGACTGGAACACCGAGCGGATGCTAAAGTCCCTGCGGACGGGGCTGGACTATTTCCAGACCAATTTCGGTCCCTACCAGTTCCGCCAGGCGCGCATCCTGGAGTTCCCGGCCTATGGCGACTACGCCCAGGCCTTCGCCGGGACCATTCCGTGGTCGGAGAACATCGGCTTCATCTCGGACTCCCGCGACCCTGACAAGATCGACTTCGTGACCTATGTCGGCGCGCACGAGCTGGGCCACCAGTGGTGGGCGCACCAGGTCATCGGCGCCGACCAGCAGGGCGCTACCGCGTTGTCCGAAACGCTGGCCCAATACTCGGCCCTGATGGTCATGGAGAAGCTCTACGGCCGCGAGCAGATCCGCAAGTTCCTGAAGTTCGAACTAGACCGCTACCTGCGCGCCCGCGGCGGCGAGGTGATCGAGGAGCTGCCGCTCGTTCGCGTCGAGAACCAGCCCTACATCCACTACCAAAAGGGCGCGCTGGTCATGTACCGGCTGCGCGACGAGCTGGGCGAGGAGGCGGTCAATCGTGCCCTGCGCATCCTGCTGCAGCGCTACGCCTTCCAGAGCGCGCCGTTCCCCATCGCCTCGGACCTGGTGGCGGCGCTTCGCAGCCAGGCGCCGGCCGACAAGCAGGCCCTGATCACCGACCTGTTCGAGCGCATCACCCTGTATGACGTGAAGGCCCCGAAGATGGCCGTGCGCCGCCGTCCCGACGGCAAGTTCGACGTCGCCCTGACGGTGGTGGGCCGCAAGCTCTACGCCGACGGCAAGGGTGTGGAGCGCGAGGCGACCTTGAACGAGGTGATGGACCTGGGCGTGTTCGCCGCCGAGCCGGGCAAGGCCGGGTTCCGTGCGGGCGATGTTCTGGCTTTCGAGCGCCGGACCGTGCGCTCTGGAACGCAGGTGTTCCGCTTCGTCACCGAGCGCCAGCCGCGCTTCGCCGGGGTCGATCCGTACAACAAGCTGATCGACCGCAACTCCGACGACAACCTGACCCGGCCGCAATAGGCGCATAAGAAAAACGCCCCTCCGTTTCCGGAGGGGCGTCGGACTTCCGCGATGCGGAGAAGTCTTACTTCATGCCGTTCTTCAGGCCTTCGGCCTGGTTCAGGTGCTCCTGGATCTTCGGCGCGCCAGCGGCGGCGAAGGCCTTCAGGGCCGGAACGTCGCCGTCCTCGGCATAGCGCTGAACGGTGTTCAGAGCCGTCTGGTGCACATCGACCATGTCGTCGGCGTACTTCTTGTCGAAGTCCTTGGCGTCGGCCGCGCGCAGGTCGTCGAGCTTGTCCTGCAGGTCGGCCGGCAGGGCCGTGGCGGGGGCCAGGGTGGTCTGGCCGGAGGCGGCGATGGCCGACTTCAGGTCAGCCGACATGGCGGTGTGCATGTCGACCATCATCTGGGCGTACTTCTTCACCTCGGCGTTGGTCGAGCGCTCGACGGCCAGCTTGCCGGCTTCGATCTCGAACATGTCGGTGGCCGAGGCCTTCGTGACGAAGTCGGGAGCGGCGGTTTCGTTGGCGGCCGACGGGACGGTGGCGGCGGGGTTGGCGTCCGGCGTGGCGGCCTGCTGTTCGGCGCTGGTCTTCTCGGCCTTATCGCCGCAAGCGGCGAGGGTCATGGCGGCGATGGCCGCGCCGACGATGAGCATTTGGCGTTTCATGGAATTCCCTCCGTTTGTGTTCTGGAAGCCGGCGACGCCGGGCGGCGTCGTCTCGTGGCGTCAAAACCTCACGAGGACGTGATCAGTTCCGGGAACTCGCAAAGAAACCCGTTCGGGGCGGTCAGGCTGGCTTGGCGACCTGGGCCAGGGCGGCCGCGATCTGGCCGACATTATAAGGCTTTCGCACGATCGGCGCGTCGAACCCCATGGGCGCGGCGCGGTCGGCGTAGCCGGTGGCGAAGACGAAGGGCACGCCCCGTGAGCGCAGCGCCTCGGCCGCCGGCGCCACCGACAGGCCGTCGAGATTGGCGTCCAGAACCGCGGCGTCCAGCGCCAGGCTGGTCATGCCCATGGCCTCGTCCAGGGTGGCGGCCACGCCGGCGACCTTGGCGCCGAGTTCGGTGAGGCCGGCTTCCAGCTCCATGGCCAGCAGCACCGAATCCTCGACGATCAGCAGGCGCAGGCCCGCCACGTCGGTCCGGCTGCCGGACATCGGCGAGGCGGGTGAGAATTCGGCCAGGATCTGGCCTGCAACGTGCTCGGCCTCGAAGGCCACGTCGGTGCTGCGGCGCTCTCCGATGGCGTGGACCGAGGCCTCGATGCGGGCGGCGACGCCGGAGGGGCGGTAGTCCATCTCCACCTGACCGCCCAGTTCGCGGCCGGCGACCTCAGACAGCAGGGTGGCGCCGAAGCCGCGTTCGCTGGAGGGCGGGCTGACGCGCGGGCCGCCGCTTTCAACCCAGTCGAGGATGAAGCCGCCGGAGGGCGACAGCCGCCAGGCCACGTCCACGCGGCCCATCTCCACCGACAGGGCGCCGTACTTCACGGCGTTGATCGCCAGTTCATGCAGGGCAAGGGAGAGGGCGCTGGCCGCGCGGGGGGTCAGGAACAGCTCCGGCCCGTCCCAACGGGTCTGCAGCGGCGCCAGGCCGCCCAGCTCCGCCCCGACGATGTCGCTGAGCATGGCGCCGCGCCAGCGGGTGGCGGTCAGCAGGTCGTGGGCCGAGGCCATGGCCTTGAGCCGGCCCTGGAAGGTCTTGAGGAAGCTGTCGAGCGATCCGCTGCGGCGGGCCGACTGCACCGCCAGGGACTGCACGGCGGCCAGGACGTTCTTCACCCGATGGTCGAGCTCGGCGAGCAGGGCCTGGAGGCGTTCTTCCTCGCGCTTGCGGTCGTCGATGTCCTGGGTGACGCCAATCACGCGTTCGGCGGTGTGGTCGGGGCCATAGAGGACGACGCCGGCGGTGTAGCGCCAGGACGGGGGGCTGCCCGCCTCGCGCACATGGCGGTATTCGACCTCGTAGAGGCCCGTCTCGTCGATGGCCCGCTTGATCGCCTGGGTGACCACCTCGCGATCATCGGGGTGGACCATGTTGCGCAGGCGTTCGCCCTGTTCCGCCGACATCAGGCCGGACGGGTAGTCGAGCAGAGACGCGGTGCGGTCGCTGAGGATCACCCGATCCTGGGCCAGGTCCCATTCGTACTCGCCCATGCGGGCGGCCTGCAGGGCCAGGTGGACGCGCTGTTCATCCAGCTTGCGGCGGGCGACGGTGGCGGCGGCCTCCACGTCGCGGTTGAACTCCTCCATGGCCAGGTCGGCCAGGTCGGCGAGGGCGGCGGCCATGTCCGGCGTGGCCGGGGGATGAGGCTCGGGATCGCCCAGGGCCAGCAGGCCGATCATCTCGCCCTTGCGGGTGAACAGCGGCGCGCAGGCGTAGAACCGGACATCCACGGTCGGCAGGTCGCGGACCAGCGGCTCGAACACCGGGTCGGCGTGAAGGTCGCCGCAGATCACCAGCTCCCGGCGGCGCAGCATGCGCTCGCCCAAGGTGCCGGCGCGGGGGTGTTCCTTGATGGGAATGCCCAGCTTGGCCTTGAACCACAGGCGGTCGGCGTCGATCAGGATGATGGCGGCGCGGGGACAGCGGAAGACCGCGGCGGCGGTGCGCACGATGCGATCGAACCGCGGGTCGGGCTCGCTATCGAGTATGCCCATGTCATACAGGGCTTTGAGGCGGTCCGCCTCGTCGGCCCCGGTGACTGGTTCACCATGATCGTCCATCCTGCGACCATAGACCGCATCGCGGTTATAGGCGAAGATGAAAACCGCTAAGAGGCGATGTGGCTTGCTGTTGTGCTCTCGGAACAACCCCGGAAGCTTCGCGTTGAGCCCGCATCGCCCATTTCAGCCCCCTCCCCGGGGCCTCTAGCCGGAGACCGCCATGTCCGACGCGCTCAACCCCGCCCTGTCCGACGCCAAGGACGCCAAGGCCACCGCTCGTGAAGCTGTCGCCGATACGAAGCGCAGCTTCAAGGATACGGCGGCCACGGCCAAGGCCGGCCTGACCGACGCCGCCCACAAAGCCGAAAAGGCCCTTAAGGAAGGCGCCGAGGCGCTTCGCGCCCAGAGCCGCACCTATGCCGACAACGCCAGCCAGTACTGGGATGACGGCCAACGCTATGTGGTCGAGCGCGTCAAGGAACGTCCCGTCACCGCCACGCTCGCCGGTCTCGGCGTCGGCGTGCTGCTCGGTCTCCTCCTGGCGAACCGCAGCAACAAGTGATCATACGCAAGGTTCTCAGAACCACGGCTGCGGCGGCGCTCATCGGCGCCGCCGTTCTGGTGTCCGTCGTCTCGGCCGGCTTCGCGGTCTACGCCGTGCTGGAGCCGTTCGTCGGCGTGCCGGGCGCCGCGGCCATCGTCGCGGCGATCTTCTCGATCATCGCCCTGATCGCCGGGCTGGTCCTGGCCGACAAGGCCGAGGACGGGGGCAAGCATCACCATCACCACGCGCCGCCGCCGGACGCCGGTTTCATCGCGCGGGTGATCGACCTGGCCAAGGACAAGCCTATCCTGTCTTCCGCCGCGGCCATCGGCGCGGGTGTGTTCTTCATGCGCAATCCGGTGCTTTTCGCCGCCCTGGCGAAGGCTTTCATGGATACGCGCGCGCCAGACCGCGACTAAGACCCTATATGCAAGCTTGGCCCTCAGGGCGCCGCCGACCCCGGCTGCGCGTTGAGGGCCTGTGTGCGTTCCCTCAGGAGACTTCCCCCATGTTCATCCTCCCCGACCTGCCGTACGCCTATGACGCTCTGGAGCCGACCGTGTCGGCCAAGACCTTCACCTTCCACCACGACAAGCACCACAAGGCCTATGTCGACGTGACCAACACCCTGGTCGGCGAGCTGGGCCTCGAGGGCAAGACGCTGGAGGAGGTCACCCTCTTCGCCGTCGGCGACAAGTCCAAGAAGAAGCTGTTCAACAACGCCGCCCAGTCCTGGAACCATGCGTTCTTCTGGGACGCCATGACCCCGTCCTACGCCGCCCCGGAAGGCGAGCTGAAGGCGGCCATCGACGCGGCGTTCGGCGATATCGCGACCCTGAAGGAGAAGTTCGTCGCCGAGGGCGTCGGCCACTTCGGTTCGGGCTGGGTCTGGCTAGCCGCCAAGAAGGACGGCTCGCTGGTCGTCACCTCGACCCACGACGGCGAGAACCTGCTGGATCAGCCGGACCTGACCCCGCTGCTGGTCTGCGACCTGTGGGAGCACGCCTACTATCTGGACCACCAGAACAACCGGAAGGGCTTCCTGGAAGCCTGGTTCGACAAGGTCGCCAACTGGTCGCTGGCCGCTTCGCAGCTGTCGGCCGCCAAGGGTTCGGGCGCGGTCTGGGCCTACCCGGCCCCGCAATAGGCGAGACAGGAACAGCGGAGCGATGCGGGCGTTGTCCTTTCAGGCTTTAGCTTAGAAGGAAAACCGCATGCTCCGTTGGGCTCTCATCTTCCTGGTGGTGGCGCTGATCGCCGGCCTGCTGGGTTTCGCCGGGATCGCCGGCGCCGCCATGGGCGTCGCCAAGATTTTGTTCTACGTCTTCATCGTCCTGTTCCTGGTCTCGCTGGTCATGCACCTGTTCCGGGGCGGACGCGGATCGCTCTAGAAGCGGTCCAAGCCACGAACGACAAACCCCAGAGCGGTCCGCCGCTCCGGGGTTTTCCTTTGGGTCCTGTTCGAGGGCCTTACGCCTGGGCGCGCCGATCCAGGGCCCAGGTGCGGTGGGGCTCGAAGCCCGAGCCGGTCCAGGCCAGGGCGGTGACGGTGATCGTCGCCTCGTCCGCCTCGATCAGATTGAAACTGGGCGGCACGCCACGCTCGCGTACCGACAAGGTGCCAGCCCCGACCGCATAGGTCTTCTGGTCCCCGCAGGGGTAGGCCATGGCGAACGGCACGTGGATGTGGCCGGTCAGGACGATGTCGGTCCGCGCTTGGGTCAGGGCCGCCGCGGTTCGCGAGCCGCCCCGCACGCGGGCGGTGATCGGCCCGCCGATGATCTCGGCCAGGGGGTGATGGCAGACCACCACGCGCAGGGCGCCGGGCTCGGCGGTCTCCAGCCGATCGACCACGCGATGCCGCTGGCCGCGCGACACCGCGCCCTTGGACCAGTCCAGGCGCACCTGCACGCCCCGGGCGCTGTTGAAGCCGGTGACGAAAAGCCCAGGCCGCACGACATTGGGCGGCCGCGTGGTCTTGAAGCAGGCGTTGTAGCGCCGCCAGGGATGCAGAACCCGCTGGGCGATGTCGAAATAGGGCGTGTCGTGATTGCCGGGGACGATGAACTTGTCGCCATCCAGGGCGTCGATCCAGCGGCGGGCGGCGACGAACTCATGCCGCTCGGCGAAACGGGTGACGTCGCCGCTGATGACGATCAGGTCGGCGGACTCCTGGGCGATGCGCGCAGCGGCGGCGGCCACGGCCTCGGGATGCTCGCCGCCGAAATGGATGTCGGACAGATGGATTAGCCGAACCGTCACAGCGCCTCCGGGACCAAGGCGCGGAAGGCGTCGGGCTTGAACTTGATCTGGGCGGTGCGGCTCAGACGTTGCGGTTCGCCGTCGAGGATGGCCGGGATGCGTCCGCCGGCCCACACCGCGCCATAGCGGCAGCGGTCCACGTGGACGGACGGAGCGGCGCGCCAGTCGCCGACGGCGGCGTGGAAGCCCAGGCGGAAAACGTCGCGCGCCCCGGCTGGATCGACGGCCGTGGCCTCCAGCACCTGGGCGTCGGCGTCCATGATGGTGGAGACAAGGGGGCACATCAGGGTCAGGGCTTCGGTCTTGCGGGTCTTTCCGCCGTCGAGGGCGTAGCGCAGGCGGCCGGTGAACGCGCGGCGGACGGCCCGCTGGGCGCGCTGCACCGCCAGCCACATCTGGCCCTCGCGCACGGCTTCGCGCGCCTCGGCCCAGTGGGCGGGCGAGCCGAGAATGGCGGCGACGAAGAACATTCGGCCATCGACCTCGCCGCCGCTGACGGAGGCGACGACCCCATCGGTCAGGATGTCGTCGAGGGCGGTCTTCCAGTCACGATCGCCATAGAGCTGGCGCGGCAGCATGTTCATGGTTCCGCCCGGCAGGGGCGCGACGAGCGGGCCGTCGGGACCGGCCATCTCGGCGGCGCAACGGGCCGTGCCGTCGCCAGCCACCACGGCCAGCAGATCCGGGCCCGCGTCCAGCGCCCGCTGAAGACAGGGCACGACGCCATCTTCGGGCGTGCTGACGCGCGCCTTAACGCCGTAGCGGGCGAGGATCGCCTCGGCCTCCGCCCTGGCGTTGGCTCCGGCCGAGCCGGACAGCGGATTGACGACCACCTCGACATGGCGGATCGCCGGCTTGGTCTGGATGTTGGTCATGACGCCCCGGTTACGGTGGTTCAGCCGCCGACGGGCGAGGCGTATTCCCCCAGCGTCGAAGGCGAACGGCCCAGGGCGCGGTCGATGGCGGCTCCGCCCTCGGCGAACGAGCCGCCGTGGGTGGCGGCGGTCGTCAGGGCGACGCCGCCGGCCAGGGCCAGCAGCACGACCAGACAGACCAGAAGGGGGGAATCGCGGCGGCGTCCGCGCTCGTCCTTGCGGCCGCGCTCATAGGCCTCGCGCACCACGGCGGCGTCGCTGGCGAAGGCGTCGAGCCGGCTCGGCTCCTCGGCGGCGGGGTTACGGTTCCAGAATCGCATGTCTTCCTCCTGCCGCTCAAGCTGGGTGCGGCCAATCTTGGCCTTGCGCTGTGGTCGAAACGCCGCGCCGCCCCGTCCGTTCCTGAGCGGCCGGAACCTGCGCCGTTGGGGCACGTTCGTTCAGCGACATCAAACTCGAACGGAGAGCCCAGATGTACCGGACGTGGATCGCCCTCGCGGGGGCCGGCATGCTCGCGGCGGCCTGCACCTCGACGGGCAATGTGGAGCGCAACGCCGCCGGCGGGGCCGCGCTCGGCGCGCTGGCGGGCGCGGTGATCGGCAACAACGTGGGCGGCGGCAGCGCCGCCACCGGCGCGGCCATCGGCGCCGCCCTGGGCGGGACCGCCGGCGCCGTGAAGGGCTGCCGCGAGGACGGCGGCTGCGGCGCGGAGGTGAACCGTCGCCAGTACTATGATGAGCGCGCCGGCCGTTACTACTATTACGACAGCCGAGACAGCCGCTATTACTGGGAGAACGGCGCGCCGCGCTATTGATCGCTGCGTGAGCGGATCGACAAGTCGGCGGCCGGCGCGATGACGTCGGCCGCCGCTTTGCGTGTGGGGACTATCGGATCAGGGGCCCCGAGGGGCCGGGTAGAGGGGTTTGCAATGCGAAAGATCCAGGGCAAGGGAATCTGGCTGGCGACGGGCGTCGCGGCCGTGGCGGTCGCCGGGTGCGCGTCGCTGCCCATGAAGCGGGCCGACATCGTCAAGGCGCCGGCGTCCTGTCAGGACTTCACCGTCGCCATCTATTTCGATCGCGATTCGTCCAATGTGACGCGTGAGGCGCGGGCTGTGCTGCGCGACGCTTCCTCCATGGCGGCGGGCTGCAAGATCGACAAGGTGACGGTGACCGGCCTGGCCGACGCCGTGGGCGCCGCCAACGCCAACTTGCAGGTGTCCCAGGCCCGCGCCAAGGCGGTGGAACAAGCCCTGGCGCGCGCCGGCTTCCCCACTGTCGAGTTCTCGACCGCCGCGGTCGGCGACGCGGGAGCGACCACGCCCGACGGCCAGGCCCGGCCGCTGCGCCGCCGCGCCGACGTCGCCGTGGATCTGGGCGGCCCGCAGTAAGAGCGGCAATTCGCACTAAAAAGAAGGCGGCCTTTGCGGGCCGCCTTTCTTGAAGTCTGCATCATCGAGAAAAGGGGTGCGGAGACGGCAGGCTGACTGTCGCCAGCCTCAAGTCGGGGGGCGTCGCCGCCTCCGCAGACATAGAAAGCATTCGCCGGGCCATGCGTTCCCGGCGGCTCCAAAAAATTTCAGCGATCGGCGAGCCGTCACGATACGGCCAAGATTCAGGCTTCTCCGCCGGAACAGCCGAACGCTTGCCCGCGTTGATCTTGCGAAGGCGCGGAAGGTCCGCGCCGCAGGAGCCTCGCCATGATCCGCACCTATCGCGCAGCGCTGGGCGGTCTTGTCTTCTACGACGCGCCCGAGCGTCGACGGTCCGGCCGCATCGTCCTGGCCATGGCCGCGGGCGGCGCGCTGATCGCCTTGTCTGGCGGCGTCGCCAGCCAGTTCCTGCATCCCGCAGCCGAACAGGCCCCGGTGCGCCAGGTCGCCCAGACCGACGCGCCCCTGTCTTACCTGCCTCAGTAAGGAGTCCCCATGCCCGCCTCCAACACCGCTCCCCGTCTGAACGCCACCCGCGCCCGCCAAGGCCGCTGGGGACGCCATGTCCTGTGGGTCCTGGTGATCTCGACCGCTCTCGCCGCCCTCGCCCTGTTCGGCAGCTGGGGCATGCACAGCAACGACTACGCCGCTGTCGAACAGAACACCAAGCCGGAGGCCTCGGAGACCGGCACCCGTCCGGCAAACTCCTTCGCGGCCCGCTCGTCGGTCCAGCCGCCGGACACCGGCCCGCAACCGCAGGACTCCGCTCAACAGCAGCGTGGCGACCGCGCGGCGGCGAATTCCTCGCCGCAGTAGTCTGGGTAAAAGGCACAGACCCGAATGTGAAGCGGCCGCCCGAAAGGCGGCCGTTTTTTTCTTTGCCTGTAATCCTAGGCCCTAGATGACGGACTGCCCCCGGATGGCGCGGACGACGAAGCCGGCGATCAGAAGCACCAGGAAGATGACGAAGAGGATCTTGGCGATGGTGGCGGCCAGGCCGGCTAGCCCCATGAAGCCCAGATAGCCGGCCACCACGGCCAGGATCGCGAAAACCAAAGTCCAGCCAAGCACGACGCTCACTCCCTTTCAGAGCCGCGGATCGCGGCGGTTCCAGGAGCGAACGTCGGCTTGCTGAAGCCGGTTCCTTACGCCGCCTTGCGGGTGCGGCGCGGGTGGAAGAACAGCGCCTGACCGATGGCCGCCTTTACCGTTTCCGGCTGGAACGGCTTGGTGATCAGGAAGGTCGGCTCCGGACGCTCGCCGGTCAGCAGGCGCTCGGGGAAGGCGGTGATGAAGATCACCGGCACGTCGAGACGCGCCAGGATGTCCTTCACCGCATCGATGCCCGACGAGCCGTCGGCCAGCTGGATGTCGGCCAGGACCAGGCCCGGCGTCTTGCGGGCCACGGCGTCCACCGCCTCGCTGCGGGTGGCGGCGATGTCGGTGACTTCGTGACCGAGCTCGCGGACCAGGGCCTCGATGTCGGCGGCGATCACCGGCTCGTCCTCGATGATGAGGACGTCGGTGGCCAGTTCAGCGTCGATTTCGCTCTGCGCCTCGGAGATCAGGGCTTCGACCTCATCGAAGTCCGTCCCCAGGATCTGGGCGGCCTCGGTGGGGGTGAAGCCTTCCAGGGCGGTCAGCAGGAAGGCTTGGCGCGACCGCGGGGCGATGCGCATCAGGCGGCGGGACGGATCCTCGCCGGTGGTGATGTCATCCTGGCTGGTCGCTTCGAGCTGGGCGCCCGAGGTCAGCCAGATGGCGTGAAACACGTGATAGAGCGCCACCCGCGGGGACAGGGACGATTCCAGCGAACGCTCGCCGGCGGCCAGCGCTTCCAGCGCCACCCGCACATAGTGGTCGCCCGTGGTCTGATCACCCGTCAGCGCACGCGCATAACGACGAACATAGGGCAGATGCGGCGCAAGCCGAGCAAGAAGACTTATGACCCCTCCCGACTCTCAAAGGTCTTCGGAAACAAAAGCGTCGGTCTACGCATAGCGTCCCGACAAACAGCCAAACGTGTTCCTAAAGCTACGGTTCCAACAAGCTTCACCTTTCGTCATGATATGGTCGAATGCAATGGAACCCGTCGGTTCCAAAGGCGTTTTCGGCTCACGGCGCAGCATGCGCCTAGAGTTTTGGGCTTTATTCAGGGGGCGGTCGCCGGTTCCGGCGTCGGAGTCATGATCGAACAAAGAGCCATGGATGAACGTCGCAAGGGGCCCTCTTCGCCGGCCCTGGACGAAGCGCGCCTGCGTCAGCAAGCGATCGGCGTGAAGCTTCGCGCCATGTTCGACGAAGTCGTGAACGAGCCTGTTCCCGACGAGTTTCTCGATATTCTGCGCAAGGCCGACGACAAAGCGGGAGACCGCTGATGACCGGCCATATGGACGCGGCGCCGACCGCGGCTGGCCCTACGGGGGTCGAGCGCGACAACATCTTCAAGCGTGAGCTGGTCCAGCTCATTCCGCATCTGCGCGCCTTCGCGCGCACGCTGGCGGGCGATCCGACCTCGGCCGACGATCTGGCGCAGGATGCCATGATGAAGGCCTGGGACGCGCGCGAGAGCTTCCAGCTGGGCACCAACATGAAGGCCTGGACCTTCATGATCCTGCGCAACCAGTTCTATTCGGAGAAGCGCCGGTCCTGGCGTCAGAGCCAACTGGACCAGGAAGCCGCCGAGCGGACCCTGGTGGCGGTGGACGATCCGGAAGCTCCGGTGGCCCTGGACGAACTGCGCATGAGCCTGAACATGCTGCCCGCCGAACAGCGCGAAGCGCTGATCCTGGTGGGCGCGGGCGGCTTCGCCTACGAAGAGGCGGCCGAGATTTGCGGCTGCGCGGTCGGCACGGTGAAGAGCCGGGTCAGCCGCGCGCGCCGGGCTCTGCAGTCCATCCTCGAAGACGGCAACTATGATCGCGACGGCGGTGCGGCAGGCGACGCCATGAAGTCGATCCTGGCCGATGCGGAGCGTTTGAGCTCGGTTCGGTGAGGCTGGCCGAAAGGCTGGGTTGGGGCCCTTCGACCACCATCCGCGTCCGCCTGGCCGCGGCGGTGGCCGTCGCGCTGCTGCCTGTCCTCATCCTCAGCGGCGCGCAGACCGTCACCGCCTTCTACCGCGACGCCGAAGCCCAGCGCGAAAGCCTGGCGCTCGGCGCGCAGCGCAGCGCCGCCACGGTCCAGGCCCGGATCGAGGCAGCGGGCGTCCTGCTGGAGACCCTCGGTCCCGGCTCGACGGGGCTCAACTGCGCCCAGCGGCTCAATGACGTCAAATCGCGGCTTCCCGGCTACGCCAACCTGATCCGCTTCGACCGGATCGGGCGGGTGGCCTGCGCCTCCGACACCGTGCCCCCCGACGCCCAGCGCGCCAGCCGTTCCTGGTTTTCGCGCATGCGCGACGGGGCCCGGATGACGGTCGAGGCCCAGCCCGGCGTCGCCTATTCGGCCGATCCCGCCCTGCTGGCCGCCGTGCGGGCGGAGCGGGACGGGGCGTTCGACGGCGCCCTGGTGGCGGTGATCGCCCTGTCCAGCCTGCAGCCGGAGACCCAGTCGCGCGCCCTGCCGGGCGGGGCGCAGATCGCCATGATCGACCGCGAAGGCCAGTACTTCGCCATGACCGACCCGAGCGCCTTCCCCAACGGCCCGCCGAACCTGTCGGCCGCGACCTCGGGCAAGCTGCTGTGGACCGCGCGCGACACGGCGGGCCGCTTGCGGACCATGGCCGCCGCGCCGCTGGTGGCGGACGAGGTCTATGTGGTGCTGTCGGCGCCGTCGCCGGGCCTGTTCTCCTGGGCGCGGCTCAATCCGATCTCGCGCCTGCTGCTGCCGGTCTTCGCCTTCGTGGCCGCCCTGGCCGCCGTGCTGCTGGCGGCCGAGCGCAGCATCGTGCGCTGGATCTTCTATTTGGAGCGGGTGGCGGCGATCTATGCGCGCGGCCGCTTCACGGTGCGTCCGGTGCGCGCCGACCAGGCCCCGCCGGAGATCCGCGAGCTGGCCTCGACCCTGGACCACATGGCCGGGGCGATCGTGACGCGCGACGCCTCGCTGCACGACAGCCTTCACCAGAAGGACGCGCTGATGCGCGAGATCCATCACCGGGTGAAGAACAACCTGCAGGTCATTTCCAGCCTGCTCAGCCTGCAGCAGCGGGCCCTGACCGACCCGGCCTCGCGCCAGGCGATCATGGATACGCGCCAGCGGATCTCGGCCCTGGCCCTGGTCTATCGCGCCCTCTACCAGGGGCCGGACCTGAAGCAGGTGGACCTGCGGCCTTTCCTGGAGGAGCTGACCGCCCAGCTGCTGTCTGGCGACGCCGGGCCCCATGGCGCGGTGCGTACCGAGGTGCACGCCGATCCGCTGATGATCGATCCCGACCGGCTGGCGCCGCTCGCCCTGTTCGCGGTGGAGGCGGTGGCCAACGCCCAGAAGCAGGTGTTCTCCGAGCGTCCGGGCCTGTTGCGCGTCGAATTCCGCGTGCGCGAAGGCGAGGGCTATCTGGATATCGTCGACGATGGCGGCGGCCTGGGCGCGCCGGGCGCCCCGCCCAGCGGCATGGGCATGACCCTGATGAACGCCTTCGCCCGCCAGCTGCGCGGACGGGTCAGCTTCGATCCGGTGGAGACGGGCGGCCTGCGGATCGGTCTGGTGTTCCCGGCCCCGGAGGCGCGGGCGCCCGATCATGCGGCCGCCGAGGCTGCGGCTGCGGAACAAAGCTGAGCCGCTGGCGTTTCTCCGGCGCGATACAAAGCCGTTCCCCAAAACGGCGCTCAGGAGAAACTCTCATGCGTAAGCTCATCGTCATGGCGATCGTCGCCGCTGGTCTGACCGCCGCCGCCTGCAACACCGTTTCGGGCGCCGGCCAGGACGTCACGGCCGCCGGCCGCGCCGTCACCTCGACGGCCGAAGACGCCAAGAACTAAGACTGTCTCTCCGCGAGGAAGACAGGAAAGGCCCCGCATCGGCGGGGCCTTTTGCGTTTGGGATCAGGCCGCCTTGCGGAAGTTCGGGTCGAGGCCGAACACCCCGGGCTGGCCGTCCAGCGGCCTCAGGGCGCCGGCAAGGCCGCCCAGATCGTCGCCGGGGCTGAGCACCAGGAAGCCGTCGGCGGCCAGGGTCACGGCCACGTTCTCCAGCACCCGGTCGCGCATGGTCTCTTCCATGGTGGCGAGGACGCCGCGCAGGAAGATGATGTCGAAGCGGCCCAGGGCCGACAGGTCGGAGATCAGGTTGATCCGGCGCCAGCGCACCATCTGGCGCACGCGCGGCTCCAGGGCCCACATCTCGTCCGTCTTCTCGAAATGGGTGACGAGCTTGCGGATCGGCAGGCCGCGCTGGACCTCGAACTGGGTGTAGAGGCCGCTCTGGGCCTTCTCCAGGCAGCGTTCCGACAGGTCCGAGCCGAACAGTTCGGGACGCAGGCCTGGAATGGCGGCGCGCGCCTCCTCGGCCATCATGGCCAGGGAATAGGCTTCCTGGCCGGTGGAGCAGGCGGCGCTCCAGATGCGCACCGGCTCGCCCGGACGGCGCTGGGCCATGGCGGGCAGCAGTTCCTTTTCGAACTGGTTGAACGCCTCGCGCGGGAAGAAGAAGGCGGTCTCGGCGCCGGTCATGGCCTCCACCACCGCCCAGATCAGCCGCTCCTCGCGCTTGCCGCGCACGGCGGCGATCATGTCGTCGATGCTGCTGAAGCCTTCGCGACGGGCGACCGGCGAGAGCCTGCTGTTGATCAGATAGGTCTTTTCCAGCGCGACCTTCAGGCCGGCGCGGGAGCGGCACAGGGCCGCCAGGAATTCCAGGTCGTCGGGCTTCAAAGGGCGCCCGCCTCGATGAACTTGGCCTCGATCACGTCGCCGTCGAAGGGCTTCATGATGTACTCGTCCGCGCCGCAGTTCAGGGCCTCGCGGATGTGCTCCATGTCGGCCTCGACCGTGCAGAACACGACGACCGGCGCGGCGCCGCCCGGCTCCTGGCGCAGCTGGCGCAGGAAATCCACGCCGTTCATCACCGGCATGTTCCAGTCGAGCAGGATGGCGTCGGGCATGGCCGCGCGGCACCAGGCAAGCGCCTCCATCCCGTCGGCGGCCTCGGCGATCTGAAAGCCGATGTCCTCCAGGATGCGTCGGGCGACTTTCCGGATCACCCGGCTGTCATCGACGACAAGGCAGGTCTTCACAGGCGCGCGGGCTCCAATCCAAGGAGCCGTTTTGCGCCGGTTTGGTTAAGGAGGGGTAATGGCGCCGCTTAGGCGGGCACCCAGGCGGCAAGGGTGACGCGCTCTTCGGCGGTTTCGGCGGCGACCTGGCCGCCGCAGGCCTTGACCAGATTGTGCAGGTAGGCGGCCTGGATCCACTGGCCGCCGATGCCGTCGCCCAAGGGCTCGCCCTTGAGGCCGGCGACCACTTCCGGGCGTAGGCGCGCACGGGGGCCGGAGGCGTCGACGGTGATGACGTAGCGGTTGTCGGCCAGCAGCACCCGCATGCGGGCCTTGCCGCCGGTGGGCAGGGCGCCGGCGGCGATCTGGGCCAGGTTCAGCAGGGCGCGGGCGGCGGGCTTGTTGACCTGGGCGGCGTCGGCCACCCATTCCAGCTCCGGCCGGACGTGGGCGTAGACGCCCTGGGCCAGGGTCTCCAGGTCGCGGCTGTCGAAGCTTTCCGCCGCCGCCGAGGCGCCGAAGGCCACGCGGCTGAACTGCAGCAGGTCCACCAGCTTGCGGGCGCTGGCGTTGATCAGGCCCATGGCGTCCTCGCGCATGTCCTGAGCCGTCGGATCTTCCAGCAGGTCCAGGCCGGAAACGATGGCGCTGGCCGGGCTGATGAAGTCGTGACACAGGCGCGCTGCGAGCAGGGCCGCCAGTTCGGAGGGCGTCTGTTGGGCGGGGGTGTCTGCGGCGTCCGTCATCGACGCGGACCTTGACCTGATTTGGCGCCCGGGAAAATGGCCCTTAAAGACGGCGCCGATGGACCTGTTTCTCGAACCGGGCGCCCTGGTGCGCCATCCCGACCAGGATGACTGGGGGCTGGGCCAGGTCCAGTCCGTGGCCGGCCGGCGGGTGACGGTCAACTTCGAACAGGCCGGCAAACAGACGATCGACACGGACGCCGTGCGGCTGATCTTCGTCGGCGATGATCCCAGGGGATAGTGACGTGAGCAACGACGCCGCAATGGGCGAAATCCTGGCCGACATCGTGGAGGAGGCCGCGCGCCTGATCCTGCCCTACTGGCGCTCCGACCTGACGGTGATCCGCAAGGCGGATGAGAGCCCGGTGACGGAGGCGGACCAGCGCGGCGAGACCCTGATCCTGCAACTGCTGGCGCGGCATTTTCCGGACATTCCGGTCGTGTCGGAAGAGGATTCCGCCGAGAACGGCGTGCCGACGGACGCGGCGGGGCGCTTTTTCCTGGTCGATCCGCTGGACGGGACCAAGGCCTTCGTGCGCGGCGATCCCAATTTCACGGTCAATATCGGCCTGATCGAGAACGGCCGCTCGGTGGCGGGCGCCATCTGCGCGCCGGTGACCATGGAGACCTGGTTCACCACCCCGGCCGGAGCCCTGAAGCGTCAGGCCGGCGAGGCGGCGGCCCCCGTGCGCGTGCGCCCCTGGCCGAAGGGCGAGGCCGTGGCCCTGGTCTCGCACACGATGAAGGAAGAGGCGGCCGAAGGGCTGCAGGCCGAATACGGCTTCGACCTGCGACAGCCGATGGACAGCTCGATCAAGCTGTGCCGGATCGCCGAGGGGGCGGCGGACATCTATCCGCGCCACGGGCCGACCATGGAATGGGACACCGCCGCCGGCCAGGCCATCTTGGAGGCGGCCGGCGGGCGTTTCGCAACGCCCGACGGCTCACCGTTCCTCTACGGCAAGGCCGAGGCGGGTTTCCGCAACGGCTGGTTCGTGGCCCGGGGAGGGCCCCGCGAAGACTAGGCCTTACTTCTTGGCCCAGGCGCCGCCGGCGGGCTTGTACCAGGCGCCGGCCGGCAGGCGGTCGAACAGCTGGCGAGCCGCGGCCTGGCCGGCGGCTTCGGGCGTCACGCCGGTCTTGGCGGCGATGTCGCGATAGACGCCCGCGCGGCCGGCGTTGATCTCGCGGACGGCGGCCTGCAGGGCCGAGTTGCCCATGGAGACGAAGCCGAGATAACCGTCGGCCTGCTCGCCCACGACGCCGGCGCTCTTGGCGATGTCGACCTGGGCCTTGGCGTTGGACTGGGCCAGGGCGGGAGCCGAGGCGGCGCCGAGCGAGGCGGCGATGGCGGCGGCGGTGAAAAGCTTGCGCATCATGATGAAACTTGTCTCCTCAGGCGCCTAGAACAGGTTCGGATTCTGGCTGATCAGCGTCTGGACTTCCTTGTCCAGGCGCACCCGGACGTCGGCGTCCAGCTTGGCGTAGATGTTGATCGGATCGACCTTCACACGCACCGTCGGCGTGCAGGCGGCTCCGAGAAGTGAAGCCGCCAGAGCGGCTGTGGCGAGCGCTGCTGCGCGTTTGGTCATGATCGTGGTCTCCGTCATGGCTCAGTTAATCGGATTCTATGGCTGAACGGCGTCTGAACGCGAGGGGGTCTCTTGCGGATCGGTCCATTTGCGCCGCCATCCGGCCAGCAGGTCGTCGAGATTGAACGAGGTGTCGAGGGTCAGATTGACCGGCGTGCCGGACGGCAGAGCGATGCGCTTGTCAAAGGCGCGGCCGCGCAGGACGTCCAGGATACCAACCTTGGCCTTCTCCTTCACCTTGGGCGCATGTTCGCCCTCGATGTGGAACAGGATGCCCAGCCGGCCCGCGTCGGTGCTGTTAACCGTGGCTTCCAGCTTGTCGTAGTCCAGGTTCTCCATGGCCTGATAGGCGAAGTCCTGGATGGCGTTGGTCGGAGCCTGCTGCCCATTGGCCGTGGCGTTGTTGATCAGCGAGCGGCTGATCGAGATCCGGCCGTCGGGCCGTCCGGTCAGCTTGCCGTCGTGGACGCGGATCTTCTCGCCGTCGATTTCGAATGGGATGCGGCCATCGAACACGCCGTCGATCTTCAGCCGGTCGGCCAAGGACGTGCCGCTGACCAGTTCGCCCAGCCGCACCCCCTCTAGGACCACGGCCCCGCGAATGGGGCCGCCTTCGTAGGCGATGGTCATCGGTTCGACCCGGACGACGCCTTTCAAGGTCTGGGCGGCGGCTCCCTCCAGGACGAAGCCGGTCTCCTCCAGGTGGAAGCGGGCGGCGACCTGCTCCAACGGAGCGAAGGCCTCGACGCGGGCGATGGTCGCGGTCTGGGCCGGGGCGCTGACCAGGGGCGTCAGGCTGGTGAAGGTGATGTCGGCGGCCGCGCCGCTGCTGAGACCCGCCGGTCCCTTGAAGCTGAGGCCCGAGCCGACCAGCCGCCCGCTGCTGGTCATGCCGGCGGCGTTCCAGTCGAAGCGGCCGGTGAAGCTGACCACGCCCTGCGCGTTCTCCAACGGCGCCGCCATGGGCGAGATTTCCGCCGGTTGCAGGCCGTCGGGCGTGAAGTTGATCTGCGAGCCGTCGATAACCGCCGAGCCGACGCCGCTGTTCATGTCGTGGACGACGTCGATGCGCGCCAGCGGCCGGCCCGCTTCGGTCCGCACCGTCACCGGGCCGTTCCAGCGGTTGCGGGCCAGACGGATGGTCCCGTCGGCGATGATGGGGTTGAAGCGTGGCGCGGGCTGGCGATCGACGACCTTGGCGGCGCTCAGCTTCACCTGGCCGTTCATGGCGCCGCCGGCGCCGGACAGGCTGAACGCCGCCTCGCCGCCCGCCAGTTCGGACTCGGCGGCGGTAAGTCCGGCCTTGGCCTTGGTCAGGCGGCCGTCGGCGCGCCAGCCCTTTGGTCCGACCTGCAGGATGGGGCCGCTGGCGCAGACCTGGGCGGCGATGCCGTCGATGCTGGTCTCGCCCATGACGAACTTTTCGGCCTCGGCGTCGGCGCAGCGATCCAGCCGGACGGTCCACAGGCCGTTGCGGCTGGCGGCGCGGGCGTCGCCCTTGATCGTCAGGTTCCGCAGCGGCGGAACGTCCAAGGTCGCGTCCAGCGACAGGGCCGCGTCAATGCCCTGGGCGCCGCTGGTCCAGCGCGAGATGCGCAGATTGGCCGTGGGCAGGCCGCCGCCGGTCAGCTCCAGCCGCGCCGCGCCAGAGGCGGGTCCGCCGACAGCCTGGATCAACGGACCGCCGCCGGTATCCAGGGTCAGGCGCGTTCCGCCGGCGCCGCGCACCGTCAGGGGGCGGCCGGCCGTCGTGCGCAGGCTGCCGGGGCGGATGGCGACAGCGAGGGACGGGGCGTCGAGGGTCAGGCGGGTGAGGTTGCGGGCGAGAGCGGCCTGATAGTCCGGGTTCTGGACGACCACCGGCGTCTGCGCGGCGAGGCGGCGGGCGGTGGCGGCGGAGGTCGAGGCGGCGCCGTCGACCGCGAACTGGCCTTTCAGCGAGAAGCCCTGCGCGTCGTTGCGGGCGTTCACCCGGCCCGCGCGGGCGCCGAAGGCGACGCGTTGCAGGTCCAGCCCCCCGGCGTCCAGCGCATCGGCCTGCGCCTGAATGCGCGCCGCGCCGTCGAAGCTGTCGCCGGCCTTGTCGTGATTGAAGCGGAAGCCGTCGAGCAGCAGCCGGGCCTCAAGATCGCGCGCGGCCTGTTCGCCCTGGACGATCTGGTCGGCGGCTAGGGTGGCGTCGAGGCGGCCCGACAGGGCGGCGCGCTCGGGATAGCCGAACACCGAGCCGTTCCAGTCCAGCTTCAGCCGCGCCAGCTCGACGGACGCATCCCCCGCCCGGCCGCGCTGGGCGGTGAGGGCGGCCTGAAGGCTGGCCGGTCCCGCCGCCGACATGCCGCGCAGGTCGGGATAGGGCAGCTCGCCCGCCAAGGCGCCCTGAAGGCCTTCGAGCCGGGTCTCGCCCTGGGTCAGGGTCGAGGGCAGGAGGTGCAGCGAGGCCCGCAGCCGAGCGTCGTGCTTGCGCAAGGAGAAGCGGCCGCCATTGCTGACCACGGCCAAGTCGTCCTCGCGCAGCTGCGTCGGCATCAGGGCGCCGTCCAGCCGCAGCAGGGCGCCCTGGTCCATGGCCCCGTCGCCGATCAGGGTGACGCGGCCGAACTCCGTGCCCAAGTCCACGCGGGCGCTCTGGATCAGGACCGCGGGGCCGCCCTCCTGTGCGGGGCGCGGGGTCTTGGTGAAATCCTCGATCAGCGGGTCGAGAGCGCCGAAGGACAGCTTGCCCTTGATGAAGGCGGCCTTCAGGTGCGGGCGATACAGCCGCACGGCCCGCGTCTCCAGCAGGAACTTGTCGCCGGCCCACGGCGGGGTCAGGGCGTAGGCCACCTCCAGCCGCTCGGCGGTGAAGATCGGATCAGCCTCGGAGCCGACCCGCACGCGGCCGACGAAACCGTCCACATCCAGCGCCTGGATATCGACCGCCGCCTCGACCCCACGCTCACGCAGCCAGGAGACCGCCAGCTCGCGGGCGATCTCGCGCCGCTGGGCCAGGACGATCAGTCCGCCGGCCGCGACGCTCCACAGGGCGACGGCGCCGACCTCCAGCGCGACGGCGGCCAGCCGCGCGCGGCGCGAGGATCCGCGGCGGACGGGGGGTTCGGTGTTCTCGGTCGTCTCCGTCATCAGCCCTCAGGGTCTTGGCGAGCGCGACAGAAATAAGGCGTCAGCGCCTGGACTTCAGTCCGAGCACGTCTTGCATGTCGTAGAGCCCTGGAGCTTGACCGTTCACCCATCGTGCAGCCTGCAACGCGCCACGGGCGAAGAGGCTGCGATCGCGAGCGGAATGCGACAGGGTGAGAATCTCTTCTTCTCCGGCGAAGATCACGCTGTGCTCACCGATGATCCCGCCGCCGCGCACCACCGAAAAGCCGATGGCTCCAGGCGTGCGCGGGCCGGTGATGCCGTCGCGGCCGCGATCCGACACCGAAGCCAAGTCGACCTCACGGCCGTCGGCGGCGGCCTGGCCCAGCATCAGGGCGGTGCCGGACGGGGCGTCGACCTTGCGCTTGTGGTGGGCTTCGAAGACCTCGATGTCCCAGTCCTCGGCCGGCAGGGCGCGGGCGGCCTGGGCCACCAGGCCCATTAACATGTTCACGCCCAGCGAGAAGTTGCCGGAACGGACGATGGCGATCTTTCGGGCGGCGGCGGCGAGGCGCGCCTCCTGCTCGGGGCTCAGGCCGGTGGAGCCGATGATCAGGGCGGGACCGCCCTTGGCGGCGCAATGCTCGGCCAGGGCGACCGAGGCCTCGGGCACGGTGAAGTCGATGACCACATGGGCGACCGCCAGGGCGGAGTCCATGTCGATGAGGCCCTCGCCGACGGCGCCGGGCCGGTCGAAACGCGCGAAGACCTCTGTGTCCGCGCTGGCTTCCACCACGGCGGCGACCGCCTGGCCCATGCGGCCGAGCGCGCCGGCGACGGCGATGCGGAGGGTGTCGGACAAGGGAGTCTCCAGGCGGCGATTGGCGGTCGAGCTTGTCTAGTCCCGCGCCCGCCTTCCCGGGTCAAGCCGCAGCACGCGCAGGTCGGCCCCCTTTAGCCGAACAGGCGTTCACCGCGGCGGCTGTTGTGGGGCGTCGAGGCGCTCGCTAGGGTGCGTGCCCTTCATCACAAGGGTTCGCCGCACGCACGGCGGCCTAGTAGAGCCTGCAGACGGGGACGAACGCCGCATGAGCGACGCCGAAAAACGCGCTTTCACCGACGAGGAGGCCCTGGCCTTCCACCGCTACCCGACGCCGGGCAAGCTGGCGGTGACGCCGACCAAGCCCATGGCGACGCAGCGCGACCTGTCGCTGGCCTATTCCCCCGGCGTGGCCGTGCCCGTGCACGCCATCGCCGCCGATCCGGACGCGGCCTACGACTACACCTCCAAGGGCAACCTGGTGGCGGTGATCTCCAACGGCACGGCGATCCTGGGCCTGGGCGACCTGGGCGCCCTGGCGTCCAAGCCGGTGATGGAGGGCAAGAGCGTCCTCTTCAAGCGCTTCGCCGACGTGGACTCGATCGACATCGAGATGACCACCAAGGAGGCCGACGAGATCATCACGGTGGTCAAGAACATCGGCGTGACCTTCGGCGGCATCAACCTTGAGGACATCAAGAGCCCCGAGTGCTTCCGCATCGAGACCGAGCTGCAGGAGCTGCTCGACATCCCGGTCTTCCATGACGACCAGCACGGCACGGCGATCATCTGCGCCGCCGGCCTGATCAACGCCTGCGCCATCACCGGCCGCAAGCTGGAGGACGTGAAGGTCGTGCTGAACGGCCCTGGCGCCGCGGGCATCGCTTCGCTCGAGCTGATCAAGGCGATGGGCGTGCGGCCGGAGAACGTGCTGGCCGTCGACTCCAAGGGCGTCCTCTACGAGGGCCGCACCGAGGGCATGAACCAGTGGAAGAGCGCCCACGCGGTCAAGACCGACAAGCGCACCCTGGCCGAGGCCGTGGCCGGCGCGGACGTTCTGCTGGGCCTGTCGGCCAAGGGCGCCTTCACCCCCGAGATGATCGCCAGCATGGCGCCCAACCCGATCATCTTCGCCATGGCCAACCCCGATCCGGAAATCACCCCGGAAGAGGTCAAGGCCGTCCGCCCCGACGCCATCATGGGCACGGGCCGCAGCGACTATCCCAACCAGGTCAACAACGTCCTGGGCTTCCCCTACATCTTCCGCGGCGCCCTGGACGTGCGCGCCCGCCGCGTGAACCACGAGATGAAGATCGCCTGCGCCCGGGCCCTGGCCGAGCTGGCGCGCGAGGACGTGCCGGATGAAGTGGCCGCCGCCTATCACGGCCGCCAGCTGAAGTTCGGCCCCGATTACATCATCCCGTCGGCCTTCGATCCGCGCCTGATCTGGTACATCCCGCCGTTCGTCGCCCAGGCGGCCATGGACACCGGCGTGGCCCGCAAGCCGATCGAGGACATGGACGCCTATCGCGCCAGCCTGGCGCAGCGCCTGGATCCCACCGCCGCCTTCCTGCAGCGGATCAGCGGTTCGGTGATGAGCAGCCCGCAAAAGCGCGTGGTGTTCGCCGAGGGCGAGGAGCCGTCGGTCATCCGCGCCGCCTACGCCTTCCAGACCCAGGGCCTCGGCCAGGCGATCCTGTGCGGCCGCGAGAACCTGGTGCACCAGAACATGAAGCTGGTGGGCCTGAACCCCGACGACACGCCGCTGGAGATCGTCAACGCCCGCCTGTCGGACAAGAACCCGGTCTATGTGGACTTCCTGTACGAGCGCCTGCAGCGCAAGGGCTACCTGCGCCGCGACGTGCAGCGCCTGATCAACCAGGATCGCAACAGCTTCGCCGCCGCCATGGTGGCCGTGGGCGACGCCGACGGCATGGTCACCGGCGTGACCCGCAGCTTCGACCAGGTGCTGGAGGAGGTTCGCCGCGTGATCGATCCGGCCCCCGGCGGCCGGGTCATGGGCATGTCCATCGTGCTGGCCAAGGGCCACACACTGTTCATCGCCGACACCAACGTCACCGAGCTGCCCGAAGCCGAGGAGCTGGTGGAGATCGCCTGCGAGGCGGCGCGCGACGTGCGCAAGCTGGGCTTCACACCGCGCGTCGCCTTCATGTCCTACTCGACCTTCGGCAATCCGATGGGCACGCGGTCGGACAAGGTCCGCAAGGCGGTCGAGATCCTCGACTCCATGAAGGTGGACTTCGAGTACGAAGGCGAAATGCCGCCGGAACTGGCGCTGGACCCGAGCCTGCGGGCGAACTATCCGTTCATGCGTCTGACCGACAGCGCCAACATCCTGATCATGCCGGCCATCCACGCCGCCTCGATCTCGACCAAGCTGGTGCAGTCCCTGGGCGGCGCCACGGTCATCGGGCCGGTGCTGCTGGGGCTGGAGAAGTCGGTGCAGATCTGTCCGCTGTCGGCCTCGGTGTCGAAGATTCTCAACATGGCCCTGATGGCCGCCTACGATCGGCCCCTGGCCGAGGCGGGCGCTTGATCGGCCTTCACATTTCGATGGCGAGACGCGCCTGACGCCCTGAGGGGGGCGGCGGGCGATCCGCCGTCTCTTCTCTAGCGTTGGAGCGCACCATGACTACCGCCCACTCGGCGGCCATCGGCGTCGATTTCGGCACCACCAACAGCGTCGTCGCCCTGGGCGACGGGGCTGGCGGCGCGCATCTGGCCCACTTCGCCGCGCCGCAGGGCCAGGCCGCGCCGTTCCGCTCCGCCCTCAGCTTCCACGCCTCGCCGCATGATCCCGCCGAGCGGATCGTGGACGCCGGGCCCTGGGCGATCGAAAGCTATGTGGAGGACCCGCTGGAGACGCGGTTCATCCAGTCGTTCAAGAGCTACTCGGCCAGCGCCCTGTTCACCGAGACCCAGATCCTGCGCAAGCGGTACGGGTTCGAGGACCTGCTGTCGGCCTTCCTGTTGCGCCTGCGCGAACACGGTCACGGCGCCCTGGAGGCCGGGCGCCGGCTGATTGTCGGCCGGCCGGTGAACTTCGTCGGCTCCAATCCCGATCCGGACCTGGCCCTGCGCCGCTATGAGGCGGCGTTCCGGCGGCTGGGCTTCGACGACATCTGGTACGCCTTCGAGCCGGTGGCGGCGGCCTTCTTCTTTGCGCGGCGGCTTGAGCAGGACGCCACGGTGCTGGTGGCCGACTTCGGCGGCGGCACGTCCGACTTCTCGCTGGTGCGGTTCGAGCGGCATGCCGGGCGCATCCGCTCCCAAGGTCTCGCCAACAGCGGGGTCGGCGTGGCGGGCGACGCCTTCGACTACCGCATCATCGACAATCTGGTGTCGCCGAACTTGGGCAAGGGCTCGTCCTATCGCGCCTTCGACAACATCCTGCCGATCCCCAACCGCTATTTCACCGCCTTCGCGCGATGGGAGCAACTGGCCCTGCTGCGCTCGTCCAAGGACATGAAGGACATCCGCGCCCTGGTCCGCACCGCCCTGGAGCCGGAGAAGATCGAACGGCTGGTGGAGCTCCTGGACGACAACCACGGCTACAGCCTCTATCGCGCCGTGTCGGGGCTGAAGGAGGCGCTGTCGGGCGCCGAGGCCGCGCCCTTCGTCTTCGAGGGCGGCGACGTGCGCATCGAAGCCCAGGTCGAGCGGGCCGACTTCGAATCCTGGATCGCGCCGGAACTGGCGGCCATGGAGCGGGCGGTGGACGAGGCCCTGCGCAAGGCGAACCTGACCGAGGCCGGCGTCGATCGGGTGTTCATGACCGGCGGCTCATCCTTCGTGCCGGCCGTGCGGGAGATCTTCGAGCGCCGCTTCGGCAAGGCCAAGCTGGAGAGCGGGGCGGAGCTGGTCTCGATCGCCTCCGGCCTGGCCCTGATCGGGGCGGAGGACGACCTGTCGGCCTGGTGCTCGCGGGCGCCGGCCTAGAAGGGTATCCCCCTCTCCCTTGATGGGAGAGGGGCAGGAGGTGAGGGTGACAGCGTCGGCGGGCTTCAGCTCGGCCGCGCCGCATCCTGAACCGCCTCCATTCCCCATCCCTGCCCTTCCCCCATCAAGGGGGAAGGGAAAAGTAAGACGGACCTACTTCGGACCCTTCAGCGAGGCGCTGTCGAGGTTGAGCTGATCGACGGGGATCACCTCGGCGGTCGGCAGGACCTGGACGATGCCGCCGCCCATCTTGCTGCGGTCGCCGACGATGATGACGCTGGCCTGGGCCGGGTCCAGACGGGTGCGGGCGAAGGCCTGCACGTCGGCGGGGGTCACGGCCTCGACCTTGGCGGTGTAGCGCTGGATCTCGCCCAGATCGATGCCGTTGAACGACAGGTCCCCCAGAATGCCGGCAAGGCCGCCGGCGGTGCCCAGGGAGCGGCCATAACCGCCGATCAGCACCGACTTGCGGGCGGTCAGCTCTTCCGGCGCGGCGGGCTGGGCGGCCAGGCGGGTCAGCTCGCGCCGGAGCAGGCCGGCCACCTCGCCGGCGGACTCGTTCTTGGTCTGGGCCGAGGCCGAGAAGCCTCCGGTGGTCAGGCGCGGCGAAAGGCTGGAATTGGCGCCGTAGGACAGACCGCGCTTGATGCGGATCTCCTGGTTCAGGCGGGCCGAATAGCCGCCGCCCAGGACGCTGTTGGTGACGATGCCGGCGTAGTAGCTGGGGTCCTTGCGGGGGATGGTGGTCTTGGCGACGACCACGGCGGCCTGGCCGGTGCCCGGCAGGTCGATGATAACCTGGCGCGGGGCGGCGGCCGGATTGACGGGTGGCGCGGTCAGGGCCTTGCCGGTCGGCGCCTTCCAGTCACCGAACGCCGAGCGCGCCAGGGCGAAGCCTTCATCCGGCGTGATGTCGCCGGTCAGCACCAGGACAGCGTTGTCCGGCCGCCAGGCGCCGGCATGCAGGGCCGTCAGGTCGCCGCGTCCGATCTTGGGCAGGGAGGCGGGGGTGCCGCCGGCCACGTGGCCCATGGGCGTGCCGGCGTAGAGCACCGGCGCGGTGACGAAGCCCGCCAGGGAGCCCGGCTGCTGGTAGGCCACCTTCAGCCCGTCCAGGGACTGGCTGCGGACCCGCTCGATCTCCTCGTCCTTGAAGGCCGGATTGCGGGCCAGGTCCGAGAAGATGGTCATGGCCGGGGCGAGGTTGCCCTTCACCACGCTGAGGCTCAGTGAGGACGACTCCCAGCCCGAGCCGGCCGACAGGTTTGCGCCCAGCGCCTCGGTCTGGGCGGCGATGTCCTGGGCGCTGCGGGCGGCGGTGCCCTCGGTCAGCAGGTCGGCCATCAGGCTGGCGGTCCCGGCCTTGCCGGCGGGATCGGAAGAGGCGCCAGCCTTCACCGTCAACTGGGCGGCGACCAGCGGCAGCGCGGAGCTCTTGGCCACCACCACCTTCAGGCCGTTGGGCAGGACGGTTTCGCTGGGCGAGGGCAGGACGGGGTTCACCGCCGGGCCCACGGGCGGCGGGGCCTGGCGCTGGCCTTCGGGGCGCAGGGTGACGATCTCGCCGGCGAACTTGACGCTGGGCGTGGCGGGCGCCGGGGTCGTGGTCGCCGTCTCGCCCTTCGGACGCTCCGACTCGGCCAGGTAGCGGATGGTCACGGCCCGGTCGTCGGCCATGTACTTGCGGGCGGCGGCCTGGACGTCGGCGGCGGTCACGGCCGACAGCTCGGCCACGGCGCTGTTGGCCTTGGCGGCGTCGCCCTCGGTCATCAGGGCGTAGCCCAGGGCGAAGGCGCGATCGTCGATGGTCTCGCGATTGCGCACCGCGGCGGCGATCAGCTCGGTCTTGGCCTCGTCCAGCTCGGCGGCGGTGACGGGGGTCTGGCGGATGCGGGCGACCTCGGCCTTCAGCAGGGTCTCGTTCTCGGCCAGGGTCTTGCCGCCGGCGACGATGGCTCCGGCGTAGATCAGGCCCGGCTGGGCCGGCAGGTCGGCGCCGGAGAACGCCTCGGCCGCGACCTGCTTGTCATAGACCATGGTGTTGTACAGCCGGGACGACTTGCCGCCCGACAGGATGGTGTTGAGCACCGCCGTGGCGGCGGCGTCCTTGTCCGACGCCTTGGGGCCAAGCCAGGTCATGACCACGGCGGGCAGGGGCACGTTGGGCCCGTAGGTGGTCACGGTCTTCGCCCCGGTGCGGGCCGGCTCGACGGCGGTCACGCGCGGCAAGGGCGCCGAGGGCGTCTTGATGGGGGCCAGATACTTGTCGACCCAGGCGTTGAACTGCGTCTCGTCGAAGTTGCCGACCACGATCAGAGCGGCGTTGTCGGGCCGATAATAGGTGGCGTGGAAGGCGCGCACGTCGTCGATGGTGGCGGCGTCCAGCTCTTCGATCGAGCCGATGCCCGGGCGCTTGTAAGGGTGAACCGCGTATGAGTTCTGCGGGATATAAAGGCCGAACAGGCGGCCATAGGGCTGGGCCAGGATGCGCTGGCGCAGCTCCTCCTTCACCACGTCGCGCTCGGACTTGAAGATCGCCTCATCCACGACCAGGGCGCCCAGGCGCTGGGACTCCGCCCACAGCAGGCGCTCCAGATGCGCGGCGGGGACCACCTCGTAATAGTTGGTGAAGTCGTCATAGGTGGAGGCGTTGTTGAAGCCGCCCACGTCCTCGGTCAGGCGGTCCAGGGTCTCGGACGGCATGTCGCGCGTGGCCTTGAACATCATGTGCTCGAACAGGTGCGCGAAGCCGGAGCGGCCGTTGGGGTCATCCTTAGAGCCGACGCCGTACCAGACCTGAACCGTCACGTTCGGGGTCGCCGCGTCGCGTGACCAGTAGACCTTCATCCCGTTCGCCAGGGTCCGTTCCTTGTAGGCGATGGGCGGGACGGCGATCTCGGCGGCGACCGCGGGCGCGGCGGCGAAGCCGGTCAGGGCGGTGGTCGAAAGCGCGAAGGCGAGGACGGCGGCTTTGGCGAGGCGCATGAGGGTCTCCAGATCGAGCGGAGACCCTAGCACCGGCCTTCGGCGTGGGAAGATTACGGAACGGTCATCTTCCCACGCAGGCGGTCAGACGTTGGCGCGGTTCCTAACCAGATCATCGACCACGGAGGGGTCGGCCAGGGTGGAGGTGTCGCCCAGGGCGCCGGTCTCGTTCTCGGCGATCTTGCGCAGGATGCGGCGCATGATCTTGCCCGAGCGCGTCTTGGGCAGGCCGGGGGCCCACTGAACCGCGTCGAGGGTGGCGAAGGGGCCGATCTCGGCGCGGACCCAGGCGATCAGCTCCTTGCGAAGCTCTTCGGTGGCCTCGATCCCTTGGTGCAGGGTGACATAGGCGTAGATGCCCTGGCCCTTGATGTCGTGGGGATAGCCGACGACCGCCGCCTCGGTGACGCCCGAGTGGCCGACCAGGGTAGACTCGATCTCGGCCGTGCCCAGGCGGTGGCCGGAGACGTTGATGACGTCGTCCACCCGCCCGGTGATCCAGTAGTAGCCGTCGGCGTCCCGGCGGGCGCCGTCGCCGGTGAAGTACTTGCCAGGATAGGTGCTGAAATAGGTGTCGATGAAGCGCTGGTGGTCGCCGAACACCGTGCGCATCTGGCCGGGCCAGCTGTCGGTCAGGACCAGGTTGCCGCTGATCGCGCCGTCCAGAACGCCGCCCTCGGCGTCGACCAGCTGCGGCTTCACGCCCGGCATGGGCTTGGTGGCCGAGCCGGGCTTCAGGTCGGTGGCGCCGGGCAGGGGCGAGATCAGCACGCCGCCGGTCTCGGTCTGCCACCAGGTGTCGACGATGGGCAGGCGGCTCTCGCCCACCAAGCGGTGATACCAGAGCCAGGCTTCCGGATTGATGGGCTCGCCCACGCTGCCCAGCAGGCGCAGACTCTTGCGCGACGAGGCGGTGACGAAGTGATCGCCCTCCCGCATCAGGGCGCGCAGGGCGGTAGGGGCGGTGTAGAAGATCTCGACCTTGTGGCGGTCCACCACCTCCCAGAAGCGGGCGGGGGTCGGATAGTTGGGCACGCCTTCGAAGATCAGGGTCACGCCGCCGTTGGCCAGGGGGCCATAGACGACATAGCTGTGGCCGGTGACCCAGCCCACATCGGCCGTGCACCAGAAGACTTCTCCTGGTCGGTAATCGAAGACAAGCTCATGGGTCCAGGCGACCCAGGTCAGGTAGCCGCCGGTGGTGTGCAGCACGCCCTTGGGCTTTCCGGTGGAGCCTGAGGTGTAGAGGATGAACAGCGGGTCCTCGGCGTTCATCGGTTCCGGCGCGCAATCCGCCGCGACGCCGTCCTTCAGCTCGTCATAGATCACGTCGCGGCCGGCGATGACGGGAACGTCCTTGCCGGTCAGGCGGACCATCAGCACCTTGTCGACCGCGACCTGCTCCAGGGCTCTGTCGACATTGGCCTTCAGCGGAATGCGCTTGCCGCCGCGGCAGCCTTCGTCGGCGGTGATGACCACCTTGGAGCCGCAGTCCTCGATCCGCCCGGCGATGCTGTCGGGGGAGAAGCCGCCGAACACCACCGAATGCACCGCCCCGATGCGGGCGCAGGCCAGCATGGCCACGGCGGCGACAGGAACCATGGGCAGGTAGATGGTGACCCGGTCGCCCTTGCTGACGCCCAGCGACTTCAGGATGTTGGCCATGCGGCACGTCTCGACGTGCAGCTCGCGATAGGTCAGCTTGCCGCCGGTCCCGGGTTCGTCCCCTTCGAAGAGGATCGCGGTCTCATCGCCGCGCGTCGCCAGGTGGCGGTCGATGCAGTTGGCGCTGACGTTCAGGACCCCGTCCTCGAACCAGCGGATGCGGAAGTCGTCCTTGTCGAAGGAGACGTCCTTGATCCTGGTGGGCGCCTTGATCCAGTCCAGCCGTCCGGCGACGTCGCGCCAGAAGCCTTGCGGGTCGGCCTCGACGCGGGCGACGGCGGCCTCGTAGGCGGCCTTGTCCATGTGCGTCTTGGCGGCCCATTCGGCCGGGACCGGAAACAACTCGTCGCTCAAGGGTCTTCTCCCGCTTATCGTTGCGGGGAACTATGCGGACCGCGAGAGGCGGCGCAAGCAGACCAATCGACTATCCGGCGCGGAAGTCTTATACGCCGCCGCTATGTATCAAGGTCTCTCCCACACCGCCCAGGCCGCCAAGGCGTGGCCGTTCGAGCAAGCCCGCGCCCTGCTGGCCCGCGTCCTGCGCATCCGTCTGTCCGACGCCGAGCGCGATCTCGCCGCGACGCTGATCAATGCGGGCAAAACGGACGAGGCGGTGAAGACCCTGCCGGCGCTGCAACGGCCGGTGATCTTCGAGACCGGTTACGGCCCGTCGGGCCTGCCGCACCTGGGCACCTTCGGCGAGGTGGCGCGCACGACCATGGTCCGGGCGGCGTTCCGCGCCCTGACCGACGACGCCATCCCCACGCGCCTGATCTCGTTCAGCGACGACATGGACGGCCTGCGCAAGGTTCCCGAGAACATCGAGAACAAGGCGGTGCTTGAGGCCGACCTCGGCAAGCCGCTGACCGTGGTGCGCGACCCCTTCGGCACCCATGACAGCTTCGGCGCGCACAACAACGCCCGCCTGCAGGCGTTCCTCGACGGCTTCGGCTTCGAGTACGAGTTCGTCTCGGCGACCGACTGCTACAAGGGCGGGCGCTTCGACGAGACCCTGCTGGTCGCCCTGGAGCGTTTCGACGCCATCCAGAAGGTCATGCTGCCGACCCTGGGCGAAGAGCGCCGCGCCACCTATTCGCCGTTCCTGCCGGTCAGCCCGACCACGGGCCGCGTGCTGCAGGTCCCGACCCTGGAGCGTAACGTGCCCAAGGGCACGATCGTCTTCGAGGACGAGAATGGCGCCAAGGCCGAGGTCCCGGTCACCGGCGGTCACGTGAAGATGCAGTGGAAGCCCGACTGGGCCATGCGCTGGACGGCGCTGGGCGTCGACTACGAGATGGCAGGCAAGGACCTGATCGACAGCGTCAAGGTCAGCTCCCAGATCTGCAAGATCCTGGGCGGCACGCCGCCGGAGGGATTCAACTACGAGCTCTTCCTGGACGAGAACAATCAGAAGATCTCCAAGTCCAAGGGCAACGGCCTGTCGATGGAGGACTGGCTGCGCTACGGCGCGCCGGAGAGCCTGGCCTACTACATGTTCCAGAGCCCGAAGTCGGCCAAGAAGCTGTACTTCGACGTCATCCCCAAGGCGACGGACGAGTATCTGCAGCAACTGGACGCATATCCGCGCCAGGACGAGAACCAGCAGCTGGGCAATCCGGTGTGGCACGTCCACTCGGCCCGTCCGCCGCAGAACGGCTCGCCGGTCAGCTTCTCGCTGCTGCTGAACCTGGTTTCGGCGGCGGACGCCTCGACCAAGGACATCCTGTGGGGCTTCCTCAGCCGCTACATCCCGGGCGCGGACGCCGAAAGCCAGCCGCTGCTGGACCGCTTGGCCGGCTATGCGATCAACTACTACGAGGACTTCGTGAAGCCGAATAAGGCGTTCCGGGCTCCGACGGAGCAGGAGCGCACAGCCATGCTGGACCTGCTGGCGCGCTTCAAGGCCCTGCCGGCGGGCTGCCAGGACGCCGAGATCATCCAGAACGAAGTCTACGCCGCGGGCAAGGACGGCGGGTTCGATCCGCTGCGCGCCTGGTTCCAGGGTCTGTACGAGGTTCTCCTCGGCCAGAGCCAGGGGCCGCGTTTCGGCTCGTTCGCCGCGATCTTTGGTCTGGATCGCACCATTAAGCTTCTGGAAAGCAAAATTCTTGCCGGCCAATGAGTAGTTAATGTGAATTAATGCCGACAGTTTTGTGATTAAGGGCATGTAATTCTATTAAATGGGCGTAATGACGGCAAATTAACATGACCATTCCCCGAGCGCCGAGGTATCTCTTCCTCACGTTCAACGGCGGCCGAGAAAGGGTCGCCCACTAGGGGAATAAGATCATGTTCAAGACCGTCATCGCCGCCGCTGCTCTCACCGTCGCCCTGGCCGGCGCCGCCCAGGCTCAAGTGTCCATCAAGGTCGCCGACCTGGACCTGTCCAAGGCCGCCGGCGCCGCCAAGCTGGAGCAGCGCATCGCCCGCGCCGGCCGCGCCGTCTGCAACACCGAGCGCGCCGCCTGGTCGCGCGCCCCGGAATGCCGCGCCGCTGTCCGCGCTGAAGTCCAGTCGCGTCTGGCCTCGAACGGCGCGATCCAGCTGGCCGCGCGCTAAGCCAAGCCTCCCCCTCCCGAACACCCCCCCCCATCCTCCAGTTCGGGAGGATCAAGGAGCGGGCCGCCTTCCTCCCAGGCGGCCCGCTTTTCTTTTGCCTGAAGTTGGCGCGCCATGTTTGCGCCACGAAAGCAATTTTCGCCGCATTGAGCAATTGGCGAATGTATTTCGTGCATGAATACACAAATATTGCTTTGAAATGACTTGATTAAATCAGTGTAATGACTCCGAGTTAAGATGCATTCTTTGGAGCGCGGAAGTATTCATCGCTTCGGTTCAACGAGGGCCCCTTAGCCCCCCGCCCCGCCGTCAACACCGGAGAGTTGGAAATGCTCAAGACCGTTCTCGCCGCCGCCGCTTTCAGCGCGCTCATCGTCGCCGCCAGCGCCAGCCAGGCCGAAGTGGCCGTCAAGTTTAGCGACCTGGACCTGTCCAAGGCTTCGGGCGCCGCCAAGCTGGAACAGCGCATCAATCGCGCCGGCCGCGCCCTGTGCGCCCAAGACCGCGGCTCCTGGGGCCGTCAGGCCGACTGCCGCGTCGCGGTGCGCCAGGAATTTCAGACCAAGTTCGCGGCGATCCGCCCGACGTCGCAGTTCGCGGCGCGCTGATCCGCTCACATCGCTGACATCGATGGGCCGCTCCGTTTCGGGGCGGCCTTTCGTTAGCTACTGGCTGGCCCAGAGGATGCGGGCGATCCAGGCGATGTCGCGCCGGTCCAGGGTGCGGCCTTCATATTCGGGATTGAGCGAGGCCAGCTCGATCCGGCCGGCGGTGATCCGGACCAGCTCCTTGGCCATCACCTCGCCCTCGACGGTCTTGACCACCACGCGATCGCCGCGCCGCGCCTCGGTGGCGGGCGAGACCACGATGCGGTCGCCGTCGCGATAGACCGGGGACATGGAGTCGCCGGCGATCTCCAGGGCGTAGACCCCGTCCTCAGCGGCCCCGGGAAAATCCACCTCGTCCCAGCCCTGGCCGACCGGAAAGCCGGCGTCGTCGAAGAAGCCGTCCGAGCCCGCCTGGGCGAAGCCGATCAGCGGCACGCCGCGCTGGGCGAGGGGGCGGCCTCCTTCGGACAAGGCGGCGAACTCGCCGAGGCTGACGCCGGTGGCGTCCAAAACCTTGGCGAGGCTTTCGGTGGAGGGCCAGCGGGGGCGGGAGTCCGCCTCGCCGCCGAAGCGCTTGGAGCGGTTGAAGCTGGTGGGGTCGAGCCCGGCCAGCTTGGCCAGGGCCGACGGCGTCATGTCGAAACGCGCCGCGAGGGCGTCGATCGCCGACCAGATCTGGGAGTGAGAGAGCGGCGGCATGGCCCTGCGGCCCGTATCCTTGCGGCGAGGAACAAGGAGAATAGGCCGAAATTGTAGGAATGTAAACCTAAAATAGGCCGTCATTCCCGGCGCCGCCAGACGCTGACCGCCAGTGCGCCGACCGTCCCCAAGCCCGCCAAGGCCGGTGACCTGCAGGTACGCGCGCGGGTCGCCGGCCGCCCCGTAGATCCACGCCAGGTGCGCCGCCACCGCGATCGCCTGGAAGCCCGCCGCGACGGCTGGCCAGTCGAGGGGCGACTTCCAGATCATGGACAGCAGGCAGGCCAGCACCGCCATGTCGATCAGCAACAGGGCGCGCGGCGCGGCGATGCTGTCGGCGACGGCCTGGGTCAGCAAGGTGGCTGTCCAGGCGAGCATGAACAGCGCCGTCGCGGCGCGCTCCGCCGGCCGCCCAGGCGCACGGCTCCGACCGCCGCCCCCAGCAGGAGGGCGGCGAAGACGATCATGGGGATCATGATGTTGCTAGTCGGCGGCGGCGCGACGCGGCTTGATCGGCACGCCGAAGGCCGAGGTCGGTAGCGACAGGCGGGCGCCCAACGCCTCCCGCGCCGCGTGCGCCCCGACGATGTCGCCCCGTGCGCCGGCCAGGCTGGTCAGGGCTTGGCTGAACAGGGCGGGAGCCTGGAGCTCCTGGCTCGCGGCCCCGCCGACCCCCAGGCTGGCTTCGGCCAGGGTTTCCATCAGGCGCGAAGCCTCGGCCAAGGCGATATCGATGGCCATCTCCGCCGCGAGCAGGCGTCTGGCGACCTGAGCGGCGATCTGCGGTTTGTCCAAGCCGGCCTCCGGGAATTCACGGGGTTGCAGCCGAACTTCGCCGCGTGCGGCGGTGGATATCAACGGCATGCGGAGCCCATTCGAAGGCAGCGCTTGCGTTGACGCTAACGTAAAGGGAATATAAGTTTCTCGAACAACAAGACCGCAAAGGTCGAGACAGGGAACGTCTGATGCTTGCCGAGCTGCGTCGTCCGGAGCGGACCTTCACGATCCGCCAGCTGTGCCAGGAATTCAAAGTCACCCCGCGCGCCCTGCGCTTCTACGAGGACAAGGGCCTGCTGGCCCCGTCGCGCGACGGGATGAACCGGGTCTACTCGTACAAGGACCGCGCCCGCCTGCAGCTGATCCTGCGGGGCAAGCGCGTGGGCCTGCCCCTGGCTGAGATCCGCGACATCCTCGAACTCTACGGCGCCGAGGACGGCCCCGTGATGCAGAGCGCCCATTCGCTCAAGCGCTTCCGCCAGCGCATCGTCGAGATGGAGCTGCAGCGCGAGGACCTCGACCAGGCCATCATCGAGCTGAAGGGCGCCTGCGAGCGCATTGAAAAACAGCTGGCCGAAGTTCGTCCGGATCTGCTTCCGCGGGCCGAGGATTACGACCAGATGCTGCGCGCCCGCCTCGACGGCCACTCCTATCCCCTTTCGGCCAAGTAGCCGCTTTTTCGCCTGCCTAGTTCGGAGCTCCCATGGCTTACCAACCGCCCGTCCGTGATCACGCCTTCCTGCTGCGGGACGTGCTGAAGATTGACCAGTACGCCGACCTGCCGGCCTTCGCCGACGCCTCGATCGACGTGGTGGACCAGATCATCGAAGAGGCCGGCCGCTTCACCGGCGAGGTGCTCGCGCCCCTGAACAGCGTCGGCGACAAGCAGGGCTGCGTCTGGAATGCGGACAATACGGTCAAGACGCCGGACGGCTTCAAGGAAGCCTACAAGCAGCTGTGCGAAGGCGGCTGGACCGCTATCGGCTCCGACCCCAACTACGGCGGCCAGGGCCTGCCGCATGTGGTCAACCTGTCGTTCTCGGAAATGAGCAGCTCGGCCAACATGGCCTTCTCCATGTATCCGGGCCTGGCGCATGGCGCCTATTCGGCGATCCACTACGGCGGCTCGGACGCGCAGAAGGAGCTCTATCTGCCCAAGATGGTGTCCGGCGAATGGACCGGCACCATGAACCTGACCGAGCCGCACTGCGGCACGGACCTGGGCCTGCTGCGCACCAAGGCGGTCCCTCAGGCCGACGGCAGCTATCGCATCACCGGCCAGAAGATCTGGATCTCGGCCGGCGAGCACGACATGGCCGAAAACATCGTCCACCTGGTCATCGCCCGCATCGAGGGCGCGCCGGCCGGGGTGAAGGGCATCAGCCTGTTCGTGGTGCCGAAGTTCCTGCCGAACGCCGACGGCTCGGTCGGCGCCCGCAACGAGGGCGTCAAGTGCGTCGGCCTCGAAGAGAAGATGGGCATCCACGGCAACGCCACCTGCGTCATGCAGTACGAGGACGCTCAAGGCTGGCTGATCGGCGAAGAGAACAGCGGCCTGAAGCTGATGTTCGTGATGATGAACGAGGCCCGCCTCGGGGTCGGCCTGCAGGGCGTTGCCCAGGCGGAAGCCGCCTATCAGGCCGCCGTCAGCTTCGCCAAGGACCGTTTGCAGGGCCGCTCCCTGACCGGGCCGAAGAACCCGGACGGCCCGGCCGATCCGATCATCGTCCACCCCGACGTGCGCCGCATGCTGCTGGACAGCAAGGCGGTGATCGAGGGCGGCCGCGCCTTCCTGTTCTGGACCGCCCTGCAGGGCGATCTGGCCCACGCCCACCCGGACGAGGCCGTTCGCCAAAAGGCCAACGACTACATGGGCCTGATGACGCCGGTGCTGAAAGGCTACCTGACGGACAAGGGGTTCAAGATCTGCTCGGACGCCATGCAGGTGCACGGCGGCTCGGGCTTCACCGAGCATTTCCCGGCGAGCCAGTACCTGCGCGACTGCCGCATCGCCCTGATCTACGAGGGGACCAACGGCATCCAGGCCCTGGACCTGGTGGGCCGCAAGCTGGCGGCCAACGGCGGCCGCGCGGTGATGAGCTTCTTCGCCGAGGTCGATCAGTTCGTGGGCGAGAACGGAGACAGCGCCGAACTGAAGCCGTTCATCGACGGCCTGGCCTCGGCCAAGGCGCAACTGCAGGACGCCACCCTGTGGCTGATGCAGAACGGCCTGCAGAACCCCGACAACGCCGGCGCGGCGTCGACCGACTACATGCACCTCTTCGGCCTGACGGGCCTGGCCTACATGTGGGCGCTGATGGCCAAGGCCTCGCTGGCCAAGATCGCCGAAGGCTCCACCGACCCGCTCTACGCGACCAAGCTGACGACCGGCCAATATTTCATCGAACGCCTCTTGCCTGACGCGGCGTCGCATCTGGCGAAGTTGAAGACGGGTTCGGCGACGCTGATGTCGCTGCCGGCGGAGGCTTTCTGATCATGGGCGTGCTTCAAGTCGAGCGGCCGGCCTTCATGGCCGAAGAGGACATGGTGATCTTCGAGGACGCCGTGGGCCGTTTCTTCGACGAGCACGCCCCCGAAAGCACCGTGGCCCGCTGGCGTGAAAACGGCGTCGTGGATCGCGAGATGTGGAACAAGGCGGGGGAGGCGGGCCTGCTCTGCCTCTCCACGCCGGAGCAGTACGGCGGCCCCGGCGGCGACTATCGCCACGAGGTCGTGCTGATGGAGCAGCTGGGGCTCAAGGGCGTCGACGGCTTCGGCGCCAGCCTGCACAACGCCATCGTCGCGCCGTACATCCTTCACTACGGCACCGAGGAGCAGAAGCAGCGCTGGCTGCCGCGCATGGCCACGGGCGAGCTGGTCGGCGCCATCGCCATGACCGAACCCGGCGCGGGCTCCGACCTGCAGGGCGTCAAGACGACGGCGGCCAAGGTCGGCAACCAGTACGTCATCAACGGCTCCAAGACCTTCATCACTAACGGCCAGACCGCCAACCTAATCTGCGTGGTGGCCAAGACCGACCCGGCGCAGGGCGCGCGGGGCGTGTCGCTGATCTTCGTCGAGACCGACGGAACCGAAGGTTTCGAGCGCGGCCGCAACCTCGACAAGATCGGGCACGAGGCTCAGGACACCTCCGAGCTGTTCTTCAACGACGTGAAGGTACCGACAGAGAACCTGCTGGGCGTCGATGAGGGCCAGGGCTTCTTCCAGCTGATGGGCCAGCTGCCGCAGGAGCGGCTGAACATCGCCGTCCAGGGTATGGCGACCATCGAGCGGGCCCTGGCCGTGACCCTCGACTACGTCAGGAACCGCAAGGCCTTCGGCAAGGCCCTGATCGATTTCCAGAACACCCAGTTCAAGCTGGCCGAGTGCAAGACCGAGGGCACCGTCGCCCGGGTCTTCGTCAACCACTGCATCGAGCAGCACCTGGCCGGAAAGCTGGATGCCGCCACCGCCTCCATGGCCAAGTACTGGGTCAGCGATCTGGAGAACAAGATCGTCGACGAGTGCCTGCAGCTGTTCGGCGGCTACGGCTACATGAACGAATATCCGATCGCCCGCATGTACCGCGACAGCCGCGTGCAGCGCATCTACGGCGGGACCAACGAGATCATGAAGCTCCTCATCGCGAGGACGCTGTGACCCACACACACCTGAACTAGTTACGCAGGAAGGAGCCACCCCCATGGCCGACGCTTACATCTTCGACGCCGTGCGCACCCCGCGCGGCAAGGGCAAGAAAGACGGATCGCTCCACGAGATCACCGCCCTGTCCCTGGCGACCCAGGTCCTCGAGAACCTGCGCGACCGCAACAACCTCGACACCTCCAAGGTGGATGACGTGGTGCTCGGCTGCGTCGCCCCAGTGGGCGAGCAGGGCTCCGACATCGCCCGTACCGCCGTCCTGACCGCCGACTACGCCGAGACCACGGCTGGCGTGCAGATCAACCGCTTCTGCGCCTCGGGCCTGGAGGCGGTGAACATGGCCGCCGCCAAGGTCATGTCGGGCGAAGCCGATCTCGCCATCGGCGGCGGCGTCGAGAGCATGAGCCGCGTGCCCATGGGCAGCGACGGCGGCGCCTGGCCGACCGACCCGTCCAGCGCCTTCAAGACCTATTTCGCGCCGCAGGGGATCAGCGCCGACCTGATCGCGACCCTCTACGGCTTCAGCCGAGACGACGTGGACGCCTATTCGGTGGAGAGCCAGAAGCGCGCCGCCAAGGCCTGGGCCGAGAAGCGGTTCGACAAGTCGGTGATCAAGGTGAAGGACCAACTGGGCCTGACCATCCTGGATCACGACGAGCACATGCGCCCGGACACCTCGATGCAGAGCCTGGCCTCGCTGAACGCCTCCTTCCAGGGCATCGGCGACATGGCGTTCGACGCGGTCGTCACCCAGCGCTATCCGCAGGTGGAGCGCGTCAACCACGTGCACCACGCGGGCAACAGCTCGGGCATCGTCGACGGCGCCGCCGGCGTGCTGATCGGCACCAAGGAAATGGGCGACGCGCTGGGCCTAAAGGCCCGCGCCCGCATCAAGGGCATGGCCTCCATCGGCTCCGAGCCCTCGATCATGCTGACCGGCCCGTCCTTCGTGACCGAGAAGCTGCTTAAGAAGCTCGGCATGAACGTCGCCGACATCGACCTCTATGAGCTGAACGAGGCCTTCGCGGCGGTGGTCCTGCGCATGATGCAGGCGCTGGATATCCCGCACGAGAAGATGAACGTGAACGGCGGCGCCATCGCCATGGGCCACCCCCTGGGCGCCACGGGCGCGATGATCCTGGGCACGGTGCTGGACGAGCTGGAGCGGACCGACAAGGAGACCGCCCTGGTCACCCTGTGCGTCGGCGCCGGCATGGGCACCGCCACCGTCATCGAACGCGTCTGAACCTCGATTTCAAGGAACTAGAGTGATGGAAAACTTCAAGATCGAGGTTGATGGCGACGGCGTGGCCCTGGTCACCTTCGACGTGCCCGGCCGCACCATGAACACCCTCACCGCCTCCGTGATCAAGGAGATCGGCGAGGTCGTCGAACGCATCAAGACCGACGCGGCCATCAAGGGCGCCGTGATCACCTCGGGCAAGGCCAGCGGCTTCTGCGCCGGCGCGGACCTGGGCGAACTGGGCGGCTCGGGCGGCCTGGGCGGCGGCGACCTGCAACAGGCCTTCGACGCCGGCTTCGCCCTGAACAAGGCGTTCCGCGCCCTAGAGACCTGCGGCAAGCCGGTGGCGGCGGCGATCAACGGCCTGGCCCTCGGCGGCGGCCTGGAGATCACCCTGGCCTGCCACTACCGCGTGGTCGGCGACAATCCGAAGACCCAGCTGGGCCTGCCGGAATCCAAGGTCGGCCTGCTGCCAGGCGCCGGCGGCACCCAGCGTCTGCCGCGCCTGATGGGGGTGATGCAGGCCGCGCCGTACCTGCTGGAAGGCAAGTCGATGAAGCCGCAGGAGGCTCTGGCCTTCAAGGTGGTGCACGAGGTCGTCGCCCCGGGCTCGGAAGTCGAGGCGGCCAAGACCTGGGTGAAGACCAAGGGCGACCCGGTCGCCCCGTGGGACAAGAAGGACTTTAAGCTGCCCGGCGGCGGCCCCTACACCCCCGGCGGCAGCCAGGTGTTCGTCATGGGCAACGCCATGCTGCGCAAGCAGTCCTACGGCAACTATCCCGCTCAGCTGAACATCATGAAGGCGGTCTATGAAGGCCTGCAGGTGCCGATCGACGCGGCCCTGCGCATCGAGACCCGCTACTTCCTGAAGACGATCATGTCGCCCCAGGCCAAGGGCATGATCCGCACGCTGTTCCTGTCGCTTCAGGAGCTGGGCAAGGGTTCGGGCCGTCCCGCCGGCGTGCCGCAGTACGACGTCAAGAAGGTCGCCGTGCTCGGCGCCGGCATGATGGGCGCGGGCGTGGCCTATGTGCAGGCCATGGCCGGCATCGAGACCGTGCTGATCGACCAGACCCAGGAAGCCGCCGACAAGGGCAAGAGCTACGCCGAGGGTCTGGTGAAGAAGGGCGTCTCGCGCGGCAAGCTGACCCAGGAAAAGGGCGACGCCATCCTCGCCCTGATCCACCCGACCGCCGACTACGCCCAGGTGAAGGGCGCCGACCTCGTCATCGAGGCGGTGTTCGAGAACCGCGAGGTGAAGGCCGAGGTCACCAAGAAGGCCGAGACCGAACTGGCCGACACCGCCGTCTTCGGCTCCAACACCTCGACCCTGCCGATCACCGGCCTGGCCGAGGCCTCGGCGCGCCCGGCCAACTTCATCGGCATCCACTTCTTCTCGCCGGTCGACAAAATGGGCCTGGTCGAGATCATCATGGGTGGCAAGACCAGCCAGGAGACCCTGGCCAAGTCGATCGACTACGTCCTGAAGATCCGCAAGACGCCGATCGTCGTGAACGACAGCCGTGGTTTCTACACCTCGCGCTGCTTCGGCACGTTCGTGCAGGAGGGCCTTGAGATGCTGGCCGAGGGCATCGCCCCGACCATTATCGACAATGTCGGCCGCGCCACGGGCATGCCCCGCGGTCCGCTGGAGATGAACGACGACGTCGCCCTGGACCTGTCCTACAAGATCGCCCAGCAGACCAAGAAGGACCTCGGCGACAAGTACGAGGACCGTCCGTTCACGCCGATCATCGAGAAGATGGTCGCCGAGCTCGGCCGCTACGGCCGCAAGAACGGCAAGGGCTTCTACGACTATCCGGAAAGCGGCCCCAAGACCCTGTGGAAAGGCCTGTCCGACGTCGCCCCGGTGAAGACCGCCGAGGCCGACAAGACCCTGATCGAGGAGATCCGAACGCGGCTTCTCTATCGCCAGGCGGTCGAGGCGGCGCGCTGCTTCGAAGAGGGCGTCGTGGTCGACCCGCGCGAGGCCGATGTCGGCGCCATCCTGGGCTGGGGCTTCGCGCCCTGGACCGGCGGCCCGATCAGCCTGATCGACGGCGTGGGCGCGGCGAAGTTCGTCGAGACCTGCGACCAGTTGGCGCAGAAGTACGGCTCGCGCTTCAGCCCGCCGCAGCTCCTACGGGACATGGCGGCCAAGGGCGAGACCTTCTACGGCCGCTTTGCCGGCGCCCAGAAAGCCGCCTGATACCAGGGACTTTGACGATGACATCAAGGGTCGGCCCCACGGGCCGGCCCTTTTTGCTTTCCGGCTTCGCGCGTCGGGTGGGGCGGGGTTGGGAAGCCGTGCCGGGCGGTAGAGCTTCACGAAGCCTTAGCGACGATTTGAGACCCTTCGCCCTTCACGGAAGATCAGGGCATGGCTTCCATTTCTGAACATTACGCGGGTCTTCTGCGCGTCATGGCCGCCCGTCACAGCGGGGCGCCCGTGCGCCTGCTGATCACGCTCTGCGTCTGCTGCCTCGTCTTCACCATCATGGGCGCGTCGTGGGTGTGGATCTGGGCGTGGGGCCTGGCCTATGCCGGCGTCGACATCTTCGGTTACCTGCTGAAGGGCAGCGCCGTCGCCCGCCGCTGGAGCGAGCCGAGCCGCCTGCGGCTGGTGCTGCTGACCGTCATATCCGGCATGCCGTCCACCCTGTGGGCTTCGGCGGCCATTCCCCTGTGGTACGCGCGCCAGGTCAACGAGTTCGCGCCGGTCGGCGCCATCCTGCTGATGGGTGGCGGGCTTTTGCAGGTGATCGCCGCCTCGGCCCATTCACGCCTGGCCTTCATGGCCATGGTCACGCCGATGATGCTGATCGCCGCGGCCGTGGTTCTGCTCGATCCCGTCGCGACGCCTATGATCAAGGCCGTGTGGCTGGTCGGCGGCGCCGTGGTGGGGATCAACGCCCTGACCGCGTCACGGATGTCCATGGCCGCCGTGCTGCGCGAGCGGGCCATCGCCGCCGAGCATGACCGCCGCCGCGCCGAGGCCGAGGCGACCGCCGCCGCCAAGTCCGCCTTTGTCGCCGTGGTCTGCCACGAGCTGCGCACCCCGATCAGCGCCATCCTGTCCGGCGCCGGCGTGCTGGAGCGCAACGCCGCCGACGCGGCCACCCGCACCCAGACCCAGGTGATCGGCGACGCCGGCTCGATGATGCGCGACCTGCTCAACGACCTGCTCGACCTGTCGCGGATCGAGGCGGGCCGTCTGTCGGTGGAGACCGTGTCCTTCGACATCCGCCAGACCCTGTCCGACCTGTTGCGCCTGTGGCGCCCCGAGGCGGCCAAGAAGCGGCTGCGCCTGCGGGTCGAGGGCGTGGCCTGCCTGCCTCGCTGGGTGCAGGGTGATCCCACCCGCCTGCGCCAGGTCCTCAACAACCTGCTGTCCAACGCCATCAAGTTCACGCCCGCCGGTTCGGTGACCCTGAAGGTCGCCGCCGCGGCCGGGGCGGACGGCCGCCTGACCCTGTCGCTGAGCGTGATCGACACCGGCCCCGGATTCGACGCCGAGGCGTCGGATCGCCTGTTCACCGCCTTCAACCAACTCAACGCCGGCGTGGCCGCCAAGTACGGCGGCTCGGGCCTAGGCCTGGCGATCAGTCGCGAGCTGGCCCGGCTGATGGGCGGCGAGCTGACGGTCGACAGCCGTACCGGCGAGGGCGCGGCCTTCACCCTGTCGCTGAATCTGGAGATCGCCGCCTCGCCCCCGCCGGCGCCCGAGCCGACCCTGGCCGGGGTGCGGGTCCTGGCGGTGGATGACCACGTCCTCAACCGCCGCGCCCTGGAGGTGATCCTGGAGCCGTTCGGGGTGCTGCCGGTCACCGCCGAGTCCGGCGAAGCGGCGCTGGAGATCTTGGCCGAGCAGCCCTTCGACGTGGTGCTGATGGACCTCTATATGCCGGGCATGGATGGCCGCGACGCGGTGCGCCGCCTGCGCCGCGAGGCGGGACCGAACCAGAAGACGCCGGTGATCGCCGTGACCGCCTCGGCCACCGACAAGGACTGGGACGACTGCCGCGAGGCGGGGATGGAGGCGCATGTGGCCAAGCCGGTCATTCCCGCCGAACTGCACGCCGCCCTGCGTCAGGTCCTGACCTCCCGCGCCATTGCGGCGGAAGCCGCCTGACAACGCTCAGTGGGAAATAATTCGACGAACAGCGGTCGATTTCGGGCGAACTTCGCAAATATCGAGCAAATTTTGTAACCTAATACCGTTGGTTGAATTGTAGCTGAGTTCCGCGCGATAGTGCGCCGGGCTCGGGTTTTGACCATGCGCGATCTTTCCGGGAGTTACGCGCGCCTTCTGGAGGCGGCGGAGGCTCGGCGGCGGCACATGCCGCTGCGGGTGATCACCGCCTTTCCGATCGCCCTGATCGTCTACCTGATCACCGAGTTCCGCACGATCTGGGTGTGGATGGGCCTGTATCTGGTCGCCCAGGTGCTGGAGGTCTGGATTCTGCGTCCGTCCAGCGCGGAGTGGCGCAAGCCGTCTCTGGCCCGGATGATCTTCGTCATCACCCTGTTCGTCTTCCCGGCGGTGGTTCTGGCGGGCATCTGCGGGGCGCTGTGGCTGCTGGGCGGCAGCTATGGCCCAGCCCTGGCGGTGTTTCTGATTTCCGGTTCGGTGATCAACCTGATCGTCATCAGCGCCCAGTCGCGGATCGCCTTCCTGACGTCCTCGGCGCCCTATCTGCTGACCGCCGCCCTGGTGGTGATCTTCGACCCGGACGTGACGCCCTTCTACCGGCCGGTGATGATCCTGGCCTGCCTGCTGATGCTGAGCAGCTCTATGGTCACCTGGCGGCTGTTCGAGCGCGCCATCTCCGCCCAGAAGGACGCCCTGCGCGAGGCCGAGGCCCGCCGCCTGGAGGCCGAGGCCGCCCTGCGCGCCAAGGGCGGCTATATCGCCACGGTCAGCCAGGAGCTGAAGTCGCCGATCAACGCCATCCTGTCCGCCGCCGCTCAGCTTCAGGGACCGACCCCGCCCGGCGAAGTGCGCGGCCACGCCCAGCGCATCGCGCGCTCCGGCTCAACCATGCGCGGCCTGCTCAACGACCTGGCCGACTTCGCCCGGCTGGAATCCGGCGGCATGCTGGTCGAGCACATCCCCTTCGATCTTCGACGCAAGGGTCACGACGTCCTGCGCGCCTGGCGACCGGCGGCGCGCCGCAAGGGCCTGCGCCTGAAGCTGGAGGGCGGCTCCTCCCTGCCGCGCTGGGTCAACGGCGATCCCATGCGCATCAGCCAGGCGCTCAACGCCCTGTTCGCCACCGCCATCCGCGACACCGAGACGGGCATGATCACCATTCGCCTGTCGGCCGGGACGGGGGATGACGGGCGCATCGGCGTCAAGGTCGTGCTGATCGACACCGGTCCCGGCTATTCGGCGAGCGAGCTGGAAGACCTGTTCTCGCCCTTCGACCGCACCGGCGCGCGCTTCGGCGGGGGCTCCGGCCTGGGCCTGGCGATCAGCCGGGAACTGGCCCGCCTGATGGGCGGCGACCTGACGGTCGAGAGCCGGCCGGGCGAGGGCAGCACCCTGACCCTCAACTTCCGGGTCTACCCGATCGACGCGCCCGAGCCGCAGGACATCCTGTCGGCGGTGATCGGGACGCGGGTTCTGCTGGTGGCTCCCGGCCCGCTGCAGCAGCGGGCCATGGAGTTGCTGCTGCCGCTGGGCTTACAACCAGCCGTGGCCGAGAGCGGCGAGACCGCCCTGGCCATGCTGGACCGTCAGGCGTTCGATATCGTGTTGATGGGGGTCAGCCTGCCGGGCATGAACGGCTTTGACGCCACCCGCCGCCTGCGGACCAGCCCGAACGGAAACCGCGCCATCCCCGTGGTGGGGTTGGTGCCGTCCGCCGCCCCGCGTGACTGGGACGGCTGTCGCCGCGCGGGCATGAACAGCTGGGTGGCCGCGCCTATCGACGGGCCCGAACTCTATGCCGCCATGGCCGAGGCCCTGGTCGCCCGCCGACGCTCACGCGAGGCCGCGCCGGCCTAGGCGTCCAGCAAGGCCCGAAGCCGCGCGCTTAGCGCCGCCTCGTCCTTCATCTCGCATTCCCAGATGGTCTCGACCCGCCAGCCGGCGGCGGTCAGGGCCTCGCGCGAGGCGATGTCCCGCGCCCGGTTGCGGCCGATCTTGGCTTGCCAGTAGTCGGCGTTGGCCTTGGGTTCGCGCGCGCCGCGCTTGCAGTCATGGCCGTGCCAGAAGCAGCCGTGGATAAAGATCGCCAGCCTGCGCCCCGGCAGCACAACGTCCGGCGAGCCGGGCAGGTCCTTGCGATGCAGGCGGTAGCGCGCGCCCAGCCGCGTCAGCAGCCGGCGCACGCGCATCTCGGGCTTGGTGTCCTTCCCCCGGACCCGGGCCATGACCGCCGAACGCTTCGCGGCGTCGAAGACGTCGGTCATGGCCGAAGGCCTCAGAGCCCTTCGAACAGGGCCGTGGACAGGTAGCGTTCGGCGAAGCTGGGGATGATCGCCACGATCAGCTTGCCGGCATAGGCGTCCTGGCTGGCCAGGTGGAACGCCGCCGCCAGGGCCGCGCCGGACGAGATGCCCACGGGCAGACCTTCCACCGCCGCGGCCTTGCGGGCCATGGCGAAGGAGTCGTCGTTGCCGACCTGGACGATGTCGTCGATCACGCCCCGATCCAGGATGCCGGGCACGAAACCCGCGCCGATGCCCTGGATCTTGTGCGGGCCGGCCGCGCCGCCGGACAGGACGGGCGACGCCTCGGGCTCCACCGCCACCATCTTCAGCGACGGGTTGCGGGCCTTCAGCACCTGGCCGACGCCGGTGATCGTGCCGCCGGTGCCGACGCCGCTGACCACGGCTTCCACCTTGCCGTCGGTGTCGTTCCAGATTTCCTCGGCCGTCGAGACACGGTGGATCAGCGGGTTGGCGCCGTTCTCGAACTGCTGCGGCATCACCGCGCCCGGGGTGGCCTCGACCAGTTCCTGGGCGCGGGCGACGGCGCCGCGCATGCCCTTCTCGGCCGGGGTCAGCTCCAGCTTGGCGCCGAGCAGCAGCAGCATCTTGCGGCGCTCGATCGACATGCTCTCGGGCATGACCAGGGTCAGCTTGTAACCCTTGGCCGCCGCCACGAAGGCCAGGGCGATGCCGGTGTTGCCGCTGGTCGGCTCGATGATCGCGCCGCCCGGCTTCAGGATGCCCTGAGCCTCGAGAACTCGACCATGGACACGCCGATGCGGTCCTTCACCGAGCCGATCGGGTTGAAGAACTCCAGCTTGGCGACGACCTCGCCCTTGGGCTTCAGCTCCGCCGACAGCCGCGGCAGGCGGACGATCGGCGTGTCGCCGATGGTGTCGAGGATGGAGTCGTAGATCTTGCCGCGCCCGGCGCGCTTGTAGCGCGCGGCGTCATACAGGTTCGAGGCGTCGTCCATGGCGGGGAGTTCCGTGACTGATTTCGTTGGCCGGCCCTAAGCGGGCGACCTTATGCCGACAGGCGCGGCCTGTCAGCGGCTCATTCGGCGGCCACGGCTGTCGGACGGGCGGCCAGCGGCTCCAGAAGATGTTCGGCCAGCCAGCGGACCACGGGCACGGCCACGCCGTCGCCCATGACGTGCAGGCCGCCGCTCTGGCTTTTCGGCAGGCGATAGTCTTCCGGCAGGCCCATCAGGCGGGCCGCTTCCCGCGCGGTGATCAGGCGTGAACGCACCTGTCCCTTGTCGACGACGATCACTGTCTGACGGGACGAGCCGCCACGCGGCGTGCGCAGGCAACCGGCCAGGCCGTCGAAGCGGACCTCGGCCCGTTGCACCCCGCCCCGCATCCGGCGGAACACCGCGCCGACCGCGCGCGCGCCGCTGGCGCGCGCCGTCTCCACCCGGGCGCGATGCAGAGGCGCCATCATGTCGAGCAGGGCTGCGGTGACGGCCTCTTCGCGCCAGGCGACGGCGTCGTCTGGCTCCAGGATGCTGGCCAGGTCGGCGTTGCGGGCGGGGGCCGCCGGAACCGACCACCAGGCCCAGGCCTCCTGAAGGCTCTTGGGCAGGCGATCATGCGCCAGGCGCACCGCCTCGGTCTGGAACGGGCTGGCCCCGATCAGGTGCGGAAGGACATGGCGCGCGGCGATGACGAAGATGCGCGGCCGCGACTGCGGAGTGAAGGCGGCGGCGTCCACCTCGAGCGCTCCGACCCGATAGCCGCGCTTAACCAGCACATCACAAAGCGCTGCGAAGTCCCGTCCGTCGTTGGAGGTCAGCAGGCCGCTGACATTCTCGATGACCAGCACGCGCGGAGCGCGGTCTTCGGCGTCGAGCGCCTCCATCAGGTTCCAGAAGCCGAAGAAGGCCGACGACTTGCCGCCTTTCAGACCTGCACGCCCGCCGGCCAGGCTGAAATCCTGGCAGGGCGATGAGGCCCAGGCGAGGTCGGCGCGGCCCGTCAGAGCAGCGGGCTCGACGGCCCACACGTCGCCTTCGTGCAGATGAGCTTGCGCGTCAGGGAAGTTTTCGCGGTAGGTTCGCGCCTTGAGCGGGTCGAAATCGTTGGCGAACAGGCACGTCCAGGCGTCGCCGAGGCCCAGGCGGGCCATGCCGCCTCCGGCGAAGAACTCGTAGAAAGAAAAGGGCGCGGCGCGACTCATCGCCGACGCAGGTTAAGCGTGTTGGGAAGAGACAAAAGGGAAAAGACGATGCGGAGCGTCGCTGTGCTGGCCATGGCCGGGTTTCTGTCGGCCTGCCAGACCGTGGCGGGCGTTTCCGCCCAGACAGCGACCCTGCCCGTGCCAGACGCCGTGGACGCCCTTGGGACCGAGCCGTTCTGGGCGGTCATGATCGACGCCGAGCAGATCGCCCTGACCCGCCCCGACCATCCGCCCGTCACCGCGCCCAACGCCGGCCCCGTGCGAACGGCCTCTGCCGCCCGGTGGGAGGCGAGCACGGCGCAGGGGAAGCTGAAGCTGACGGTGACGGCGGGGCCCTGTTCGGACGGCATGTCGGACAGGACCTATCCGTTCAAGGCGCAGGCCGATATCGGCGGGCGGATCCTGAAGGGCTGCGCGGCCGCCGCCGGCGCGCGCGAGAACGACTAGCCGCGGTTCAAATTCAGGGTGGGGATGGCCGAGGTGGCTTTCGCCTCGTTGTCGTGATGCGGCACGGGCAGAAGCAGTCCGACGGAAATGGCCACGATGGCGGCCAGGGCGATGAGGGCCTTGAGGGCCATGGGTTCGCTCCACAGCGACAATTAACAAATGTGACAGAACAACCAGCGCGGGCGTCGGCGGGTTCCTAATGTGGAGCTTCGTGCGGCCCCGCCAATGGGGCTCGTCGCGATGCCTTACGTATAAATACGGGAGATCGCTTTGCGCGCGAGTGCGTTACACGCTCGCGAAAGGTTGTGCGAATTTTAGACACAACTTCCGATGGTTTAAGGTGGGTCATGGCGCGCAAGGTAGGTACCGCTCTCGGCGAAGAGCTCTACGGTGACAGCGGTCCGGACGAACTGCTCGGCATGGGCGGCGACGACAAGCTGTACGGCAACGACGGCGACAACCTTCTCGACGGGGGCGACGGCGCCGACCAGCTGTTCGGCGGCAACAACGCCGACCGTATGCTGGGTGGAGCGGGAAACGACCTGCTCTATGGGAACGAAGGCGCGGACGTCCTGGTGGGCGGCGCGGGTTCGGACAAGCTCTACGGCGCCGGCGGCGCCGATGTGATCTACGGCGATGCGGAGAGCACGGTCAGCGCGCCTTCGTCCGGCGTGCAGACCGTAACGACCGCTGCAAGCGCGGCCTCGACCTTGCGATCCATGAATTTCATCATCGCGGGTGAACCCGGCGTGATGGTGACGGTTGCGGAAACCGCCACCGGGGCCCTGGCCTTCGAGCTGGTGGTCACCGACACGGTCACCTCCACGGCTGACAAGGTCGATGTCGGCGACCTCCGCGGCTTGTTCTTTCACGTCTCCGCCGAAGGCCTGCTCAACCCCTCCAAGTTCACCATCAATGGCGCTGACGTAACCAGCCGCCAGGTCGCCGCCAACGCGGTGATCGATCTCGGCAACGCGGCCAACATGCAGGGGCGCGACCATGCCCCGTTCGACATCGGCGTCGAGTTCGGCACGGCGGGTGTCGGCAAGGACGACATCCGCAACACCAGCTTCACCCTGTCCCATGCGGACCAGCCGCTGAAGCTGGAACTCGTCGCGCAGCAATGGTTCGGCGCCCGTCTGACCAGCGTCAGCGAGAACGGGGTCGGTCGCGACCAAAGCCTGAAGCTGGTCAGCCAGGCGCCGGCGGCTCCCGCCGTGCCGACGACACCCACCCCGCCGACCAATCCCACGACGCCCTCCACGGGCGGCGATGATCTGATCGAGGCCGGGGCTGGGAACGACCGCATCTATGGCGGGGCCGGCGATGACGAGATGCAGGGCGAGGGCGGCGACGACCTGATCGTCGGCGGGACCGACAACGGCAAGCTCGGGGCCGTGATCAGCATCGGCGACAATCTGTATGGCAACGACGGCCGCGACACCTTCATCTTCGCCAAGGGCGACGGTGTCGACATGATCTGGGACTTCCAGCCCGGGATCGACCACATCGAGATCAGTGGCTACAGCGCCGGCTCAATCAACTCGGTCATCCTGGTCGGGGGCGTGGCCAACCGTATCGCCACGGGCGCGCACCAGAAGATCGCCGTGATCCTTGATGGCGGCTCCGATGCGATCATCTTCAACGATTTCCCCAACCCGCAGGCCGGCGACGCGGCGATCCGCTTCGCGGACGGTACGGTGCTGTCGTCGGCTGATCTGGTACAGCGCGCCCAGTCGGGTTCGGTGACCTCCGCGGTGGCGGCAACCGTGCTTCGCAGCGCCAACGCCCTGGCGGCCAACGACATCGGCGCCAGCGCAAGCCTGGACACCGATCTCGCCACGGTGGAGGCGATCATCGACGCGGCCGACGCCACCACCTCGGTGGCGACCCTGTCCTATCAGTTCTTCACAGGGAAGACGCCCGCGGCCGGCGGGCTCGACTATCTGGTGTCGCCGACCGGGCCGAACGGCAACAACCTCAACTCGGCCTACTTCCAGTCGTTCAATCTGGAGAACCGCTACATCAACTTCGCGGTCAATCTGGGCCGCGACGGCGAGGGCAAGGATAAGTTCGCGGCGGGCTACGGGAACCTCAGCCTCATCGACGCGACCAAGAAGGCCTACAAGGAGATCTTCGGATCGACCCCCAACGACAAGAAGGCCCATGACCTGATCGACGGGCGGGAGGCCTATTTCTATAGCTACGGCAAGACGGACCTGGGCGCGAAGGCCGCCATGGTCGGCTGGCTGCTGGCCGAGGCCGAAAAGGGCGACGTGGGGGTCTATGCGAAGTCCAACGCCGCTTTCCTGGCCCATCTCATCGATGGCGCGGAGGCCTCCGTCGATCTGATAGGGGTCTATGGCAAGCCAGACTACGTCTTCGGCGGCTGATGCGAAAAGGGGCCGCCGTCAAGAGACGGCGACCCCTTCATCACGAAGCTTCGCCTCGATCAGAAGATCTCGAACAGGCCCGCCGCGCCCATGCCGCCGCCGATGCACATGGTGACGACGGCGGTCTTGGCCTTGCGGCGCTGGCCTTCCATCAGGACGTGGCCCACGCAGCGGGCGCCGGTCATGCCGAAGGGGTGGCCGATGGCGATGGAGCCGCCGTTGACGTTGTACTTCTCTGGGTCGATGCCGAGGCGGTCACGGCTGTAGAGGCACTGCGAGGCGAAGGCCTCGTTCAGCTCCCACAGGTCGATGTCGTCGACCTTAAGGCCATGGCGCTCCAGCAGGCGCGGCACGGCGAAGACCGGGCCGATGCCCATCTCGTCCGGCTCGCAGCCGGCGACGGCGAAGCCCTTGAAGGCGCCCAGCGGCTTGAGGCCGCGACGCTCGGCCTCCTTGGCCTCCATGATCACCACGGCGGCGGCGCCGTCCGAGAGCTGGCTGGCGTTGCCGGCGGTGACGAAGTTGCCCGGACCCTTCACCGGCTCCAGCGAGGCCAGGCCTTCCAGGGTGGTGTCGGGGCGGTTGCACTCGTCGCGATCGACCACGTAGTCCACCAGGCTCTCTTCCTTGGTGGCCTTGTCGATCTTCTTCATCTTCACCTGCATCGGGACGATCTCGTCCTTGAACAGGCCGGCGGCCTGGGCGGCGGCGATGCGCTGCTGCGAGCGCAGGGCGTACTCGTCCTGATACTCACGGCTGACATTGTAGCGCTTAGCCACGATGTCGGCGGTGTCGATCATCGCCATCCACAGGGCCGGGTGGGTCTTGAGCAGCTTTTCCTCGGTGATGTGGAAGCGGTTCATGTGACCGCCCATGTTCACCAGCGAGATCGACTCAACCCCGCCGCCGACCGCCACGTCGGCGCCGTCGTTCTTCACATAGTTCGCCGCGGTCGCGATGGCCTGCAGGCCCGAGGAGCAGAAGCGGTTGATCGTCTGGCCCGAGGTGGTCACCGGCAGGCCGGCCCACATGGCGGCGTTGCGGGCGACGTTCATGCCGGTGGCGCCTTCGGGACCGCCGCACCCCAGGACCACGTCCTCGACCTCGGCGCCTTCCAGGCCCGCGCGCTGCACGGCGTGCTGGATGGCGTGACCGGCCATGGCCGCGCCGTGGGTGTTGTTGAATCCGCCGCGTCCCGACTTGGCGAGACCGGTGCGGGCGTAGGAGACGATGACCGCTTCACGCATGGCGCTTCCCTCTTAAACGTTAGTTTGAATTGAGGGCGACCCTAGGGCATGCGCGGGGCGAGCGCCAGTTCCCGTAAACGTCAACGAAGCTGACGCAACGTCCGGTCAAGCGCGGGACAGCATCCCGCCCACGCCGGGGATGGAGGTCAGGGTCTCGTTCAGCAGGTCGCGGCCGCCGGCCCGCTCGCGAACCCAGGCGCCGGCCACCGGCAGCATGGCCTTCAGGCCGTCCTGGTCGACGCCGGCGCGGGACAGGCTCTGCATCATCGCCATGCCGTCCGACATGGCCGCGCCGGATGCGCCGCCCGCCGCCTTCATCAGTCCGCCGAACAGGCCGCTCTTGGCCGGCTGGACCGCGCCTTCGGCCGCCAGGGCCTGGGCGCCCGGCGCGGCGGCGAACAGTTCGGCCACCTTCGCCGGCTCGCCATGCTTGGCGATCAGCGACAGGGCGCCGGTCAGGGCCTTGCGCGCCTGGTCGGGGTTGAGCGGCGTCCTGGCCGAAATCTCGGCGATCAGGTCCTCGATCATCACGTCCTCCTCAGTCGCGGCCGGGTGCGGGAAGAACGACCAGACCGTCTGGAAGTTCGTTCGGATTGTCGCCGGCCGGCGGGACATGCTCGGCCAAAATCTGGCCGGAGCGCTCGATGGCGGCCACAAAGCCGCCCGCCGCATCGCCCTTCTTCAGGCCGTCGATCAGCAGCGCGACCACCTCGTCCCACACCGCGTTCGGCGCCTTGGCGTAGATGCCCTCGTCGGCCACCACCTCGGCGCGGTGATCGGCGAGCGAGGCGAACAGCAGGACCCCCGTGCGGTCCTGCGTCAGATGCAGACCGTGGCTGAGGAATTGCTGCATGGCCGCCTGATGAACGCGGGCGGCCTTCAACGGCCCCGGCGTCAGGGCGCGGCGCACCGGGCCGAGCGACACCACCAAGGCGGCGATGACGAACACCGCCGCCTGGACCGCGATATAGATGGCCAGGGCCGAGAAGATGGTGGCGTCCGTGGCGCTGTCGTGCGCGGCGGTCCAGCCGCCGAACAGGTCGGTCAGCATGTGCGGCCGCAGCCCGGCGAACAGCGCCAGGGCCGGCAGGACGAGCGCCGAGGCGGCCGCCCAGACCAGCGGGGTCTCGCGATAGTCCGAAACCTCGGGCGCCAGGACGCAGTAGATCTCGCCGGCGGTGGTGCGTTCGGCCGCCGAGACGGCCGCGGCGATGCGTTCGTGATCTTCTTTGCTCAGGTCCATCACCAGCTCCCCGAAGATCCGCCGCCGCCGAAGGAGCCGCCGCCTCCACCGCCCCAACCGCCGCCTCCGCCCGACCAGCCGCCACCGCCACCGCCACGACCGTTGCCGAGCGAGCTGAGGATGATCCACGGCAGGGCCGAGGCCAGTCCCGACCGCCGTCCGCGACGTCCGGGCAGCAAACGGCTGATGAAGAAGAAGATCAGGATGATGACGAAGATGGCCGTGCCCCAGCCCTCGCCGCCCGTTTCGCGGCTTTCGCTCGCTTCGGCGACCTTGGCCTTCGCCTCGGCCTCGGGCAGGGACAGCTGCTGCAGGATCGCGTCGGTCCCGGCGACCACCCCGCCTTCCATGTCGCCGTCGCGGAAGCGCGGCAGGACCTGGCTCTGCAGGATGACGCTGGACAGGGCGTCGGTCAGGACGGGCTCCAGGCCATAGCCGACCTCGATGCGAACCTTGCGGTCATTGGGGGCGACGACGAACAGGGCGCCGTCGTCCTCCTTCTCCCGCCCGATCCCCCAATGGCGGCCGAGCTGGTAGCCATAGTCCTCGATCTCGTAGCCCTGCAGGTTGGGCAGGGTGACGACCACCAGCTGGCGGCCGGCGCCGTCCTCCAGCGCCGCCAGCTTCCGCGTCAGGTCCGCTTCGGTCTGGGGCGACAGGATGTTCGCCTCGTCGACGACGCGACCGGTAAGCTTGGGAAAGCTGGGGGCGGCGAAGGCGGGCAGGGCGATGAAGACCGCCGCCAGAACGATCCCGAGGAAACCCCAACCCCGCTCATTCCCGCGAAGGCGGGAATCCAAGCGGCGATTCAGCTTGGGCCCCCGCCTTCGCGGGGGAGAGCGGAAGATGAGCATGATCTTACTTCGTCGGGGCCGAAGCGGCCGCCGGAGCGGCCGGGGCGTCGAAGCTCACCGACGGCGCCGACTGGGCCGCCGCGCTGGCCTGGAACGGCACGGCGGGCTTGGCCCAGCGGTGCACGGTGCCGGCCCACAGGGCGCCCGGGAAGGTGCGGATCTCGGTGTTGTAGACGCGGACGCTCTCATTGTAGTCGCGGCGCGAGATGGTGATGCGGTTCTCGGTGCCTTCCAGCTGGCTTTGCAGGGCCAGGAAGTTCTGGTTCGACTTCAGGTCCGGATAGTTCTCGGTGATCATCATCAGGCGGCCGAGCACGCCCGACAGCTGGTCCTGGGCCTGGGCGTAGCGCTCGAAGGCGGCGGGGTCGGTGATGGTCGAGGCGTCCACCTTGACCTGGGTCGCGCTGGCGCGGGCCTCGGTCACCGCGGTGAGCACATTCTGCTCCTGGGCGGCGTAGCCTTTGACCGTGGCGACGAGATTGGGGATCAGGTCGGCGCGGCGCTGATACTGGTTCTGCACCTCGGCCCATGACGCCTTCACCTGCTCATCGCGGGTGGGAATGGTGTTCACGCCGCAGCCCGCCAGGCCGATAGCGAGGGCCACGGGCAAGACGATCTTGGCGACGTTCTTCAGCAGACGGTTCATTCATCCCTCCAGGACGGGCGAGGCGCCCGGCAGCGACGGTTAGATAAGGACAGGTCGAAGGTCCTGTCAGGACCCGCGAGGTTAAACCTTGTCCATGTCGGGGCGATGAGATTGATCAAGCCTCCGCCCGACGACTATGAGAAATTTCGACGGCGGCGAAAATTTCGCTTTGCGCCGCCCCGCACCCCTGTTATCTAAACATCGCTTAGTTCGTGCTGAGCCGCTGATGGGGATCGGCGGCCATTCCCCCGGCGCGACAGGCCAGTGCTCGATCCTTATGCTTGCCAAAATCAGATCACTCGAACGCTCGGAGGGCTCCTCATGAAGCTCCAAACCCTCGCGGCCGCCGCCGCCCTGTCCATGTTGCTCGCCGCTCCGGCCCTGGCCGACGGCAAGATCACCGCCACCCTGGCTGCTCCGGTGGCCGCCAAGACCAAGGTCGTCGCCGCCGGCGCCGTGTTCGCCTGCGAAGGTTCGCAATGCGTCTCGACCTCCGCGCCGAGCCGCGCCCTGACCGCCGCCGGCTGCAAGGCCCTGGCCAAGGAAGTCGGCCGGGTCTCCACCTATGGCGGCGACCGCAAGTCGCTCGAAGCCGCCGAGCTGGACCGCTGCAATGTTGGTCAGGCCGCCGCCGCGACGCAGACGGCCGCCAACTGAGAATTTTCCCGGCCGCGTATCTGGCCAGATCGTTCCTCGATCAAAACGCCTGGGGACGGCTTAGGCCGTCCCCTTTTTCTTTGTTGGGATGGGAGGCGGCTTAGGCCGCCTCTTTTCTTTTAAGGCGAGGCTTCTATGTCCAAGCGCATGACCACGACGTTCGACATCGTTCCGGCCCTGCAGTCGGCCCTCGCGGCCTTGGCCGCCCAATCGGGTGGAACGGAGCCCGTCTCTCTCACCATCGACTATGGCGAGGGCGCCGCTGGGGAAGGTCTGAATGTCGAGGCGACCGTGGAGCGGGCCACCCGCACCCTGGTCTTCGTACAGGCCAGGGCGGTCAGCGCGCAGGGGGCTGTCGCGGCGACAGCCAGCGCGGTCTTCCGCGTGCCCGCCACGGCCTAGCCTCCACCGTAAACGTGAGCGGAGCCCTTGGTTGCGGGGGCGAAAAGCACATGCTATCAGGCGCGCGGCTTCGGCCCGGCGATTTTTAACGATCGCGGGGTCAGCGTGTTTTTCTCGAACGCAATCAAGCCTTTAAAACCGCGGCGAATTTAACCTTTCGCTCGTGGACGACAGACAAACCCACCGGGCGGATTTACGTGGCGGACGATACCAAGACGACGGATGCGGGCGACCGATACGCCCAGGCCCTCTTCGACCTGGCCAACGAGGCCGGTCAAACGGCGGCCGTCGAGGCTGACCTGAAGAGCCTGAAGGCCGCGTATAAGGACAGCGCCGATCTGCGCCGTCTGCTGACCAGCCCCGCCTTCTCCGCCGAAGACAAGGCCGCCGGCCTGAACGCCATCGCCAAGAAGGCGAAGTTCAACGCCACCACCATCAAGTTCCTCGGCCTGCTGGCCGCCAACCGCCGCTCGTCCGACCTGATGTCGGCGATCGCCGCCTTCGAGCGCCTGTCGGCTGCTCAGCGCGGCGTTGTCTCGGCCGAGGTGGTCTCCGCCGTTCCGCTCAGCGCCGCCCAGTCCAAGGGTGTCGCCCAGGCCCTGCGCACCGCGCTGGGCAAGGAGCCTGAAATCTCGACGCGCGTCGATCCGTCCATCCTGGGCGGTCTGAAGGTGCGCGTCGGTTCGCGTCTGTTCGATGCTTCGCTGAAGTCGAAGCTCGATTCCCTGAAATTCGCCCTGAAGAGAGCCTAAGCCCGCCATGGACATCCGCGCCGCCGAAATTTCGGCCATCCTGAAGTCCCAGATCGCCAACTTCGGCGAAGAAGCCGATGTGTCCGACGTCGGTTCCGTGCTGTCGGTCGGCGACGGCATCGCCCGCGTCTTCGGCCTGGACAAAGTCCAAGCCGGTGAAATGGTCGAGTTCCCGAAAGCCGGCGTGAAGGGCATGGCCCTGAACCTGGAGCGCGACAACGTCGGCGTCGTCATCTTCGGTGATGACCGCAACGTGCGCGAGGGCGACGAAGTCCGCCGCCTCGGCGAAATTGTGGACGTGCCGGTCGGCAAGGGCCTGCTGGGCCGCGTCGTCAACCCGCTGGGCGAGCCGATCGACGGCAAGGGCCCGATCAAGAACGTCGCCGAGCGCCGCCGCGTCGACGTGAAGGCCCCGGGCATCATCCCCCGCAAGTCGGTGCACGAGCCCGTGCAGACCGGCCTGAAGGCCATCGACACCCTGATCCCCGTCGGCCGCGGCCAGCGCGAGCTGATCATCGGTGACCGCCAGACCGGCAAGACCGCCGTGGCGATCGACACCATCCTGAACCAGAAGGCCGCCAACGCCGGCACGGACGAGAGCGCCAAGCTCTACTGCGTGTACGTCGCTATCGGCCAGAAGCGCTCCACCGTCGCCCGCATCGTCAAGACGCTCGAGGACAACGGCGCGCTGGACTACACCATCGTGGTCTCGGCCACGGCGTCGGAACCGGCTCCGCTGCAGTTCCTGGCTCCGTTCTCGGGCTGCGCCATGGGCGAGTGGTTCCGTGACAACGGCATGCACGCCCTCATCATCTACGATGATCTGTCCAAGCAAGCCGTCGCCTACCGTCAGATGTCGCTGCTGCTGCGCCGCCCGCCGGGCCGCGAAGCCTATCCGGGCGACGTGTTCTACCTGCACTCCCGCCTGCTGGAGCGCGCCGCCAAGCTGAACGAGGACTACGGTTCGGGTTCGCTGACGGCTCTGCCGCTGATCGAAACCCAGGCCAACGACGTGTCGGCCTACATCCCGACCAACGTGATCTCGATCACCGACGGCCAGATCTTCCTCGAGACGGACCTGTTCTATCAGGGCATCCGTCCGGCGGTGAACGTCGGCATCTCGGTGTCGCGCGTGGGCTCCTCGGCCCAGATCAAGGCGATGAAGCAGGTGGCTGGCCCGATCAAGGGCGAGCTGGCGCAGTATCGTGAAATGGCCGCCTTCGCGAAGTTCGGCTCCGACCTGGACGCCGCCACCCAGCGCCTGCTGGCCCGCGGCGAGCGCCTGACCGAGCTGCTGAAGCAGCCGCAATACGCGCCGCTGTCGGTCGAAGAGCAGGTCTGCGTGATCTACGCCGGCACCCGCGGCTATCTGGACAAGATCCCGACCGCCTCGGTCGGCCGCTTCGAGTTCGAGTTCCTGGCCCGTCTGCACAGCCAGAACAAGGATCTGCTGGACGGCATCCGCACCAAGAAGGCCCTCGACGACACGCTGGAAGGCAAGCTGAAGAGCGCGCTGGAAAGCTTCTCGGCGACCTTCGCCTAAGCGGGATCGTGATGGCCGCCAGCCAACCCAAGCCTCTGGACGCCTGGTCGGGCGCTTTCGGCGACGCCTATACGGAGCGCAACTCCGTATCGGCCGACGCCGTGCGCGGCCGCGTGCGCGCCTTGGCGAAGGCGCTGGCGCCGCTTGAGGGCGGCATGCCCCGCAGCGTTCTGGAGGTGGGAACGAACATCGGTCTCAATCTCCGCGCCCTGCCGTCGATCATCGACGGCGAGGTCTGGGGCATCGAGCCAAATGCTTCGGCGCGTGACCGCGTGATCGAGGACGGCGTCCTGCCGGCCGAGCGGATGCTGGCGGGCTTCGGCCACCAGATTCCGCTGGGTGACGGCGCGGTCGATCTGGCCCTCACCTCCGGCGTGCTGATTCACGTCGATCCGACGTTGCTCGAGCAGACGATGCGGGAAATTCACCGCGTCGCGGCCAAGTACGTCCTGTGCATCGAATATTTTTCTTCAAAGCCGGAAACCATCTCCTATCGCGGAGAGGACGGGTTGCTGTTCAAGCGGGACTTTGGGGGTCTCTACCTCGATATGTTCCCTGACCTGGAGCTCGTCGATTACGGCTTCTTCTGGAAGCGGACGACAGTAATGGACGACAGCACCTGGTGGCTGTTCAGAAAGGCGGGCGTGTAATCGCATGGCCAGCCTGAAGGAAATGCGCAATCGGATCTCGAGCGTGAAGGCCACGCAGAAGATCACGAAAGCAATGCAGATGGTGGCGGCCGCGAAGCTGCGCCGCTCGCAGGACGCCGCCGAGAGCGCGCGCCCCTATGCGACGCGGCTGGCCAGCGTGATCGCCAACCTGTCGGCCGGCGTGTCGGGCGATGGCCCGAAACTGTTGTCGGGCACGGGTTCGGAGCAGCGTCACCTGGTGGTGGTCGCCACGTCGGACCGCGGTCTGGCCGGCGGCTTCAACAGCTCGATCGTCCGCGCCGCCAAGGACTTCGCCCAAGGCCTGCTGGCCCAGGGCAAGGACGTGAAGATCATCACCGTGGGCAAGAAGGCCCGCGATCCGCTGCGCCGCGTGTTCGGTGAAGAGCGGATCGTCGAGAGCTTCGAGCTGTCCGGCCAGCGCACGCTGACCCTTGCCAGCGCCCAGCCTGTGGCCGACGCCATCACCCGAATCTTCGAGGCGGGCGAAGCGGACGTGGTCACCCTGTTCTACAGCCGCTTCAAGTCGGTGGTGTCGCAGGTTCCGACCGCGCGCCAGCTGATCCCCGCGGCGGTCGAAAGCGAAGGTCCGGCGAAGTCCGGCGAGGCGGTCTACACCTACGAGCCGTCCGAGGAGGAAATCCTCGAGACGCTGCTGCCGCGCTACCTGACGGTCCAGATTCTGTCCGCGTTGCTCGAGAACCAGGCCGGCTTCTACGCCAGCCAGATGAGCGCCATGGACAACGCCACGCGCAACGCCGGCGACATGATCCGCCGCTACACCCTCGAATATAACCGAACCCGCCAGGCGCAGATCACCAAGGAGCTGATTGAAATCATCTCCGGCGCCGAAGCTATCTGACGAAAGACGATTGAAGCTCGCCATGGCCAAGACCCCTGCTGCTACGGCCCCCAAGGCCGCCGCCCCGAAGGCTGCTAAAGCCGCCGCTCCGAAAGCCGTCGCCGCTGCGCCGAAGAAGGCTGCTGCGCCGAAGGCTCCCGCCGCAAAGGCCTCCACGTCCAAGGCGCTGGTCGCCACGGGCGCCGCGACGGGCCGCATCGTCCAGGTGATCGGCGCCGTCGTCGACGTCGAGTTCGATGGCGCTCTGCCCGCGATCCTGAACGCGCTGGAAACCACCAACACCGACCAGCGCACCGGCGAGACCTTCCGCCTGGTTCTGGAAGTCGCCCAGCACCTGGGTGAGAACACCGTCCGCACCATCGCCATGGACACCACCGAGGGTCTGACCCGCGGCCAGCCCGTGACCGACACCGGCGCGGCGATCAACGTGCCGGTCGGCCCGGCCACCCTGGGCCGCATCATGAACGTGGTCGGCGACCCGATCGACGAAGGCGGCGCGATCGCCACCGCCGAGCGTCGTCCGATCCACGCCGAGGCCCCGTCCTTCGCCGAGCAGACCACGACCGCCGAAGTGCTCGTCACCGGCATCAAGGTCATCGACCTGCTCTGCCCCTACACCAAGGGCGGCAAGATCGGCCTGTTCGGAGGCGCCGGCGTCGGCAAGACCGTGACCATGCAGGAACTGATCAACAACATCGCCAAGGCTTACGGCGGTTATTCGGTTCTGGCCGGCGTGGGTGAGCGCACCCGCGAAGGCAACGACCTGTATCACGAGATGATCGAGTCCGGCGTGAACAAGCCGGGCGGCGGCGAAGGCAGCCGTTGCGCCCTGGTCTACGGCCAGATGAACGAGCCTCCCGGCGCCCGCGCCCGCGTCGCCCTGACCGGCCTGGCCCAGGCCGAGTACTTCCGCGACGAAGAAGGCAAGGACGTGCTGCTCTTCGTCGACAACATCTTCCGCTTCACCCAAGCGGGCGCCGAAGTGTCGGCTCTGCTGGGCCGCATCCCCTCGGCGGTGGGCTATCAGCCCACCCTGGCCACCGAGATGGGCAACCTGCAGGAGCGCATCACCTCGACCCAGAAGGGTTCGATCACCTCGGTCCAGGCCGTGTACGTTCCCGCCGACGACCTTACCGACCCGGCCCCGGCCACCTCGTTCGCCCACTTGGACGCGACGACCGTGCTGAGCCGCGACATCGCCGCCCAGGCCATCTTCCCGGCCGTGGACCCGCTGGACTCCACCAGCCGGATCATGGACCCGAACGTCATCGGCGAAGAGCACTATGCCGTCGCCCGCCGCGTTCAGGAGATCCTGCAGCAGTACAAGGCGCTGAAGGACATCATCGCGATCCTGGGCATGGACGAGCTGTCGGAAGACGACAAGCTGACCGTGGCCCGCGCCCGCAAGATCCAGCGCTTCCTGTCGCAGCCGTTCCACGTGGCTGAGCAGTTCACCAACCTGCCGGGCGTGTTCGTGTCGCTGGACGACACCATCCGTTCGTTCAAGGCGATCTGCGACGGCGGCTACGACCATCTGCCGGAACCGGCCTTCTACAACGTCGGCACCATCGAGGACGCCGTCGCCAAGGCCGAGAAGCTGGCCGCGGAAGCCGCCTGATCATGGCCAAGCTGCACTTCTCCCTCGTCGCGCCCGAGCGCGAACTGTTCTCGGGCGATGTCGACCAGGTCGACGCTCCCGGGACCGAGGGCGACTTCGGCGTCCTGGCCGGCCACGCGCCGTTCATGACGGCCCTCAAGGAGGGCCGCGTGACGGTGCGTGACGGCTCGGCCGTGCGCGCGTTCGACATCCAGGGCGGCTTCGCCGACGTCACGCCGGAAGGCCTGACGATCCTGGCTGAACACGCGGTCGAGGCCGCCTGAGGCGGTTCGCCGCCGCATTACTGTCGTAAACCGTCTCTAGAGGGGTTGCGATAGCGTCCTGCCCGGTGTGTCATGCCGCGCCGTCAAGTTAAGGGGAATTGCCGTATGCGCCTTGTGCTCGCCAGCCTGATCACCGCCGCCACGTTCGGTGTCGCCGTCGCCCAGGATGCGGCCACGCCGCCCCCGGCCGAAACCGCCCCGGCTCCGGCCGCTGTCCCGGCCGATCCGGCCGCGCAGCCGGTCGCTCCGGCTCCCGAAGCCGCCACGGCTGCTCCGGCCGAGCCGGCGCCGGTGACCTACCCGGCTCCGACCGATCCGACCTCGATCGCCATCATCAACGTCCTGAACAACGTCTGCGTCCAGGGCGTGCTGGACGGCGGCGACCAGGCCGCCCTGGCCAAGGCCGCCGGCTTCAAGAAGAAGCGCGACCAGTGGATCCTGGCTCAGGCCAAGCCCTATCAGATCGTCGTCGAGCCGGCTGGTTCGAACAAGAACGTCTGCACCCTGACCATCACCCATCCGACGGGCCTGGCCCAGACGCTGGTGACCGATCTGCACGGCTGGGCGTCGACCCGCGACCCGATCCTGCAGCTGTACCGCAACGACCAGATGGTCGGCTCGGACTACAAGCGCACCACGGTGTCCTGGGAGCACGTCGGTGAAGGCACCGCCTCGACCGGCATGGTGTTCGTGCAACTGAAGAAGCCGGACGACACCTCGGTGTTGAAGAACGCCGACCAGTCGAACCTGCTCTACAGCGTTCGCAAGTAAGCATTCATCGGGCGTCGGACCTCCGCGGTTCGACGCCCGAATTGTATCTAGGCCGCCGCTCGTGCGTCCTGGCCAAGCCAGTCCAGGCAGGCGTCGGCCACGGTGTCCCAGCCCGGCTCGGCGGGCAGCCAATGGCTCATCTCGGCGAAGGTCTGGAACGATCCGCCGACGCACGCGGCCACCTGGCGCACCGTGGCGGGCGGATGAATGAGGTCGCGCCCGCCGGCGATCGTCAGGGCCGGGGCGCCCACCGCTCCGATGCTGGTGGTCATCATCGGGTCCAGCCACCAGTTCAGCGTCTCGAACAGGGCGCGGCCGCTCTCGGCGGTCATGCGCTCGAAGGTCCGCCGCACGTCGTCGCGCGGCAGGCGGTCGAGGCTGTAGGTGCGCGCCAGGTCGTATTGCGGGTCCACCGACTGCAGCCAATAGGCGCCGAGGGCGTACAGGCCGACAGCGCTGCAGGCCTCTTCCATGGACGTTCCGGTCACGCCCCAGGGGGCGGACGGCGCGAGCAGGATCAACCCGGCGGCGGGACGACGCCGCGCCAGGCGTGAGGCGGCCATCTGGGCGACGAGACCGCCCATGGAATGACCGATGAGAATGGGAGCGTCCGTTTGCGCGTCGCACAGCTCGGCGACCGCGCGGGCGTAGTCGCCCATGGACAGGCCTGCGGGATTTTGTCCGTCGCCGCGGCCGGGCAGATCGGGCGCCAGGACCTTATGGCCGGCCGCCTCGAAGGGTTCGCGGAAGTGGTCGAACACCCACCCGCCGCAAAACGCCCCGTGGATCATCACCACGGGGCGCAGGGTTTGCGAGGCGTCAGTCCGTGACGCCAAGCGCGTTACTTCTTGGCCTTGGGCTTGGCGGCGGCTTTGGGCGCAGCAGCCTTCTTCGGAGCCGCGGCCTTGGCCGGCGCCTTGGCGGCGGCGGGCTTCGCGGCCGGCTTAGCAGCAGCCTTGGCGGCGGGCTTGGCCGGAGCCTTCTTCACCGCGGCCGGCTTGGCGGCGGCTTTCGAAGCAGCGGCTTTCGCTGCGGGTTTGGCCTTCGGCGCGGCCTTGGCGGCGGCCGGCTTGGCTGCGGCGGCTTTCACCGGAGCGGCCTTCTTGGCGACGGGTTTGGCGGCGGCCTTGGCGGCCGGCTTCGCAGCCGCGGCCTTGGCCGGAGCCTCCTTCACCGCGGCGGCCTTGACCGCCGGCTTGGCGGCAGCCTTCGGAGCAGCCTTGGCGGCCGGCTTCCTGGCGGCGGGCTTTGCAGCCGCTTTCGGCGCGGCGGCCTTCGGGGCGGCCGGCTTGGCGGCGGCGACCGGAGCGGCCGCCGGAGCGACAGGCTTGGGCGCCGGCGTTGGCGCGACGGCGGCAGGAGCCGGCGCCGGGGTCGGCTTGGGAGCCGGAGCAGGAGCCGCCGGCTTGGCGGGTTGCGGCGCAGGCTTGATGCCCAGCCAGGTGAGAATTTTGTCGATCACTGTATCGGTTCCCTGTCAGCGACGTACGGCCAAGTCGGCCCGTGGGTTGAAGTGCGGCCCTCGTGGTCGGCCGGTCTAGCGTCCGCTTGCGGTCGCATGTCGTGGATCATGGAACTGGCCCCCGCCAATACGCCCCAGAACGAAGCCCCTAACTAGACCCCCGCGAAACGCCGGAAAGCGTGAGCCACTTGTCCGTACACGTCTCGCTTGAAGGGTATGATCAATTCGACTGCTTCGTCGAGTGCGCCCCACCGCCAAGCGTCAAATTCGATATCCGCGTGAGATGAAAGATTGATTTCCGAGTCCTCGCCGCCGAACAGAAAAGCGAACCAGACCTGTTTTTGACCTTTCCAGCCACGAGCGATCTGCTTGTGCAGCACTTCCGGCGGAAAATCATAGACGATCCAGCCTTCGGTTCGTCCCAGCAGCGAGGCGCTCACGACCCCTGTTTCCTCGGCGAGTTCACGCCGGGCGGCGGCTTCCAGGTCCTCGCCCTCATCGACGCCGCCCTGCGGAAACTGCCAGTTCCAAGGATCGGGCGTTTTGGCGCGGCGGCCCAGCCAGACTTGGCCCTTGGCGTTGAAAAGGACCACGCCGACGTTCGGGCGATAGGCGGAAAGATCGCTCATCGCTTGCTCGTCACGGCCGAAGCGGGGGCCAGTTGGAAGCCGCGCGCAGACAGGCCCTCGGCCCAGCGAGCGACCTGGTTGATGGTCACCGGATAGGCGAAGCCCGAACCCAGGGCCTGGCCGCGCTGCACGGCGCCGCCCTCGACGGCCTTGAGCTGCCGGTTGATGGCTTCGGCCGAGAGCTGGTCGTCGATGATGCGGTCGGCGGACGCCCGCTGGCCGGCGCCGCGTCCGTTCGCCTGGCCGTCGTCGATGAAGGCCAGGCCTCGCTGCTTCAGCACCGCGCTCAGGGTGGTCACCGCCATGTCCGACTTCAGGAAACGCGAGCCCAGATAGTTGGTCAGGCCGAAATAGCCCGTGGCGCGGCTCATCAGCCATTCCAGCTTGCGCACCGTCTCCTCCGGCCGCGCGCGGGACATCAGGGTGTAGGGGCCGGGATCGTTCTGCGGATAGTCGTTGGGCTCCAGCGGCGTCTCCAGCAGCACCTCGTGGCCGTGGCGGCGGGCCAGGTCGATCCACCCTTGCAGGTCCTCGCCATAGGGTGCGAAGGACAAGGTGATCTCGGCGGGCAGCTGTTCGATGGCGGCGCGCGTCGTCTGGGCGTTGAGGCCCAGGCCGCCGATCACCAGCGCCACGCGGGGGCGACCGTCCGGCGTGAACGGGCGGGCATAGGCCTCGGCCGGCGTGCGGCCGCCCGGCGCGACCACCGGCAGCTTGCCGCCGCCGGGGCCCGGCGCCCACAGGCCGGCGATAGGCGCCGCGGGCAGGGGGTCGTGCGCGGCCAGGGGCGGGGCGGCGTGAACCTCCGGCGCCTTGGCCGTTTCCGCCGGCGCGGCGCTCGGCGGTCCTTCGGAGAGCTGCAGAACGTCGGGGACGAGAGGCGCTTCTTCCTTCGGCTCCTGGGCCAGGGCCTCCAGCCATCCGGGAGGCGCGCCCTTGGTGGCGCCGATGCTTTGCAGCCGCACGCGGACGGATGGCGCGCCGGCCATGGGATCGCCGAGGGCGAGCACCAGCACGCCCAAGGTCGCCGCGAACAACAGGGCCGCGCCGGCCGCGCCTGCATAGGGATTGGCGCGCAGGCCGAGCAGGATGTCGCGCAGGCCGGCGCCGCCCGCGCCGGAAGCGGCGGCGGTCGCGAAGGCGGGTTTCTTCAGAAACATGTCGGCGACGATCTCATGCGGGCGTCAGGCTCGACAATTATGGTTAACGAAACCGTAAGCGCCGCCATTGCGGAAGGCGGTATTGACCTGAGTCAGATGCGCGCAAGCTGTGAAAGGTGTAGAAGCCGCCTCCGTCCTTCATGGAGCCGCGCCTTGCCTACCTCCGCCATCGAGCCCGTTTCGTTCCTGCGTTACGCCGACGATTTCGAGGGCTTCTCCCGTGATCTGGGGACCTCGTTCCAGCGCTTTGGCTTCGCGGTGATCTGCGACCATGACCTGGACCAGGCCCGCATCGACGGCGCCATCGGCGAGGCCAAGGACTTCTTCGCTTTGCCGGAAGAGACCAAGAAGGCCTACGTGGTCGGCAAGGGCGGGCAGCGCGGCTACGTCCCCTTCGGCATCGAGACGGCCAAGGGCGCGACCCATCACGACCTCAAGGAATTCTGGCACATCGGCCGGGACCTGCCGGAAGGTCACCGCTTCTCCGAGGTGATGCCGCCGAACGTCTGGCCGTCGGAGACGCCGCGTTTCGAGGGCGAGCTGAGCTGGCTGTACGGCGCGCTGGACCACATGGGCGTGCGCGTCCTGCAGGCCATCGCCAACTACCTCAAGCTCGACCGCCATACGTTCGACGAGCCAGTGCGCGAGGGCAATTCGATCCTGCGCCTGCTGCACTATCCGCCCGTTCCTGCCGATGCGGGCGGCGTGCGCGCCGGCGCCCACGAGGACATCAACGCCATCACCCTGCTGCTGGGGGCCGAAGAGGCCGGGCTGGAGGTGCTGGATCGTGACGGCCGCTGGCTGGCGATCAACCCGCCGCCCGGCGCCCTGGTTTGCAACATCGGCGACATGCTGAGCCGCGCGACCAACGACGTCCTGCCCTCGACCACGCACCGGGTGGTGAACCCGCCGCCGGAGCGTCGCGGCTTCTCGCGCTATTCGACGCCGTTCTTCCTGCATTTCGCGCCGGACTATCTGATCGAGACCCTGCCGGGCTGCGCTACGGCGAAGCATCCGAACCGCTATCCGGAGCCGATCACGGCCGACGATTTCCTCAAGCAGCGCCTGCGCGAGATCAAGCTGCTCTGATCGCCGGGAATAGAGGGCTGACGGGCCCGGACGAGCCCGTCAGCCAGGCGGCCTACCAGCCGCACTTCTCGTTCTTGTTCTGCTTGGTCAGCCACAGGTTCAGCGGCGCGAAATAATCGGCCACCGCGCTGGCGTCCGTTTGCTTCTCGCCGGTGAAGGCGGCCATGGCGTCGGGCCAGGGCTGCGACGCGCCCATCTCCATCATGGCGTTGAATTTCGCCCCGACTTCCTTGTTCCCATAGATCGAGCAGCGGTGCAGCGGGCCCTTCCAGCCAGCCTGCTTGCAGGCGGCGCGGTGGAACTGGAACTGATAGACCCGCGCCAGGAAGTAGCGCGTGTACGAGGTGTTGCCTGGCACGTGGTACTTGGCAGCCGCGTCGAAGGCGTCCGCCGGGCGCGGGCCGGGCGGGACGATGCCCTGGTACTGGGTGCGCAGCTTCCACCAGCCGTCATTGTACTGGTCCGGCGCGATCTGGCCGGAGAACACCTGCCACCGCCACTTGTCGACGATCAGGCTGAACGGGAAGAAGGCGATCTTGTCGAGCGCGGTCTTCAGCAGGAACGGGATGTCGCCTTCGGCTCCAGGCACGGTTTCCAGCAGGCCGATCTGGTTGAGATAGGTGGGCGTGGTGGCCGACAGGGCCGCGAAGTCGCCGATGGCCTCGTGGAAGCCGTCATTGGCCGCGCCCCGGAACAGATAAGGCTGCTTGGAATATGCGCGCTGGTAGTAGTTGTGCCCCAGCTCGTGGTGGATGGTGACGAAGTCCGTCCCGTTCACCTTGGTGCACATCTTGATGCGGATGTCCTCCTTGTCGTCCACGTCCCACGCCGAGGCGTGGCAGACCACCTCGCGGTCCTGCGGACGGACGAACATGGAGCGCTTCCAGAAGGTCTCCGGCAGGGGCGCGAGGCCGATCGAGGAGTAGAAGCCCTCGCCCGCCTTCACCATCTTCACCGGGTCATAGCCCTTGGCGACCAGTAGGTCGTCGAGGTTGTAGCCGGCCGCGGCGCCGGCGGTCTTGGGCGCGGCGACGTCATAGATGTTGCCCCACTCCTGCGCCCACATATTGCCCAGCAGGTCGGCGCGGATCGGGCCGGTGCGCGGCTGGACGGTGTCGCCGTACTTCTCGTTCAGGCGCGAGCGGACGTAGCAGTGCAGGTTTCGGTAGAACGGCTCCAGCTGCTTCCAGACGCGGTCCGTTTCGGCGGCGAAGGCCTCGGGATCCATGTCGTAGCCGGCGCGCCACAGGGCGCCGGTGTCCTTGTAGCCAAGGCCGCGGGAGCCCTCGTTGGCCAGCTCGACCATCTTGACGTAGTCGTCGTGCATGACGGTCGCGGTGGAGTGCCAGCCTTCCCAGGCGGCTTTCAGATCCGCCGGATCGCGGCTTTCGGCCAGCACATCCTCGGCGTCGTTGAGGGTGATGGTCTTGCCCTTGTAGTCGAATTTGCCGGTGGAGAAGGTGCTGTCCAGGCGCGAGGCGATGGTGGCCAGTTCCTCGGCGCCGCCCGGGCGCTGCGGCGCGGGCAGGTTGAGGTTGCGCTTGAGGATGTCGAGCTTGCGGCGGGTCACCGGGTCGGCCTGACTCTTGTCGTACTTGGCGGCGTCCATGGCCAGGCGGGTGGCCAGTTCGGTGATCTCGGCGCCGGCCTTGGCTTCCAGCCACTGGGTGTCTTCGGTGATGTAGGTGGCGCGCACCCAGGACGAGCGGGCGGCGTACTCGCTCAGCTTGGCGAGATCGGCTTCGGCCTTGTCGGTGAAGGCCTTGGCTTCGGCGGCGGTCGGCGGGGTCTGGGCCACGGCGCAAAGCGGCGCGGCGACCAGGGCCGCGGCGGCGCAGGCGGCCAGGAGTTTCAGTTTCATGGATCGGCCTTCCTCGGAGCGGCGGCCTCTGACGGGCCGCTGAAAGCGCGCATGGGAAAGCCCTTACGCGCCTCCGTCAAGTCGCCGAGGGAGGTGTCCGTCTTCAGATCACGCAGGCTGCCAGGCCGTCGCGGCGGACCGTGCCGGCGGCGGCGGTGATCTTGCGCGAGCGGCGCTTCACATAGGGGCCCGGCTTGGCGGCCTTCCATTTCAGCGGGCTGGGCAGGATGGCGGCCATGCGGGCGGCCTGGGCCCCGGACAAGTCGGCGGCGCTGACCCGGAAGTAGCGCTGGGCGGCGGCCTCGGCCCCATAGATGCCGGGGCCCATCTCGATGGAGTTCAGATAGACCTCCATGATCCGCTTCTTGCCCCAAATCGTCTCGATCAGGACCGTGAAATAGGCCTCCAATCCCTTGCGGACATAGGATCGCTGCGGCCACAGGAAGACGTTTTTGGCGGTCTGCTGGCTGATGGTCGAGCCGCCGCGGATCTTGCTGGGCCGGCGCTCATTGTTCTTCATCGCCTTCTGCATGGCGGTGAAGTCGAAGCCGTTGTGCTGGCAGAACTTGGCGTCCTCGGCGGCGATCACCGCGCGGGGCAGGGCGGGGGACATGTCGTCCAGGGCGATCCATTTGCGGTCCAGCCCTTTGCCCTCGAACATCCGCTGGATCATCAGGAAGGTGACCGGCGGCGGCACGAAGCGATAGACGATCACCGTCAGCACCGGGCCGACCACGCCGACCAAAAGCAGGACCATCAGGGCCATGCCGATCATGCGGCCGAAGCGCGTCTTCGGCTTAGCGGTCCTATTCGGCTTGCGGGCAGCCGACTTCTTCGATTTCGCCATCGGTGTGGATACGCCCCTTGCCTTGACGCGGCGGAGCGATGCTAGCGGTGTGGTTCTGATTTGTCCTTAACGGGAACAAGCATGACCGTGACCGAAGCTGTCCAGCAGCGCATCTCCGTCCGCGCCTTCACCGATCGGCCGGTTTCCGGCGAGGTGGTGCGTGAAATCCTGCAGGCGGCGGCCAAGACTTCGTCGGGCGGAAACCTTCAGCCCTGGCGGGTCCACGCCCTGGCCGGCGAGCCGCTGGCGGCGTTCAAGGCGATCATCGCAGGCAGGCTAGGTCAGCCGGACGGCGCCGAGTACGACGTCTATCCGCCGAACCTGTGGGAGCCGTTCCGCACGCGGCGCTTCCAGTGCGGCGAGGACCTGTACGGCGCGCTTGGCATTCCTCGGGAAGACAAGATCGGCCGCATGCGGCAGTTCGGCGGCAACGCCGACTTCTTCGGCGCTCCCGTGGGCCTGTTCTTCTCGCTGGATCGCAAGCTGGGTCCGCCGCAGTGGGCGGATCTGGGCATGTACATGCAGACGGTGATGCTGCTGGCGCAGGAGCGCGGGCTTGGCACCTGCGCCCAGGAGTTCTGGTCGATCTACGCCCAGACCGTCGCCAAGTTTCTGGATCTGCCCGAAGACCACATGCTGTTCGCCGGCATGGCCCTAGGCTGGCCGGACGAGGGGCATCCGGTGAACACCCTGCGGACCCGCCGCGATCCCTTTGAGGCCTGGGCGGAACTGCGCGGTTTCGAGGACTGAGCAGCGGCGCCGTAGAACTACGACTGGTAGTTCTACGCTATTCAATCGTGGCGGGCGGCGGCGCTAAGTGCAGCCATGACCGATCCCCTTCTCCGCCCCGCTCGCACGTTCTTCCGCGCCGCCCTGATCATGGGTCTGCTGGCGGCCACGGCCGGCATTGCGGGCCTCGCCATGATCGGCGGGGAGCTGATGGGCGACATGATCGGCTTCGCCTTCGCCGGCATCGGCGCGCTGATGGTGATCAGCGCCCTGAACGCCCTTTACCAGCTGTTCTGGTGGGGCCGCGCCGACGGCGAGGACTACTAGAGCTCGGGAACGTCCAGCACGCCGGCCGCGCCGACCTCGTCACCGAAGGTCACACGGGCGCCGTCCGACGACACCGACAGGGCGCTGATCGCCGCGCCCTTCTCCGCCTTCAGGGTCTCCAGGCGACCTGACCGCAGGCTCGCGGCCCAGACGCGGCCATCGTTCATGCCGGCCACCACCACCTGGCCGTCCAGGCGCGCCGCCACGCGGGTCGAGAGGCTTTCGCGGTGGAAACCGATCTCGGCCGCTTCCTTGCCCATCGGGCCGTTGGAGCCGGCGAATGGCCAGATGACCGCGCCGTTGGCGCCGGCCGTGGCCAGAACCTTGCCGCCGTCGAAGAAGGCCAGGCTGCGCGGCTTGGCCGGATAGCCGCCCATCCGCATGTCCTTGCCGTCGGACAGCCGCCAGCCGTGCAGCTGGTTTTCCTGCATGGCCGAGATCAGGAACTTGCCGTCCGGGCTCCAGGCGATGGCGATGTGGCTGCCGGCCCACTTGAGGACCTGCGGCTTCTGGTTCTCGATCCGCGCCCACCAAAGATGCGCGCCGCCATAGGATGCGGTGGCGATGCGTTTGCCCTTCGGGTCGAAGGCGATGTCCGACACCGCCTTCTCGTGCGCGTAGATGCGGCTGAAGCTGGCGTCGGCGATGTCGATGACGTGCATGGCCTTGCCCGCCGCGAAGGCGATCAGGCCGGAGACCGGACTGGCGGCGACCGCCTCGATCCAGCGGCCCTTCACCTCGGCCAGGCGCGTGACGGCCACTTCGCCGCCTTCGATGCGCGACCAGACGACCGCGCCGTCGTCCCCGCCGGTGACGATCCCGGTTCCGGAGGGGTGGGCGCAGGCCGACAGCACCGCGCCGTCGTGCGCCTCGACCGTGACGAAGCCGTCCTGCGTCTGCAGGCGGACGGTGCCGTCCCCCAGGGCGAAGGCCGCATGGCCATGAGAATCAAAAAGGGCGGCGGTGACGAAAGCGTCGAAGTCGAAGATCATGACCCGCGATTAGCCCGCCGGCAGGCTCCGCGCTAGGCGGGAAGGGCGAAATCGGCGTACCGGCGTGCGGCGAAACGCCCTTATTTGTGCACGCGAAACGGGAGTCTTGCGAGAGTCTGCGTCTCGGCTCCAACTTGCACTTTACTTCCAAAAATATCCGCGCCAGAAGTCATTCCCGACGATAAAGGCTGCGCATAGGCGCGGTGATTGGGAGATTTTTGTCGATGGCTGCAAAGCTTTCCGGCGGTGGCGGTGGTAAGTACGATCTCGGTCAGAACAACGAGATCAACGTCACGCCTTTCGTGGACATCCTGCTCGTTCTGCTGATCATTTTCATGGTCGCCGTGCCGATGGCCACCGTGGCCATCAAGGTCGATCTTCCGCCGGCGACCCCGCCGAGCCCGGAAGACAAGCCTAAAGAGCCGATCTTCATCTCGATCCAGAAGTCGGGCGCCCTGTTCCTCGCCGAACAGCAAACCAGCCTGGAAGGCCTGCCGTCCGACCTGGCCGGCAAGATCGCCGCCCAGTCGCCGGGCGCCATCCCGCAGGAAGAGCGCATCATGATCCGCGCCGACGCCGACGTCCTGTACCAGGACTTCATGGCGGTGCTGAACGAACTGCAAGGCAACGGCTATTACAAGGTCGGCCTGATCAACGAAGACATCTCGTAAGCCTCACGGCTTCGAGCACGGAAAAGGCCGGATGCGCGAGCATCCGGCCTTTTTCTTTGCCTGATCGGCGGGAAGGTCGGGCGCGGTTTAGGCCGCGCCCTCCAGGTCCTAGGCGGCGCAGGCCTCGAACCCGGTCCGCAGGGCGGCCTCGTCCAGGTTGCGGCCGATGAAGACCATACGGCTGTAGCGACGCTCGCCCTCGCGCCATTCGCGCTGCAAGTCGCCCTCCAGAATCATGTGCACGGCCTGGAAGACCAGGCGCTTGTCCTCGCCCTGCACGTCTAGGATTCCCTTGGCTCGCAGGATGTCGGGACCTTGGGCGGCCAGCAGGTTGTTCAGCCAGGTGGTGACCTTGGTCCCGTCCACCGGCGTATCGAGGGTCAGGGAGACCCCCCGGATGCCAGCCTCAGCCACGTGGTCGTGGTGATGATGGTCGTGACCGTGATCGTGATGATGGTGGTCATGATCGTGGTCGTGGCCGCAGTGCTCGTCATGCACGTGGCCGTGCTCGCCGTGGCCCGGGTTCAGGAACTGCGGCTCGATCTCGGTGATGCGGTCCAGGTCGAAGGAGCCTCGGCCAAGAATGGCGTCCAGGGGCACGTTGGAGCGCTGGGCGTGATGGATCGGGGCCAGCGGATTGATGCGGCGGACCTGCGCCTCGACCATCCGCAGCTCGTCGGCGCTGACCAGGTCGGTCTTGTTCAGCACGATCTGGTCGGCGAAGGCGATCTGCTCGACCGCTTCCTTGCTGTCGGCCAGGCGCTGCAGGATGTGCTTGGCGTCGACCACGGTGGTGACGCTGTCCAGCTTGGTGCGGGCCTTGACCTCGTCATCGACGAAGAACGTCTGGGCCACCGGGCCCGGATCGGCCAGGCCGGTCGTCTCCACGACGATGGCGTCGAACTTGCCCTTGCGCTTCATCAGGCCGGACAGGACGCGGATCAGGTCGCCGCGCACCGTGCAGCAGACGCAGCCGTTGTTCATCTCGAACACTTCCTCGTCGGTGTCGACGACGAGGTCGTTGTCGATGCCGACCTCGCCGAACTCGTTGACGATCACGGCGTACTTCTTGCCGTGATCCTCGGTGAGGATGCGGTTCAGCAGGGTGGTCTTGCCGGCGCCGAGGTAGCCGGTCAGGACGGTGACGGGAGTTTGTTCGATGCTCATGGCGCCTATCTAGTGCGCCGGGCGCGGTTTCGAAACCGCCTTAGACTTCCATCAGCACGACGATCAGCGCCATGAGCAGCAGGGTTAGGCCCATGATCGTGGTCTCGTGCCGTTGCAGGGCGTCGAGCTTCAGCCGCTGCACGCCGGCCAGGCTGAGGGCCGTGAACAGCAGCATGCCCAGAGCGGTCGCCGTCATCAGCACCGCGATCAGGGCCGCGAAGCCGCCCCAGCCGTGCGGCGTGCCGGCGAGGAAGATCGGCAGGAAGGCCTCGCAGGGCGACAGGGCCAGCAGCGTGACCAGGCCCAGAACCGCCGCGCGATCGGAGCGATAGGACCGCGCGGCCCCATGCAGATGCGCGTGCTTGCGGCCCCGCCATAGATAATAGAGTCCCAGGCCCGCCATGCCGCCGGCGACCAGCAGGCCGAAGATGCCGCCCAGCTGCTCTTCCAGCGCCAGGCCGGCGGTGACCAGGATCGCGCCCAGCAGGGTGGTGACCGCCACGTGGCCGACCGCCGCCAGCATGGCGACGCCCAGGGTTCGTCCCGCCGACCAGCCCTGCGCGCGGCCCACCAGCACGAACGGCAGCCAGTGAGTTGGCAGGGCCGCGTGCAGGAAGGCCACGGCGAAGCCGGTCGCGGCGATTGAGGCGAAGAGGGTCGAGGTCACGCCCCTCTCTACAGGATGCTATACTGTAACCGCCAGAGCGTGCTGGCGAAGAAGGCGAAGCACTCTATATGCAGCCGGTCGCGACGGGTTTTCACCCGCCGCCGCGTTGACTCCCCGGTCTTGCGCTGTATAAGAGCGCTCCCTCGCCCGCAGGCTGGCCCCGCGGGCGCAATCCATTTTGAGAACAAGTCTTCGGACTTCATAAGCTTAAGGCGCGACCGATGTACGCGGTGATCAAGACCGGCGGTAAGCAGTACCGGGTTCAGGCGGGCGATCTGCTCGTGGTTGAGAAGCTCGAAGGCGAGCCGGGCGCGGAAATCGCGTTCGACCAGGTCCTGATGCTGGGCGACGGCGACGCCGTCACTGTCGGCGCCCCGCTGGTGGCCGGCGCCGCCGTGAGCGCGACCCTGATCGAAACCCGCAAGGGCGAGAAGGTGAAGATCTTCAAGAAGATCCGTCGCCAAGGCTATCGCCGCACCCGCGGTCACCGCCAGACCGAGACGGTCCTGCGCGTGATCTCGGTGGCCAACGGCTCCAAGTCGGACAAGTGGGACGGCACGGTCGACCTGACCAGCAAGCGCATCCTGGACGCGCGCGCTCGAGGCCTCGGCGACGCCGCCGTGACCGCCGCTCCGGTCGAAGCAAAGGAAGCCGCTCCGGCTCCGAAGGCCAAGGCCGCCGCGCCGAAGAAGGCTGCTGCTCCGAAGGCCGCCAAGGCCGAGGGTGAAGCCGCCCCCGCCAAGAAGGCTGCGCCGAAGAAGGCCGCCGCCAAGAAGGACGCCGGCGAGGCCTAAGGCCCCGTCGCATAGGATCAGGAGAGCACAATGGCTCACAAAAAATCTGGCGGCTCCTCGCGCAACGGTCGCGATTCGGCTGGCCGCCGTCTCGGTGTGAAGAAGTTCGGCGGCGAAGCCGTCCTGGCGGGCAACATCGTCGTGCGTCAGCGCGGCACCAAGTTCTGGCCGGGCGTCAACGTGGGCATGGGCAAGGACCATACCCTCTTCGCTCTGGTGAACGGCGCCGTGCGCTTCGTGACCAAGCGCGACAACCGCACCTACGTGACGATCGATCCGGTCGCACAGGCCCAGGCCGCAGAGTAAGCGCGGTCCAGACCTTCCCCGGATCGCGCTGCACTTGAGTGGCGATCCGGACAGACGATCCAAGCGGGGAGTCCGGGAACGCCGGGCTCCCCGCTTTCTTTTTGGCCGCAACGTCGGACGGGGGTCCGAAGGAGGCGGCGGGATCGACCAGGGAGGTCGCCATGAACGTCATAGGCCAAACCCCCACTATCGAGACGCGGCGGCTGGTCCTGCGCGAGCCGCGGCTGGCCGACGCCCCGCGTCTGGCTCAACTGATCGACTACGACGTGGCCAGGATGACCACGCGCATGCCCTGGCCCTACAGCGCGGAGGACGCCGAGGCCTTCGTGGTCCAGGTTCAGATGCAGGATCGCCGCAAGGACAACACCTTCGCCATCACCCTGGAGAACGAGGGGCTGGTCGGCGTGCTCGGATTCTTCCTGACGCCGGAAGGCCGTACGGAAGTCGGCTACTGGATCGCGCCCGCCTACTGGGGCCGCGGTCTGGCGAGCGAGGCGCTGATGGGCGCGCTTAGCTGGGCTTCGCGTGACTGGCGCAAGCGCCTGGTCGTGGCGGGGCACTTCGCCGACAATCCAGCCTCCGGCCGGGTCCTGTGCAAGGCGGGCTTTCTCTATACCGGGATCGTCGACGCCAAGCCGTCGCGGGCTCGCGGCGAGCCGGCGGAAACCCGGATGATGGTCTGGCTGGCCTGACGTCGCCAGGCGGCCTGGATCAGGCCGCCTGCGCGCCCGGTCCCTTGGGGCCGGCGCGGAAGCGGGACTCGGCGGTGACGATGCGCTCGCACAGCTTGTCCAGCTCAGAAAGCAGCGAATAGGAGGCGTAGATGGGAATCTCCATCATCGCCGCCTGCGCCCGGGGCATCAGCTCGGTGTATTTCTTCCAGGCGACGTGGGCGTCACGCGCGGCTTCGGCGCGGTGGCCGAGCGGCGTCCACAGGTTGAGGTCGATCAGCTCGTCCCGGCATTCCTTCATCATCGGCAGGGCGATGTAGAGGAACAGGAAGGTTGGCGTGGCGGCCCGGCTGTAGGGCGGCAGCACCTGCATGTGCCAGACCCGGAAAGCCTCCAGGAAGCTGTCCTTCTTGTTCTCTTCCGGCGGCAGCCAGTGGGCGTTGCGGTCGATCAGCTCGTCGGCCGAGCCGGCGCGCTTGACCAGGTCGTCGGCGGTGCGGCCGTCCTTCAGGGTCTTGGACAGGGCCGCGACCGGAATGTTCAGGCGCTTGGCGACTTCCGAATAACCGACCGTGCGGCCGCCCATGGATGTCCACTGACCCATGGTGGGCACGCCGCCCATCTTGGCGGTCTTCAGGGCTTGGGCCTGCATCAGCAGCTTGTTCTGCTCGGCGGCCTTGGCGGCGACCTGCTTGTCGAACTCTTCCTCGTGCTTCTGCTGCTGGGCGCTGTTCATCCAGCGCGCCTTGCCGGGCCCGTAGGTGCGCTCGAAGCGGTTCAGTAGGACAAGGTTGAAACCTTCGCCGGGGCAGGGGCCGATGTCGTTCAGGAAGGCTCGGAAGTCGCGCCAGTTGCCTGTGATGCCGGTGCCCCGGGTCATCATGATGTTGCGGTGGATGTTGGCTTCGCGGTCGTACTTCTTGGCGAGCGTCGGCAGGGTCAAATTCTTGAGGTCCTGCAAGACTTCAGCTTTGGGCGGCGGACCAGACAAACCTTGCAACTCCCTAGTAATGCAACCTATGGTCGTTAATCATCAGAAGTCGTGGCAGCGCTTTGTGCGCTCTGCGACCGGTTGTCTCATGTTCACCCTAACAATTCGTCTCCGCGACAGAATCATGTCCGGGCGAGGCTCGACGCCGAAGCCCGCTTGGGACAAAAGACGCCCATGAAGTTTCTCGATCAGTGCAAGATCTTCATCCGCTCCGGAAACGGGGGCGGAGGCGCCGTGTCTTTCCGGCGTGAGAAGTACATCGAATACGGCGGTCCCGACGGCGGCGACGGCGGCCGCGGCGGCGACGTGTGGGTCGAGGCCGTCGAGGGCCTGAACACCCTGATCGATTATCGCTACCAGCAGCACTTCAAGGCCGACACCGGCGTCCACGGCATGGGCCGTAACCGCCACGGCGCGGCGGGCCAGGACATCGTGCTGAAGGTGCCCGTCGGCACCGAGGTGATGGAAGAGGACCGCGAGACCCTCATAGCCGACATGAACGAGCCGGGGATGCGCATCCTGCTGGCCAAGGGGGGCAACGGCGGCTGGGGCAACGATCGCTTCAAGGGACCGGTCAACCAGGCGCCCAAGCACGCCAATCCGGGTCAGGAAGGCGAGGAGAAGTGGATCTGGCTTCGCCTGAAGCTGATCGCCGACGTGGGCCTGGTGGGCCTGCCCAATGCGGGCAAGTCGACCTTCCTGGCGGCGGCCAGCGCGGCCAAGCCGAAGATCGCCGACTACCCCTTCACCACCCTGACCCCGAACCTGGGCGTGGTCGACCTGTCGCCAACCGAGCGCTTCGTCATGGCCGACATTCCCGGCCTGATCGAGGGGGCCTCGGAAGGGGCGGGTCTCGGCACCCGGTTCCTTGGCCACGTCGAGCGTTCGGCGACGCTGATCCACCTGATCGACGCCACCCAGGAGAACGTGGGCGAGGTGTGGAAGACCATCCGCGCCGAGCTGGAAGCCTATGACGAGGATCTGGCCGACAAGACCGAAATCCTGGCGCTCAACAAGGTCGACGCCCTGGACGACGAGACCCGGGCCGAAAAGGCCGCCGAACTTGAGGCGGTCGCCGGCGTGAAGCCCATGCTGGTCTCCGGCGTGTCAGGCGAGGGCGTGACCGACCTGCTGCGCGCGGCCTGGACCAAGGTGCGCGAGCGTCGGGGCGAGATCGTCTCCCAGGACGACGAGGATTACGAAGAACCCTCGGCCGACGGCTGGACCCCCTAGATGTCCCTGGCCGCCGCCCGTCGGATCGTCGTCAAGGTCGGCTCGGCCTTACTGATCGATTCCGAGACCGGCGCGGCGAACCGGGCCTGGCTGGAGGCCTTCTGCGCCGACGCCGCCCGCCTGCGCGCCGAGGGGCGGCAGGTCCTGGTGGTGTCGTCCGGCGCGGTGGCGCTGGGCCGCCGCCGGCTGGGACTGCCCAAGCGCGCCCTGACCTTGCCGGAAAAGCAGGCCGCCGCCGCCGCCGGCCAGAGCCTGCTGATGCGGGCCTGGGAAGAGGCTTTCGAGCCGCACGGCGCGGCCTGCGCCCAGGTCCTGCTGACCCGTGACGACACCGAGGTGCGCCGCCGCTGGCTGAACGCCCGCGCCACGGTCGAGACCCTGCTGGCCCTGAAGGTCGTGCCGGTAGTCAATGAGAACGACACTGTCGTCACCGAGGAAATCCGCTACGGCGACAACGACCGGCTGGCGGCGCGCGTCGCCCAGATGGCCGGCGCCGACGCGCTGGTCCTGCTGTCGGACATCGACGGCCTCTACACCGCCGATCCGCGCCGCGACCCGGCCGCGCGGCACATCCCGCTGGTGGAGCGTCTGACGCCGCAGATCGAGGCGATGGCGGGCGGCGCCAACGCCGGGGCCGGGGTGGGCACCGGCGGCATGGCCACCAAGATCGCCGCCGCACGGATCGCCGGGGCGGCTGGCTGCGCCACCATCGTCACCCTGGGCACGCGGCCCTCGCCGCTGCTGGCCATTGAGAGCGGCGAGCGCTCGACAACCTTCGCGGCCTCGACCACGCCGGCCGCCGCCTACAAGGCCTGGATCGCCGGATCGCTTGCGCCGCAAGGGTCGCTGACCGTGGACGACGGGGCGGCGACCGCCCTGCGCGGCGGCAAGAGCCTGCTGGCCGCCGGGGTGAAGGCGGCCGAGGGGCGGTTCGGCAAGGGCGACGCCGTACTGGTGCGCGATGAGGCGGGACGTGAGTTGGCTCGAGGGCTCGTCCGCTACGACGTCGCCGACGCCGCCCGCATCGCCGGCCTGCGCTCGGACGCCATCGAGGCGGCCCTGGGCTTCACCGAAGGCCCGGTGATCCATGCCGACGACCTGGCCCTGGCGGCGGGGGAGACCGCCTGAGCGCTGGCGGTGAGTGTCACAAAGGGCTAAGGCTCACTTTGAGCATAAGTGGCGAGGCCCATGGACGACGCGGGTTCATCCCTGCAGGCGACGATGGCGCGGATCGGGCGGGAAGCCCGGGACGGCGCCCGCGCCTTGCGTCTGGCCAGCCCCGAGGTCCGCACCGCCGCTATCGCCGGCATGGCCGCCGCCATCCGTGAACAGGCTGACCTGATCCTTGCCGCCAACCAGGCCGACCAGGCGCAGGCGCGCGCCAACGGCCTGAGCGAGGCCTTGATCGACCGCATGGCGCTGGACGCCGGGCGGATCGCCGCCCTGGCGGATGCGGTGGCCGCCATCGCCGCCATTCCAGACCCTGTCGGTTCCGAGATCGCCCGCTGGGACCGGCCCAATGGCCTGGACATCGCTCGGGTCCGCACGCCGATCGGCGTGATCGCCATGATCTATGAGAGCCGTCCGAACGTCACCGCCGACGCGGCGGCCCTGTGTGTGCGGTCCGGCAACGCCGCCATCCTGCGCGGCGGCTCCGAGTGCCCGGCCAGCAACCTGGCGATCCACGCGGCGGTGGTCGATGGCCTGAAGGCCGCCGGTCTGCCGGCCGCCTGCGTCCAGGCCGTGCCGACGACGGACCGCGCGGCGGTGGGCCTGATCCTGGGCGGGCTCGACGGCGCGGTGGACCTGATCATCCCGCGCGGCGGCAAGAGCCTGGTGGCGCGCGTGCAGGCCGAGGCGCGGGCGCCGGTCCTGGGGCACCTCGAAGGCCTCAACCACGTCTTCGTCCACGCCGCCGCCGATCTGGAGACGGCGACGGCCGTGGTGGTCAACGCCAAGATGCGCCGGGTGTCCGTCTGCGGCTCTGCCGAAACTCTGCTGATCGACCGCGCCGCCGCCGATCGCCTGCTGCCGCCGATCGCGGCGGCCCTGGCCGCGGCCGGGTGCGAACTGCGCGGCGACGAGGCGGCGCGGGCCATCGCGCCCATGGCCGCCGCGACGCCCGAGGACTGGTCGACCGAATATCTCGCCCCGATCATCGCCGTAGCGGTGGTCGATGGAGTGGAGGGCGCGGCCGCCCACATCGCCGCATACGGCTCCGGCCATACCGACGCGATCCTGACCGAGGACGCGGCGACGGCGGACGCCTTCATCGCCTCGGTCGATTCCGCCATCGTGCTGGTCAACGCCTCGACCCAGTTCGCCGACGGCGGCGAATTCGGCTTCGGGGCCGAGATCGGCATCGCCACCGACAAGCTTCACGCCCGCGGCCCGGTTGGGGCCGAGCAATTGACGACATTCAAGTATGTGGTTCGCGGGACCGGCCAGACTCGTCCCTGAGGCTGGCAGGCCGGCGGCGTCGCGGCTGGGGTTCACCCTCCAGCCCGGCATGCGCGTCGGTCTGTTCGGCGGCTCGTTCAACCCGGCGCACGAGGGGCATGCCCACGTAGCTGAAACGGCCCTGTCGCGCCTGCAGCTGGACCGGGTGATCTGGCTCGTCTCGCCGCAGAACCCGCTCAAGGCCTCGTCCGAGACGCAGCCGCTGGCCCAGCGCATGGCCAACGCCGCCCGCTGGGCGCGGGGGCCCAGGATGATCGTCAGCGGGGCCGAGACCCAGCTGGGCGTTCAGTACACCCTCGACACCATCCGCCTGCTGAAGGCGCGGCATCCGGGCGTGCATTTCGTCTGGATCATGGGGGCGGACAGCCTGGCGACCTTCCACCGCTGGCGCGGCTGGACCCAGATCATGCGCGAGGTGCCCGTGGCCGTGGTCTCGCGCCCCTGGGCGGCGCTCAAGGCGCGCACTTCGCCCACCGCGCGGCGGTTCGCCCATGCCCGCCGACCGGCCTCCGAGGCGCATCTGCTGCCCGGGTCGGACCCGCCGTCCTGGGTCTATCTGACAGGGCCCTTGAACTTCGCCTCGTCCACCGCCCTGCGTGATCGGGCGCGGCAGGAGGGCGCGCCGAAGAGCGGCTGAGTCAAACCACTCACAACCTGGGGATTTTTGTGATAGGGTCGGACGCTTGCGTGACCACCCATAGGAGTATTCCGCTGAACCGCGAGTCCGCGCACAGCGCGCCGGAAGGCCAGGCGACCGCCGTCGAGCCTTCTTCTGACGACCAAGGGCCGACTAAGCCGCTGGAGAAACTGATCCTCGCCCGTCTCGACGACGACAAGGCTCAGGACGTCGTTTTCATCGATCTCAAAGACAAAAGCAGCGTCGCCGACAGCCTGATCGTGGCGTCCGGCCGTTCGCACCGTCACGTCGGCGCTTTGGCCGACCACCTGCTGCGCGTCCTCAAGGAAGAGGGCTTCGGTCGTGCGCGGGTCGAAGGCCTGCCGCATTGCGACTGGGTGCTGATCGACGCGGGTGACGTGATCGTCCACCTGTTCCGTCCCGAAGTGCGCACCTTCTACAACATCGAGAAGATCTGGTCGGTCGAGCCGCCGGTGCGCACCGTCGCCAACTGACCCCGCGGCCCGCTGTCTGAAGCGGGCCGTCGCTCTCCCTCATGCGTATCACCCTGCTCACTGTGGGCCGTCTGGGCCGGATGGTCGAAGCGCAACTGGCGCTCGACTACTGCCAGCGCGCCACGGCGTCAGGCCGCGCCCTGGGCCTTGGCCCGGTGGAGATCGTCGAGGTCGAGTCCCGCAAGCCGGGCAAGGCCGCCGAGGCCGAGGTCCTTCGTCCCCATTTCGAGGGCGCGCATGTGATCTGCTGCGACGAGCACGGCGCCGCCCGCCCGTCCCGGGCCTTCGCGGGCGAGATCGGCAAGCTGCGTGACGACGGGGTGCGCAAGCTGGTGCTCGTGATCGGCGGCGCCGACGGGCTGGATCCGTCCCTGCTGGCGGCGGCCAACGGCAAGCTGGCGTTCGGGCCGCAAACCTGGCCCCACGCCCTCGCCCGGGCGATGCTCGCCGAGCAGATCTATCGGGCGGTGACCATTCTGGCCGGCTCGCCCTATCATCGCGACTAAGGCCAAGCTACCAAACGCCATGGCCCGCCGCTTCGTGACCGTCGCCGTCGTCCTCGCCGCTCTCGCGGCCGCGGGCGCCGTGGCGGCTTTCCAGCTGGATCAGCGCGCCGCCAGCAACGCCGCGGCCCTTCAGGCCCGCCGCGACGTGGCCGCCCTGCGCAACGAGCTGGACCGCCTTCAGGCCGAGCAGGTGAAGGATCTGGTCGGGGTGGACGCCAAGCGCGCCGCCCTGCAGTCGCTGAACGTGCGCGAGGCCGCGCTCACCATCGAGCTGGGCAAGAACCGCGCGAGCCTGGCCAAACTGTTGTCCATGCTGCAGCTCTACCGGCTGAACCCTCCGCCTGCCCTGATGGTCAGCCCGCAGGACGCCCGAAAGGCTGTGCGCGCCGCCATCCTGGTGCGGTCCATGACGCCCGAGCTCAAGGCCCGCTCCGACGAGGTGGCCAGCCGCGCCCGGGTGATCGCGGCTCTTCGTCGCGAGGCGGCGGCCTCCGCCGAGGACCTCTTCACCACCGAAAGCGCCCTGGCCGACCGCCGCGGCCTGATCGAAAAGCGCCTGACCGAGGCGGCGGACCTGGAAAGACAGGCTGCCCTGGCCGGGCTGACGCCGCAGCCGCGCGCCACCGGGGTCCTGTCCCTGATCCGGCCGGTGGACGGGGCGATCATCCGGCGGTTCGGCGAAAACCTGCCCAACGGCGGGCATTCACGGGGGCTCAGCCTCACCGCCGGCGCTGGCGAAACGGTCAAAAGCCCGGCTCGGGGGATCGTGGAATATGCAGGTCCGCTGGAGGGTTGGGGCCTTGTCTTGATTATCCGCTCGGAGGGCGCCTACCATCTGGTTCTCGCGGGGCTCGGGGGGGTCTCCGTCGTCCCCGGACAATCCGTCGCGGCCGGCGCCCCTGTTGGGCGTACGACCGATGGTGGAAACTCGGAGGTGGAGCTCTATTTTGAGGTCCGTGAGGGCGAGACGCCGGTTGACCCGGCCAAACGCCTGAAACCGACGGCCTGAAAAGGCCGTTCGCCACCGGGGCACGGGGCGTTTTTTTGATCGCGGCGGATGTATCCGTCGCAAGGGAGCCGGACGGCTGACGATATGCGCAAGTACCTGGTGATCGGCGTTTCTTCCTTCGTGCTCGGCGCTGGCGCCATGGCCTATCTGAGCCCGATGGCTCAGGCCGCGCTGCAGCCCAAGGCCAAGACCTACCGGATGCTGGAGCTGTTCGGCGACGTGGTGGACACGGTCGAGCGCCAGTACGTGGCGCCCGTCGACGACACCAAGCTGATCGAGTCCGCCCTGGACGGCATGCTGTCTTCGCTCGACCCGCACTCAGGCTATCTGAGCCCGGACGGCTTCGAGGACATGCAGGACAACACCCGCGGCGAGTACGGCGGCATCGGCCTGGAAGTCACCAGCGAAGAAGGCGTGGTCAAGGTCATCTCGCCAATGGACGGCACCCCGGCCGAGCGCGCCGGCGTCCAGCCCGGCGACTACATCACCGCCGTCAACGGCTCCTCGGTGCTGGGCCTGTCCACCAACGACGTGGTCAAGCAGCTGCGCGGCGAGCCGGGCTCGGCCGTGGGCCTGACCCTGGCGCGCGAGAAGAGCGACCCCGTCGAGGTGAAGCTGACGCGCGAGGTGATCAAGCCGCGCACCGTCACCGCCCGCGTCGAAGGCGACTACGGCTATGTCCGCCTGGCCAGCTTCAACGAGAAGGCCACCGACGAGGTCGAGGCCGCGGTGAAGGACCTGAAGGCCAAGAACCCGAACATGAAGGGCCTGGTCTTCGATCTGCGCAACAATCCGGGCGGTCTGGTCGACCAGTCGGTCGGCGTGGCGGACCTGTTCCTGGAAGGCGGCGAAGTCGTCAGCCAGCGCGGGCGCGATCCGCGCGACATCGAACGCTACAACGCCCGTCCGGGCGACATCCTGAACGGCCTGCCCATGGTGGTGCTGATCAACCAGGGCTCGGCCTCGGCCTCTGAAATCGTCGCCGGCGCCCTGAAGGACCGCAAGCGCGCCGAGATCGTCGGCCTGACCAGCTTCGGCAAGGGTTCGGTGCAGACCGTGATCCCGCTGCGAGGCGGCCAGGACGGCGCCCTGAAGCTGACCACGGCGCGCTACTACACGCCGTCGGGCCGCTCCATCCAGCAGACCGGCATCGACCCGGACCTGGAAGTCGCCCAGACGCGCGAACAGGCCCAGTCCATCGCCAACCAGGCCTGGTTCAGCGAGGCCAGCTTCAAGAACGCGCTCAACGCCGAGGAGGGCAAGACCCGCCGCGGCGTGCACGAGCCGGCCGAAGCGCCGCCGCCCGCCTTCGATGAGAAGAAGGGCGACTTCCAGCTCAGCCGCGCGCTGGAGGTGCTCAAGCACGGCTCGGTCGCCGCCACGCCCAAGCTGCCCAAGCCGGCGGCCAAGGTCGCCGACCTTGTGGCCAAGAGCGTCAAGCCGGAGCCCAAGCCCGCCACCAAGTAGGTCCGGCTCTCCGACGTCAGATCAGCGCCTCTCCGGAATGTCCGGGGAGGCGTTTTTCGTTGGCGGCCCACCGGCTAAGGTGCGGCCATGGATCAAGACGCCGATACCCTATCCGCCGCCAACGCCGCCCAGATGGCCTCTCCCTCGTACCGCCTTGCGGCCCTCGACCAGAGCTTCATGCTCGGCGAGTCCATGCGCGGGGTGCGGTTCCTGCTGGAGTTCGCCAAGGCGGACGAGGCCCTGCGCAACTGGGGTGTCCGCTCGACCATCGTGGTGTTCGGGGCCGCCCGGGTGCGCGAGACGGACGAGGGGCGGCGGGGCGGCTGGTACGCCCAGGCGCGGGCCTTCGGACGCATCGCGTCGGAGCGCGGCGGGGCGATCATCGAGAACAAGCCGGTCCGCGACAACGTCATCGCCACCGGCGGCGGCCCCGGCATCATGGAGGCGGCCAATCGCGGGGCGGCCGACGTCGGCGCGCCGTCGATCGGCTTCAACATCACCCTGCCGCACGAACAGGCGCCCAACCCCTACAGCACGCCGGAACTGACCTTCCGTTTCCACTACTTCGCCATGCGCAAAATGCACTTGGCCATGCGGGCCAATGCGCTGGTGGTGTTCCCGGGCGGCTTCGGCACCCTGGATGAGCTGTTCGAGATTCTCACCTTGCGCCAGGTCGACAAGGCCCCGCGCATCCCCATCGTCCTGTTCGACGAGTCCTACTGGCGCTCGATCATCAATTTCGACGCCCTGATCGAGCACGGCATGATCAGTCCGCACGACATGGACCTGTTCCGCTTCGCCGAGACGGCCGAGGGCGTGTGGGAAGCCTTGCTGGCCTGCGGACTGGCGCCGGGCGAGACGGCCGAGCCGCCGCCGCCCGCGTCCTGAAATCGTCACACGCCGGTGGTGGAAGGGCGCGCCGGGATGGTGTTAGCTTCCGCCCTGGCGAATAAATTCATCAAGGGTTGAATTTATCGCCGTTCCGGGCGAGATCGAAGCCAAGCAGGCGCCCAAGGGAGGGATCAATGGCCGACAAGGTCAAGCCGAACGCCGTCGAGGCCCTTCACGGGCTGCTGTTTGACGGCATGACGATCATGGCCGGGGGCTTCGGCCTCTGCGGCATTCCGGAAAACCTGATCGCGGCCATCCGCGAGACCGGGGTCAAGGACCTGACGGTCATCTCCAACAACTGCGGGGTGGACGGCTTCGGCCTCGGCATCCTGCTGGAGAACCGGCAGATCAAGAAGATGGTCAGCTCCTATGTGGGCGAGAACAAGCTGTTCGAGCAGTTGTACCTGTCCGGTGAGCTGGAGTTGGAATTCAATCCGCAGGGCACCCTGGCCGAGCGCATCCGCGCCGGCGGCGCGGGCATCCCGGCCTTCTTCACCAAGACCGGCGTCGGCACCTTGGTGGCCGAGGGCAAGGAAGTGCGCGAGTTCGACGGGGAGCTCTATGTGATGGAGCGCGGCCTGGTCGCCGACCTGTCGATCGTGAAGGCCTGGAAGGGTGATCGCGAGGGCAATCTCGTCTACCGAAAGACCGCCCGGAACTTCAATCCGATGATGGCCACCGCCGGCAAGGCCACGGTGGTCGAGGTCGAGGAGCTGGTGGAGATCGGCGCGCTCGACAAGGACAACATCCACACCCCCGGCATCTACGTCGATCACATCTTCAAGGGCGCCGTGTTTGAGAAACGCATCGAGCGCGTGACCACCCGCCAGAAGGAAACCGTCTGATGGCCTGGACCCGTGACGAGATGGCCGCCCGTGCGGCCGCAGAGCTGCGCGACGGCTTCTACGTGAACCTGGGCATCGGCATCCCGACCCTGGTGGCCAACTACATCCCGGCCGGCATGCACGTGACGCTGCAGAGCGAGAACGGCATGTTGGGCATGGGGCCGTTCCCCTATGAGGGCGAGGCGGACGCCGACCTGATCAACGCCGGCAAGCAGACGATCACCGAACTGGACAGCTCATCCTATTTCAGCTCGGCCGACAGCTTCGCCATGATCCGTGGCGGCCATATCGACCTGTCGATCCTTGGCGCCATGCAGGTGGCCGAGAACGGCGACCTCGCCAACTGGATGGTCCCCGGCAAGATGGTCAAGGGCATGGGCGGGGCCATGGACCTGGTCGCCGGCGTGCGCCGCGTGGTCGTGGTCATGGAGCACTCGGAGAAGTCCGGCGCGGCCAAGCTGGTCAAGGCCTGCACCCTGCCGCTGACCGGGGCCAAGGTGGTGGACATGGTCGTCACGGACCTGGGCGTCTTCCAGGTCGGGCGCGGCGCGGGGGTGACCCTGACCGAGCTGGCGCCGGGCGTGACGGTCGAAGAGATCACCGCCAAGACCGACGCCGCCTTCGCGGTCGCTCTAGGCAAATAAACGCTACAATCGACCGGGCCGGGCGATCGCTGCTTGCGCAGCGCGCCCGGCTTCGCTTGTGTGGCCGCTGGTGATTGCAGAGGGGCCCGGCATGGCGGCTGAAACTTCCGGTCTGGCTCTTGGACAAGCCGTCGCGCTGCTGACGGCGGGCGTCGTCGCGGTGCCGGTGTTTCGTCGCCTCGGCCTCGGCTCGGTGCTTGGTTACCTGGCGGCCGGCCTGCTGATCGGGCCCTTCGGCCTGCGCCTGTTCTCGGATCCCGAATCCATTCTCCACGTCGCCGAGCTCGGCGTCGTGATGTTCCTGTTCATCATCGGGCTGGAGATGCGCCCGGCCAAGCTGTGGAACCTGCGCAAGGAGATCTTCGGTCTCGGCGCGGCCCAGGTGCTGGTCTGCGGCGCTCTGCTTTCCGGTGTCGGCATCGCCGCCGGCCTGCAGCCCGCCATGGCGGTGATCGGCGCCATGGGCTTCGTCCTGTCGTCCACCGCCGTGATCATGACCATGCTGAGCGAGCGGGGCGAGGCGGGCACGCCCGCCGGCCAGCGGGCGGTGTCGATCCTGCTGCTGGAAGATATCGCCATCGTGCCGCTGCTGGCCCTGGTGGCTGTGCTCGCCGCCCTGAACGGCGGCGCCCACGCCGATGCGCGGCCGGGGTGGCAGGCGGTGCTGATCGGCCTGGCGGCGGTGGCCGGGGTGATCGCCGTAGGCAAGTGGCTGCTCAATCCCATGTTCCGCCTGCTGGCGGCCTCCGGCGCGCGCGAGGTGATGACCGCCGCCGCCCTGCTGGTGGTCCTGGGCGCGGCCCTGGTTATGCAGGTCGGCGGACTGTCCATGGCCATGGGCGCCTTCCTGGCCGGGGTGCTGCTGTCGGAATCCAGCTTCCGCCACCAGCTCGAAGCTGACATCGAGCCCTTCCGGGGCATCCTGCTGGGCCTGTTCTTCCTCAGCGTCGGCATGTCGCTGAACCTGTCGGTTGTGGGATCCCAGTGGGTGCTGATCCTGGCCGGCACCGTGGTGTTCATGGTGGTGAAGGCCGCCGGCATCTATGGCGTCGCGCGGCTGTTCAAGGCCTCGCCGCGAGAGTTTGCGGAACGCGCGGCCCTGTTCGCCCAGGGCGGCGAGTTCGCCTTCGTCCTTTATGCGGCGGCCCTGTCGGCCGGGGTGCTGGACGCGGCCACCAGCGCGTCCATGAGCGCCATCGTCATCCTGTCCATGGCCCTGACCCCGCTGGTCACCATCGCCGTCACCCGCCTCCTGCCGGCCGAGCAGCCGTCGATGGACGGGATCGAAAGCGCCGAGGCCCTTGAGGGCCGGGTGCTGATCATCGGCTTTGGCCGTTTCGCCCAGGTGGTCAGCCAGCCGCTGCTGGCGCGCGGCGTCGACATCTCGATCATCGAGGTCGACGTGGAGATGATCCAGGCGGCGTCGAAGTTCGGCTTCAAGGTCTATTACGGCGACGGAACCCGCCTCGACGTCCTGCACGCTAGCGGCGCCGCTAGCGCGGAGGCGATCGTGGTCTGCGTCGACAAGCCGGAAGTGGCCGACCAGATCGTCAAGCTGGCCAAGGCGGAGTTTCCGCTGGCCAAGCTGTACGTCCGCGCCTTTGACCGGGGCCATGTGCTGCGCCTGATCGAGCAGCAGGTCGACTATCAGATCCGCGAGACCTTCGAGTCCGCCCTCGTGTTCGGCCGCGCCCTGCTGGTGGATCTGGGAATTCCCGAGGATGTCGCCGATGAGACCATGAACGACGTGCGCGTACGCGACGAGATGCGGCTGGAGATGCAGATCGTCGGCGGGCTCACCGCCGGCCGCTCGCTGATGCGCGGCAATATGAGCACGCCCGAGCCGGCCCCCCTTGTCCAGCCCAAGCACGGCGGCCGCGGCCTCAATCCCGAAGCGGCGGAAGCCATCGCCAAGGCGCGGGCCGCCGAAGAGCGGGCGGACGCAGGGGCTTAAGACGCCGCACTTGCGGGGCGGCGTCGGCGGGCCATCTCTTCAGGCATGAAATCGTCTCTGATCGCCGCGCTCTGCGCGCCCCTGCTGCTCCTGATCGCCACCGCCTTTCCGGCCGCCGCGGCGCCCGCCAGGACCGAGACCGCGATATTCGCGGGCGGCTGCTTCTGGTGCATGGAGCACGACATGAAGATGCCGGGGGTGCTCAAGGTCGAGTCCGGCTATACCGGCGGGCGCCTGAAGAATCCTCGCTATGAGGATGTGCTGACCGAGAAGACCGGCCACTACGAGGCGGTCAGGGTCACCTTCGATCCAGCCAAGTTGCCCTATCGGTTCCTGCTGGAGCGCTACTGGAAGGTGGTCGATCCCACGGACGACGGCGGCCAGTTCTGCGATCGCGGGCCGTCCTACCGCCCGGCGGTGTTCGTCACGGCTGGTCAGCGGGCGACGGCCGAGGCGTCGCGCGGCGAGGCGGCCAAGCGGCTGAAGCGCGGGACCATGAAGACGCCGATCCTCGACGCCGCGCCCTTCTATCTGGCCGAGGCGTATCACCGCGACTACGCCAAGAACAACAAGGTCCGATACGAGCTGTACCGCGCCGGCTGCGGCCGCGATGCGCGGCTGACGGCGGTCTGGGGACGCTAGTCGCTAGCGGAAGACGACGGGCTCTGGCGGCTGTCCGGTGACCGGATCGCGCGGAACCGGGGCGAAGCCCTCGCCGATGAACATGTCGATCTTGCGGACCCGCTTGGCGTCCAGGCGTACTCGGGCGATCTCCTTGCCCGACACTTGGCGGAAGTCCGCCCCCATCTTGGCGCGATAGACGCCGTCCAGGCTGGCGGCCAGGACACGCCGGCTGTCCTTCGCGGTCAGAGGAGCCTCGGTCTCCGCCTGGTTGCGGGCGCGGATCTCGTGGACCCACATGCGTAGGGGCGGGGCCCCGGCCTGGCCGAAATAGTCGCGGCCATAATAGGCGGCGGCGTTGAACAGGAAGCGGTCGTCGACCGCCACCGCCGACAGGGTGGCGACGCCGCCCTCCTGCATGGCGCGCTGGACAACGGCGTCCACCGACTGCTCCCAGCCCCGGGCGCGCTTGAAGCTGTTGGAGACGCCCATGGCGTCAGCCGTGCGCGGATTGATCGTCCACATCAGGAAGAGGCCGGCGACAACCGCCTGCAGGGCCAGGCCCGCGATCAGCCACTTGCGCGCGTTCCAGCGCAGCATCCAGGCGCCGACCAGAAGGCAGCCGCCGAGATAGCCCGCCGCCGCCCAGTTGGCGTTGGCGCGCGAGATGAAGCCCTGGATGGAGACGACCAGCAGCGGCGGCAGGCAAAAGCACAGCAGCAGGATGTCGGCGCTCGTCAGGCGGCGACGGATCAGCAGCAGCAAGGTCCCGCCCAGCAGCACGGCGAAGGGCAGGGGGCCGAAGACGCCGAACTGCGACAGCAGGAAGTCGCCCAGTTCGGCCGGGTCGAACAGATGGGACGAGCCGAGATTGGCGTTCGCCGCCGTGTGCTCGACCGTGGCGAAGCTGTGGGCTGCGTTCCAGGCGATGTTGGGGGAGATGACCGCCAGCAGGGCGATGGCGAAAGCCGCGAGGGCTGCGGGCGACCAGCCGCCGCGGGCGCCGCGGGAGATCAGGGCGTGCAGGAGCAGGCCGCCGAGGGCGTAGGCCGCCGCATACTTGCTGAGCATGGCCAGGCCGAGCGCGGCGCCCATGCCGCCGGCCAGGGCTAGGCGTCGTCGACCTTGGGCGGCGGGAAGCTCCACATAGGCCCAAAGCGTCAGCGCCAGGAAGAACAGAAGCGGCGCATCTGTACTGATGACGCCGGATGACAGAGCCACCCCGGGCATGAGCACGTACAAACCCGTGGCCGCCAGGCCACTTCGCGCGTCAAAAAGACGGCGGCCGATAAAGAAAAGACAGAGAGCCGCTCCCGCATGCAGCAGCGGGGCCGCGATCCGTACCCAAGGCTCTGCGTCGCCGCCGATCGCGGTGGTTCCCCAGATCAGCCAGGCGATCATTGGCGGCTTGGAGAAATAGCCGAAGCTCAAGGTGCGCGACCAAAGCCAATACTGGGCCTCGTCCGGATAGAGTTCGAGGGGCGAGGTGAACAGGGCGAATAGCCGCAGCGCGGTCGCCGCCAGCACGACGGCGAAGGCGACGCGAAGGGCGCGATCGTCTGAAAACGGCTTGGCGGACAAGGTCATTTCACCTGCTTGTCCCGTCGCAGCCGATTTGTCCAATTTCGAGGCGCGGCGCCTATGACACAACACTGTGGGCGGATTGTGACAAGTCGTGGCGAAACTGTCACCAAAGGTTCGTAAACGAGGTCTAAAGGGGGCGAAGATCGACGGATGGGCAGAAATGGCCCTCCGCGTCTCGCAACGAGGGGATATCCATGCTTTCGATGAAGAGGCTCGCCTGTGGGGCGGCTCTTGGCGTGCTCGCCGCCGCCGCTTCGGCCTCGGCCGTCTACGCCCAGGAAACGACCGGCGCCGTGCGCGGCCAGATCACCGACGCCACGGGCGTCGGGGTTGCTGGCGCCACCGTCGTGATCACCTATGGCCCGACCGGCCAGGCCATCACCACGATGACCAACGACAACGGCTTCTACACCGTGCGCGGCCTGCGCGTGGGCGGGCCGTACGGCATCAAGGCCACCTCGCCCGCCGGCGAGACCATCGAGCGCAACCTGGGCAACGTCTCCCTGGGCGACCCGACCGAAGCTTCCTTGAGCTTCGAGGGCGGCGCCGACGTCTCGGAACTGGTCATCACCGCCGCGGCCAGCACCCCGTCGCAAGGCGTGGGCAGCAACTTCACCGCCTCGGACATCGCCAGCCTGCCGTCGCTGAACCGCGACCTGAAGGACGTGGTGCGTCTGGACCCCTTCGCGACCCTGGACGCGACCAACCAGGACGCCCTGTCCTTCGCCGGCACCAACACCCGCTTCAACCAAATCACCGTCGACGGCATCCGTCAGAACGATGACTTCGGTCTGAACAACAACGGCTACCCGACCCAGCGCTCGCCGATCTCGACCGAAGCGATCGCCGGCATGCAGGTTTCGATCGCCCCCTATTCGACCGTGAACAACGGCTTCCTGGGCGGCTCGATCAACGCCGTGACCAAGTCGGGCTCCAACGAGTTCCACGGCGCGCTGTACGGCGAAATCCTCGACGACAGCCTGCGCGGCGACAAGTACCGCTTCTACGACACCCGCACCGGCAGCCCGACCCGCGGCAGCCGCGTCACCCAGGACGTCTCGACGACCTTCCAGGAGAAGGTTTGGGGCGCGAACCTGGGCGGTCCGATCCTGAAGGATCACCTCTACTTCTTCGTCTCGTATGAAAAATACGAGGGCGAGTACAACCTCGACGAAGGTCCGACCGGTTCGGGCCGCAGCTCGACCATTCCGCGCATCACCGAAGCCGCGCTGAACACCTTCCAAGCCGCCACCAAGGCTCGCTACAACGTCGATCCGGGCAACTGGGTCAGCTCGGTCCCGCCGATCGAAGACGAAAAGTGGCTCGGCAAGCTGGACTGGGACATCAACGAAGATCACCGCCTGAGCTTCACCTACCAGAACACCCAGTCGGCTTCGTTCAACGGCTCGGTCAGCGACCTGTTCGCCAGCGGCAGCAGCGCCAGCTCGGTCCGCATCGGCCTGTCGACGTACCAGTACGTCAAGGACGAGAAGCTGGAGAACTACACCGTTCAGCTGAACTCGCGCTGGAGCGACAACCTCTCGACCGAACTGCGCCTCGGCAAGAAAGAGACGACGACCAACCGTCGAACCTTCGGTCCGGCCGGCGTGGGCGAAATCACGGTGAACGTCGCCGACCTGCCTGGCGTCCAAGCCGGCTCGGGCACGCCCGCCATCCGTTTCGGCACCGAACTGAACAGCCAGCCGAACTTCCTGAACACCAAGACCGACACCGCTGAGCTTCGCGTTCGCTACCACATGGGCGATCACGACTTCCTGCTCGGCGGCCGTATCGAGCGTCAGGACATCCTGAACATCTTCGGCCGCAACTATCTGCCGACCTACAGCTTCGCGTCCTATGCCGACTTCCTGGCCGGCCGCGCCGCCACCGTCCAGCTGACCGCCGCGGTCGAACCCAACGGCGGCACCGTGCCCGCTCAAGCCGGCACCGCCGAGCGCAACGCCGCCGCCGGCGAGTTCTATCTGAACTCGATCTACGCCGAAGACACCTACCAGATCACCGACAACCTCAGCCTGCTGGCTGGCGTTCGCTACGACTGGTACGTCCAGGACGACAAAGCCGACCTGAACAACAACTTCGTGTCGCGCAACGGTTTCGCCAACAACGCGACCCTCGACGGCAAGAACGTCCTGCTGCCGCGCGTCTTCGCCAAGTGGACCCCGACCAGCGACATCGACGTGGGTGTCGGCTTCGGCCGCTTCTCGTCGCAAGGCCTCGGCGTGTGGCTGCTGAACCCGATCGGCAACAGCGGCGTGGTGCAGACCAACGTCGTCTGCCCGGCCGGTCCGTACACCATCAGCAGCCTCAGCGCGGTTCCGGCCGGCTGTACGGCGACCCCGGGCAACGGCAACACCAACGCCCTGTCGCCGTCGTTCCGCATCCCCTCGGCCTGGAAGACCACCCTGACCGCCGGCTACAACTTCGACGTTGATCGCTTCGGTCTGGGCAGCGACTGGCGCGTCCAGGTGGATCTGATCCACCAGAAGAACCAGGACAGCGTGTTCTGGTTCGACCTGCGCGCCGAACCGAGCGCCGCGGGCGTCGCCCCGGACGGTCGTCCGGTCTATCAGCGCACCACGACCGGCACGATCGGCGCCAACGTGTTCGACATGATGCTTGGCAACAAGCGTGATGGCGGCGGCTCTGACTCGGCGGCGATCTCCCTGCGCAAGCGCTGGAACGACGGCTGGCTGGAAGGCCTGTCGGCGACGGCCTCCTACACCTACACGGAGGCCAAGGACCGCAACCCGATGACCAGCTCGATCGCTGACTCGAGCTACACGCGCTTTGCGACCTTCGACGCCCAGAACCCGTCGCTGGCGACCTCGGACTACGAGATCCGCCACAAGGGGCTGCTGCACCTCGGCTATCGTCGCGCCTTCTTCGGCGACAACATGACGATGATCGACGTGGTGACGCAGTACCGTTCGGGCCTGCCGTTCAGCTACACCTTCGCGTCTTCGGCCACGAACCGTCCGGAAACCGAATTCGGCAACTACGTGTCGACCTATTCGGGCCGTCAGGCTCAGTCGAACCAACTGCTGTACGTGCCGGCGACGGACTCCTCGGGCAACGTCACCGCGACGAGCGATCCGAAGATCACCTATGCCGCCGGCTTCGACGTGGCGAACTTCAACTCGTTCCTGAAGAACACCGGCCTGATCAAGTACGCCGGCAAGATCGCTCCGCGTAACGGCTTCCGTCAGCCGAGCGTCTTCACCACGGACATCAACATCCAGCAGGAAATCCCGGCCTTCTTCCCGACCGGCGCCAAGCTCCTGGGCTTCGTGACCATCGAGAACTTCGGCAACCTGCTGAACAGCAAGTGGGGCGCGCTGGAGCAGTACGACTTCTATCGCGGCGTGCCGGTGGTGAACCCCACCTGCGCCGGCGCTGGCGGCTCGTGCGCGGGTCAGGCCCGCTACACCTACAGCGACCTGCAGACGGCGGTCGGCGCCAACCCGGCGGCCGGCGTCGCCAACCGCGACCAACCGATCCGTCCGTTCGGCTTCACCAACGCTTCGGTGTGGCAGCTGAAGGTCGGCCTGAAGTATCAATTCTAAGGTTTTCGAACCTCTGAACGGGAAAGGGCGGCGCTTGCGCCGCCCTTTTTCTTTGTGCACGGCATTGACGTAACCTCCCTCATCCCCCACCTGCGCGCACCATGATGACCCTGAACATTCCCGCCGAATGGGCTCCTCACCGGGCCATGTGGCTCGGCTTCCCCAGCCACGCCGACCTCTGGGAAGAGGATCTGGCTCCCGCCCAGGCCGAAGTCGCGGCCCTGGCCCGCGCCCTCGCCGGGCCGGGCGGCGAGCGTGTCCGCCTGATGGTCTGCGGCGACGCCGCGGAGGCCGCCGCCCGCGATCTGCTGGGTGACGTTGCAGGGATCGAGATCGTCCGTGGCCTTTTTGGCGACATCTGGCTGCGCGACACCGGGCCGATCTTCCGCTCGGACGGCGTGGCCGCCGGCTTCGGCTTCAACGGGTGGGGCGGCAAATACTCGCTGGAGCACGACGGCGACGTGGCGGCGCAGATCGCCGCGGCGGCCGGCGCGCCGTTGAAGGCCAACGACTTCATTCTCGAAGGCGGCTCGGTGGACCATGACGGCTACGGCACTGTCCTGACCACGCGCCAGTGCCTGCTGAACCCCAACCGCAATCCCGGCTGGACCCAGGAGGCGGCCGAGGCCGCGCTCGCCGAGTCCATGGGCGCGCGCAAGGTGCTGTGGCTGGGCGACGGCCTGGTCAACGACCATACCGACGGCCACATCGACAACCTGGCCCGCTTCGTGGGGCCGGGCGTCGTCGCTTGCCCGGTCGCGGTCGGGTCCGACGACCCTAACGCCGAGATCTACAACGAGACCGCCCGCATGCTGGGCGCCATGACCGATGCGCGCAACAGCCCGCTGCAGGTCATGCGCATCCCGTCGCCGGGGCGGATCGTCGACGAGGACGGTGAGATCATCCCGGCCTCGCACATGAATTTCCTCATCGCCAACAAGGCGGTGATCGTCCCGACCTATGGCGAGGCGGGCGCCGCCTTCGCCGTCGAGGCGCTGGAAACCCTGTTCCCCGAGCGCCAGGTCATCGGCCTGCCGTCGAACGCCATCCTGACGGGCGGCGGCTCGTTCCATTGCATCAGCCAGCAGGAGCCCGCCTAAGCATGGCCCGCACGATCACCCTCGGCGCGATCCAGACCAGCTACGGCATGGATCTGGACGCCAACATCGAAAAGACCAAGGGTTTCATCCGTGAAGCCGCCGCCAAGGGGGCGCAGGTCATCCTGCCGTCCGAGCTGTTCCAGGGACCGTACTTCTGCGTCGCCCAGGAAGAGCACTGGTTCACCCAGGCCTATCCCTGGCGCACGCACCCCTGCGTGGTGGCTCTGCAGCCTCTGGCCGCCGAACTGGGCGTCGTCATCCCCGTCTCGATCTTCGAGCGCGAGGGGCCGCACTACTTCAACAGCCTGGTGATGATCGACGCCGACAGCTCGCTGATGGGCGTCTATCGCAAGAGCCATATTCCCGATGGCCCGGGCTATATGGAGAAGTACTACTTCCGGCCCGGCGATACCGGCTTCAAGGTCTGGGACACGCGCTTCGGCCGCATCGGCGTCGGCATCTGCTGGGACCAGTGGTACCCCGAGTGCGCCCGCTCGATGGCCCTGATGGGCGCCGAGGTGCTGCTCTATCCCACCGCCATCGGCAGCGAGCCGCATGACGACAGCCTCGATACGGCCCTGCCCTGGCGGCGGGCCATGCAGGGACATGCGGTGTCGAACGTCATCCCGGTGGTCGGCGCCAACCGCACCGGCTTCGAGCCGTGGGACGGTTACGCCAACGGCGGCCAGCGTTTTTACGGCTCGTCCTTCATCGCCAACCATCGCGGCGACCTCGTCGCCGAGTTCGGGCGTGACGATGAGGGCGTGCTCACGGCGGAGTTCGATCTGGACTTCCTGACCACGCACCGCGCGGCCTGGGGCTTTTTCCGCGATCGTCGTACGGATCTGTACGGCCACCTTTACCAGCCGCGTCCGTGATCGAGACCGAACGCCTCATCCTGCGCCCCTGGACGGACGCTGACCGCGAGCCGTTCGCGGCCATGTGCGCCGATCCCGAGGTCATGCGTCACTTCCCGGCGACCCTGATCCGGGCCGAGAGCGACGCGGTGGTGGACCGCATGGTCAACCATCAGGCGGAGCACGGCTTTTGCTTCTTCGCGCTTGAGCGGAAGGTCGATGGGGCGTTCCTGGGCTTCACCGGCATCATGACCCTGAAGCCGGAAAACCCGCTGCAGCCCGGCGTCGAGATCGGCTGGCGGCTGGCCCGCGAGGCGTGGGGCGTGGGCTATGCTTCCGAGGCGGCCCTGGCCGCCATCGCCCACGGCTTCGACGCCTTGGGCCTGAAACAGATCGTGTCGTTTACCGCCACCGAGAACCTGCGCTCCCAGGCGGTGATGCAGCGCATCGGCATGACCCGTCGCGCCGATCTGGACTTCGACCATCCCGCCGTGCCTGAGGGCCACAGGTTGCGCCCTCACGTCGTCTACGCCATAGAGCCTCGCTGACCGCTTGCGGCGACGCGCCGCATTGGTCGATCCGACCATCTCCGCCACATCGTCCCAGAGCCGGGGCGGGCCTCACCCAACTTGTCGTGCTTGCGGCAGAGAACAGGCGATCCATGGACATGGCGAGCGAAGGGCGTGCAACGCGCCCCTGGATGATCCCGGCTGCGATCGCGGCCACGGTGCTGTTGAGCGGCGCCGCCGCCGCGACCGTGCAGACCCACGGGTTCAAGCCGCTTCGCAAGGCGCTCGCCGCCGTCACCGCCTCTCAGGACGTGGAAGCCGAGCCGCGCTACGCCATCCGTTGGGTCGGGGCCGACCTCGACGGCGACGGCGCGGCGGACGTGGCCAACCCCACCGGCCAGGCGCCGCGTGAGCACGACGTGTTCGGCGACGGGGCCTATGGCGCATCGCGCGACGGCGGCTCACGCGACCACGAGGGCGTGGACTATCTGGGCCGCGCCGGCCAGGCCGTGAAGGCGCCGGTCTCCGGCTATGTGACCAAGATCGGCTACGCCTATCCGGGCGCGCAGGATCTGCAGTTCGTCGAGATCACCAATCCCGCCATCGGCTATGCGGCTCGGGTCTTCTACATCGAGCCCGGCGTTGAGTTGGGACAGGCGGTGCGCATCGGTCAGAAGGTCGGCGTGCTCAAGAGCCTGCAGAAGCGCTATCCGGGGATCAGCGACCACGTGCACCTGGAGATGATCAAGTCGGGCGACCGTGTCGACGCCACCCGCCTGATCACCGCCCGCCGCGTGCGCCTGCCGGACGAAGCGGTCCTGGCTTCGGCCGAGTGATCAGCGCCGCGCAGCGGCCAATTCGGCCCGCGCGGTTTCCAGATCAGCCTTGAACTGAGCGTCCCCGTGAAGACGGGCGACCAGGGCCGCGCCCAGCAGGCGGCCGGCTTCAACATCCGTAGGGAAATGCACGCCGCAGACCACTCGGCTGTCGCCGATCTCCCGCCCGCGCTTGAGGATCTCGCTCTGGCGATCCGGCGCCAGTTCGGCAAGCACCAGGGCCCAGGACCAGCCGATCAGGGAGTGTCCGGAGGGGTAGGAGCCGTTCTTCTCGATCCACCCTTCACGCGGCACGCAGATCGGCCGCTTGTCGCCGACCGGCGGGCGCGGGCGCTGATACTGGGCCTTGGCGTGCTCATAGAGCGGGCCGGCGTCGCCCACGATGCGCAACATCAGATTGGCGAGGGTCGGGGTGGTCTGCGGTCCGATGGGCGCGCCGATCACTTCGGAGAACCCCTTCCAGGCCTGGACGCCCGACAGGTCGGCGTCGGCGATGGCGCGATCCCAGCGCGGGGTGTCCACCAACTTGCGGCCTTCCAGATAGGCGGCCCGATCGGCGCGGCCGGCCGGTGTGTTTGGCGCCGGCGGGGCGGGCAGGATGACCAGCCCCTCGGGCGCGGTTCCCGCCGCCAGATAGCCGGCTGGCGCGCTGGTCCAGGTCGAGCTGTCGCCCGTCGTCCGCCAGGACGGCGCGGTCGGCGTTGCGCACGCGGCGAGGCCGAGCGCGGTGAAAACCAGGGCGGCGATGAACTTCATGTGGTGCTTCCGTAGGCAGGGCCGTGGTTGAAGCGACCTGCGGCGTTTGCGTCAAGCAAAGCTGCTTGACGATCGGATATGTTATTTCATAACAGACGTCAGTCATCGTTCAGTCAGGTAACTGTCTCATGTCCGTTCGCGTGCTCTTCGGCGCCGTCAGTCTCGCCGCGCTTTCCGCAGCCGCTCCTGCTCTCGCCGAGGAAACCTCGCCGCACGACGTGTCCGAGGTGGTGATCACCGCCGCGCCTTATTCCGTGCAGGCCGAGAACATGACCGCCAGCGTGGCGGTTGTGACCCGCCGGGATCTGGACCTGGCGCCGCAAGCGGGCCTGGGCGACGTCCTGGCCGGCATGCCAGGCCTGCGCTCCACGGCCTTCGGCGCGGGGGCCAGCCGACCGGTGGTGCGCGGCCTGTCCGGCCCGCGTGTCCTGGTCCTGAACAACGGCGTCGGCATGATCGACGCCAGCGCCCTGTCGCCGGACCACCAGGTCGCGTCCGATCCGGGCGAGGCCGAGCGTATCGAGGTGCTGCGCGGCCCGTCGGCCCTGGCCTATGGCGGCTCGGCTATCGGCGGCGTTGTCAACGTCATCGACGAGCGCATCGCCACTCACCGCCCCGAAACCCCCGAGGGGCGGGTGAACGTTTCCGGCGCCACGGTGGACGACAGTTATTCCGCCTCGGCCGCACTGCGCGCCGCGGTCGGCCCGCTGGTCTTCTCGCTCGACGGCCTGAAGCGCGAGAGCAAGGACTACGAGATCCCCGTGCCGGCGGAATCGGTGCGCCAGATCCTGTCGGAAGGCGAGTTCCCGGAAGGCCGCAAGAGCGGCAAGCTGGAGAACAGCGCCGTGGACCTGGAGACCTACGGCGCGGGCGTCTCCTACGTCGGCTCCAAGGGCTATCTCGGCCTGGCGGTGAAGCATACGGACACCAAGTACGGCGTGCCCGGTCATTCGCACGACCACGGTCATGGGGAAGATGAGCATGACCACGACCATGATCACGATCACGATCACGATCACGACCATGGGGCCGAGGAAGAAGCGCCGGTCACCATCGGCCTGAAGCAGACCCGCGTAGACCTGCGCGGCGAGTATGACGGCGCTTTCGGTCCCTTCGCCAAGATGCGCTTCTCGGGCGGTTGGGCCGACTACAAGCACACCGAGTTCGAAGGCGACGAGATCGGCACCCGCTTCATGTCCGACGGCCTGGAAGGCCGGCTGGAGCTGGTCCAAGCCGAGCGCGACGGCTGGAAGGGCGCGGTGGGCTTCCAGGCCCTGCGCCGCGACTTCGACGCCCAGGGCGACGAGGCTTATGTGCCCAAGGTGCGCATCACCGAGTTCGGCGCCTTCACCCAGCAGCGGGTGGACAAGGACGGCTGGGGTTACGAGGGCGGCCTGCGCATCGACCAGCGCAAGCTGGACAGCTTGGTTGGCGAGCGTGACTTCACCAACGTTTCCGGTTCGGTCGGCGCGTTCCTGACCCCGACCGACCAGTGGTTCTTCGGCGTGGCCCTGTCGCACAACGGCCGCGCGCCGACCGAGGCGGAGCTGTTCGCCAACGGCCCGCACATCGCCACCCGTGGTTTCGAGATCGGCGACCAGGACCTGAAGTCTGAAGTCGCCTATTCGCTGGAAGGGACCATCCATTATGGCGGCGATCGCCTGAAGGCGGACCTGCACCTGTTCGCGGCCAAGTATGACGGCTTCATCGACGCCCGCCCCACCGGCGAGGAAGACGATGGCCTGGCGGTGTTCGCCTACCAGCAGACGGACGCCGATTTCCACGGCTTCGAGGCCGAGGTCTCGTATCGGCTGTGGGAGCAGGGCGACAACAGCTTCACCCTGGAAGGCGGCGCGGACTATGTGCGCGGCGACACCGACCTGGGCGCCCCGGCCCGCATCCCGCCCTATTCGGTGTCGGTGCGCGGGATCGCCGACAGCCCGCATTGGGGCGGCCGCCTGGAAGTCCGCCAGGTGGGCAAGCAGACCCGCGTGGCCGACTTCGAGCTGCCTACCGACAGCTACACCGTCCTCAACGCCCGGGTGTCCTACAAACCCTACGGCGACCCGCGGCTGGAGCTCTACATGGACGGCCGCAACCTGACGGACGCCGAGGTGCGCGAGCACACGTCGTTCCTCAAGGACATCGCGCCGTCGCCGGGGCGGTCGCTGCGCGGCGGGATCGCCTGGCGCTTCTAGATCGGTGTTAGGCGGGTCGGATTGCCGGGGAGATGCCTATCGGCTAAGAAGCCGCTCCCATCAGGCGTCGCGGGTCTAGTGAACCGCTGATGCTAGAAGCCAACCTTTCTCCTGCATCCGAGTTCTTCATGACCGATCAGAGCCCGATCACCGGCAGCGTGCTGTTCTACAGCCAGCCCGAGCCGCTCAACGCCCAAACCCACGGCAAGCTTGGCATGAACGCCAACGACAAGCCGTACGCCTTCGCCCGCGAAGGCCACATCGTTCCGGCGGTGGTGACCGAGTTCGCTCCGGCGGCCCTGTCGTTCCCGATCATCTTCATCGGCGAAAAGAAGCTGCCGGTGGCCGTGATGGGCATCAACGCCGGCGAGAACCTGTTCGTGAAGGAAGACGGCGGCTACCTGACCGGCGCCTACATCCCGGGCTTCCTGCGCCGCTATCCGTTCGTCCTGGCCAATGACGACACCGAAAAGCGCATGGTCGTCTGCATCGACCGTCCGTCGAAGCTGATCCAAGAGAACGCCGAGACGCCGTTCTTCGACGCCAACGGCCAGCCGACCGAATTCACCCAGAACGCCATCAAGTTCTGCGACGACTTCGAGCTGGAGCGCATGCGCACCGAAAGCTTCGTCCAGCTGCTGACGGACCTGGACCTGTTCGAGACCAAGCAGGCCCACTACACCCCGTTCAACAACGACGGCACCCGCGGCGAGCCGCAGGTCATCGCCGAGTACTTCGCCGTGTCGGAAGACAAGCTGAAGGCCCTGCCGACCGAAAAGTTGCTCGAGCTGCGCGACAACGGCGCCCTGGGCCAGATCTACGCCCACCTGACCTCGCTGCTGGGTTGGGAACGCCTGATCGCCATGCAGATCGAAAAGCGCCTCGGCGAAGGCGGCCAGACCGTCCAGTAATCGGACGGGTCAGTACGATCCTGAAGGACCCTCCTCCGCCGCGCGGGGGAGGGTTTTTCTTTGGTCGGGTACCCGACTAAGCGTCGCCATTGGCCTCATTGAGGCCGCATCGGGCGGCGAGCTTCGCTGCAGACGTCGGTTGTGATTGCGGAGTTTTGCTTGTCGTCCGGCCCATTCGTTGTTCATCCCCATGGGGACCGCTGGGCCGTAGCTTCGGTCGACGGCGTCCTGATCGTCACCAGCACCAAGCGCGAAGCGCTGGACCTGGCGGCGGAGGCGGCCGCCATCCTTGCGCGGACATGGCCGCAAGCGCCCCGCCGGGCCGACGAAGCCCGCAGCTTCGCGCCGAAGGACGACTAACGGGCGAAGACGCTGCGGGTCAGGCAGGAGAAGACAAGCCGCCCGGCCTCGTCCAGCAGGTCGTGCTGGGCGATGACGATGCCCTTGCTCTCGCCGACCGCGTCCTTGCCCATCACCGTCATCCGCCCGCGCAACAACTCCCCCGATGGCGGATTGCGCGCCCACCGCAAGGCGTCGATGCCCAGGCGCTTTGTTTGTGGCCAGTCGGCCGAGGCCGTCTCGTCCAGCTTGGACCATAGGGCGAAGAGGAAGGCGTCCGGCGCGCCCCGTTCGACGTCCCATCCGGGAGAGAAGGCGGCGATGAAGGCCGTCAGGGCGTCCGGGTTCACGGCGGCCGCGCCGAGCGAGACCACCTGGCCGATTTCGATTTCGTCGAAGGATGCGGGCATGATTCGGATCATCACCCGCGCCGCCAGCTTGTCGATAGGGCGTATTTCACCGGACGCGACGGCGTTCTATAGCTTGCATCATGATCGCTCGCCTTTCCAGACGACTGCTGGGCGGACTTGCCGCCGCCCTGGGCCTGGCCGCCGCCGCGCCCGGCTTCGCCGCACCGGTGAACACCGGCCATATCCAGGCCGACCTGATCGCCCAGGACAGCTGGGCCGTTCCGGGCTCCACCGTCTATGTCGCCGTCACCCAGAAGATCGAGAAGGGCTGGCACACCTACTGGCGCAACAGCGGCGACAGCGGAGAGGCGACCAGCATCGCCTGGACCCTGCCGTCGGGCTGGAGCGCGGGCGACATCGTCTGGGCCACGCCGCATCGCCAGCCCACCGGGCCGCTGATGAACTACGGCTACGCCGACACGGTGGTCCTGCCGGTGCCGATCCAGGTCCCCGCCGGCGCCAAGCCGGGCGAGACGGTGACCCTGAAGGCCGACGTGACCTTCCTGGTCTGCGCCGACATCTGCATTCCCGAGAACGCCAAGCTCGACCTGGCCGTCGAGGTGCGCGACGAGGCGCCGGAACCCAACTGGCGCACCGGCCGCACGGTCGCCGACGCCCTGGCCGCCGCGCCGAAGCCGGCGGGGCTGGACGCGGTATTCCAGGCGTCCGAGACGGGGCTGAAGCTGGCCGTCATCGGCGGGCCGCTGAAGGGCGGACAATTCCCCGACGCCTATTTCTTTCCCTTCGACGGCACGCTCATCGACCACCCCGGCAAACAGACAGTGGAAGCGGGGCCTGACGGCCTGACCCTGACCATCCCGGCCGGGATCGCCCTGAAGTCGGGGCAGGTTCCCGAGGTGGTCGAGGGTGTCTTGACCATTGGCGACCAAGCCTTCGAGGTCTCGGCCAAGCCGGGCCAGCCGCCGGTCGGGGCCGCTGGCCTCGGCGTTCCGGCGGCGCGCGCGCCCTCGGGCGACGGCGGCGGCGTGCCGCTGGCCATCCTGTTCGCCTTTCTCGGCGGCCTGATCTTGAACCTGATGCCTTGCGTCTTCCCGGTGCTGTCCATGAAAGCGGCGTCCCTGGCGGGGCACGCCCATGACGCGCGTGAAGCGCGGACCCAAGGGCTGGCGTTTCTAGCCGGGGTGCTGGTCACCTTCCTGGCCCTGGCGGGGGCGCTGATCGCCGCCCGCGCCGCCGGCCAGGCGGTGGGCTGGGGCTTCCAGCTGCAGTCGCCGGCGGTGGTCGGGGTGCTGTCCCTGGTCATGCTGCTGACGGCGCTCAACCTGTCTGGCGTGTTCGAGGTCGGGACCTCCGTCCAGGGCGCGGGCCAGGGCCTGGCGTCCAGGGGCGGGCTGGCGGGCTCGTTCTTCACCGGGGTGCTGGCGGTGATCGTGGCCGCGCCCTGCACCGCGCCGTTCATGGCCCCGGCCATCGGGGTCGCCCTGACCCAGCCCGCGCTCGGCTCGCTGGCCATCTTCTTGTTCCTGGGCCTGGGCCTGGCCGCGCCCTATGTGGCGATCTCCTTCTCGCCCGCCCTGCTGCGCCGCTTTCCCAAGCCCGGCCCGTGGATGGACGTGCTGAAGAAGGTCCTGGCCTTCCCGATGTACGGCGCGGCGGCCTGGCTTGTCTGGGTGTTCTCCCTGCAGGCCGGCTCCACCGGCCTCGCCGCGCTTCTGGCCTGCGGGTTGGTGGTCGCCTTCGTCGCCTGGCTGTTCGGCCTGTCCCAGCGCCAGACCGCCCCGCGCACGCGCTGGCTGGCGGGCGGCGCGGCGATCCTGACCGCCGTCGGCGTCGTCGCCGTGATGATCCCCCTGGCCAAGGGCGGCGCCGCGCCAACCTCCGGTTCGGCCGCGGCCGTCACCTCCGCCGAACTGCCTTCGGAGCCGTGGTCGCCCGAGCGGGTGGCGGCGCTTCAGGCCGAGGGTCGGCCGGTGTTCGTCAACTTCACCGCCGCCTGGTGCGTCACCTGTCAGGTGAACGACAAGGTCGCCCTGTCGACCCAGCCGGTGGTCGACGCCTTCAAGGCCGCTGACGCCGTCTACATGGTCGCCGACTGGACTAACCGCGACGCCAAGATCGCCCAGGCGCTGTCCGACCACGGCCGCGCGGGCGTGCCGCTCTATCTTGTGTATGGCGCAAAGGGCGGAGACGCCGTCATACTGCCGCAGCTTCTGACCCCGGGCGCAGTGACCGAAGCCATCGAGGCCGCGACGCTGCGCTGATCGAATATCGATTGGAGACTCCCATGAGCCTGACCCGTCGTCTTCTCGTCGCCGCCGCGCCGATCCTGTCCCTCGCGCCCAGCCTGGCGTTGGCCGCCCCGGCTCCCGCCTTCTCGGTGAAGGACGCGGACGGCAAGACCCGCTCCCTCTCCGAATTCAAGGGCAAGACCGTGGTCCTGGAATGGGTCAACGAGGGCTGCCCCTATGTGAAGAAGCACTACAGCGGCAATATGCAGGCCCTGCAGCGCGCGGCGACGGCCGACGGCGTGGTATGGCTGACCGTGGCGTCCTCCGCCCCCGGCGAGCAGGGCTATTTCGCCGACGGCGGGGCCGCCAAGAAGTGGGCCGTCGCCAACAAGGCCGCCCCGTCCGCCATCCTGCTCGACCCGGAAGGCAAGATGGGCATGGCCTACGGCGCCAAGACCACGCCGCACATGTACGTCATCGATAAGACCGGCCAGCTCGTCTACCAGGGCGGCATCGACGACAAGCCGACCAACAAGGTCGAGGACATCAAGACGGCCAAGAACTATGTGGCCGCCGCCCTCGCCGACGTGAAGGCCGGCCGCAAGCCCGCCGTTGGGGTGAGCAAGCCGTATGGCTGCAGCGTCAAGTACAAGGCGTAAGCGCCGCTGGAGCCCTTTCCAGCATTGGTCTTCATGACGCCGCCTTTTCCCTCTGCTAATCGCGGTTGGTCAGCAGAGGGAGAGCGACGATGAGCAAGCTGGACGCGGCCTGGAGCCGTCTCGAGACCGCCGCCAGATCGGCGGGCGAAGGGCGCATCGCTGATTTCTTCCAGGGCGAGCCAGACCGCCTGTCCCGCCTGACGGTGGAGGCGGCCGGCCTGTCGCTGGATCTCTCCAAGCAGAGCTGGACCCTTGACGGCTTCGACGCCGCCCTCGACCTCGCCCGCGCGGCGGATGTGGAGGGCGCGCGCGCCGCCATGTTCGGCGGCGAGGCGATCAACACCTCCGAGGACCGCGCGGTCCTGCACGTGGCCCTGCGCGCGCCCAAGGACGCCGCCTACGGGGCCAAGGGCGAGGCGGTGATGGCCGACGTCGAGGAGGTCCGCGCCCGCATGAAGGCCTTTGCCGAGCAGGTCCGCTCCGGCGCGGTCAAGAGCTCCAGCGGCAAGCCGTTCAAGACCATCCTGCACATCGGCATCGGCGGCTCGGACCTTGGTCCCCGCCTGTTGTGGGACGCCCTTCGCCCAGTGACGCCGCAGATCGACGTGCGCTTCGTGGCCAATGTGGACGGCGCGGAGTTCGAGCTGGTCACCGCCGACATGGATCCGGCGCAGACCCTGGTCATCGTCGTCTCCAAGACCTTCACCACCCAGGAGACCATGGCCAACGCCCAGGCTGCCCGCGACTGGCTGAGCGCGGCCCTGGGCGAGGAGGCCGCCAGGAGGCACCTGGCCGCCGTCTCCACCGCCCTCGACAAGACCTCGACCTTCGGCGTGCCCGATGATCGGGTGTTCGGCTTCTGGGACTGGGTGGGCGGCCGCTACTCCCTGTGGTCCTCGGTCAGCCTGTCGGTGGCGATCGCCGCCGGCTGGGACGTCTTCGAGCGCTTCCACGCCGGGGCGGTCCAGATGGACACGCACTTCCGTGACGCCCCGCTGGACAGGAACGCGCCGGTCCTGCTGGCCCTGGCCCAGGTGTTCAACCGCAACGGCCTTGGCCGTCCCGCCCGCTCGGTGGTGGCCTACGCCTATCGTCTGAGCCGCCTGTCGGCCTTCCTCCAGCAGCTGGAGATGGAGTCCAACGGCAAGCAGATCGGCAAGGACGGCAAGCCGGTCGCGCACGGCACCTCGGCCATCGTCTTCGGCGGCGAGGGGACCAACGTCCAGCACGCCTACTTCCAGGCCATGCACCAGGGGACCGACATCACCCCCATGGAGCTGATCGGCCTGGCGGCGACTGACGAAGGTCCGGCCGGCATGCACGCCAAGCTGTTGTCGAACCTGCTGGCCCAGGCGGAGGCCTTTATGGTCGGCCGGTCCGAGGACGAGGTTCGCAAGGAGCTGGCCGACAAGGGCGTGGACGCCGCGACCGTCGAGATCATGGCTCCGCAGCGCACTTTCCCCGGCAACCGCCCGTCAACCCTGATCCTGCTGGATCGCCTGACGCCGGAGACCTTCGGCGCCCTGATCGCCCTCTATGAGCACAAAACCTTCGTCGAGGGCGTGATCTGGGGGATCAACAGCTTCGACCAGTGGGGCGTGGAGCTGGGCAAGGTGATGGCCGGCCGCATCCTGCCGGAGCTGGAGGGCGGCGCGCCGGCCGATCACGATCCGTCCACCACCGCCCTGATCGCCAAGCTGAAGGCGTGAGATCGCGGCGGGGTATGGTCAGTTAATCCCTTCTCGGCTATAGCCCCGCCCGTGACCTGCACCGCGCACCACCATCACGGCCACCACCACCCGACCTCATGGGGGACGGGCCAGGGTCGCGCGGCTTAAAGCCCAGCACATCCCGGCCAAAGCCCCCGCCAAGGCGGAGGCTTGCAGCAAGCGCTCCGTCGTCCTCTCGAACCGACGAAAAGCGCCATGACCGAAGAAATCTTCCGCCCCGAAGCCCGCGCCCCCCGAGGGTTCGCTGACAAGCGCGCGCCGCAGCTGCGCTCCGAGCGCGCCATCCTGGAGGCCGTGTCCAAGGTCTATGAAAGCTACGGCTTCGAGGCGCTGGACACCGGGGCCTTCGAGTATGCCGACGCCCTGGGCAAGTTCCTGCCGGACAGCGACCGTCCGAACGAAGGCGTCTTCGCCCTGCAGGATGACGACGAACAGTGGATGGCCCTGCGCTATGACCTGACCGCCCCGCTGGCGCGGTTCGCGGCGCAGAACTGGGAGACCCTGCCCAAGCCGTTCCGCCGCTACGCCTTCGGCACGGTGTGGCGCAACGAAAAGCCCGGTCCGGGCCGCTTCCGCGAATTCATCCAGTGCGACGCCGACACGGTGGGCTCGGCCCGTCCCGAGGCGGACGCCGAGATCATCGCCATGGCCGTGGCCGGCCTGGAGGCCGCCGGTCTGCCGCGCGGCCAGGCGGTCATCAAGATCAACAACCGCAAGCTCCTCAACGGCCTGCTCACCGCCGCCGGCGTCGAGACCGCGGGCCAGAAGCTGGGCGTGCTGCGCGCCGTGGACAAGCTGGACCGCCTGGGCGCGGAAGGCGTCAAGCTGCTGCTGGGCGAGGGGCGCAAGGACGAGAGCGGCGCCTTCACCAAGGGCGCCGGCCTGACCGGCAAGGCGATCGACTCGGTGCTGGCCTTCGTGGCCGCCGGGGCGGCGTCACGCGGCGCGACCCTGGACGCCTTGTCGGCGGTGATCGGCGGTTCGCCCGAGGGCGACGAAGGCCTGGCGGAGCTGGCCGCCATCGACGCGGCGCTGAAGGGCCTGGGCGTGGCCGAGGACCAGGCGCTGTTCGATCCGTCGATCGTGCGCGGTCTGGAGTACTACACGGGCGCGGTGTTCGAGGCCGAGCTGCTGCTGAGCACCACCGACGAGAAGGGCGAGGCCGTGCGCTTCGGCTCCATCGGCGGGGGCGGCCGCTATGACGACCTGATCGCCCGCTTCACCGGCCAGCCGGTCCCGGCCACCGGCTTCTCCTTCGGCGTCTCGCGCCTGGCCGCGGCGCTGAAGGCCGCCGGCCGTGACGCCGCCCAGGCCGCGCGCGGCCCGGTGGTGATCATCGCCTTCGACCAGGCGCACATGCCTGAGTACTTCGCGGTGGCGGGCGAGTTGCGCGCCGCCGGCGTCCCGGCCGAGGTCTATCTCGGTTCGTCGGGCATGAAGGCGCAGATGAAGTACGCCGACCGCCGCATGGCGCCGGCCGCGATCATGCTGGGCGGGGACGAGATCGCCGCCGGGACCGTGACCATCAAGGATCTGGACCTGGGCCGTGAGCTGGCCGCCGGGGTGTCGGACAACGCCGAGTGGAAGGCGACCCGCCCGGGTCAGCAGACCATCGCGCGCGACGAGCTGGTCGCGGCCGTCAAGCGGATCACGGAGGGCGGCTGATGCGCTTGGAGAAGGCCATTCCCGCGACGGCGCTGGATGCGATCCGAGCGCCGTTCCTGAACGCCGGCGCCCAGATGGCGGACTCGCCGGTGCTGCAGCCGCTGAGCCTGCTGCTCGACCTGTCGGGCGAGTCCATGCGCGCGCGCCTGTTCGTGGTGCAGGGCGACGGCGGCGAGGAGCTGGCCCTGCGGCCGGACTTCACCATCGGCGTGGCCCGCAGCCACATTGAGGCGGGGACCGCCATCGGCCGCTACTTCTATGAGGGAAAGGCCTTCCGTGTCGCCCCGCCGGGATCGGACCGGGCGGAGGAGTTCCTGCAGGTCGGGCTGGAGACCTTCGGCCCGCCGGAAGGCCCGCGCGCCGACGCCGAAGTCGCCGCTCTCGCTTGGAAGGCGTCGGTCGCTGGCGGACGGGATGACCTGACCCTGCTGCTGGGCGACGTGTCGCTGTTCAGCGCCTTTGTCGACAGCCTGGATCTGGCCGCGCCGCTGGCGGCGCGCCTGAAGCGGGCCTTCAGCCATCCCCGCCTGCTCAAGGCCGAGCTGGACGGCGAGCAGGCGTCCGTCGCGCCGACCGGCTCGGGCAAGCTGGCCAATCTGCTGGCCGGTCTGCCGGAGGCGGAGGCCGAGGAAGTCCTGCGCGAGCTGTGGGCCATGACCGGCGTCGAGCCGGTGGGCGGACGCCGCCCCGCCGATATCGTCCATCGCCTGATCGTCCGCGCCCAGGCGCAGGACGCGGGCCGCCTGTCGGCGGACGAGATCGCCGCCGTGCGCGGCTATCTGGCGATCAGCGATGCGCCGCGCGCCGCGCTGGCCGCCGTGAAGGGCCTGGCGGGCTCCAAGGGCGCCGCGCTGGACGCCGCGCTCAAGGCCTGGGACGTGCGTCTGTCGGCCTTGGACGAGCTGGGCGCCGACGAGGCGCGCATGACCCTGTCCACCGGCTTTGGCCGGGCCTTCGGCTATTACGACGGGATGCTGTTCGAGGTGCGCAGCGCCGCCCTCGGCGAAGAGCGCCCGGTGGCGGCCGGCGGCCGCTATGACGGGCTGATGCCGCGCCTGGGCGGCCAGGCGGCCGGCGCCGTGGGCTGCATGGTGCGGCCGGCGCGGGCCTATGCGGGAGGCGTGGAATGAGCGAGCCCCTGATTTTCGCCATCCCCTCCAAGGGGCGGCTCAAGGAACAGGTCGAGGCCTGGCTGGCCGACTGCGGCTTCAAGCTGGAGGCCAGCGGCGGTTCGCGCGGCTATAGCGCCGAGCTGTCCGGCCTGCCGGGCGTGTCCGTGCGGCTGCTGTCGGCCGGCGACATCGCCGCCGCCCTGGCGTCGGGCGAGGTTCACCTGGGCATCACCGGCGAGGACTTGCTGCGCGAACAGGGCGAGGACCTGGATGCTCGCGTGGTGCTGCTGCGCGCCCTGGGCTTTGGCCGCGCCGATCTGGTGGTGGCCGCGCCCAAGAGCTGGCTGGACGTGGACACCATGGCCGACCTGGATGAGGTGGGTCACATCCATCTGGCCCGCACGGGCCGCCGCCTTCGGGTTGCGACCAAGTATCTGGCCCAGACCCGTAGTTTCTTCGCCCGTCGCGGCGTGGCCGATTATCGCATCGTCGAATCCAGCGGCGCGACCGAGGGGGCTCCGGCCGCCGGGGCGGCGGAATTGGTGGTGGACATCACCACCACGGGGGCGACCCTGGTCGCCAACGGCCTGAAGGTGCTGTCCGACGGCGTGATCCTGAAGAGCCAGGCGCAATTGGCGGCGGGCCTGGGAGCGTCCTGGACCGCCGACAACCTGGCCTCGGCCCGCCGGCTGGTGATCGCCATCGAGGCCCGCGCCCGCGCCATGGCCTTGGCGACCCTGGTGTGGCCGGCCGAGCAGGATGCCGCGGCGCGTCAGGCGACCGAGGCGTTCCTCGCCAAGGGGGCCACCCGCCGGGCGAACGGCCTGCTGATCGACAAGCGCGATCTGCTGGACGTCTGCGCCGCCCTGGGCGCTTCACGGGTGGAGCCGGTGACCGTCGCCCGGCCGGATTACGTCTTCGAGGCCGATTCTGGGGCCATTGAGGGTCTGGCCGCCCGCTTGAAGGATAAAAACTGACGCTCGTGCATAAAATTAACCCGGCGGGTTAAGACTTATCGACGCTAATGTACGGTTTTTCTTTCAATGCCTTGCAAAAACCGGCTTTGCGGCGTTGACAGCCTTCTTAATTTGCCGTTCTTTGTCCTTACCGGGAGACGAGAGCCGCCACAGAACGGCCCAGCTCCTAGGCGTTTCGGGGAGGAAACGCCCTCTAAGATCGAGTGATCGAGCAATAGCTGAACCCGTCGCGATATCCCCCGCGACGGGTTCAGTGTTTTTGGGCTATTGCGTCAAAATCCTCAAACAGATGTTCCAATGCAAAACGCCCGCCCCGGAGATCGGGACGGGCGCTGAAGCCTGATTGGGATTGGAGCGCCTACCAGAGGCGGACGCGATTCTCCGGAGCGACATACAGGGCGTCGCCCGGCTTGATGTCGAAGGCCTGGTACCAGCCGTCGATGTTCCGGATCGTGCCGTTGACCCGGTAGTAGGCCGGCGAATGCGGATCGGTGACGACCTGCTGACGCAGGGCTTCGTCGCGGATTTTCTGACGCCAGACCTGGGCCCAACCGAGGAACACGCGCTGGTCGCCGGTCAGGCCGTCCAGCACCGGTGCGGGCTTGCCGTTCAGGGAGCGGTGATAGGCCTCCAGCCCCAGGGTCAGGCCGGCGAGGTCGCCGATGTTCTCACCCATGGTCAGGCCGCCCTGCACCTTGGCGCCAGGCAGGGGCTCGAACGCCGAGTACTGCGCGCCCAGCTTATCGGCCTGGGCCTTGAACTTGGCGGCGTCCTCGGCGGTCCACCAATCCTGGAGCACGCCGTCGCCGTCGTAGTTGCGGCCCTGGTCGTCGAAGCCGTGGCCGATCTCGTGACCGATCACGCCGCCGATGCCGCCGTAGTTGATGGCGTCGTCGGCCTGGGGATCGAAGAACGGCGCCTGCAGGATCGCCGCCGGGAAGACGATCTCGTTCATCGGCGGGTTGTAGTAGGCGTTCACGGTCTGGGGCGTCATGCCCCATTCCTTGCGGTCGACCGGGCCGTTCAGGCGGTCCAGGTCGTGCTTCCACTCGAAGGCGCTCGAGCGGATGACGTTGCCGTAGAGGTCGTCAGCCTTGATCGTCAGGCTCGAATAGTCGCGCCACTCTTCCGGGTAGCCGATCTTCACCGTGAACTTGGCCAGCTTGTCCAGGGCGCGGGCCTTGGTCTCCGGGCTCATCCAGGGAAGGTTCTCGATGCGGTCCTTCAGGGCCGAGCGGATGTCGGTGACCAGTTTCAGCATCTTGGCCTTGGATTCCGGCGGGAAGTAGCGGGCCACATAGATGCGGCCGACCTCTTCGCCGAGCATGCCGTTGACGTTGGCGACGCCGCGCTTCCAGCGGGGGCGCTGTTCCGGCTGACCGCTGAGGGTCTTGCCGCGGAACTCGAAGTTGGCGTCGGCGAAGGCCTTGGACAGATAAGGGGCGCCGCCGTCGGCCAGGTGGAAGGCCTGCCAGGCCTTCAGGGTGTCGAGCGAGGTCTCGTCGTAGATCTTGGCGATCTTCGGAAACGCCGTGTCGGTGGTCAGGACGAAGCGCTCGGCCCCGCCCAGGCCGCTGGCGGCGGCGATGGCCTTCCAGTCGACGCCGGGGGCGTAGGTCGCCAGCTCGGCGGGGGTCTTGGGGTTGTAGGTCTTGGTGGCGTCACGGCGCTGGATGCGGGTCCAGGAAGCCTCGGCGATCCGGGTCTCCAAATCGACGACGGCCTTGGCGTGATCCGCCGGCTGCGGCCAGCCCGCCAGGGTCAGCATCTTCTCGACATAGGCGAGGTAGGCGGTCTTCTTCTCGGCGAACTTGGCGTCGAGATAGTAGTCGCGGTCCGGCAGGCCCATGCCGCCGGTCATCAGATAGACCGCGTACCGGCTCGGGTTCTTGCGGTCGGCGCCGATATAGCCGGGGAACAGGGTGGAGAAGCCGGTCGTCGGGCTCTTGCCCATCAGGACGGCGAAGTCGGCCTTGGTCTTGGCGGCGCGGATCTCGTTGAGCTCCGAAGCCAGCGGCTTGGCGCCCAGCTGATCGGCCAAGGCCTCGTTCATGAAGGCGTTGTAGGCCGCGCCGATCTTGGCGGCGTCAGCGTCCTGGATCTTGCCCGCGGCGGCGTCCTGGATGATCGCTTGCGACCGGGCTTCCGACAAAAGCGACAGCTTGTCGAAGTTGCCGAAGCGGGTGCGGTCGGCGGGGATCTCGGTGGTCTTTTCCCAGGTCCCGTTGGCGAATTTGAAGAAGTCGTCGCCCGGCTTGGCGGTCAGGTCGCGGCCCGACAGGTCGTAGCCCCAGGTCCCATAGCGCGGGGACTCCAGCGAGATCGCCGTACCGCCCGAGGTCTCGCCCTGAGCCAGCAGATCGAGCGACTGCATTTGGCAGAGCGCGTCGAGGCAGTTGTCGTGTTCGTGGGCCGAAGCGCTCGCGGCGCTCATCAGAAGGGCGCCTGCAGCCGCAGCGCCCAGCCATGCCGTCTTCATTCCTGTTGTCCTGTTGATTGTTAGCGGATTTGGACGGGCGGCAGTTTGCATGGGCCGCCCGTCGCGATCGATTACAAATCGTTCATGTTCAGTGGTGGTGCCCGCTGGCGGCCGCCATGGCGCGCACCGGGAAAGCCAGGGTCTGGGCCGGAGCCTTTTCGAACTTCAGGGTCAGGGTCACCGAAGACCCTTCGGTCAGCGGCGCCTTGGGCTTGATGACCATGACGTGCAGGCCGCCCGGCTTGAACTCGGTCTCGGCGCCGGCCTTCAGCGCCAGACCTTCCTTTAGCTGCCGCATGCGCATGACGCCGCCGTCCACGCTCATGGTGTGGATCTCGGCGCGGTCGGCGGCCTTGGTCTCGATAGCGGCCAGACGGTCGTCCGCCGAGGCCTTGAGGGTGAGGTAGCAGCCGCCGGCGGGCGCGACGGCCGGGGCGGCGCGGCACCAGGCGTTGGTGACGGCGATGGTGGGGGGAGCGGCGTCGGCGGCCTTGCCGCACCCGGCGGCGAACAGACCGATGGCGGCGGCGGCGAGAAGCTTGGCGTTCATGAGAATCCTGCCTTGCGGGCGGCGATCGGCCGGCCCGTCATTTCATGGAGCAAGGGTGCGACGGCCGGGTGGCCGCCGGCAAGGGCGAAGGGCGAGGCTGGGAGCCGCGCGCTGGACTAGCCGCGCGGCGGCGCCTGGCCGGGCGGGCGCGGCGGACCACGGGCGAGCGGGCGTGCATGCTGGCGCTCGGCCGTCGCTATGGGAGCCTCCGCCGCATAGCGGACCAGAGCGACGACGCCGGGCGGCGTCTCCACCGCGGCGAGGCTGGCGGCCAGACAATCCTGGCAAGGCAGTCCAGCGAAGCCGGCCTTTGTAGGCTGGCCCCGGTCATCCACCGTGATGGTGGTCGCGCCGTCGGCCGAACAGATCTGAACCAGGGCTTGATCGCGGGTCGCGGCGACGGCCCCGACGCTGAGGCCCGGCAGCATGACGGCCAGGATCGCCAGCCAGAGCAGCCAGCCTCCCGTGCGTCGATGTCCTCGCGCGACCTGCATGGCGTTGCGCCTAAAGACGCGACGCCATCGGGTCAAGCTGGGCGGGTCAAGCTGGGCGGGTCAAGCTGGGCGGGCCTTGGCCTTGGTCAGGGCCAGCATGCCGAGCGCGATTTCGCGTTCGCCCATGATGGTGTTGTCGGCGCCGCGCGTGGCCAGCAGCTCCACCTCCGCGTCCGAGTGGGCGCGGGCGATGATCTTCACCTTCGGGTTTAGGCGGCGGGCGTGCTCGACGATGGTCGCCGCCTCGAAGGCGTTGGGCACCGCGACCAGAAGATGGCTGGCGTTGGCCAGGCCGGCCTCGGTCAGGATCTCAGGTTTCACGGCGTTGCCCTCGACGACCTTGACGCCCTGGGCGCGCAGTTCGTCCAGGCGCTCGCTTTCGGTCTCGATGACCACCAGGCCGGCCCCCTTGAAGCCCTCGGTCACCGCCTTGCCGACACGGCCATAGCCGACCAGCACCACGCAGGAAGCGGCCTTGGGCGCGGGGGCGGCGACCTCTTCGGGCGCGACGACGGGCTTGGCGGTCTTCTGCAGGTGGCGATCCACGAAGCGGAAGAGGACCGGATTGACAAGGATCGACAGGATCGCGCCGGCCAGGATGAGGTCGCGGCCTTCCGGCGGCAGCAGCTTCAGGTCGGCCCCCAGGGCGGCCAGGATGAAGGAGAATTCGCCGATCTGGGCCAGCGAGGCCGAGATGGTCAGGGCCGTGCCGGTAGCGTGCTTGAATGCGCGCACGATCAGATAGGCGGCGATCGACTTGCCCACCACGATGATCGACAGGGTCGCCAGCAACGACAACGGTTGCTGGATCAGAATCATCGGATTGAACAGCATGCCGATGGACACGAAAAACAGCACCGCGAAGGCGTCGCGTAGCGGCAAAGTCTCGTTGGCGGCCTGCTGGCTGAGCTCGGACTCGCTCATGATCATGCCGGCGAAAAAGGCGCCGAGGGCGAAGGACACGCCGAACAGCCCGGCCGAGCCGAAGGCGACGCCCAGGGCGATGGCGAGCACCGCCAGGCGGAACAGCTCGCGCGACCCGGTGTGGGCCGTCCAGTGCAGGATCCACGGGATCACACGGCGCCCGACGATCAGCATCAGGGCGATGAAGGCGGCCACCTTGCCGAGGGTCATGCCCAGGGCGCCGGCCATGCCGACCAGTCCGCCGCCGCTTTCCCCGCTGAGGGCGTCGGTCACCGCCGGGATGAGCACCAGGGCGAGGACCATGGCCAGGTCCTCGACGATCAGCCAGCCGACGGCGATGCGGCCGCGCTCGGTCTCGATCAGACGGCGCTCCTGAAGCGCCCGCAGCAGCACCACGGTGGAGGCGACCGACAGGGCCAGGCCGAAGACGATGCCGCCGCCGAGCGGCCAGCCCAGCAGGACGGCCAGGCCAAGACCCATGAGCGTCGCGGCCAGGATCTGGGCGACGGCGCCGGGAATGGCGATCTTGCGGACCGCCATCAGGTCCTTCAGCGAGAAGTGCAGGCCGACCCCGAACATCAGCAGGATCACGCCGATCTCGGCCAGCTGGTTGGCCAGCGGCTGATCCGCCACATAGCCGGGGGTGAACGGCCCCACCGCGACCCCGGCCAGCAGATAGCCCACCAACACCGGCAACCGCAGACGATTGGCGATCGCGCCAAAGACAAACGCGAGCACGAGGCCGGCGACGATGGTGGCGATCAGCGGCACGTGATGCGGCAAGCCTGTCTCCTTGACGATATGATCCTAAGGGGGCGATACTCGGCCAATATGGGTGACTTCGCCCGGATTGGCTACCATGCCTCATACTAAAATACTGTGCCCGTCCCAGTGCCGCGCCGCGCGCGGACTTCTCGACTGGTCCCAAGAGGACCTGGCGGGCCGGGCGGGCGTGTCGCGCAGCACAGTGCGCGATTTCGAAACCGGACGCCATGAACTGCATGGCGGCACCGAGCGGCTGCTGATGGCGGCGCTGCGCGACGGGGGCGTTCTGCTGATCGCGTCCGGCGAAGAAGCGGGCGACGGCGCCGGGCCGGGCGTCCGGCTGGTCGGGTAATTTCAAAGGGTCGGGGGCTGGCATTGGACCACGGGGTCGCGGCGGAGAACTATAAGGACCTGGTGCTGTTCCTGGCGACGGCTGGGGTGGTCGTTCCCCTGTTTCGGCGCTGGCGGATCAACCCGATCCTGGGCTTCCTGTGCGCGGGCGTGGTCCTGGGGCCGTTCGGTCTCGGCTCCCTGGGCGAGCGGGCGCCGTGGCTGTCCTATTTCACCATCGGCAATCCGGCGGATGTGGCCCAACTGGCCGAGTTCGGCGTCGTCTTCCTGCTGTTCATGATCGGCCTGGAACTGTCGTGGGAGCGCCTGCGCCTCATGCGGCGGCTGGTGTTTGGTCTCGGCGGACTGCAGGTCAGCTTCTGCATCCTGGTCATCGCCTCGGCCGCCTGGCTGCTGGGGCAGCCCTTGGCCGCCGCCTGCGCCATCGGCGCGGCCCTGGCGCTGTCGTCCACCGCCATCGTCATGCCGATCCTGGCCGACCAGAAGCGCCAGCACAGCCCAGCGGGGCGGGCGACCTTCTCCGTCCTGCTGTTCCAGGATCTGGCCGTGGCCCCGATCCTGATCACCATCGCCATCCTCGGGGGACGGGGCGAGAGCCTCTCGCCGGCCATGCTGCTGGCCGCCGCGCCGGCGGTGATCGGCGTGGGCGCCATCGTGCTCGCCGGCCGTCTCCTGCTGCGCCCCATGATGCGCTCGGTGGCCAAGGCCAAGAGCGACGAGATGTTCATGGCGGCCTCGCTGCTGATCGTCATCGGCGCGGGCCTGATCAGCGCCCTGGCGGGCCTGTCCATGGCGCTCGGCGCGTTCGTCGCCGGCATCCTGCTGGCCGAGACCGAATACCGTCACGAGGTCGAGGTGAAGATCGAGCCCTTCAAGGGCCTCCTGCTCGGCCTGTTCTTTGTTTCCATCGGCATTGGCCTGGATCTGTCGCTGCTGGCCCAGAGCCCCGCCCCGATCATCGGTATGGCGGTCGGCATGGTCGCCCTGAACGCCAGCGTGGTGTTCGTCTTGGGCCGCGTCTTCAAGCTCAGCTGGGAGGCGGCGGCGGAGGCGGCGCTGTTGCTGGCGGGCGGCGGCGAGTTCGCCTTCGTCATCCTCGGTTCGGCCATGCAGGAGGGGCTGGTCGCCCAGGAGGCGGGCCAGATGATCCTGGTGGCCTCCACCCTTTCGATGTTCTCCATTCCGCTGCTCGCCGCCCTGGCGGGCAAGGTCGCCGCCGTCCCGCGCAGCGACAAGGTCGCGGTCCCGACGCCGCCCACCACGGGCGTGCCCGATCCCGAGGAGGCGCCGTCGGTGCTGGTGGTCGGCTATGGCCGCGTCGGGCGTCTGGTGGGCGAGATGCTGACCCGGCACGATATCGCCTGGATCGCCGCCGACCGTGATCCGCGTCTGGTCGAGGCGGGACGCCGCTCCACGGGCAAGGTCTATTTCGGCGACGCCTCGCGGCCGGACTTCCTGCGCCGCTGCGGCCTGGACAACGCCCGCGCCCTGGTCGTGACCATGGACAACCCCGACGGCACCGAGGCGGTGGTGGGGGCGGCGCGTGATCTGCGCCCCGACCTGCCGATCGTCGCCCGGGCCAAGGACGCCCGCCACGCCGCGCGCCTCTATGATCTGGGCGTCACCGACGCCGTGCCCGAGACCATCGAGGCGAGCCTGCAGTTGTCCGAGACGGTGCTGGTGGACATCGGCGTGCCCATGGGCCTGGTCATCGCCTCGATTCATGAGCGTCGTGACGAGTTCCGCAAGGAGCTGAACCATCCCGAGGCCTTGGGCGGCCGCACGCGGCGCTATCGTCAGACCGCTCGAAAGTGACGCCCTTCCGCCGCTCGGCGGAAGAAAAATGTCGTTTTCCAGACAAACAATCGGAACCATTGCGCCGGACGGGCATTTCGCCGGTCGTAAGGGGCGCTTCGCAGGATGCGGAGCCCGGGAGCACCATGGTTCAAACGCAAGGTCATTCGGCCCGTCGGGGGCGTGGCGACAGCTTCGTCTGCGCTCAGGCCGCGTGGGTGAACCGCGACGCGTGGTCCCTGCGTCCCTTTGTCAAATTCTCCAATAATGGCGGACGTCAGCTTCAGGAACTCGGCGTACATCGACCGACGTTCGGCGTAGCTCCGCAGGTTTTCAGGTCTCGTCGACGTGCGCCAGGCGTGGCGTCGAGGTCTGGGCGTATCGTTCGGTCCAAAGGTCCGCATAAGATCGCGGTCGAACGAAATGCCGATTATTCTTTAGTGTCCTGGCGTGTGCTCGCGGTCAGGGAAAAGACAAGGGTGTTGCTTCACCGACACTTTCGTCACCTGAACGCACTGATATAACAAGTCCGGCTGTTCCAAGCTGGAGCAGTGGGCAAGAGAGGGCTCTTGAAATGAAATTGAAACTCCTGGCGGGAGCCGCTTTCGCCGCGGTCGTCGCCGCGACGGGCGCTTCGGCGGCTGAACCGGGCTGGTACGGCGCTGTTGATCTCGGCTATCACTGGCAGAAGCCGCTCCGCGCTGACGGCAGCACCAACAACACCGACGGCGCTCCGTACCGTTACGACTTCGACACCGACGCCGATTGGGCCGGTTTCGCTCGTCTCGGCTACCGCGTCGCTCCGAACTGGCGCGTGGAACTGGAAGGCGGCTACCGCACCGGCGGCATCGACACGATCCGCGGCCGCGCTGACCGTCCGCAGCCGATCGCCCTGTGCTCCGTCGGCGTCGGCGGCACCACTGGCTACGCCTGCCCGGCTCCCGATGGCGACATCGACAGCTGGACCCTGATGGGTAACGTCCTCTACGACTTCTTCCCGGATTCCGCGTTCAACGTGTTCGTTGGCGCCGGTATCGGTGTGAACCGCGTCGATGTGAACGTCACCGGCCAGTTCAACACCGTTCCGGGCACCACCCTGACGATCGACGACGACGACGTGACCTTCGCCTACCAAGGCATCGCCGGCGTTTCGTGGGCCGCCACCGAAAAGCTCAACGTCGACCTGACCTACCGCTACCTCGGCGGTTCGGACGTCGACTTCAAGTCGACCTCGTCGGGCGTTCCGGCTCCGGGCACCTTCTCGGGCGAGTACGAAGACCAGTCGGTGACCATCGGCCTGCGTTACTCCTTCGCTTCGCCGCCGCCGCCGCCGCCGCCGCCTCCGCCGCCCCCGCCGCCTCCCCCGCCGCCTCCCCCGCCTCCGCCGCCGCCGCCTCCGCCGGCTGCTCCGGAAGCCAAGGAGTTCATCGTCTACTTCCCGTTCGATCAGTACGTCCTGACGCCGGAAGCCCAGACGGTGGTCCAAGAGGCCGCTCAGTACGCGACCTCGGGCAATGCGACGAAGGTCGTGGTTGTCGGTCACACCGACACCTCGGGTTCGGACGCCTACAACGCTCGCCTGTCTGAGCGTCGTGGTAAGGCCGTCGCCGACGCCCTGGTGGGCCTGGGCGTTGGTCAGTCCACCCTGTCCGTCGACTGGAAGGGCGAAACGGCTCCGGCCGTCGCCACCGGCGACGGTGTGAAGGAACCGCTGAACCGTCGTTCGACCATCTCGATCAACTTCTGATCGGATCCGAACGCCGCAAGGCAGATCTAGCGGGAGCCCGGCCGAAAGGCCGGGCTCTTTGCTTTTGGGGCTGGGGCATCAGTAGACGAGGCTGAACGCGGTCCGATCAGGTCAGCCGGCGGACTCGCGCACCGTCTCCATCGCCACGAACGTCGAGGTGCTGGCGACGTGGGGCAGGGTCGAAATCTTCTCGCCGAGAATGGAGCGGTATCGGCGGATGTCGGGGGTGCGGACCTTCAGCAGGTAGTCAAAGCTGCTGGCGATCATGTGGCACTCCTCGACCTCGGGAATCTGCCGGACCGCGTTGTTGAAATCCTTCAGGGCCTGCTCGCGGGTGTCCGACAGCTTCACCTCGGTGAAGGCCACGTGGTCCAGGCCGACGCGTGCGGGGTCCACGATCGCCCGGAAGCCTACGATCACGCCGCTCTCGACGAGCCGTTTGACGCGCTGCTGGCAGGGCGTCTTGGAAAGGCCGACCTTCTCGGCCAGCTCGGTGAACGTCATTCGCCCGTCCCGCCGCAGGTTGGCCAGGATCTTGCGATCGAACTCGTCCAAATCGACTTTTGAAGGCGTTGTTCTCATGAGATCTGGCTAATCATGCGCGATACAAAAGTCAAAAGTTGTATATCATCGACGATCTGAAGGTAAAATGCCTGTCGGCGAACGGGTAAATTCCCGCCCATGAAAACGCCGAGCCCCTTCGCCCAATTCGCCCCGTCCGTGCGCGAGCCGTCGCCGTCCCGCCGGGCCATCACCGCCGCCTATCGGCGACCCGAGCCGGAATGCCTGGCGCCGCTGCTCGCGGCGGCGACCGTTCCCGCGGACCAGCAGGCGGCGATCCGGGCGACGGCTGCGAAACTGATCAAGGCGCTGCGCGAAAAGCGCACCGGCGACGGCGTCGAGGGCCTGGTTCAGGAATTCTCGCTGTCGAGCCAGGAAGGCGTGGCGCTGATGTGCCTGGCCGAGGCCCTGCTGCGCATTCCTGACGATGCGACCCGGGACGCCCTGATCCGCGACAAGATCGCGACCGGTGACTGGAAGTCCCACATTGGCGGCGGGCGTTCGCTGTTCGTCAACGCCGCCACCTGGGGCTTGGTGGTGACGGGCAAGCTGCTCGACAGCGTCAATGACCGTGGCCTCGCCGCGGCCCTGACGCGCCTGATCGCGCGGACGGGCGAGCCGGTGATCCGACGCGCCGTCGATCTGGCGATGCGGATGATGGGCGAGCAGTTCGTCACCGGCGAGACGATCAACGAGGCGCTCAAGCGCTCGCGCGCCATGGAGGCCAAGGGCTTCACCTACAGCTACGACATGCTGGGCGAGGCGGCGACGACGGCCCAGGACGCGGCGCGTTACTTCCGCGACTACGAGAACGCCATCCACGCCATCGGCAAGGCGTCCCAAGGGCGCGGCGTCTACGAAGGGCCAGGCATCTCGATCAAGCTGTCGGCCCTGCACCCGCGCTACTCGCGCGCCCAGGCCGATCGCGTGATGGACGAACTGCTGCCCAAGGTCCGGTCCCTGGCCGCGACGGCGAAGTCCTACGGCATCGGCTTCAACATCGACGCCGAGGAAGCCGACCGCCTGGAGCTGTCGCTTGATCTGCTCGAAAGCCTCGCCCTCGACCCGGGCCTCGCCGACTGGAACGGCCTGGGCTTCGTGGTCCAGGCCTATGGCAAGCGCTGCCCGTTCGTCATCGACTGGATCGTCGAGCTCGCGCGCCGCTCGGGCCGCCGGATCATGGTGCGGCTGGTCAAGGGCGCCTACTGGGACGCCGAGATCAAGCGCGCCCAGGTCGACGGCCTGGCCGACTTCCCGGTCTATACCCGCAAGGTCCACACCGACGTCGCCTACATCGCCTGCGCCCGAAAGCTGCTGGCGGCGACGGACGCCGTCTTCCCGCAATTCGCCACGCACAACGCCCAGACCGTGGCGACGATCTACAATCTGGCCGGGCCCGACTTCGAGGTCGGCCGTTACGAGTTCCAGTGCCTGCACGGCATGGGCGAAGGCCTTTATGAAGACGTCGTCGGCGCCGAAGGCCTGGCGCGGCCTTGCCGGATCTACGCCCCCGTCGGCACGCACGAGACGCTTCTGGCCTATCTGGTGCGGCGTCTGCTGGAGAACGGCGCCAACTCGTCGTTCGTGAACCGGATCGGCGATCCGACCGTCTCCATCGACGAGCTGACGATCGACCCGGTCGCCCAGGTTCTCGCCTCGGCGGAGCCTGGCCGTGGCCACGACCAGATCGCCGCCCCCGCCCAGCTCTATCCCAACCGCCTGAACTCCGCCGGGCTGGACCTGAGCAACGAAGACACGCTGGCCGATCTGGGCCAGGCCCTCGTGCAAAGCGCGGCCATGGACTGGACCGCCGGCGACGCCGGCGAGGCGCGTGCGGTCCTGAACCCCGCCGATCACCGCGACGTGGTGGGCAAGGTGCGGGAGGTCCCCGCCGACCACGCCGCAGCGGCGGTCGTCCGCGCCTCGCAGTCGAAGTGGAGCGAGACGTCCCTCGAAGACCGCGCCGCGATCCTCGAGCGCGCCGCCGACGCCATGCAGGCGCGCATGCCGCTGCTGCTGGGCGTTCTGGTGCGTGAGGCGGGCAAATCGCTGCCCAACGCCATCGCCGAAGTGCGCGAGGCCATCGACTTCCTTCGCTACTACGCCGAGCGCGCCCGCAGCACCTTTGGTCCGTCGCAGGCCCCTCTGGGCCCGGTGGTCTGCATCAGCCCCTGGAACTTCCCGCTGGCGATCTTCGCCGGTCAGGTGGCGGCCGCCCTGGTCGCCGGCAACCCGGTGCTGGCCAAGCCGGCCGAGGAGACCCCGCTGGTCGCGGCCGAGGCCGTTCGCCTGCTGCATGAAGCCGGCGCTCCCCTTGACGCGGTGCAGCTGGTTTGCGGCGCCGGCGATGTGGGCGCGGCCCTGGTCGCCGCGCCGCAGACAGCGGCGGTGATGTTCACCGGCTCCACCGAGGTCGCCCGCCTGATCCAGAAGCAACTGGCGCAACGCCTCTCGCCGGCCGGCAAGCCCATCCCCCTGATCGCCGAGACAGGCGGCCAGAATGCGATGATCGTTGATTCCTCGGCGCTGGCTGAACAGGTGGTGGCCGACGTCATCGCCTCGGCCTTCGACAGCGCGGGCCAACGCTGCTCGGCCCTGCGAGTTCTGTGCCTGCAGGAGGAAGTCGCCGAACGCACCCTCAAGATGCTCAAGGGCGCGCTCGCCGAGCTGCGGATCGGATCCACCGACCGCCTCGCCGTCGACATCGGCCCCGTCATCACGGCGGAGGCGAAGACCAATATCGAACGCCATATCGACGCGATGCGGGCCAAGGGTCGTACGGTCGAGCAACTGGATATGCCGGCCGAGACGGCGCACGGCACCTTCGTGCCGCCGACGATCATCGAGCTCGACAGCATCGCCGATCTGGAGCGCGAGGTGTTCGGCCCGGTGCTCCACGTGATCCGCTACAAGCGCGCCAACCTCGATGCGCTCATCAACGCGATCAACGCGACGGGCTATGGGCTGACCTTCGGCGTCCACACGCGCCTCGACACCACGATCGAGTACGTCACCGACCGCATCAAGGCCGGCAACCTCTATGTCAATCGCAACGTCATCGGCGCCATCGTCGGGGTTCAGCCGTTCGGTGGTCGCGGCCTGTCGGGCACGGGTCCGAAGGCGGGCGGCCCGCTCTATCTGGGCCGTCTGGTTCAGGCCCCGCCCCAGGCCGCGGCGAGCGTTGCTGGGGCCCCGGACGCCGCGCTGCAGGCCTTCGCGGCCTGGCTCGACGCCAAGGGCGAAGCCGAAGCCGCCCAGCAGGCGCGCGACTATGGCGCGCAATCGATGCTGGGCCAGGCTGTCGAGCTGCCGGGACCGGTGGGCGAGCTCAATCTCTACGCCCTGCACGCCAGGGGCCGCATCCAGCTGCGTCCGCAGACCGAGCGCGGTCTCTATCAGCAGATCGCCGCGGTGCTGGCGTCAGGCTGCGTGGGTCAGGTGGAGGGCATGGCCCTTCCGTCCGGCCTGCCCATGGCCGTCGTTGATCGTCTGACGGCGAAGGATGGTGATCCGCTGGCCGGCGTGCTGGTCGAAGGCGAGGGCGAGGTCGTCACGACCGCCGCCCAGGCCATGGCCGATCGCCCCGGCGCCATCGTGTCGGTCCACGCCGCCTCGCCGGAGATGTGCCGCACCGGCCGCGCCTATCACTTGGACTGGCTGCTGGAAGAGGTCTCGACCTCGATCAACACCACGGCCGCCGGCGGCAACGCCAGCCTGATGGCCTTGGGCTAAAGCGCTTCGGGCGATCGGTCGGGACATGAGCCCGGCCGATCGCGCCGCAGGGGGCTAGATCGGCAGGCGGCCGTCGCTCTTCACCTCTTCCAGCACCGCATAGGTGCGGGTCTCGCGCACCCCAGGCATCTGGACCAGGGTGTCGCCGAGAAAGGCGCGATAGGCCTCCATGTCCTTCACGCGCGCCTTGATCAGGTAGTCGAACCCTCCGGCCACCATGTGGCATTCCAGGATGTCTGGCGCCCGGCGGGCGGCGGCGGCGAAGGCTTCGAAGATGTCGCCGGTCGTGCGGTCCAGCACCACTTCCACGAAGATCAGCAGGCCGCGCTCGACCTTGGCCGGATCCAGGATCGCGGTATAGCCGGTGATGTAGCCGGCGTCGCGCAGTCGCCGGACCCGTTCCAGGCAGGCGGCGGGGCTCAAATTGCAGACCCGCGCCAGTTCCTGGTTGGTGATGCGGCCATCGGCCTGCAAAGTACGCATCAGCCGGCGATCGGTGTCGTCCGGGCTGAAGGGTCTTCGGTCCATGGTTCCCACCCCGAATATTATTTTGGCTAACGACTAATCAAGGATCGCACATTTAGCTGGGGGTTGGATATGTCGAAGCAAGTTCGATCTCGAAAGCCCGATCCCGCCATGGATAGTCTCGACTCCCTCAAGTATCGCGACGAGGCGGAGACGCTCGCGGGCCTGCTGGCCAGCCCGCCCCTGAGCCCCGAGGACCGGGCCGGCGTGCGCGCCGAGGCCGAGGGGCTGGTGCGCACCGCCCGGCGTATCGCCCGCCGTCACGGGGTGGTCGAAAGCTTCCTGCAGGAATTCTCGCTGTCCACGCCGGAAGGCCTGGCGCTGATGTGCCTGGCCGAGGCGCTGCTGCGGACGCCGGACGAGGACACCAAGGACAGGCTCATCGCCGAGAAGATCGGCTCCGCCGACTGGGCCAGCCACTTCGGCAAGTCCGACAGCCTGTTCGTCAACGCCTCCACCTGGGGCCTGATGCTGACCGGCAAGCTGGTCGATGTGGACGATCAGGCCCAGCGCGACCTGCCCGGCTTTATCAAGCGCGTCACCGCCCGCGTCGGCGAGCCGGTGATCCGCGCCGCCGTGGGCCAGGCCATCCGCATCATGGGCGAGCAGTTCGTGCTTGGCCGCACCATCGAGGCCGCCCTGAAGCGCGCGGCGGGCGAAGGCTATCTGTGCTCGTTCGACATGCTGGGCGAGGGCGCCCGCACCGCGGCCGACGCCGCCCGCTACGAGACCGCCTACGCCCAGGCCATCGATACGGTCGGCAGGCTGTCCAACGGTGTCGGCCCTGAAAGCGGACACGGGGTGTCGGTTAAGCTGTCGGCCCTGTCGCCGCGCTATGAAGCGGTGCAGGAGACCCGGGTATGGGCGGAGCTCTATCCGCGCCTCAAGCGCCTGGCCCAGATCGCGGCGCGCCACGACATCAACTTCACCATCGACGCCGAGGAGGCCAACCGCCTCGCCTTGTCGCTGAAGCTGCTCGACCGTCTGGCCCGCGAGCCCGAGCTGGGCGGCTGGCATGGCCTGGGTCTGGCGGTTCAGGCCTATCAGAAGCGCGCGACCTACACCGTCGCCACCGTCGCCGACATCGCCAGGAACAGCGGTCGTCGGCTGATGGTGCGGCTGGTCAAGGGCGCCTACTGGGACAGCGAGATCAAACGCGCCCAGGTCAATGGCAGCCCCGACTATCCGGTGTTCACCACCAAGGCGGCCACCGACCTGTCTTACCTGGCCTGCGCCAAGGCGATGATCGAGGCGTCGCCGCACATCTATTCGCAGTTCGCCACCCACAACGCCCACAGCCTCGCGGCGGTGAAGCGCATGGCCAAGACAGCCGGGGTGAAGATCGAGTTCCAGCGCCTGCACGGCATGGGCGAGGCGCTCTACAAGGCCGCCGACGATCTTTATGACGGCATCACCCTGCGCGCCTACGCCCCGGTGGGCGGGCACGAGGACCTGCTGCCCTATCTGGTTCGCCGACTGTTGGAGAATGGAGCCAACACCTCCTTCGTCCATGCCTTGCTCGACGAGCGGGTGCCCGCCGAGAGCGTGGTGGTCGATCCGATCGAGGCCGTCGAGGCGGCCGGCGCCCAGCGCCACGCCAAGATTCCGGTCCCGGCGCACATCTATGGAAAAGAACGTCTGAACTCGGCCGGCGTCGACCTGTCGATCGCCGAGGAGCGCGTGCGCCTGCTCACCGCCGCCGTCGCCCTGGACAGCCAGCGCCTGTCGGCCGCGCCGATGGTGGCCGGCCGCGCGGCGGATTCCGGCGCCGCCGTGGCCGCGGTCTCGCCCGCCGCCCATGACCGCATCGTCGGTTGGGTGAACGAGACGTCCGCCGCCGACATCGACGCGGCCTTCGACGCCGCCAAGGCCGCTCAACCGGATTGGGACCGGGCCGGCGGCGTCGCCCGCGCCAAGATCCTGCGCGCCATGGGCGACGCCCTGGAGACCACTACGGACCGCCTGATCGGCCTGTGCGTCCGCGAGGCTGGCAAGACCCTGGCCGACGGCGTCGCCGAGGTGCGCGAGGCGGTGGATTTCTGCCGCTACTACGCCAACCTCGCCGAGACCCAGTTCGGCGAGCCCGAAATCCTGAAGGGTCCGGTGGGTGAGACCAACACCCTGGCCCTGGCCGGGCGCGGCGTCTTCGTCTGCATCAGTCCTTGGAACTTCCCGCTGGCCATCTTCACAGGCCAGCTCGCCGCGGCCCTTGCCGCCGGCAACGCCGTGCTGGCCAAGCCGGCGGAACAGACGCCGCTGATCGCCGCCGAAGCCGTGCGCCTGTATCACGCCGCCGGCCTCGACCCGCGCCTGCTGGCGTTGTTGCCGGGCCGGGGCGAGACCGTGGGCGCGGCCCTGGTGGCCGACCCGCGCTGCGACGGCGTCGCCTTCACCGGCGGGACCGACACGGCTCGCCGCATCAACCAGACCCTGGCTGGCCGCGAGGGACCGATCGTTCCGTTCATCGCCGAGACCGGCGGCCTCAACGGCATGTTCATCGACACCACCGCCCAGCGCGAGCAGGTGATCGACGACGTGATCCTGTCGGCCTTCGGCTCTGCCGGTCAGCGCTGTTCCGCCCTGCGCCTGCTGTTCCTGCCCAGGGACACCGCCGACGGCATGATCGAGGGCCTGAAGGGCGCCATGGACGCCCTGGCAGTGGGCGAGCCCGCCGATCCGGCCACCGATGTCGGACCCGTCATCGACCAGGAAGCGCGAGAAGCGCTGGAGAAGCACGTCGCCCGCCTGGAGAAGGACGCTGTGGTCATCCACCGTCTGGCGGCGCCGGCCCGGGGCACATTCTTCGGCCCGGTCCTGGCCGAGATCCCGACCGCCGACTTCCTGGAGCGCGAGGTGTTCGGTCCGATCCTGCACATCGTCCGCTACGATCCCGAGAACCTGGAGGCGGTAGCAAGCGCCCTGGCGGCTCGCCGCTATGGCCTGACCCTGGGCGTGCACTCGCGCATCGAGTCCTTCGCCCAGGCGGTCCAGCGCCATGTCCCGGCCGGCAATGTCTATGTGAACCGCTCGATCATCGGCGCTGTGGTGGGCGTGCAGCCATTCGGCGGCGAGGGCCTGTCGGGCACGGGCCCCAAGGCAGGCGGTCCCCATTCTCTGAGCCGCTACTGCGTGGAGCGGGCGGTGAGCGTCAACATCACCGCCCAGGGCGGCGACCCCAGTCTGCTGAACCTTTAGCCGGCGATCAGCACCCACAGGCCGACCGCGGCGAAGCAGGCCGCGGCGGCGTAGCGGATCGCCTTGAGCGGCAGCTTGGTCGCCGCGGCCTCGCCGATCAATACGGCCGGGACATTGGCGATCATCATGCCCAGGGTCGTCCCGGCCGTGACCAGGGCGATGTTCTCGAACCGCGCGCCCAGGGCGGCGGTCGCCACTTGGGTCTTGTCGCCCATCTCCACGAGGAAGAAGGCGATGGCGGTGGCCAGGAACACCGAGCCGCCCCCGCGCATCTTGGGCGTGTCGTCCTCTTCAAGCTTGTCCGGGATCAACGCCCAGCCGGCGAAGGCCAGGAAGGCCGCGCCCAGGATCCAGCGCATCCACGGCCCTTGCAGGAACTGACCCGCCACCGCGCCGACGCCCGCCGCCATGGCGTGGTTCAGCAGGGTCGCGACCAGGATGCCGGCGATGATGGGAACGGGTTTGCGGAACCGGCTGGCCAGGACCAGGGCCAGCAGCTGGGTCTTGTCGCCGATTTCAGCGACGGCCACGAGACCCGTGGAGACGAGGAAGGCTTCCATGAAAGATGCGTCCGGCGGGGCCGCGTTGATTGGACCTATGGCGTCTCACGCACACGGCCCCGCTAGACCGCGCGTGAAAGCCAAAGGTCTCGCCAGGCCTTGAAAGGCTGATCGCGCCATGGGTCGAAACCCAAGTTTGTTGACGCGAACCCCGCTGATAGTCGCGGGCGGCTACTCCCCAGTGACGGCGCGGTCTGTAGTCCCCGGCGGTCCGGAACGCAAGCCGCGTCGCCGCTCGATGAACCAGGCGGTCAGCCAGCAGACCATGGCCCAGGCCGCGCCAAGGCTCCATCCGGCCAGGACGTCGCTGGCCCAGTGCACGGCCAGATAGACGCGGCTGATCCCCACAAGGGCGGCGATCAGGATGGCGGCGGCGAAGATGAAGACCTTCAGCCGCCGCTGGCCCATCGACTGAGCCAGCAGGGCGCCCAGGGTCAGGTAGGTGATGGTGGACAGCATGGCGTGGCCGCTGGGGAAGCTGGCGTTGATCACCTCTTCCGCGCGGAAGATGTCGGGCGGGCGATCGCGGTCGTAGAACGCCTTCAGGGCCTGGCTGATGATCACCCCGCCGCCGAGGGAAAGGGCGACCAGCAGGGCCGATCCCCGTCGCCCCTTCAGCAGCAGGAAGCCCACCGCCAGGCTGGCGATCAAAACCAGCGGCGCGATCCCGCCCAGGGCGGTCAACTCGCCCAGCGCCCGCTCCAGCCAGGGCGGCCCCAGGGCGTCGCGGGGATCGGCGCCAGGCCGCAGCCAGTCCAGCACCGATTGGTCGAACCGCTGGCCGTCGGCCTCTGTGGCGTCGTCGGCGATCTCGATGAAGGCCAGGCTTCCGGCGGCCGTGACGAGCAGGGCGCACAATACCGCCAGTTCCGCTCGGCCAAAGCGGATGGCCCGCTCCAGCAGGGCGGTGATTCTCTGGGCAAGCGGCGCCATGGCGGTTGAACGCTCACGGATCCGGGCGGTTGCGGCCTTAAGTTTCTGCCCCGGCGTCGACTTGGGGTCGATTGTCGCATCCCCGACGTAGTAAGTGTTCCATCAACCGGGCTGGGCCATAGCGGGCCGCACGTTTTTGTATCGAGACGCCTATGGCCGACACCTCCCACGCCCCCAAAGGCCGCACCCTGCGCGTGGCCATAGCCGCCGCTCTGGCCGTGATCCCGGTGCTGCTGCTGGCAGGCTATGTCCTGATCCAGGCCTTTGCCCGCGAAGACGCCATGCGCGATGCGCTGAACCAGTCTTTCCGGACGCGGACCCAGACCCAGAAGGTCCTTTCCCTGCTGCAGGACGCCGAGACCGGCCAGCGCGGCTACATGATCACCGGCGATGACGCCTTCCTCGGGCCTTACATCGTCGCGTCAAAGGAAATCCCCGACGCGCTCTCAGAATTGGAGGCCCTAGTCGATCCGGCCCAGGCGGAGCGCATGCGCGCCCTGCGCCGCGTCAGCACCGCCAAGCTCACCGAACTGGCGCTGACCGTCTCCATGCGCCGGGCCGGCCAGATCGAACAGGGCATGGCCCGCGTCCGCTCCGGCGTCGGCCGCAAGATCATGGATGAGGCCCGCGGCGCGATCGCCGCGATCGAGGGCCACGAGGTCGCCCTGCTGCAGCATCGCCTCGATCAGGCCAAGCACGCTCGCCGGGGTACGGAGCTGCTGACCTCCGGCCTGTTCGCCTTCCTAGTGCTTCTTGTTCTGGGCGCCGGCGTCTCGATCCTGCGGACCTTGCGCGAACGCGAGGCCATCGCCCTGCGGCTGCAGGAAACGGCCGCGCGTCACCAGGCGGTGTTCGACAGCGCCGTGGACACCATCATCACCCTCAATCCCAGCGGGAGCATCGAGACCATCAACCGCGCGGGCGAGCGCACCTTCGGCCGCAAGGCGGCGGAGCTGGAGCGCCGCGACCTGGGCGTGGTCATCGAACTGCCGGCCAAGGGCGAGGGGGCTTTCCTCAAGCGCATCGGCCTCACCGGCGAGAGCCTGCGCGACGGCGTGGTCATCGAAGGCGTCGGGCGGCGTCCCGACGGCAGCGCCTTCCCCGTCGACGTGGCGTTCGGCTCCATGCGCCTGAGCCGCGGCCTGCACGTGGTGGCGGTGGTCCGCGACATCTCCGAGCGCAAGCGCATCGAGCAGCTGAAGGACGAGTTCATCTCCACCGTCAGCCACGAGCTGCGCACGCCCCTGACCTCCATCGCCGGCTCGCTGGGCCTGCTGAAGGGCGGGGCGGCGGGCGTGCTGGAGGAGCGCGCCGACCGCCTGATCACCATCGCCCACAAGAACTGCGAGCGGCTGGTTCGCCTGATCAACGACATCCTGGACATCCAGAAGATCGAGTCCGGCAAGATGCGCTTCGCCGAGACGGAGCTGGATCTGGTCAAGGTCGTGCACCAGGCGGTCGAGGGCCTGCGCGGCTACACCAGCAAGCTGGGGATCGAGGTGACCGTCGCCGAACCGGAAAAGCCGCTGGTGATCCGGGGTGACGTCGACCGCCTCACCCAGGTGGCGAGCAATCTGATCGCCAACGCCGCGCGCTTCTCCCCGGCCGGCAAGCCGGTGGAGGTTTCGTTCGTCGTCGACGGCGACACCGTCCGCGCCAGCGTCCGCGACCATGGGCCCGGCGTGCCCGAGGCGTTCCGCTCGCGGATCTTCAGCAAGTTCGCCCAGGCCGACGGCTCCAGCACGCGCGAGGACGGCGGCACGGGCCTGGGCCTGGCCATCAGCAAGGAGATCACCGATCGGCACGGCGGCAAGCTGTGGTTCGAATCGGAGATCGACCAGGGGGCGGTGTTCCACATCGACCTGCCGATCCTGAAGCCCAGCGCCCCGCGCCCGGCGGAGGGGGTGTCGACCTTCCTGGTCTGCGAGAGCGACCTTCAGGCGGGCGCGCTACTGCAGGCCTTGCTGGAGGCCGAGGGCGTGCGGACCGAGCTGGTGACCGATCTGGCCACGGCCGAGACCGTCCTGTCGGAGCGCAGCTACGCAGGCCTGTTCTTGGACCTGAACCTGCCGGACGGCCATGGCCTGGACCTGCTCAAGCGGCTGCGCCTGCAAGGTCCCAACCGCAGCCTGCCGGTGGTGGTGGTCTCGCTCGAGGCTCCGAGCCCGGACGCGCTGAAGGGCGCGGCGGTGGAAATCATCGACTGGATCGGCAAGCCGCTTGATTCGGCCCGCATCCGCGCGGCCATCGGGACGGTGATGCAGCGCCCCCGTCCCGAGGGGCCGATGATTCTCCACGTCGATGACGATCCGGACGTTCTGCATCTGGTGGGCGAGGCCCTGGGCGACGCCGGCGAGATCATCCGCGCCCAGAGCGTGATCGAGGCGCGGGCGATTCTCGCGGTGCGCCGGCCGGACCTGGTGATTCTCGACCTTGGCCTGCCAGACGGCTCGGGGCTCGAGCTGCTTCCCCTGCTCAAGGGCCCGGACGGCGATGCGATTCCCGTGATCGTCTTCTCCGCCCAGGAGCTGGAGGACGGCCTGTTCGCGAGCGTCGACGAGGTGCTGACCAAGTCGCGCACCACGCTCGATCACCTGGCCTCCCTGGCGCGCAAGCTGTCGGCGGAGCGGGACGCGGGAGCGGTGTGAAAAACTGTCCCCTGGGGACAATCTTCAGGCCGCAATTTTTTCGCTGAAGGCGGCTCGAAGGGTCGGCGCCCCGCAGGGCCCCGCCATTGCTGAACATTGGGTTAGGGAACCCGCTGGGGAGCCTTCGCCGTCAACAGGTTGTTAACGAAAAAGTCTGGTTAAGCCCCATTCACCCCGTTGACGATTCACCACCTGCGTGGCCCCATATGTAGGTCGGCGGTGGGCAGTCGGCACAACATCTAGACAACGGACGGCAGGGCGCGGGCCCGGCTGAAAGTGTTTAAAGTACAGGATCTTGGGGCTGATGATGGCGAGTGAAGCGGCGAAGCAGCAGGCAAACACCAGCGCCCGGGCGGCGCCGATGCGCCCCGCGGAGCGTCCGCACCTGCATGTCGTCAGCAAGGTCGAGGTCGACCGTTCGCGCGACGCGCTTCTGACCGACTTCGGCAAGACCACCCTGGAGGACCGCTACCTCCTGCCGGGCGAGTCCTACCAGGACATGTTCGCCCGCGTGGCGACCGCCTTCTCCGACGACGCTGAACACGCCCAACGCATTTACGACTATATCTCCAAGCTGTGGTTCATGCCGGCGACCCCGGTGCTGTCCAACGGCGGCGCCGACCGCGGCCTGCCGATCAGCTGCTTCCTGAACTCGGTGTCCGACAGCCTCGACGGCATCGTCGGCGTCTGGAACGAGAACGTCTGGCTGGCGGCCAACGGCGGCGGCATCGGCACCTACTGGGGCAGCGTCCGCTCCATCGGCGAAAAGGTGAAGGGCCAGGGCCAGACCAGCGGCATCATTCCGTTCATCCGCGTGATGGATAGCCTGACGCTGGCCATCAGCCAGGGCAGCCTGCGCCGGGGTTCGGCGGCGGTGTACCTGGACATCCACCACCCGGAGATCGAGGAGTTCCTCGAAATCCGCAAGCCGTCGGGCGACTTCAACCGCAAGTCCCTGAACCTGCACCACGGCATCTCGATCACCGACGCCTTCATGGAAGCCGTCCGCGACGGCGCCAAGTTCGGCTTGCAATCGCCCAAGACCGGCGAAGTGGTCCGTGAAGTGGACGCCCGCGACCTGTGGCAGAAGATCCTCGACCTGCGCATGCAGACGGGCGAGCCCTACCTGATCTTCTCCGACACCGTGAACCGCGCCATGCCGCAGCACCAGAAGGACCTGGGTCTGTCGGTGCGCCAGTCGAACCTGTGCAGCGAGATCATGCTGCACACCGGCGCCGACCACCTGGGCAACGACCGCACGGCGGTGTGCTGCCTGTCGTCGGTGAACGCCGAGACCTTCCTGGAATGGCGCGACGAGCCGCGCTTCATCGAGGACGTGATGCGCTTCCTCGACAACGTGCTGGAGGACTTCATCCTCCGCGCGCCGTCGCCGGCCGCCGCCGCCGTCTACGCCGCCCAGCGCGAGCGTTCGGTGGGCCTGGGCCTGATGGGCTTCCACTCGTTCCTGCAGGCTCAGAACGTTCCGTTCGAAAGCGCCCTGGCCAAGAGCTGGAACATGCGTCTGTTCAAGCACCTGCGCCGCGAGGCCGACAAGGCCTCCAAGCTGCTGGCCGAGGAGAAGGGGCCGTGCCTGGACGCGGCCGAGCGCGGCGTGATGGAGCGCTTCTCGCACAAGCTGGCCATCGCCCCGACCGCTTCGATCTCGATCATCTGCGGCGGCACGTCGGCGGGCATCGAGCCGATCCCGGCCAATATCTACACCCACAAGACCCTGTCGGGCTCGTTCGCGGTGAAGAACCCCTATCTGGAGCGCCTGCTCGACGAGAAGGGCCAGAACACCGAAGCCGTCTGGGGTTCGATCCTCGAACAGGAAGGCTCGGTCCAGCACCTCGACTTCCTGACCCAGGACGAGAAGGACGTCTTCAAGACCGCCTTCGAACTGGATCAGCGCTGGGTGGTCGAACTGGCCGCCGACCGCACCCCGGAAATCTGCCAGTCGCAGTCGGTGAACATCTTCCTGCCGGGCGACGTGGATAAGTGGGACCTGCACATGCTGCACTGGCAGGCGTGGGAGCGCGGCGTGAAGTCGCTCTACTACCTGCGCTCCAAGTCGGTTCAGCGCGCGGCCTATGCCGGCGCTGACGGCGCCGAGGCCGCCGCGCCCGCCGAGGGCATGAGCACCCCGCGCACCGACTACGAAGAGTGCCTGGCCTGCCAATAAGGCAGACGCGCAAGACATCGAAGGGCCGCTCCGCAAGGGGCGGCCTTTTTCGTTCAGCCGAACACCGCCACGGTCTGCCGGCCGATCAGGACGGGCCGGTCACCCGCCCCCCACAACGTCATGCCCTGGGCGGAATAGCCGGCGGCGGTCACCTCCGCCTTGCTCTGGCAAAGCCAGAAGCCGTCCTGCGGCTGGGCGTCCTGATCGGTGAACTCGACCATCCAGGTCATGGAGCTGATCGGCGCCCATTGGCGGTACAGCACAGCGGCGGCTGGCGGCAGGACATCGCCCAGGGCTAGCAGGGACGCCGCGTTCGACCCGGCGTCGGCGTCACGGTGCCGGATCCACCACAGCAGTTCGGGGTCGCCCTCGCCAGCCAGCGGGGTGGAGCCGCCGGCGATCCGGCGCTCGAAGTGTTGGCCGAACCCCCGGCCCTGAGCCAGATCTTGCGACTCGGCTGCCGAGGCGACGGCGGGCTTGCCGATCCAGGTCAGATCCAGCTGCGATGCCCGCGCCGCGCCGAAGCACAGGGTCGCGCGGGTGGCGAGGCCGCTGTCGCTCGCCATGTCGACATTGACCACGGTGACTGACTTGCCCTGGCGCAGGATCTCGGTGCGAAAGGTCGCCTCTCCCGCCGCGGGGCCGACGAAAGTGAGCATGGCCGAGCGCAGGGGCGGCAGGTCGTCAAAGGCGTGCAGGGCCGCCTCGACGCACAGGGCGGCCGACAGCCCGCCATAGGTGGTCCGCCCCTGGAGCCAATCCTCGGGAATGTGCGCACTACCCGATGTCCGGACTGTCTCCACCAGGGCGGAGTACGGCGTCGGGGCGATCACGGCGTCGGTCATCGGTATATGGTCCTGTTTAAGGACTTACTCTGGAGGGATGGGTGTTGAGCGTCAACTCTCGGCCACGCTTGGGGGCCCTAGCGACCTGATCACAGAAGGCTGAGACCGGACGCCCTGCCGACATCGGAACCCGAAGCCCCGATCAACGATTGTTTCAGCGGATGACGATCACGCGGTCAGGATGGGCCGACCCGCGGACTGATCGGGGACGATGGGGGATCCGCCATGCGGATCTGGGTTGGATTGGGATGTCTGGCGGCCTGGGCGGCCGCCGGCTCGGCCTTTGGCCAGGCGCTCGACGCCTCTGACTTCGCCGTGCAGGGCCAGCGTCCGCTCGGCGTCGGCGGCGCGTTCGCCACGCAAGGCCCCGTCGCATCTCCGCTTTCCATGTCGTCCACCCGCTATGACGACGCCCACGGGATCGTCGACTGGTCGACCCGCGAGACGGTCACGCCCAGCAAGAGCGGCAAGCGGGTGGACTCCGTCCGTGTCAGCGTCGCCAGCTATACGCCCGGCCGCAGCGGCCTCGTCCTGCCCCAACCTGGCGTGGACGCCGAGGATTTCGCCAGCGTGGACGCCTATGACGTCATCCTGACGCGGGGCTGGCCCGCCGCCGTGGCCTTCTCCGCCGGCAAGCTCGACATCGACGTGTCGCCGCACGCGGCCGTCGGCTTTGGCGACAGCGGCAACAGCGCCGAGGCCGGCGCCATGTTGCGGGTGGGGCGGAACCTGGAAGAGCGCGTGGACGGGGCCCTCGACCGGGTCGGCGTCAAGGACGGTTCGTCCTTTGGCGAAAAGGGCCGCTGGTATCTCTTCGCCGCCGCCTCGGGCCGCGCGGTCGGCATGAACATGATGCAGGGCGCCGGCGGATGGGAGCGGGCCGGCTGGTCCACCGACGCCACCAGTCGCCTGGTCGGCGACGCCCAGGCCGGCGTCGCCTGGCGCAAGGGCGCGATGCAGGCCTCGATCGGCTATGTGGGCCGGCGCATCAAGGGCAAGGAACAGTTCCGAGGCATGGAGACTGTCCAATCCTCGATGGTCGGGGTGAGCTTCAGCCTCCGCCCCAAGTGGTGAGCTAGCCGCCCGTCCAGGGCTTGCGGGATTTCGAGCTGTTCAGGCCCATCGCCTGCTCTCGCTGAAACCGTCCGCCGCGCGGCGGCTTCGGCCGCGCCTCCAGCGCCGCGTTCTTCAAACGCAGAGCCTTCTGGATCGGCGTCTCGTTCGGCGGGGCTTGGTCGTCACTCATTGCGAAATCCTGGCCTTGGTCCGGTGCGCCCGTTTGCGGGGCGCAGGCGGGGTCGCGGCGACGAGGCCGCCCAGGGTGGATAGCAGAGTTTCCGGGATCACGGGCTTGCCGACCCAGGCGTCGAACACCTCCATCAGGGCCGGTGTCGCGGCGCCGGCCGAGAAGGCGATGATCGGACGGCGCGCGCCGGGCGCCTCGGCCGCGCGAAGATGGCGGGCGACGCCTTCGCCGTCCAGGCCGGGCATGCGCAGGTCCAGCAGGAAGGCGTCGAAGGATTCGCTCTCGGCTAGGCGAATGGCCTCCACCCCGTCATGGGCGAGGCGCACATCCACCCCGACGGCGTTGAGGAGCACATGCACCAGCTGGCGGTTGGCGAGGTTGTCGTCGGCGAACAGCACCCGGCGGCCCGCCATGGCCGGCGGCGCGTCCTCGGTCTCGACGACCTCGGCCTGACCCATGGGCGCGGGGATCGAGAAGCTGAAGCGAGAGCCCTGACCGACGGTGCTGGTCACCGCGATCGATCCGCCCATCGCTTCGATCAGACCCTTGCAGATGGCCAGGCCCAGACCTGTGCCGCCATGGGCGCGGGTGGACGAGCCGTCGATCTGGGAGAAGCGCTTGAAGAGCTTCTCCATGTCGTCCGGCGGGATGCCGGGGCCCGTGTCGGACACGTCGATACGCAGCATCGTCGTTTGCGGATCATAGGCGGCCTCCAGGCGAACCTCGCCCGCCTCGGTGAACTTCACCGCGTTGCCCAGCAGGTTGAGCAGCACCTGCCGGACGCGCTCGGCGTCGATGCTCACCGCCGTCGGCAGGGTCTGGATGCCCGTGGAGCATAGGGTCAGTCCCTTCTGGGCGGCCTGGATCGAGAACAGGGCCACCGTCCGCTCCGCCAGGGTGCGGGGATCCGTATCGACGGGATTGATCTCGACCTGACCCGCCTCGAGCTTGGAGAAGTCGAGGATGTCGTTGATCGTCGCCAGCAGGGCGCGGCCGGCGGTGGTCACCAGCTCCAGATACTCGACGGTCTGCACATCCTGGCCCGGGCGACGGGCGGCCATCTCGGAGAATCCGATGACGGCGGTCAGGGGCGTGCGCAACTCATGGCTCATATTGGCCAGGAACTCGGCCTTGGCGGCGGCGGCGGCCTCCGCCTCCACTCGGGCTTCGTGAAGCTGCGCCTCCAGCGCCTTGCGGGCGCTGATGTCGCGGACGATGTCGGTGATGCCGGTGATCCGGTCGGTCGCGGGGTCGCGGACGACCACGGGCTGGCCCTCGAACCAGGCGGTCTCGCCGTTGTGCTTGCGGATCCGGTACTCGATCCGGGTCGGCGGCCGCCATTCGCTGTCGAGGCCCTGGGCGACCAGGGCGGCCAGCATGGCGCGAGCGTCGCTGCGCACCAGGAAATCCAGCGCGCTGCGCCCCGCCAGCTGCTCGGAGTCGTAACCAAGCAGCATCTTCGAGGATGGGGAAACATAGGTCAGCACGCCGCGCGTATTGCACTGGACGACCAGGTCGTTGGCGTTCTCCGCCAGAAGGCGGAAGCGCGCCTCGCTTTCGGCCAAGGCCGCCTCGCTGGCGACTTGGGCGGTGATGTCCAGGGTGGTGCCGAACACCGCCGTCGGCGCGTCATGGTCGCGATCCAGCCGCATACGCACCGACAGCCGCCGCACGCCGCCGTCGCGACGGACGATGCTGACATTGATGTCGTTCATCGGCGGCGCGCCGGCGACGATGTTCTGGAACTCGGCGCTCAGCAGGTCACGGTCCTCTTGGACCAGGATGGAACGCACCGTCGCGAGCAGGTCGGCGTCCTCGTCGGTCAGGCCGAAGATGTCGTACATCTGGCGCGAGCAGACGAGGTTCTGGGCCTGCAGATCCATGCGCCAGTGGCCCAGGCCGATGACGCCCTCGGCCATTTCGGCCCGGCGGCTGTGCTCGCGCGCGGCGTCGCGGGCGGCGACCGCCTCCTGCTGCAGGCGGCGTCCACGGGCGGCCATGGCGGCCACGAACAGCGCGGTCAGGGTGGTGACGGCCAGGAACAGCTGCAGGGCGATGGCCTTCTCCACCGCGTTCATCGGTTGGTTGTCGAGAGAGCCGACGCCAGCGGCGCTGAGCAGCACGGCTGTGATGGCGGTGACCGCAACCCCGATCATCGCGCCCAGGGCCTCCATCCGCACGGCCAGCAGCAGGACCAGCGGCGGCACGAAGAACAGGAACGGGTAGGGGCCGAAATGGAAGACCGCGACCACCATGGCCGCGATGGTCGCGATGGCGGCGATCGAGATGCGGTCGAAGAAGCGGGCGCCGAAGCCGTCCGGACGGCGCACAAGAGTGGTCAAGGCCGGCGTGATTATCAACAGGCCCAAGCTGTTGGCCAGGGTCCACAGGGTCAGGTTCTGCATGATCATGCCGCGACCGAGGGCGTGCAGCATGAGCGAGCTGATCAGGGCCGAGCCCAGGACGCTGCCGACCGCGGCGACCACGAACCATGTCAGGTGGCGCGGCTGGCTGAGGTCGACTTGCGCACCCAGGATCTTACGCACGATGAGGGCGCAGGCGACGTACTCGACGGCGTCGGTCACCGACAGGCCGAAGGCCAGAATCGGCGTCGCGCCGGCGGCGGCGTTGCCGATCAGGTTCCCGCTGACGGCGGCCGCCACGATCCAGCCCCAGTAGCGGGTGGGCGCCAGCAGCAGGGCGGTGAGCGCCACCGCGTTCGCCGCCCAGATCGGCGTCAACTGCTTGTGGCGCATTGTCAGCGCCACGCACGACCACGCCAGGAAGGCGACGGCGGGTGCGACGGAGCCGATGGCAAGCGCTCTGGCGAAGGGACGGCGCAGGACGGTCATGCTGCAAACATGACAACCACATCTAAAGGTGGTGCTAACCGCCGAACTGAAGGTCCGCGAGCAAGGCTGCCGCGACGCGGTCTGTGACAGAAAGGCGGCGAAGCTTTGTCTGACCGCTTGACAGCGCTGTCAACGCGTCGTTAGTTAGTCTCATAAACAGGCGGAAAACCGCCCGCACCGCGTTTGGGAGGACGCAAGGCCATGCAGAACAAAGTTTCGAGTCCGTCCGCTTAGGCGGCGTTGGACCCAATCACGAGCGTCGATCTCGCTGACGCCCGGCATGCGCACGATGCGCGCCGGCGTGCGGCCTCTCATTGCCTATCACTCAATAAAAACCATCACCCAACGGGGAAGGGGAACCAACGTGTCTTCAGACAACAAAGCGACCGTGAGGAAGCTGACCACCAAGCTGGCGGCCGTGCTGCTGGCAGGGGCCTCGCCCCTGGCGATCTCGACCATCGCGCACGCACAGGACGCTGAAGTCGAAGAGCTCATCGTCACCGGCATCCGCGGTTCGCAGATGAAGTCGGTGGACGTGAAGCGGACCGAAACCGCTCTCGTGGACGCCATTTCGTCGGAAGACATCGGCAAGCTGCCGGACGTCACCATCGCCGACGCCCTGCAGCGCGTGTCGGGCATCCAGATCCAGCGCAACGCCGGTGAAGGCGCCACCGTCAACATCCGCGGCCTGAAGCAGGTCATCACCCTGCTGAACGGCGAACAGTACCTCAGCGCCGGCAACATGGGCGAAGCCCAGCCGAACCTGACCGACGTTCCCGCCCAGCTGATGAACCAGGTGCTGGTCTACAAGAGCACCGACCCGAACAACGCCCTGTCGGGCATCTCGGGCACCATCGACCTGCGCACGCGTCGCCCCTTCCAGATGGCCTCGGGCCTGCAGCTGAGCGGCGGCGCCGAGTATCAGCGCGGCGACGACACCAAGAAGGACGACTGGCTGGTCAACGCCCTGGCCTCCTGGCGCAACGATCGCGTGGGCGCCCTCGTTGGCGTGGCGGCGAGCAACGCCAACCTGGGCAACAACTATTCGGGCACCGTCTCCCTGTCGGGCAACAACGACTGGGGCGGCTCGAACCCGAACAACTTCATCTCACCGCACGGCTTCGAGAGCTTCGCCCGCACCGTCGAGCGTGAGCGTCTGGCCGTGAACGGCGCCTTCGAATTCGACCTGGGCGAAGGCTTCACCCTGGTCGCCGAAGGCTTCTACGCCAAGCTCGACGAGTATGACCGCAAGGTCGGGGTCAACATCTCCAACCGCTGGTCCGGCGACGCCTTCGGCGTGTGGACCCGTCCGAGCGTGTCGCAGAACACGGGCGTCAGCAGCGGCGGCCGTCCGTGGCTTGCCGTCGACGAGTACGACATCGACGCCTGGTGGGTGAACTCCTTCTCGGTGAACCGCGTCACCAAGTCGGAAACCAAGAACTTCAACGTCGAGCTGAACTACGACAACGACGGCCCGTTCACGGCTGAAGTGCGCGCCATCTATGCTGACGGCGACCGTCTCAGCATGAACGGCCAGGCCCAGGGCGACCTGAGCAACTGGCGCTATGCGCCGGGCCGCTTCAACCTGTTCCGGGACGCGACCGACCGCACCCGCGGCACTTTCTACCCGGCGGCCATCGCCGCCAAGTTCCCGACCCGTTACACCAACGGCATCGTCGGCAGCGCCGGCGGCCGCTTCGTCGATCCGAACCCGTTGGGCTACGGCGAGAACCCGCAGCTCCACTATAATATCTCGGGCGACAAGGCGATCTGGAGCGGCTTCGACCGTCCGATCAGCGGCGGCCTCGGCGCCGGCAAGACGCTGAAGGACTACATGGCCAACAAGGACAGCTACGCGATCGGCGCGTTCTCGTCCGAAGGCAACAATGAGATCCAGTCGGAAATGTCGGTGTTCCGCGCCGACGGTCACTACAAGTTCCAGGACGAGCCGTTCCTGGGCTTCATCACCAATATCGACGTGGGCGCGCGCATCAGCGACCGCTCGGTCGAGGCCGAGCAGTTCCACCTGTTCTCCGGCTTCTACGGCGGCGTTCCGGGTGCGGTGCAGGCCAACGGCACGCCCGTTCCGGCCGGCGGCTGCGAGGCTCAGTGGAAGGCCATCGACGTCGTGATGGACCAGAGCCAGTGCCAGGCTGGCGAATTCATCATCGATCCGCTGACCGGCGCGCGGAAATTCCAGCCCTACACGGTCAACGCTCCGACCCGCCTCGACACCTACAACAACGTCATCTGGGTCGATAACTACGGCGGCGTCACCGCCGGCCTGCCTGGCGTGTGGGCGGTCGATCCGCGCGACTTCGACAACCCGGCGGCCTTCCACAAGAAGGTGTTCGGCGGCGCCATTCGCGTCACCGTTCCGGGTGAATCCTACGACGTCGATCTGCGCGAGCAGAGCGGCTACGTGGCGACCAACTTCGCCCTCGGCAAGCTGTCGGGCGACATGGGTCTGAAGCTGATCCGCACCGAACTGCTGGTGCGCCAGAACATCACCGGCGAGACCCGCAACTATGGCGACACCAACGCCGACGCGGGCGACACGGTCACCCGTCGCAAGTACACCGATCTGCTGCCGTCGATTAACGCCCAGTACGCGATCACCGACAGCCTGAAGGCGCGCTTCTCGTACTCCAAGACGATGCAGCCGCTCGACCTGCTCAACTACGGCGGCGCGCTTAAGATCAACACGGCCGACGATCCGGGCCTTGGCATCCGCATCGTCACCAGCGCAGAGGCCAAGGGCAACCCGAACCTCGACCCCTGGCGTTCGGACAACTTCGACGCCGCTTTGGAATACTATGTGGGCCAGGCCTCGATGGTCTCGGTGTCGGCCTTCCTGCTGAAGATCGACAGCTTCGTCACCAGCGGCGTGACCAGCGGCAGCTTCCCCGATCAGGACGGCGTCATTCGCCGCCCGGTCAACGTCACCCTGCCCATCCAGGGCGACGGTGGTGAGGTGAAGGGTTTGGAAGTCGGCGCCAAGGTCGCCATGAGCGACTTCATCACGTCGCCGATCCTCGAAAACTTCGGCTTCGACACCAACTACACTTACTCGCCCAGCGAGGAGTCGCGCACCGGCGTCGATGGCGAAAAGCTGCCCTTCCTCCAGAACTCCAAGAACCAGTTCAACCTGATCGGCTGGTACCAGGACGACAAGCTGCAGGTCCGCGTGGCCTACAACTACCGCAGCGCTCGCCTGCAAGAGGTGATGAGCAACAACATCCCGATCTTCCAAGACTCCACGAGCTATGTGGACGTGAACGTCAGCTACGCTGTGCGTGACAACGTGACCGTCTACTTCAACGGCTCCAACGTCACGGGCGAGATCGAGAACTACTACGCTCGCTTCACCAAGGGTCAGACGCAGTACGTCTGGCAGAACGAGTTCGAGCCTCGCTACACCCTGGGCGTCCGCGCCCGCTGGTAAGCGAAGGTTTCAGAGCGTTGAAGGGCCGCCGTGACAAACCTCACGGCGGCCTTTTTTATGCAGGGAAAGATCGGACCGGGAGGCCGACGTGGTGGACAACCGCATCCAGAGCATCGTCATCGTCGGCGGGGGCACCGCCGGCTGGATGGCCGCCGCCAGCCTGCGGCGGCATTTCCATAGGCTGCCGGTCGAGATCACCCTCGTCGAGTCCGCCGAGATCGGCACGATCGGCGTGGGCGAGGCGACCATCCCCACCATCCGGCGCTTCTACCAGGCCCTCGGTCTGAGTGATCTGGATGTGCTGAAGGCGACCCAGGGGACGTGCAAGCTAGGCATTCAGTTTCGCGACTGGAACGCGCCGGGATCGTCGTTCGTCCACCCGTTCGGCCTCTACGGTCAGGAGCTTCGCGGGGTGGGCTTTCATCACTACTGGCTGAAGATGCGCCAAGCCGGAAAGGCTGGGCCGCTGGGCGAATACAGCCTCGGCGCCAGCCTGGCCGCGGCCAGCAAATTCACCACCCCATCGCCCAATCCGCCGTCCAGCCTGTCGGTCTTCGACTGGGCCCTGCATTTCGACGCCGGGCTGTTCGCTCAGCTGATGCGCAAGACCGCCGAGGCGGACGGCGTGCGGCGGATCGAAGGCACCATCGGCAAGGTCAATCAGCGCGCCGAGGATGGCTTCATCACCTCGGTTGAGCTGAACGACGGCCGTGTGGTCGAGGGCGAGCTGTTCATCGACTGCTCCGGTTTCCGCGGCCTGCTGATCGAGCAGACCCTGAAGACCGGCTACGAGGATTGGAGCGACTGGCTGTTCTGCGACCGCGCCCTGGCGGTGCAGAGCGTGGGCGCCCCCAACCCGCCCTCCTATACCGACGTCCTTGCCCTATCGTCCGGCTGGCGCTGGCGCATTCCGCTGCGCCACCGGTTCGGCAACGGCTATGTCTATTCCAGCCGCTTCATCGACGACGATAAGGCCAAGGCCGAGCTGGTCTCGACCATCCCCGACAAGCTGCTGTTCGAGCCGCGTCCCATCCGGTTCATGCCCGGGCGGCGGATCAAGGCCTGGAACAAGAACTGCGTCACCTTAGGTCTGGCTTCCGGGTTCCTGGAGCCGCTGGAAAGCACCAGCATCGCCCTGATCGAGACGGGCATCGAGAAGATCAAGCAGCTGTTCCCAGACCGCCGCTTCGACCCGCGCCTGGTCGACGAATTCAACGACTGGTCCCGGCGCGAGTTCGAACGCGTCCGCGACTTCATCATCCTGCACTACAAGGCCGCGCAACGGGCCGACACGCCGTTCTGGCGCCATTGCCGGGACGCCGAAATCCCCGACACCCTGGCCCACAAGATCGAGATGTTCCGCAGCCGCGGGCACTTCGTTCGCTACCGCTGGGAAATGTTTTCTCCGCCGAGCTGGCTGGCGATCTATGACGGCTTCGGCATCATGCCGGATGACTACGACCCGGCCGTGGACACGCTCGACGCCGACGGGCTGGCCCGCAGCATGGAAGATATGCGCCGCGCCGTCGCCAAGACCGTCGCGGACGCCCCTGCCCACCAGGATTTCCTGGAACGCTACTGCGGCCCTTATCTGCCGGAGTTGGAAGAGGCGACGGCTTAAGTGTCGAAGCTATGAAGGTTGTTCACCCGGGGCGGAGCTGAGAGGCTGGAGTTGCGACACAACAACTTCTAGCTCCGGAGGCCCCGGATGAACGTCCATAAGAATGCTCGGCTGACGCCAGTTGGTCGAGCCTTGATGATCAGCCGTATTGAGGATGACAGCTGGCCGGTGGCTCGGGCAGCGTCGGCGAGCGGCGTATCACGACGCTGCGCCTACCGATGGCTGGCCCGACATCGCACGGGTGATCGGCAATTGCATGACCGCAGTTCAGCGCCGCGGCGATGCCCCCTTCGTGTCTCGGCGGACCGCCAGGCCCAGATCGAAGCGATGCGCCGCCAGCGGATGACCGGACCGGTCATAGCCCGGGGGCTGGGCATGGCCCGCTCGACTGTCGGCCTGGTCTTGCGTCGCCTGGGTCTGGGCAAACTGAAGATGCTTGAGCCCAAGGCTCCAGTCATCCGCTATGAGCGCTCACGGCCTGGCGAGCTGATCCATCTGGACATCAAGAAGCTCAATCGGTTCACCACCGAAGGTCACCGCATCACCAAAGATCGCCGACTGGGTCGATCATACCGCGCCGGCTGGGAGTTCCTGCACGTCTGCGTCGATGACGCCTCGCGTCTGGCCTACACGGAAATCTTGGGGTCCGAGCGGCAGGACGACACGACCGCCTTCCTGCAACGCGCTCTGGCCTGGCTCAGCCGACAAGGCGTCCAGGTCGAGCGGGTGATGACCGACAACGGCGCAGCCTACTGCTCAAGGCAGTTCGCCGCCGCTCTCAAACTCGCCGGAGCCCGGCATCTCAGAACCCGGCCCTACACCCCACGCACCAATGGCAAGGCCGAACGCTTCATCCAGACCAGCCTGCGTGAATGGGCCTACGCCAGACCCTATTCCTCTTCCGACGAACGCGCACGCGCCGTTACGGCTTGGACCGACAGCTACAACCTGGCTCGACCACACTCCGGCATCGCTGGCCTCACACCCTGGCAGCGTGTGACCAACCTTCTTGGAAACGACACTTAAGCCGGGCCTGCGATAGTCCCTGTCCCCGACGAACGCCGGGCGAACCAATAAGAAAAGATCCAAGGAAGCGGCCATGACGGACACCAATCCCAACGCGATCAGGAAGATCGTCATTATCGGCGGCGGTTCCGCCGGGTGGATTTCCGCCGCCATGCTCAGCCATTATTTCCAGGACGGCTCCTGCGAGATCGAGCTGGTGGAATCTGAGGAGATCGGCACCGTCGGCGTCGGCGAGTCCACGATCCCGCCGTTCCTGCAACTGATCAACAGCCTGGGCATCGACGAGCGCGAGTTCATCCAGGCGACCCAGGCCAGCTTCAAGTTGGCGATCCGGTTCGAGAACTGGCGCAAGAAGGACGAGGTCTATTACCACCCGTTCGGAAAGATCGGCGGTCCGATCGGCGCTAACGAATTCTATCACTGCTGGCTTCGCGCCAAGGCCAACGGCCATCCCTCATCCCTGATCGACTTCGCCCCGGCGGGCGTGATGGCGGACCAATGGAAGTTCATGCTGCCCTCGCAGGCCCAGGGAACGCCTGCCGCAAGCGCCAGCTACGCTGTCCATATCGACGCTCATCTGATCGCCAAGTACCTCCGTAACTTCGCCGAGACGCGCGGGGTCAAGCGCATCGAGGGGATGGTCAACGATGTGGTCACGCGCGCTGATGGCGGCATCGAGAAGGTCATCTTGCGCGATGGCCGCGAGGTCGCTGGCGAGATGTTCGTCGACTGCTCGGGCTTCCGTTCGATCCTCAACGGCAAGACCTTGGGCACCGAGTTTCTGGACTGGTCCGACGTGCTGCTTTGCGATCGGGCCGTGGCCACCCAGACCATCAACATCAACCCGCCGCATCCCTACACCCTGGCCGCCGCCCAGGATTTCGGTTGGCGGTGGCGCATCCCGCTGCAGCATCGGGCGGGCAACGGCTACGTTTTCTGCAGCAAGTACTGCAGTGACGACGAAGCCGTCGCCACCCTGCTCAGCCAGGTCGAGGGTGAGGTGCTGCGCGAGCCCTGGGTGCTGGGTTTCAAGAGCGGCATGCGCAAGCAATTGTGGAACAAGAACTGCATCGCTGTCGGCCTGGCGGGCGGCTTCATCGAGCCGCTGGAATCAACCGCCTTGCACCTGATCTATCGCGGCATGGACTTCCTGCTGCGCTTCTTCCCGGACAAGAGCTTCGATCCGGCTCTGGCGGCGGAATACAATCGCCGCATGGCCATGGATTATGAGGAGATTCGCGACTTCATCGTCCTGCACTACCGCACGTCCGAGCGTGACGACACGCCGTTCTGGCGCGCCTATCGGGAGGTGGAGCTGCCGCAGAGCCTGAAAGAGCGCATCGAACTGTTCCGCGCCCACGGCGTGCTGCGCGACGGCGTCGACGACATGTTCCGTGCCCCGTCCTGGCAGTCCGTGATGGAGGGCATGGGCATTCGGCCGAAGCGGTATCAGCAGCTCGTTGACCGGGTTCCCTATTCGGTCATCGAGGAGATCATGGACAAGGCCGGACCCATGATGAAGTCCTTCGTGGATCGCCTGCCCAGCCACGATGAGTTCCTGAAGACCCATTGCCCCGCGCCGGTCCCCGAAACGGTGTCGCGGCCAGCGGCCAAGGCATGATCGGCGCTCTGTCGCGGCGGGCCTTCCTGGCGACCGGGCTGGCCGCCGTGGCGACGCCGGCCCTGGCGGCGCGCTCGCCGTGGCCGCTGGGCGTGCAGCTATGGTCGGTTCATGCCGAGCTAACCGCCGACTTCGAGCCGACGCTGCGGAGGCTGGCGAAGATCGGCTATGCGCGGGTGGAGACGGCGGGCCTGCATGGCCGCACCCCTAAGGTCTTCCGCAAGGCCTTGGACGAGGCCGGCCTGACCTGCGACAGCGCCCACGTCTCCATGCCCGACCTGCGCGACAATCCCGACGCCGCCATCGCCATGGCGCGCGACTTGGGCGCGAAATACCTGGTGTGCGGCTCGCCGGCGCCGTTGCGGCCCCTCCAGAAGGGGCTGGACTGGAACACCGCCCTGGCGCGGGCCATGACCCTGGATGACTGGAAGCACAACGCCGAACTGCTGAACCGCTTCGACGCCATGGCGGCCAAG